>CAZQMV010000005.1:39137-222989 GCA_964594635.1 Uncultured Candidatus Berkiella sp.
GAGAGAGAGGGATTAACTCGGGCCATCCTTGGCCCTCGGGCTTTGCCCGCGCTAAAGCGCGTTCAAATCGGCTATCCTGCCGATTTGTCGAACCCTCTTCGGGTTCACTTCTCTCTCCGCCAGCCAAAAAAAAACCCGCAAAGCGGGTTAATTTTTTGGCTGGCGGAGAGAGAGGGATTCGAACCCTCGGTACGTTTTACCGTACACACACTTTCCAGGCGTGCTCATTCGACCGCTCTGACACCTCTCCGAAGGGTTGCCATTATATAACAACTCTCTTAAAAAGAAACGAGGCTTTACCCATAAAAGTTTGTTAACTTATTTATTACTCCCTGCCGCAAAAATGCGATGTCGGTGATACACTAAGTATATGAAACTAAGGAATTGCGATGGCATTTTCAGTATCTGAGTGGATAATAAATAAAGCAGGCCACTGGCTTTTAAAAAATGAGCCACCACAACGCGCTTATCTATGTGATTTCGAACAAATCTGCCAAGAGGTACAACCCGGTGATGTGCTCTTAATCGAAGGACGTAATCGAGTAAGTCGCATTATTTCACAAATTACCCGTAGCCCCTGGTCGCATGCTGCCCTATACGCCGGACGTCTTGGCGAGATCCCGGGTAAGCACTTGCAAGAAACCATTAAAGCCTTTAGCACTTATCCAGATGACACCCAACTCTTAATTGAAACAGAAGTCGGTGAAGGGACGATTGCTTCGTCTCTTAGTAAATACAAAGACGATCACATTCGCATCTTACGCCCCCAAGGGTTAGGGGCAAGCGATATTAATCGAGTGATTGCTTTTGCGGTTGGCCGTTTAGGTAGAAGATATGCCATGCGGCACGTATTCGATCTCGCACGCTTTTTATTTCCATGGAGTTTATTCCCCAGAAAATGGCGCTCATCTCTCTTTCAGCACAATGCCCTAAAACCAACTGAAGACATTTGCTCTTCCATGCTTGCCGATGCTTTTGCTTCTGTTGATTTCCCCATCTTGCCACTCGTTAAACAAGATGAAGAAAACAACCTAGAGCTGATCCAACGCAACCCACGCTTATTTACACCCAGTGATTTCGACTACTCACCCTATTTTAATGTGATTAAATATCCGATTTTTAAACTTGGCAAAGATTTCTCTGGACATCAGTTGCCCTGGAAAAAAGACGAGTTTAGTGACTATTAACTCTAAATGAAGGCAAAAGAGCATTTTTGCTATGCTTTCATCGCTGTGCCTTTTTCTAGAAGATACCAAGTCCAAAAGAATAATACGACACTACACATCCCAATAAAGACCAACGAGACTTCAACCGGCACATCAGAAACGCCCAACATGCCGTAGCGGAACGCATTAACCATGTAAAGGATTGGATTCAAATGCGATAATTTTTGCCAAAAAGGCGACAACATATTCACTGAATAAAACACCCCACCTAAGTAGGTAAGCGGTGTTAAAACGAAAGTAGGAATAATACTGATATCATCAAATTTCTTAGAAAAAATAGCATTCACAAGTCCCGCCAAAGAAAACAACATCGCCGTTAACAAAACAACCAGAATGATAACCGTAATACTATGCACATGCAGTTTAGTAAAAAATAAAGCAACAAAAGTCACAATCAGGCCAACTAAACATCCTCTGGCGATACCCCCAAAAATAAACCCCAGCAAAATCACCCAACTGGCCATGGGAGCCACATACATTTCTTCAATGTTACGTTGAAATTTGGTACCAAAAAAAGAAGCGACCACATTCGAAAACGAATTATTGATAACGCTCATCATAATCAATCCGGGAGCGATATATTCGATATAACGGTAACCATCAATGACGCCGATCCGAGGACCAATCAGCCCTCCAAAAATCACAAAATACAAGACCATTGAAACCGGCGAAGGTAAAAGTGTTTGCGACCAAATACGAAAGAAACGCACCATTTCGCGACGCGTTAAGGTATATAAGGCAATACAATTTAAATAACTCACGGGTAACCTTTATTTATTGGTAACTAAATTGAGAAATAACTCTTCTAAGCGGTTAGTTTTATTACGCATGCTGACCACCTGGGCACCCAGTGATGTTAATGCAGCAAAAAGTTGATTAATGGAACTGTCTTTTGAAAAGCTGACTTCAATTGTCATATCATCTTTTTGCACAACATCAAAGCCTGGCAATGAAGGCAACTCTAGCAACGGTGCTTGTAAATCTAAAATCAATGTCTCGCGATGCAGTTTAGTCATGAGCTGCTTGACCGACGTATTTTCAATCAACTCACCATGATTAATAATAGCCACTTGTTTACATAGGCTTTCAGCCTCTTCTAAGTAATGTGTTGTCAGAATAATCGTCACGCCTTTGGCATTGATTTCTTGTAGAAAAGCCCACAACGTACGTCGCAACTCAATATCGACCCCTGCGGTTGGCTCATCCAAAATAAGTACCTTTGGATCATGAATTAGGCCTCTGGCAATCATCAAGCGTCGCTTTAATCCTCCAGATAACGTTCTGGCAGCATCATAGGCTTTATCCCACAATCCTAAACGTTTGAGATAATATTCCGCGCGACTGAATGCTTTGGCATAGGGGATCCCATAGTAACCTGCTTGATTGGTCAAAATATCAATGCACCGCTCAAAGACATTGAAATTAAATTCCTGCGGCACTAGCCCTAGCTGCATTTTGGCTTCTGTGGGATTTTTATCTAGGTCATGGCCTAAAATTTCGACAACGCCGCTGGATTTAACCACCAAGGAAGCAATAATGCCAATAGTAGTTGATTTTCCTGCGCCATTAGGCCCTAATAAACCAAAGAAATCACCTTCAGCCACTTCGAGGTCAATGCCTTTGAGCGCTTGTGTGCCATTAGGGTAGACTTTGCGTAAGTTGCGAATAGTGAGCGCTTTCATCAATCTGCTCTTATATGGTTGGAAAAGTGACTGCTATTGGAGATACTATATACTCTACATATTCATTAGCAATAGGACACTCTCATTAGTATGTTTACTTTAAAAAGTGAGCCTCAAGACAAACTTAGTATTATTCAGCAGGGCTTTCACTTATATAAACATATTTTTTGGCTTGCTTTGCCCTATTCGCTGCTTGCATCGATTTTTATTTTTATTCCTCAATTGTTCATTGATGTCACCCCCCCATTTCATCTGATTCAATTAGGTCAAAACATCCCTTTTATTGCCAGCTCTCTCATTTGTTGGCTCCTAGGATTTATCTTCTTAAGTGCGTTAATGTTTCGCATTTACTGTATCACATCCATGCTACCTCTTTCCTTCATAAACTCTATTTCACATGCCCTATTTAAATTAATTCCGCTCTTATTGTTAGGTATTTTATATGCCTTAATGGTGGTCAGTGGCACGTTGTTTCTAGTTATCCCTGGTATCATTCTTACAATTTCTTTAATGTTTTCTTTTATTTTATTTCTGACTGATAATCAGAATGTCTTGCAAACTTTGCTAACAAGCCATCGATTAGTCTGGGGACATTGGTGGCATACGCTTTTTGTGATCAGTTTCCCATTGTTGCTTGATTTTGCCGTATCCTTTGCAGTGCTGCTGTGTCTGATTGGGGCATTTAACTATTATTCTATTTCTTTGAAGACGCTGTACTTGGCTGTTTGCTTCTGTAATATCGTGATCCAAGCCTTATTTATCCCCCTGATTTTTTCAACGGCTCTCATTCTTTTGAATGATCTCCGTGCGAGGCAGAGTAGCCCACTTCCTCGTTGGTAAGAGTTGCGGTAATCTTGGCGTTTTCAATGGTAAAGAGCAGAAATATGAATTTAAAAATAGCCGCTATACTCGTTACATTACTTGGTGCCCTACCCTGCTTTGCAGCACAACCCATTCAACACAGCACTTCGCATGAACAACTTCGTGAATATTACCAATCAGGTAAATACCATAACGATATTGAGCATAAAATCACCGAAGCAAAAGAATACTTAGATAGACAACTTGAAAATCCACGACAAAATCGACTTGCTGTCGTTTTTGATATCGATGAAACAGTGTTGTCGAATTATAAAGATCTCGAACGACTCTCGTTTACGCGTAATGCTCAAGCATTAACAGGCGCTTGTATGCTAGGAGCGGCAGAGCCTCTTCTCTCAAGCCAGAGCTTATATGAGCATGCTTTAGAAAAAGGTGTTGCCGTATTCTTTATCAGTGAAAGACCTAATACCCCTGAGCTCTTAGCAATCACTGTTAAAAATCTTAAGACTGCAGGTTTTCAGCAATGGGAAGAACTGATTTTAAAACCTCTCGATAATGATGAGCTTTCTATGCAAGCTTTCAAAACAAATGCAAGACGCCACATTGCGATGCAAGGCTTTGATATTATTTTGAATGTGGGTGATCAAGACAGCGATCTCAAAGGCGGATATGCTGAGATTAAAGTGAAGCTCCCTAACCCATTTTATGAGCGCGCGTAAGAGATTAGGATAATTTATCGAACAAGGAGTGTTAAATGCATAAGTTAGCTAAAAGCTTTATTGTTTTTGCCATGATCAATGCGAGTGTTGTTTTTGCTGCTGATAAAGTCGTCAAAATTGGCATTGCAGGCCCTTTCTCAGGTCCTTATGCCTCTTTTGGTGATCAATTTTGGCTTGGTGCTGAAAAAGCGGTTGAGGATCTTAATAGCAAAGGCGGAATCAATGGCGATAAAATTGAGCTGATTAAAGCAGATGATAAATGCTCTGCCAAGCAAGCCGAAATCGTTGCTAAACGATTGGCTGAAGAAGAAAAAGTCAGTGCAGTGATTGGTCACTTTTGTTCATCCTCTACATTAGCTGCTTCTAAAATTTATTCTGATGCGGGTGTTGTTATGATTACTCCAGCGTCGACTAACCCCACCATTACAGAGCAAGGTTTAAAAACCATTTTTCGCATGTGTGGCCGTGATGATCAACAAGCCCCCGTTGCTGCTAAATTTATAGCAAACGATCTCAAAGCTAAAAAAGCTGTGCTTATTCATGATGACGAAACCTACGGTACAGGACTTACTAATACGATTAAATCCGATCTTGAAAAACGCCGTATCAAAGTCACCTTGTTTAAGGGGATTGCTCGCGGCACCAAAGATTTTTCTGCACTGGTTGCCGAGATAAAGCAACAAGATCCCGATGTGATTTACTTTGGAGGCTTGCATACCGAAGCAGGAGCATTTGTTAAACAATTACGTGAAAATGAGATCAACGCACCTATCATTGCAGGAGATGGCATCGTTGCATCCGATTTTGTCACTTCTGCTGGTGGACACAAAATGGCAAAGGGTATCTATATGACCTTTGGTATTGATCCTCGGACATTAGCTAGCGCCAAAGGGACGGTTAAAGCTTTCAAAGACGAACAAATCGATCCCGAAGGCTATACGCTTTATTCTTATGCAGCGGTACAAGCCATTGCCAAAGCAATACAGGAAACCAAAAGCCGTGATGGTCAATTACTGGCCGATTGGTTACACAACAATAAAGTCAAGACAGTCCTCGGCGAAAAAGAATGGGATAACAAAGGTGACCTCAAGACTACCAATTACATTATGTATGAATGGAATGGTAGTGGGAAGTATTCGCCGGTTCACTAATTAAAATTGACATAACAACCACTGGCACTTGGGCTCACCGAGTGCCTTGGATGTTAAGTATCACACGAAGCGGATATCAGTCATTCATTCTGCTTTGGACATCAAAATCTGATGAGTAACGCTCAGCATCATCATAACGATAACGCTGGTGACGAGCCCGCGTTTCATTATCTGAATAATATCTATCATCATATCTGCCTTGACTCATTTCACGCGTTTCTCTATCCCAAGTAGGACCACGTGACGAATCTCTATCGCCACCACCACCTTCAATGGCGGATGCAGCACCTGAAACCATTGCTATTGCAAAAAGTGCACTTACCCATTTGTAATGATTCATAATAACCTCCAAGGTTCTCACACCTTAATAAGGTCGGCAACCGGAGCACAACCTATTATATAAGATCTGTATATATCTCGAGTAAAATCACACCCAAATAGTTCAATTATCTTAAAAGGTGGATCTACGCTGCTTTACCTTTTTTGAACAACAAACGCGTGTGACGGCAGGTCACACACATTTGCTACCTTCAATTAACGGTGTTCACGACCAACTTCTTCAATGTATTCTTCAATGTATGCACCATTGTCATTGTTTGTATTGTTAAAGCTGGTTTTTCTAGCAGTAGGATGGTTTCTGCCTGACATTTTCTTTTCTTCAACACTGTCATTGTGACCACGTTGTGTAGTGTGTTGATGTTGTTTTTTGGAATGTTTATGTGTGCCGCACTGCTTTTTGTAATGACGTTTATGATGATGTTTTGGTGGGCATACTTTAGCGCATGGTTTTGCACATGGTTTTGCACATGGTTTTGCGCATGGTCTCGCACATGGGCGGCAACGAGGACCTTTGCAACTAGGATCCATTTGAATTTGAGCAACGGTTTGTTCTGGTTTTACGTTGTTTGCAGCTTTGTCATAACGCACCATTTCAGCAGCGCCAGCGCTTTGAGCAATCATCAAGCCAACGCCTACAATCACACCTAGTAATCCTTTACGCATACGTATCTCCTTGGATAAATGTTAGCTAACAACAAATAAAGAAAGTCGTCCTAAATAGGCTTACTCTAGGTATAGTGCATGGATAAGAGTTTGTCACCCTGCTTCCGCCGTCGCTAGCGTTGCTAGCTATGGCGGACAAGTCGCAATTGCGATGAGGGTTTATTGGAGGTGGCGTATTAATAAAGAAAGAAAGCGAGTGGCTTCACCGCCGGTTACAGCGCGATGATCAAATGATAATGATAGCGGCAATACTGATCGAACAGCAGGTTGTCCTTCATAAGCCAACACTTCTTGCCGTAAAGAACCCACTCCTAAAATTGCAACCGTCGGTGGCACAACAATGGGGTTTGCATAACGACCAGCAAAGTTCCCAAAATTCGATAACACAATGGTGCTTCCTTGAAGTTTCGAAGGCGCAATGCTGCGTGCTCGTACTTCTGATTTCAACGTTTCAATTTCACTGCGAATTTGTTCTTTGGTTTTCATTTGCGCATCTTGAATCACCGGCACAAATAAACCATCAGGTGTATCGATTGCCAAACCGACATGTACTTCTTTAAAAATACGACGCCCCATGGCCTTGCCATCATACCAAGCATTTAATGCAGGTTCTTCAAGACTTGCTTTGACCATCGCGAGAATCACTTTGGTCGTAAAATCTTTTTCTTTTACCCAAGACGTAATGTCCGCATCATCTACCACAGTGACCGGCACCACTTCCGCATGAGACTGTGACATTACTGTTGCCATAAAACGACGTACACCCCGTAACGGCTCTAACGGCGGCGCAGAAGCGAGTGCTTCACTCGCATTTTTAACGTCATCGGCTGTAATAGTATTATCATTGCCCGTTGGCGTGATCGATGCTAAATCGACATTGAGTTTTTTGGCCAAGGCACGCACCGCAGGCAACACTTTAACGCCTTGCACTCGACTAGAGATAGGCATAGCTTGTTCGGTGAGCACTTCATGCCCTACTTTAATTTCGCCCGCAACGGTTCCTGTTTCTTCACGAGCAGCAACCTTGAAATCCACTAAAGGAGATCCCGTTAAAATAATATCGCCTTTCTTGCCATGCAATTTAGCAATTTGTCCGGTATACGGAGAAGGTACTTCAACAATAGCTTTAGCCGTTTCAATAGAAACAAGCGGTGAATCCGCTGTTACATCATCACCCTCTTTGACATGCCACTCCGAAATTTCACCATCCGGTAATCCTTCGCCAAGATCTGGCAATAAAAAAGTCTTCATGCATACTCCAATACATTCTTAACCGCATTCATAATGCGTTGTTCACTTGGGATAAATAATTTTTCTAATCGATAAAGTGGCATCACGGTATCGTATCCGGTCACTCGCATTGGCGGTGCCATTAAACTCGTCAAGCCTTTTTCTGCTAGTTGAGCAATAATTTCTGAGCTTAAAGAGCATGTCGGATTGGCTTCTTGGATCACAACACAACGACCCGTTTTTTCAACCGATTGCAAAATGGTATCCATATCCAACGGCTTAGCGGTTGCCACATCAATCACTTCAGCTTCAATACCTTGCGTTGATAATTTCTGTGCCACTTGTAAAGTTTCGTGAACCATTGCACCCCATGTCACCAAAGTAATATCTTTACCTTCTCGCAACACAAAACACACATCTAATGGTAGTGCTTCACCGTTATCAGGCACTTCTTCTTTAACTAAACGATAAATACGCTTGGGTTCCATAAAGATCACAGGATCGGGATCACGGATCGCTGCTAATAGCAGACCATATGCTCTCGATGGACTTGATGGAATGACTACTCTTAACCCGGGGATCTGAGAAAAAAGCGCTTCCATACTGTCGGAATGATGCTCAGGTGCGCGAATACCGCCCCCTGAAGGCGTACGGATCACCATTGGGCAGCTTAATCGACCTCGTGTACGGTTTCGAATTCGGCTACCATGCGACAAAATTTGATCAATACTGGCACAAATAAAATCCATAAATTGAATTTCAGCAACCGGTTTCATTCCACCAATGGCCATGCCCACCGCGAGCCCTGCAATCATATTTTCAGCTAAAGGCGTATCGCGAACACGCTCTTCGCCAAATTGTGCTTGCAACCCTGCTGTGGCACGAAAAACGCCACCATTTGCTCCAATGTCTTGACCAAAAACAACCACTTTTTCATCATGCGCTAATTCATAAGCCAAGGCTTGCGCGACCGCTTCAACTAAAGTAATAGCTGTCATGCTTTGTCTCCCTTTATCACGCTTGCACGTTGTGCTGAATATGCTTCAGGAAGAGTTTCATAAAGATAGTCAAACATCGTTTCAGGAGCAGGCATTGCAATCTCATTAAAATTTTCTACTGCTTTTTCAACTTCGGCAGTCACTTCTTTGATTAATTGTTGCTCTTTGTTCTCATCCCACAACCCATTAGCTATCATATATTTTTTTAATCTTTTAACGGGATCGTGCTTTTCATGTGCGACCAGCACTTGTGGATCACGATAGCGGCTGGCATCGTCGGCAGTCGTATGATCGCCCATGCGGTAAGTCATTGCTTCAATCACCGTTGCACCTTGACCATTTCTGGCTTTCGCTAATGCTTTATCGAGTGTTTCTTTAACCGCAAAAATATCATCACCATCGATTTGCCACCCTTCAATTCCAGCAGCAATTGCTTTTTGTGCCAATGTTTGCGCTTTCGTTTGCTTTTCTCTTGGCAGTGAAATGGCCCATTGATTGTTGTTGATCACAAATACCACGGGTAATTCCCACACGCCTGCCACATTCATGGCTTCGTAAAAATCACCTCGGGAAGTTGCGCCATCACCAAGTGCAACCACAACTGCTTGCTTTTTTTTCTGCAATTTGAGCGCAGTGGCAATCCCTACGGCATGTAAGGTTTGACTAGCAATAGGAACACAGATGGGCATGTCATGAGCATTATTGGCAAAATGATTCCCTCGCTCATCACCACCCCAATAAAGAAACACTTCTTCCATTTTAACGCCGCGCCAAAATTGAGCGCCATATTCTCGATAATACGGACATAAAATATCCGCTTCTTGCATCGCAGCACCAATGCCGACTGCAATCGCTTCTTGCCCTAGCGTTGAAGGATAGGTACCCAGCTTCCCAGTGCGTTGTAACGTGATCGCTTTTTTATCAAATATGCGCATTAACCACATCATGCGATAGATCTTAATTAGCAGCGAAGGATCTTGTGCAAAAGAGGGTAATGGCTGCAAGACATTTGCCTCGGGATCCAGGTAGCAAAAATAAGGGATATCAAAATGTGCGACAGTAGTCGTTTGATGACTCACTAACAGTTCTCCTTTAACCCAAAACGTGAGCTAATTCTAACAGTCTCGGTAAAATTCTGATACGTTGATAATCTGCCAGTTTAGTTAAAGGGTGTTAACTATGTTACTAACAGAAGAGTATCTACTGGTCCAAGAAAGCACGCGTTCACTCGCTGAAAAGATGATCCGCCCCTTTGTGGAAGAATGGGAAAAAAATAAAACTTTTCCGGAAGTTGCTATTAATGCCTTAGGCCAAGCCGGTTTTTTAGGCATGCTGGTACCTGAAAAATTTGCAGGATCGGAAAGTGATCACTTGGCTTTTGTCTTGAGCGTTATTGAAATAGCTAAAGCCTCTGGATCGATTTCAACGATTATGAGCGTCCAAAATAGCCTGGTATGTGCTCCCATTTTAAAGTTCGGCACCAAAGCCCAACAGGAACAATTTTTGATCCCTTTAGCACGCGGTGAAAAATTGGGCGCTTTTTGCTTGAGTGAACCTCAAGCAGGCTCTGATGCTGCAAATTGCCAAACAATAGCAACCCATCATGGAGATACGTTTGTCCTGAATGGTGTTAAGCAATTTGTGACTAACGGGAAACATGCCGATATCGCCATTGTTTTTGCTAAAACCGATACCGCCTCAAAAAATCAAGGATTAAGTGCTTTTATCGTCCCCACCAGCACGAAAGGATTTGAAGTCGCTAAAATTGAACACAAAATGGGACAACACTCCACAGAAATTGCACAAATTGTCCTGGATGACTGTCATGTCCCTGCGGCTTATCTGCTGGGCAGCCAAGGCCAAGGTTATAAAATTGCTTTGGGTAACTTAGAATGCGGACGCTTAGGGATTGCTGCACAATCGATAGGGATGGCAGAAGAGGCTTTACGCTTAAGCCTTCAGTACGCAAAAGAAAGAAAAGCCTTTGATAAATTTCTGTATCAACACCAAGCCATCAGTTTTAAATTAGCCGATATGGCCACTCAATTAGAAGCTGCTAAACAATTACTTTATCATGCAGCGCTATTAAGAGATGCCAATAAACCTTGCCTCAAAGAAGCATCGATGGCCAAATTATTTGCCAGTGAAGCTGCTGAAAAAATTTGCCGTGAAGCCATTCAAATTTATGGCGGTTATGGTTATTTACAAGATTTTCCATTAGAGCGCATTTACCGAGATGTGCGCGTGACCACCATTTATGAAGGCACCAGTGAAATTCAGCGATATATTATTAGTAAAGAATTGATTGCGCAATCTCTGTAGGGGCCACCCGGGACGGCACAGAGGCTGAGGGATCCCCACGAATATTGAAAGAAATACGTCGCATAGCGACAAATTGCTCTTCCCTTGTAAAGGGAAGAGGCGTGCTTTGCACGCACAGATGGATTTTCTCAAGATAAAATCTCTCTTGCGCTACGCGCCTCTCTCCTTTACAAGGAGAGATCTTTGGTTGCTACGCAACCAGTCATGTTTTTTGAATTATAATCATCTGATTTTACTCTATTTATTTTATAATTTTGTGGGGAGCCCCCAGGCCCAGAGGCCGTCCCCTACGCATTCATGCGTAAAGCACCGTCTAAACGTATTACTTCGCCGTTCAGCATGGGATTATCTATGATATGCGCGACCAAAGCAGCATATTCTTGCGGTAAACCAAACCGTTTAGGATAAACCGTTTGGTTTACTAAACTTGTTCGTACTTCGATCGGCATATTTTGCATCATGGCTGTGTCCATGATACCGGGTGCAATGGTCATCACGCGTATATTAAAGCGGGCTAGCTCACGGGCTGCAGGGAGTGTCAACGATACAATCCCTCCCTTAGAAGCACTGTAAGCAGTTTGACCAATTTGCCCATCAAAAGCGGCAATCGAAGCGGTATTAATGATCACGCCACGCTCGTCACTTTGATTTTCTTGACTCATCATCAGCGCAGCACTTAAGCGCATGATATTATAAGTGCCAATTAAATTAATCTGGATCACTTCTTCAAATTGACTTAATGGCGTAGCGCCCTCTTTGCCAACCATGCGCTTTGCCGGTGCGATACCAGCGCAATTCACAACGATCGACAAGGCGTGCTGATTGATCTCAGCGAAAGCGTTTTCTACCGCTTGCGCTTGTGTGATATCACAAGCAATCCCCAAACCCTTGACTGCCTTAGCCACGCTTTGCGCATGGGCTTCTGACTTGTCGAGTACAATAATCTTTGCACCTAGTTCAGCTAAATACCTAGCTGTTGCCTCTCCTAGACCTTGACCACCGCCGACAATTAACGCAACTTTATCTTGGATTTTCATCTGATTTTTTGCATTCTTAATCTAACCCTTGAGACAATCCATCGTAACCAATATACAATGCCAAAGTCACGCGGTTAATTTAGGTAAAGGAACGTCAAATGACCCCAATGATCTCATGCCTTGGTGAAACTGCTTCGATGATTCGCGATACAGTCACTCAATTTGCAGAGCGCGAAATTGCGCCCATTGCAGCACACATTGACGAAACCAATACCTTCCCACATCCCCTCTGGCAAAAAATGGGAGCCCTCGGCTTACTTGGGATCACCGTCGCAGAGGAATATGGTGGCTCTGCACTTGGGTACTTAGCTCATGTCATTGCCATGGAAGAAATTAGTCGAGCTTCTGCCTCCGTTGGCTTAAGTTATGGTGCCCATTCCAATTTGTGCGTTAACCAAATCCATCGCAATGGATCAGAAGCTCAAAAAGAGAAATATCTCCCTAAGCTCCTAAGCGGCGAATACGTCGGCGCACTCGCCATGAGCGAAGCAGGCAGCGGATCCGATGTGATGAGTTTATCCTTAAGCGCAACCAAACAGGGCGATAAATACCGTTTAAATGGCTCAAAAATGTGGATCACTAACGGGCCCGATGCCAATGTGCTGGTGGTCTATGCCCGCACAGATAAAGCAACGCGTGCTAAAGGGATCACTGCATTTTTAATTGAAAAAGACATGCCTGGCTTTAAAACCGCACAAAAATTGGACAAACTTGGCATGCGTGGCTCCAATACTTGCGAGCTAGTCTTTGAAGATTGTGATGTGCCAGAAGAAAATATACTTGGAACCCTAAATGATGGCGCTGCCGTGTTAATGAGCGGTTTAAATTACGAGCGTTTGATTTTAGCTGCAGGTCCAGTGGGTATCATGCAAGCTTGCTTAGATACCGTTGTTCCTTATATTCAGCAACGCAAACAATTCGGCAAAGCCATTGGTCAATTTCAATTTATCCAAGGCAAAATTGCCGATATGTATACAGCACTCTCTGCAAGCCGAGCTTTCTTGTATCAGTTAGCAAAGAATGTCGATAGCTCTAACACATTAGACAATAAAGATGCAGCAGCGGTGATTTTATTTACTTCTGAACACGCCACGAAAGTCGCACTAGATGCCATTCAATGCCTGGGAGGCAATGGTTATGTGAATGAGTTCCCCACCGGTCGATTGTTGCGTGATGCGAAATTATACGAAATCGGCGCCGGTACCTCAGAAATTCGTCGGATCATCATAGGTCGTGAACTTTTTAACGAAGGGAATTAAGCTGACATGGAAAATACCTCTGAAAAAGTGGTTATTGTTGCCAGCAAACGCACACCCATTGGTCAATATCTTGGCTGTTTCACTACGGTTAGTGCTCCACAATTAGGTGCGCATGCTATTGCAGCCTTATTTACTTCACTACCCATTCCATTAGATGAAGTAGATGAAGTGTTAATGGGTTGCGTATTGCCCGCAGGTCTTGGTCAAGCACCTGCCAGACAAGCCTCGCTGGGTGCTAAATTACCGCTCAGTGTGGGCGCCACCACCATCAATAAAATGTGTGGCTCCGGCATGAAAGCAATGATGATTGCCCATGATCTATTGTTAGCTGGCAGCCAACGCATCATCGTTGCTGGCGGCATGGAGAGCATGTCCCATGCTCCTTATTTATTACCCGGTGCACGCCAAGGTTACCGCATGGGACATAACACCGTTTATGATCATATGTTTTTAGATGGTTTAGAAGATGCCTATGATAAAGGTAAACTGATGGGTGTCTTTGCTGAACAATGCGCACAGAAATATCAACTGACCAGAGAAGCCCAAGATAGCTTTGCGCTCGAATCACTATCGATGGCGCAACAAGCCGCACAAAAGGGCTTCTTCAAAAACGAAATCGTGCCAATCCAAATAACCAGTAAAATGGGAACCGTCGACATTATTGAAGACGAATTACCCAGCAAAGCAAAACCTGAAAAAATCCCAACCCTCAAACCTGCCTTTAAAGAAAATGGCACGGTAACTGCTGCCAACTCAAGCGCCATTTCCGATGGCGCCGCCGCAAGTTTGATGATGACACAAAGCGAAGCAAAACGCCGTGGCATGAAACCGCTTGCGACCATTTTAGCGCATGCAAGTCACGCTAATAAACCTGGTTGGTTCACAACAGCCCCCATTGCAGCGATTGAAAAAGTGTTAGCTGCTGTGAATTGGAAAGTTGAAGATGTCGATTTATTTGAAATCAATGAAGCCTTTGCCGTTGTCACACTCGCTGCTATGCAAGCACTACATATTCCTCGTGATAAAGTGAATGTCCATGGTGGCGCTTGTGCGCTTGGACATCCCATTGGTGCCTCAGGCGCAAGAATCATCAGCACGTTAATTTATGCACTTAAAGAACGAGGTCTTAAAAGAGGCGTCGCAGCTCTTTGTATCGGCGGCGGAGAAGCCACTGCAATGGCAATCGAAGTGGATGGATAACCTATGCCAATCATCAAAAATACCTTAAATCAAAAATCAGATGACTACCAAAAAAATACGGATACAATGCTTGCACAGGTTGGCGATCTAAAACAAAAAAGCCACCAACTGTCCCAAGGTGGCGGTGAAAAAATTCAAGCCCTGCACCGAAGTCGCGGTAAGTTATTACCACGAGAACGCATTAATAAGTTACTTGATCCAGGTTCAGCCTTTTTAGAACTATCGCTCTTTGCTGGTTTTAATCTTTATGACGAAGACATTCCTGCTGGCGGACTTATTTGCGGTATTGGTAGAGTACACGGCCTTGAATGTATGATCATTGCTAATGATGCTACGGTTAAAGGCGGCACATACTACCCTATTACCGTTAAAAAACATTTGCGCGCACAAACCATCGCCCAAGAAAACCATTTGCCTTGCATTTATTTAGTCGATTCTGGTGGTGCCAATCTCCCTCATCAAGATGAGGTCTTTCCCGATAAAGATGATTTTGGCCGCATCTTTTTTAATCAAGCAACCATGTCCAGTTTAGGGATCCCCCAAATTGCGGTTGTTATGGGTTCTTGCACAGCAGGCGGCGCTTATGTGCCTGCCATGGCCGATGAAAGTATTATGGTGAAAGGTCAAGCAACCATCTTTTTAGCGGGCCCACCGTTGGTAAAAGCCGCAACCGGTGAAATCGTCACAGCAGAAGAATTGGGGGGCGCAGATGTGCACTGTAAAATTTCAGGCGTTTCTGATCACTATGCGCAAAATGATGAACACGCATTGATGATTGCAAGAGATTGCATTAAAAATCTTGCGCGCAAAAAGACCATTCAATTACCCTTAAAAGAACCCAAAGAACCGTTATACCCTATTGATGAACTCTATGGCCTTATCCCTACTTCACTTCGTATCCCGATGGATATGAAGCAAATCATTGCAAGATTAGTCGATGGATCTGAATTCCATGAGTTTAAAGCGCTTTATGGCACCAGCTTAATTTGTGGGTTCGCGCATATTCATGGTTATCCCGTCGGCGTTGTCGCGAATAACGGCATTCTATTTAGCGAATCAGCACAAAAAGGCACGCACTTTATTGAGCTTTGTGCAAAACGAAAAATTCCGCTGATCTTTTTACAAAACATCACAGGCTTTATGGTCGGTAAACGGTATGAAGCAGGCGGTATCGCAAAAGATGGCGCGAAAATGGTGATGGCCGTTTCTTGTGCCAAAGTACCTAAATTAACAGTTATCGTCGGCGGCAGTTTTGGTGCGGGCAATTACGGCATGTGTGGCAGAGCTTACGATCCCCGTTTTTTATGGATGTGGCCAAATGCGCGCATCTCCGTGATGGGTGGAGAACAAGCAGCCAGCGTGTTAGTGCAAGTGAAAAAAGCTAAAATGGAAAAAGATGGGCAGAGCTTGCCACAAGATGAAGAACAGGCCTTCACCCAAAAAATCACCGAGCAATATGACAAGCAAGGTCATCCTTATTATTCTAGCGCAAGACTCTGGGATGATGGCGTGATTGATCCTTTGCAAACACGAGATGTCTTAGGACTTGCTTTATCGGCCTGTTTAAATGCACCTATTGATAATACTGAGTATGGAATATTTAGAATATGATTTTTGGATACGCTGCTATCTTGGTGCAAATTGATGCAAACGGCGTTGCAACCTTGAGCCTTAATCGACCCGATGTTCATAATGCTTTTGATGACAACATGATTGCAGAAATGACCAAAGCCTTAAACGAATTATCCAATGACAAATCAGTCAGATTAGTAGTTTTAAAAAGCAATGGCAAACACTTCTCGGCAGGTGCTGATATTGCTTGGATGCAAAAAATGGCCCAGTTTGATGAAATGGCCAACTTAAAAGATGCCGATGCTTTAGCGCAATTGATGTATCAACTTCATCGTTTTCGTAAACCCACCCTGGCTATCGTCCAAGGTAATGCCTATGGTGGAGGTGTCGGTTTAATTGCCTGTTGTCAAATTGTGATTGCAGCAAATACTGCACAGTTTTGTTTTTCAGAAGCTAAATTAGGCCTCATTCCTGCTGTCATTAGCCCCTATATCGTTAAGGCGATTGGCCAACGTAATACACGCGCTTATTTTCTGAACGCCAAATCTTTTGATGCCATGCGTGCACAGCAAATGGGCCTTTGTCATGAAGTTGTTGCAAAAGAGGCATTAGAAACAGCTGAACATGACATGATCCAGTGTCTTTTAAAAAATGGCCCTCAAGCGCAAGTCGCCATCAACGATCTAATTGATGAACTCCAATTACTCAAGATTGATGAGCAACTGGTAAGTCTGACCGCCAAAACCATTGCGACCATCCGTGTTTCAAACGAAGGTCAAGAAGGCTTAAAAGCCTTTTTAGAAAAAAGAGAGCCATCATGGTCCAAAACGAAATAAAACCAATCACTCGATTATTAATCGCCAATCGCGGCGAAATAGCCTGTCGTATCATTCGCACAGCCAAGCGCTTAGGCATTCATACGATTGCCGTGTATGCAACTGAAGATCAAAATGCTTTGCATGCCCAATTAGCCGATGAAGCTTTTTGCATTGGTAGCGCAGCTATCGATAAATGTTACTTACAGATTGACAGAATCATTGATGCCGCTAAGCAAAGTCATGCGGATGCTATCCATCCTGGCTATGGTTTTTTATCTGAAAATGCTGCTTTCGCTAAGCGTTGCCAAAATGAAAAACTGATTTTCATTGGCCCAGGGAATGATGCCATTGCAAAAATGGCCGCGAAAGACGAAGCTAAAAAAATAATGCGTCAAGCGGGAGTTCCCGTTGTGCCAGGCTATGAAGGCACTTCGCAAAGTGTGCAAGATCTACAACAAGCGGCCACACAAATTGGTTATCCTTTGATTTTAAAAGCGGCCAAAGGCGGTGGCGGAAAAGGCATGCGCATTGTCAACGATGCACAAAACCTCATCGATGCCATCGAGAGTGCCAAACGTGAAAGTTTAGCGAGTTTTGGCGATGATACCCTGTTTATTGAAAAATATTTAACCGCTGCCAGGCATATTGAAATTCAAATCTTTCGCGATTCAAAGGGGAATGCTGTGCACCTGTTTGAACGCGATTGCTCATTGCAACGTCGTCATCAAAAAGTCATCGAAGAAAGCCCCGCAATCCATATCAACGAAGCAACTAAGCAACAGCTTTATACCGCAGCAATCAATGCTGCCAATGCCATTGATTACTTGGGCGCGGGAACCATTGAATTTCTGTATGCTGGTAACGATGAATTCTATTTCATGGAAATGAATACCCGTTTACAAGTTGAACATCCTGTGACTGAAATGGTAACAGGGCTTGATCTGGTTGAATGGCAAATTCGAATTGCAGAAGGGCACCCATTGCCTCTTACCCAAGAAAAGATCACCTGTGATGGTCATGCCATGGAAGCCAGAATTTATGCTGAAGATCCAAGCCATGGATTTTTGCCGGTTACAGGAAATATTAAAGATATCTTTTTACCCGAAGGTATAGCTTATCGCCTCGATAGCGGTATTCAAATCGGAGATAAAATTGGCATTCACTTTGATCCAATGTTGGCAAAACTCATTGTGCATGCCCCGACAAGAACAGAAGCCATTAGCGCTCTTTATCAAATATTATCGTCTTATCACTTAGTGGGAATGACTACCAACATTGATTTTCTACGCAATATTTTACAAAGTCATGAATTTACAAAAGGACAAGTCCATACACAAACCTTGGAACAAACTTTAAATGCATTTATTCCAAAAGCAATAACGCCTTCTCCTGCGCAACTCGCAATTGCTGCACTGATTGTGATTTTTAAGCGCCGCCATGCAATTGTCACCCTAAGAGATGCTGATCCTTACTCCCCATGGCACCTAACGCAAGCATGGCGTTTAAATATGGATTGCATTGAAAACATAACCCTTTATTTTTTAGACAAACCGTACATTGTTTATGTCCAGCATTTACCGACAAGTGATACAGGCATTTCGTTACTTGTCACAACCGACGATCATCAAATAATTAAAATAAGCGGTCATTTACAAAACGATGGCCTTCATATTAGTCTTCCTAACCATCAAACAAGGGTGCCTTATTACGGTGATGCGGGATCTGTCGATTTCATCTATCAAGAACAAGCCTGGGCATTTTTGCTTGTCAGCAAAAACCAAGATACTGCAGCTGAAGATACGCTGCATCTCGCCATTCGCTCACCCATGCCTGGGATCATTACCAAAATATGGGCAAAAGCAGGCGACAAGGTAACCAATGGTACAAAATTATTAGCGGTAGAAGCCATGAAAATGGAACACACCCTTGCCGCACCTTCTGAGGCTGTGATTAAAGCAGTGCGTTATAACATCGGCGATCAAGTTGAAGAAGGCTGTGAATTAATTGATTTTGAATGAGCTAACATTATGCAAACTAAAATAAACATTGTCGAAGTAGGTCCGCGTGATGGTTTACAAAATGAAAAAACCATTTTACCAACCCAGGTTAAAATCGACTTTATTCAACGACTCTTAAAAGCGGGTTTACGTACGATTGAAGCAACCAGTTTTGTTTCGCCTAAATGGGTACCGCAAATGGCAGATCATGTGGAAGTTGTTAAAGCATTACCCAATGATCCCTTTGCTCACTTTCCAGTGCTCGTGCCCAATGAAAAAGGCTTAGACAATGCACTCCAATGTCATGTCAAAGATATTGCGATCTTTGCCGCTGCCTCTGAAACGTTCTCACAAAAAAATATTAATCGCTCAATTAGTGAAAGTTTAAGCGAATATGCTAAGCTTTGTGAACGCGCCATTAAAGAAGGCGTGCGCGTGCGAGGTTATGTTTCTTGTACGTTAGGATGCCCTTATGAAGGGAATGTTCCTCTTCCACAAGTGGTTAACGTTGCCGAAGCATTATCGGCTGCCGGCTGTTATGAAATATCGTTAGGAGATACTATCGGAGTGGGCACACCCAAAGCAGCCCTTGCCATGGTTAAAGCGGTGGCAATGAGTGTTCCTATCCAAGAATTGGCCGTTCACTTTCATGACACTTACGGCCAAGCATTGGCCAATATTGTGCCCTGTCTTGAGTTTGGCATTCGCACCATCGATAGCTCAGCTGGCGGCTTAGGAGGATGCCCCTATGCTAAAGGCGCGACAGGAAATGTCGCAACAGAAGAAGTTGTTTATATGTTGCAGGGTATGGGGCTCGATACGGGCGTTTCTTTAGATAAATTAGTTGATGCAAGTGAGTTTATTTTCCAAGCGTTACAACAACCTAACCGATCAAAAGTGGCAAAAGCCATGATCGCAAAACGAAACTAAGGAGTTAAGTGTGGCAGGTTTCAATAAAGTTGTTCACTCTTATGATGAGGCACTTGCTGGCCTTAAAGATAACATGACGTTGATGGTGGGTGGCTTTGGGTTATGCGGTATACCTGAAGGATTAATTCATAAAGTATATGAGATGGGCATAAAAGGCTTAACCTGCATCTCTAATAATGCAGGGGTCGATGGTTTTGGATTAGGCACTTGGCTGGAAAAACGCCAAATTAAAACCATGATTGCTTCTTATGTGGGTGAGAATGCGCTATTCGAACAGCTCTTATTGAGCGGTGAAATGGAAGTAAAGCTAACTCCCCAAGGTACACTTGCTGAGAAAATCCGTGCAGGTGGCGCTGGGATCCCCGCATTTTATACCCCCACGGGTTTTGGTACGGTGATAGCCGAGGGTAAACGGGTTGATGAGTTTCATGGAAAAAAATATATTTTAGAAGAATCTTTGACCTCGGATTTTTCTTTAATCAAAGCTTACAAAGCCGATACCATGGGTAATCTAATTTATCGCAAAACCACACGCAATTTTAATCCCATGATGGCAACTGCTGGCAAAATCACCGTTGCCGAAGTTGAAGAAATCGTGGAGGCGGGTGAACTCGATCCCGATTTTATTCATACACCCGGTATCTATGTGACGCGGGTGATTAAAGGCACTTTCGAGAAACGCATTGAACGTAAAATGCTCAAAAAATAAGGAGCAAGTATGGCACTCTCCCGTGAACAAATTGCGATGCGGATCGCACAAGAATTAAAAGATGGCTACTATGTGAATTTAGGAATTGGTATTCCTACGCTAGTAGCTAATTATATCCCCAAAGGAATAGAAGTCTGTTTACAATCTGAAAATGGACTATTGGGGATGGGTGAATATCCCACTGAAGCAACTGTTGATCCTGATTTAATCAATGCAGGCAAGGAAACCGTTACTGCCAGCATCGGCGCAAGCTTTTTTTCATCTAGCGACAGTTTTGCCATGATCCGAGGCGGCCATATCGATTTAACCGTGCTTGGCGCTTTTGAAGTCGATCAACATGGCAATATTGCCTCTTGGATGATCCCTGGCAAATTGGTTAAGGGTATGGGTGGCGCGATGGACTTAGTCGCCAGTGCCCAAAATATTATTGTCGCCATGGCACATGCCAATAAAGAAGGCGAATCAAAAATACTCCCTAAGTGTACTTTGCCATTAACGGGCGTGCATTGCGTGAAAAAGATTGTGACGGATTTAGCCGTAATGGAAGTGATCGATGGCGCTTTTCATTTATTAGAGCGCGCCCCTGGGGTAAGTGTGGATGAAATCAAAGCAAAAACTGCTGGGAAGCTGATAGTGCCTAATGAAGTGCCAGAAATAGCGTTCTGAGCTAATGTCCGGGACGACACTTGTCGTAGCTTTAGCGAAGACAGGTGTCGTCCCAATCATAGAATCTCATATACCACTTGATCCTAATCAAAAAATGTCCGATATTACCTGGGTTGTTCTGTGTTATTTACTACTTAAGTGTAATGTCATGAAAAAAACCAAGTATATTTCAAAACAGCCTAATGAAAAGGGATTTGTTGCCTATACCGCTGATGAAAATAGCGTGTGGCACGATCTTTACGTTAGGCAAATGAAATTACTTGAAAATCGGGCATGTCAGGAATATCTCGATGGCATTCAAGCACTGGGTTTAACCAAAGATCATATTCCTCAGATCCCTGAAGTGAATGAACGCCTGCGAGCCTTAACCGGCTGGGAAGTGGCTCCCGTCCCTGCTTTGATTAACTTTCAAGCTTTTTTTGAGCTGATGGCCAATAAAAAATTTCCTGCCGCCACCTTTATTCGCACTCGCGAAGAACTCGACTATATCCAAGAGCCCGATATTTTTCATGAAATATTTGGCCATTGTCCTTTGATCACACTGCCTGTTTACGCAGAATTTATGCATGAATATGGCAAATTAGGATTGCAGGCGAATCATCTAGACCGAGTCATGCTTGCCAGGCTTTATTGGTTTACCGTTGAGTTTGGATTAATTGAAACAGCCAAAGGATTAAAGATTTATGGCGGTGGCATTTTGTCGTCATTTGGCGAATCGCAATATTGTCTCGATAGCAATGAACCGCAACGTAAACCTTTAGAAGTGATTGAAGCGTTTCGCACACCTTATCGCATTGATATTTTTCAACCGTTGTATTTTGTTATTCAGAATTTCAGTGAACTCTTTGGTTTATCCAAACTTCCTTTAATGGATTTAATTCTGCAAGCCAGAAGCCAAGGTATGCACGAGCCATTATTTGCACCCAAGCCTAAAGATCAAGAAGATCGGTTTTTGTAATACCAACGATCTTTTAGTTTTTTAGCTAACAAATACACTTGCTGAATCATTCAAGTTATCAAACTATCATGTTATACTCCTGCAAGCTTTTCTCAGGAGATCCTTTATGACTTCTTTTGCTCTTCCAGGTACTCACATTGCAGTCACCCCTTTTTATGACAAAGCCCGCCCCCTCTATTCTTTAGTCAATTTTTCACAACATCCCGTTATCATTGATGGGGTTAACTATCCCACCACCGAACACTTTTTCCAAGCGCAAAAATTTGCTGCTCCCGATCCCACTAATGACAAAAGACAAGCCTTCTTACAAGCAGTGAAGGTACGTGGCAATGGGCCTGCTGACGCATTGACCGTTGCGAGAGAATGGACCAAGAACTGGAATGATGCGCAAAAGAAGCAATGGTATGCGCAAAATGAACAGGTGATGGAAAAAGCATTACGCGCAAAATGTGAACAACACCCTTCTATTGCAACAGAGCTCCTTAGCACAACGAATAGCTGTTTAGTTGAAGATACCGGTGAAAGAAATGAAACCATTTGGGGTTGGGGCAATGATGGCTCTGGCACGAATAAGCTCGGTAAGCTGTGGATGAAATTACGCAATGAACTTTTTAGTGCAGAAGGGAAAGCGGATTTAATGGTTGATCCCGATAAACTGTATTCGCAAGTTCAAAAAGCAAGACTCGCTCTAGGAAAAAGAAACACGCTGATGCAAACGTGGCCAGACGTCAAGTCGATACAATCAACACCAGCAAAATCTGCTGAAAAGGACACCGTTTTTCTTTTGGCAGCTGATGTTCTAAAACAAATGCAAAAAGGCCAGAGTGCACAAACGCTTTCTCGTAAGGGTGAAAAACTTGTGTATGGAGTTAGTGGGCAATTTGGTAGCTTTTATATTAAAGGCATGGATCGCAATGGCAGCCCGATTGATGTGTATATCAAAAATAATCAACTATTTGAAAATAACCGTCAAGTCGCTAAAAGCACTTGGGCCGAGTGGGCATTACCGATTATTCGTCAATCAATCAAAACGCCCCTCTCAACCAAACCAGTTCCACCACCAATACCATCAACAATGCCTGTTCACACCTCTTCCAAAACAGTAACCGCACTTGTACTCTTAGGCACTGCAGTAGCGATCGTTGCTGGTGCATTGGCATGGGAATTTACTTTACCTGTTTCTTTATTAATGGGAATGGCAACTACCGCTGGCGTTTTAGGCTTCATACAATGTAGTTCAACAACGGCAAACATAACATTACACAGAAGTGTTATCGAAGACAGCACCCCGGTTAATTTACCGCAACAGACCAAATTGTTATATCAAGCCTCTCAAAAGCCTGTAGTCACTTCTGCAGAAAAAGAAACAGCTGAACGTAAAACTAAACTCTCTTTATCACGATAGTTATTCGGGCAGTAATGCATCTGTTTTTGCTGCACAAATAAAATCATTTTCCGATAACCCGCCAATGGCATGTGTGGTGTATTTCACCACACAACGGTTATAGGACACTTCTAAATCGGGATGATGATTTTCCATATTGGCGATATAAGCCAAAGCATTGACGAAGGACATGGTGTGGTAATAGTTCTTAAAAGCAAACTTGCGTTGAATATACTTGCCCTCTGCCCCCAATTCCCAACCTGCTTGTAATTTTTTTAAATAGTACTCGGTTTCTTTACTATCTAAAGGAGAGGTACCACCCTCACACGCTTTACAATGTTTACCGATTAATTCATTCATGAAACCACTTCCTTCGCCAAAATACGCTCTAATGCTTGAATGCAAGCATTATTCTCTTGTTCTGTACCTATCGTGATCCGCAGATATTTATCAAGCCCATAAGGATCCATTGGACGCACAATAATACCTTGCTCTAGTAGAGCTTGATAAATGTGTTTGCCCGATTGTTTACATTCCACAAGAATAAAATTACCCGCCGTTGGAATATAATGTAAACCTAACTCTTGCAGCTTAACATAGTATTGTTTTTTACCCTGTTCATTTAACCAAATTCCTTGCTTAACGAAATCTTGATCCGCCAAGGCAATGGTTGCTGCAACTTGCCCAAGATGATTTACATTAAACGGCTGACGAATACGATTAACCAAATCAATAATCGCTTCATGAGCAATACCATAGCCAACGCGCAAAGCTGCTAGACCATAAATTTTTGAAAAAGTTCTGGTCACAATCAAATTTGGATATTGCTTTTGCCATTGAAGCGTTTGTGGGTAATCTTTTTCTACAACATATTCATAATAAGCTTCATCACAAACCACCAATACGTGTGGCGGAATGTTATCTAAAAAAGTTTTAAACGCTTTTTCAGTGACATAGGTACCGGTTGGATTATTGGGATTCGCTAAAATAATCATGCCGGTGGCAGGAGTTATTGCCGCTTGAATAGCCGGTAGATCGGCTTGAAAATGGGATTCTGGAATTTCTTTAACGCTGATCCCAAGCCCTTGTGCTAATATTTTATAGGCAATAAAACCATATTGCGAAATCAGCAGATGTTTATCACCCCACACAAAGGCTTGTAACAGCAGCCTTAATACATCTTCAGAACCATTGCCCATCAACAAACAATTTTCTGGTACATTCAGGTGTTTAGATAGTGCTGCTTTTAGCACTAAACAACCTCCATCAGGATAACGCATGATCTCAGGAAAAGCCGCGATAAGCTTTTCTGCTAAGGTAGCACTAAAGCCTAACGGATTTTCGTTGCTAGCAATTTTTATCACCTCAGTTAAACCCAATTCTCGCTTGACATCCGCAATCGGTTTACCTGGCTGATAAGGTTTAAGCTGTAAGATAGCAGGCTTCACTAAATGGCTTGGATCAAAGGACATTTCCTTTTCCTTAATCAAATAATCTGTCAGATACAAATGGCTCAGGTAACATCTTAAGGTGATCAAATACTTCCAACGCTACCACACCGAGTCCAAATAGTAACGTGAGGATCAACAAAGGTTTGCCTCCCATCACACGATAGCCTGATGCAACGTTGGGAAGGCGGTATCTGCCCCACCAAACCATTAACACGGGATATATAATGAGCAGTACGGCGGCAAACATCCCGGCATAGTGCAGAGCTAATAAAAATTGTGGACAGTAAATGGCAATCAAAACGGGAGGTAAAAAGGTTAAGAAAGCCAAAACCATTTTCCCGATAAGCGTTTTCTTAATATGAAAACCATCTGCAAAAAAATCAAATAGTCCTAAAGCCACACCAATAAACGACGTTAAGATGGCCGATAGAGCAAAACCACTCACAAACACATTGATCCGCGGATTGTGTAACAGTTGACTCAATAGTTGTGTCAGTTCGACTACCGCTTGTTTTCCTGAGCTTTTCTCTGCATGCATCATCGCTATCAGGCCTTTATCACCTGACACGGGGATGACACCTAATACGAGAAGTTCCCAAAGCAAATAGACTGCCAACGGCAACAAGCTTCCCAAAATAATGGCAAGTCTTAATCCCTTCACGTTACCATGCATATAATTTTTCAAACTTGGGATCAACAGGTGAAAACCAAACGAAGTGACAATCAAAGGCGCTGTGGATAATAAAAATTTAGGGTGCCCTTCACTTAGCATGGTCGGTGAAATTTTTGGCACGACATTGACGACTAAAGCAATATAAGCACACACTAAAAAGAGCATGAGTAAACGGTTTACCCAATCGACGCACTTAGTCCCAAGATAAACCACGAAGGCAAACAATGAAACGATGATCCAAATACCCCATTTAGCATTGAGTCCAAGTTTTATTAAGCCTTCGCCAATGATCCCAGCAGCGCCAGAGGTATAGGCTGCCATTAGGGCATATAAGAACAGCACATAGCAGATCCAGGCGATGCTTTCACCCGCTTTACCTAATGTCGATTTGGCCATTGTGATCAAATTGGTTTCTTCAGGGTACCAAAGCGATACTTCCAACATAAACAAGGCGCTGGTGGTCATTATTGCCCAGCAAAACACAAAGGCGAGTGCTGAGGGATAAAACCCGCTAGCCGCCGTTGAAATAGGCAAACCCAACATCCCCGCGCCAATGCAAGTACCTGTTACGAGCATTGCCCCACCAAATACTTTATTTAAAGATGAACCAGTCAATCTGCTTTCTCCTTTAGAGGCTAGGGTGGTTTTGTAAATTAACAAAATAAAACTCTGTTTGGAATCATTCATGATCATTTTTTACTTTTAACTAGCATTGTTCTATTTTATGAACACAGGATGATGGAGATAAGTTAGTCGGCACTACTTAATAAGGAAGAGAAATCAATGAAAACAACACTCACCACCACACAACCGACGCAGCGCGACAATCCCATGGGACTCGATGGGTTTGAATTCGTTGAATTTGCAAGTGAAGAACCTGAAAAATTAATAGCCCTCTTAGAGAAGCTCCATTTTACGGCGATTGCCAAACATCGCACCAAACAAGTTACCCTTTACCGTCAGGGTCATGTGAATTTTATTCTCAATCAAGAACCCAATAGTTATGCGATGCATTTTGCCAAAGAACATGGCCCCTGTGCATGTGCAATGGCATTTCGCGTTAAAGACGCAGAAAAAGCCTTTGATCATGCGGTATCAAAAGGTGCCAAGCCTTTTTTAGAAGGCAAAACGGGCAAAGATGAACTAAAAATCCCAGCCATTTATGGCATTGGTGGCAGTCTTTTGTATTTTGTCGATCGTTATGACAACGATACGATTTACGATCATGACTTTATACCACTACCAAACACTTCCCAGCACCCTATTGGTGAGGGATTATTAGTCATTGATCATCTCACCCATAATGTGTATCAAGGTGAAATGGATAAATGGGCCAATTTTTACAAAGATATTTTTAACTTTTTTGAAATACGTCATTTTGATATTGAAGGTCAAAAAACGGGGCTAACAAGTTATGCACTTTCTAGCCCCTGCGGTAAAATTAAAATTCCCTTAAACCAATCAAAAGATGACAAATCGCAAATCGAAGAGTATTTAAAAGAGTATAAAGGCGAGGGGATCCAGCATATTGCGATGACTACCGCCGATATCTATAAAACCATCGAAGGGTTAAAGCAGCGTGAAATTAAATTCTTAACCGTTCCAGCCACTTATTATGAAATGATCAAAGATCGCATCCATGGTCATCGCGAAGATATTGCTCGTATGGAAAAAAATAAAATCTTAATTGATGGTGAAATCGAAGATGGCAAAGAACAATTACTGCTACAAATTTTTACTGAAAATGTGATTGGGCCAATTTTCTTTGAAATTATTCAGCGCAAAGGCAATGACGGTTTTGGTGAGGGGAATTTTACGGCTTTGTTTGAAGCCATTGAACGAGATCAAATGAGCCGAGGCGTATTATGAAATTAGCAACTTTAAAATCTAAACATCGTGATGGTGAACTGCTGCTCGTTTCAGATGATTTAACCCGTGCGGTTAAAACAACTGAAATAGCACGCACATTACAGCAAGCCTTAGATAGCTGGGATGCTTGCTCTGGCACATTGCAAGAAAAAGCGGAAGCACTCGAAAACAACAGTCTAAAAGAGGCCTTCCCTTTTGACGCAAATCGTGTCACATCCCCATTGCCACGAGCTTATCAATGGGCCGATGCCAGTGCTTATGTCAATCATGTCGAGTTGGTTAGAAAATCTCGCGGCGTGGAAATGCCGGAATCGTTTTGGACTGATCCATTAATGTATCAGGGCGGCTCAGATAGCTTTATTGGACCTCGCGATCCGATTTTATTAGCAGATGAAGCGTGGGGTATCGATTTTGAAGCCGAAGTGGCCGTGATCACCAAAGATGTGCCAATGGGTGTCTCGCCCTTAGAAGCAGGCCAATATATTGCGCTTATTATGCTGGTGAATGATGTCTCTTTGCGTAACCTTGCGATGAATGAATTAGCCAAAGGCTTTGGCTTTTTCAATTGCAAGCCTTCAAGCAGTTATAGCCCAGTTGCCATCACACCAAACAGTTTGGGCAAAGCCTGGGATGGCAAAAAACTTCATTTACCCATTGTAAGCCATTTTAATAATAAATGGTTTGGGCATCCCAATGCAGGAGTTGACATGACGTTTGATTTTCCAACCTTGATTGCACATGCTGCTAAAACCAGACCCTTAGGGGCCGGCACGATTATTGGTTCAGGAACCGTCTCAAATAGTGACCGGAGTTTTGGATCTTCGTGCATTGTTGAAAAGCGTATGCTAGAAACCTTAACGAACGGTAAACCAAGCACGGAATTTATGAAATTTGGTGATAGCATTCGCATTGAAATGTTTGATGATAATAAGCAGAGCATCTTTGGTGCAATCGATCAACAAGTCCATAAATATAGTCGCGGGTAAGGTATGATTAAGCTCTTTGATTATTTTCGTTCTAGCGCGAGTTTCCGAGTGCGCATTGCACTGAATCTAAAAGGTTTATCTTATGAACAGATTGCTGTCCACCTCGTCAAAGACGGTGGACAGCATTTGCAAGCGGCGTATAGTGCAATTAACCCGCAGCAATTAGTGCCTTGTCTTGTCGATAATGATGAATCAGTGGCTCTACCACAATCTTTAGCCATTATTGAATATTTGGAAGATCAATACCCAACACCTTCTTTGTTACCCAAAGATCTCTTATTGCGTGCAAATGTGCGAGCTTTCGCTCAGCATATTGCTTGTGAGATCCATCCCTTAAATAATTTACGCGTCCTTAACTATTTAACCAATACATTAGCGATCACCAAAGAGCAAAAAACCACTTGGTATCATCATTGGTTGTCTGAAGGCTTTAAAGGACTTGAGAAACAACTGATGGCTAACAACAATAAGGGTCGCTTTTGTTTTGGTAATACCCCAACCTTGGCGGATATTTGCTTGGTGCCACAAGTGTACAATGCACAACGTTTTGAATTTTCATTGGAAGAATATCCCTTAATACAAGCCGTGAATGCTGCTTGCTTGGAATTGGAAGCTTTTAGCAATGCCTTGCCTGAAAAACAGCCCGATCTTTAAGCGAACCTAAACTTTCGAAGGGGTGTTCTACCTTGTAAATAGGCGTGAAAAGCATTGTTGATATTTTCTAAATCTTCCCTTTTTTCTTGCAAGTATCGACCAAGCGCTGGATTGTGCAAATCCAAATAGCAGCTCATTGAAAAGCCTTGGGTGAATTTAATTTGGTCGAAAGCATCTATGAAAGCATCAAATTCACTAACGAAACCTTTTTTAGGCGGTTCCTTAGAAAGAAATTTTGCCATCCCTTGGGTCAGAATATTAAAATGCTCTAAATAAGAACTGTTTTGCTCCATATTTAAAAAATCCCAGAATGGATTACACTGTTCCATTGACAAGCGAAATAACATTTCCCTCTGGAATATAAAGGTGGCAACCTCGTCAAACTGAAATCGTGGGATTTCGGGAAGAATACGACTGTTTATTCTAACGGGAGGGATCGGTGCTAACGAAAAATGCTCTTCCGGCTCTTCTTCGTCTTGAGCCAATTTAACTTGAACATCGTCATCATCTCCTATTGTTAAGTTCATTTTCGTATTGAAGGATTTTAATAGGGTTTGTAAGTCGCTTGAACCTTTATTTCTTGGAAGTGAGGAGTGAGGAGCTTGTGGCGTTGATTCTGAAGTTTGTTGTTCTGGTGACTTTTCACCTGTGCGATTAAAAAACATGTTATTCAATAATCCAAAAGGTTATAACGTTCGTGCGGGCATTATAGTCGTTAGATGAATAACTTTCAACTCTTCATTAGACATCGATTGTGAATTATTTATAATACCCGGAATGACTCATCACTCGTCCACCATATAGAAGCCAGATCCATGCGCATAGCAATACCCAAAGAAATCTCTCAAGGCGAAAATCGCGTTGCTTTAGTTCCCACCTTAGTGTCCAACTTAACTCAACTCGGATGCCAAGTGTTAATGGAAAGAGGCGCAGGCTTGAATGCACACTTTCGTGATGAAGACTATGCTGGTGTGGAATTCGTCGATAACCCACAAAGTCTTTATCAACAAGCCGATATCATTTTAAAAGTAGAAGGTCCTGACATTTCAGAGATCCAACAATACAAAAAAAATGCTATTGTGATTGGCATGCTCTCTCCCGGTCGCTACCCTGATAGAGTAGAAGCGATGTCAGCGGGACACATCACGAGTTTTGCTTTAGAAAATCTACCACGTATTTCACGCGCGCAAGCAATGGACGCACTTTCTTCTCAAGCAACAATTGCAGGCTATAAAGCGGCACTACTGGCTGCGAATTTTTTACCGCGCTTTTTCCCGATGCTCACCACCGCAGCCGGCACTATTCGCCCAGCAACCGTCCTTGTGATTGGCGCAGGTGTGGCAGGTTTGCAAGCCATTGCAACAGCACATCGCTTAGGTGCTATTGTCAAAGCCTATGATATTCGCCCTGCCGCCAGAGAACAGGTGGAATCATTAGGTGCGAAAATGATCAATATCGATATTCATGCAGAAGGCAGTGGCGGTTATGCGCGTGAATTAACTGCCGAAGAAAAACAAAAACAAACCGATGCGCTTGCCAATGCCATCAAAGAAGCAGATGTGGTGATCACAACGGCATTGATCCCAGGACGTCCTGCACCCAAAATCATTACTAAAGCCATGGTTGAAGCAATGAAGCCTGGTTCAGTGATTATTGATATCGCTGCGATCAGTGGTGGTAATTGTGAGCTCACAGAAGCAAACACCACCGTGACACATCAAGGCGTTACTATTAATGGTCCGGTGAATTTGCCTAGCATGTTACCTAAAGATGCGAGCCTTATGTATGCTAAAAATCTGGTAAGTTTTTTAGCGCTACTCATTAAAGACGGCAATATTTCATTAGATTGGGAAGATCCCATTTTATCTCAAAGTGCATTAACCCATGACGGTAAAATGCTACAAAAAGCGAGCTAATCACTCTTTTATTCCGGCGAGGAAACAATGGACGCATTTATCACTTTTCTTTACATTTTTATGCTAGCTGCTTTTACCGGTTATGAAGTTATTAATCGGGTACCGGTGATTTTACATACCCCACTGATGTCTGGCACCAACTTCATTCATGGCATCATTTTAGTTGGTTCCATGATTGCAATGGGTCAAGCACACAACGGCTTGGAACAGCTTATCGGTTTTATTGCCGTACTGATTGCTACCATTAACGTGGTAGGCGGATTCGTTGTGACAGAACGTATGTTAGAAATGTTTAAACCAGAGCAAAAAACCCATGAATAATTTATTGCAACTCATCTATTTAGTCACCGCATTTATCTTGATTGTGGGTCTTCGACAAATGTCTTCGCCCAAAACAGCTAAGAACGGGATCACTCTGGCAGGCGCTGGTATGTTGGTCGCTATTGTCATTACCTTTTTCTCACCACAAATTCAGGGTTTTGGTAATTACAGCATCATGATTGTGGCCATTGCCCTGGGTACTTTTATCGGCTGGTACTCTGGTAAGAAAGTGCAAATGATCAACATGCCACAAATGATTGCACTCTATAACGGTATGGGTGGTGGCGCAGCTGGCGCAATTGCCGCTCTTGAATTGCTGAATCATCATGAACTAACCTTTGCGATGACTTTACTCTCTATTTTAGGCGCGATCATTGGTACTATCTCATTTAGCGGCAGTATTATTGCGTTTGCTAAGTTACAAGATCTCATGAAACGCGTAATTGTGTTACCTAAGCATCAAGCGATTAATATGATACTGCTTGTTGGGTGCCTTGTACTGGGCTTTTTATTACTCGTTATGCCTAAAGCAACCTTTTTAATGGTCCCCTTCTTTGCTTTATTGCTGTTATTGGGTGTGACTTTTACCATTCCCATTGGTGGCTCAAACATGCCGATTGTGATCTCTTTGTTTAACGCAATGACTGGCCTGGCTGTAGGCTTTAATGGCTTTGCGTTGCACAATAACGCACTCATTATTGCTGGGACCGTGGTGGGTGCATCGGGTACTTTGCTCACCCAATTAATGGCAAAAGCCATGAATAAATCGGTTTCCTCTATTTTATTCTCTTCTATCAGTAGTGAAACACAACAGGTAGAAGATAACAGCGGTGGTAGCTTAAAGCCCATCGAACAATCTGATGCCGCGGTGATGATGGCCTATTCAAAGAAAGTCATTATTGTGCCAGGTTACGGGATGGCCGTTGCGCAAGCGCAACACAAAATTTGGGAATTGGCACAACAACTTGAACAAAAGGGTGTGACGGTAAAATTTGCCATTCACCCTGTCGCTGGTCGGATGCCAGGACACATGAACGTGTTGTTAGCAGAAGCTGGCGTGCCTTACGATAAATTATTCGATCTCGAAGAGATCAACGCAGAATTTTCTAACACTGATACGGTACTGGTGATAGGGGCGAACGATGTTGTTAACCCTTCAGCCAGAACGCATCCTGAAAGTCCTATTTATGGCATGCCTATTTTAGATGTCAGTCATGCAAAGAATATTTTGGTCATTAAGCGCGGCCAAGGTAAAGGTTTCTCTGGTGTTGAAAACAGCTTATTTATGATGGACAACACTCGCATGCTCTACGGCGATGGCCAGGATGTTGTCAACAAGTTAGTGCAAGCGGTTAAAATGCTTTAAGCACCAAATGAATACCCTGTTTCGTTTATTCAATCTTATTCGCCGAACGCTGCAACGCTTAATGGGCTTTGCAACGCTCGGTGTCAAAGCGTTAATCATCGACGTCTCGGGTCGTGTTTTACTCGTTGAACATACCTATATTGAAGGCTGGCACCTACCTGGTGGTGGCGTGGCAATCGGTGAAAGCCCTAAAACAGCAGTGATCCGAGAGATCATGGAAGAAACGGGGTTGGTTGTGATGGGTGAACCAGAGCTCTTTAGTGTCTACACACATAAAACCTATGGCGCCAGTGACTACCCTATCCTGTATGTCGTCCGCCAATTTAGCATTCAGCCTAAGCAGCCGTGCGCCGAGATCAAACAAATTGCCTGGTTTACTCTCGATCAATTACCCCCAACTATCACGGCTAGCACCAGAGAACGGCTAAAAGAGGTCATGCAAGGCCTTCCACCGTCGTTGAATTGGTAAATAACGACTATCTGGCACAAAAATACGCATAATTCGCTTGTCATACCGGCAAGTTACAGCGATACTTCGTGCAAATCGAATTATTGACATCAATATATGTTGGAGAGTGAACTTTATGGTCTTTGGCATCAACTTGCTACCCCAAGATAACAAGTTTTTTGAACTGCTGTGCCAAACAAGTGAATATGCCAATCACGCCATTCATTTACTCAAAGATTTAACCAATGAAGAAGACAGAGACAACGCTTTCAAAATTTCACGCGAAATTGAAACCGCTAAACAAAAAACCAAAGAAGTGACCTACGAGATCACCGAGCGCTTATGCCGCACCTTAGTGACACCATTCGATCACGAGGATATTCACAGGCTATCACGCGGACTCTATAAAATTTTGAAATCTTGTGAAAAAGCACAAGAACGTATTGTGGCATTTCAATTGCGTCCTTTTCAAAACGATTTTTTCAAGCTTACCAGCAATATGGTGGAAGCTTCTGATGTTGTGCATACCTTAATGAAAAGTTTAAAAACGCTAAAAGACAGCAAGCCTATTCACGATAAATGTGCGCTTATTCACAATATCGAAGCCAATACCGATCAATTATTAAATCAACTCACAATTGATCTATATCAATATGAAAATGATTTCAAGAAAATCTTAATCCGCAAAGAAATGTACGGTCTAATGGAAGGCATCGTTGATAAACACCGCGATGTGGCCAACGTCATCCTCGAAGTTGTGTTGAAACATTCTTAAGCATTTTTGAGGAACAACCATGGAACTTGCTTTTTTGCTGTTTGTCAGCATCGTCATTATCGCACTTATTTTTGACTACATTAATGGTTTTCATGACGCAGCCAATGCCATTGCAACCGTTGTTTCAACCAAAGTGCTCTCACCGCGTGTGGCCGTGACTTATGGTGCCATCCTGAATATTATTGGTGCATTGCTCGGTACCAAAGTCGCAGCAACCGTGGGTCAAGGGTTAGTTGATGCGCAAGCGGTGACTTCCGAAGTGCTCTTAGCCGCTCTCTTAAGCGCCATCATTTGGAATTTGCTCACTTGGTACAAAGGTTTACCCTCTAGCTCTTCTCATGCACTCATGGGCTCTTTGATGGGCGCAACCGCTTTTGCTGCCGGTAGCGAAAGTTTACATTGGGACAAAATCACTTACAAAGTCATCATTCCGATGTTTTCTTCACCCATTATGGCTTTTATCTTAGGTTACTTTGTGATGGTTGGGCTGTATTGGTTGTTACATCGTATTGCGTTGCCAACCATTAATACGTGGTTCCGAAAACTACAAATTCTTTCTTCGGGTTATCTTTGTTTAACACATGGTACCAACGATGCGCAAAAAACCATGGGTATCATTGCATTGGCAGTAGCAACCTATTACGGCACTGAATTTCACGTTTCAACTTGGATTGTTATCACCTGCGCTTTAACCATGGGGCTTGGCACCATGGCAGGCGGTTGGAAAATTATGCGCACCGTCGGTTCTAAAATGGTAAAAATTGATCCCATTCAAGGGTTTGCCGCAGAAGCCACCGGCGGCAGTATTTTATTCTTAACCGCACATTTTGGTATTCCTGTCAGCACCACTCACACCATCACCACCTCTATTATGGGTGTTGGCTCAGCAAAACGCTTATCCGCGTTAAAACTACCCGTGATTGCGAATATTATGAGCGCTTGGATCTTAACCCTGCCGGTTTCATTTTTCTTATCCGGCGGGCTTTATCTGTTAGCGCATTGGATATTGGGACATTTTTCTTAAAATTCACCATTCGTTAAATAGACTTCGGGGGTGATGATCGTTCCCTTTACTCCCAGCTCTTTTTTTGCTTGCTCTAGTGCCCTTTCTTCACGCGCTAATGTTTCAGGATCATTCATCTCCCAAGCCACTTGATATAAATGAAGCTCTCCATCTGAACTTCGTGTAAAAAAGTCTACCTCATAACCATCATTAGTCTGATAAAAATGAATTTCATCTCCACGACGTCTTAAATCAAGATAAATCATATTTTCAAATAAGCGACCTATGTTTGAGCTTTTGCTTAATGTATAGGCCTTGCTAAGCCCGGTATCAATGGCATAAATTTTACGCGGATTCGATTGGGTTTTTCTGACAGATTCTGAATACATCGGCACAACAAAGGCCAGATAAGCATCATTAACATATTGCAAGTATTCATAAACAGTGGCACGCCCCACTGCATACCCTTGACTCTTTAAATCATTGAAAAGTTTATTGACCGATACGGAAGTGGCGATGTTTTTGACTAAATATTTTATTAAATATTTTATTAAAGATAAATTGGTAATGTGATATCGCTCAATAATATCTTTGTAAATAACCACATCAACGTAATCTTGTAAGATCCTATTTTTTTCTGGTAGTGCTAATACGGTTATTTCAGGGAACCCACCCGCCATCAAATAGTTTTCTAATTGTTTTTTATGATGATCGAGATCAATTCTACTTTTTGGCTCACGGTGTTCTTTACCTTTAGCAAGTAAGTATTCCCTAAAGCTAAATGGCCACATTTCAAAAGCCACGGAACGACCACGTAATTCCGTCGCAATTTCTTTACTTAGTAATTTTGCAGAAGAGCCTGTTAAATAAATATCAACATCTTTTGTATCATGAATGCGACGGATGTATTTCGACCAGCCATTAACGGCCTGGATTTCATCAAAAAATAAATAACAATGTTGATGATGATTGTTTGGATACAATGCATAGTATTGGTCAACGAGGTCAGCCAATTGCTTTGCGTCCATTTGTTGGAGTCTGTCATCTTCTAAATTCAGATATAAGATGTTGGAATAATCTACTCCACTGTTGATGAGCGTATGAATTTTTTCCAATAAATAATATGTTTTGCCTGTTCGACGCATGCCAATGACTACTTTGATCTTATTAGGCAGATCTGGCACTTGCAATTGCCGAGGAACAACCTGCGATAGCTTATTTATTTTAAGCTGATATTCATGTCGTAGGAGTTTTAGAAGTTCTGTCATTACAAACCTAATCTGTACTTCAGTATAAGCACAGAATAGCACACATCTATACTTATGTATAAGCACAGAATACCAATAACCTGTACTTCTATATAAGCACAGATTATCAGATGTAATCTAATTCATTGAATTTTATGATTTTAATAAAGTCCAAAATCAGACTTTTTAAGCCACATAGTCCAATTTTGGACTTATTGTTGTAACCACACTAATTGATAATGGTATAAGTCGCTCCATTTATAACAATTTCTCTATTTCTGGCACGATCGTAAATAAATCCCCGACCAATCCATAATCCGCCACCTGAAAAATGGGGGCCTCAGCATCTTTGTTGATAGCGACTATCACTTTAGAGTCTTTCATGCCCGCCAAATGTTGAATGGCTCCAGAGATCCCAATGGCAATGTACAAGGTGGGCGCCACCACTTTGCCGGTTTGCCCCACTTGTAAATCGTTCGGTACAAAGCCTGCATCCACTGCTGCGCGTGAGGCTCCCACAGCGGCACCTAATTTATCGGCTAATTTTTCAACCATTTGGAAATTTTCTTTGCTTTTTAAGCCGCGTCCACCCGCAACAACAATTTTCGCTGCGCTCAATTCTGGACGGGTAAGCTCTGGGGTTTCTTCTTTGATAAAGCGCACTTTTAGATTCGGCTCAATATTCACATTCAGCAGATTGATTGGCGCAGGTTTATCACTTAGTTTCACACCATCAAAGGCAGTGCTGCGAATAGTTAAGCATTGGATGCTATCAGTAGAAGTGACCGTCTCAAATGCATTACCAGCATAGATGGGACGCATAAACGTTTCGGCATCAATAATGCTGGTTACATCTGACACCATCGCGACATCACATAACGCAGCTACCCGAGGTAACAGATTTTTGCCAAAGGTCGTTGAGGGCACCAACACATGCGTATAGTCACTGGCAAGTTTGGCAATGACTGGCGCCAGATCTTCAGCCAAGATATGCGCAAAAGCAGGATGCACTATCACTTTTACCTCATTGATACCACTCAACATAGCTAAATCATTCGCCACTGCCTGTGAATCACAAGCTAATAACACATCACAATGCGGCGCCAGTTTTAAAGCAGCCGCAATGGTGGGCGCATTACTTGGAGACACTTTGCCAGAAAATTGCTCTGCTATGACTAATACTTTGCTCATGTTAAATCACCTTCTCAATATCGCGTAAGCAATGCATTAATTCCGCTACATCTTGCACCATTTTACCAGGCTTACGTGCGTCTGGCGCTTTGACACTTTTCACCGTTAGACGTGGCGTAATATCAATATCTAAGGTTAGTAATTCTTTACTGGTTAAAGGTTTGCGTTTGGCTTGCATAATATTAGGCAACGTTGCATAGCGCGGTTCATTCAGTCTTAAATCGGTGGTGACAACACACGGTAATTGTACTTGCAATGTTTCTAAACCATGATCCACCTCTCGTGTGATAGTGAGAGATTGTTTATCACTGGCAAACTCCACTTTAGAGGCAAAGGTTGCTTGTGGCCAATCTAATAGAGCAGCCAGCATTTGACCGGTTTGATTACAATCATCATCAATGGCTTGTTTACCCATAATAACGAGCTCGACTTTCTCTGCTAACGCAATCGCTTTTAAACATTTGGCCACGGCAAGGGGTTGTAACGTGGCGTGGATTTCATAATGCAAGGCACTATCGGCACCCAAAGCCAATGCATTTCTTAACGTTTCTTGAACACTGGGTGGCCCTAATGACACCACCACAATCTCAGTAATGAGTCCTGCTTCTTTCCAACGAACGGCTTCTTCGATAGCAATTTCATCGAAGGGATTAATTACCATTTTTAATTGTTCAGTATCAACACCACTGCCATCGGTTTTAACGCGAATTTTGACATACGGATCGACGACGCGTTTAATAGGAACGAGAACTTTCATTGAAGCTCCTTGATCTCAAAAGGACTCATAATAGGATAAGTATACCGGAACTCTATAAGGTGGCATAACGCATGGCGCATGAATCAATGGAATATGATGTGGTCATCGTGGGCGCAGGCCCAGCCGGCTTAGCTTGTGCGATTCGCTATGCACAGCTTTGCAGGGAAGCTAACCAACAACCGAAAATTTGTCTGTTAGAAAAAGGCGCCGAAGTCGGTGCACATATTTTGTCCGGCGCGGTATTTGAGCCTCGCGCATTAAATGAGTTATTACCCGATTGGCAAAAACTTGGTGCACCTATTCATACCCCAGTTACGCGTGACGAATTTTTAATACTTGGCACCAAGAAAGCTTTCAAGCTACCCACGCCACCGCAAATGCATAACCAAGGCAATTTTATTATTAGCCTCGGTTTATTGTGCCGCTGGCTTGCAAAGCAAGCCGAAAATTTAGGGGTGGAAATTTACCCCGGCTTTGCAGCAAGTCATGTGTTATATAACGACAAAAATGAAGTGATAGGCGTCGCCACTAACGATTTGGGACGTGATAAACAAGGTGAGCCCAAAGCCAATTTTCAAAATGGCATGCATTTACTCGCCAAGAAAACCGTATTCGCCGAAGGTTGTCGCGGTTCACTCACTCAACAATTAATCAAGCATTATGATTTAGCCAAAAACAGCCAACCTCAAACCTATGCGATTGGCATTAAGGAGATCTGGGAGATCTCCCCTGAAAAACATCGCACAGGTACTGTCACACATACTGTTGGTTGGCCACTGGATCCAAAAACCTATGGTGGAAGCTTTATTTATCATTGGGACAATCACTTACTCAGCATTGGCTTGGTGATCGGCTTAGATTATCAAAACCCCTATTTAAATCCTTATGAAGAATTACAGCGCTTTAAACATCATCCCAAAATTGCCCCCCTACTTGAAGGAGGGCGCTGCATTAGTTATGGCGCACGTGCTTTAAATGAAGGCGGTTGGCAATCAATACCACAATTACAATTTCCTGGGGGCTTATTGGTAGGTTGCGCGGCAGGGTTTATGAATGTGCCTAAAATCAAAGGTTCACACACCGCCATGAAATCGGGCATGCTAGCCGCTGAAAGCTTATTATCCGGCAGTGATTATGAGCAAGCACTCAGAAGCAGCTGGATCAAGGACGATTTATACCCGGTGCGTAATATCCGCCCGGGTTTTCGTTTTGGGTTGCTACCAGGATTAATGTATGCGGGGATTGATACTTATTTGCTGCGCGGTAAAGCGCCTTGGACATTATCACATCAAGCAGACTATACCTACTTAAAGCCTGCCAGCAACTATCAACCTATCATTTATCCTAAACCCGATGGCATATTGAGTTTTGATAAAATGACATCGCTGTCTCGTGCCAATGTCTACCATGATGACAATCAACCTGTGCATTTAACATTAACCGATCCCAGCGTGGCAGTGAATATTAATTGGAAAGTCTACAACGGTCCTGAAGCGCGCTATTGCCCAGCAGGTGTCTATGAATTTGTTGATGACGAAAAAGGGAACAAGCACTTACAGATTAATGCGCAAAACTGCATTCATTGTAAAACTTGTGATATAAAAGATCCCACGCAAAATATTACCTGGGAAACCCCAGAAGGCGGCGGCGGACCAAACTATTCAAATATGTAAAAAAAAGCCAATCGCAAGATTGGCTTTTTTGATCAAACACTCAAATTTTAGCTATTTTTTGCAGCTAAACGGCTTGAACGACGTGGTACAAAGCTTTCAGCTTCAGCTTTAGTTGCAGCATCTGGCGTGTAAGCAGCCGATGCAGCGGTCAAACGATTTGCAGTAGCATGATAAAGACTTGTCACAGCAGACGCTGCACGGTCTTTATTTACATAACCAGCATAACCCACAAATCCAGTAGCATTCGTAATGGCAGTGGTTACAGCAGTCGTTGCGATCACGCTTACAGCTGAAACAGGTGCACTACCAAATAACAGGCTAAAACTTGCCCAAAGTGTGCCAACCATAGTTGAAACTGCAGCGACAGCTTGTTTAGGTGATAATTGAATATTCGTAAATGGGATCTTCATAATAATTCCTCTCTAAATGTTAAACTCAACGATGAGACTTATTCTCATGGGACAATGCTAGTGACTTAGTTAACTAATTTCAATCGCTTTTAGGGATTCTAGGATAAACGTGGTGCTTTAACAGCTAAGCGGATGAATCAGTTAATCATCGTCTCGCTCTGCATCCGCAGGCATTTCCCAATCGACGATCACTTGTTTCTTCTGTAAATCGACTTCAATCACCGTGTCATTTAATACAAAAGGGATCTGCTGCTCGATTTCTTGGTTTTTAATCACCATGACATCGATATCCGCATTCTCATAAAGATACTGGATTTGGCCCAGTGTCTCGCCTTTTGTCGTCACGACGGTCAAATTTTCTAAATCTGACCAATAAAATTCATCATGAGCTAAAGTTGGCAACTCTGTACGCGGTACCGCGATATGGCATTGGGTCCATTTCGCAGCCTCATCACAATCTTTAATATCATGCAGTTTAAGGACAATGCCCTGACCATGACGACGGCCTTCCTCAACTGCCCAGCAGGTGTCTATGAATTTGTTGATGACGAAAAAGGGAACAAGCACTTACAGATTAATGCGCAAAACTGCATTCATTGTAAAACTTGTGATATAAAAGATCTCACGCAAAATATTACCTGGGAAACACCCGAAGGTGGCGGCGGTCCAAACTATTCGAATATGTAAAAAAAAAGCCAATCTTGCGATTGGCTTTTTAATCGTATGGCTAATACTTGTATTAGTTAAATACACCGAATCTACGACCTGAACGAGTAGTACCTTCAGGAATCGCGTCGATTGCAGCACGGTTTAAAGGTGCTAATGTGTATTGTACTGCTTTTTCACGTAAGTTTAATAACGTACGTTGCGTGTAGGTTGCAGCATTCGTAGCAGCGAAATCAGTATACAGACCTTTACGTTCAGCAGCGGTGAATCTTTCATCAGCATCAAAATCCATTTCGTGATCATCTCTCTCATCTGGACCAAAAGAAGGTGCATAAGCAACAAACGTCGCTACTTTGCCTTGTGGATACTTTTCAGCGTAGTCTTCTAATTGTTCCATAACTTTACGACCAACAAATTGTGCAGCTTTAACAGCGCCAACGCCTAATGCAGCGGTGCCAGGAATAGCAATTAAGCTAGCCCAAAGTGGAGCGGTACTCGCAACAGCGCTGAAAAGAGTCCAGCCAGCAACAGCTGTTAAGCCTGCGCCGATTTGTTCTTTAGGGGTTACTTTAATATTTGTAAACGGGATTCTCATAATATTTCCTCTCTAGAAGTTAAATTTAACACTGAGATAAACTCTCAAGTCGTTATGCTAGTGATTTGGGTAACTAATTTCAATCGCTTTTTCGGCTTTTAGGATAATCGGATTCTTTTAGCGGTTAAGCGGATCAATCGGCGATAAACGGTGAAGAAGGCTGTACTATCACAAAAAAAACCTCTTATTGCTTTACAATAAGAGGTTTTTTTGAAAACAATGTTCTCTTACTTTTTGCGGGCGGGTGAGCGCGCAGATTTACGAGTTGGGGTTTTACTGCGACTCGCTGCCGGTGATGTTGCTTCTGCTCTACCACGGGGTTCTTCATCTCTTCCATAAAAAGTACAGTTGTTATATATGTTGCCACCATATCGTTGTTCATTAGCATCTCTACTTCTTGCCGCTTCACGGGCAGGCGTCATTGTTTTGGATGCTGGTTCTTGTGGTTTTTTAGCTGCATTCGCTTTTGCTTTATCTGAAGGTGCAGGCAGAAAACGATCTAAAACGCTTACTGCTTTATCAGTTATTTCATAGGTTTTATCTTTGCACAGTTTTGCGCCATCTTTCGTGATTTTTGCAGCATTACCGCTATTAAGCACGCAGGAAGCAATTACTGCACCACCAACGAGGCCCGCCACAGTGAGAAGGACTACACCAGGTGTCGCTGATAGCAAACTAAAAGCCTGATATTTTGGCAAAGAAAAATAATGAAGTGCCATTCCAGCAGCCCAGCCCAAAAAGCCGCCTAACGTGCCGCCTTTTAAAGGGGCAACAACTTGGTCTCTTTTTTCAATTTCAAGCTCAGTTGCTGTAACAGGTACTTTAAATGTTAATGACATGGGGTAGTCCTCGTAATTAGCCAATAATGAAAATCATGGTGAAGGATTCTACTCATATAGAATAGAAAGGGGGAGGAGAATTTGATGAGGTGTCGAAAAAATGCGATAGCCCGCCTTCGCTAGCGTTGCTAGCTTCGGCGAGATTTCAGTTATGGTGTGATTTATTTCTTTGCTTGTGCTCGAATTTGCTTAGCCGCTTCTATAATTTTAGTCGCTTCTAAGTATCCTGGGAAAACGGTGCCATCTTCAAAAACGATGGTTGGGGTGCCGTTGATACCCATTGCGGTTCCCAATTCATAACCTCGTGAAACGCCATTATTAGGGCAAATGGTGCCTTCAACCGGTTTGTCTTCATTGGCATTATTAAAGGCTTGCTTCTTATCTTTCATGCACCAAATTTTATTCATTTTTTCAGCAGTCGGAGAATCTGGCCCCGTTCTTGGAAAGGCTACATAACGCACGCTAATTCCAAGATCATTTAATTTTTTCATATCACCATGTAGTTTTCGGCAATAGTTACAATCCACATCGGTAAATACCGTGATCACATATTCGGGCTTTTTAGCCGCGAAAACGATCGTGTTTTCTTCCTCAATCTTTTTTAAACTATTTAAGCGAGATTTTTTACGTGCGGCTTCAGTGACATTATGTTGTGCATCATCTAAATCGTAAATATCACCTGCCATTAAAAAGCGGCCATCTTTGGTGACATAGACAATGTTGCCATTGCCAACCACTTGGTATAAACCATCAATAGGAGAGACTGTGATTTCGTCGATGGTTAATTGGGGAAATTGCTTTTTGAATTTCTCTTCAATGTGCTTGGTATCTTCGGCAAACACTTGCAATGGCAAAGCCACGCTTAAAACCAAGCTGAGCAGATAATTTCGCATTTCTCATCCCTAATGTAAACCCGCCTCGTGCGCTAACAACCATTCTTTAACAGAAATTGGCTTGCCGTCAAGTTTACCGCAAAAGCCGCCGATCCCAGTTCTGCTCACCACTCGATGACAAGGCACAATTAATGGAAGTGGATTGGTGCGACATGCCATACCAATCGCTCTTGCGGAAGTTTTGAGCTTTTTGGCCAATTCTCCGTAAGTGCGTGTTTCACCTAACGGAATATCAAGCAACGCTTGCCAAACGCGCAGCTGAAAGGGCGTGCCCATTTCAGAATGTAGCGGCACATCAAATGCGTGAGGCTGCTTAAAGTATTGATTTATTTGCTTGAGAAAACCCGATTGCGTTTTACTGGGTTTGTTGGTGGCCTTTTTTTTCGAATCATACAAATAGGCCATTTTAACCAAGATATCATCTTCAAAAAGAAATGAGATACAGCCAACAGGGGTATGGAGATAGTGGGTAATCGTGGGCATGAAAATACTCTTGTGACATTTAAGCTTTGGGTGCTCTTCGCTCTCTTCAGGAAACTCGCGCAAGCACGCTCAGACAACCTTTCGTTCGCTCTAGCGCACCCAAAACTTAATTAATGAGAAAGTAGGGGTAAATGAATTATTCGCCGCCAGCTTCCAATTCTTCTTTGATCGTTTTGGATTTGCTTAAATCTTCTTTAATACGCGCAGCACGGCCAGCCAAATCACGTAAGTAGTACAATTTAGAGCGACGTACTTTACCGCGACGTTTCACTTCGATGTTGTCGATAATAGGGCTGTGTGTTTGGAAAACACGTTCAACGCCTTCGCCATGGGAAACTTTACGAACAGTGAAAGCTGAATGTAAACCACGGTTTTTAATCGCGATAACAACGCCTTCAAACGCCTGTAAGCGTTCACGCGTACCTTCAATAACTTTAACCCAAACGCAAACAGTGTCCCCTTGTGAGAACTCAGGAATATTTTTACGTAATTGTTCCTGCTCTATCTGTTGAATAATAATGCTCATGATGACTCCTCTAATAAATTCTCGTGTTCTTGTTTAAAGTCTGCCAATAACCGCTGGCTTGTTTTATCTAAATCTACCTGCTGCAATAGATCGGGCCTATTCAGCCAAGTGTGTCCAAGCGCTTGCTTTTTACGCCATAAAGCAATTGCCTGATGATCGCCTGAGAGCAACACTGGTGGTACTACCTCTCCACCTAAATCCGCAGGCCGCGTATAGTGCGGACAATCTAACAATCCGGCATTTTCTTCAGTAAAGGCATCATTGGGCGCCGAAGCATCATGGCCGAGCGCACCCGGGATCCATCGTACCACTGCGTCAATGATAACCATCGCCGCTAATTCGCCACCGGATAAAACATAATCTCCGATAGAAAACTGTTCATCGATATCGCGTTCAATGACGCGATGATCTATTCCTTCATATCGTCCAGCCACAAAAATCAATGGCCGTTTCTCATCTGCTAAACGTCTCGCAGCTTGATGATCAAAACGCTTACCCGCTGGCGTGACATAAATCACTTTTGGGTTGGCTGGCGCTTCGCTTTTGGCGGCAGCAATGGCTCGTCGCAAAGGCTCTACCATCATCAGCATTCCAGGACCGCCCCCATACGGTCTATCATCAACCGTATTATGTTTATCAAAGGCAAAATCCCGTACATCAAACATGTTTAGCGTTAATAACTTTTTTTCAACCGCTCTACCTGTAATGCCGTAGTCTCGTATGGCTGCCAGCATCTGCGGAAATATCGTAATAACACTACAGTTAATCATCGTCTCGCTCTGCATCTGCAGGCATTTCCCAATCGACGATCACTTGTTTCTTCTGTAAATCGACTTCAATCACCGTGTCATTTAATACAAAAGGGATCTGCTGCTCGATTTCTTGGTTTTTAATCACCATGACATCGATATCCGCATTCTCATAAAGATACTGGATTTGGCCCAGTGTCTCGCCTTTTGTCGTCACGACGGTCAAATTTTCTAAATCTGACCAATAAAATTCATCATGAGCTAAAGTTGGCAACTCTGTACGCGGTACCGCGATATGGCATTGGGTCCATTTCGCAGCCTCATCACAATCTTTAATATCATGCAGTTTAAGGACAATGCCCTGACCATGACGACGGCCTTCCTCAACTTGGAAGGCAATCCATTGGTCTTTTTGCTGCACGTATAAAGTTTGGTAACTCAATACGTTATCTAGCGGTTCAGTAAAAGATTGCACATGTTGCCAACCTTTGACGCCGTAAGGCGCACCCAGTCGGCCAACAACCACGAGCGATTCTTCTATCACGCCGCTGTATTCTTCTCGTCCCATTGCTTCACAATGTTCGCTACGCGGGTCGACATTTGGGCACCTTGTGCAACCCAATGTTCAACGCGTGCGCGTTCTAAACGGATTAATTCTTCTTTACCGCGTGCAACGGGGTTATAGAAGCCGAGGCGTTCAATAAAACGGCCTTCAGGCTTATAACGCTGATCTGCCACTACGATGTTAAAGAAAGGACGTTTCTTGGCACCCTTTCGAGCTAAACGAATCACCACCATTGTCGTGTTATTCCTCTTCAATGTGTTAGATATTTTACTTATTAAATATAGGTTGCTACCATAAAGGGGCCCCATTGTACGCTAAGTTAACGCACCATGGAACGATCTTATTGTGGTAAGCCGCCCCCAGGGATAAGATTTTGCATTCCCTTGATGCCCCGCATCATTTTCATCATTCCACCCTTTTTGCTAAATTTCTTCATCATTTTTTGCATTTGGGTAAATTGCTTCAGCACTCGATTCACATCCTGGATCGCGGTTCCTGAACCAACCGCAATGCGTCGTTTACGGGATCCTTGGATGAGTAATGGACGACGGCGCTCTTTAGGCGTCATCGAACAAATGATGGCTAACATTTGATCAACCACCTTATCATTCGCCTTGGATTTCATTTCTTGTGGAATGGCGCCCATGCCCGGCAGTTTGTCCATCAGACCTGCCATGCCACCCATATTTTTCATTTGCACTAACTGCGAACGAAAATCTTCTAAATCAAATTCTTTGCCTTTGCTTAATTTTTTGGCGAGACGATCGGCTTCTTTTTTATCGAGGTTGCGCTCTAAATCTTCAACCAATGATAAAATGTCACCCATCCCTAAAATACGCGAAGCAATACGATCAGGATAAAAAGGCTCTAAAGCATCGATTTTTTCACCCATACCGACAAATTTGATTGGCTTACCGCCTGTGATTTGTCGAATCGATAAAATCGCCCCGCCGCGTGCATCACCGTCTAACTTGGTGACAATCACACCGGTTAAAGGCAAAGCATCATTAAACGCTTTGGCTGTTTTGGCAGCGTCTTGACCGGTCATGCCGTCAACGACAAATAAGGTTTCCACCGGGTTAATGCTCTGATGGATCGCCTGAATTTCAGACATCATGCCATCGTCGATATGTAACCGACCTGCCGTATCGATAATAACCACATCGACAAATTGTTTTTTGGCACTTTGTAATGCGGCTTTGGCAATTTCAACTGGCGCATGGATGTCGCCATTTTCAAAAAATTCTGCACCGACCTCTTTCGCTAATACGCGCAGCTGCTCGATTGCTGCGGGTCGATAAACGTCAGCACTGGCCAGTAAAACAGATTTCTTTTGTCGTTCTTTTAGAAATTTAGCCAACTTTGCTGTACTGGTCGTTTTGCCCGACCCTTGTAAACCTGCCATTAAAACGACAGCCGGTGGGGCAGCTTGCAAATTTAGCTCTTGGCAGCTTTCACCCATTAGGGTGACCAGCTTATCATTAATGATCTTAACTAACATTTGCGCAGGCGTGAGGCTCTTGCTCACTTCCATTCCTAAAGCGGCTTCTTTAACCTCTATCAGGAACTGATTAACCACTTCTAGGGCGACATCGGCCTCTAAAAGCGCATTTTTAACCTCGCGCAACGTCTCTTTCATGTTGTCTTCGCTGAGCTTGCCTCGCCCCACAACATTTCTAAACGTTTTACTTAATCGCTCTGTTAAGTTCTCAAACATGGATCACCTTTTGATGCCAATACTATCGTCGGTCGCAAGCATAGCATTCGATGGGCCAGCTATGCGATGATTCCGACTATATTTATATGGCTATGGTCTATGAATTTAAATTATATTGGTATTCTAACTTTTTTTACCTACCTTGGTGTAGCCCTAGCACAAGGCCTGCATCTGTTTGGTCATTTCGCTTTTGCTCGCAGGCTTTACCTCTTGGGCTCTTCGCTTGCACTATTAGGGCACGGTTGGATTTTATATAAATTAATTGAAACACCACAAGGCCAGAACCTGTATTGGCTCTGTATGCTCTCTTTTACCCTTTGGCTCATGAATATCATCACGGTGCTCACTGCCCTTCGGGCTCGGGTTGAAAACTTAAGCGCCCTCACTTACCCCTTAAGCGCACTGTCGCTCGCTTTAGTGATGCACTTTGTGGGTAGCGACATTGTCGATACCAAAGCCAATCTAGGTGTGCTTGCACATATCTTTATTTCGATGTTTGCCATTAGCCTTTTATTACTGGCAAGTTTGCAAGCTATATTGATGGGGCTGCAAAATCATTTACTCAAAGCGCATAAACCTTCAAAAATGCTCAGCATTTTACCGCCCTTGCAAGCCATGGAAACACTCCTTTTTCATATTACCTGGGTTGGCATGCTATTCTTCTCCGGCTCTCTCATTAGCGGCTTCTTTTATGAAGGCCCTTTATTCACCACTCACTTATTACCTAAAATTATTCTCGCACTGTGTGCTTGGGTATTACTCACACTGTTGTTACTCGGTCGCTACCGTTTCGGTTGGCGCGGTCCAACAGCTATCCGCTGGACCTTAAGCGGCACAACCTTTGCCTTATTATCTTACTTTGGTACTAAAGCGTTATTACTCTAATAGGAGATACCAACGTTGATCCAAACCAGCAATACGGTTTTGCTCATTATCCTTGGGATTTTAGTGTGCTTTTTAGCCTTTTTCTCTATGGCAGAAGCTGGCATTTTGTCAGTGAATCGCTATCGGTTAAAACATTTGGTGAAAGTCTCAAAAGGCGCTAAAAGAGTCTCAGACTTATTAGAAAGACCCGATAGACTCTTTGGTGTGATCCTGATGGGTAACACCTTCATCACCATTTCTGCTTCATCGATTGGCACCTTGATTGGGGTTGATCTATTTGGCGAAAAAATGGGCGTTATCATTGCTGACGTTGTTCTGACTTTTTTTCTGTTGATCTTCGCGGAAGTGTCCCCTAAAACCTGGGCGACGCTTTATCCTGAAAAAGCGGCCTTTCCCACCTCGCTCGTCTTGCAATTTTTTCTTAAATTACTTTACCCCGTAGTCTGGGCCGTGAATGCGGTGTCTAACGGATTTTTACGCCTGTGCGGTGTTTCATTGTCACAAGAAGGTATTCAACAAGGTATCACAAGGGAAGAGTTACGCACCGTTGTGCATGAAGCAACCGGCAGGATCCCTTCTAAACACCGCAAAATGCTGCTTAGTATTCTCGATTTAGAAAAAGTTACCGTCGATGACATCATGGTACCTCGCATTGATGTGACCGGGATAGATTTAGAAAATGAATGGGATGCGGTGGTGGGTCAATTAGCCAATACCCAACATACTTTTTTACCCGTGTATGAGGGCGATTTAAACAACTTAATTGGCGTGATGCATGCCAAGAAAGCCCTGCATCTTTTAATTGATGAAGATTTTACCGAAGAAAAATTGCGCAAATCGCTTAGTCAAGCTTTCTTCATTCCCACGGGCACCTCTCTCACTAAACAGCTGATTAATTTCCAACATGCCAAAGAGCGCTTTGCGTTAGTGGTCGATGAATATGGCGATATTATTGGCTTAATTACGCTAGAAGATATTTTAGAAGAGATTGTCGGTGAATTTACCACCGACATGTCTGAAGCCTATATGGCTATCTTAGCGCAAGATGATGGCTCTTACTTGGTTGAAGGCAGCATTACCATTCGCGAATTCAATCGCATCGTTGATTGGAAATTCCCGATTTCTGATGCAAAAACCATGAATGGCTTAGTGATAGAACATTTACAAACCATTCCTGAAGAAGGCACCTGTTGTTTACTGGGCAACATTCCGATTGAAGTGGTGCACGTTCAAGATAACCGCATTAAAACAATTAAAGTCTTTCCGCCAATCAACAAAGATTAAGGAACAGGATCATCATGTTGCCGAACTATCAACACTACATTGGCGGAAAATGGATCGAACCTAGCAACAAAGAATATCTCGAATCGATTAATCCGTTTACAGCCAAATCTTGGTGTATGATCCCACGCGGCAATGCCGCTGATATGACCCAAGCCATTGAAGCTGCTCATCTTGCCTTTACCACTGGCGAGTGGCCAACATTGAATGCCACCGCACGCGGCGCATTATTACGAAAATTAGGCGATATCGTTGCGCAACATGCCGATAAGCTTGCAGAAATTGAAGTCATGGATAATGGCAAACTGATTGCTGAAATGTCGGCACAATTACATTACCTGCCCCAATGGCTTTACTACTACGCAGGCCTTGCCGATAAAATTGAAGGCCATGTATTGCCGATTGATAAAGCCGACATGTTCAACTTTACCACCTATGAACCACTGGGTGTTGTGGGAGCAGTGACGCCGTGGAATTCACCCCTACTGCTCATGATTTGGAAACTGGCACCAGCGCTTGCAGCCGGTAACACTTTTGTCTTAAAGCCTTCTGAGTTTACTTCTGCTTCGGCATTTGAATTTGCCAAGCTTTTTGATCAAGCAGGATTTCCACCTGGTGTATTTAACGTTGTTTCAGGCACTGGTGCGGATGTTGGCGATACGCTCACTTCACACCCGCTCGTTGCGAAAATTGCTTTTACCGGCGGCACACAAACCGGCAAACATATCTATCAACAAGCAGCCATGGGTCTTAAAAAAGTGAGCTTAGAGCTAGGCGGAAAATCACCCAACATTGTTTTCGCCGATGCCGATTTAGATAATGCCGCAAAAGGCGTGATCTCAGGTATTTTTGCAGCTACCGGTCAAACTTGCATTGCAGGCTCTCGCTTATTGGTTGAAAAATCGATTCATGATGCCTTGGTTGAAAAAGTCGTTGCGATTGCCAAAACTGCTAAAATGGGCAACCCTTTATCATTTGACACTCAAGTGGGGCCTGTGACCACCAAAGCACAATATGACAAGATCTTGAGCTACCTTGACATTGCTAAAAGTGAAGGCGTGAATTGTGTGTTAGGGGGCAAAAAAGCAACCCGTCCTGAATGTGGTGATGGCTGGTTTATTGAACCCACTATTTATACGGGTGTGAAAAATTCTATGCGCATCGCGCAAGAAGAAATTTTTGGGCCTGTGCTTAGCGTGATCCCTTTTGAAGACGAGGATGAGGCTATCGAAATCGCTAACAATGTGGTTTATGGTTTAGCCGCAGGTATTTGGACACAGGATATGCGCAAAGCTTTTACGCTCAGCAAACGCTTACAAGCAGGTACCGTGTGGGTTAACACTTATCGCACCTTAAGCTTTATGTCGCCCTTTGGTGGCTACAAGCAATCTGGGCTTGGACGTGAAAGTGGTCAAGAAGCCATTTACCAATACTTGCAACCCAAATGCGTTTGGATCTCTACCGCAAGCAATGTACCTAATCCGTTTATGATGCGCTTAAAGTAGCGCACTCTTTAAAGCAGGATAGCTAAAGAACGTAAAATGCACACTATTCACTAAAAAATGGGCCAGGATACTGGCCTCAATTTTTTCGGTTTTCATGAAGACATAGCCATAGAATAACCCTGCCACGCTCGCTAATAGTACATACTTTAAGCCACCTGGATAATGCGCCGCACCAAATAAGACTGCAGCGATAACAATTGCAATCCACCTACCATAGCGAACATTTTGTATACGAAACTGAATAAATCGTTGGATCATCCCACGAAAGAAGGCTTCTTCTGCAAAGCAGGTAAAGAACAAATTATGCACTGCCCATAAATAGAAGAAGGAAGTTAATTTCAAATCGTAGTGAACATAACCTAAATAGATTGCTAGAGGCATTAATGCAATTGTCGCAAGGATGCCGATTATCAAGCCTTGTTTTATGGTGCTTAGCCAACGTCCTCCATTGGCTAATGAATAAATACTGAAACAGATAAAAAATAAACCTATTAACGATTTATCCAAATTCAAATACATTGAATAAGGAATGGCATCAGCTGACAGCGTCAGTTTATCAACCACTTTCCAATTATAAATACCTGGCAATCTCGCTAAGCTAACGCCTAAGGCACATAAAACCGCTAAACCAAAACACAATCCCCTGGGTATTTTTCGCTTACCATTTAAACCGTAGTAAAATAAAGCTCCCATCACAAAGATGAAAGCAAGTCCGATCCAATCGATGCGACCTGCATAAAGCGCAAAAAGCAAGGTGACGAAAAAAAAGACGCTTCGAATAAAATAATGCTTAAACCAGTAAAAAGAGAGAAGCGTTATCAAAAATAAGGAATAAGTGATGAGAGCCAAACGATCGGTCAATAAAATTTGATAGGTAAAATCATTGAGTGTCAATTTTAAGCTCCCTTAATGCTTCAATACATTCCTCAAGTTGGGTAAATTGAATAGACTCAATTCCCATTGCCTTTGCACCTGCTACATTTGCACTCACATCATCAATAAATACCGTCTCATGTGCCTTGAGCTGATGATGCTCTAGTAGATAATGGTATATTTCTTGTGAGGGTTTTAAGTAACCAATTTCCGCAGAAACCACAATCCCCTTAAACAGCAGCCAAAAATCATATTTGTTTTTTAAATAGGCCATGATCTCAATCGTGTTATCGGTTAATGCATATAAATTAAACGGCTTATGATATAAACGCCGCAATAATTCAACCGATCCTGGAATGAGATTTAGTGATTCTTTAACGGCTTGTAACAAATATTCTAAACGAGGCACGTCGATACCCAATTGTTGGTGATAACGATCAATGGCTTCTTTTTCATTGATTGTCCCTAAATTGAGATCATACCAAGTTTGATCTTTAAAAATCTTCAACATCAATTGGTGAGGGGAAGTGTGTTCTGGAAAGACGTGATGAATGATCCCTTGAGGATCCCAGCGAACTAAGACATTTCCTACATCAAAGACAATATTTTTATAGGTCATGATTTTCTTTAAAAAGGTGCAGATGAAGATAGTTTAATTCTACACCTTTATAGTAGCAATGATTTTTACCAAAGTAGCTATGTAACTATTAATATCTATAGCCACGTTGGTAATACGACGTTCCGCTATAGTAATAGCCGTTAGGATAAAAACCACGATTATGGTCGTGCAAATTGTGATAACGGTTCACTAATAATGCTTTATCCTTCTCATTCGATTCCAACACCGCAAGAGTATCTGCATCTGGCGGGTTCATATTCAAGCTTGCGCAACCCACTAAGAAGGTCATTCCTGTGAGGACAATCAGTTTAAGCGCCGTTTTCATAAGGAGCTCCATCCATTCTCTACGCACTAGTATTCGGCATATGCGCGTAAAAACTGAATAGAGATTTGCGCTATAGGGGGACGTAAATAGCGAGGTGTTGCCGGTTTTTTTCACTAGGCACCATAGATATACCAATACACTTCAAGAAGCAAATCATCTGTTGAAGTGTGACCATCATGCAATGGGAGTTATCAGGGGGAGAATCGCGATTTTTACCCTGATTGCAAGCGTGAATTGTGTATTCACGCGTAACATTTAAACTAGATTATACCGCTCGCTAAGGACCAAAAAATCTCGCATCTTCAAAGGCGAGCGGTATATACCAAACCTCATTCAGGGTTGCTGTGCTAAAAAGCTCATAGCGGCCCTGTCGGAACTCATGGGTCCTTTAGGTGTCAAATATTGACACCTAAAGGACATTTGAACTTGAAACACGAGACATACCGAGCTATCATGTACTTTAGGTGTCATATTATAACACCCTAGAGACATAGCATGTATAAAGAGTATTTAGACCATCTTCGCTCAGTTGGTAAACGCTACTTTACCTTCGAACAAGCCCTTCAGGATCTGAAAGTAACCACAAATAGTGCAAAATCAGCTTTATATCGTATGAAAAAAGAGGGCAAGCTTGTTTCTCCAGCTAAAGGACTCTACGTGATTGTCCCCCCAGAGCATCAATCTCAGGGTTGCATTCCTGCTGAAGAATTAGTACCAATTCTAATGAATAGCTCACATTCTGATTATTATGTTTCACTGCTCTCAGCAGCAGCATTCTATGGAGCATCTCATCAAAAATCAGCGCACTTTCAAATTATCACTAATACTCGCATCAAGCATTCTCTGGCATTTGGCCAAGTAAAGCTCGATATTATTTATAAGAAAACCTTAGCTAACCTACCACTAAGACAGTTTACCGTTGCTACTGGCTATCTTAAGGTAGCAAGCCCAGAACTCGTTGTTTATGATTTACTTCATTATCCACAACGATGTGGTGGACTTAATCATATAGCGACTGTGTTAAGTGAACTCATTGAAGCAATCGATAGCGACAAGCTTATTGAACTTGCAAAGAAAGTGGGAGGTAAAGCATGGTTACAACGCTTCGGTTATATCTTAGAAAAGATTGACACAATGGAAGAAAATAAGGTATTACAAATTTCTGAAGACTTACAATCTTATTTAAATGGTAAAATGTCTGCGTTTGTAACTCTGGCTTCAGAGTTACCCAAAACGGGATTTCCACGAATGAAAAAATGGCGAATAATAGAAAATACCAGCATTGAGAGTGATTTATGATCCCCGAAAGCTTTATTGAGCGTTGGCGCGATAACGCTAAATAGCAAACCCTCAACATGGTCGAACAGGATCTAGTAATAAGCCGTGCACTCGTTTGTCTATACAATGATCCAACAATTAAAGATAGTCTTGTATTTCGTGGCGGTACTGCACTAAACAAACTTTTCATAAAACCAGCGTCACGATACAGTGAAGATATCGATTTTGTACAAACCAGATCTGAGCCGATTGGAGCAACAATTAATGCAATTCGTCAAGTCTTTAAGCCATGGCTTGGTGAGCCAAGACGAAAAATGACAGAATGAAGTGCTAAGCTCGTGTACCAATATAACGCAATTAACGGCTTACCTTCTAAATTGAAAATTGAAATTAATACGATAGAACACTTTCAAGTGCTTCCTTTAAGATATGAGCACTTTACAGTTAAGTCTGATTGGTTTAGTGGGGAAAGTGAAATTGTCACATATGAACTTGTAGAGCTAATTGCCACTAAACTACGAGCATTATATCAGCGCAGAAAAGGGCGAGATCTTTTTGATATATGGCATGTTTTTAAACAAAACTTAGTAGATATCAACCAAGTCATTGAGATCTTTAAAAAATACTGTGAGCATAAGGAACGTTATGCTTAAATTGTATCTAACCACTTGAAATTTATAAAAAAAGCAATGCCCAAAAAGATGCTTGCGCAGAATAATTTTATTTTCAGGGTATTAGCTCTTTCACTCGTAAAATAGTCGGTAGCACCTTGGCCACTTGTTCATTGGCGGTTGCTTTTTCAGCGGTATCCATTGAGTTACTAGCACGCTCTATATTGTAAACCAGCCAATTGATCCAATTACCGATTACACCATATAACGCTGCGGTTAATAACGTATGATCAATTTCTCCACCTGCTGCTTGATAAGTTTCTAACATCTTATCAAATAACGCTTTATCAAACTTGCTGGTAATGCCACTCCAATCTAAACTGGCATTAACGATTTCATATGTCGGGTTTAACAATCTTGCAGATTCCCAATCGATAAGAAACGGCTTATTATCATCCCATAACACATTTTTTTGATCTAAATCACCATGGCTAACCACCGGCTGTTTTTTTAACAATGGGATAGCTTGTTGATAACCTTCATTGCAAGTTAACAATGCATGTTCATATTGCTGTCGCTGCTTTATGAGCTCTCTGATTTTTTCGTTAGAATGAATATCAAACGTTGGCGCACTTAGTTCAGGCACGCTTAAGTTAAGTTTGTGCATTTTTGCTAAGAGTGCTGCGATTTTAAGCGCATGCGGTTCTGAGATTTCATCTTGATCGAGCGCTTTGGCATCAACCCATGGATACAGTAAATACCCCTTGTTATTGTACAAAGTAAGATAATGTCCCTCGAAGCCAATGGCAGCAATAGCAGGAATACCCTGTTGTTTAAATTGCCAAGCTATATGTTCCGTTAAATTATAATTTCGAAGAATGTCTTGATTGGTTAAATCAATTTTTGGCGATAATTCTTTCAGCGCAAAGCTACCATGTTCAGTATCTAACCGCCACATGGTATGTAACAAGCCGCCTGTCACACGAATAGGTGCGTGTTTAAGTTGGCCAAGTCCTAACAAATGACATAGAGCATCCATCATATTTTCTTGACCATCAAATCCATCATCTCTTTATCAAAAGCGCCATATTGCGCTTCATATTCACCTACCCATTCAAAACCGGCTTTTTGATAAACGTGTTTAGCGCGAGGGTTATTTTGATTAGGATCGATAAAAAAGGTATCGGCCGTGGGATCAATCTGTTCGTGATAAAAAGTGACAAACATTGCTAAAGTGGGAGAAGCCAAACCTTTACTCAGAAAATGCTTATTTCCTATCCCAAAATCAACACCAATTGTACGGCCCTTTTCTGAAAGATATTTGATATGGAGTTCAGTCAAGTCTTGATCAGCTTCAAAAATATCTGACAAAAGAAAGCAAAATGGCTCGTCATCAATATAACCTACCCAGTATTGGGTTGTGCCATAAAAATAATGCTGTTTGCGACCGTGGATAAAATTCACAATATCGTCTTTGTGTTCTTGGGTGTTATCCCAAAATTCCATCATATGGGGTTCATTGAGCCATGCAAAAATGGTGTCAATGTGGGATAGATCTGCTTTTTTAAATTTAATGTTTATTTGTTTATCTGACATCGTTGTATCCCATAAATACGCTAGCCATCTTTAAAAATTTTTTTATTTTTAATTGTGTCTACCAATGTGTACTGATTAAGACTCTTAATAAATGCTTGATTTGCCTCCATCAATAGATGCTTAAGGTGACAGGTATTTACAATACGACAGGCGTTGGTATTTTGATTGAAACATTCAACTAAATCCATGTTTGGCTCTAGTCTTTGAACAAGCTCACCTAGTCGCAGCATGCCAGGATCACCTGCCAAAGTGATGCCTCCTCCTTTACCTTTGCTACTCCTGATATAACCCAGTTGTGAAAGTCGGTGTATCACTTTCACAAGATGATTGCGTGAAATACCGTAGTACTCGGCAATTTCCTTGACGCTGCAAAGTCTTTCGGAATGTGCCGCAATATACATCAAGCTACGAACACCATAATCCGTAAAAATAGTCAGCTGCATAGTTTTCACTCACTTAAAAAATATCTTGATCTATATACCACATCCTTTAATATGTGCATAAAATACATATTAAGAAGGAGCGCATTATGCTAGACGAAAAAAATATCCAAATTGTAAAATCAACCGCCCCCATTCTAGAAGAAAACGGGGAAGCACTCACGCGCCATTTCTATAAGAGAATGTTCTCGCATAACCCAGAAGTAGCACCTTTTTTCAATCCTACACATCAACAGACAGGATCTCAGCAAAAAGCATTAGCAGCAGCACTGTGTGCTTATGCTGCTAATATTGATAATCTTGAAGTTTTAGGTAATGCCGTTGAATTGATCACTCAAAAGCATGTCTCGCTCTTAATTAAACCAGAACATTACCCGATCGTAGGAACGAATTTAATAGCTTCCATTAAAGAGTTATTAGGTGACGCAGCAACGGATGAGGTTATTGAAGCTTGGGAACAAGCTTATGCATTTTTAGCTCACATCTTGATTGGTCGCGAGACGCAAATTTATCAGGAGCAAGCGACATTGCATGGCTGGAAAGGGTTTAAACCTTTCCAAGTGATCCGAACGGAAAAAGAGAGTAGCATCATTACCTCATTTTATCTTTCTCCAATAGATGGCAACAGTCTACCTCCTTATAAACCAGGACAATACATTACAGTACGGGTTCCTGGCCCTAAAGGTTATACAACCATGAGAAACTATAGTCTTTCTGATAAGTCTGAACCTCTTTATTTTCGAATCAGCGTTAAACGTGAAATAGATGCAGAAGGTACATATCAAGGATATGTTTCAAACATGCTCCATGACCAAATTGATGTAGGAGACATATTAGAAATCGCACCACCTTGCGGGGAGTTTTATCTAGACATAAAAGCAACTCATGACAGACCTCTGGTTCTGCTTGCTGCAGGTATTGGAATAACACCTATTTTCAGTATTTTAAAAACTGCAATTGAAACAATGCCTCATCGTCAAATCATTTTGATCCACGCTTGTTTGAACGAAAAAGTACAAGCATTTAGAAAAACCATCGACGCACTTGCTATCAAGCATAAAAATCTGACCGTTCATCATTGTTATAGTGAACCACCCGCGCCTCATATTTCTCGTTCTGAATCAGACAGTACAGGGTTAATTGATGGTGCATTGATCGAATCATTTATTCCACAGCGCGACGCAGATTATTATTTCTGTGGGCCTAAAGCCTTCATGATCAATATTTATCACCAGTTACTGGAATGGGGGGTGCCTGCAACGCAGGTCCATTTCGAGTTTTTTGGGCCTAGACAGGAATTAACGGCGATGTCGTGATAGTTGGCGGAGAGGGAGGGATTCGAACCCTCGGTACCTTATTAGGGTACAACGGTTTTCGAGACCGCCCCATTCAGCCACTCTGGCACCTCTCCGAGCTGGCCATAATACGAAACTTTAGTGTGCTTTGCACGTTTCCCCCTTCCTTTACAAGATTTGGGTGTCCTTTTTTAACTTGCTGGCACCTCTCCGAGCTGGCCATGATACGAAACTTTAGTGTGCTTTGCACGTTTCCCCCCTTCCTTTACAAGATTTGGGTGTCCTTTTTTAACTTGGGTGTCCTTTTTTTATCATTAGCTTTATAGTGTTAACGCCCTAATAATCAAATATTGTTTAATAACTAACCAATATACAAGGAAGAGCTTGATGGCAACCCCAAACAAAGATGTGCTAATTGTTGAGCTTAATGAGTTCAGCACAGATTTGATTCAGACCGCTATCAAACAGCACCATTTGCCTGCCTTGGCAAAAATCTGGAACTTCCCCAAGGTCACTTATAAAAGCCCCGATCGCTACAATAGCGGCTACTTAGAGCCATGGGTGCAATGGGTTAGCATTCACAGCGGCACGCCTTCTAGCCAACACCGTATTAAACACTTAGGCGATGTGCCTGATTTGACCTTTAAGCAGTGTTGGGAAGTATTGAGTGAACATGATATTACCATGGGTGTTTGGGGTGTGATGAATGGCGCTTGTCAAAGCGCAAAAAATGTTTCGTTTTTTGTACCTGATCCTTGGACTTTTACCGAAGCCGCAATACCCAATGAGCTAAATCATTTGCTTGATTTACCACGTTATGTTGCAAAAAATTATCAATCTTTAAGTAAAGTATCGCTGATTAAAAAAGCCTGGAGCCTTTTAACCTTCATTGCCAAATCCGGCCAAGGTAAAGCGATTTTTAAAGAAGTGCTTGGTTTAGGTAAAACATTGCTGAAACATGGTAAACACCATTACGTCTACATCAGCTTTTTTGATTACATTCAAACACTGTTATTTAGCGAATATAAGAAAAAATTTACGCCACGGGTGAGTTTGCTTTTTTTAAACTCTTTAGCACATCTTCAGCACCATCACTGGCGTGATGGCGAAGAGAATATTACCCCAGAAATATTGCACGGGTTACAGCAACTGGATCGGCTATTTGGTTTCTTATTTCAAACCTTTCCTAACGACGCCATCGTTGTGCACAATGGTTTATCGCAGATGAACACTAACCATGAAAAGCCTTGGGTACTCTATCGACAAAAAGATCCGGTCGCGTTTTTAAAGGCGCTCAAATTGCCCATCTTACGCGTCGAACAACATATGACCCACGACGGGCATGTGTTCTTTGCTAACCAGCAAGACCGAGATGCTGCTTTTAATGCACTTAAATATGCAACCCTATTAGAAAAGCCTCTCTTTCAAGTCGAAAAAAATACCGAGAACCATTCCAAACTGTTTTATCAGTTAACATTTACCGATCAATTAACCGATAAAAAAGTCACTTTTGTTTATGAGGGCAAACACTACCTCTTTTTTGAGCATTTTGATGAGATTGTGACTCGCACTGGGCGACATATCCCAATTGGCACCATTTTTAGTGATACCCTTGTTTTTGCTGACCACATGAATAATCACGAATTCAATCAATACCTCTATCACTATTTACTGCCAACCCATTATCCTTGGCCCACAACTCAAAAAATGACGTTAGGTGAGGTATTTGCATGAAACCTGTCATTATTATTCCCGCTTATAAACCCGATAGTACTTTATTGGACTTAGTGACCGAATTAAAAGCCTATTCTATCGACATGATTATTGTCAATGATGGTTCTGGTGATCTGTATTTACCCATTTTTGACAAGTTAAAAACCATGGCGAATGTCACTGTGCTGTACCATGCGATTAATTTAGGAAAAGGCCAAGCACTTAAAACGGCTTTTAATTATTTTTTAACCCACTACCCAGGTTCAGAAGGTGTGGTCACAGCGGATGCAGACGGTCAACACTTAGCAACTGATATTTTGAAAGTGATGACTGCGCTTACCAACCAACCTCATGCATTATGGCTTGGCGCTCGATCGTTTAAAGCAGGGGTTCCGTTACGCAGTCGCTTTGGTAATAATTTAACTAAGTGGATATTTAAATTATTAATCGGCGAATCCTTACAAGATACTCAAACGGGTTTGCGTGGGATCCCACGAGATTTTCTAAAAACCTTATTAAAAAGCAATTCTATCGGTTATGATTTTGAACTGGATATGTTGATTAGCGCATCAGTCCAAAAAATACCGATGCGCGAAATATCAATTGAGACTGTTTACAAAGACGAAAATAAAAGTTCCCATTTCAACCCTCTGGTGGATTCCTTGAAAATTTATTTTGTTTTTATTCGCTTTTTAGTTTTTTCCATTTTTAGTGGCTTGCTGGATTTCTTGGCATTTTCATTTGCTTTTGTTATCTGTGGCAATATTCTCCTTAGCGAATCACTGGCCCGCATTTTTTCAGGCACCTGTAATTTCTTGCTTAACAAAGAATTGGTCTTTAAATCAAAACAGAGCATATTGCCAGAAGCAATAAAGTATACTTTATTATGCCTTGTTAACTTGGTGTTTTCTTATGGATTGATTTCGAGCTTAGTCTATCTTGGCGCCAATGTGTATGCGAGTAAGATGATTGCTTTGATTGGTTTGTTCTTTGCGAATTTTGCGATCCAAAAGTTATTGGTATTTGGCAGGGAAGAAACCGCTATTGTAAAATAACGGTTTCCTTGAGGCGACATTTACTTCTTAGCTAACCTTACAGATGCTTTTTGTGGAGACTGTGACATTTCAATATCAAGAGAGTCTACCGTTGACGAAGAAGAAGTATTCGCCACATATAACGGCCTTGCTGCGGCGAGCACAACAGAATTTTGCGGCGTATAACTTCTTCTTCTAAAACTGAACAGCCCTTCTTCTGGAGGAAGCACTGGCGAAGTTGAGTGAGACGCGGTAGAAGAAGCTGACGAAGATGGGCCTACGCTATTAGAACGGTATACTGATGAAAAATCGTATCCCCCCTCCCTCTCAACCATCGCTATTACTTTTTGCGCTCTATTAGCAATCTCAGTATTTTCCGAACCAAGCAAATTTACCAAACGTGCTTTAAGGGCTTGTTCCTCAAAGAGTAATTTAGCCAATTGTTCGTCTTGCTCTTGTTTAGCTGGACTTTCTTGTTCTTTTTTTGGCAAATTCGAACTGGATCTTGAACTCAACGTTTTAATTAAACTACCTAGCCCCTTCTTTTTAGGTTCGGCTCCTAAATCGGTTTCAGAAGTGCTTGAAGAAAGTCGTGAGATAGCAGCCATTTTGTTTTTAATGGCTTGCAGCTGCGTAGCGACTGTATTTAAAAATGCACTATTTGACCAGCTTCGGAACAGCACTGCTAGCTCATTGACACTCACATAATGTGCATGAGTATGTGTATTGGGATGCGCTTGAATACACTCTAGCATATTCGCAACCTGATCACATTCTATGGCAGTTAACACTTTCTCAAACCGAAAAAAATGTTTAGTACTTAGGCGATCGGGACTATGCCATGCATAGAGTAATGCTGAGATTTGCATTAATATGTCATCATTAGCATGTTTTTTAGGATCTGCTATAACGCTTTTTGCATAAGCTGCCAAACCGATTTTATCTGCTAATTCAAATAAGTAATCATCTTGGTGAAATGCTTGCGAATCTTCATCTCCTTTAAGCGGTTTTCCACCCTCTGACGCTTTAATGCCAATAAAGTTTTTCCCTAATAGTTTGGCTTTTTCAGCAATAGATGCAAGATCATCTACCATCACAACCCTTAAAAGATCCTTTGGGCATATGCCGGTTTGAAAACGATATTCATTGGCACTTGCATGGAAATGTTTATTTAAAAAATCGGTTATTAAATAATTTTTACCATGATATTTAGCAGCAACCAATTTTGCTATCGGACCTGTTGCATCATTTTTGCCAGTAACTTTGGGTAACTTTCTGGCAATTTCAACACCCGCATCTGTTAATTTGAGTGATTGAATTTGCGCTTCTAATATTTTCATTGCAAGTTCGAGTTGTTGCCAATCAGTATTTAATTGCAAAGCCTGCTCGCTACCGGCACCACCAAAAATAATATGATCTTCTGGAATACTAATGCCAAACGCTTGTAAATCCTGCACGTATTGATGAACGGGGTAAATCTCTAGGGTATTGCCTTCGTCAGCAGGCGATCGATTGGTTAAAATACCCAGATGCTGGTTTGGCGCACGCGTTTGGTACAATTTTATGGGCAATAATAAGTGCGAATTTTTAATGGCTTTATTAGTATCTGTTCTGACCGAAGTATCATCCATGTCGTATAACGTGACAAAGATTTGTGTTGGTGTAGGTGCTTGAATCATCGGAAAAATCATCGCATTAGGAAAGAAAAGTCATTTTACATTCATTTTCCTCCAAGGTAAATCACTTATTCTCTCTCGCGCCCTCGATGATACGTGCAAAAAAATACGGCTGCATTAAGGCCAGAGAATATAGCTGTGCGGGCCTGTGACTCGCGCGGCGAATATTACCCGTTTCCTTTAAGAAATGTGCGTCTAACAACCGTCTTCTAAGCGATTTTTTTTCAATGCTAAAGCCTAATACTGTTTCATAGGCTTTTTGCACTTCCGTTAAAGTAAATTCTTTCGGTAATAAAAATATAGGCAAGGAAGTATAAAGCGATTTATTTTGAAAGCGTTGTATGCTTTCTTCAATCAAAATTTGGTGATCGAATGCCAACGTGCTTTTTAGGATTTCCTCTACCGGGATCCAACACAGATCGGGATGTTCTGCCTTCACGGGATTGCCCACCAAAGCATAATAAACTACCGCCAATGACCATCCCCCTGGTAAACGCTCTTTTGATCCTTTGGTTTGCACTTGTTCGAAGTATAAAGCCTCTAAATTTGTGACCTTCAATGCACGTCTTGCCGCATCTTCTAATGAATGATCTTGTTCGGTATCGATGATGCTCTCTGGTAGATGCCAAGCAGAAGACGCTTGTGCATTGCCATTTTTGACTAATAAAACACACAAATGATTTGCTTGTAATGCAAAAGTAACTACGTTCACATTCACCTGCAATTGCTTAGTCATTACTCTTTTCTCCATCATCGTACAAATGATGCTGTAAAATATAAGTTGCGATAGAATCACCAACCAGTGTTGCAAGCTCGGCTTGATGTTTGACAGCACGCGCCATCGTGCTATGGATCGCAACAAATTCTTTTACCACATATAATGGCCAACGTTGTTCAATTTCTTGATAGCGATAAAAGCGTTGCCAAACTGAAGGCATTGCTAGATCGGGGCCAACAATAAATTGCATATCAATCTCAGTGCCTTCTTTTTGATAGCGCTCTTCAATTGCTGTTAACACATCGAATGTATAAATAAAAGGACGCTCTGGATGTAAGCGGAGCAATTGCGGCTCAATATTGTCAATCTTCACGCGCTCTTTTTCAGAAGCTTTGAGTTCATTGTCAATCAGTAAATTGAGCATCGCTAAACGGTGCAGGATGGGCGCTAAACTTTTTTGAAAAGCATGTAATAAACTGGGCACCAGTAAAATCGTATCAAAATCAGGATAGGCTTGCGCAATGACACTTGCATGTCCCAGTGTGGGCGGATTAAAACTAGCCCCCATAACTCCAATTCGCTGCATTTTTAGCTCGTTATAGATTGACAAACTAGCGCTCTTATTCCATCATGTTAGTGTGGGTGTGCCACTAAGTCAAGTGACAGTTTAAGTGAGTAAAACGATGCGCATGATCGGATTAAAATCAACGGTAGCCAGTATTGATGTAGATACCCAAAATGGTTTTACGATGTTGTGCCCTTTAGAGCTTCCTGTTCCTGATGGCGAACACGTGGTGAACGAATTAAATCAGCAAGCAATCTTTGCCAACTATCGCATTGGCACCAAAGATGCACATCCTGCCAATGCCGACTGGGTTGGCACAGAACATTATCCTGCTTTTACACAAATCATTGGCGCAAATATGGATAAACGTTGGCCTATCCATTGCGTACCGGGTACCAAAGGTTTTGAACTTATCGAAGGTTTGCCTCACGTCTCGCAATATGATTTTTTTGTTTATAAAGGCGTTGAGCCAGATATGCATCCTTATGGCGGCTGCTACCATGATTTCGCCGAAAAAGTCAGCACAGGATTAATTGAATTTCTGCGCTCAAAAGGGGTTAAAACGGTTCTCGTTGGCGGATTGGCCACTGATTATTGTGTCAAACAAACGGTATTGCAATTACTGGCAGCCGGTTTTGAAACCATTGTCAATTTGGGAGCTTGTCGTGGTTTAACACCGCAAACAACAGAGCAAGCCATTTCACTTATGAAACAGCGAGGCGCTACCATTATTCAATCGAGTGGAGAGCTTACTCAAGCCAAAGAATCTCCTGAGGCGATGCATGGCTGAGCCCATTATTGCGTCACTGCTGGATACGGATCTTTATAAATTAACGATGATGCAATGTATTTTGCATCAATTTCCTAACACAGAAGTAGAATATCGTTTCAAAAGCCGCAAACCTGTTAATTTAAAACCCTATTATGCTGCCATCAAAAATGAGATCCACTCACTGTGTCAATTAAAATTCAGTGATGCCGAACTTCACTTTTTAAGCACATTCTCTTTTTTTAAAGCCGATTTCATTGATTTTTTAGCAACCTTTTCATTACAAGAAGAACATGTTCATCTGGATGCTCAAGACGAATTTACGCTCATCATCAAGGGGCCTTGGGTTGCAACTATTTTATTTGAAGTTCCTTTACTCGCCATTATTAGTGAAGTTTACTATCGCGAAAATTATCCAAGCAATGATTTTAAAATCGCTAAAGAACGACTGCAAACAAAAATTGCCATGATTAAATCTGATTATCCCGCTTTGCGGTTTTCAGACTTTGGCACAAGGCGACGCTTTTCAAGATCGTGGCAAGATATCGTTATTCAAACACTTACCAAAGAATTACCTGAAGCCTTTATTGGCACAAGCAATGTGCATTTTGCGAATAAGCTACAGCTTCGCCCAATAGGCACTATGGCCCATGAATATTTACAAGCCTGTCAAGTATTGGCGCCCCACATTCAAGGCAGTCAAGCATTTGCTTTATCTGCTTGGCTCAAAGAATACCCACACGATCTTGGTATCGCGCTTACCGATGTTTTAACCATGGACATTTTTTTAAGCGAATTTACGGCGGATCTTGCAAAGCGCTATCTTGGCTTACGACAAGATTCTGGGGATCCGATTGAATGGGGCAATAAAGCCTTGCAACATTATCAACGTTTAGGTATTGATGTCAGTGAAAAAACCTTTGTATTTAGCGACAGTCTCACTATCGCAAAAGCGATAGACATTGCTAAATATTTTGCCAACAAATGTTATTGTGTATTTGGCATTGGAACCCATTTAACCAACGATGTAGGGTACCCTGCTCTTGATATTGTGATCAAAATGACCCATACCAATCACAAACCGGTCATTAAAATTTCTGACAGCAAAGGCAAAATGGTTTGTGAAAACCCAAGTCTTTACCAATCTGTAAAAGAGATCTTTCAACTAAAGGATTAATCATGCGTATTGCAGTGGCACAGCTTAATTATAAACTAGGTGATTTTGCAGGAAATTATGCCAAAATTGCTAATGCCATTGAAACGCATCGCAACTGTGATCTCGTGGTATTTTCTGAACTGTGTTTATCTGGCTATTATCCTTGGGATTTAATTGAACAAGAAGGTTTCTTAGAAACGCAAAATCAATTTCTGGAAAAAATTCAGGGTTTAACCAAAAACGGACCAGCTGTTATCATTGGCTTTGTTGGTCAAAATATCGAAAAAGGCAAACTCTATCATAATAGCTTGGTGTTGCTCGCCAATAATCAACAACAATACCTTTACCATAAACGCCTACTGCCTGTTTACAATATTTTTAACGAAGCCAGGCACTTTGCACCTGGAAAAAAACCTGGCATCACACAATTTGCTAATCATAAGATCGGATTTTTGATCTGTGAAGATGGCTGGGCTTCGCTTGATAATTATTTATATGAAAAAGATCCCGTCGATGATTTAGTCAATCAATCCCTCGATCTCATCATTTGCATTAATGGCTCACCCAGTAATGTAGGCAAACAAATCGAGCGTCTTAAACATTTTTCATCTATTGCTAAACATTGCCAAGCTCCTTTACTCTTTGTTAACCAAGTTGGCGGAAATGATGATATCGTTTTTGATGGCGCCAGTTTTGTTCTCGATAAAAATGGCCAATCACTTGGTATACTTCCCTCTTTCGAGTCTGCCGTTGGCACAGTAACACTTGAAGACAAAACACTAACCCCGTTAGAACATTTTAAACAAGCTCCACCACTTTACGATGAAGCACTCTGCTACCAGCAAACGATCTTAGGCCTACAAGATTATGTACAAAAATGTGGCTTTCAAAAAGTTGTATTGGGTGTATCGGGTGGCATTGATAGTGCCTTAACCTTAGCGTTGGCGGTTAAAGCATTGGGATCATCAAATGTGGTGGGGCTGGCAATGCCTTCACGTTACTCATCCCCACAAAGCTTAAAAGATGCCATCGCCCTGTGTCACACCTTTAATGTCAAACTATTTACTGTCTCAATTGAAGAAGAACTCACTCTGGCCTTGGCACAATTTGAAAAAACCTATGGTGAAAAGGCTAAATCGCTGACTGAACAAAATATGCAAGCCAGATTGCGTGGACGCTTTTTAATGGAATATTCTAATCAAACGGGTGCCCTTGTTTTATCTACCGGTAATAAAAGTGAATTAAGTGTTGGCTATACCACCCTTTATGGTGATATGACCGGTGGTTTTAATTTGATCGGGGATCTTTATAAAACAGAAGTTTATCGATTGAGCGACTACTATAACCAACGCCATCGTGACATGCGTATTCCCGATAGCATCATGATAAAAGCGCCAAGCGCTGAATTAGCGCCCGATCAGAAAGACAGTGATAGCCTACCTATCTATGCTTTTTTGGATCCTATCTTAAAACTTTACCTTGAGGGCGATCTGCTGCCATCTGATGAAGCCGCTCGTTGTAAAGATGTGTTGTCCACGCTTGATCCCAAAATCATCAATCAGGTGCACAACATGGTCGATAAGGCCGAGTTTAAGCGCCGCCAAGCCTCTCCTATCATTAGACTGCAACGTCGGGCATTTGGTTTTGGGCGTCAGTTACCGATTGCGGCAGCAAGGCTGAATAAACCCGACTATACCTAAAGTAGGAAAGTCCGCGGAGCAATGCCATGCCATATGCCAATACCATTCTGGACTGTATTGGGCACACGCCTTTAGTGAAATTGAACAAAGTGGTGGATAAAAATTCAGCTACCATTTTAGTCAAATGCGAATTCATGAATCCAACAGGCTCTATTAAAGATAGAATGGCCAATTACATTATTGACCAAGCCGAAAAATCTGGCCTGTTGAAAAAGGGCGGCACCATTGTCGAAAATACCTCCGGTAATACCGGTTTAGCACTTGCGATGATCGCTGCCGTTAAAGGTTATCGTGCCATTTTTACCTTACCAGACAAAATGAGCAGCGAAAAAATTAATTCGCTAAAAGCTTTTGGCGCTGAAGTGGTTATTACACCGACCGATGTTCCCGGAGATTCACCCGAACATTATGTCGAAGTAGCCAAACGAATTGCCTTCGAGACACCAAATGCATTCTATGTAAATCAATATCATAACCCTGCGAACATTGCAGCACATTATCATCTAACGGCACCTGAAATGTGGCAACAAACCGAAGGTAAAATGGATGCTTTTATTGCAGGCACTGGCACTGGTGGTACCGTTTCGGGTGTGGGTCGATATTTTAAAGAACATCATCATCCCGTTAAAATCATTGGCGTTGATCCGATCGGTAGCGTCCATTACGATTATTTTTATACGCATAAGCTCGTGACACCACATGTTTACAAGGTAGAAGGGATCGGTGAAGATATTCTGTGTGGTGCTTTGGATTTTTCTGTGATTGACGAAATGCGTCAAACCAATGATGAGCAAGCTTTTACCATGGCAAGACGTCTTGTCAAAGAAGAGGGCTTATTTTGCGGTGGCTCATCGGGCGCGATTATTCATGCAGCAGTTGAAGTGGCCAAAGAATTAGGCAAAGATAAAACGATTGTGGCAGTATTAACCGATTCAGGCTCTCGCTATATCAGTAAATTTCTTAATGATGATTGGATGCAAGAAAATGGTTTCTAAAAAGGATTCTTCTCGTTTTGCAACAAAAGCCATTCATGCTGGATTTTTGCATGACAAAGCGACTGGCGCTGTGATGCCGCCGATTTATTTGAGTTCCACTTTTGCGCAATTAGCGCCTTCTGAGCCTATTAGTCATTATGAATACTCTCGCACTGCGAACCCGACGCGAGATATCTTACAAGCCAATCTTGCTGCTTTGGAAAATGGCCAATATGGCCTTTGTTTTGCCTCAGGCTGCGCGGCGCTAAATACGCTGCTACAAGCCTTCCCTCAAGGAACCCATGTCGTATTAAGTAATGATGTCTATGGTGGAACGCTACGCTTATTGGCTAACGTTTTTAATACACTGGGGTTTACCTATACGCAATGCGATATGACAAAACTTGATGCCATCGCACAAGCAATCACACCTCAAACACAATTGATTTGGCTGGAAACGCCTTCTAATCCTTTGCTACACATTATGGATATTGCTGCTATTGCATCGCTTAAAAAACAACAAGCACCTAAAGCGATATTTGCGGTGGATAATACCTTTGCCACCCCCTATTTACAGACGCCATTAGATCTCGGTGCCGATCTTGTATGCCATTCCACCACCAAATACATTGGCGGCCACTCTGATATCATTGGTGGCGCACTGATTTTGAATGATGACGCTTTTGCACAAAAATTATATTATCTACAAAATGCCACCGGCGCTATTCCAAGTCCGATGGATTGCTATTTATTGCTGCGCTCGATTAAAACCTTACCGGTTCGTATGCAAGCACATTGCCATAATGCGCAAAAAATTGCCGCCTTTTTAAGTGAACATCCCAAAATCAGCAAAGTGATTTATCCTGGCCTTAGCAATCACCCCGGGCATGCATTGGCTAAAACACAAATGCGTGATTTTGGCGGCATGATCAGTGTGATATTAAAAGAGGGTTTAAAAGGAGTGGCACCCTTTTTAAAACAGTTAGAGATTTTTACCCTAGCAGAATCGCTTGGCGGCGTAGAATCGTTAATTGAACATCCCACCGTGATGACTCATGCAGCCATTCCCGCCGACCATCGCAAAAAAATTGGCATTGAAGATGGATTAGTGAGGATATCGGTTGGAATTGAAGATGTAGAAGATTTGATTGAGGATTTACAGCAGGCGTTGTAATCCCCTCACCCGCCCTTCGGGCTCCCTCTCCCGCAAGCGGTAGAGGGTAGCTGTTCGCGCACAAAGCGCTCACGAAGATACGTAGATGTTAGGCAGTTTGAGGTAATGCAATACCTAATCTCATGGCAACTTCTTCGTATCCCTCGACCACATCGCCCATATCTTTACGGAAGCGATCTTTGTCTAATACTTTCTTGGTAGCAGCATCCCAAATACGGCAACCATCGGGTGAGAATTCATCGCCCAAAATCAATGCGCCTTGGTACATGCCAAACTCAAGCTTGTAATCCACTAAAATAAGCCCTGCATCAGCGAAAAGCTTTTTAAGCACATCGTTAACGGCATAGGTATATTTTTTCATTTGGGCGATTTGATCTTCGTTCGCCCAGCCAAATGTGACGATTAAAGAATCATTCACCATCGGATCATGAAGGGCATCATTCTTTAAAAAGAATTCAAAGGTTGAGGGCTTTAATTCTAATCCTGCTTCAACGCCTAAACGACGACACAAACTTCCCGCAGCAAAATTTCGCACCACACACTCAACGGGGATCATTTGTAAACGCTTCACAATCGATGCATCATCACGAACCACTTTAATAAAATGGTTTGGAATACCGGCTTGCTGCAATTTTTGCATGATGAAGGCATTGAATTGGTTATTCACCATGCCTTTTCTATCGAGTTGAACAATTTTTTCACCATCAAAAGCCGAGGTATCGTTTCGATAGACACACAATAACTCTTCCGGATTATCTGTGGCATAAAGCGATTTGGCTTTACCTTTGTATAATAGATGTTGTGTGTCCATGAAACCTCCTAAGATTGACTTAATTCACCGAAACCGGGCGGAACAATAGAAACTGGGGTAACCGTACCTGGCATTACATCAGGGAAAGAATAATGTTCTTGCCCTTTCATATAGGATAAATCACTGGGTACTTGCAAAGGTGGATTCACTGTACTAATGAGATAATCTTTTTCACGATCACGAATATAACGTGAGCGCTGTTGATTTAATTGTTGACACCCAGATAACACAACGCTTAACACCAACGCACTAAGGAGTATCTTTTTTGATTTTTTCACACTTTCACCACATATCATTATTTGAATTAATTTACCGCTGCTGTTTTTAAAGCATCAATCATTTGGTCATGGTATTGACGAGCTAACGTTGTCAGTGGCAACCGAATACCACTATCAATTTTTCCTAAGTAATGCATCGCCCATTTAATCGGAATAGGATTCGCTTCAATGATGCATAACCGATGAAGAGGCTGTAATATTTCGTCGCACGTTTTCGCACTTTTGGTTTCTTTGCGTATCGCTAATTCGCACATTTTCTGCATCGCATTTGGCGCCGCATTTGAGGTGATCGATATCACACCTTGCCCACCCAACAACATAAATTCACAGCAAGTTGGATCATCACCGCTATAAAAAGCAAAACCTGGTTTACATTTTTCTTGTAATGCTTTGAGTCGTTCTAGATTGCCGGTAGCTTCTTTTATACCGATAATATTCTGAGTTTCACTCAAAATGGCCACAGTTTCAGGTTGAAGATCACACCCAGTACGTGAAGGAACATTGTAAAGCAAAATGGGAATATCCACTGCTTTTGCGACGGTATTGAAGTGTTCAATTAAGCCTAATTGAGTCGGTCGATTGTAATAGGGCGTCACAATTAAACAAGCATCTGCCCCTATTTCCTTCGCCATTTGGGTTCTTTGAATCGTGCTAGCGGTCGCATTGGTGCCAGTCCCGGCAATAATGGGAATTCGTTTATTAGCAATGGTGATAACGTTTTTGAGTATATGCGCCTGTTCGTCGAAGGTGAGCGTTGGCGATTCGCCGGTGGTACCGGATACAACGATGGCCGCAGTCCCTTCTTTGATGTGCCATTCAACTAAGTTATTAAGTGCTTTTTCGTCAACTTCCCCAGTGGGCTTCATGGGGGTCACTAATGCAACACAGCTACCTATAAACATTGCTTTTTCTCCCTGCTAACGGTACGTGCAAACTAACATGTCATTCGGTGAAATACCACTTCATTCCCCTCAAAATAGTGGTAAACTCTACCCTCGTTCTTTTACAAGCCAGGTAACCATCTATGTCCGTGAATAATCAACATTTTCTCGTTATTACCGCCCTTGGCAGTGATAAGCTGGGGATCCTGGAAACCTTTACTAAAATCAGCAAACAATGCGGTGGCAACATTTTAGAAAGTAAGTTGTCAACGATGGGTGAAGAATGTGCCATTTTGTTACACTTAAGCGGCACCTGGAATGCCATTGCAAAACTAGAAGCTGCTCTTCCAAGTCTTGCCGAAACGCATCAATTAGCTATTCATTGTAAAAGAACCTGTCCGAAAAATACCCTGAATGCGCTTCCCTATCAAGCTAATGTCTTTGCTAAAGACCGACCAGGTATTTTAAACGAGCTTGCGACTTTCTTCACGCGCCTTGGCATACTCGTCGATAAAATGGATACCGAAACCTATGCAGCTAAAAATAACACATCAATGACCAATATTACGTTCATGGTGAATATTCCTGCCAAGCTCCATATTGCCACTGTGCGAGAGCGCTTTATGGAATATTGCGAAGACAAGAATCTGGATGCCATGTTAGAACCAGCCAAATAATTCGCAAAGCATTAGATTTGAGATTTCGGCCAGGACATTAGCACCGCTTTAATCAAGATGGCCAAGGGAATGGCAAAAAATAATCCCCAAAAGCCAAACCAACCACCAAATACTAAAATCGACAAAATAATGGCAACCGGATGCAAGCTGACAGCGCCAGAAAAGAGCAATGGCACTAAAACGCTACCATCAATGGCTTGAATGATACCGTAAACGAGCATGGCATAGGCAAATTCTCTTCCTAGGCCCCATTGGAAAAATGCAACAAATACCACAGGGATAGTGACAACGGCCGCCCCCACATAAGGGATCAATACGGACAACCCAACCAACACCGCCAACAACGTTGAATAACGCATACCAAAAAAGTAAAACCCAATGTAGGTTGCAATGCCTACAATAATCACTTCAGCAACTTTACCACGAATGTAGTTACCAATTTGTCTGTCAACTTCATGCCAAACTTGTGATAACAGTTGGCGATTTTTAGGGAGAAAACCGCCTGCCCATTGCAGTAATGTTTGATAATCTTTGAGAAAAAAGAACACCAGCAAAGGAACCAAAACCAAATACACTATCAATGAAATCACGCCGGGGATTGATGTGATGGATGCGGCAAACAAGACTTTCGCCGTTTGTTTTGCTTGTAATGTAAAACTAATTAACCAGTCATCAACTGTTTCTTTCGTAACATATTGCGGAAATTCAGCAGGAAGCAAATAGAGAAATTGTTGCGCGCGCAGGATCATCGTAGGCAATTCGAGAATTAATCGTGAGAGCTGCTGCCAAACAAGTGGCCATAAAATTAAAATGCCTACTAAGAAAAATCCTAAAAAAGCAGAATACACCAATAATACCGCACATAATCGCGGCATCTTTTTGGCGATTAAGATATCGGTTATCCAGTGCAAAAGATAAGCAATAATGATGCTGGTAATAACAGGCGCTAAAATTTGGCCCATCAGTAGCAATAGCAAAGTGCCTACTGCAAGTAATGAAATCAGTAAAACTGCTTGCGGATCAGAAAAGTAACGACGCCCGAAACTTCTCACGCTGGTTATCACATCGCCCCCGATAAACAGTTAACTAACCAATATAACAGATAATTGTCCAAGCACTTTAGCATTTTGTAGGTTAAAATACTTGATAACATGCCAATATTATAAAGGAATTCGTTTGATTAGGGCTGTTTTTCTCATCCTCCTTTATTTGCTGCCAATTCAATTGGTTGCAGATGAACTTCCGGATTTGGGTAATGCGGCCAGTGCCGTGTTAAGCCCACAGCAAGAATATGAGCTGGGCGCCTCCGTGATGAAGGAATTGAAAAACGCACTTGTGATTTCACAAGATGTGATCGTCACTGAATACATTCACTCTTTAGGCTATCGCTTATTGGCAACCCAATCTTGTGCTCAACCTAACTATCAATTTTTTATTATCAAAGATAAAACCATCAACGCTTTTGCTTTGCCGGGTGGTTTTGTTGCAGTGAACACAGGGCTTATCCTGGCTACTGAAGCAGAAAGCGAGCTCGCTGGGGTTCTTGCGCATGAAATTGGCCACGTTCAGCAAAAGCATATTGCAAGAATGTATGCGCATGCTGGACGATTACGTCTCTCAACTATCGCTGGGGTACTTGCTTCCATTATTATCGCAACACAAAGTCCGCAAGCGGCACAGGGTGCACTTGCTGCAACTTTAGCCGGCAGCCAACAGGCCCTCATCAATTTTACCCGCGATCATGAAAAAGAAGCAGATTATGTGGGCATTCAAACCCTTGCCAAAGCCGGCTACGATCCGATGGGCATGCCAACCTTTTTTCATAGGATGTATCAAGATACGCGCTATCATGGCAATCATGTCCCAGAATATTTAATGACCCACCCTTTAACAGAAGCACGATTGATCTCCGCACAAGCTCGCGCCAAACATTTTCCTTATAAGCAGATCCAAGATAGCTTGAGTTATCATCTGATCCACGCTCGAGTCATGCTGTATCAATTTCCTTCAGCCAGGGAAGCAAGTAACCATTTTGCTAAAGTCTTAGCTCGAGGTAATTACCGTAATCGTTTTGGGATTATCTATGGTTATGCGCTTGCTTTAATTGAAGAAGGAAAACCCAGCACGGCAAAGCCTTACTTAGAAGAGCTGCTGGCTGCATCACCTGATCAACCTTTATTTCATTTAGCTTATGCGCAAATGGAAATGGCGATGGGCGAACGAGCAAGCGCTTTAGAACGGCTTGCCTCCACGCTAAAAAATCATCCAAGGAATTATCCTTTGACGCTAACTTATGCTGATTGGCTATTGCGCTATGGAGAGACGACAGAAGCTATCTCATTCATTCAAAAACAAGTTGCGGTTAAAACACCTCATCCCGAATTATGGCATTTGCTTTCACAAGCACAGTCGCGCGCCAAGCAACCTTTAAAATCGCATTTGGCACAAGCTCAGTTTCTAAAATTAACCGGTGATTACCCTGGCGCCTTAACCCAATTAGCTTTGGCCAAGAAGACATCTCCTCTTACCCCACAAGATCTTCGGCAGATTGAGGCTGAAGTCAAAGCGGTAGAAAAACTCAAGCCTGCTAAGTCATCCTCTAAGTTATAGATCCTCACTTACAACCATAGGTTATACACAAAAACTGTGGATAACATTGTGGAAAATGCGAGGGAAAAACCTTTGCGCGCTGATTTTGCTTTCCTTGAAGGGCCATGCACAAATCTTGCCCACTTTATTTTTTTGAAGCTGATTCAATCACTTCTTCGGAAGCTTTTTTAGAAAAGATGCTTTTTTTAGCTAACTGTCAGGTTTTATTACAGGTTAGCAATAAAACTATTTTTTAGGGAGGATCTGTGGATATGTTTAAAAAAACGCCGGGCTTGCCCGGCGTATTTTGGTTATCTGTTGTATTCCGGATCATCCGTCCAACGACCACTACTAGGAGAAGGTTGTGGTGACTCAGGGACTGCCGAGGGGGGGGGTGGCGGTGCCACGGTTTCTTCATGCTTAGAACCCGAATTTGGCAAACTAGGGCCTTTACTTGCATTGAGATCCGGTAAAATAAGCGTCGATTTTCTCGTTTGTCCCGATTTTTGTTGCTCAGCGCTGTAAGATTCACCAAATATATTCGTGGCGTAAGGGATCCCTATCGCAACCAATCCTAAAACGAGCAAGGTAATAGGTGTTGTCAAAGGGACCAACTTAGGGCTTTGACGATGAATTCTGTATTGCGCAATAGAAGCAAGTAGTAACGCGATACCGATGATATAACAAGCTAGTAAAGCAAGCTTAGTCATAATGGCTACCGGGGTCATTAAACTGTCTGCGGCATCACCAATCGAAGATGCCTGCAAAGAAAACGGCACTACCAGCAGCAAAAGTAAGCTACCATATTTTTTCAAACCTGAGTAAATACGCATAATATTGACTCTTCCTTTAACTATCCTAAGTCTAGTTTACAACAAAAGACTTAATGCTAAAATGCCGACCTACCGCTATCTACCTTGAATTAATACAGCTTGTTCGACAGCCTGTAACACTTGGGGAAATTGTTGACAGTGCGCATCTTGTTTTAAGCGCTGCAAATAGCGCCAATCCAACTGAATTGCACGTACAAAATGCTTCACTGGATCAATACCCTCAAGCCATAAACCATACCAGCCTAGCAAGTATTCAGGATATGCCCAGGAAGGATCAGCATGTAAGGCAATTTTCACCTGATCAAGTGCCGCTGACGATTTGCCTTTAACAAAAGACCACAAACTAAGACTCGCAAAACAATAAGCAACATCGTAACCTTGCCAAGGTTGGGGTGCATTTTGGCTCAATTTAATGAGCCTTAATAAAGGTTGCGATTCTGCTTTGTTTTCAAGCTCTACATCTTGGGCCAACAAGACCGCTTTTCGCATTAATGACCACCACTTTACTTCATGATCACGCCAAAAACGTCGATGTTCGAGTGCCTCCAATAAAAACGATAAAGCAATATTTTGTTGCCCTTTCGCTTTTAATTCGACCAAGCGACACTTAAGACCCCAAAAAGTCTTATGCCAAATACCCCCCAATCCAAGCCAGCCTAAAAAGCGATATAAATATTGTATCCACACACTCACTTGTTCAAGCGGTGAAGCTCCATTTGCGCTTAATCGCTGTTGATATTGACAATAATTTTCCACTTTCGTCGTCAAATAAGAGGGCCATAGCTTTAATATCGGCCAACCGGCTTGCAAATGAAGTTAAAACCCACTAAGGTGACGTTATAGCGTACTAGTGCACTAGCACATCCAGCTTCGCTGAAGAAGCTATGCCGGACAAGTCCGCCTAGTTAAGTAAATTAGTTTATTTTTTTAAAGGTAATATCATGGCAACGACTAGCACAAAACCTTATGCTCCCCCACGGGTGTTGAGCGTCTTTTCCCTAGTGATGATCAATGTCATCGCGGTTGACAGTATTCGCACCCTTCCAATGGCAGCGAGCTATGGTTTTGCCCTAGTTACCTTATATGCAATTGCAGCCGTGATGTTCTTTATTCCAACGGCATTAATTACTGCAGAGCTTGCGACCACTTGGCCTGAAAAAGGCGGTATCTATGCCTGGGTAAAAAATGCATTTGGCCCTAAATGGGGACTGTGCGTGGTCTACTTACAATGGATTTATAATGTGGTCTGGTATCCCACGATTTTAACGCTGATTGCCAGCACCATTGCTTACCTGGTTGATCCCTTACTGGTGCAAGATGCAAGCTTTATGACCCTAGTGGTCTTGGTCACCTTTTGGGGCTGTACGCTTTTAAATTTCTTTGGCATGCGCTTGTCGAGTGCCGTCAGTACCTTTGGCTCTTTGCTTGGCACGCTCGCTCCGATGGCAATTATTATCTTGTTAGCCTTTACCTGGTTAAATCGAGGCAATGCGCCTGAAATTGTCATGACAAGCGCCAGTCTATTCCCAAATATCAAAAGTGTTGCTGAACTCGTGTTTTTCTCCCAACTGGTTTATAGCTTGCTCGGCTTAGAAATGTCATCTGTGCATGCTTTAGAAGTTAAAAACCCTAAAAAAGATTACCCCAAAGCACTCCTGATTTCAGCGATTATTATTTTAATCAGTTTAGTGCTTGCTTCATTAGCCGTCGCCGTTGTTGTGCCTGCTGCTAAACTCAGCAATTTAACCGGAATTATTCAGGCTTTTACCGTATTTTCAGAAGAATTTAATGCGCCTTGGTTAGGGCCTTTAGTGGCAGGGGCTATTTTAATTGGTGGCGTATGCGCCGTTGCAACCTGGATCATAGGGCCAACTAAAGGGCTATTTGCTGCAGCAGATGATGGTTTATTACCCGACTTTTTAGCAAAAACCAATCGTTATGGCGTACCCTATGCCATGCTCTTAACCCAAGGCATCATTTGTAGCGTACTCACATTGGTTTATATTTTGTTACCCACCGTTGAGGGCGCCTATTTTGCTTTATCTGTGATGGCTTCCCAGCTCTCATTATTGATGTACACCATCTTATTTGCCGCAGCTATTCGATTACGATATACCCAACCCAATACGCCGCGCTCCTTCAAAATTCCTGGCAAGAACTGGGGAATGTGGTTAGTGGCGGGTTCCGGGATCTTCATCAGCTTAGCCGTCGTTGTTCTGGGGTTTTTCCCTCCCAGTTCCAAAATCGATGTGGGTGATATTGTATTGTATGAAGCGGTGATTATAGGTGGGATAACCCTTATCTTATTACCTCTGTTTTTTATTCATGGTAGAAAGCGTAACAGCTATATCACCGCATATTGAACTGGCCAATTCATCGGTTGCGCTAATTCTTTAGCCGCATGTAAAGGAAAATAAGGATCATTTAACATTCCCCGGGCAAGTAACACAAAATCTGCTTGCCCATTGCGAATGATATGATCCGCTTGAGAAGCAGATACAATCATACCGACTGCTGCGGTCGCAACTTTGGCTTCAAGGCGGATCTTTTCTGCGAAGGCGGTTTGATAGCCCGCGCCAGTTGGGATTGCAACGTTAGCAAGGTTTCCGCCACTTGAACAATCGACCACATCGACACCCTTGTCTTTTAAACGCTGGCTTAATAACACGGAATCTGCCAGGGTCCAGCCGTTTTCTTGCCAATCTGTTGCTGATATCCTGACAAAAAGCGGATAATCATCAGGCCACACCTCACGTACCGCTTCAACCACTTCTAATAAGAATCGAATGCGATTTTCAAAACTGCCACCATAACTATCCATGCGACAATTACTTAACGGCGAAAGAAATTCATGCAACAAATATCCATGAGCACTATGTATTTCAAGGAGTTTAAAATTGGCCCTAACAGCCCGCTTGGTCGCCTCTTTAAATGCTTCAACAATTTCTTGGATCTCAATTTTATCGAGCGCAACAGGCATCAATGATTCTGTCGTAAAGGGTATCGCTGAGGGTGCGACGACTTGCCAACCATTTTGACTTTGCAAAATTCCACCACCTCCCTCCCACGGAAGCATTGTGCTCCCTTTTCTGCCTGCATGCGCAAGCTGGATACCGGGGATTGCACCTTGTTTGCTAATAAAATGGGTAATGCATTGTAAATACGCAATATGTTCATCTGACCAAATGCCTAAATCATAAGGTGATATTCGTCCATTGGGTGTTACCGCCGTTGCTTCGGTAAACACCACCGCAGCGCCACCTACCGCGCGGCTACCTAAATGCACTAAATGCCACTCATTTGCAAAACCCTCCGTGGAGGAATATTGGCACATAGGTGAAACTCCAATGCGATTTCGCAAAGTAATGCCTCGAAGGGTAAGCGGCGAAAATAGGTGCAGATCCGACATAATAAACTCTTTGCTTTAACCAAACTGAATGTGCGCAATCATACCCTAAAAAGCAACCGAGCCTAAGTGTTAGTTTCTTGGCTTTATTGGCCTAAACAATAATTTAATCCCCTTTTTGTGCTCCTAGGGCTTAATGAACAAATGGCATTATGGTAAGGTGGGCACCCATTGCTATAACGGCAAAGTTGGGAGAAACGGAAGCGAGCGATTGGTCAAAATGGAGGGCATGAGTAGCATTTTTGTTAAAAAGTTCAAAGGTAAGTAGTATGAATCGTCGCCTAGAGAATAAAGTTGCCTTAATCATTGGTGCCAGTAAAGGTATCGGTAGAGGCATCGCCAAAGTATTTGCAGAAGAAGGGGCGAAACTGTTAGTGGTTGCGCGCAATGAAAGCGCCTTAAAAAGCCTCGTTGCCGAATTATCCGGCCCTAATGAGCGAGTTCAATTTTACGTGGGTGATATGGGCAATGAAGCGGATATGCAAAATGCGGCTCAGAAAACCCTTGAATTTTACGGCAAAATTGACATTCTGTGCGCGAATGCTGGCATTTACCCTGAAAACTGGCTCGGCCAAATGACCCTAGCTCAATGGAATGAAGTGATATTAACCAACTTAACGGGCGTATTTCTCGCCACCAATGCTTGCATCCCATCGATGAAAGAACAAAAGTATGGGAGGATTGTCATTACCTCTTCTATCTCAGGCCCCAAAGTCGGGTTGCCGGGTTTTTCTCATTACACTGCTTCAAAAGCTGGGATCTGCGGCTTTATCAAAACCGCAGCCATCGAATTAGCGAAATACAACATTACGGTCAATGCCATTGAGCCTGGCAACATCATCACTGAAAGCTTAGAAGAAATGGGAGCCGAACATATCGACTCTATTAAAAAGGATATTCCGATGGGCCACTTAGGCACAGTTGAAGATATTGGTTATTCCACTTTGTTCTTGGCATCGGATGAAGCAAAATTTATCACAGGGCAAACCCTCGTCGTCGATGGTGGTCAAGTCTTACCCCAATCCAATTTTCTACCTTACAGTTTTGAAGACAGCCAATAATCTTTTCTTAAAATGGGACCTTACACACAAAGGCCGCTAAGCGCCCAAAGATATTACCTTGCCTTGGATTTTGAGGTATCATTCAACCCTCATTATTCCAGAAGGAACTAAGGGAATGTTAAATTTGCTGTTATTTCTAGGCAGCTGTGCCTTAATTGCAGGCTTTGCTTGGTTTTTCTCGCGTTTGGGACAAGGCGGTCTCACAGCGTGGATTGCTATATTAAGTTTGTTAGCAAATTTATTTGTCTTAAAGCAAATTGATCTCTTGGGGCTTAACGCTACCGCCAGCGACATCTTTGCCATTGGCAACCTTCTCGCTTTAAATTTATTACAAGAAAAATATGGTCGGCAAGCAACTCAAAGTGCCATCTGGACCAGCTTTAGTTGCCTATTATTTTTTGTGATCATGTCACAAATTCATTTGCACTATGAACCCAGCCTTTATGATAATTCACAAAATTCTTACTCACTGATCCTGGCTGCAACACCTCGCATGATGGTTGCATCACTGTTTACTTTCCTGCTGATCGATCAATTTGACAGCCGCTTTTATCGGTATATGCGCCAACGTTTACCTCAAGTTTCGATGATTCTAGTAAGCGCGATGACGATGTGCGTTAGTCAAACACTCGATTCCATACTCTGTAACACGCTAGGGCTTTATGGCGTAGTGGAAGCTCTGATAGAAATTATTCTGGTGAGTGTTGCTATCAAGGTGCTTGCCATTGCCAGCACCATTCCTTGGGCTTTTGCCTCACGAAAATTATTTAGCCAATGATGTTACACGAAACAAAAGAAACAATTAAAGACACCTTTCGTTTTGAAGTACTCTACCAATCAAAACATTCGCGCGCGCGCGTGGGACGCATCATCACGCCTCATGGCGTGATTAATACGCCTAATTTTGTCGCAGTTGGCACCAATGGCTCATTAAAAGCTTTGCACAATCACGATCATCAAGAACTTGATGTACAGTTGATGTTTTGTAATACCTACCACTTGATGGTACAACCCGGCACCGCCTTAATTAAAGCGTGTGGTGGTTTACATCAATTTATCAATCGGCAACAGCCGATTATTACCGACTCCGGTGGTTTTCAAGTTTTTAGCTTGGCATATGGCAATGTTGCCAAAGAACTTAAAGGCCAAGGCGGCAAAAAACATCCGCCTTCGATTATGAAAGTCACTGAAGAAGGCGTGAATTTTCGCTCATACCGCGATGGTGCAAAAATCTTTTTATCACCAGAAACTTCGGTCTTGGCTCAAAAAGATTTAGGCTCGGATATTATTATTCCGCTAGACGAACTACTGCCTTATCATGTTGATGATGCGAAACTCAAAGCCTCTTTTGATCGCACCCACCGCTGGGAATTGCGCTCATTAAACGAACATCTTAAAAACCGCCAAAACCAAGCGATGTTTGCGGTCGTGCATGGTGGCACCGATTTGAACTTACGCCAAAAAAGTTGTGCCATTTTGAGTCAAGAAGCCTTCGATGGTTTTGCGATTGGCGGCTCGCTCGGTTGCGATCATTCGCAATTACATGAAACCGTTGGCGGTACGCTCCCACACTTGCCACCTGATGCACCTGTGCATTTATTAGGCGTGGGCGATATCGACTCCATTAATCACTGCATACCATTTGGTATTGATACCTTCGATAGTTCTTATCCCAGTAAAGTTGCACGCCATGGCATGATCTTAACTAATGAAGGCCCAATTAAAATCACCCGTTTGCAATATGCACGTGAATTGATTCCACTGGAGCCTGATTGCCCTTGCTCTACTTGCAAGCACTATACGCGCGCTTATATTCATCATTTGTTTAAAGCAAAAGAACCTTCTGCAGCAAGCCTTGCCACCTGGCACAATATTCGTTTTATGACCCGCTGGATGGAAAAAATCCGCACCGAGATTTTGTGTGGGTTGATATAATCATGGCGCAGTCTTCTTAAATCCCCCACTCGCTAACGCTCGTCGCCCCCTTTACAAAGTGGGCTACTGTTCGCTTCGCTCACGGTTGCGATAGCTCAAATAAGATATTTCTAAATATTAGGCCACTGCGATGCGAGCATGAGCGGGGGATTTACAAAAAAAAAGGGAGCCAAGGCTCCCTTTTTCTTAGTTTGAAGTAAGTAGTACTTACGCGTCTGCACCACCGATACGAACTTGGAAGAAAGGTCCAATTCGGCCGAAGTCGTTGGTTGAGCCCGTGTTAGCAGCAAAGCCTTCAACAGCGCCACCCGCTTGAATCGCGTTGTTATAAGCGGTGTTACCATTCTTGAACGCATTGAAGATATTCAAGTAACGCACGCCCAAGCTCATGCCCACTGTCATCCCATTGCAGTCGGTACGAATGCGGTTGCAATAATCAATACCAAAGGAAATATCTAATTTACCCAGAACAGATTTACTATCATCTGGTTGATATTGATAGAATAAATCTTCACCAACATACAAGGCTTGATCAAATTCGTTGTTCGCATACAATAACGTCGTCATGGCACCCATGAATACGCTAAAGTGGCAATAATTCTGTGAAGGGAAAGCACGCGCCATGACCGAAACACCAGGACCAAAGCCTTTCACTTCATTTTCTGTGCTACGGAAACGATTTGGCACACCTGCTTGTGATTGGTATTCTTCGCTGTTTCTTTCAATTTTATCCCATTCAAAGAAACCACCTAAATCTAAGCTAAAATGGCGACCAACATTCAAACCACGGCTTAAGCCAAGACGAAATTCGTCAGATTTGGTTTCTACATCCATGCTTCCATTAGTGATAGCGCCGTTACCAGCAAGAGGGATGCCAAGGTTTCGCACACCAGACGTTGCTGCGCTATCATCACCACGGAAGTGATCATAGTACATAAAGAAGTGAGTTTTTGAACCGCAGAAACGATGGGTTAAACCAATCCCATAATCAAATTCCCAATCAGGATCGATAAAGGTGTGACGACGGTAACCATCACCTGGTGTTCCAGGAACAGTTGAAGGTGCTAATAAAATATCACCATAACTTAAACCATCATTGGTCGTTTTAGAGTAGGTGCCGGTTAATAACAATGCAGTACGACCCAATGCCGCATCGTAAGCTTGTACTGTGCCAACGATACTTAATGCCATCACTGCGCCGAAAGTAACTTGGAGTGCTTTTTTCATGAAAGATCCTTATAAAGTCCTAAAAGAAAAACGAAACCGTTCCATTCCAGGGCGAAGCTTCCTGCTTACACACTCGCACCCACTTTTTTCTTACCTCTGTCGAAAAATTAGCCCACAAGTTATTAGCTTTTCAACTAATTGAAAATGCACTTCTTTCCACTTCACTTTCTTTCGACAGCAGTAAAAAAAACGATACAAAAAAATAAAGGAATTAGAGATAGACTAGCATACGATTCGGGAAGTTACACAAAATGCAAGGGAAATGAAGAGAAATATTCAGAAAATTAGTTTGATAACTTTTTTGAAAAAGGTGGTGGCGGGGAATTTTTTTCGGTGAGACATAAGTTGTTGTAATGCTTACCTTGCAAGCTAACAACAACTAATGGTGGGCCGTGATGGATTCGAACCATCGACCAATAGATTAAAAGTCTACTGCTCTACCGACTGAGCTAACGGCCCCACAACTTAAGGGCCGTATCATACCGTAAATTAATAAAATAACAAGTTAAGGCGACATCAAATTATTGCAGTAAATAACTTATTTTATTTTCCTGCGCGTTCTTTTCTTTGGTGCAGGCTTTGTGGTTTTAGGTGCTTTTGCTGCTTTCTTTTTGACAGCCGCCACTTTTGCTCTAGCTTCTTTTTGCGCCTGTGTTCTTGATGTAAAGTGCGACAAAATCGGGTTAGCGCTGCCTTGTTGCACTGCTTTTTTGGCGGGCACAGGCGCGCTGCTAGGTTCCCGTTTCGCTTGCGTCGGGTTTTGTGGCTCGACAACCGTACTCGGTGTTTGCTTATTATTCTTACTGCTCTCCAGCTCCTGCTTAGGTTCTGGTGACTCTTCGGCTTCTAGTGTGTTCTTTTTGCGATCGCGCTCTAAAGCTTCAGCTGAGGGCTTAGGAGCAAAAAGATTTTCATTCCAGTTAACGTAAGCATATTGATAAGCCATTAATAATAGTGGCACACCAAACGCAACCCAAACTGCCGCAGGGGCCATAAAGGCTGGCAGTAATCCTTTCACCAAGGCTATCGGGAGCCCGGACGTGGTTTGAGTACCAAAAATGAATGAGGTCACCACATTGGTTAATGGGCCTGCTGTGCCCAATGGCCAATTTGCCAAACCAAAATACCAAAAGGGTAATTTCATAATGGGCCAAATAAAAGCTTCAACGATAGCCGTTACATAGGGCACCGACATGACTGCAGCCAAAATGCCAACGGTCCACCCCATCATGCGCATAAAAGAGGCATTGTGGTTGAGCTGATTTTGTAGCCTTTGAAGATGCGCCGCTTTTTTATTATCTGCCGCTACAGGAGGAGCAGCTGCATCAACGGGTGTAGGTGCTGCTGCTGGCACTACAGGTGTCGTTGGAACGACTGGAGCTTGGGATGCTTGAACAGTTTTTTTACTTCTTGGCATACAAAATCCTAGTTAATCGTAGGTAGTCGACAAAATGATGAAATAGGCCGACAAACTACCATTCTAGAAGTTAACTTGTCAACTAATTTGATATAGATTATGGGTAGTTTCACTAAATCTCCCCGGCACTTCGCGCCTCCCCTCTTTACGAAAGAGGGGTAAAGATCGCTTTGCTCAAGAAAGAAAAAATTGCGCAACGCGCAATAGAGCCCACTTTGTAAAGGGGGCCGCGAGCGCTTAGCGAGCGGGGGATTTTAAGATTTTATAGATGGCCTTCTTGGCGCATTTTGTCTAAACGGGAGTCTGCCAACTGTGCCGAGGTTGTCCCCGGATATTGGCTTTTCACCCGGGTAAGAAGGTCGTTAGAACGCTTCCATTGGCCTTTTGCATATTCAACGTACCCTAACTTTAGGAGCGAATCTGCAGCCTTAGGATGCTGAGGATGGTTACGATAGACACGATCAAATGCTTCGAAAGCTAAATCTAAATTACCCTTAACCAAATAGATTTCACCCAACCAATAGCTCGCATTGGGGACATATTTACCATTAGGAAAAGTAGTGATCAGTGATTTAAAGCCGGCAAGTGCACCATCGTAGTCTTTATTTTGAATTAATCGATAAGCATTTTGATAAGCTTTCTCTTCAGCTGCCACATCTTCTTGAACCGGCAAGCCTGTTAATGCTGCTGGCTGCCCTGTTGTCATATCAGCAACGGCGAGCTGACTAGATGCACGCGCATCGGCTCCACCTTGCATGCTCGTGTTGGCATCATTTTCAGCTAAAGAAACAGAAGATACCCCACTCATTTTAGCGGGGCCACCTTCACGTAGACGTCGATCTAAATCCAGATAGAGTTTTTTCTGCTGTTCTTGTGCTTGTTGGAGCTGGTAATTTTGCTCTTCAACCTTACCACGCAACTCTTGCACTTCTCGCTGCAAAAACTCAATTTTCTTCAATGTATCCAGCGCGGCACGCTCGGCTACTCGGTTTACTTGCCCGCCTTCATCGGCATCCCAATTACCATTGGAACGTGACTCAACATCCGCCATTGACCATGCTGTCCCTATCAAAGATAGAGAAAGCATGATCGCTGCGAAACAAGTAGTCCTTTTGAAGAAAGAACTGAAATTAGTTTTCATAAACAACAACAGCACGTCGGTTCAAACGGTTCGCTTCTTCGTCATGACCCATTACTTCTGGCTTTTCTTTACCATAGCTAACGGTCGCGATTTGGTGCGGCGCAACGCCTTGTGACATTAACGCGTTCGCAATCGTACGTGCGCGTCTTTCACCTAAAGCAATGTTGTACTCACGGCTGCCATGTTCATCCGCATGCCCTTCAACGCGCATGTGATGATTTGGATTGTTCTTTAAAAATTCTGCATGTGCATAAACGACTTCATAATCGCCTTCGCTGATTTCTGAGCGATCGTATTCAAAGTAGAATTTACGCTTAGCAAGTAAATCGTGTTGATCTGCGCTGCTCAAAAACTCAGAACCGTCACCTACACCATTTGTGCTAGCGCCGTAACCTGAATCCTTACCATTAGCTCCGTTTTTGGAATTATGGGAACAACCCACAACACCGACGCAAAGCGCAACGCCTACTACTAAGTGACGTAACCCCCGAATTTGCATGTTTGGCTCCTTACCTATTTATTCTAAAAAATTGCAAACCGCTATTCTATCTCAAGATAGAAATGGTGACCATGCTGGCTCTTGAACACTACCCTCGCGTGCTGGCAGTCGTAACTGCCCACGACCGTCTAAGGTTACTAAACTTAAAATCTGACGATCACCTTCTCGCGTGCCATAGAGTACCATAGCGCCGTTAGGAGACAAGGTGGGAGATTCATCAAAAACAGCGTGAGTCAACACACTCACTTGGCCTGTGCTGAGTTCTTGGCAGGCAATATGGAATCGACGATCATTATCTTCTCGATGCATCATCACCAAATATCGGCCATCGGATGTTAACATCGGGCGCGCATTATAATTGCCTACAAATGTCATGCGATCAATTTTACGAGTCGACATGTCCATCTTATAAATTTGTGGTCGCCCACCGCGATTAGAGGTGAAGTAAAGCGCACGCCCATCTTGTGACCAAGCTGGCTCTGTATCGATTGAATAACCATCGGTAATTTGCTGAATGTTTTGTGTATCCATGTCCCACAGATAAATTTTTGGACTGCCTTCTTTGGATAACACCACAGCCAATTGACGGCCATTGGGTGACCATGCAGGAGCACCATTGATCCCTGGGAATTTTGATAATAAGCGTCGTTTACCTGTGGCGACTTCAATCAAATAAATTTCAGCGCGATTTTTTTCAAAAGAAACAAAAGCAATTTGTCTTGCATCGGGCGACCAAGAAGGCGACATCAATGGCTCTTTTGATTTCACTAACGTCACAGGGTTGTAACCATCTGCATCGGCAACTTCTAAGCTATAATGAGTGCCATCAAATGCACGCACCACCATGACATAAGCTATTCGAGTAGAAAAAGCGCCACGAATACCCGTTAGCTTTTCATAGATATCATCACTGATCCGGTGCGCTAAGGCACGAAAATCTTTACGGTGGACGCCATGGTAAGTTTTGCTCAATAACACCGTATTTTCTGCGCGTGTTAACTCGCCATTTTTTAATTGCCCTGACCGACCTTGCGCTTTATAAACGTCTAGCAATTTAAAGTTGATCGCAAAGCTGTCTTGCGACTCCGGTTTAATGGAACCCAGAACAACGTTCTCCACCCCCACTTGTTGCCATAATCCCGCATCAAGCTCTTGCGAAACAGTATTCACACGCGGTAATTGCTCAGGAAGCAGTGGATCGAAACGGCCGCACATTCTTAAATCGTTACGCACGACATTCGCCAACTCCTCAAAAGAAGAGCCCAAACCGGCGCGTCTTTGCGACGCTTCCTCTGCGCTATTAGTGACCGCAATCGGTACACCCGCAACCGTTCCTTGGGAAATTTCAATGTTCAAGCGCGCATGAGCACTGGATGATAATCCTAAGAGCAAAACAGCCAAGACAAAATGTTTCACGCAGCCTCCGGACGGAAAATAAAATCAAATTCACGAAATTGATTAGCTAATGCAGGATCAGATGGCATAGGTAAAGGAGAAGCTTTTTGAACGGCTACCTCTGCTGAACGATCAAATTCCACGCTGCCACTGGATTGAACAACCCGAGCTTCGATCACATCGCCTGTTGGCATTAATCGAACGGCTATCTTGCAAGAATATTTCGAGAAATCCACGCCTAAGGGTTGTCGCCAGTGTTGATGAAGTCTATTACGCAACAGCATTTTAAACTTATCAAGCTCTGCTTGATTTACGCTGGCAGCTCTCTTGGCATTCTCATCTGCTAACACTTTCTCTTTTTGCTTCGCAAGTTCTTGCTGCTTAGCCAGCTCGGCCGCCTTTTGTTCTACGATGGCTTTATTTTTAGCCGCTAAAGCTTCCTCTTTTTGCTTTTGAAGCTTTTTCAAATTCTCTTGTTCAGCTTTGACCTTGTCTTTTAATTCTTGTTCTTGCTGTTCTTTTACCAAGCGTTGTAATTCCGCTTCTTTTTTAAGTTGCTCATTCTTCTTTTTGAGTTCAACTAATAATTTCTCTTCTTTTTCACGCTTTTCTTTGGCTTCAGCTTCTTTGCGTTGCAGTTCTTGCTTTTTTGCTTGTTCTTGCTGTTTGCGCTTTGCTTCAATCATCGCTAGGCGATCAACTTCATCTTGCAAACTCTTTTTATTGACGACCACCGCCTCAATGATCTCTTTATTTTCATCAGGGTTAGCCATGGGAGGAAGATGCATGGTGTGATCAAAACTAATAATCAATAAAACGCCGAGAGCAATATGCAAAAATATTGCTAGCCCTAAGGAAACTTTATTTGAAACCGCTTTGCGCACTTTACTACCTTTTCTTCATAGCGATTTGCGAAGGCGCATCATCTTGTGTGACTAATCCCACACTGGGCGCTCCCGCTTTTTGTAATAGCACCATCGCCCCAATCACTTTGCCATAATCGACTTGTTTATCGGCCTTGACGAGAATTTTACGCTTGGGATGCGCTTCAAGATCAGCCATCACGCGCAATGTGAGCGCTTGGCTATCAATGATGGCAGAAGGTGTATCAGAAATATTCAGATAAAGCCGACCTTCTTTATCAACGCTAACCACAATCGGCTCTTTTTCAGTGGACGGCAACGCCTTAGCGCTGGCTTGAGGTAAATCGACGGATACCCCTTGTTGTAACAAGGGTGCGGTTACCATAAAAATAACCAATAACACCAACATCACGTCGATGTAAGGAACCACATTAATATCGGCGACGAGTTTTTTAGAATTACGCTTTCTCAGCATTATTCCACCCTCTTATTTTGCTAATTCTTCTTTAAGCGCATCACCTTCTGGCTCTTGCCAAGATTGCGAATGCAATCTGCGGTATAAGGCGCCGGAAAATTCTTCAGCTAAATTATCATAACCACGTATTATCTTTTGTGAGCTTGCCGTAAAACGGTTATAAGCAAATACCGCAGGAATAGCAGCAAATAACCCTAAGGCTGTAGCAACTAATGCTTCTGAAATACCTGGCGCGACCGTTGCTAATGTTGCTTGTTGCATAGCGCCTAGCGCGCGAAACGCCGTCATAATGCCCCATACGGTACCGAATAAACCAATGTATACGCTAATAGAGCCAACCGTTGCTAAAAAGGGTAAATGTTGTTCAAGGGATTCTTCTTGTCTTGCCAAAGCAACACGCATTGCTCGCTCTGTTCCACCCATCACGGCTTCTTGCCCAATATCTTGTTTATAAAGACGAACAAATTCCCGAAACCCGGCTCGGAACACTTGTTCAACACCATCACCGTTAAAGCGACGTGATGCCAAGTAATCATAAAGACGATTCAGATCACTGCTATTATGGAAACGTTGCTGGAAAGCATCGAACATTTTTTGCGCTTGGAACAGCGCATAACCGCGCTGAAAAATCAGCGACCAGGAAATGACTGATAGCCCTAATAAAATGAGCATCACAATTTGCACTAAGGCACTGGCTTCGGTAAATAAACTTAGCAATGATAAGTCAGTATTCACGCTTTCAACTCCCTCAACATCGCCCGAAGGGCTTGATCAAATCGGTAAAAATATCTTCAAAGGCCTGAAGATATCATAGTTCGCTTAGCATTAAGAGCAAAGTAACCCAACCTTTCAAAGGTATCAATTAAAGCTACCAAACTCAAACTATTTTCAACAGTAGGTAATTACCTTAACTCATTTGTAGGCATTGGCAATCCAAAGTGAGCGTAAGTTTGCGCCGTCACGACTCGACCTCGTGGTGTACGGATCATAAATCCTTGCTGGATCAAAAAGGGCTCGATAATATCTTCAATGGTATCTTTTGCCTCACCAATCGCTGCCGCGAGACTATCAATGCCTACTGGGCCCCCTTGGAATTTATCAATCGCCACCTGCAGGAGTTTTCTATCTAAAACGTCAAAGCCCTTGGCATCAACTTCCAACAAGGCTAATGCCTTTTTGGCTAACGCGTGCGTAATTTCACCTTGTCCTTCAACTTGTGCGACATCGCGCACCCGACGTAATAACCGGTTGGCAATACGTGGCGTCCCCCTTGAACGACAAGCAATCTCGGTTGCACCCTCATCTGTAATGGCAATTTTTAAAACACCGCTTGAACGCAACACAATCTTTTTGAGATCAGCCGTATTGTAAAATTCAAGCCGCTGTACAATCCCAAATCGATCGCGCAAGGGCGAGGTGAGCATGCCAGCCCTGGTCGTCGCCCCAATTAAGGTAAAAGGTGGAATATCAAGCTTAATCGAACGCGCAGCCGGACCTTCGCCTATCATGATATCAATTTGATAATCTTCCATCGCAGGATAAAGCACTTCTTCGATCACGGGGCTTAGCCGATGAATTTCGTCAATAAATAAGACATCTTTGGGCTGCAAATTCGTCAAGATGGCCGCCAGATCACCAGGCCGCTCAATCACAGGACCTGACGTTTGTTTGATATTGACGTTTAACTCATTGGCTACAATATTCGCCAACGTGGTTTTACCCAACCCCGGGGGACCAAAAATCAGCAAATGATCCAAAGCCTCACCGCGCCTTCTAGCCGCTTCAATAAAAATACTTAATTGCTCACGGACCCCATCTTGTCCTGTGTAATCTGCTAAAGATTGCGGCCTAATCACCGCTTCTTGAGTAGACTCAATTATTAAAGAGCTTTGCGAAACAATCCGATCCGTTATTTCACTGTTCATACTTTTGCCAATCCTTGTAAGGCTTCTCGTAAAATCGCTTCACAACTGGTTGCTTTATTTTCGACTTTTGCAATCGCTTTACTGGCTTCTTGTGGTTTATAGCCCAGTGCAATCAACGCAGCAATGGCTTCTTGCTCAGGGCCTTGCGCTTTTGCTAACAACGAAGAGGTGATATTTTTTTGCGGTGAAGACAACATCATCTTACCAAGTCTGTCTTTCATTTCAACGATAATACGAAGGGCTGTCTTTGCGCCAATGCCAGGCAGACGCTGTAAGCGACTGACCTCTTCCATTGCCAATATTTCCATCAACTCATGAGGTGATAAACCCGATAAAATGGCAAGAGCGATTTTAGGCCCAACGCCATTGGTTTTAATCAACTCTTGAAAAAGATAACATTCATCATGGGTTGCAAAACCATAAAGTAGCTGCGCATCTTCGCGCACGACCATATGGGTCCGTAACACCACTTCTTGCCCTACTTCTGGCAACACAAAAAAAGTCGATAACGGTGTTTGCACGATATAACCCACTCCGTGCACATCAATCATTAAAAATGGCGGATTCTTTTCAATTAATTTACCGCGGAGTTGTCCTATCATATGATTTCCATCCAGCTGTTCGTTTGTTGCGGCGAATTCCCGAGCGACCTCTATGGGGTACGGTTAAATCGGTATGTAAATGGCACAATGCCACCGCCAATGCATCTGCGGCATCGGCCTGGGGTTTCTCTTCTAAAGATAATAATACTTGTATCATATGCTGGACTTGCGCTTTATCTGCTCCGCCCGTTCCCGTGATGGCTTGTTTAATAGATCTGGGTGCATATTCAAAAACAGACAATTGGGCCTGCATGACGGCCGCGATTGCGACCCCTCTTGCTTGACCCAATTTCAATGCCGAGCGCACATTCTTATGCACAAAGACTTGCTCAATGGCTAATTCCGTCGGTTGATACGTTTTGACGATGTGTTGGATCTCTTCAAATAAGGATCCTAAGCGTAAAGATTCTTCCTTTGCCGTTAAGCGAATACACCCGCCAAAAAGGCAAATCGGCATACCCGCTGCATTTTTTTCAATTACCGCAATGCCTGTGATGCGTGATCCAGGATCTATACCAAGTATTCGTCGATGCGGCAAAGAGGATATCCTTATGCCAATTGTAAACCTATTTCTTCTGGAATATCTGCATTGGAATACACTTCTTGCACATCATCCAGATCTTCTAACATATCAACTAATTTCATAAATTGTTGCGCGTCTTCAAAATTCAATGTGACCGTCATAGAAGGCACCATGGTTAGCTCGCCCTCTTCTTGTACAAATCCTGCCACTGTCATCGCTTCTTGTACGGCGACAAACATGTCAGGAGAGGTATTCACCGTGAAGCTGCCATCTTCTTCTTTGACGACATCATCAGCCCCCGCTTCAATTGCCACTTCCATCAGCTTGTCTTCATTGGTGCCCTTTGGAAATAACAGCTGTCCCATCTTAGTAAAAAGATAGGCGACTGAGCCATCAGTCCCTAAGTTGCCACCCATTTTGGTAAAAGCATGGCGCACTTCTGAAACGGTGCGGTTACGATTGTCGGTTAAGCAATCGACCATGATGGCAACCCCATTAGGGCCATAACCTTCATAACGAATTTCCACCAAATCTGAATTATCGTCGCCGCCAGCGCCTCGTTTAATCGCACGATCAATGGTATCGCGCGTCATATTATTGCTAAGGGCTTTATCAATCGCGATACGCAGCCTGGGATTTGAATTCAGATCTGAACTAATTTTAGCAGAAACCGTAATTTCCCGGATCAATTTTGTAAATAATTTTCCGCGCTTTGCATCTTGGGCATTTTTTCGATGTTTGATATTTGCCCATTTACTATGACCTGCCATGTTCTCTCCTTACAAACGTCCTAATCGCTTCTTGATTACTCGGTGATGAGGCAATCTTTACTGCTTCCTCTTTGGATAACCAACGATAAGCTAGATGCTCATGGCTTAGAGTAATCGGTATTCTTTGGGGTAATTCAAAACAAAACACATGTTCTTTATTTTTTGTCACATTCGGTGCGTAACGATGCCGCCATTGGGGATATATCTCAAACCAATTAGCCAAATGACAATCGTTCATGCTGCCATCCACTCTGCTTAAACCCGTTTCTTCACTGAGTTCCCGCCAGGCTGTTTCAAGCGTTGTTTCATTTTCTTCTAAACTTCCAGTCACCGACTGCCAAAAATCAGAGTGATCCTTTCTTTGCAAGAGTAAAACCTCTGCCTCTTTTGTATAAACGACAACTAAAACGGATTCAGGACGCTTGGTCATTAGTGTGACGTATGATCACAAGCGGCTTTTTGGCAACCCGAACCTGCTGCACTCTCACCATCATTTCCAGAACTTGCTATATAACGTTGTTTCGATTTAGATTTTTCATCCGTTTCGTAATATCCCTGCCCTTTTAAGCGAAACCGCGGTGCCGTTACGCACTTTTCAAAGGAAATTGACTGGCACTTTTCACAAGGCGAGCTTGGGAGCTCGTCCATTTTGAGTAAAAATTCTTGATCATGGCCGCAATCATTACAGCGAAATTCATAAATCGGCATACACTAACCTCTTGGTACATTAACTAAATCATTTCAGTTCTAGGCCATTTCACCCTATACTAGCCCCCTCTTTTTCAAACCGTAGCGTGCAAAATGAGAGCGACTGAATTAAAGCCTGAACAAAAAACAATTTTGATCACTGGCTGTTCCAGTGGGATTGGCCGTTATTGTGCCATCTCCTTACATAAAAAGGGATACCGAGTCTTCGCTAGTGCTAGAAAAGCAGAAGATGTGGCGCAATTACAAGCTTTGGGGCTAACCGCTTTGGAGCTCGATCTTACCAGTAGCGACTCCATAAAGTCAGCTGTAGAGCAAATTTTTTCGATGACTGGTCATCAACTTTTCGCCCTTTTTAACAATGCAGGCTTTGGGCAACCCGGCGCCGTAGAAGATATCTCGCGTGATGCCATTCGAGCGCAATTTGAAACCAATGTCTTTGGCACATTGGAATTAACCAATGCGGTTCTACCTATTATGCGCCAACAAGGCTATGGGCGCATTATTCAAAACAGCTCGGTCCTTGGCATCATTAGTCTGCCATTTAGAGGCGCTTATAATGCCTCAAAACATGCTTTAGAAGGGCTAACCGACACACTGCGTCTTGAACTCAATGCCACTGCTATCAAAATAAGCCTGATCGAACCTGGCCCTATCACCAGCAACTTTCGAGCCAATGCTTACCAACAATTCTTAAACAATATTGATGCCACCCATAGCCCGTTTCGAGCACTCTACGCAAGCTTAAGTAAACGCCTTAGCAACAACCTGACCGATCCGCCTTTTACCCTAGGACCTGAAGCGGTTGAAAAAGCATTATTGCACGCTTTGGAGGCGAAGCAGCCTAAAGCAAGATATTATGTTACCTTACCCACTTATTTATTTGCGTTTTTAAAACGTAGCTTATCTCATCGCCTGCTCGATAAAATCTTGCTCCGCGCTGCAGGTGATGAAGCAAAACAACTCATTACTCCTTCCTGAAGGACATAGGCCATGCTCATTCGACTCTTAATGATATTCGGCATTCTCATTTTACTCGCCTGGGTTGGGATGTGGTTTTTACGACGCAGTCTCGCTAAATGGCTTAAAAATGTGAGCGCCCAAGTTAACACCCAAGGTGATCCCCAATCGACCCAAAAGCTCAATCAGAGTGAAACTCTGGTTAAGTGTGCCTATTGCAGCACCTTTATTCCCAAAAACCGCGCGATTATCGTTAAGGATGAATATTACTGTTGCGAGGAGCACACAACTCTTTCACAATGAATGAAACTCATGTATGGATACTGCATATTTAAATTTAGAGCATAGTCGAACCAATTTTCTTTTAGGCTAGGCATCTAGTCCACGAACAATAGGAGTGTATGCTTAATACATGACTGTTGTGAGGGGACGAAGACAACAACCTGTCTTCGCTCTTTGAGCTACGACAAGGCCTGAATCAAGCCTCGCCGAAGCAGCGATGCGTAGGCGGGCGCATAAAAGGAAATTGGAAAGAGTATGGAGAGGGATCTCGATTTGGCAAAACGTAAACCTTGGCAAAAGTCCGACCTGCAAGATTACCTCTGGCAATCATTACAATTATTTAATCTCTATCGACTGCTGTTAGTCATCGGCTTTGTGAGTCTTACAAAATTCAATTTAGATACGCAATTTTTTGGCGTCGTCAATAAACACCTTTACCAACAAGCCTGCATTGTTTACGGAACAGTCAGCCTATTCTTTTTATTGTGCTCCGTCTTCGTTAAGCGTGGTTATGCATTTCAAGCCAATGTACCCATTTTTATTGACGTAGTTGCCTTAATTGTGTTGATGCATGCAACTGGCGGCATTATCTCTGGGGTGGGGATCTTACTGATTATTATCGTTGCGGCACATAGTTTGCTTTTCCCAGGCAAGTACTCCTTACTCAGTGCCGCTATTGCGGCCATTTTATTGATCGTTGAACACAGCTATAACTATTTCTCGCAACATGTTGCGATTAATATGTATACGCAAGTAGGCCTTTTAGGCAGCGCTATTTTAATGACATCGTTAGTAACGAATATGTTGTCTTTACGTGTTCGTCGCTCTCAGCTGATCGTTGAAAGCCAAGCACAGCAATTGGCAACCTCTCAGCAACTGAATGCTCATATTATTTCCGCGATGCACGCCGGTGTCATCGTCTTTGATCAACAATACAATATTCGCCTGATTAATGTTGCCGCAAGAATGCTTCTAGATTTTCAAACAACCTTACAAAACAATACCTTGTACGAGTTACCTGAAACTTTCCAACATTGTTTTGCTGAATGGCAAAGCGAAGGCAAAAGCACCGTTTTACTACAAGCCGCGCCAAATAGTCCTGGGCTGCGTTTAAGTTTCCATCCACTGGGTAAAGGGTTACCTTCTGGAACGCTTGTTTTTCTATATGATCTTGAATCAGAAACACGCCAGGCTCAAGATTTAAAACTGGCATCTTTAGGACACTTAACGGCGAATATCGCTCATGAGTTGCGCAATCCATTGGGTACGGTTAGTCATGCCGCCCAGCTTTTAGCAGAATCACAAGCCCTACCACCTGAAGACAAAAATTTAGTCGCAATGATTAAACAGCATTGTGACAGAATGAATACGGTGATCCAAAACGTACTCTCACTCTCCGGGCGAAAGCCTGCCAGAACGGAAGTGATTGCGCTGATCCCTTGGCTTGAACAATTTATTAAAGATCTGAGTGTACAAAATATCGGCGTTCCTAAAGTCACGTTAGAGTGCGATAAGCGCGATTTAACCGTAAATATTGATTCCAGCCAATTAACGCAAATTCTGATTAATTTGTGTGAAAATGGCCTTCGCTATAGTTACAGACAGCACGGATTTGCTTCCCTTACCTTACGAGTACAAACCACAGAATCACCACCAACGGTATTACTAGATATTATCGACAATGGTGGAGGAATTTCTAAAGAAATTGCCAAACATATTTTTGAACCCTTCTTCTCGACCGAAAATAATGGCTCGGGCCTTGGACTCTATATTGCAAAAGAGCTCAGCCAAATGAATGGCACACGATTAGACTATATACCCGTCACTGAATTTGGTACGCAGTTTAGACTCACGATGCCTAAAGGAGAGTTAAACGTATGACCGAACCACTCGCATTGGTAATTGATGATGAACCTGATATTTGTCAATTATTAGAAATTACCTTACAACGAATGTCGATCAAAACGATTTCTGCACAAAGCCTCTATGACGCTAAAAAAATGCTCAACACGCATACCTTTGATATTTGCTTAACCGATATGCGTTTAGGGGATGGGGATGGTTTAGATTTGGTTGCGTACCTGCAAAATAACTTTCCGCAAACTCCCATTGCGGTGATCACCGCACACGGCAATATGGAAACAGCCGTGAAAGCACTCAAATTAGGCGCTTTTGATTTTATTTCAAAGCCTGTCGATTTAAATCAATTACGCGACATTGTGCTGGGTGCACTAAAAATTAACGCCAATCCACTTAATATTTCAAATGAACAACTCATCGGCCATTCTCCTTTATTTCAAACTTTGCGACAACAAATTACCAAACTAGCGAGATCCCAAGCACCCGTCTATATTAGCGGACCATCAGGTTGCGGCAAGGAATTGGTCGCTAGAATTATCCATCAAAGCGGACCGCGATCAGATGGTCCTTTTATTCCCGTCAATTGTGGCGCCATTCCACAAGAATTAATGGAAAGCGAATTTTTCGGTTTCCTTAAAGGAAGTTTCACCGGTGCTCATGCAGATAAAATTGGCTTTTTCCAAGCAGCTAATAAAGGAACGCTTTTTTTAGATGAAGTGGCTGATTTACCGCTCGCCATGCAAGTGAAATTATTACGAGCCATTCAAGAAAAAGCCATTCGTCCTTTAGGCAGCAACAATGAAATCGCTGTCGATGTTCGCATCTTGTGTGCTACTCATAAAAACTTGCACCACTTAGTACAACAAAATCTTTTTAGACAAGATTTATTTTACAGACTGAATGTTATTGAGTTAAAGGTTCCCAGTCTTCAAGAACGAAAGGAAGATATCCCGTTACTAACTTCTCATATTTTAACTAAAATTGCGGCTTCCTCTGGAACAGTAGTACCTACCCTCGATAACGAAGCACTCACTATATTAAGCCATTATGATTTTCCAGGAAATATTCGCGAACTCGAAAATATCTTAGAGCGTGCTTACACTTTAAGTGATGGCAAGCATATTGCACGTACCGATCTACAGCTACCCAATTCTTCCACAACATTACCTGTACAGAATCAAGAATTACCATTAGATGATTACCTCGTCTCTCTGGAACGGCAAGTCATCATTGATGCGATAGAAAAATCGATGGGCAATAAAACAGCGGCAGCTAAGTCATTAGGCATTAGTTTTAGAACACTTCGTTATCGTTTGAAGAAATTGGGTTTAGAGTGACACAAACAACCCCGCGTGGTTTTACATTATTAGAATGCTTAATCGTCTTGCTGATCAGTAGCCTTCTTATTCTGCTTTGCCAAACTGATTTAAGTTCACTTGTTTATCGCATTGGCACACAAACAGATGCAAAGCGATTATTTAACACCTTAGCCTATGCACGTAGCGCGGCTATCAAAGGTAATCAACTTGTTTTTGTTTGCCCTACGAATAATCAAATCACATGCACAGAGGATTGGTCACAAGGGTATATGGTTTTTTCCTCGATTGAACGCTTACGAGTGGTGCAAACCCACCCGCACACCCAGATCCACAATAAAAGTGTTTCGCTCATCCAATTTTCTGGTGATGGTCGCTGCTTAAATCGTACAACTTTTCACATTCATTCGGATGGATTGTTTAAAGTGATTGTCTATGATAGCGGACGAATACGCTTAGCAGCACCTTGATAGGAAGAGTAATATGCGCTATTAACTGGAGTATGAAGACTGTAATGTTAAAACGTGGCTTTACGCTCATTGAACTCCTGATAACCATTCTGGTGCTGGTTATCGTCATGACTATTGCGATTCCTTCTTTTACATCGATTATCCAAAATAACCTCACTATCGCAGCCAGCAACGATATGATTATTTCGTTAAATTATGCTCGTTCTGAAGCGATCAAACGCGCAGCGAATGTTTCACTTTGCCCCGCTGCTGATCAAAACTTTAGTAGCTGTGGCACCGATTGGAATCAAGGATGGATCATTTTTTTAAATCCTGGCGTGGCGAATAACTACTCTGCAGGTAATTCAGCACAGCTTCTGTTACGTACGCAAAGCTTTTCTGGCAGCACACCTAACATTACAACCTCACCCAGCACGTCTTTGGTCAATTATAATAGTGCAGGTTTTGCTGGCACTAATACCAGTAATTTAACCTTTAATATTGCTGCAACCGGGTGTTCTGGCCCGTATGCACGTAGTTTGAACATCTCTATGACAGGTCGCGTTGCCGTCACCAAAAGCAATTGTCCCTAACAGTATTTGATGATAGGTTTTGCCTCTTATCGGCTCTTTGATTTCTCCCATCCTCATTTGCACACTTCGATAGGTTTCTTTTATAAACTATGATTAAGCTACTCCATGAAATGGGAATGTACGATGCAAAAACTTTGCTCAGGCTTCACACTGTTAGAAGTGTTAGTAGCAGTGGTAGTCTTTTCAATTGGCCTACTTGGCTTAGCTAGCTTACAAGTTATGGGACTGCGGTTAAATCATGATTCTCTGTTAAGAACCGTCGCTACCATCCAAGCAAACGATATGGCCGATAGAATGCGCACCAATGTTGCCGCAACATCGTTAGGCTCGACCAGTCCTTATAATAACCCTTCCAAAGCAGCCACGGGCAACCCTAATTGTTTAGGTAAAGATGGTTCAGGAAACTTTGCTAACGTGTCATGTGATGCAACACAAATGGCGAGACATGATTTTTATGAGTGGTATGCGAACCTCTCTGGTGCAAGCGCCACCGGTTGGTCACCTGCAACGCAAGCTGCTATGCCTTCTGGCACAGGCGTTGTCTGCATCGACAGCACGCCCAATGATGGAACACCATCTGCACCGGCTTGCGATAACGTGGTAGCCGTTGCCGGTAAGCCCATATTTGCGATTAAAATTTGGTGGGTTGAGCGCATTGATGCCAACAGCCCTGGTACAACACATCGTTATGTCATGAGTTTTTCATTATGAGAATAGAGATGATGCGAAAACATAACAATCAAGGATTTTCACTCATTGAAGTGATGGTGGCCATTACCTTGAGCTTGATTTTATTGGTTGGTGTTTTACAGATCTTTTTAAATACCAAAAATATGTACAATTTGGGAACCGGCTTTTCTCAATTACAAGAAAATGGTCGTTTCACTAGCGCATACCTGGCACGAACAATTCGCTTTGCTGGATATCGAACAACGCCCATCACAGGAAACTTTCCACAAATGGAAATCATTTATCCTGCAACCGCGCCCTATATAACGGGTACAAATAATTCAGGACAAAATGGCAGCGACACCTTCACTATCCGTTATCAAGGTAGCGGTAATGGTTCTGGCACACCTGATGGAACCTTGAAAGATTGCTTAAATAGACCTATTGATGCCAATGTTATCGCAACCAATACCTTCTCATTAACAGCAAACAATGAATTACAATGCCAAGCTGTCAACTCCAGCGCCTCTCCTGCTACGAGCACGCAAATTCTAATTAACGGCGTTGAAAATATGCATGTGCTTTATGGAGAAGACTTAAATAATGATAATACAGCAGATCGTTATGTCCCTTCTAATTTTGCAGGATTGGTTCCGAATAGAATCGTTAGTATGCGCTTAAGCTTACTGCTGCGATCAGATGAAGCGATTAAGCCCCGAGCAACAAATATCACTTACAACATGCTAGGTACAGCTTATACCCCAGCCGCAGATCAATTTTTACGCCAACAAGTCACCTTCACTGTTTTACTCAGAAATCAGGTTTCTAAACCTTTCTAGGAGGGTAGTAAAATGTCCACAACGAAGCAAAGCTTTAAACAAAGTGGCATGGTGATTATTGTTGGACTCATTTTCTTAATGATCTTAACTCTGATTGGCATATCAGCCATGAATTCCACGGCATTAAGTGAGAAGCTCACGCAAAATCTTCGTGATAGCACTGCTGCATTTGAAGCGGCAGAAGCTTCGATGGGAGATGGCGAAGCCTGGTTGCAAGCACAAGTCACTTCTCCCCTTGCTGTAACCGCTTGTACTGCAAGTCCGTGCAATGTTTGGGCAACCGATATGTTAGGAACGGTTTATCAACAACCTGCCACTTGGTGGCAAGCCAATGCAAAAACGTTTTCAGGAACATTATATGGTGTGGCTAGGCAGCCTCAATATATTATTGAGTTTCATAGTTTTGTGCCCTATGAATTATCGCCAGATTCTCTTGGCAAAGGTCAAGGTTATTATTACTACCGCGTCAACGCCCGAGGCACCGGTGCAACATCAAACGCTCAGGTAAATTTACAGTCAATTTATGTCACACAATACAATTAGGGTGGCGGTTATGAACATTATCAACAGAATATTAATAAGCAGCGTATTCTCACTATTGGGAAGCCAAGCTTATGGCGCCATTCTCAATCTGAGCCAATCTCCTCTTTTTACCGCGACTTATGTTTCACCCAATGTATTCTTTGAACTCGATGATTCAGGATCAATGGATTGGGAGGTGTCAGTTGCACCTTATTGGAACTTCTGTGCCTATGATCCGAATGCAGAAGGTTCTTATAGTTCCGCCTCGGTTTGTGGTGCCTTAGTGGCCAACGGGGGGCTTGTTCGCAGTTATGGCAATGGGAATTATCGGTATTTTTCTTATCTATTTAAAACCAACGATAATCTTTATAACGATAATTGTAATAATAGTGATTACAATGCTATTCAATCTTGTAGCAGTGCTGGCGATAAAGAATGGCGTATTTACTCATCTGATCTCAATACGCTGTATTATAACCCTTCAGCGACTTATGCACCCTGGATAGGTGCCTGTACGGATGCAGGCGTTAGTTGTGCCAATGCCAATTTCTCCTCTGTACGCAGCAACCCACGACAAGGAACCACAGGCTATGCAACGACTCGTGATCTTGCTGGAACTTTTTACGAAGTTTGGGTAGATGATCGAGGCTTTAGAGCTTCTGATGGTCGTCCGTTACGTGCTTCAGGTGTCAACGCGACCACAACCGCAAATGGCATCGTCGATTTGTGGGATAGCCATGTCAAGATTGTTTTCAACGCGGGGAATGTGCAAGTTTACCGTTCTTCGTATACACCTACGTTTTTAAGTATTGGTGAAATAAGAACCTTACAAGCCACGCTCAGCGGTAGTTCTTGCTACAACGTGCTTGGTACCACAGATTTAGTGCGCCAAATTGCCAGAGGTACTTTATCTTATACCAGCACTGGCGCAAGTGGTTGTCGTACGATTGCTGATGCCAAAACCAATATGGCTAATTGGTATCAATATGGCCGTCGTCGTGCTTTTGCTGCAAAAGGTGCCATTGGCAATATCGTGAGTCGCTTCCCAAATTACCGTTATGGCATCAATGTGATCAATAATACTAATAACTTTTTTATTGAAATGCCGGCAAGTACAGTCAGCGATTTTACTTCTCATAATGCTAATTTAGTAACTTCATTATATAGATTCAAATGGGATGCTCTTGGCACACCTTTGCGCGCTGGATTAGCAAGAGCAGGGCAATATTATAGTAATGCGCTGTCAGGCAAAGCGAATCCCATTATTTACGCTTGCCAACAAAACTATACGATTTTATTCACGGATGGCTATTGGAATGATAGTACCTCACCGGCCAACATTGGCGATGATGATCGCGATGGTATTGCTAAAACACTAGCCGATGTAGCCCGCTATTATTATTTAAGAGATCTCAGCCCTCTCCCCAATCAAGTCTTACCCAATGCTTATGATCCAGCAACTTATCAGCATATGGTTACTTTTGGGGTCGGCTTTGGCGTAGCAGGATTATTAAAAGATACTGATGATAATGGTTGGCCGAATCCTCCGTTAGCAGCAAATGGCAATTGGGGAAATCCCTTTAATAGCGATGCTGAAAAAGCCGATGATTTATGGCACGCAGCCTTTAACAGCAGTGGCTTTTATCTTAACGCTCAAGATGCCAGCACCATCAGTGATTCGATGGCGAAAATCTTGGCCAACATTAATGACCGCAGCGCTTCTGCTGCTCCTGTTGCACAAAATTCTACCGTCTTGAGTAGTGACTCTTTAGTGTATCAGGCCATTTTTAATACCAATAGTTGGACAGGGGATCTACTTGCCTATCCTATTGGGGTTAATCATCAACTGGCTTCAGCCCCTATTTGGAGCGCAGCGTGCGCACTCACTGGTGGTAATTGTGTACTCACATCGACTGTTACCACGGCATTGGCACCCAACAACCGTGTCATTTTTACACGCAATTTTACGGGCGCTAATAACGGCATTGCTTTTCGCTGGCCAAGTAATTATACCACCTATAAAGTAAGTGGTGCTTTGCCAACTAATCTAGCCAATTTTTTAGCGAAAGCACCTTTTACCGCTAATACCACAAACGCTGCACAAATCACTACCAACCAAGCGTATGGTTCAGCATTACTCAATTACTTGCGTGGTGATCGCTCGCAAGAAGCTGCCAAAAAAGCAACTTATCAATTCCGAGATCGTAACAATGTATTAGGAGACATTGTAAACTCAGCTCCTGTTTATGTAGGGCCTCCTTCACGCGTCTTTCCTGATTCTTTAGAAGCAAGTCCCTATAGTACCTTTAAATCGACATACCAGAATCGCCCTCCCCTTGTCTATGTGGGTGCCAACGATGGAATGTTACATGGATTCTTAGCAACGAATGGTGTCGAAAAATTAGCTTATATTCCAGGGCACAGACAAATCTATAACAATTTACCAACCCTAAGCGATCATCCTTATGTACATACGTATTTTACGGATGGCTCTCCTGTTGAAAGTGATGTGTATTATAATGGTGGTTGGCATACCATTTTAGCTTCTGCTTTAGGAAATGGTGGTCAATCGTTGTTTGCGCTTGATATTACCAACCCATCACAATTTACCGAGGCCAATGCGGCCAATCTGTATTTATTTGAATTTAGCGATTTAAATGATCCTGACTTTGGTTATATTCAAGGGCAGCCCATTATTGCTAAAGTTCGTACTGGTACGAATACTAGCAAATGGGCCATTATTGTGAACAATGGTTATAACAGCACTCAAGCCGATGGTAGCGCGAGCACCACAGGTAAAGCTGCCTTATTCATTTTATTCATTGAACAAGGTATTAATGGTACATGGGTTGCTGATTCTAATTACATTAAAATTCCAGTAGGCTCAGCAAATCTCACCAGCCCTAATGGACTTAGTACGCCTTATGCCGTAGATGTCGATCAAGATTATATTGTCGATTATGTGTATGCCGGCGATCTTAAAGGCAATATGTGGAAATTTGATTTAAGAAATACCACTCCTTCCAATTGGAAAAACAATGCTACTTTGTTGTTTACAGCCATGAAAACAACTGCTGGCGATCAGCCAATTACTGCCTCTCCTGTGGTTGGACCTCATCCTAATGGCCTGAACTATGGCGTCATGGTTTATTTTGGCACAGGGAAATACTTAGAGATCACGGATAACAGCGTTACCAATCGAGTTACCCAAACCTTTTATGCCGTTTGGGATAAAATGACAGGGGCAACGGTTGCCAAATCCAGCTTAGTGCAACAAACCATTCTAGGTGAGGCAACAGTTGGCTCAAATTCGTTTAGAGCCATTTCAAGTAATTCACTGAATTGGTCCTCTAATCAGGGTTGGTATCTAGACTTGTTTGTCAACAATTCCAATAATGGCGAACGACAAATCAGTCAACCTATTTTGCGCAATCAAAATGTTATTTTCACCACCATGATCCCTTCCAGTAGCATCTGCGATTTTGGTGGCAATAGCTGGATTATGGAAGTTGACGCAGCGACTGGTGGAGTGCCCTTTAGCTCACCATTTGATACTAACAATGACGGTGTATTTACCGAAGCAGACTATATCACCATCACTGTCAATGGCAGCTCTGTGCAAAAGAAAGTGGGTGGCTTAAAATCTGCAGCAGGTATTACGGGTACACCTGCGGTTATGCTAAGTCCTGATAAATCCAAGGAAGTGAAAGTCACCAGTGGTTCGCAAGGATTATCAAGTATCATTGAAAACACAGGTTCAAATCCGGGCAGACAAAATTGGCGCCAACTTTATTAGAGGAGCATTAAATGAAAACCGCAATTTTTTTACTGGCAATGAGTTTGTGTGTATGCTTGATGCCACTCACGGGAGCTGCTGCCACAACAGAATCGGGCAAACAAGGAACGATCTCTACGTTCAGCATTGAAGACCGAACCATGTTCATTAATGAGAAAGAATTTCTCTTGGCAGATAACATGCAAGTTGTAAACAAAGGAAATATTGCTGCCGGTGAAATGATTCTAAAAAATGGACAATCGATTGAATATTGGCTTGATACAAAAGCCGAGCCCAATATGCACTTTCCAAAAGACAAAGAGTACTTGCCTGTGATAAAACGCATTCGCGTGTTATCTGATGTGGAAATGAATTATTAGTTTAGGTTAAGTTATGCAACAAATGAACGCCAGAGCACCCAAGCAACAAGATGGATTCAGTATTGTATCCACTATGTTTCTTATTGCCGTTGCTGCTTTGTTGCTTTCAGGTTTTTTTCGATTATATCTAAATAATAAAGAACCCTTAACAGAGGTTAACTTTCGTACGTTAAGCTACAATCCCTATTTTAGTTGGATATTTTTTAATAATCATACGCAAGAATTAGGTTTTTACCCTTTTGATTCGCCGATTATTCATAAACCCTTTGATGAAATTGCGCCTTTATTTGCACCTCGCTCAACATTAGTCAAGGTCGATGGCAACATCAATGGTAGCGATACCTTTACTTTACAATATACAGGCAATGATTCTGGGAATGTCTTTAATTGCGAAGGGACTCCTTTAATGGCTAATCAGCAAACTGAAAGCTTTTATTATATTGATGAACACAAAGATTTAGTCTGCTCGACCAGAAATCAAGATGCAGCACTAGAAAAAGCTTATCCTGTTATGAAAAATGTTGAATCGATGGTTATCCGTCTTGGGGAAGATCTTGATAATGATGGTTTGGTTAATCGCTATATGGCAGCAGATGCTTCCTCAGTAGCGTATGATAAAGTGGTAAGTCTACGGGTCAGCTTATTGCTTCGAGCAAATGAAACCTCAGAGCTTTTAACGTCCAATCAGTATTACAATCTAGATGGTGAAGAAAAAGGACCGTATTCAGATTTATATATCCGTAAAGTATTAACAACCACCATTCCACTTAAAAAACGAACCGATCCATAAGGGCATTTTATGAAGCAAACGTCTCGCATGCAGGGCTTTACACTCATGGAATTAATGATTGCGGTCGTTATTGTCGGCGTGTTAGCTGCAATTGCATATCCTGCGTATACCGACCATATGAACCGCGCACGTCGCGCTGATGGAAAGGCGGCCTTACTGAACATGGCTAACTATATGGAACATTATTATACCGAAAATAATGGCTACTCAGGCGCAACACTGACGACGATCGGCTATACGGGCACTACCTCTCAAGAAGGTTATTACAACTTAAGTATTTCCGCGTTGACAAATACGTCTTACACTTTAAGGGCAACGCCGACTGGGGTGCAAGCGGGAGATACCACTTGTGGGGCGTTGACGTTGACGAATACGAATATAAAAGGGCCGACGGCAGACTGCTGGCAACGCTAATACTCTTCGCTTTTTAACCTATGGCTTTGTTGCTTTTGTTTTTTGCAATCCTCATTTACTGTACCCCACGCTGCGATTGTTTGCTAACGCAAACAATCTTACGCGGGGCTAATAACTTGCGCTCCGATGGGGCTGTTGAAAGGCTAAATGATAATATTGTTACTCAATTGTCTCTTCGAGTTTAAAATGGTTGGTGATTTTCACTTCGCGAAGTTCGCGCGGCATGGCAAATGAGACATTTTCTTCAATGCCTTTCACTTCTTCGATACCAATCACTTCCAAGTTATCTTCCAGCGTACGAATAACCGCTTTCACCAATACATCGGGTGCGGAAGCGCCCGCAGTAATACCAATGGCATTCACCCCTTCAAACCAATCCCAGTCAATCATTTCAGGTTTATCGAGTAAATAGGCAGGCGTGCCCAGCTGCTCTGATAATTCACGTAAGCGATTTGAGTTAGAGCTGTTTACCGAACCTACCACCAATACGACATCGGCTTGTTCAGCCAACACTTTGACAGCATCTTGGCGATTTTGCGTCGCATAACAAATATCATCACGACGTGGCCCCTGGATCTTGGGGAATTTTATTTTTAACGCTTCAATGATTTGCTGAGTATCTTCTACTGAAAGGGTTGTTTGGGTGACATAACAAAGCTCTTCTGGATTTTTGACGTTTAAGGCTTCAACATCTTTGATATCTTCCACCAAATAAATAGCACCTTCTGGGTTTTTATATTGCCCTAATGTGCCTTCAACCTCAGCATGTCCTGCATGACCAATAAGTACACATTCATGGCCTTTTTTACTTTGACGCACCACTTCCATATGCACTTTGGTCACCAATGGGCAAGTAGCATCTAACACCATATTAAAGCGGCGGTTCTCGGCTTCTTCTCGCACACGCTGTGACACCCCATGCGCACTAAAAATGACTGTGCTACCATCTGGAATCGATTCAAGTTCATCCACAAATACCGCACCACGGCCTTTTAAGCTATCAACCACAAAGCGATTATGCACCACTTCGTGTCTGACATAGATAGGTGCCCCAAACTTTTCAAGCGCAGCTTCTACAATATCAATTGCACGCTCTACCCCTGCACAAAAGCCACGAGGGTTGGCTAAATAAATCGTAATGGGTTCAGAATTTAACAACATATCCAATCCTATTTTTCAATTTCTTTTGAAAAAATCAGCGATTTGATTGTCATCAAAGCGCCAATGGTAATAAAACAATCAGCCAGATTAAAAGTGTACCAATGCCATTGTTTGTAGTAAAAATCGATAAAATCAATCACATGACCATAAACAATGCGATCAACCAAATTGCCTAACGCCCCGCCGAGTATTAAAGCTAATGCCGCTTTATTCCATTTTTCATGACGAGGTGTTTGAGCCAACCAAATCGCAACAACAAGACTAATGAAAGAAACGAAGGTGATCAGCAGTATTCTGCCAAGAGCCGCCTGTTGACTAAACAAACTAAATGCGACACCCGTGTTATAAGTTAATGTGAGCGACATTGATGGAATAAGGTTCATAAACTCACCAAAAGCGATATGCTTAACAACCCACCACTTACTCGCTTGATCAAGTGCTAACAATAATCCACTTAAGAGAAACCAGCCCCAAGCTCTATTTTTAACTGTGTTATCCATGATATCCGTTTTAAGCATAATGGCGCGTTTCCCCTTCATTCCCTTCATCAATATTCGTCACGCAGCGTCCACATAACTCTGGATATGCAGGATTTTGATTAACATCTATCCGATGATGCCAACATCTTGCACACTTTTCATATTCGCTGGTTTTAACCCAAACCCACAAATCGTCGCTTTCAGTCTTTGTGGCATCAGTGGGTTTTTCAGCCAATGGTTTCACTTGTGCACCGGAAGTAATCAGCACAAAACGTAACTCGTCTTTTAAGGCCGTTAAATCATTTAGCAGAGAGCCTTGGGCATATAACACAACCTCTGCATCCAGTGGTGCACCAATCTTTCCCGCATTTCTTTGGGTTTCTAATGCTTTATTCACTTGGTCTCGAACAAACATGATTTGGTGCCAAAAGGTATTGCCCATTTTGTGTTCTGCTGATTGTCTGGGTAAATCATTTCGCCACTCACTAAAGAATACGGAATGCTCCTTGGTATCTGGCAATATTTCCCAAACTTCTTCGGCTGTAAAGCTTAAAATCGGAGCTAACCAACGTGTTAGCGCATGCGCAATGTAATACATAGCAGTTTGTGCAGAACGTCTTGCTAAGCCTTCTTTCTTGGTGGTGTATTGGCGATCTTTAATCACATCTAAATAGAAACTGCCTAATTCAACCACACAAAAATTGTGAATTTTTTGATAAATAAGATGGAACTGGAAAGTGTCATAGGCTGCGATAATTTCCGCTTGTAGCTCGGCGGCCACTTCGATGATCCAGGCATCTAAAGCCACCAATTTTGCAGGCTCTACTAAATGCTTTTCTGGTACAAAGCCATCGATATTGGCTAACAAGAAGCGCAATGTATTACGAATACGACGATAAGCATCCGCCGTGCGATTTAAGATTTCATCTGAAACATGGATCTCGCCTTTATAATCCGTTGCGCTTACCCACAAACGCAAAATATCGGCGCCTAGTGTTTTTAATACTTTATCGGGAGCAACCACATTTCCTAACGATTTTGACATTTTGCGCCCTTGCGCATCAACGGTAAATCCGTGGGTTAATACCGTTTTATAGGGCGCTTGTTCCACCATGGCCACGCTACTTAATAATGACGATTGGAACCAACCTCGATGCTGATCGGAACCTTCTAAATACAGATCAGCTGGGAATTGTAACTCTGGACGCTTCTTTAATACGGCGGTATGGCTCACCCCAGAATCAAACCAAACATCCAAAGTGTCTTGTGATTTTTCATAACTTGTCATATCAGCAAACGGTAGGGCCTGAATATCCAAATCATGCCAAGCTTCGATGCCTTGCTTTTCAATGGCTTGTGCGACTACCTCAATGATTTCTGAGATCTGCGGATGTACGTCACCCGTATACTTATGCAACACCAAGGGTAAGGGTGTGCCCCAAGTTCTTTGTCGTGAAATACACCAATCGGGTCTATCTTGTATCATCAATTGAATGCGCGATGCTCCCCACTCAGGCACCCATTTAACCCCGTCAATGGCTTGCAGCGCATTTTTTCGTAACTGTCTTGTTTCCATACTGATAAACCATTGAGCTGTCGCCCGAAAAATCAAGGGTGTTTTATGGCGCCAGCAATGCGGATAGCTATGGTTTAATGTGGTAGCATGCAGCAGATTGTTTTTCTCTTTCAGAATGTCAATAATTTTATCGTTGGCTTTAAAGACATGCATTCCGCCCACAAGCGGGGTTTCTTTAAAAAAGCACCCTTTGCTATCGACTTCGGTTTCAACTTTTAATCCATACTGACTGCTGATAAGGTAATCTTCCAAACCATGCGCAGGTGCGGTATGAACCGCTCCAGTACCGGCGTCGGTTGTCACGTGATCACCTACAATCACAGGTACCAAACGATCATAAAAAGGATGTTGCAATAACAGCTTCTCAAGCTGTCTTCCTTTCATTGTTGCCAATACTTCATAATCAGCACACTCATAGCGCGCCATACACGTTTCAAGTAGTGCTTTTAAAATACAAATTGCTTCAACATCATTCGCAAATTGTCCCTTCACCAACACATAGTCTAACTCAGGATGCAAAGCGACTGCTTGGTTTGCAGGCAAAGTCCATGGCGTGGTCGTCCAGATCACAAGCGCGGCATTATTGATTGTTAATTGAGTATTAAGCGCTTCAGATAACGTATGCATATTGGCAAAACGAAAACACACATCAATTGCGGGTGAGGTTTTATTTTGATATTCCACTTCGGCTTCTGCTAATGCCGAGCCACATTGAGTACACCAATGAACAGGCTTTGCGCCACGAATTAAATGGCCTTTTTCTAATATTTTGCCAATGGAACGCACGATATCGGCTTCATAGGCAAAATCCATGGTTTTGTAGGGATTCTCCCAATCAGCCAAAATGCCTAAGCGAATAAAGGAGGCTTTTTGTAATTCAATTTGCGATTCTGCATATTCGCGACATTTCTCACGAAAGACTTTAGGGGTAACATCAATGTTAGCAAGGCCAATTTTTTTCTCAACATTAACTTCAATCGGCAAACCATGGCAATCCCAACCGGGCACTAACGGAGCATCAAAGCCACTTAGCATTTTCGATTTAACAATAATATCTTTTAGAATGGTGGTTACGGCATGCCCGATATGAATGTCGCCATTGGCATATGGGGGCCCCATATGCAAAACATATTTCTTTTTACCTTTGCTTTTTTCGCGAGCAAGCTTATACCAATCCATGCTTTGCCATTTTGCCAAACGCTCTGGTTCTTTTTGCGGCAAGTTTGCTTTCATTGGGAATGCCGTTGTGGGTAAATTTAACGTATTTTTATAATCGGTTTTCATTGCTACCTACCTTTGCGCCGCAAAAAATGCTTTAGCAGTTAAAACATCTTCAGCGATTTGTTTTTTTAATGCGTGAATATCCGAAAAACGAATTTCATCGCGAATTTTTTGTAAGAACTCTACAGTAATCCTTTTGCCATAAAGATCCTGTGAAAAATCTAAAATATGCGCTTCTAAAAAATAATTTTTTCCATCCAGTGTTGGGCGCGTACCCACGTTCGTAACCGCATTGAAACGTTGGCCGTCAACAAATACATGCGTTACAAAAACACCTTTAAATGCCAAGTCATGCGGTTTGAGTTTTAAATTAGCGGTAGGAAATCCTAAGGTTCTTGCCAAACGTGAGCCTGTTACTACCCGTTGACTCACTTGGTAGTTGCGTCCCAATTGCTGTCTAACGCCAACCAAATCCCCTTTTAATAAAAACTCTCGAACCCGTGTACTGCTAATTTTAATGGCTTCACTTTGATTCATCTTTAACGCTTCTACGGTAAAGCCTCTTTGCAACCCTATTTGCCGTAACAAAGTCACATCACCAAGCTGTTGATGACCAAAGCGAAAATCTTCGCCAACAATTAAATGTTTGACGTCCAAACCTTTGATAAGCAAATTTTCAATGAACTCATGAGGTAAAATAGCTGAGAACGTTTTATTAAAACGAAGACAAACGACTTGATCAACTCCCCACTCTTTAAACAATAAGAATTTCTGCCTGAAACTCATTAGGCGCAATAAACTCATTTGTGGGCGTAAACAGGTTTGTGGCATGGGTTCAAAAGTAATTACAGTCGCTAATAACTGTTGTTCTTTTGCCTTGTTAACCAAATTCTTAATCAACATTTGATGACCTTGATGCAGACCATCAAAATTACCGATGGTGATTGCACTCGGGTGTTTTGCTAAAGCGGGTTGGCGGATCAATTGTACTTTCATATCACACACTTTGTAACTTCAGATGATTTATACGCAGGCCCGTTAAAAATAAACTACCGAAATAAGCAAGAGCGGCTGCGCCCATGAACATCATTAAATGAATTGCGCGAGTGCTTGCTGGCCAATCGAGCCATTCAGCCATTTCAGGCACAAACCACCACAATATCGCCCCCATCAAGACATTCGCTAATAGAATGCGCAAACCAAAGGTTGTCCAACCTTCTAATGGGACATAAATTTTTTGCTTTAGCAATGCAATCAGAAGCACGGTCACATTGAGCACTGAAGACAACGTTGATGCTAAAGCAAGCCCTGCATGGGCTAAAGGACCAATTAAGAGCGCGTTCAAGACCACATTAACTAACATGGCAGCAATCGCTACTTTGACAGGGAACTTGGTATTTTGGCGAGCATAGAAAGCTGACACCAAAATCTTAACCGCTAAAAAGCATACCAACCCCAAAGAAAGCGCCATTAAGCTGCGTGAGGCCATGATGGCATCGTGCCCACTAAAGTGGCCGTATTGGAACAAAGTTGCCAGCATGGGGCCAGCCATGATGGTTAAACCCACGGTGGCAGGAAGTCCAATTAATAAGATCCAACGCAGAGCCCAATCCATACTCGCAGAAAAACCACGATGACTATTTTGCGCATATTCTTCTGACAAATGCGGCAGCACGACCGTCGCTAACGCCACACCAAAGATACCAATCGGAAATTCCAGTAGCCTGTCTGAATAGTAAAGCCAAGTTAAACTACCGACCGGTAAGAACGAGGCAAAAATGGTATCAACCAATAAATTGATTTGCATGACAGAGGCACCAATCAGCGCAGGCACCATCAAGCGTAAAATGCGTTTGACGCCAGGATCTTGCCAATCCCATTTAGGCTTGGGGAGCAACGCTAGTCTGGCTAAAAAGGGGATCTGAAAACCGAGCTGCGAAATACCTGCTAATAAAACGCCCCAGGCTAATGCCTCAACAGGCTCTTTGAAATAAGGACTACAGACCCAGGCAGCTAAAATTAAACTGATATTCAATAAAACGGGCGTAAATGCTGGCATCGCAAATTGCCGATAGGTGTTTTGTATGCCTGCCGCAAAGGCGGTTAAAGAAATCAGTAAAATATAAGGGAAGGTTAACTGCAGTAAATGGCAAGCAAGTCCAAAGCGAACATCTCCTTGACCAAACCCAGGCGCAAATACTCTGACAACCCAAGGAGCCCCTATTACGCCTAAAAAAGAAACGACCAGTAAGACAACACTCAGGGCACCAAACACTTTCTCGATCAGCAGCTTAACGCTTTGGTGGTCTTGGCGAGCGCGGTATTCACTTAAGACAGGCACAAAGGCTTGAGAGAATGCGCCTTCAGCAAATAGTCTGCGCATAAAGTTCGGGATTTTAAAAGCTAATAAAAAGGCATCGATGCCGGCACCTGCGCCAAACATTTGTGCCAAAACCATGTCACGAATGAATCCCACGATCCGTGACAAAAAAGTCATTAAACTCACCAATGTTGTTGACTTGAGCAGTTGATTTGCCATAGTGCCTTTATGATCGATCATTGACATCCCGGACTAAAATAGCGATTATTGCAAATTTTACTTCGTCTGTAACGAAAAGTAGGAGCATTTCCTTTGGCAAATACAAAACAAGCTGCAAAACGTGCCCGCCAAGCTGAAAAACATCGCGTTGGTAACAAATGGCAAGTTTCGAGAATGAACACTCAGATCAAGCGTGTGGTTACCGCTATCGATGAAAAGAAGAAAACCGAAGCGCAAGACAACTATAAACAAGCTGTCTCAGCAATTGATCGCATGGTTAATAAAGGTTTGGTTCATAAGAATAAAGCTGCTCGTCTTAAAAGCCGCTTGAACAAGCACATCGTCGCTATCGTCGCCTAATCATTCATCTGTGAGCCTGACATGCCTGTCAGGCTCATGATATGACTTAAGCCTCACTCTCAAGCATTTCTTCTGGCACTTCTTCGACTTCTTCCAGATCCGGTATGAGTTCAGGCTGATTCTCTTGTAAAAATTGCATCACTTTTTCGCAAAGTGGAACAACGCCTGATTTATTTAATGCCGACACCGCATAGATGGGTGTGGTAATGGCTATTTTTTGACAAATTTCCTGAATAAGCGCATCTGCATCTTCTTTTTGGAAACAATCAATCTTATTGAAAACCAACCATCGCGGCTTGTTGGCCAAATCTTCACTAAAGGCAGCTAGCTCTTTTTCAATCGCTAAAATATTTTCCGCTGGGCAAGAACCATCTACCGGTAATATTTCAACCAAGTGTAATAAAATCGTTGTACGGGAAAGATGTTTTAAAAATTGGATCCCTAACCCTTTTCCTTGTGATGCCCCTGGCACAAGCCCTGGGATATCGGCAATCACAAAGCGTCTTGAAGGTGATAACGATACAATCCCTAATTGTGGATACAGCGTCGTAAAAGGATAATCAGCCACTTTGGGGCGCGCTAACGAAACAGCGCGGATAAAGGTCGATTTACCAGCATTAGGTAGACCTAGCAACCCAACTTGGGCTAATAATTTCAATTCTAATTGTAATTCACGGCTTTCACCTGGTTTGCCAGGCGTGGTATAGCGAGGTGCACGATTGGTAGGGCTCTTAAAATTCACATTCCCAAAACCCCGACTGCCGCCTTTAGCAACCAGCATGCGCTTACCATGGGTCACTAAATCGCCTAATATTTCCTGGGTGTTTGCTTCTTTGACGATGGTACCAACCGGCACTTTAATCACACAATCTTCGCCATCGGATCCACGGCACTGACGTTTTGCGCCATTTTCACCATTTTCGGCTTTAAATTGGGTTCTATAACGAAAATCGACTAGGGTGTTCAAACCGATATCGGCCTCAAGATAGACACTGCCACCTTTACCGCCATCACCACCATCAGGCCCACCAAAGGCTGCACACCTTTCACGGCGAAAACTCGCTGAACCATCGCCGCCGTTACCGGCCTGTATTTTGATGAACGCTTCGTCGATAAACTTCACAGTTAAAACCTCAAAAACAAAAAACCCCTAAGACAGCCACCAATTTTTGGCTAATACATAGGGGTTTTTATTATTCTAATATGCCAGCAATTACGCTTGTGCAGCAGCTTCTTTTCGTTCAGCAACAATGCTTACAATGCGATGTTGCATTTTGCCTTTGATGCCGAATTCTACGAAACCAGAAACTTTTGCATACAAGGTATCGTCTTTGCCGATACCAACAAATGTGCCCGGATGAAATTTCGTTCCGCGTTGGCGCACAATGATGCTACCTGCATGAACCCATTCACCACCGTAGGCTTTGATCCCTAAATATTGTGGGTTGGAGTCACGACCGTTACGTGTACTACCACCCGCTTTCTTATGTGCCATACGTCACCTTTATTAAATTTGTGTTATTTCGACTTCAGTAAAATGTTGGCGATGACCTTGTGTACGACGATAAGTCTTACGGCGACGCATTTTGAAAATACGGATTTTCTCGCCTCGACCATGTCCCACAATCGTTGCAATCACTTTGCTGTTAGCGATGTAAGGCGCTCCCAACACGATTTTTTCACCATTGGACTTGAGGAGAACATTGCTCAACTCAACTGACTCACCTGGCTCACCTTGCATTAATTCTAATTTGCAACGTTGGCCAACTTTAACGCGATGCTGCTTGCCCCCTGCAGCGATAATCGCGTAGGCACTCTGTGTACTCACACTTCTGCTCCCCGATAAACTCTTTGAATAATTTGGTATTGCCCATTTACACATAGGCAAGGGCAGCAATTTTACGTTAGAAAGGGACTTTGATGCAAGAATTTTAGTTGTGCCTTCGAGTTTTACGTCGTATAGTCGGCCTACTTTAGATAGTATCTTGATTTGTAGCACAAAAGCATGTCACTCCAGGCCATCACACAACTGGTGACAGCTGACTTATTAGCTGTCAATGAAACCATTTTGCAATGCTTAGAATCTCATGTTGAGGTAATCAACCAAATTGGTCATTACCTGATCAATAGTGGCGGTAAACGCGTACGACCGTTAGTTGTATTACTTTCCTCTAGAGCTTGCCAAGCGAAAACAACCGCGCCCATTTCCATGGCTGCGATCATCGAATTTATTCATACCGCCACACTATTACATGACGATGTCGTCGATGGCTCAAAACTTCGCCGTGGACGCCCAACGGCCAATCATGTGTGGGACAATCCAACCGCTGTGCTGGTGGGCGATTTTTTGTATTCTCGCGCCTTTCAAATGATGGTATCACTCGACAACATGGCATCCATGCGCATTTTAGCAGATGCCACCAATGTGATTGCTGAAGGCGAAGTGTTACAACTTGCACATCGCCATCAGCCTGATGTGACTGAAGAACAATATTTACGCGTGATTCATTTTAAAACCGCTAAGTTATTTGAAGCTGCCGCGTCCTTGGGTGCTGTGATGGGTAATCAATCCACCACCATTATTAATAATATGGCCGAATATGGCTTACAGCTGGGTATGGCTTTTCAATTGGCAGACGACGTGCTGGATTACCAAGCCACCAATGATGCTTGGGGCAAGAACATTGGCAATGATTTAGCAGAAGGTAAAGCAACCCTGCCGCTGATTTACGCCATAAAACATTCACCCAAAGAGCAGGCAGAACGTATTCGCGCTGCGATTTTGCAAGGTAATTTGGATGATCTGGGTTTAATTCAAGAAGCGATTGTGACTTCTGGTGCCATTGATTACACATTTAGCGTTGCTACAAAAGCGATCCAAAAAGCGCAAGATGCACTTATGTGTTTACCGCCGTCGCCTTATAGAGATGCACTGGCAGAACTCGCTGCGTTTGCTATTGCGCGAGGTAATTAATATAATTTTTTCTGCTCGAACATTGTTTCTTTTAGGCTAGGCGGTAAGCTCTCGAGCAATCAGGAGTGGACTCTTGTCCATGACTGTTGAGAGAGGCGCGCAGCCAACACAGCTTAAAGACAAAATGCGAAGAATATTTTAGTCGAAGCAGTTTGTCTTTAGGCAAGGCGGCCAGCGCTCGAGCAATCAGGAGTGTACTTCAGTACACGACTGTTGAGAGAGGCGCGCAGCCAACACAGCTTAAAGACAAAATGCGAAGAATATTTTAGTCGAAGCAGTTTGTCTTTAGGCAAGGCGGCCAGCGCTCGAGCAATCAGGAGTGTACTTCAGTACACGACTGTTGAGAGAGGCGCGCAGCCAACACAGCTTAAAGACAAAATGTGAAGAATAAATCGGGGTGTAGCTCAGTCTGGTAGAGCACTGCGTTCGGGACGCAGGGGTCGTAGGTTCAAATCCTGTCTCCCCGACCATTTTTTCGAAATTAAATATTAAATTGTTTGGGACCCGTCTTCGCTAAAGCTACGCCGGGCAAGCCATTTTTTTTCCCTTCTCCCCTCTGAGGGGTATCATTTTGAGCCCGTTGGCTGTACCATTCACGGTTGATTTCTAGCAAGCTAACCAAAGTGGCTTTATAACTCAGGTTATTCTAGAAATATGGTGCCAACTCCATTGGCGACGATTAATACTCTTGTGAGGGGGAGACTGACCATGCCCTTAGTGATACTTTTATTTGCTTTGTTTGCTAGTCTTTTTACGCTGAGCAAAACAGCACTGGAATTTTCCGAGCCCTTCTTTTTGATTGGTTCGCGCATGACACTCGCTGGCGTGTTACTGCTATCACACCAGTTTTTCTTCAATCGTCGCAATTTTAAAATTAAAGCAGAACATATTTTACCATTAGTCATGCTTGGATTAGTCAGTATTTACATTACCAATATTGCTGAGATCTGGGGCATTCAATTTATGAGCTCCGCAAAAGCGTGCCTCATTTATAGCTTGTCACCTTTTATTGCTGCTTTGTTTGCTTATTGGATGCTGCATGAAAGATTGTCATGGAAAAAATGGCTTGGGCTATGTGTCGGGTTTGTCGGGCTGACACCGATATTGTTTACCCATACCTCTTCAACAGAATTAGCAAAAGATCTGCTCTTTATCTCTTGGGCAGAAGTGGCCTTAATTGTTGCCGTATTTGCCAGCGTTTATGGCTGGATCCTTTTAAAGAAAATTATCAATGAATACCGCTTCACGCCGATTATGGCTAATGGCGTAAGTATGTTAATTGGTGGCACCTTGGCGCTGGCTCACTCTTATTTAAGTGGTGAAAACTGGACCCCGATCCCCGTTCTTGACGGAAAGTATCCTGCCTTTTTTGAGTGTGCATTGTGGATGACGTTAGTTTCAAACGTGATTTGCTACAACCTTTATGGCTTCTTACTTAAACGATTCTCAGCCACCTTTATGGCATTAGCAGGGTTAATTACCCCCTTATTTGCCTCACTCTTTGGCTGGTATTTCTTAAATGAAATCATTACCTGGCATTTCTTCGCTTCAATGATTTTATTCTCAATTGGCTTGGCGCTGTTTTATCAAGAGGAGCTTGCTACCAATCTTGCAGACAGTATCGACAACCCCAAATCACTTGATGCAAGCTCTTAGCAAAGCGGATTGTCACTGCCACACGGTGTTTTCAGATGGCACCTTGTCGCCACAAGCTTTGTTAGATCTTGCTATCGAAAAGCAATTAACGGGTTTAAGCATCACTGATCATGACACAGTTGATGCTTACCCAATTGCGATACCCTATGCCGCTTCCCTTGGGATCACGCTGGTCCCTGGCATTGAAATTTCAGCTCATTATCAAAATACCAGCATTCATGTCCTGGGTTATGCATTTGATTTAGCAAGCCAAGAGCTACGCGCTTTTTGTGAACGACTCCAAGTACAACGTGAAGATCGTAACCATAAGATATTAGCGAAACTTGCTCATATCAACTTGCCTGTTACCATGACCGAAATACAAGAGCGATTCCCAGGCGGCACGATTGGCCGCCCACATATCGCCAAACTGATGGTAGAAAAGGGCTATGTCAAAACCATGCAAAAAGCTTTTCAACGCTTTTTGGGTGAGAAGCAACGTTGTTATGTCGGCGGCATGACGATCACAGTTCCAGAAGCGATTGATGTGATCCATGCAGCAGGTGGGTTTGCTGTTTTAGCTCATCCTCACGGTTTAAAACCAAAGATATTAAATGCCCTGTGTGAAATGCCCTTTGATGGCTTAGAAGTCTATTACGGGCATCTCTCTATGAAGCAAGAACAGCCTATTTTATCGATTGCGGTACGTAAGAATTGGTTAATTACGGGCGGATCTGATTTTCATGGCGAGAAAAAATCATTTCATGGGTTAGGTTGTTCTTTTACCCCTGCTGAAACTTTTGCCAAATTTGTCGATAGATCGAATTCACGCAAACAGGGCGCATACGGGATTTTATAATCTATGTAGGGGCGCATCCTGTATTCGCCCATCAAAAATCTTTAATAAGGGCGCATACAGGATGCGCCCCTACAAGATTTTCATAGTGTATGATCATCAGTGCGGGATAAAATGAACTTAAAGCGAGTGTCATAAGCCCTTTTGTATAGGGTATGTTTAGCTCTACTAGTAAAAGGCTCGCAAAAGTAGCAATGATCCCAAACAACAAAATCACTAATAACGTATCCATCCAATACTGTTTAACGAGTTGATAACTGTGCTTTAACGCTTTAAATGCACCGTTTTTAAATATCACAATAAATACACCTGTTATAAAGAAAAGTACAGCCAAGACTAATGTCAAAAAAGCCGCAGAGGCGATAATGACGTGCTGCATTGATAAGATATTCATTATCCACGCCATGGGCATTTGTTTGCCAAAATGAAGCAATACGCCAAAGGCTAATAGCACCACCAGCATCGGCAAGGAAACCAATATATAAGCAATGTATAAAGGTATAAAGCGTTTGAAACCCGCTTTAAGTGTCAACATGAAATCAAACTTATTCTCGCTATATCGCTGATACAACCCATTTAAGATCACGCCAAAAAACAAAGCAGTAATAGCCATATCTAAAAAGAGCGTGATAAAAAATGTCGTCGAGATTTGATCGGTTTGCGGTAAAAAATGTTCTAACGCAACTTGGCTTAACATCCATAATAATAAAAACGGTAACAAATCGACAAAAGTCTTCGACCATAAATGGGAAGCTCGTCGATAGGTGTTAAATAGGCTAGGAAATGTGTTTGTCATCATGGTACTGCTTGTTTCTTTTTAGCGATTATAACATGATGTCAACTAACTTAGTATTGAATAAATTAACAGCTGATCCTTAAACAGCAAGCTTCTTAAGCGTCTCTACCACATGCCCTTCTAAAGGCTCTACTTGCTCGTCATCTAAGCTATTGTAGAGCGTCTCTAAGCTCTCTTTCAATGATTGCCAGGTCGGCATAAGAGAGGGGTTTTTGGCGAGCATTTGCACCATTTCTAGCGATTTATTCGCTATTTGTTCTGTGGATAAAGATTGACCATTTTCAATTAAATGCGTAAACGCTGAAATAATAATGGTTGGTGTCGACATGATTTCCCCTTTAAATAAAATATTTTTTAAGATGGGCGAATCATTACCTGTTCATCACAAATAAGCATGCAAATTACGATAAGTTGTTAACACAAGTCGACAAAGGGTAACTCATAATCACAACGCATAAAATTCGAATGCGAAGAGTTAGGATTTTTGGCGCATGAATCCCCATGGCGCCGCAAAATGCCAATCAAGCTCTTGGGAAATATGCACTAATACTTGTTGAGCACGAATACTGCCGCCTTTATCGTTTAAACGCGGGCTACAAATCGCGACTCCTCCTCGCCCTGTTGCCAGCGCTACAATCGCGCCAGAGACGCCACTTTTAGCTGGCATGCCTGTCCTCACCAAGTTGATGCCCGATTCATCATACATGCCACACGTTGCCATAATCGCAACGACAGAATTGCTCGTTCTTTCAGAAATAACGCGTGTTCCATCGGGAGCTAACCCCCCATTGGCTAATAACATCGGTAAATAAGCTGACGATTTTGCATCATTTTCATAAGAGCACAAATAGAAATACGTTTCTAACGAATCTTCAACTGACAGTCCTAATTCTTGCTTACTCTTAAGTAAATACGCTATCGAGCGGTTTCTATCACCGGTTGCTCGTTCTGAAGCAAATACTTTGCCATTCACGGCAAGTGTTTGTCCAAATAGCTTGGCCGCCCAGTTATCTAACCATTGCGCGCGTTGTTGTGTATTACCAGGAATTCGACTGCAAAGCGCAATGGCACCGGCATTCACCATTGGATTGACTGGAATTGCGCCATATCTATCGACTTGGGAAATGGAAGAAAAAGATTGTCCAGAAGGCTCAACATGGATCCAAGAAAACATTTTTTCTTCGCCAAATTCTTCCATTAAACCAATTAATGAAATCAGTTTAGCAACACTTTGCAAAGTAAAAACATGTGCTTGATCGCCGCTAAATAAAAGCGTGCCATCAACCAGTTGAATAGCAGCCGAGAGTTGATCAGGATCGACGTTGGCTAATTCTGGAATATAATCGGCAGGATAACCTTCACTATTTTGACGAGCAGATAGCACTGCATCATCCAGGGTTTTTTGAATATATTCGAGATATTGCGCCCGCTCCATGAATGGAACACCTTTTAGATCATGAATTCTTTTAAAGGTTAGTCTATTTAGCGAGTGAAAACTAAAAGTACTGTATATTATTCCGGTTCTAACTCTGCTCTTTTAGGTAATGACCAATCAATTGGAGTTTGTCCAGTTTTGATGAGGAATTCATTTATTTTGGAAAAGGGGCGACTGCCTAAAAAACCGCGGTAAGCAGATAATGGCGAAGGATGGACACATTTAATCACAAGATGCTTTTTCTCATCAATCACGCTGCCTTTACGCTGCGCATAACTGCCCCACAACACAAAAACAATCGAACGGTTTTGGTCATTTAAAATTTTAATCACTTTGTCAGTAAATGTTTCCCAGCCTTTGCCTTGATGGGATGCCGCTTTTCCTTGCTCTACCGTTAACACGGCATTTAGCAATAATACGCCTTGTTTTGCCCACGGAATTAAACATCCATGATCCGGCGTTTGAATTTTTAAATCTGCTTTTAACTCTTGATAAATGTTCACAAGCGAAGGAGGAATAGCCACTTTAGGTAGCACTGAAAAACATAAACCATGTGCTTGTCCCAAACCATGGTAGGGGTCTTGCCCTAGAATAACGACTTTGACTTTATCAATCGGCGTATAATTGAAAGCGCTAAAAACATCTTTGCTTTTAGGAAAAATGACTTTTTTAGCATCTTTTTCTTTGCGTAAAAAACCTTTTAACGATTGCATGTAAGATTGCTCAAATTCACCTCCTAAAGCATTTTGCCAAGAAGATTCCATACAAGCTGAGTTAGTCATAATAAATACGTCCACTTTAGTGACTATCGAGAATTGGCTCTATTATACCAAAGGTCGATATTTTCGCACTAGCAATGGATCGAATTTTTCCTGTGGAAGTGACAGGCTTTGTCTTCTTAAAGTCTCAAATGAAGGTAATAGGTTTGGCTGATTGGTGTTATCAGGTAAATTTTTCACAAGATGTCTTGCAAAACGCCGCACACCAATACGACCAGCCTCATCAAGGGCTGCTTGCTCATCAACCGTTGCATTAAAATTAAGGGGATTGTGATTCACCGTGATTGGCACTGTGCGCTCTTTAGCGCTTGCTGCTAAGCACAGCGGATCTTGAGAAAACAATAAAATAATCAATCCACGCATATAGTTCCAAAATGAAATGAGACTGTTTTGATTCGGATCACTTCTGCCATTTTTATTAATAATAATAAAACCTAGCTGCTCACTTAAGGGAACCATCGGGGAACTACCCACTCCAAAAGCATAATTCTTTGCTAAACCACCGTCGGTGTACGCCTCCAGCTCTCCCTTTTCATTCTCAACCCACTGTGGTGGAAAAATAAGTGGAATGCTACAAGCTAATCCAACTGCTTTTGCCACTTTAATATCTGGGGTCTGAATGTGGGAAAAAATGGCCGCTCTTTGTTTGGAAACATTCGCTGTCATCACACGAAACTCTTTACGATAACCAGCTTTATACAATTCAAGAAACGTGGGATCATCTAAACCGGTATACTCTTTGATCATTTTTTTAAAATAATTAGGCATGGCATCTCCCTGACACCACCCCCAACGTGTGAAAAAATTCACTGCAGAATAGATATTCCAATCTTGAAAAGAATCAGTGGGCATATCGTTTAGTACTTGACACATACGATTAGCTGGAACGCCGATGGTAATACCCAAGCCAACGATTGAACCAACCGATGACGCACAAACGACTTTGACCTTTTTAAGATCTAAACCAAATTCAGTTGCTTCGTTAATGGCGCTCGGTAAGGCACGCCCGGCTCCTCCACCACCTGCAATAAAAATTTCAGTCACATCTTTGAGTAGCGATCGCATTGCACCAACAGGTTTGGGTAAAGCGCCCTTTTTATGTTCATCTTGATATTCCCATTCATTGCTTAAAAACTCTTTTTCTCGCTCAGATAGAGAATGGCGCGTAGAATCATTGGCGCGCGCTCTCGCAAGTAAAAGCGACACGGGTTGATGTTGACTTGGATCAATGACGCGTTTTTTGTAGCGTGCAAGTAGCACCGGAATGGGAGTCACATTATTTGCCATGAGAACCTCTCCATTTTCTTGATAAGATTACTGCAAGTTGCATGATGACAATTGTTCAGCACTGGCGATGATCTTTGCTTTAAGTATAATCTCACTTTTAGAAAAATGTTGGCGCCAAAGTACATTAATGAAAATTTTACCTCCAGATTCTGAGAAAGAATTAATGGACCGCGTTTATTCATTGGCGGGGAAAACACTGACTGAACTTTCAAGTGAGTGGAAGCAGACTCTGCCAGATTCACTCATACATGCCAAGGGGTGGATCGGTCAATTACTTGAAAAAGCACTGGGTGCAAACGCATGCAACCTCGATCAACCCGATTTTATTGATTTAGGTATAGAACTCAAAACATTGCCTGTCTATGCTAATGGCCAACCTGCTGAATCAACTTTTGTTTGCAGTGTTCCCATTCCAAGTCCTAAAGAGCATTGGTTAGAGTCGCGGGTCTATCGTAAACTTGCCCGAGTATTATGGATACCCATTGAAGTGCTAAGCGATCGCAGCTTACCGTTACGTCGAGTGGGGATGCCTTTTTTGTGGTCACCTTCCCCTCTTATTGCTGAAAAATTACACCAAGATTGGGAAGAGTTAATGGAAATGATGGCGCTTGGGCAATTTGAGAACTTGGATGCTCACAAAGGAGAATATCTCCAAATTAGACCAAAGGCACCAAACTCAAAAACTTTCATTAAAGTGATCTCGCACCATGGCGAAACCCTTTCTATTGTTCCTAAAGGATTTTATCTTCGAACAGAGCTCACCAAACGTATCATTAGTGAATATTACCTTCTTGGCACTGCTGGCATCGGTCTAAAGTAATCGCGATTATCATAAAACGTAGGATCTCCATTTTGCGGATGCCATTTTGGCCAACCCAACAATGGAAAAGGGTGAAGCGCTTTAGGATCATCTGGAAAATCAGCGTGTAAGATCCATGCAGCGATTTTTTCATCGATAAACTGTAATCGTTCTTGCATCGATTGTTCAAAAAAATCAGGTGTGACTTGTAAAAAAACAGCTTTACCTGTCATCCCAATATAAGGCTTATCGGCTTTCTCAAATAATCCATGCCCAAAGATCAAAGGCCATGCATGTCTCTTAATTTCAGGGGTTTCAACAAAAAGTTTTTTCCAGGAAAAGGTTTTCACATCATTAAATAATGCTGGCTTATCACTACAAAAAACCATACCACACTCATCAAAGTGGGCAAGTAAATTTTGTCTTTTTGTTCTTACATTCTTGTGAGGTTTATCTGTATTTTCTTGATAACTTCTTTGAATAATGGCCCATTTTGTTTTTGGATATAAAACCCAAGTCACATTATTAAAAAAATCGTGCCAATTATTTATTCTCGTACAGACATTTTTTCGCAAATAAACATCTTGCTCATAATTTGCATTTGGCGACTGAGGGATAAATGAAACATGATAGTTAGAAGGTAAATGATTCACCCTCGCAGATTGAGCAAACCATGCATTGTAATCGTTGATATCAGGCCATTTTTTTTGAAACTGCCATTCATATTGTTGCCACCATGGCACAAGACTCTCATAACCTAAAAAATCTTTATAAAAGGATGGATTCCAAATATCTTTTTTGTCGATTAGCACGTTGTACATTGGGATCATAAGTTACAGCATATTGTTCAAGGTGGTGGATATATTCTGATGGCAAATTGTGTTCTCTTGCACCACTTAATACCATTTCTTTGTACCAGTGATAAGGGACTAAATCTTCAAAAATGTTCTCTTTATGGGCAATATAAGTAAAAGCAAACAAACCATTATCAAAGGAGCTTTCAACAGGAAAAACCTTAAGCGTGACATCTTGGCTACCACACCCTAAGCTTTGATCTTTGTCCAAAAGATATCTATCCCGCTGCTTGATCTCATAGACAACACCATAGACTTCACAGTTAGGATCTTTGACTGGAATGATATTACATTTACCCGAAGGATCATCATGTCCGCGGTTATGAAAAAATAATTTATAGCCCATTACTTTGGCGACACCCAAACAAGTGGCTTCGGGTACTACCTTTTGTAACCTGGCAGAAAACATCATTTCGCCATAAGCAAAATATTTCATTTGGAACCTTCCTTGGAACCATCATGGATGCTTTTCATAAGTGTATACCTAAGTTCGTGCTCTGCAAAACGAGAGACCTATCTTAACTCATTTAACTTAGTAAATTAAATTTAAAGATGGGTCGTTGTCGGTCGACAAAACGTCTCCTTGATAAAAGGAAGCATGGTAAAAGCAATGACGAGGCATACCGGCAGAAATAGCAGTGCTTCATTATACATTGACAAGCTGTAGACGGGGCTTCCATCTGCAAGCACTTGTCCTGTCCATTGTTTATCTAATAATTTACCCACAACAGGCTGCGCGAGTGCTCCGCTTGCGTTATTCAGCGTATTAATAAAACCAATGGCAGTACCAGTTAAAATCGGGATGTTAATTTCACGCACAATGGAAAAAGCGAGAATAAAACCACTCGAAAAAGCACCCAATAAAAACATCAGGATCTTCATCTGGCCAATGGAGACTGGCGCATAGAGTATCGTCGTCATCACAATAAACGTAGAAATGGCAGCAAATCCCATGGGAGATTTACGACGAGAGATCCAATCAGAAATAAATCCATACAATGGACCACCAATCGCCCAGCCATAAAAAATCATGGAAACCATGCCACCAGCCACATCTTTTTCAATTTGGAAGCGTTCAACAAAGTAAGGAACACCCCATAATTGACCAAAGCCCGTCGTTGGCACAAACATCAATCCTGCATATAGAGAAGCTACCCAAACTTGCGGGATTTTCATGACTTGAATTAAGCCTTTAAAAACTGAAACTTTGGGATAATGAGCAGGCTGATGATCGGATATGAGGTTTTTAAATGGTTGATCTGACACGATTATCCAAATAACAATACTTAAAATACCTCCTAATACCGCACCGTATAAAATGGTATTTCGCCAACCTACCAAGAGGACTAATTTGACTAAATGCTCTTGGCCAAATACGCCGCCCATCATCCCAACAGCAACCATAATGCCCGTTAATAAGGCAAAGCGATTGACAGGAAACCAAAGCGAAGCCAGCTTTAAACAGCCCACAACAGCAAAAGAGCCACCAATCCCCATGACAAAACGCCCAAAGGATGCAACCCACAACACTTCAGCAAAAGCGAATATTAAGCAACCCACTGTGCAACAGGCCGCCGCAAGCGTCAGCAAAATGCGTGGACCAAAGCGATCCATCAGCAGTCCTACCGGGATCTGCATTAGCGCATAAGCATAATAATAAAATGCGGATAGATTCCCTAACTGTTCTGCGGAAGTCTTAAACGTTAATGTCAGATCATCCGTCATCACGCTTGGAGAAACGAGCAACATCAATTCATAAAAATAAAAGATTGCTGCTAATCCCCATACCAGCGCCGCACGAATAGCGGAGCGTTGGGAAAAATCTGCTTCGCGAAGATACCCCATTGGAATTGTACTCATTGAACGTAGCCTTCCGTCGTTAATCTCTCTTAATGTGGCTCTAAGCTCCTGCTATACGCCACATTAATTCGAGCATAAATACTTGCCCTTCCTTGGATTAACTTACGAACTTACATTCCATTAATTTCGTTATCATTTAATTTACTTCGTTCTCAATCAAATTGTTATTGGCATAGCGCGCAAATTCAGAGGTCAGTGCTAAAGCGCGTTTCTTCTCTTTAGGCGATGTATGCCATAACATTTGAGCTAAGAAATCTTCCATTTGCTCAACACGGTGGTCAGCTGAAATACTAAACCATGCATATCCTTGTGGAACATCGCGTTTTGTACCCAAGCCTTCGACATACATTTGAGCGATAAGATACTGCGCATACTCTGCTCTTTCTTTAGCCGCTTTCTTAAACCAATGCAGCGCCGTATTTTTGCTCATGCGCACACCTTGGCCGTTATAGTACATCATGCCAATATTGTATTGCGCCAACGCAAAACGCTTAGCAGCCGCTTGTCTAAAATAATGCATCGCTAAACGATAATTTTGTTCAACTTCTTTGCCACGATAATAAATTTCACCCAATTCATTTTGCGCGACAGCGTAACCTTGCTTCGCAGATTCTTCAAACCACTTAATGGCTTCAGGGATATCTTTGTCTAAGCCAATGCCTAAATGGTAAAGTCTGCCCACATCGTATTTAGCAACAGCATTGCCACTGGTTTTATTGGCTTGATCATGCCAATAAACAGATTGTTCTAATGAATAAGGTGTACCAATACCACGTAAATAAAGCACACTTAACATGTATTTGGCATAAGGATCGCTATGGGTCGCAGCTTTACAATAATGTATAAACGCTAACTGTGGCGTGCGGTAATATCCACGTCCAATTAAATAATGATCGGCCAAGCGCACATGGGCTTGCACAACATGATTATCAGCCGCAATTTGATACCAATAATTAGCAATCACATAATCAATTTCTACACCGGTGCCTGTTGAATAAAACTCACCCAAGCGAAAAGCGGCATAGGGATAGTCAAGATCTGCGGCGACTCGATACCAATAAAAGGCTTTTGGGTAATCTTTTTCGACGCAATCACCAATTTCATACATAACGCCTAAATTAAATGCACCCAGTGCCGAACCGCTATCTGCAGCAGTTTGGAACATTTGCAGCGCGATGGTTTTATCTTGTCTCACCCCACGTCCCGTGAGGTAGAGTTCACCAATTTCAGCGGTTGCATCAGAATACCCTGCTTGCGACGCTTCTTGATAAAGCTGCAAAGCTTTGCGGTAGTTTCGGCCAACGGCATCGCTGGTCGCATAAAGATGCGCCATGTAAAATTTACCTTCAGCAGAACCTGTCGCTGCGGCGCGACGATAGTTATCCATCGCTTGTAATGGTGAACCACGACTTTCAGACATTTGCCCTAAACGAATCATGGCATCAATGTTGCCTTGATCTGCTGCACGCCTATACCAATTTTCTGCACATTCAAAGCTCTTTTGCACGCCTCGGCCATAACGATACAAATCACCCATCATCAACTGAGAACTAACAAGACCCTGTTCAGCAGAAAGCGCAAACCAAGCTGCAGAGACTTCGTCATTTTGGGCAACACCATTACCGTAGTAATACATTTCACCCAAACGGCCTTGTGCGAATTTATTGTTTTCTTTAGCTGCGCGTTCAAAAATCTTAGCGGCTTTTGCTAAAGCTTCAGGTGTGCCTTCTTTGTAATATTGTTCGCCTTTGACGTATAAACCTTCAGCACCAGGGGGTAAAAAATATTCTTTGCCCCAGAACCATCTTTTACGCCACATACTGCCTTTGTCTTCACTCGGTTGCTCCCAAAACCAAACTCTCTTGGCGGGAGCGCTAGCGACAACCTGCTGCTCTGTTAATTGTGCTGGGTTATTTTGTTGTCCAAAAAGTTGGCAACCACTGACCGTCAGCGTCAACAAGCATGTGGCTATGGTTTGGATTCTGCCTTTTAGCATGATGCTGTTCCTTAGCCTCACTAAATTTGATAGGTCAAACCGACCCATAAGCCCGTTGATGTTAATTCATTAGATTGAAACTGTAATCCAAGTACGGGACCATATTTGGTTTTGCCCCAAGATACAAAGCGATAAGTCATATCAAATAAGAGACAAGGGATAACTTGATAACGCGCACCAATTCCTAACATCCCTGCTGCGGGGGTTTGATGGGCCGAAGCACTTTCAACCGGTGCACCGGTTGCATCATAAGCGGTGGTATTGGTGTTATTGAGTGCAACCCCAGCGCCTGCATCTAAATGGATTTGTAAGCGGCGTGGGTAAATACAAATAAAATGCGGAATAATATATTGCACGTTGAATAGTACGGCATAAGAAGTTAACTCTGCTAAAGCGGAGCCATCTTGACCAACGAACATGGGGTTAGCATAGTATTTGAGCTTTTTAGCAAGCAACGCTTCCATTTCAGCGCCCCAATTCTCCCATACTTTACCGCCTGCAAAACCAATTTGGTAAAGGTTATCGGTGAAATTGGGCGTGGCTATTTGTAAAGCATCTAAAGGATATGTCGAATTATTGTTAAGTTTATTCAGCTTGACGCGAGGATGGCCAACGAGCACTCGAAGATACCAACGTTCAGTGATTCGCGTTCTTTGCACGCTGGATAGGAAGGCTAAGTCTTCTGCACTTAATGATTCTGTGCCCTCAGCTGCATTTCTGAAGGGGCGGGTCACACCATTACCATAATAACCACCCTCAACATCCTCATCCATGACATCAAAGGTCGCAAAGCTGGGAGCGCTATAACCACAGATAACGGCTAGTGCTAAAGCATATGCCGCTTTAAGGGAACCTTTAAGTTTGTTATTAAACATACCTTTTCCTAATCCCAATGCAAAAATCCATGTTGTTAAGCCTCATCAGATAACTTATCGGCTTATGCAATCAACTGTCAAACCTTAATGCTCTTGGTGCGTTAAAGCTGCTTCATTTACTCGCTCACGAAGTTCTTTTCCTGGCTTGAAATGGGGAGCATATTTTCCTTCTGTCACCACATACTCACCTGTCTTAGGATTGCGTGCTGTGCGAGGAGGACGATAGCGTAAAGCAAAACTGCCAAACCCACGGATCTCAATTCTGACACCGTTATCCAAAGCAGTTGCCATTTGCTCAAATATTTCTTTGACACCTTGCTCAATTAACCGCACAGGAATATGGGGTTGTTTTGTTGCCAAAATGTCGATCAATTCCGCTCTTGTCATTTTTCTAACCTTTCACTTGAAAACAAATCAGAGGGACGAAGCGCATTTCATTGTAACACCCTTAGCCCTACCCAGTTCAACTGCCAGACTCTTTTACAGTTTTGATTATTGGCCAAGGTTGGATTTTAAATAGTCTATTGATTTTTATCATAAAAAAAATATCGGCACTCAAAATGCATAGGAGTTATGAAACAATCTGCAAAGAGGAAATAACCATGAAATATACTTGGAACGGCCCAATCGATTTCGCTTATGAAGAAATTGAAGAAAAAAGTAATCCAACAGACCAAGACATCGTTGAAGAAGAAGCACCTGAAATTGAAGCCAGCGCAATTGAAGAGCTCATTATTGAAGAAGAGGTCGAAACACCCTCTCAAGCCGATGTTGATCCGACTCAAATCTACTTACGCGAAATTGGTGCCTCTCCTTTACTTAGCGCACAAGAAGAAATTCACTATGCACGGCTTGCACAATTAAACGATCTCAAAGCCAGAAATCATATGATTAAATGCAATTTGCGCCTCGTGGTCAAAATTGCCCGTCGCTACCTCAACCGTGGTTTGTCATTGCTCGATTTGATTGAAGAAGGCAACTTAGGCCTCATTCGCGCGGTAGAAAAATTTGATCCTGAAAGAGGCTTTCGCTTCTCAACCTATGCAACCTGGTGGATCAGACAAAATATTGAGCGTGCGCTCATGAACCAAACGCGTACTATCCGCCTACCTATTCATGTGATTAAGGAATTAAACTCTTACTTGCGTAAAGCACGAGAGATTTCACAAACATTAGAAAACGAACCTACTTATGAAGACATCGCAAAAGCGTTGAATATTTCACCCGATGATGTCAATAAACTGATGCGCCTGAATGAAAAAACGCTCTCTTTAGATACACCGATGGGTGAAGAATCTGAAAAACCTTTACTCGAAGCACTAGCCGATAATGCATCTGAAGAACCTGCTGAAGAACTTGAAAATGCGAATCTTTACAACCGTCTCAATGCTTGCTTACAAAGTTTGAATGAAAAACAACGCTCCATTTTAGCACAACGCTTTGGGCTGTATGGTCACGAAGAAGCAACCCTTGAGGAAGTTGGACAAAAAGTGGGCCTTACTCGTGAACGGGTTCGACAAATTCAGGTTGAAGCATTGAAGCAATTAAGACAAGTTTTAGAGGTTCAGGGAGTTGGATCAGAGATTCTTTTTAACTAATTCTTCTTTGTAGAATTGCTTTATACATTGTTGACTACGCCACTTCGCCGCCCTCATGTACCTAAGTACACTCGGTTGCGAAGCTGGCTTGTCGCCTCGTCTAAAACAATTCTACTTCGAATAATAACATTGTGTAGAATGGTTTTGTGCTTTGTTAGCTGAAATGCTTTACTAATGATGAACGCTGGCTAATACCAAACGTACGACACCATAAACCGTTAAAACAAAAATGGTCGTTAAGATAATACCGATAATAATAAAGTGCAGTGGATTACCTTTGGTAAAATCGCGTTCTCGTACTTTTGAACTTTGTACACCAAAGAAAGCAGCGAAAACACTCTTGGTGACTTGCCATAACGTCGGTTTTTTTTCATCGATTGGCATCGTGTATCTCCTGTATGCCTTGCACCAACGGGTGAAGGTCTTTAGAATCACCCCATCTTAATTTAAATATCATGGGGATCCCAGATGACAAACGATCTTTTACAAAAATTAGAACAAAAAGTCGCTCATGCGGTTGAGGTCATTGAACTTCTACGCATGCAAATTGAAGAACTTGAAACAGAAAACAGCACACTCAAAGCTGAACACGACAAATGGCGTAGAGATTTGGTTTCCTTGATCAAACGCTTTGATCAAATCGAAGAAAAAACCACCCAGGTTGTCCGCGAAGTCGAGTTTATGACAGTTTAAAATTGACTAAATATTGCTGCTTAACAGAATCTGCAAACACACGAGGAATATCTAATAACGGGTATTCCTTATTGCAGTGTTGGCAAACAGCTTCGAATGTCATCCCCTCATTGAAATAAGTTAGCATTTTAAATGCTTCTACTGTTAACGGTGCGATACAGAGCGCCTGATTACGAACGTGCACCAGCAAATAGGCTTCACCTTCTCCCAAATCGACCGTTTGATCTCCCTCATAACTTGCTTGATTGACTTGCCAGATCGCTAAAATAGGATAGGGCGAATGAATGAGCGTACTATTTTGATATAACCCAAAGGTTAACTGGGATTGCTCTGCCATAGGGACTGCTGCGAGCGCCATTTGATCAAGCACGCAAACGGATGGACCGTTAACCGCATAATGGCAAGCCCATTCAAGCTTAGCGACATCAGCTAAATAGCAAAGCTGATGCAAAGAAAATACTTGTGCAACATATTCTGGAAAACCTTCGCCATAATACGTGATGTCAGGTTGGGAATGCCTGGTCTTCGCAATATACCCCTTTGCTAACTGCCTAAAAAAATCATCACCCACCAATCGACAACAAACCGGAAATGTCGCGCATAATACAGCAGCTAAGTTTCCTTGCATGCTCTTTTGATAGATCTGCAATGCATTATCCGCAAGAGACGGATCATCTAATGCATTCAGGAATTGCTGCTGTAACATTTTGAGATTGATAATAACCCCCTGCTATATGCGCTTGTGATAAAAGAGTTGCAAAGGGGGGAATGTCGGTATCCCATTCTATTAGCGCAGGTTTATGTCCCACAATCTGCAACGCTTTTGCAAAACAATCCCAAACCGCATCGCTCACAACTTGATCATGCGTATCCAGTAAATGGGTTGCCTTTTTTTGATGTCCTGCTAGATGAAATTGCTTCACCCGCTCTTTAGGAAGAGCCTTTAAATAACGTTCAAAACAAAAATGATGATTGCTCGCATTAATATAAAGATTGTTGATATCGAGCAAAATATCACAATCAGCATGATGCGCCACTTCACTTAAAAATTCCCATTCCGTGATCTCAGATTCTTTGAAATCAAGATAACGGGAAACATTTTCTAATAAAATACGCTGGCCTAAAAAGTCCTGCACCATCATGATCCGTGACACAACATGTTTTATAACGGCCTCATGATGAGGCAAAGGGAACAACTCAGGCAAATAGCGTCCATCGACTGAAGTCCAACACAGGTGATCTGACACCCAAGCTGGCTCTATTTGATGAATCAGTTTTTTTAACTGCCTAAGGTAATTCTCATTCAGCGGATCTGCTCCGCCAATCGATAAGCTAACACCATGCAAGGTCAATGGGTAATGCTGTCGAATAGCTAATAAATAAGATAAAGGGATTGCTTTATCACCCATATAGTTTTCAGTGATCGCCTCAAACCAAGCCACTTTCGGTAATTCTGACAAAATAGTATGGTAGTGAGGTGCGCGCAAGCCAATGCCTGCGCCTTCGATGATAGGCTGTTTAAAAACCACTATTTCGTTTTTCCACCAACAATTTTTTCACAAGTGCCCTTAGGTAAGTAAAGCCAATCATTTGGTTCACTGTCTTTTACCGATTGCGTTGCACAAGCATGACTATCGGCGCCACAGTCATTTAAACCTGCTTTAACAATCCCATAACATTTTTCAAGACCTTCTTTATTTACTTTGGGTGACGAAGCTGCATGACTGCTAGCTACCCCTAATACTAAGGCTGCACTCAATGCTGACTGAATAATTACTTTGGGATCCATGTACCTTTCTCCTCTCTTAATCGCTATAATCGCTTTATCAATACTTCACTACATCGATACTATGCGAAATTATTCTTGGTCTGACAAGGTGGTGAGCAGCTTACTTTCATGCATGCGCACACTACACCCTAAACCAGCACCGGTAAAAAGGGAAAGCCCAGCTGTATTGTTAGCTGAGCCTCTTCTTAACCTTAAAGAAATGCAACTCAGTGCCAGTCTCATGCGCATTAACCATACGGGTGAAGTGTGTGCTCAAGCGCTCTATCTTGGACAAAGCCTGGTTACTCAAAATCCCAGCTTAAAAAAGCTTTTTAATGACGCAGCCCTCGAAGAAGCCGATCATTTACATTGGTGCGAAACCCGATTAGCGGAACTTTCAAGCCATACCAGCTATCTCAACCCACTCTGGTTTACTGGATCTTTATTGATTGGCACTTGTGCAGGTCTTTTAGGCAACCGCTTTAGTTTAGGTTTCTTAGCCGAAACAGAAAACCAAGTTTTTGCGCATTTGGCATCTCATCTTGAAAAACTCCCCAAAACAGACACCAAAAGCCGTAAGATTGTCAAAACCATGCAAGAAGAAGAAGCCGTTCACGCCAGAACAGCAATAGAGCAAGGTGGAAGTGAGTTACCTCTGCCGGTTAAAGAAGGGATGCGCTTTATGGCAAAGATCATGACCAACCTAGCGGCTGTGCTGTAAAAGCGAACAAGCTGCCTATTTACCCTCTTTAGATTTTAACGTTTTTAGCGATAAACGTTTATATTCATGGGTAAATATTGGTTTAGCATTATGTTAAGAACACAGAGAGTCATCTTATGCGTTTTGCTCGGGTTTGGGTCATCCTCTTGTTTTGCAATGAAAGCAATGACAAATGATGAAATTCGCCAAGAAATCATGAAAGGCACTTTAAAAGATTATGAAAGTGGTGCCTGCCCTGCCGAATTTGTGATGAAACCAGACAGTCCTGTGCAAATTTCTGAATCATCAGGTCAATCAGCTGGAGCAAGTACACAAAATTCCAGCAAAAGTGGTACAAGAGAATCCATGCTTGGAGTCAATTCTTGGTTTAATAGTGGCCCAGCATTCAGCATCGGTGGAGCAATAGGTCAAACGTCAGAAGAAAGCAGCTCTACTTTACGTTCACGAAGTGGTTCACAATCTGAATCTAAAAGTTACACTGAGTACCCAGGAACCTGTACTTGTCCTTGCCCTTATAGTAAAGATCTCAAAGGGAAAGAGTGTGGCGATGCCAGTGTCTATTTTCAATATCCCGATGGCTCCCCCAACAAAATTCCATGTTATCTAAGCGATATTCAAGATTGGCAGATCACGGAATATCGCCAACATTATGGGATTGCGTCACCAGAAGATCTCTATCAACCCTCTAAATCTTCTGCAAGCCCCAAATAACACTTAAAAAAAACCCCGCTTTCGCGGGGTTTTTAAATGTCGCTGCGCAAACGGGAACGTTACATCATTCCGCCCATTCCGCCCATGCCACCCATGCCGCCCATACCACCCATGTCACCAGCACTATCAGAGCCGCTTTCTTTGGGGATATCAGCAATCATGCAATCGGTTGTGATCATAAGACCCGCAACAGAAGCTGCATTTTGTAATGCGCTACGTGAAACTTTGGTAGGATCCAAAATACCCATTTGGATCATATCGCCATATTCACCGGTAGCAGCGTTGTAACCAAAGTTACCACTCTTTTCCATGACATGGTTTAGTACCACGGAAGGTTCGCCACCTGCGTTAGAAACGATTTGACGTAAAGGTGCTTCAAGTGCGCGAGCAATGATGCTAACGCCTAAGTCTTGATCACTGTTATCGGTTTTGACTTTCTTAACCGCTGCAATGATGCGAACCATCGCAACACCACCACCAGGAACCACACCTTCTTCAACTGCTGCACGAGTTGCATGTAAAGCATCTTCCACGCGCGCTTTCTTTTCTTTCATTTCAACTTCAGTTGCTGCACCCACTTTGATCACTGCAACACCGCCTGAAAGCTTCGCAACACGTTCTTGAAGTTTTTCACGATCATAATCTGAAGTCGTGTCTTCAATTTGTTTACGAATAGAATCAACACGTGCTTTGATGTCAGCACTTTGGCCTGCGCCATCAATAATGATGGTGTTTTCTTTGCTAACAACAATACGCTTCGCCGTGCCTAAATCGGTGATAGCACATTTCTCTAAAGTCAAACCAATTTCTTCAGAAATCACGTTTGAGTTGGTTAACACGGCAACGTCTTGCAACATTGCTTTACGACGATCACCAAAGCCAGGTGCTTTAACCGCGCAAACTTTAACCACACCACGGATAGTATTCACTACCAATGTTGCCAATGCTTCGCCTTCTACGTCTTCAGCGATAATTAATAACTGACGACCGGATTTAGCAACGCTTTCCAGAACAGGAAGCATGTCACGGATCGTAGAGATTTTCTTATCAACGATTAAGATAAACGGATTATCTAATTCGCAAGTCATGTTCTGTTGATTGTTGATAAAGTAAGGGGATAAATATCCACGATCAAACTGCATGCCTTCAACCACATCTAATTGGTCTTCTAAGCCATTGCCATCTTCAACCGTAATAACGCCTTCTTTACCAACTTTGTTCATCGCTTCTGCAATGATGTTACCAATGGTTTCATCAGAGTTAGCAGAAATGGTACCCACTTGAGCAATTGCTTTGGTATCTGCACAAGGAACAGATAATTTTTTCAATTCTTCAACAGCGACTTTAACTGCTTTATCAATACCGCGTTTCAAATCCATTGGATTAATGCCAGCCGCTAATGCTTTGATACCTTCAGCGAAAATAGCATGCGTCAGAACAGTTGCGGTGGTGGTACCGTCACCTGCATCATCAGCTGTTTTGGAAGCTACATCTTTAACCAATTCTGCAGCGATATTTTCCAGCGGATTAGAGAGTTCAACGTTTTTTGCAACCGTTGCACCGTCTTTGGTGATTAAAGGAGCACCAAAGGATTTTTGAATTACAACATTACGTCCTTTTGGACCCAATGTTACGCGCACTGCGCGTGCTAATTTTTCAACGCCATCAAGACTTGCTTTACGCGCATCGACGTCATATAGAAATTGTTTTGCTGCCATGATTAGTCCCTACAAAAAATATGAAAAAGGTTTAGTCTTCAACAACCGCCATAATGTCTTCTTCACGCATGAAAAGAAGCTCATCAGCACCCATTTTAACTTTGGTTCCGGAATATTTTCCGAAAATGACTTTGTCGCCTTCTTTAACGCTTAATTTGTGCACTTCGCCATTGTCCAGTAATTTACCTGGGCCTGTGCGAACGACGGTGCCCCATTGGGGAGCTTCTTTTGCGGTTTCAGGGAGGAAAATGCCACCAGCGGTTTTTTGTGGCTCATCTTCTTGCTTAACCAATACTCGATCTCCGAGCGGTGTGATTTTGATATTACTACCACGCATTCCTGCAATCTCCTTAACGTAAATAACAATGATTCTTTAATTTAACTGTCTAATTCAACAGGGGGATTGGCACTCCCTCTTAGCGAGTGCTCATGATAAGCCAGCTGGCGACAGAGTCAAGCCTAAAAGTGCCTATACTTGTAAGTGGGGCCATGTACTCTGACATTCAACCCCACCGGTGATAAATATTTAAAAAACCAGCATTTTTGAGGCAAAGCATGCCAACCCTGCAACCCCAATTTGCCAAAGAACTGCTAAAAACAGTTATTCAACTGAGCAATTCTCTTGAACAAGATGCAGGCCTTGATTGGCAAAAAGCCTTTCTCTCTTTAGAAGAAGCTGCCACGGGCTTCCAAGAACCCCCTGTTTTGGCTTTAGTCAGCAAAATTCGAGATCGGTTAACGCCTTATTTTGACCAACATAACAGTAAGATCATTCCAGCGAATACAATCACGGACTGCCAAGCTTATATTCAAAAACTAGAAGAAGTCATTGCCATTCATGTGATGGATCCACATTTGGGGGATACCAGTGAAGCGACTATTGTCAAACCCTGCTTGCTGATCGGCTTAAAAGATAAGCAATTAACGGAAGAAATTATTCACCAAGTTAATTATTTTGGATATGCATCCCTTGCCTTTGAATCACTCACTCATATCATCGATCATATCAAGACACATACCGAAGCAGGGTATGGCGCTTTGTTACTGGATACGCAATATTGTGAACCAGCCGATCTGGATAGACTGAAAATACTCTCTGAGAAAATCCCCATCATTTTTATTTCTCGTCATCATGATGTGGGTACGCGATTGTTTGCGGTCAAAGCGGGAGGCCGCGGGTTTTTAGTACGGCCCTTAGAATTTACTAATTTAATTGAAAAAATAGATCAATTAACAACACCAACTAGTGAGAAAATACCTTATCGGATCCTCATTGTTGAAGACTCTCGCACCCAAGCACATCAGATCAACCAACATTTAGAAGATGCGGGTATGATCACTGAAATACTGATTGATCCACTCAAAATAAATGAAGCATTGATTGAATTTCAACCGGATCTCATTTTACTTGATCTTTATATGCCAACGTGTTCAGGCACCGATTTAGCCAAAGTCATTCGCCAGCAAGATATGTTTGTGGGAATACCGATTGTCTATTTATCTGCAGAGGAAGATCTCAATAAGCAACTAACCGCCATCCGAGGTGGTGGGGATGATTTTTTAACCAAACCCATTGTCTCTCAGTATTTAATTGATGCAGTGGCAGCCAAAGCACAGCGCTCTCGCACCTTGCGCGCTGAAATGATTATGGATAGTTTAACGGAAACGCTGAATCACACGCGTATCTTAGAACAATTGGAATTAGAAATTGCCAGAGCAAAGCGCAATAAAACGCCCTTGAGTTTTGCCATGATTGATATTGATCATTTTAAAACGATTAATGATAGCCATGGACACCCTGTCGGTGATCGCGTTATTAAAGGGCTAGCACGGTTACTTAAACAAAGGTTACGTAAATCAGACAGTATTGGACGTTATGGTGGCGAGGAATTTGCAATCATTTTACCGCAAACCGAACCGGATTCTTTTTTAGCAAAACTAGATGAGATCCGTCGTAGTTTCTCTAAACTGCTCCATCGCAGCTCTGATCCTTTAATTGAATTTTCAGCAACCTTCAGTGCAGGTCTTGCCAAACTCGATGGAAACATTAATACGGTGGATGAAATTGTACAAGCAGCTGATAAAGCCCTTTATGAAGCCAAGGCCAAAGGACGTAATTGCATCATATATACCCCTCACTCATGAATTTTTGTCCTACTCTTCTTCACGAATTGGTCCGCCAAGTACACTGTCCATCCAATTAATATATTTACGATTACCATACTTAATTGGGGTCACTAAAAATTCGGGCGTTTGGTAAGGATGAATGGCAAGAATGGCCTCTTCTAAGTCAGCCAGCTTGTCTTTTCTGGTTTTAATCACCATCAAAGTCTCGGTTCCTTCCATTAATTTGCCTTCCCAAGAATAAATTGAGGTAATATCAGGTATGATATTAGTACAGGCAGCAAGGCCGGCCGTTGTTAATTCTTGTGCAAGTTGCACTGCGGTGACCTGGTTAGGACAAGTACAGTAGACCATACAATAGGCAGTATCCATTTATTTGCCTCGACTGTTTTAAACGTGCACATCAATAGGTGAAGAATAATGCTGGATAAGAGAAAGTACAACTTTATCGTTATCGTGCTAATGCTATTGATTTCTACAACCAATATCCAAGCACAGATAAACCAATCCCCTCATTCCACTTTGCCCTTTCCTAAGGTATTGGCAAGTGATCAAGCCTTTATGCTGAATGTGGCATTTCAAAATAGCTTAGTTAAATTTCAATGGCAGATAGCGCCTGGCTGCTATCTTTATAAAGATCGCTTACATGTCTTCCTTGTACAAAAAGATCTGAGCAAAGTCTCTTTGATGGCTCATACCAAATTACCTGACGCTTTGCGTATTGATGATCCTTCCTTTGGACCCGAGTTTATTTATAAAGATCAGCTTACCCTGCCGATTTCATTATCCGACTATGTCAAAGAACAGAGCAACCTTAAGCTACAAGTTCAATATCAAGGCTGTGCAGAGTCTGGGTTTTGTTACCCCCCTGTCACAAAATGGTTTGAAGCAACCATTGCAAATAACCAGATCCAAACACTGACTCCGCTACCTGGAGCGCCGCAACTTGCCAGCACCCCTACAAAAGTTGAATCCCCTAAACCCTCTAAAGGACTCATGTCACTGGAAGGTAAAAGCAATTTTTCAATTATCCTCAGCTTTTATATCGTGGGGATTTTGCTCACTTTTACGCCTTGTGTATTACCGATGATACCGATTTTATTTGGCGTCATTGTGGGTGAAAGCCACCTTAATACGCGTAAAGCGTTTTGGCTCTCGCTGGTGTATGTCTTAAGTATGTCATTCACTTACGCATTAGCCGGTATTGTGTTTGCAACACTCGGAAAAAATTTGCAGGCACTCTTTCAAAAGCCAATTGCAGTCTTCTCATTTGCTGCCTTATTTTTCTATCTTGCTTTGGTGCAGCTTGGTGTGACGCGTTTTCATTTCCCACAACGTTTTCAAGACATGCTAACCAAGCTGCACCATAAACAAACGAGTGGTTCTTATATCAGCGCAGCGGTGATGGGCATTCTAGCAACGTTGATTGCTTCACCTTGTGTCAGCGCTCCTTTGTTAGGTGCTCTAGGTTACATTTCTCAAAGTGGCAATATTGTATTAGGCGGTAGTGCCTTATTAGCGATGGGCTTAGGGATGGGGACGCTTTTACTGGTCGTTGGCACCTTAGAGGGTAAATTACTCCCGAAAAAAGGGCCATGGATGCATGCCGTTAATCAAATTTTTGCCATTATGATGTTTGGCATTGGGGTTTGGTTGTTAGACAGAATCATCCCACATTCGATCACGTTGGCCCTATGGGGTGTCATATTGATTTTTGCGGCCTACTGCATGGGCACTTTTCGCAAGCAATCAGGCTATGCCGGACGTGCCGGTTTTGCCTTAGTTATCTATGCATTTGTTCTTTTTTGGGGTACTTGGCATGGGGAAGAAGATCCCATGAAACCGCTACTCACCGGATTTTGGGGTGATACTGAGAAACAAAGCTCATTATTTGCAACGATTGATTCTGAGCAAGCCCTTACACCTATCTTAGAAGCCGCCAAACAGCAGCAGCGCCCTTTGATGCTGGTCTTTTCTGCGGAATGGTGTACTGCCTGCAAGCATCTGGAACACAAAGTTTTTACCGATGCTTCGGTTCAAGAATCTTTAAGTCATTTAACTCTTATTAGAGCAGATATGTCCCCCTATAACGAAACAAATCAAAACCTGTTACAAAAATTTGCTTTAGTAGGGCCTCCCGCCATATTATTCTTTGATAAAAATGGTAGAGAACTAACAAGTTACCGTATTATCGGTGAAGTATCGCCAAAAGAATTTTTAACCCACCTGAATCAGGTTAAAAAGGACTCAAACTGAAAATATGTTAAAATGCAGGAAATGGTAGCTAAATGTTGCCATTTTCTGCAAACATGTCTTGAACGTGCAGAACCTTAAAAACCAGCCTTGCAACTTCCTTCACAAATTGAAAATGCACGAAAAGTAGCGATAATGCTGATATCTTCCAGTAATTCATCGACATTTGTTGCTAACTTCGGCGATCGTGCATATTAAACATGGACAAGCTTCTCCATTTAGGCCACAATAGGCCCAGTTACCTATTAGGCAATTCACATGGCTAAATTATTAATCATTCATGGACCCAATTTAAATATGCTCGGGACAAGAGAGCCAGATCTTTATGGCGCACTCTCCCTTGATGAGATTAATAAGCTGATCAGCAAACATGCCAAAAAACATTCTGTAGAATGCTTTCAGTCAAACGCAGAACACGAAATTGTCGAAAAAATTCAAAAAAATAAAGCAGATTTCTTGATAATCAATCCAGGGGCCTTTACGCACACCAGCATTGCCATACGCGACGCTTTGTTAGCAGTGAATACCCCTTTTATTGAAGTACACCTGTCCAATATTTATGCCAGAGAAAGTTTTAGACACTTAAGTTACCTTTCGGATATTGCAACCGGCGTTGTCAGTGGTCTTGGCCATTTGGGCTATCTTGCAGCCATAGATGCTGCCATCGCACAACTTTCTTAATTTTTAGCCATACAGTGATATAGAGTGATTTATGGATATTCGTAAAGTTAAAAAATTGATTGAGCTCCTTGAAGAATCAGGGATCAATGAAATAGAGATCCGCGAAGGAGAAGAATCCGTTCGCATTAGCAGAAAACAAGAAAGTGCCGCACCACAATATGTGGTTGCTCAATCACCAAATATGAGCGCAATGAATTCAAACGCCGCCCCGGCCAGTGCGCCTTCTTTAGAAGCAGAAGCACCTCTTCCTGAAAAAAATGCAATACCCGAAGGTCATGTCATGACCTCACCGATGGTCGGCACCATGTATCGTGCTCCTTCTCCAACTCAACCTCCTTTTGTTGAAATCGGATCACAAGTCAAAATAGGTGACACACTTTGCATCGTTGAGGCAATGAAAATGCTTAATCAGATTGAAGCAGACGCCACAGGCACCATCGTTGCTATTTTAGTTGAAAATGGTCAGCCAGTAGAATTTGGCCAACCGTTATTCGTGATTAAATAAGAGATCCCATGTTAGATAAGGTTGTTATTGCTAATCGTGGCGAAATTGCACTGCGTATTCTGCGTGCTTGTCATGAATTAGGGATTAAAACAGTTGCGTTATATTCCACCGTCGATAGAGATCTGCTGCCAGTGCGGTTATCTGACGAAGCTATTTGTATCGGTCCTGCACCTTCACCTCTCAGTTATTTAAATATTCCAGCCATTATTAGTGCAGCTGAAATCACTGATTCGGTTGCGATTCACCCAGGATACGGTTTTTTAGCTGAAAATGCCGATTTTGCCGAACGAGTTGAGCAAAGCGGTTTTATTTTTATTGGTCCAAGACCTGAAACAATCCGGTTAATGGGAAATAAAGTCTCGGCAATCAAAGCCATGAAAGAAGCTGGCGTTCCTTGTGTACCAGGCTCTGATGGCCCACTAGACGATGATGATAAACGTAATTTAAAAATTGCACGTGAAATTGGCTATCCCGTTATTATTAAAGCCGCTGGCGGCGGCGGCGGCCGAGGTATGCGAGTTGTGCAAAGTGAAGCAGCGTTGCTGAATGCCATTTCGTTAACCCAAACTGAAGCGGGCAATGCGTTTGGCAATAGCAGCGTTTACATGGAAAAATACCTTGAAAAGCCTCGTCACATTGAAATTCAAGTATTAGCTGATGGTCAAGGTAATGCCGTACACTTAGGCGAAAGAGACTGCTCAATGCAACGTCGCCATCAAAAAGTGCTAGAAGAAGCGCCTGCTCCTTTTATCACTGAAGAGCAACGCAAAGAAATCGGTAAACGATGCGTAGATGCTTGTTTGAGAATTGGTTATCGTGGGGCCGGTACTTTTGAATTTTTATTTCAAGACGGCGAGTTTTATTTCATTGAGATGAATACCCGCGTACAAGTTGAACACCCTGTCACAGAAATGATCACCGGTATCGACATCGTTAAAGAGCAATTAAAAATCGCTGCGGGTGAAAAGCTATCAGTGAAACAAGAAGATATTCGTATCCAAGGCCACGCAATTGAATGCCGTATTAACGCTGAAGATCCGAAAACCTTTATCCCTTGTCCTGGTAAAATTACATGGTTTCATGCGCCTGGTGGCCCTGGTGTGCGTATTGACTCTCATGTTTATAGTTCTTACACCGTACCTCCTAACTACGATTCTTTAATTGCTAAACTCATCACCTACGGCAAAGACCGACATGAGGCGATGCGTCGTATGCGAAATGCGTTAAGTGAAATCGTTGTTGAAGGGATCAAAACCAATATTCCACTGCATCAAGATCTGGTTCGTGATACACACTTTATGAATGGTGGCACCACGATTCACTATCTTGAAAATAAAATGAAGGACGTCACCTAGTGTCCTATATTGAAGTTTCTTTTCAGGTTCCTGAAAAAATCACAAGTGCTTGCAGCGAACTGTTAGAAAAACAAGGCGCACTAGCCGTTTCCTATTTTGATGGTGCAAATGAGCCTTTGCTTGAACCCAAGCCTGGCACAACGCCGTTATGGAATAACGTTAAAGTGGTGGGTTTGTTTGAGCCGCAAACATGCTTGCAGACTCTACGCAAAACGTTATTTGATTTTTTACCTGATATCTCTTTGCAAGTGACGACGTTGCCCGATCAAGAATGGTCACGCGTTTGGCTGGAACATTTTAAACCCATGCATTTTGGTCATGGCTTTTGGGTAGCGCCTCACGAGCACCCCGATGTTGCTTCCTTGGAAAAAGAAGGTATTGTTTTAAAATTGGATCCAGGTCTTGCTTTTGGCACAGGCACACATCCAACGACAGCGCTTTGTTTAGAATGGTTAAGTAGTCACCGGCCAAAAGATCAACACGTCATCGATTATGGCTGTGGCTCAGGCATTTTAGGCATTGGCGCACTCTTGTTGGGAGCCGTGCATGTTGATGCAATTGATTACGATCCTCAAGCACTAACAAGCACTAAAGACAACGCGCTGCGTAACCTATGCTCCCCACAGATTGACGTGTTTAACCCAGATGACTATGTGGGCAAACCTGCTAAAACAGTTCTTGCCAACATTTTAGCGGAACCTCTGATTGAATTAGCACCTCGTTTACGGGAACTCACTGAAATGGGAGGACACCTTGTTCTCTCTGGTTTACTAACTAACCAAGCTGAAAGAGTTCAAGCTGCATATCAACCTTGGTTTTCATTTGATCCGGTTAAAAGCGCTGAAGAATGGGCTTTATTAGTCGGCGTTAGAGTCGCTTAAGCACTGTTTTATCCAAGCTAAATCGGTATAATTCTCGCTCGTCAGCAAAAGAGTAATACGTATGTCACCGCCCGTTAAGGAAGTTAAGAAACTCGCCCCTGTCAAAATTGGCCCACACCAAATCGATAATCCGATTGTGCTTGCCCCTATGGCTGGCGTGACAGACAGACCCTTTCGGCAACTTTGTAAAAATTTAGGCGCAGGTCTTGCTGTTTCGGAAATGGTCGGTGCAAATTCATTATTGCATGGCAGTGAAAAAACCAAACGACGCGCTAATCACGAAGGTGAAACCCGTCCTTGCTCGGTCCAAATTGTCGGTGCGGATCCGAATATGATGGCCGAAGCTGCCAGATACAATGAAGCCAATGGTGCAGAAATTATCGACATCAACATGGGGTGTCCTGCAAAAAAAGTGTGCAATACTCTTTCAGGCTCCGCGCTGCTAAGAGATGAACCCTTAGTGGCAAGAATATTAAACGCAGTCGTCGGAGCTGTGAATATTCCCGTGACTTTAAAAATTCGCACAGGCTGGGATTCACACAGCCGCAACGGTGTGAATGTCGCAAAAATGGCACAAGATTGCGGCATACAAGCATTAGCTGTGCATGGCCGTACTCGCTCTTGCATGTTTAATGGTGAAGCAGAGTATGAAACGATAGCTGACATTAAACAAAATATTTCAATACCCGTCTTTGCCAATGGTGATATCAGTACGCCTGAAAAAGCAAAATGGGTTTTAGAGCAAACCGGCGCAGATGGCCTGATGATTGGACGTGCTGCACAGGGGCGTCCCTGGATTTTTAATGAAATTATTCATTTTCTACAATTTAATGAAATGCTAGAAGCACCCTCTATTACAACGGTGCATCATTTAATGATCAATCATATGAAAAATTTATATGATTTTTATGGCGAAAAACGTGGCGTGCTCGTCGCTCGCAAGCATGTTTCCTGGTATAGCAAAGGCCAACGTAATGGTTCTACCTTTCGACATGCTTTCAACCAACTCGAAACAGCAGAAGAGCAACTGAGTTCTGCTGAACACTTCTTTCAAAGCTTGATGGGATCTTGACTATGCAAAACAATAACCCTTTGCGAGAAATTGTTGCCAAGCTAATGGAAGAATATTTTTGTACCCTCGATGGTCAACCTGCCAAGCAGTTGTATGATTTAGTGATCAAAGAAGTTGAATTGGGATTATTTAAATCAGTCTTACAGCATGCAGGCGGAAATCAAAGCAAAGCAGCAGAATGGCTAGGACTTGCAAGAGGTACGCTTCGCAAGCGTTTAGCAGAATACGGCCTAGAATAATCAGAGGTAATGAACATGCATGAATCCACCATCATTCAGCGCGCGCTGCTGACTGTTTATGATAAAACACACATTGTTGAACTGGCTGAGGCCCTGCATTTGCGCGGCGTAGAACTCATCTCAACTGGTAATACGGCATCTTTATTGCAACAACATGGGATCCCAGTCACCCCTGTGAGTGACTACACAGGTTACCCTGAAATGATGGATGGTCGCGTAAAAACCCTACACCCTAAAATTCACGGTGGCATATTAGGGCGCCGCGATATTGATGCCGATGTCATGATTTCTCATAGCATCCCCGATATCGATTTAGTGGTTGTTAATTTATACCCTTTTGAAAAAGTGATCCAAAAAGAACATGTCACTTCTGCTGATGCCATTGAGAATATCGATATTGGCGGGCCTACCTTAATTCGCGGCGCTGCTAAAAACCATGAATGGTGCACCGTATTAGTTGATCCCAATGACTATAATGATTTTATTGAAGACTTAAAAGCCAATAAAGGCGCTGTGAGCGAAAAGACGCGCGTTCATTTTGCTGCAAAAGCGTTTGCACATACGGCTGCTTACGACGCTCATATTGCCGATTATTTCAATAAACAACTTGATAGAACGGCCGTTCATTTTGGCCCCACTTTCATCATGCCTTACCAACTCAAAGAAACGTTGCGCTATGGTGAAAATCCGCATCAAGAAGCTGCTTTTTACCAATCCTTTGATGCACCCAAAGACAGCATCGCCAAAGCCGTTATGCATCAAGGCAAAGCCTTGTCATTTAACAATATTGCAGATGCGAATACTGCACTGGAATGCGTTAAAAGCTTTGAAGGTGCAGCCTGCGTGATTGTGAAGCATGCTAATCCTTGTGGCGTTGCAAAAGCTGAGACTGCTTTAAAAGCTTATAACCTAGCCTATGCCTGTGATCCGCAATCCGCTTTTGGTGGCATCATCGCTTTCAATACCGAAGTTGATGACGCCTTAATCACGCATATTTTGAGCCAACAATTTGTTGAAGTGCTAATCGCGCCAAATTTTACCGATAAAGCACTTACAGCGCTTAAAAATAAACCTGACTGCAGAGTACTCACTTATCAAAAAGAAGCAACCAACTCTGCATCTTCTGCTGAATGGGATATTCACAGCGTGCATGGCGGTTTATTAGTACAAACCTGCGATACTCTTGATATCCCAGTATCATATGAAGTCGTGACGACAAAGAAACCCACACCAACTCAATTAGCAGATCTACTGTTTAGCTGGCAACTCGTGAAATTCGTCAAATCGAATGCGATTGTCTTTGCCAAAAACGGCCAATCAATTGGGATCGGCGCCGGACAAATGTCTCGCATCATGAGCACGCAAATAGCAGCACTTCGAGCTATCGATCAAGGCCTTTCTTTAGACGATGCGGTGATGGCTTCTGATGCCTTCTTCCCGTTCACAGACAACATTGAGAAAGCCCATAGCTATGGTATACGCGCAGTGATTCAACCCGGTGGCTCTAAAAAAGATCCTGAAGTAATCAAAATGGCGAACCAACTAGATATGGTGATGTTATTGACCGGTAAACGGCATTTTCGCCACTAACGAATTGGAATACATAAAGAATGATGAAAGTACTTGTAGTAGGCAGTGGCGGCAGAGAGCATGCCTTGGCTTGGAAATTGGCGCAATCTCCCCTTGTGCAGACAGTCTATGTGGCACCGGGCAACGCTGGCACACACCGCGAACCCAAAGTTGAAAATGTAGCGATCGATATTGCAGATTTTGCAGCCTTAACCGATTTTGTGAAAAATCAGCATATTCAATTCACCGTTGTTGGACCCGAATTACCGTTAGTTGCAGGGATTGTCGACTATTTCACCGAACGCAATCTCTTATGTTTAGGACCAACTCAAGCTTGCGCACAATTAGAAGGCTCTAAAGCTTTTGCTAAAGACTTTATGCTACGCCACAATATTCCAACAGCCGCTTCTAAAACATTTACAGAAGTAAAAGAGGCACATGCCTATTTAGCAACCTGCGCTTTCCCACAAGTCATCAAAGCCGATGGATTAGCAGCCGGCAAAGGCGTTGTGATCGCACAAAATCGCCAAGAAGCCGAAGAAACTGTTGACGCGATGTTAGCGCAACATCGTTTTGGCGATGCAGGCAATCAAGTGATTATTGAAGAATTCATCGAGGGGGAAGAAGTCAGTTTTATTGTGCTAAGTGATGGCAATCATTGTGTGCCTTTAGCTACCTCTCAAGATCATAAAACTCGCGATGATCATGATAAAGGTCCTAATACGGGCGGTATGGGCGCTTATTCCCCCGCTCCACTTGTCACAACGACGCTACATCAGCAAATCATGGATCAAGTGATTTGGCCTACCCTTAACGGAATGACAAAAGAGGGACACCCCTTTCGTGGCTTTTTGTATGCAGGGCTGATGATTACACCTACTGGCGATATTAAAGTTTTAGAATACAATACGCGTTTTGGTGATCCTGAAACACAGCCCGTATTAATGCGCCTTCAATCCGATTTTGCGCAACTGTGTCTAAATGCTTTAGAGGGTCATTTATCGGGATACGTTGCCTCATGGGATGAAAGACCTGCCCTTGGAGTGGTGCTTGCCGCCAATGGTTATCCTGATCACTATCAAAAAGGGGATGTGATCCCAACCTTAAATGATATTGTGGCAAGTGATGTTTATAAAATCTTTCATGCTGGCACTATCGTTCAAGATGTGAATATTGTGACAAACGGCGGGCGGGTGCTTTGCGTTACTGCCTTAGGTGATAACTACCTAGATGCCCAAGAAAAAGCCTACCGCATTGTGAAAAAAGTCGCTTGGAATGGCGTCTTTTATCGTAACGACATCGGTCATCGGGCCATTAAGTCTTAAAATTCGACTGAGAAGAGTATGCCTGAGTTACCAGAGGTTGAGACAACCGTTAGAGGTATTAAGCCTCATCTAATACAGCAAAAAATTAAACGCGTGGTTGTTCGTCATAAACAACTGCGCTGGCCTATTCCGACTTTAACCTTACAACGACTCTTACCTTCACAAACCATTACCAATATTAGTCGTCGAGCAAAATACATTTTAATAGAAACCACCGCAGGTACTTTGGTTATTCATTTAGGCATGTCCGGCACTTTGCGTTTGGTAAACGATGCAACTCCCTTGAAAAAACATGATCACTTTGATTGCCAAATGGAAGAAGGTGTCATTCTTCGTTATAACGATCCCAGACGCTTTGGTGCCATTTTATGGGCAGGCAAAGATCTGGCATCTCTTACCGTCCTCAGGCAATTAGGACCAGAACCCCTTTCTAAAGCTTTTCACGCGCAATATTTATTAGAGCGCGCCGCAAAGCGTCGGATCCCAATCAAACAATTCATCATGGATGGCAAAATTGTCGTTGGGGTTGGCAATATCTATGCCAGTGAAAGCTTATTCCTCGCTAAAATTCACCCTCTGATGAATTCGGATAAATTAACGCTTTTGCAAGCAAAAGCGTTATACCAGGGGATCACCCAAGTATTAAAAGCCGCCATTAAAAAAGGGGGAACTACCTTAAAAGATTTCTATCAAAGCGATGGTAAACCCGGTTATTTTAGTCATCAACTGACCGTTTATGATAGAGCCGGCCTTGATTGTCACCAATGTCAAACGCCAATAGAGCATATCACCCTCGGGCAACGCTCAACCTATTTTTGCCCTACGTGCCAAATTTTATAGCCTTTCATCAGAAAAAATATTACTCAAATCACATTTTCTGTTACTATTTTAGTGATTTTTTCCATCCACACTTTTGTTTCATAGAGTTCTACCATGCGCCGCGTGCTTTCAACTGGTTACATTGCACTTGCTTTCGCCCAAGTTGGCATTAGCCTTAACGTGGTTACCAGTAAATATCTTATATCCACTATGCCCATGTTTATGCTGTTAGCCACTCGCTTTGGCCTAAGTGCAATTGTCTTAGGACTGGTGCTTTGGATAACCCGTACACCCATTAAAGATCCCCATCATCCCGAAAAGAAATTGACTGCCAATGATTGGTTTTTAGCGCTGTTATTAGGGCTCTTTGCCGCCTTTTTATTTAATCTCTTTTTTGTCTGGGGTTTACAGCACACCACCGCCACTGCGGCTGGCATTATCGGCAGTACCTTACCGGCATTGATTGCGCTATTTTCTGTTTGGATCCTGAAAGAACGTTTAAATAGTGCAAAAATTTCGGCTTTAGTGCTCGCCATGCTTGGTATTTTGGTGATTAATCTCGATCATTTTGAAGGAACCGCTAACCCTGAACACACGTATTTTGGGGATATGTTAGTCTTTATCGCGATGTTTCCTGAAGCATGGTATTCCATTGTGAGCCGCAAACTGGCTAATCGCATTACACCGTTAGGTGGCGCCTTTATTGCCAATGTTGTGGGCTTTATCACATTATTACCTTGCGCTTTATATACCGGCACTATTGATTTTGCGGTTTATACCACATTTGAATTTGCGTTAATTGGCGTTGCAGCCATGAGCAGCTTACTGTTTTTCTGGGCATGGGCGTGGGGATTAAGCTTTATTCCTGCTAGCACAGCAGCCATTTTTGGCGGCGTGATGCCGGTCGCAACCACGTTATTCGCTATTTTATTTTTAGGCGAAAACCTGCATTGGTACGATACTTTTGGAATGTTGCTGGTGTTGGCATCGATTATTATTGGTGCGGGTTGGAGAATCCGCGTCAAACGCACTGCTTTGGGTTAAATGATCTTGTCCCCTCTCCCGCATCGCGGGGGAGGGCTAGGGAGGGGGCAATTTCTTAGGTAGTGAGAATATACGGCTTACAATCCAACACCGTCTTTTGTGACGTACCATTCAATAGATCTAAAGCAATCGCTTCTGCTGCATCAATTTTCTTCGCCATGTCGAGATTCACGTTAGCAATATCCGAAATGTCACTGACCGTAATAGGCTCATCAAAATATAACACTGCTCGGGTAAACGGCAACGGCAATTGGTACTTATCCCAGGATTTGAATTTAAATGGTTTAGAATAAGCAACGCCAATTGGCACCAGTTGTAAATTCGCTTTATTGGCTAAAAACGACATGCCAGCTTTAGCAATAAATTCAGGGCCACGCGGACCGTCTGCAGCAATTCCCATCGAATAACCTTCTTTCGCTGCCGCAATCAGTTTCACCATACTGCTAATGGCTTTGCGGCTGGAAGAGCCGCGTACCACGTGATATCCCAATTGTTGTAACCACGCGGTTAACATATCGCCATCTCGTGATGCGCTAACAAGTCCAACATGCTTAGCTGGGCCCCATTTAGGTAAAAACATAATGGGCGCAAATTGTTTGCCATGCCAAAAACCATAGACATATTGACGTGTAGGATCAACATTGGGATGCATGCAAACCTGCACACGAAGCGATTTCAGCAAAACTTGAGTCGCGGTGTGGGCAAATTTACCGATAAATGTTGGTGTTATAACTGACATGTTTGCAAAGAAAGAAAATCAACTTATAAAAAATAAAATTATACGTGTTTCTCAATCAATTTTAAAGCCCAACTCAAAGTCGGCAATCTTCTCGATGCTGTACAAGTGCATTGGGAGAAGCGGCTTGCGCTTTGTGCTCGACTAAAGAGTGAAATCGTTGGCAAACTTCTTTTGAGCCCATTTGCGTCGTACTCTTTTGCAAATAAAACTGAGGGGAAAATGCTTTATAGGGCTCTAAGCGAGTTTGAAGTGCATGAATTTCCTTAAATAAATTCAGCCAATATTCTGATTGATCTTCCGTGATCCCTAACGTTTTTTCATCAAAATCTCTTAGTTTTTCACAAACTAATTTGCGACTTTGCATCGCATCGTCTGCTGGAAACGTTTTGAGTCTTGCAGGAAGTGAGAGTCTAAAATGAATATATGCATTAAATTCTGCTTCAATGAATAATCTGGCTATTAAATCTTCGGCGAGCACTTGGTTCAAACCAGTCAAAACTTGATTAGCTTTTAAGGTACCTGGGAATACATCAATCATTGAAAGCGGATCTTGGGGAGCTTTTCGTCGAATTCTGTCCTGCTCTTTACAAGCGAGCAAAAATTGTTCGATAGCTTGTTCGCAAGCCATGATAGTCACTTCAGTACGACCAGCGCCGTTAAAATTAATTTCTACTTTTTTGGAAGTAAAAGGAATTGTTTTTTCAAATTTACCACCCTCTACTGCAATCAGTGCTAATTTTTGCGCTTCTGTTGCACTCGCTTTTACCTTTTCAACGATCGCATCATCAACCAAATTTTCAAATACGAGTTTCTTTTCACTTTCTAACCAACTCTTCTCTCGTCGTGCTAATTCTGCTTGTGCTTCAGTGCTAACAGCGAGAAGCTGTCTTTTAAAACGAGTTAATATCAATAATTTATTTAATGTAATCGACCTGTCCTTAAGAGAATTTTTTAACACATCAGCAAATTCATTCAATGGCTTTTCCATCAATACTTTCCATGTCCCCCCAATCTGTAAAGGAATATCGTCCAGTTTTGGCTCATCTATCGCTAAAGCTGCCACTTGCTGAACAAAATGAGGATTAAACACGGGCTGTGCCGCTGCAGCTGCTTGAAATTTGAGTTGGCTTGCCAATGCTATTTCAGGCGCCCCTTTTACCTCAACGCCCAACTCACCTAAATGTTTTCTTACTCTTTCATCAATTCGATGGATCAGAAATTCGAGCGCTTGGATTAATAACATAGTTACTCCCGTCGTTCTAATGTTACAAAACTGTAATCATAAGCATGCTTTTCATCTTGGAAATACTCTTCATGGGCTGTCTCTTCCCACATATTATGATCAATCTCAGCAAAGGTGATTTCACCCTGAACTTTTGCATGTACGACTGTTTGGTAGATACGATTTGCTTTATCCAGAAAGAGCCGATAGATTTCTCCGCCCCCAATCACCATCGCCTCTTTGGCATCCACTGTGAGCTTGAGTGCCTCATCCACTGTATGAACCACCTCACAACCTGGCGCTTTAAAATCTTTTTGATGGGTCAAAATAATATTTTGTCGATCTGGCAATGGGCGACCAATCGATTCATAGGTTTTACGTCCCATGATGATCGGTTTCCCCAAAGTCATACTTTTGAAATGCTTCAAGTCATTAGGTAAATGCCAGAGTAACTTATTATCGTGGCCTATTACGCCGTTTTCTGACATGGCAACCACTAAGCTAATATTTTTCACGGTTAAAATCTCTATACGGCAATGGGCGCTTTAATAGCGGGATGGCTTTCGTAATCGGTTAGTACAAAATCTTCAAACATAAAATCATTGATATGTTTAATATCAGGATTTAACAACATTGCAGGCAACGGATAAGGCGTTCTGTCTAATTGTGTTTTTGCTTGTTCAATATGGTTTGAATAAAGATGCACATCACCAAACGTATGAACAAACTCTCCCAATTGCAAACCCGTGACTTGTGCAATCATCATGGTAAGTAATGAGTAGGACGCAATATTAAAAGGCACCCCTAAAAAGATATCGGCACTGCGTTGATAGAGCTGGCATGATAAACGGCCATTTGCTACATAAAATTGAAACAAGCAATGGCAAGGTGCCAGCGCCATTTCAGGAATATCTGCGACATTCCAAGCGCTCACAATTAAACGACGAGAATCAGGATTTGTACGAATATCTTCAATCACCTTAGCAAGCTGATCGACCGTTTCGCCTTGATGGGTTGGCCATGAACGCCACTGCTTGCCATAAACTGGCCCTAAATTACCATTTTGATCCGCCCATTCGTCCCAAATTTTAACGCCATTTTCTTTTAAATACCCAATATTGGTATCGCCTTTAATAAACCACAAGAGTTCATGGATAATGGATTTTAAATGGCATTTTTTGGTGGTAACGAGTGGAAAACCTTTGGCAAGATCAAAACGCATTTGATGACCAAAGACACTTAAGGTACCCGTACCGGTGCGATCACTTTTTGGCGCACCTTTTTCTAATACCCACTTTAATAGCGATAAATACTGTTGCATAGGTTATGACACTTTACAAAATTGATAAGGTTGCTTTCGCTGATTGAATAAAAAATAGAGACCGAACAAAATCATCGGTATACATAAAATTTGTCCCATGGTTAACCAGCCAAAAGCCAAGTAACCATATTGCGGATCGGGCTGGCGGAAAAACTCTTCAATAATACGGATAACACCATAGCCGGCTAAAAAAAGACCCGACACGCTACCAATGCGACGTGGTTTTGCCGAATAAAGCCAAACCATCAAAAATAATAAACCGCCCTCTAAAGCAACGGCATATAACGGTGTCGGGTGCCTTGGTAAAAATCCCGCTTGTGGAAAGACCATGGCCCAGGGTACATCAGTCACTTTGCCCCATAATTCACCATTAATAAAATTGCCTATGCGTCCCGTTGCTATCGCAAGAGGAACCGTAGGCGCAATAATATCGCCAATCGCCCAAAAGGGATAACCATAATGCCTTGCAAAGAGTGCCGTTGATAGAATGACGCCCAATAAGCCGCCATGGAAAGACATGCCACCTTGCCAAATTTTAAATAGCTGTAAAGGATCTTGTAACCAGTCAGGTAAGCCGTAAAACAGCATATAGCCAATACGACCACCTAATACCACGCCCATGGCGGTATAAAAGAGCAAATCATTGAGTCTCTCAGAAGATCCCCAGCCAGGCAGAGATTTTGTGCGCACTCTCGCTGCACACCAGCAAGCCGCAAACCCGACCAAATACATGAGGCCATACCAACGGATCTGAAAAGTGTCGTTAATATGTAAGATAACTGGATTTATATTGGGATATTCAATCATAAGACTCAGTCTACCAGGCCGTTAAAAAGATGGCATCATCGTCCAAGCCATGAGAAGCAAAATTCCACCAAAAATGCGCTTGACGACCACAACCGGAAGTTTATGAACTAACATAACACCCAGCGGTGCAGCGACCAGACTCGATAACCCTATACTCAGGGCGGCTGGCCAATACACAAAACCGATACTACCTGGAGGAAGCCCTGTGACAGACCACCCAACAACCATTGCTGAAATTGCTCCCGCTAAAGCGGTGGGAAGCGCTGAGGCTGCCGAGGTTGCGCTCACTTGTGGAATTTCAAGCCCATACCATATTAAGAAGGGGATCACGAGCACGCCTCCCCCAATACCCAATAATCCCGAACTCATTCCGATAAAAACAGCTAACAAAAATGGCAGTAACTTGTTTATTTTGCGCGGGCCTGCTTCTTTGATGATAGGCTTTTTGTTATCGATTAACATTTTGGCGCCCAGCAATAAACAAAAGAAAGCAAATGCTGTTTTTAAAATGTGCGAAGGCAGATATTTGCCCAGCACAATACCGCAAAGTGCACCCACTACCATGCCTGGGATCAGCCATTTTAAAACTTCCCATTGAACCGCTTTGCGTTTACTTTGTACCCAGGTCGTCATCAGCGAAGTAATAAAAATAGTGGCAAGGGAAGTTGCCGTTGCTATCTGCATCACATTGGAATGGGAAAATTGCTCCCAAGAAAAAATTGCCAAGAGCGCAGGGACAACGACTACCCCGCCCCCTAATCCTAGCAGTCCCGACAATAAACCCGCGAGAAGACCGGTTACTATGTAATAGATATAGACTAAACTCATTTGGCGTTTTCAATGCGTTCTAAAATTTTGTCAGCCTCGTTATCATCGATCACCACAAATTTCTCATCGATTTCTTCGTAAGCATAAACTTCGGCTTGGCTAAGTTCAAACCACCAACCATGCAGCTTTAAGGTCCCTTCTTGGAGTTTCTGCTGCACAATTGGGTAGGTTTTTAAATTTTCTAATTGCTGCAACACATTCAGCTGTGACAATCGATTATGCTTCGCGAGGCCTTTAGCAAAATGATCATCATGATGTAAACGATCGATGATCTTCTTGCCATCTAACAACCATTCAGCAAGGTTTGGCATTTGTTCCACCATGGATTTTTCCAAGAGCGCACGCATCGCGCCACATTCAGAATGTCCACAAACAATAAGATTACTGACCTTTAATTCATGTACTGCAAATTCAATCGCTGCGGCTTCTGATTTATCGCCACCCGATAAACCTGTGCCATGACAATGACAAGGCGGCACAATGTTACCCACGTTTCTGACCACAAACAGATCGCCTGGATCAGTTGAAGCAAACAGATTGGGCACAACTCGACTATCTGAACAAGCAATAAATAACGTATCAGGGGATTGGCCCAAGGCTAATTTAGCAAAGGCCTCAAGGTAATTGGGGCGTATGTTTTTGCGAAACTCTACGATACCTTTGACGAGTTTTTTCATAGATACATCTTTATGCCAAACAATAAGAATTGCATGAATTAAAACAGCAAATGCCTTTTTAATCCATCTTGATCATAGTTTTAATTTAGTTAATGTACTTTATTTGAAGGCAATGACTTTGGCTGTTTCTTGGTTGAGTCGCTCGCTCATCTGCTCAGTATTTAACGGCCTGCTATAATAGTACCCTTGCAGCTCATCAATCTGTTGCGCCATTAAATAATCCACCTGCTCTTTAGTCTCTACTCCTTCTGCCACCGTTCTGATCTTCAAGCCTTTCGCCATGGCAACAATTGCATTCACAATGCTAGCGTCTTCTTGATTTTCACAAACATGCTTAACAAAAGATTGATCAATTTTTAACGCGTCTATGGGGAACCTGCGCAAATAGCTAAGTGATGAATAGCCTGTTCCAAAATCATCAATGGAAATCGTGATCCCCATCGCTTTTAACACTTTCAAGCGCAACACACAGCGATCAATATTATCAATTAAAACACCTTCGGTTAATTCTAAATCAAGCGATTTCGGTGGCAACTGGGTTTCCATTAAAATGCGAGCCGTTTCTTTGACTAAATCGCCAGTTCTAAATTGATAAGCGGAAAGGTTAACCGATACTTTTAAATGTTCAAATCCTAAATCATGCCATTTTTTGGTTTGAGCACAAGCCGTTTTCATTACCCAACGTCCAACAGCAACAATCACGCCCAACTCTTCCGCTAACGGAATAAAGATATTAGAAGGAACCAAGCCTAATTCTGGATTTTGCCAACGAAGAAGCGCTTCGACACCACATATCAAACCTGACTTTGCGTCAATCTTGGGTTGATAATCAAGATAGAATTCATCATTCGCTAACGCCCCACGCAGCAAGATTTCCATGCGCTGTTTAGCCAGTACTTGATCGTTCATTTGTGGGACATAAAGCTGGTAGGAATTACGCTCAGTATTTTTCGCATGATAAAGGGCGGTGTCTGCATTGGTGAAGAGTGTTTGCAGATCTTGTGCATCATCTGGATACAAACTGACACCTGCAGAGGCACCCAATAAAATATCATGCCCCTCGATGTTGAAAAAATGTGCTGTTATTGTCAAGAGAATATTTTGTACTTCCTCTCTTAATTGAGAAAAATCTGTGACGTTTTGAATAATTAATGCAAACTCATCACCGGTCACTCTTGATACTAGATCTTTCTTTTTGATACAACGGCTGAGTCTAGTGGCTACTGATTGTAAAATGACATCACCAATTTCATGACCATATGAATCATTGAGCACTTTAAAATTATCAAGCCCAACCATCACTAAAGCAAATCTGCTTTTATTGGCGTTGGCTTTTTTAATTTCCAAATCAAGTTGCGTCATCATCAATGAACGATTCGGTAAAGATGTTAATGCGTCGTAATTGGTCAAATATTGTAATTCGTCTTCCGTTTGTTTAAATTGGGTAATATCGGAGAACACCGCCACATAATGAATTAACTGTTTATTGTCATTCAACATGGCATTGATCGTTAAACGTTGAGGATAGACTTCACCATTTTGTCTTTTTTCCCATAATTCGCCTTGCCACTTTCCTTTCGCTTGTAATGAAAGATGCATGCGGCGATAAAAGTCCTCATTTTGCTTATCACTGTGCAAGATATTCATCGATTGACCAATAATGTCTTGCCGCGAAAATCCAGTAATTTCTGTAAATGAAGGATTAATTTCAATAATATTAAAATTGGGGTCGGTGACGATAACGCCTTCGGTGGTGCTTTCAAACACTTTATTGAATAATTCCAAACGTTGTTGTGTTTCTCTTTTTGCCGTGATGTCTAACAAAGTGCCCGCCATGCGCAAAGCGCGACCATGTTTATTTCTTTCCACAATTTTAGCTCGGGCTAATATCCAACACCAATAACCCTGTTTGTGTAGCAAACGATGTTCAACCATGAAAAAAGGATTCTCGTCTGTCATATGAAGTTTGAGAGCGCTCAACACTATCGAAATATCATCATGGTGGATCAACTTAAAGTAATTTTCTCGATTACTTGGAATTTCGTCGCGTTGGTATCCTAGCAAATTTTCAAAGCTTTCATCAAAATACCAAAAATCATTTAACACATCCCAGTCAAACATGACTTCATTACTACCCCAAAGTGCCAAATTAAGACGCTCCTCGCTTTTACTGATGGCCACATCTCGTTGCTCAACCTCTTGCAACATGGAATTGATACCTTCAGTTAATGAGCCTAAATCATCTTGTGATAGCTGTTGAGCACGAACAGAGTAATTTTTCGTTTGCGTAATTGTTTTAACGGTTTGTAACAAGTTATATAAGGATTTGGTTAAAATTCTTTGTAACCTAAAAGTGACCATCATGGCACCTAACAGCGAAAACATTAAAATCATCGACCCAACCATAATGAGATAGTTGGTTCGATATTTTATCTCAGACAAAGAAGACATAAGCACCACTTTCCCAACGGGACGTTGCTCATAAGTAACATCACCGATGATTTTAACGTAATTTCTCATAAAAATAACGTTGTGGTTATTAACCAACGCTGGCAACTCGCTTTCGGGTAATTTTTTGGGGTTATAAACCATGATCAGTTTGCCACTAATGGAATAAACCCATACGCCTACAATTTCAGAATTCTTGCGGAAGTATTGTAAAATTTCATTTATTTTTTCAGAATTATTTGCAGCAATAGCAGAACCTGCATAATGGCTAATCAAATCCACTTTGAGTTGCAGGGATTTCTCAAGTTCAAGGTGGGCTTGTTTAATATCAAATGAAATGAACGCAATCCCAGCGAGCAATAACGAAACCAAGCTCACTGTACAGGCGTATAGTTGCACTTTTTGACTGAAAGAAAGTCTTAACAGTGCCATGGCAAATGGGGTATTCCAAATGATGAGTAACTATATAAAGAATGGCACGTTTAACATTATTTTTGCGGTTAAAATCAAAAAATATCTAGGGGAATAAATACTCACAGCAGTCGATTTGTAGGCAAGGCGCCGAGCCTTCGAACAATAGGAGTGTATGCTTTGATACATGACTGTTGTGAGATAGGCGATGGCAACAAAGCATACAATTCGAATGCGAAGAGTATTATTTGCCGCCGCGAACTAGGCCGCCCAGTCCTGCATCTTCTAATGCGCTTTCAAGGAATTTTCGTATATCTTGAGCATGATGAAAATGCATCACTTCTTTGACCAATTGTTGTGCTTTGATCATTGTGAAGTTGCGAATAATCCATTTAACGCGGGGAATGCTATGCGCATTCATACTGAGTAAGTTATACCCTAACCCTAATAAGACAATAACAGCAGCCGGCTCCGAAGCCATTTCGCCGCATATTCCTACAGGTTTATTGTTTGCATGAGCAGCGTTAGCAATGTCTTGTAATGCGTGTAAAACCGCTGGATGTAATGAATCATAAAGATTGGCAACATGAGGGTTATTTCTATCAACCGCCAATAAATATTGAGTCAAATCGTTGCTGCCTACGGAAAGAAAATCAACGCGTTTTATTAATTCATGGGCTTGATAAACCGCAGAAGGCACTTCAATCATCACACCGGTTTCAGGGAAACGCGCATTACCACCTTCATCAATGACTTCGCGGTGCGCTTGGCGCAGTAGTCTTAATGCTTCTTCCACTTCATTGATACTCGAAATCATGGGAAACAAAACGCGTAAATTTTGTAACCCATTGCTAGCACGAAGCATCGCACGAAGTTGTACTAAAAAGATTTCTGGATGATCTAGGGTAATACGGATCCCTCGCCATCCCAAAAAGGGATTATCTTCTACCACAGGAAAATAGGGTAAAAACTTATCGCCACCCACATCCAATGTACGAATGGTAACCGGCTTGGGTGCAAAACTTTCTAATAGTTGACGATAGATAAGATATTGCTCTTCTTCACTTGGGAATCTATCGCGGATCATAAATGGCACTTCAGTACGATATAGCCCAACGCCCTCAGCACCCACTTGTAAAGCAGGACGAATATCTGCGACTAAACCCGCATTCACGCATAAAGAGACATTCACACCATCGGGCGTTTGTGAACGTAGCTCACGCAACTCATCTAACCCAGCATAGAGTTCTTTTTCTTCAGCAGCGAGTCTTGCAAAGTCTGCAATCATCCCTTCTGTTGGTGAAGTGAAGACTTCCCCATGGTAACCATCAACAATAATGGTTTTTTGATCGCATTTGTGAGCAGGGAATCCCCCGACACCCATGACAGCAGGAATGCCTATGGCTCTTGCCAAAATAGCGACATGTGAATTGGCAGAACCTTTTAGTGACACCATCCCTAATAAATGATCTTGTGGCACTTCTGCCAGATCGGAAGCGGAGATTTCATCGCCTACTAAAATGGTATTTTTGGGATAAAAAAGCGGCACATGGTTTTCGCTCTGTAAATTCGACAACACTCTACGGCCTAAATCAAGCAAATCAGCAGATCGCTCTCGCAGATAAGGATCTTCCATTGCTTCAAATTTATGCACTTGGCGTTTGATAATTTTGCGAAGTGCAAAAGGAGCCCAATGTCCTTCTTCAATCAACGAAATAATATCTTGTTTAATGCTGCGGCTATCTAAAATGCGCAAATAGGCATCAAACAAATTTTGTTCCTCTGGTAACAAGGTTTTAACCAAGTGACCTTTTAAGCGTCGAATGTCCGCGCGGGTCATTTCTAAGGCTTGTTCAAAATACTCAATTTCTCGAGGAATATCGGTGATTTCTTTATCAGAAACCGCATCCAGATCAGCCGGCAAAACCAACACCGCTGTACCAATGGCAATACCGGGTGCGGAAGGGATCCCATGTAAGGTCGTTGGGCCAGCAGGCGAAGTAATGGTCAGATCGGCAATCATCCCTGCCGTTCTTGCATGGGCAATATAACTTGCCAATTGAGCAGAAACCGTGACTAAAAAGGCAACTTCACCTTCATCAAAGCGTCTGGGGCTACGTTGTTGAATGACTAAAATACCAACCACTTTGCGTTGGTGGATCATGGGTACGCCTAAAAAGGCGGAATAGCGTTCTTCACCGGTTTCTGGAAAATAGCGATAACGAGGATGACTTGGTGCGTCACTTAAATTAATAGGCTCTTCACGTTCACCGACCAAACCGACGAGTCCTTCAGAAAGCGGTATGGTCACATTGCCATCCACCCCTTCTAAAAAGCCCACTGAAGCGGCAAGTAAATAATGGTGCTTTCGACGATCAACTAAATAGGCAGAACAGGCTTCCACTTCCATTGCGTTGGAAACTCGCTCGACAATGATGCGTAGAAGTTCGCTTAAGTCTTGTGCTTCATTGACTTCCTGAACAATTTGGCGCAAAACACCTAGCAAAACTACCTCCCTAGCCTGAGGTTATATTTTAGTGGTCAAGAGGATCCAATGTCATCAACTCTTTTTTGATATGCATTAATTTTGGTGCAAATTCCAGTAAAGCTTGTCGGTAGACTTCTCGTTTAAAGGCAACAACTTGATAAAGCGGGAACCAAAAGCTCACCCAACGCCAATGATCGAACTCAGGTTTGATAGAAACATCCAACTTAATGCAACTATCATCACCTTCTAAACGCAGTAGAAACCATTTTTGTTTTTGACCAATGCAAGGAGGACGAGTATCACTACGAACTAAACGTCTTGGTAAGCGATAACTTAACCACCGTTCAGATTCAGCGACGATTGAGACTTGATGTGAAGATAGCCCAATTTCTTCATTTAACTCACGAAAGAGTGCGTCATGAAGTTCTTCTTTATCGTGAATACCACCTTGAGGAAATTGCCAAGCCTCTTGATTGATCCGTCTTCCCCAAAAGAGTTGTCCGATAGAGTTAGTTAGAATTATACCTACATTTAAACGAAACCCGTTTTCATCAATCACTGGATGCTCTTATCAATTGGATAGTTTGTGATTATTTTTTCACATAGGCGGGCAACTCAGCAAACATATCTAAAAAAGCAAAGCGCACTTATGCGCTTTGCTAAATATTTGGGGCGACTTAACTGCTAAGGCGGCTTGCTATTTCTGCTCGCCGCCTAGCTCAATCAAGAAACTTCCAGTGTATTTTAGATGAAGTTATACACTAAAGAAGCTTTAGCCGTATTTTCATGGCGACTGCCATCACTGCTTACATTGAACAATGTGCCAAGATCACTAGCTAAAACAGCTACGTCATCATTTCTGCCATGACTGTGGTAGTTGTATTCAGCACGTAAAGATAATGTTTTGCACACTGGGATTGGGAACTCAGCACCCAAACCACCAATGAAGCCCCAACGATGATTGCGATCGTTGTTGTATACCGCGGTGTAAGCAGGAGCATCTGGTCTTGTTACAGTGAAATCAACATCATCAACACGTGTTACTTCAGCACCTAAGCGAATATAAGGTAAGAAGTAAGAAGAAACTTCATAACCAATTCGCGCAGTTAAGCCAACAACAGCATTGTGATGAGTATTTCCGCTAACTGAACCAACTAATGTACCAGCAACAGGGTCAACAACGGTAAATCCACGATCATTATCATCATGTTTACGCCAGTCAACGCTGACTTCACCACCAAGCAACCAGCCATTTACGCGCGCTTGGTAACCAGCAAGGATACCCCAAAGAAATTTACTGCTGCTATCATCATTACCAATTTGGTAAGAAGTAATTTCGCTACCAGGAGCTGGATGCTGAATCGTGACGGCGCCGTCACTATCGCTGTGCCATGCCCAACCGCCTGATAAACCTACTAACCAATTTCCATTTTCACAGCAACCTGCTTGTGCAGCGGCAGCTGCAAATAAGGTTGATGAAAGGCATAAAAGAATTCCAATTTTTTTCATGATATTCACCCCAAACTAATGTTAGTTAATTAAACACATTTTAGGTATAAGCGTTGATGATACGTTTGTCAAATTTTGGCATTAAATTCACTGCTATTTGCGTAAAACAACGTCAAAAAAATGACACTACCTGTCTTCGCTCTTCGAGCTACAACAAGGCTTCGAAAGATGTTGCCTCACTACTACAATATAATAGTAACACTTGATGCAGAGTAGCAACTCAGTATGCTCTTCTATTGAAAATCAGGGCTGACACCTGTCTACGCGCTTCGAGCTACGACAAGGCTCATATTGAGCCGCGCCGAAGCTATTGGCGTAGGCGGGCAGAGGTCGGCCCCTACAGATATTAGAAGAAGTTCCAGACTAGAGCTACTCGGCCTGAGTGTGTCTGAGGCTGCAATGAGGTTTCAAACGCAGGATTAACCAATCCATCTGGCAAGTTGCCATGGGCTTTAACGGTTTTACTCTTAGAGTGCCAATTATATTCCATGCGGAAGCTGCCGCCACAAGTCATGGGTAAAGGAACTTCGAAACCAAAGCCACTTAAGCAACGATGGACATAGGTTGTGGTCGACATTTCAATAGAATGGGGATAAACCGCCGGATTACCGGTATAGAGCGTTGTCAATTTATCATGACCCAATTCAATACCAAGACGGACATAGGGCAAAAAGAAAGGCGTAATGGCATAGCCCATTCTAGCTGTTAAGCCAAAAACGTAGTCACGCTTATAGTTTGTTATGCCTCTCCAACCAATCACACCATTGGTGTCAGCAAAAGCAAAAGATAAACCTTCGTCCATATCATGACGATCAATATTAAGCTCTCCCCCAACAAGCCAATAATCTTTGACTGCTTGGTAGCCCGTAAAAAGACCGTACAATTTGCCTGGCGCGCTATAGTCTCTAATGATCAAGGATTGTGGAAGGCCTATAGGGAAATTAGCACCGTTATAGCTTAACTGTGTTTGATTGCTACCGGTACGGCTGCCATAACCCGCCGATGCCCCAACCAGCCAATTGCCAAGCCAATCTTTTTCCTCCCAACCCTGCGCGGCAAAAGAAATAAAAAAGATCCCCAGTAATGCTATTTTCCTTTTCATTTCTATCTTCCCTTATGTGAACTTTTAAAAATTCCAGACAAGTGCCACCTTACCGGTATCAATAGAAGGTTTTCCTTCAATTGAGAATACTGGGTCTCGATCACCATCGATGATCCTGCCACGACCCCGCAAGGTATGGCTTGGAAAATGGTAATTGTATTCCATGCGTAAATGTAAATGGCAAAGTAATGGGAATTCAGCACCTACGCCAACAAATACATGGTTTTGCCAAGAATCATCTTTTAAAGTAAGACCAAAAGGATATGCCGTTGGCGCACCTTGAAAACGCGCAATAAGCTCATGATGGGCTGCTTCAACGCCCAATCGAACATAGGAAAGAAAGAAAGGTGCCATCTCATAACCGGCTCGTGCGCTAATTGCATAAAACCCTTTATTCCGAGATTGCAGACTGGTATCCCAAACAAGCAAACTGGCGATATCCGTGAAGGTAAAAACCCGTTCTTGATTGGTATCATACCAATCAGCAGAGAGTTCAAGTCCCAATAACCATTGATTACAGGTTAGCTGATAGCCTGCTAAAACACCGCCACCAAAACCCGTGTTTCTTTGTCTATCTTGAAAACTGGTTAGAGGAAGCAAAGGAAAGCCAGTATAAAACACACCAATGTCATATCGACCATCATATCTTGCATAATCGCCTGATATGCCCACTAATGCATTACCTTGCCAAGCAAATGTCTTGGCTGCAAATAGCATTAAGAGAGTCAACAATGTTTTTCGAATACTCACTACTTTTAACCTTATTAATCGCGTTCTTAAGCCCTATCTTATAGCGTCTTGGTTAAAATACAATAAAAAACGCCAAGTTGATGATTCAACTTGGCGTTTAGGACTTTTCGAAAAAATGACTTAAACGAAATTCCATACCCATGCGAATTTGATCGCGCTGGTTTCAGGATGCGGATGAGTGAAGTTGTGTGTACCAATCATGGGTGCAACACCATCATCAATCACCAGATTTTGAGTGCGTGCAAACGTATATTCAGCACGTATCGTGGATGGCCCAATAAAGGCAGGGAATTCCACACCAATACCAGCAACAACACCCCAAATATCTTCACGTTTCGAGCTAAAATCTGGAATACCACCAACACCTGGTTGGAAGATAGATGCTGAGTATGTTGCTTCATCACGGCTATATTGTGCACCTACGCGAACGTAAGGCATAAAACCGGGAGTGACAAAATAACCGCCGCGTAAAGTGAATTGATAAACAGGACCACGATCATAAACCACGGTACCTGCAACAGGATGAACTCCTGTTACGGAATCAATTAAAGAAAACGCGCGTGCTTCTTCAAACTCTTGAAAATCGACATCAGCTTCAACACCAGCTAAAAATCGATTGCAACGCCATTGCCAGCCCGCAAGCAAACCAAAGATCGCACCTTGATCAGTGATCATGACACTTTGCGCTGGGAAAGCCAGAACATTAACAGGAGGAAAGAGAGCAGGCGCGATAAATTGAGTGTTAAACCCCTCTTTTTGTCTTGCCCAACCCAATTCACCACCCAGTAAAAAATTACTGGAGGTGCCGGCTTGGCCTAGTGTGCTTGCGAACACTGAGGCGGATAATACGGAAAATGCCAAAACGGATTTCATACGCATGGGAAATCATCCTTAATAACCATGAAACTTTTTTATATAAGTTATCAAGTTTATCTATAAAAAATTTTCTATCGCCTTTATCAGGCTTCAGAGCCATAGTAACGAAAAATAAACTCTCTGCCAAATTACTCTGCGCACAGGTTACGAGTCAATAGTTTTCGACTTCCATACCAAATTTAATTCTCGTGCCGCTTTGACTTCATCTAGCCGTTTGCAAGCCAAACGACTTGGTGCACTGCGAATTTTATCAGGTGCGCTTTGTATTTCTGCCATAATTTGTTGCATCGCTACAATAAAAGCATCAAGCGTTTGCTTTGATTCCGTTTCTGTTGGCTCAATCAAAAAACATTCTGGAATTAATAAAGGAAAATAAGTGGTGGGCGCATAAAATCCCTTATCTAATATCCGTTTAGCCACATCCATTGCACTGAGCTCGTATTGCTTAGCTTCTTTTACTAACGTAATAATAAACTCGTGTGTTGCGCGGCGTTTGAAAGCCACTTGGTAACCTGCTTTTTGTAACGCCACCATTAAGTAATTGGCATTCAATGTTGCATAGTCTGCAACGCGACATAACCCTTCTTTTCCAAGTAAACGGATATAAGCATAAGCCCGTAGCAAAATCCCAGCATTCCCCATGAAAGCCGATAATCGTCCAATCGATTGCGGACATTCTTTCTCTGTTAACCACACATAGAGATCCTTTGCTGACTTGCCAACTGTTGGCGTGGGCAAATAAGGCAGCAATCTTTGACTCACCGCAACAGGGCCACTGCCAGGCCCACCACCACCATGAGGTGTTGCAAAGGTTTTATGCAAATTCATATGCATCACATCAAACCCCATATCGCCTGGACGCACTTTACCTAAAATGGCATTCAGATTAGCGCCATCGTAGTAAAGCAATCCACCCGCTTCATGAACCAATTTTGCGACGGTCACAATTTTGCGCTCAAACAATCCTAAGGTAGAGGGATTGGTTAGCATGATGCCAGCTGTTTTGGGTCCAAGCAGCTGTTGCAAAGCAGCAACATCAATATCCCCTTCATCATTGGTCGGAATTTCTTTTACCTTAAAGCCACACATTGCAGCAGAAGCAGGGTTAGTACCATGCGCGGTATCGGGGATCAGCATCTCGGTTCGCTCATGATCATTTCTGTCATGGTGATAAGCGCGGATCATCGCAACTCCTGCCCACTCCCCTTGCGCACCTGCCATTGGCGTTAGCGATACGCCGGCCATGCCAGTGATGGCTTTTAAATATTGCTGTAGTTCATATAAGCAATGCATAAATCCTTGGCTGGCGCTGGATAACGACAGTGGATGATGATCCTTGAATGCACCAAGCATCGCAGCTTGTTGCACGCCTCGCGGATTATATTTCATGGTGCAAGAACCCAATGGGTAAAATTGCGTATCAATACAATAATTTTTCTGCGACAACGCAGTAAAATGTCGAACCACTTCTAATTCAGATAATTCTGGCAATAAAGGCGCATTTTTGCGCAACCATTTATCACTTAAATCTAAGGCTTTCTCATCCACGGTAGGGATCTGTGAAGCAGCTTGTCTGCCTTGCTGACTTTTTTCAAAAATGTTCATCGAGGACTCCTTGTCAGTGCAGTCTTTAACGCTTTCACAAAGGCTTGAATATCTTGTTCACTTTTCGTTTCGGTCACGCAAATTAACAAACAATTTGATAATGATGGATAGTAAGCTTCGACTGCAAAACCACCTGCAAAACCTTGCTGACGCAAGCTTTCAAGTACCGATTCAATGGGCAAATCCAAACGCCACAGAGATTCATGAAAATGCTCTCCGGCAAAAACCAGCTCTGCAATATTTTCTGCTTTTAATTGTTTTATCAATTGCTGATGGTTTAAATAACATCGCTTTGCAACGCGCTGTAACCCCACAGGTCCCAATAAACTCATATAAATGGTAGCTGCTGTCACCAACAATCCTTGGTTGGTACAGATATTCGACGTTGCCTTACCACGACGAATATGTTGCTCACGCGCTTGCAAGGTTAAGGTATAACCCACTTTATTTTCTTTATCGACAGTCGTCCCTACTAGCCGCCCTGGCATCTGGCGCACCAAAGCTTGTTTTGCACATAAAAATCCAAAATAAGGACCGCCTCCTGCAAGAGGCACCCCTAATGGTTGCCCTTCTCCACACGCAATATCCGCCCCTTTTTTTCCCCACTGACCTGGTGGCTTTAACCACGCCATGGCAATAGGATTTACAACGCCCACAACCAGTGCACCTTTTTCATGCGCCCAATCGGTTAGCTCGTCAACCTTTTCTAGACGTCCGAAAAAGTTGGGCTGGCCTAGCACCAAAACGGCGCAATGAGGATCAATCTGCCACTTTGTTTCCAAAGCCCCAATACTCAAAATGCCTGTCTCATCTAAGGAAACTTCCTGAATACTGATCCCTTGTGGCTCTAAAATCGTAGTGAGCACTTGGCGGTAAAGCGGATGAATACTTTTTGCTACCCACACCTTCGATTCTTCATTTTTAAGAGAGCGAATTGCCATCAAGACCGCTTCGCTTAACGCACTCGCACCGTCATACAACGACGCATTGGAAATATCCATGCCCATCAAAGAAGCCATCATGGTTTGATATTCCCACATCAACTGCAAACTACCTTGACTCGCTTCTGCTTGATAGGGCGTATAGGCCGTTAAGAATTCTCCACGTTGCGTAATATCCCATACAGCTGCTGGTATATGATGTGAATACGCTCCTGCGCCAATAAAGCATTGCAGTTGTTGTGTCTGCAGGGCACGCGCTTGCATCAAACGCATGAGCTCCATTTCCGATAAACCATCAGGGATCTCTTTCATATCCTTTGCGATGAGTTCGTTTGGAATTTCATCGAAAAGATCTTTGATACTTTTCACACCAATCTGTTGCAACATCAATTGAGTGTCTTGCTCTGTGTGTGGAATAAACGGCATCGTAGGATCCTTTTTAAACGCTTTGCATTTCGGTTTTTTGCATGTAAGTTTTAGCATCTAGCAACTTTTCCCAGTCGCTCGAATTGTTTGGTTTTATTTTAATCATCCAGCCTGCCTGGTAGGCATCTTGATTAATCAGCGCAGGGTTATCACCTAACGCCTCATTAATTGCTACCACTTCACCTGAAATCGGCGCATACAGATCGGAGGCAGCCTTCACAGATTCTACAACACCAAATTCTTTGCCCTCGACCAATTTGTCACCCACTTTCGGCAATTCTAAAAAAACGACATCACCTAATAGCTTTTGTGCATGGTAAGTGATACCAATCGTCATCACATCGTTGCCTTCACGCGCAACCCATTCATGAGTCAGCGTATATTTGAGTGTTTCTGGTGTATTGCTCATCCTGTTTCCTTACTTTAAGCTGAATGACGATAAAAAGGGAGTTTAATGAATTTGGCAGGGATTTGTTTACCACGAATATCAATTTGCGCTGTCTGAAAAGACCCCACGGGTATTCGGGCTAACCCAATACCCACATTGAGCGTTGGAGAATAACTGCCACTGGTTAACGTGCCTTCTAACCAATCTTGATCATTTTTCACATGCACAACCATATGAGGACGACACACGCCCTTTTCCAGCAACATCACGCCAACCAATTGTTTCGTAACACCTTGCTGTCTTTTAGCAAGCAACGCTTCCTTTCCAATAAAATGCCGTTCCGGATCTTTTAAATCAATCGTCCAGCTCAAATTTGACTCATCGGGCGAAACCGTTTCATCCATGTCTTGACCATATAAATTTAAACCCGCTTCTAAACGCAAACTATCACGTGCGGCAAGTCCAATCGGTCTTACCCCTTCTCTAATGAGGCGATCCCATAAATCAATCACCTGATCATTGGGTAACATGATTTCAACACCCGTTTCACCGGTATACCCAGTTTTGGCAATCACCCAATCATTGTCAGTTACAAAATGAAAAGGCGATAATGACTCTAGTGTTTTTACGGTTGTAGAAGGCAAGATGTTCGCAAGCTTTTTAAACGTTTGTGGACCTTGCACCGCTAACAAACTTAAATCATGACGTGGCTTGATGGTGACCTGATAAGATTCTGCCTGGCTCTGTAGCCACTGCTCATCTTTGACAGCCGTGCCCGCATTCACCACACATCGATAAACATTGTCCCCTAATCGATAAACGATTAAATCATCGATGATCCCAGCTTGTGGGTTCAGAAGGCAGCTATACAGTGCTTTACCGGGTTCTTTTAATTTGATGACATCGTTGGCGAGCAGAGTGCGTAAATAAGCAGTTGCATCATGACCTTGAATATCGATAGCCAACATATGTGACACATCAAATACTCCCACTTCGTTTCTGACAAAATGGTGTTCTTCAAGCTGCGAACCGTAGTGAAGTGGCATTTGCCAGCCAGCAAACGGGACCATCATGGCCCCTAATTCAAGATGCTTTTGATAAAGTGGTGTTGACTTTTCCATGTCGATTATCCTTTTTTTATAGCGTTCCCATGGCAACCTTAGCAAAGAGTTGTTTTAAGGTTTTTTGTTGATCAACAAATTGTAAACCTATATTGCGTATTCGCTGAATAACGTTATTTTGCGAAGCAAAACCGCGTTTAAATAGTTCCATCGACCAAATCATGACTTGATTGTGCCATTTACGTCGCCGCTCATAACGCGCCAATACTCGCTCCGATCCAAAATCTCGCGACTTTTCTTTTGCTTGTCTTAATTCATTCACTAATTGCACAACATCCTGCAATCCCAAGTTGACGCCTTGCCCCGCTAAGGGATGTAAGGTGTGTGCAGCATCCCCTACAAATACACAACGCGAAGCAGCATAATGCTTTACATGGTGTGTACGCAACTCAAACGTAAAACGCGCGCCTGTTAACTCTAAATCGCCCATCACATTCGCTATTTCTCGTGTTAACGTTTGATTGAAAGCGCTTTCTTCCAGTTGACAAAGCTTCTGTGCATTGGCGTGGGTTGTTGCCCACACAATTGAGCTATGGTAAGGATCTGCCAAAGGTAATAGCGCAAGCGATCCATCACTAGCAAAACGTTGAAATGCCATATTCTGATGGGAGCGCGTACCCTTGACTGTCGCAACCAGCGCCTTTTGCTGATAATCCCAGCCTCTGGATGGCACTTGGCATAAACGTCGCATCGCAGAGTTAGCGCCATCAGCAGCAATGACCAGTTGCCCTTCTAATTCCTCTTTTGAAGAAAGAGTGAGCACAATGCTTTTTTCTTTAGGATTTTGTGCAACGGGCGTGACACCCCAAAAATAGGTTACGCCTTTATGTAAAGCCAATTTTTGCCAAAGAGCACCTAAAATCACTTGCTGCTCAATAATGTGGCCAAGATCAGGTTCAAAATAATCCATCGCACAAAAATGGATCGATCCATCCATGGCTTCATCCCACACTTTCATCTGTTGGTAAGCGCAACTACGGGTATTTTGCATGATCGAAAAAACATTCAACTCACGAAATAATTTTTCTGATGCACGAGAGATAGCAACCACTCGATTGTCAAAAGGCAGATCGGGTGTAGGCAGCGGCTTGGGCTTTGTTGCTTGCGCTTCTACCAGTGCAACCTTAAAGCCCCGCTCAGCCAGTGCAAGCACGCAAGTCAAGCCTACCATTCCGCCACCCACAACAATCACATCAAATTGCATGTTACATAAGCCCCATACTATAACGCGTAAACATTTTTTTAGCGGGCAGTAAGCTATCGAATAAGGTCACACCCAGGGCTCGCAAGGCCATTGGCAAAGGGCCGCCTGATAAATATTTCGCAATTTTATCAGTTGCAAAAATAATGCGATGTTGATCGTCCTTGCGCGCTGTTGAATAGGTTTCTAAAAAAGCATGGCTACCAATATCTTCTGCTCTAGCGCCATGTAATTGTTTCTTAAGCTGCCAAATATCTCTTAAGCTTAAATTTAGTCCTTGCGCAGCAATCGGGTGCAAGCTATGTGCAGCGTTGCCCATCAATAGAACGCGATGGCTGATTTGTTGTTCTGCAATCTGCATACTAAGTGGCAAGCCGACTCTTTTGCCGAGATCCACCAACTTGCCATAACGCGTCCCTAACGCATCGAAACAAGTCGCTAAATAGGCTTTATCTGTCATTGCCATCAAGTCTGCGCTCTTTTCTTGAGTGACAGTAAAAACACAAGTGGCAAGGTTATTGCGCCAAGGTAATAAAGCAATCGCACCATTGGGTAAAAAGCGTTCAATCGCTGTGAATGGCGGCGCTCCAACACGTTCCATATTTGCTAACACTGCAAAGTGCCCATATTCCGTTTTGTTGACTGGGATCTTTAAGCTTTCACGAATAGATGAATCAATACCGTCTGCTGCAACCAACAAACGGGCTTTGACTTCGCTTATCGTCGCACCTTCAATAGTAAGATCCCATCGTTCTGGATGCGCTTGAAAATGCGTTAATTTGGCATTATTCAATATGGTTGCGTTAGGCAATTGATGGAGTTTCGCTAATAGCACTTGCTCTAGCTCATCAAAGGCAACCACCTGCCCTAAAAAAGGAACACCTTGTTCAAGTGCTTTTAAATTGCTTCTGCCTAAACGACCAGCAACGGATACCATCACTTCTTCAATGGGCACTCTACCTGCAAGTAGCAACTGCCAAACACCAAGGGTTTCTAAAATATGGATGCTGGCAAAAGATAAAGCAACGGTGCGCGCTTCTTTATCTGTTGCAAGAGAAACACCTTCAGGGTTTTTTTCAATTACCACAACTTGATAATTCAACTGGGCAAGCATCAGTGCTAACGTTGCACCAACAACACCCCCACCTAATATCACTACATCATACATCAAAACACATCCACGTCATTTTATATCGATGGAATAATAAATTTAAAGATTTATTATTCCATCGCATCATTATCATTTCTGCATCATTTCTTCAATTTCTTTAACCGTTTTTGGCACGCCATGCGTTAAGACTATCGGCTTATCATCCATTAAAATATCGTCTTCAATTCGCACGCCAATGCCACGCCACTTAGGTGCCACGCGTTCGTTGTCAGCAGAAATATAAAGACCTGGCTCTATGGTAAATACCATGCCTTTTTCTAATGAACGCCAACCTTTTTGATCTTTATAATTACCAACATCATGTACATCTAAGCCTAACCAATGACCACTGTTGTGCATATAAAATGGCTGATAAGCTTTTTCTTCAATTAACGTTGCCACATTACCTTGTAAGATTTGTAAATCAACCAAACCTTGCACCAATACTTCTAAAATGGTGGCTTGCATTTTATCCCAGGTTGCTTTTTTACTAATCGCCTCAATGGCAGCAAGTTGCGAGGCCAACACTAATTCATAAATCGCTTGTTGTTCGGTACTAAATTTGCCATTTGCGGGGAAAGTACGCGTAATATCCGCTGCATACCCATCAATTTCAGCACCTGCGTCGATCAAAATTAAATCATTATTTTTAATTTGCATATTATTTCGAGTATAATGCAAAACACAAGCATTGCTGCCAGCGGCTACAATACAAGGATAAGCAACATGACGAGCGCCTTTACGGCAAAACTCGTATAACAAAGTTGCTTCGAGTTCATATTCATACATACCAATTTTGCATTCTTGCATTGCTCTAACATGTGCCTGTGCTGAAATGTCACACGTTTTAACTAGCAATTCTACTTCGGCTGAAGTTTTAATGAGTCGCATTTCATCGAGAATTAATCGCAAATCAATAAATTTTGATGGCACATAAACACCTTTGCGAGCTTTTTTATGTTGCGCATCAACCCACGACAGTAATTTCTTATCAAAGGAAGGATTATTATTGACTAAAAAGTAAATCGTTTCGATACCTGCAAACAATGTATTAAATCGGCCCGAAGCATCAAGAATTGAATACGCTTCATCAGCACCATATTGTTCTTTTGCGCCTTGAATACCTGCGCGAGAACCTGTCCATTGCTCAGCTGCAGGATCTCGCTCTTGGCAAAATAGAATAAATTGCTGCTTGCCGCCTTTTTTAATTAAAGCAGCTATCGCAAAACTCTCATCAAAACCAGTTAAATAGTAAAAATAACTATCTTGACGAAAGGGATGTTCAGTATCGCTATTGCGATGTTGCATCGGTGCTGCTGCTAAAATAGCAATACTATTATCATGCATTTCGGCAAACACTTTTTGACGCCGCGCTTTTAACTCTGTTTGTGATAACATTGCAATTCCTTTTACATTTTAATGAATAGGTAGTGGATCTTCATTTTTCTTCCCGGGATGACATTCTGCATGGACCAATAAAACGGCCACACGAATAAATTCCACTACTTCTACATAAGCCGTTTCATTTTCTTTAGTACTTTTGATTTTAATCGCAATTTCTTTGATCTTCGCTAAATCGGCCAAGACTTCTTGCACAATCTCTAACTGCAATGCTTGATTTTCTAATGCCACGCCTTCAAGGAAACCGTCACACCACTCACCGAGGGCTCGGCAACGCTCTGATAAAGGCGCATTATCATCTGGCAGCAACATTTGCATCGCGCCCGGACCTTCTGCAAGATGCATCGCGGTAGCCACAAAAAGTTTATTCAATAACTCATCTTGCCCCGTAGACTCATCAAATTCCATGTCCGATAAAAAAGACTCGAAGACAAGCGGCATGGAGCGCGTGTCAGTACACAAGAGACCACTCATCCTGCCGTGAACATAAGCTGCCGAAAAGGGTGTATTTGCGGCTGACAAGCCTGCCGCTATCTCTTCAAAAATTGGCCATTCGCCAGATACTTCACTCATTTGACACTCCGACGGTGTATTTTACATCGCAGACCTTAGCTTAACATATTCATTGTATTGACCCCACGCGTCGGCTCTGCCTATCATAACTGCAATTCATGAAATTAATGGGAGCACGTGCTGAATGAGTATTGGAGAAAAAGGTTTCTGTGTTAGAATACTAGAAAAGGAATTTCTCGTAAGCTGTGCTAAGAATCAAGAACAAGCCTTACGTGAGGCTGCGCTTTACTTGGACAAACAAATGCGCCAAATCCGCAGCACCGGGCGCGTTATTGGCGCCGAACGGATCGCCGTCATGGCAGCGTTGAACATTGCCAATGAATTAATGACGCTAAAAAGTACGCAACATGAACCTGCAGAAATTTTTTCAGAAAGATTACGCGTGTTGCAAGAAAAAATTGACGGCGTATTAGCGCAAAATCCTGCGCTAAAAGAGTCTTACGTAGCAATGGAAGATAATAGCGTCCACGAAGAATTGTTAGAATTAACTGAATAGCTTTGGCTTTTCCTGGCTTGTTTGCCAGTACCGACTGTCTTCTGAGCCGATATTAAAATGCCTTGGGAGCCAGACTGTGAATGTTGTTGTGCATGCCCGTTCGCGGGAAGCCTGATACGTTCCATAGGGTCCCACTTGAACCGAAAGGGTTCGAGGCAATAAAGTACAGCGGCAATCCGGGGAAGCCATCTTATTTTTAAACGAGGAACATGAAGGTGAGGTGGCACAAAGCGCAACTTAGACACCGCATGCGAAGTAAAAGAAATAGCCTCACTCCCTTTGAACAACATGCCGCTTCGCAAACCATCACAGAGCGCTTTCTTCGACAACCTGAATTTCAACACGCACATCATATTGCGTTTTATATGAACTTTAACGCCGAGATCTCTACCCAACTCCTACTGTGGCATGCTCTTAAGTTAGGCAAATCCTGCTATCTGCCTGTTGTGACTTCAACGCATCGCTTGAATTTTATAAAAGTAGATAGCCAAAGTAGCCTTAGCAAAAATCGTTATGGCATTTTGGAACCCAATCAAGCACCGACCAAAATCAGGGACACAAACCAATTTGATTTAGTGCTCGTGCCGCTAGTTGCATTTGATGCCGCATTGCATCGTATCGGTATGGGAGGAGGTTATTATGACAGGACGTTTGCGATGAAGAACCGTCTACGACGGCCGTGCTTAGTGGGACTTGGATATGATTTTCAAAGGGTCAATCAACTACCGCATTCTAATTTAGATGTATCACTTGATTTGGTAATCACTGAAAAGCGACTTTACAAAAAGCCGATTTAGAAACCACCCGACACTATCCAATAGCTGCTAATGCTAAGGCCAATACTGACCACAATCGCGAGCAATAACATGGTATCGACGCTTCGACGTATCATAATATCCTCTACCGCGCACAAAGCTACTAATAGTGTAGCCTAGATTATTGGATAGCAAGTTTTTTCTTTTCTTTTTTTCTAGATTTCCCTAAACTTCCCTCAAATAAGGAGTTTTAAGTCGTATGAGTTCACACTATTGGCTGATGAAGTCCGAGCCAGATACTTTCAGTATTGATGATTTACAAAAAGCACCTCGCCAAACCACTGCCTGGGAAGGTGTGCGCAACTATCAAGCCCGAAATTTCATGCGTGACCAATTTCAAGTGGGCTCCCTGGCGTTTTTCTATCATTCCAGCTGCAAAGTGCCTGCCATTGTTGGCATCGTCGAGGTCGTCAAAGCGGGTTACCCTGATCAAACAGCCTGGGATAAAAATTCCCCCTATTACGATCCTCAAAGTAGTCTAACTCTGCCTCGCTGGTATCTGGTTGATGTTAAACTAAAAGAAAAATTCAAGACCCCCATTCCTTTATCCACTTTAAAAATGAACCCAAAGCTTTGTACAATGCGGCTATTACAAAAGGGAAATCGCTTATCCATTCTACCTATCAGCCCAACTGAATGGCGCACCATCCTGAAAATGCTCTAATAAGGAACAAATAACATGGCCACGCAAAATGAAATGAAAGAAAAAGTCGCAATGGCTGCTTTAAAAGAAGTACAACCAGGCACTATTGTGGGCGTTGGCACTGGCAGCACTGTCAACTATTTTATCGATCTATTAGCCAGTATGAAGCATGATATTTTAGGTGCCGTTGCCAGCTCTAAAGAAACAGAAAAGCGCTTAAGGGCTCATGGGATTAACGTTGTCGATGTCAATGAAGGCCCAATTGCTGTTTATATCGATGGTGCAGATGAATGCAATAACTACTGCCAACTCGTGAAGGGTGGTGGAGCTGCGTTAACGGGAGAAAAAATTATCGCCGCCATTGCGAAAAAATTTGTCTGTATTATTGATGAAAAGAAACGCGTGAAGCAACTAGGCGAATTTCCGCTACCTATTGAAGTGATCCCCATGGCAAGAAGTTATGTTGCCAGAGAGTTGGTCAAAATGGGCGGGAATCCTGTTTACCGCGAAGGGGTTATCACGGATTATGGCAATCAAATACTCGATGTGCATGATCTGCAAATTATGCAGCCTGTTGCTATGGAACAGGCGATTAACCAGATCACAGGCGTTGTTTGTAACGGCCTATTTGCTCATCGGTGCGCCGATAAAGTATTGATTGCAACCGCAACCGCCATTGAAACCTTAACACCACGCTAGGAACATATTGATGAACCATCTGCCAGAGAATATTCAGCAATTTTTTTCATCAAAAGCTTTTGCAGTGCTGGGCGCATCAACCAGCCGCGAAAAGTATGGTAATAAAGTGTTGCGCTGTTATTCTCAACATCATCTCACCGTGTATCCTGTCAATCCTCGCGCTAAAGTCATTGAGGGCATTGCTTGTTTTGAAGATATTAAAAGCTTGCCCAATGATGTCAACAGCATTTCCATTATTACGCCACCTGCCATCACAGAACAACTGGTGAAAGAAGCAATCATTAAGGGGATCCAAAACATCTGGATGCAACCCGGAGCCGAAAGCGATTTGGCAGTAAAAACCTGCCAAGACGCCAAGATCAATGTGATTGCCGATGGATCCTGTATCTTAGTTATATTAGGATTTAAAGATGTGTAGTCTTCTCAGATGACTCTTTGGCGGTGTTGGCTGCGTTCATCTCGCCGCAGTCATGTATTAGCATACACTTCTTTGCTCGAGAACTTGCCGCCTAGCCAAAAAATCATCTGCTTTGACTAAACCTAAGTGATCTTTTTTTGACCAGTCGTCATGCCTGCGGTAAGTACAAAACTCATCGCCTGATTAGCAGACCAATTTAAGGGAGTAATCGCACTTTTCGCAATCATAACTGACAACCCGCCAATTTGATAACTCAGTGGAATGTAGACTAGCACTTCATCTTCTTTTGCAAGCACTGGAAAGCTTGCTAATGTATTGCAAGTCACAAAGCCCATCACTTTGCCAATACCAATTTCAACTAAAACAGCTTGCTGTGCTGCTGCTTTATCACCCTTATCAAAGTAACTCATCAGATCTTGAATGGCGTTATAGACAGTTTTGATAAGAGGGATCTTCTGCACGAGCCTTTCAGCCATGGTATATAATTTTCGGACTACCCAGGCATTTAACAATAATCCGATTAAGAAAATGACAGCCACTCCGACTAAAATGCCTAAGCCTTTAAAGTAGTATTGAGGAATCACCAGTTTTAACAAATGACCAAAAAATGTTTCAATCGTGCTAAAGGTCCAAACCACAACTGCCACTGTAACCACGACCGGCACAAATATTTTCAAACCATTCCAAAATGTTTTTTTTAGCATGGATTCTCCCTTAATAACCATAATGGCGAAACACGAAATACACTTCTTGTGCCGATTAAACCAAAGAGGGTAATCACTAATGTACTAAGCAATGTTCCCCATAAAAACCATTTCATATTTAAGATAAGTATGATATCAAAGTAACGAGCTGCTAAATCCTTTGCGATGAGCATTGCCATTAAAGAGCCCACAACACCAGAAAAGAGTCCTAATAAGCCAAATTCAACAATTAACATTTTGGCAATAAATGTCTTGTTGGCTCCTAAAATTTGCAACATGGCACTTTCTTGAACACGCTCTTTTATCGACATGAGCAAACTTGCGTACATAATGAGTATTCCCAGGGCAAAAACGACGACCAATAAGCCTTCTAATGCCAATGATAATTTATCAATCATGTTCCTAATGCTAAGCAAAAGCTCATCAATATCGATCATCGATATTTCAACAAATTCTTTGGTTAACGACATTATCGCTAGCTTTTGAGAATTTGAAACATAGATACTCGTAATATAAGAATGAGGAAAATCGTTTAATATGTTGTCTGGGAAAATGACGAAAAAATTAGGTTTAAATGAAGTCCATTCCAGCGAACGGATTTGAATTATTTTAGCAGTCACCAGTTTTTCATCAATTTGAAAGCCAACCGTGTCATGTAAATGTAAATTTTGTCTTTGCGCGAAACTCTGCTCCACTGAAATAACAGGTTGACCACTTAATTCTGGGATCCAATGCTCACCTGCCATGATTTGATTATCTTTTGGTAGTTGTGACATCCACGTTAAATTAAGTGATCTTGATAATCCATGATTCTGCCCTAGCAGCTCACCATTAATATGACTCATTCTGCCACGAACAATCGGATAAAATTCGACATTTTTTATGCCTTTTTGCTGCAACCAATTTTGTAATGGTAAAATTTGTTCAGATTGTACATTCAATAAAAAATAATTTGGTGTCTCTTTTGGTAACTGTGCTCGCCATTGATGAAGAAAGTCTTGTTTAATCATTTGTAATAACAAAAGCAACATAATCACTATGGTAAAAACGAGCCATTGACTGATTGATTGGTTTTTATGCCGAATTAAATAAGTTAAGCCAAAGCGCCATGTCAGGCCACCAATTTGACTTAACGGCTTAAAGAAAAGCCAGATAATCCAAGCTAATCCATAGGCTATTGCGCCCAACAGATAGGTTTGTATAGCAAGTTGTAATGCGACATCAGGTTCGCTCACAAAAAGGAAAAAAAGACTCAGTAACGTCAGTATGGCTAATGCATAACTACTAAAGTGTAATCCTATCTTTTTGACAAAGGCATCTTGAAATATTTGTGATGGTGGCACTTTACGCAACTCAAAAATAGGCGGCAGCGCAAATCCTAATAACAACAGTAACCCAGTTAAGCCACCTAATAGTCCACCCTGAAGATTAAGCACCGCACCATGAAAACCTGTCGCCTTTGCATAACTCAGCGCAAGTTGCGCAGCACCATACCCAGCACCAATGCCAATGATCATCATTAACAAAGCTAAGAGCAGTAACTCAATGATATGAATTGAAAATAACGTTGTACTACTTGCCCCCAAACAACGCATCAAGGCAACGCTGCGTTTTTGTTTTAGACTAAATTCGTGAGAACACATTCCCACCGCAATGCCCGCCAAAAGCACTTGGATTAATAAAATAATAGAAAGATACTGCTCTACTTTCATTATGGTATTGCTGAGCCCTCGACGCCCTTTTTGGGGGGTTATGATATTGGCATCTTTTGGTATATAAGATGCTACAGCCTGTTGAATATCCACATTATTAAGTACGTCGGATTTAATTAAAATGCGATAAGTTGCCCGAGATCCAGGTTGTAAAACTGCCATTTTTTCCAAATCTTGGAAGTTCACATAAGCTATCGGTGCTAATAAATTGCTACTTGATAAGGCTAACGGGTATTGCTGAATGACACCGGTAATTTTCAAGGTCATATTACCGACTTGTAGAGATTGATTAAGGGTTGCATCTAATTTGTTCATTAAGCTTGTCTCAAGCCAAATCTCACCGCTTTGCGGGATCTGATTGATGCTTTTTTGCGCTTGATTCTGTGTTGCCACAACCAACTGACCGCGCAAGGGAAATGGCATCGCGATGGCATTCACATTGGCCAATTGCAAGCTTCCTTCGCTGGATAGCATGCTGAAAAATTCAACACTTTCTGAATAAGCAAGACCTGTCTTATCTATCGCTTGCAACAACGTTGGCGGTAATGAATGGGGCGATTCAATAACCAGATCGGCCCCTAGCATCGCTCCTGCATCTTTCACAAATATATCTGATAGCGCTTGTGTCAAACAGGTGAGGAGAGTTACTGAAAAAATGGCTAAACCAAGCGCTGCACCTAAAATGCGAAATTCTGCACTTTTTCTACTGCGCCATAGTGAAACTAAAGCAAAACGAAAAATCATGTTGTTATTTTTCCATCTTGTAACAACACGCTTCGCTGACAGCGACTCGCTAATCCTTTATCATGTGTGACAAAGATCAAGGTTGTATGATTTTTAGCATTTAACTCAAATAATACGTTAATAATTTTTTCACCTGTCTTGGTGTCAAGTGCACCGGTTGGCTCATCTGCAAAAAGAACGCGTGGTTGTGTAACAAACGCACGAGCAATCGCTATACGTTGTTGTTCGCCGCCTGATAATTGTCTGGGATAATGTTTTAGCCTATCAGCTAAGCCTAATTCGCTTAAAATCGCTATTGCTTGCTCTTTCGCGTGAGGTTTTGCAGCGAGCTCTAAGGGCAGCATGACATTTTCAAGTGCATTCAACTGCCCTAACAGATCGAAATTCTGGAAGACAAAACCAACGCGCCCTAAACGAACCGTGGCACGTTCATCTTCGCTCAAGTGTGCCAAATGAAATCCTTCCAGGCTAATCTCACCCTTAGTTGGCACATCCAATCCCGCTAGCAAACTTAAAAGGGTCGTTTTTCCAGATCCTGAAGAACCGACTATCGCCAAGGTTTCGCCTTCATTGACGATGAGATCAACGCCTTTTAAGATATCGATTGGTTGCTTTAACGCATATACTCTTTTTTCAACTGCTTGTGCAGTGATAATGGCCATAAAACCTATGCTTCATCAAATATTCCCTAAGATCCACTTTAGCCTATCTTGGATAACCTTCCTATGTAGTTTTTTATCTGCGACTTCTTTGATGGCCAAACCAACCATTTTAGTCATTGGTGATAGTCTCAGTGCTGCTTACCAAATGGCACCGCACAATGGATGGGTTCCTTTATTAGAAACTAAACTGAAAAAAGATTTTCCTGAAGTCAAAGTCATCAACAGCAGTATTGTTGGAGATACCACCGGTGGCGGAGTACAGCGACTCCCCGCGCAATTAAAACAGTATCAACCCGATATTGTCTTGTTAGAACTTGGGGGAAACGATGGTTTACGCGGTTTGCCCACCCCAATGATCAAAGCCAATTTAAAGAAAATGATTGAGATGTGTCTCTCTCAGCAAATCAAAGTAGTGTTGATAGGGATGTACTTACCACCCAATTATGGCGCAACCTATACTCAACAGTTTGCAAATAACTATGTTGAGCTGAGCAAAGAGTTTTCGCTTCCTTTCGTGCCTTTCTTTTTGGAAAATGTTGCTTTAAAACCTGGCTTAATGCTTCAAGACCGCATTCATCCCACAGCAGAAGCACAAGGGATTTTGCTAAGCAATGTTTGGCCCGTTCTAGAGCCCCTCTTAGCCCCATATAAATAATTGCAAATACACTTTTTTGAGGGCTGCATGCTTTGCAGCCTATCTCCTTTATTCCCCCATTAGTCAATTTTACCTGTGAAAACAATGTCATAGGTTGACTTACCTTTATCTAGTCGGTAGCATGCGGTGTTAGTCATATTTCACACTATATTATATTGCTGCTAAGGATATTAACGATGAGCACATTACCTTCTGACAACAAGTTGGATATTACAACCGAAGCAAACCAATTTGATTTATTTATTGAAAAGATGATCGATGCTGCACAAATGCTTGTATCACCTGCACAGGCAAGTGATGAGTCATTGGAAACAATTGATCTCGAAAATAACCCGTTATTATCCTATGACGAAAAAGTGCTAGACGATACTAAAGAAATCATGCAAGCAATAGATGGCGAACTCTCAGAAGGTTTCGGCCATGTTTTGCACCGCATTCAACTGCAATTAAAAGGTGAACTCCCCACAACCGGCACTGTCACCATCAGCGAACAAAACGCATTACTCGCAAAAATTGAAGCCTTAAGTAATAAAGCAAAAAATATTGATTCACAAAGAATTGATTTAAGCCCGATGAGCTTAGATAACACCGCTCATGTTATGAAAGAATCAGGCGCTGTTAAAACAAGTATTAACGTGAATACACCCGTTACCGGTGCCGCAGCTGCGATCCCTGCTATTTTGCCTATTGCACCACCTGCTCATGTACCAGCGCAACCTGCTGCTAACCAAGGCGCACCTGCTGCACCTGCTGCACTTGCTGTTCCTGCTGCTCCTGCTGCTCCTGCTGCTCCTGCTGCTCCTGCTGCTCCTGCTGCTCCTGCTGCACTTGCTGTTCCTGCTGTTCCTGCTGTTCCTGCTGTTCCTGCTGCTCCTGCTGCTCCTGCTGCTCCTGCTGCTCCTGCACCTGCTCAAGGCTGGCTCCAATGGATTGCTAATGGATTCAAACCTGCGGCGACACCAGCAGTTAACAATGGCGCACCTGCTGCACCCGTTGCTGCACCAATAGCAGATGCCAATGTTGCTCCTGCTGCTCCCGTTGCTGCACCAATAGCAGATGCCAATGTTGCTCCTGCTGCTCCCGTTGCTGCACCAATAGCAGATGCCAATGTTGCTCCTGCTGCACCCGTTGCTGCACCCTCTACTTTTACCACAGTTGCGAATGCAATTAGTTATCCAGCGCATGCGTTAAACAATTTAGTCGGTGGTTTATTGGGTGGCAGCAAACCTGCTGCACCAGCAGTAGAGCCAGCTGCGAC
>CAZQMV010000006.1:0-47136 GCA_964594635.1 Uncultured Candidatus Berkiella sp.
GAGCAGCAACTGGAGCAGCAACTGGAGCAGCAACTGGAGCAACAACTGGAGCAGCTGGATCAACTGGAAGATTGATATTGATGCTTTCAAATGGTTTTTCAAATGTCGCCAAGTTATCCATTTTTACAGACACTTCATTACCAAACGTTTGCAAACCATTCATATTGAAACCAAGGCTTTCGACCATGGCTTTATTTGAGAGTACGGAGAAATCAACCCGATAAACCCCTTCAATCCCCTTTCTAAACTCATTTGTTTGTACATTAGCTGCAGTTGGCGCATCTTCTAATAACTGATTCACCATATTCACATCTTTGGTAGGCTCATCATCACCATATTGTAATAACTCATTTCTTTCTAAATCACTTAGAAAAGCACCCTCAAAATCTAACGTATCCATCCATTTTTGTTCAAAAGTCGCGCTTTCTTTCTCATTTAAAACAAATGGAAATGCACCCTTTATATCTTGAACAATATTTCCCAGATCCTGTAATACTAATAATTCTTGTATGGATGGCAAACTCATAGCTTATGCACCTATTCTGTGAGTAAATTCGACTGTAGCCAATCTAGCAGTTATTTAATTTACTTAGAATAGGTGGGGTAAACGTTTTAGATAGAATGGAGATATACGCCGATTAACGTAGTTGTCATTCATCGGCAATGAAATGCTTTAGGTGGAGTAAACTTCTGAGACTTTATCGTCCCAATAGATTGTATTGACAATCCAATGATCGGAAGGCTTATAAAAGGAGAGCTGCCAGCGTAAAGCGTGACGTTCAAACTTTTCAATAAAAGTATGTCTCACCAAACTTGAACCCACTTCTTCCGTGCGTATAAACTCAACGCTTAAAGGCTGACCAAAGCGCTCTTTAACCAATTTTCGCTGTTCTTTGGTATGAGCCAATAGATCATCTACTTCGCCGGGTGCCAATGGCCAATAAGCCTTAAGTTGCATAAATGCTTCATCGACCTTGCCCTGTTCAATTTGAGAAATCACATTCTCAGCAATGCGTTTAGTTGCACGAACATTTTTTAAATTTTCTTCTGCCACGCTGATGATGGAAAAAGACATCATGGCAACCAGGGAAATAAGCTTCATTGCTTTCATTACATTATCCTTTTAATATTTCTTCTAATTCTTTTTCACCCAGAATGGGGATCCCTAAGGTTTGGGCTTTAGTATATTTAGAGCCAGGCTTTTCACCAACAATCACGCCATCGGTTTTGGCAGAGACACTCTCAACCACTTTAGCGCCTTTTTCTTGCAAGAGGGTTTTAATATCATCACGAGACAAAGACAGTGTACCCGTGATCACATACGACTTACCCTGTAACGGCAAATCACCTGACTGTTTGATAACCCTTCTTGCTGGCCATTGCACGCCCGCGTTAAGTAATAGAGCGATGATCTTTTGATTGGCCTTTTCAGCAAAAAATAGTTGGATCTGCTGTGCGACGACGGGGCCTACATCAGACAACGTTAATAATGCTTCTTGCGAAGCATTCATTAACTCATCTAGCGTTGTAAAATGATCTGCTAATAATAAAGCCGTTGCTTCACCTACTTCTCGAATGCCTAGCGCATAGATAAATTTGGCAAAAGTGGTTTTTTTACTTTTTTCAATAGCTTCCAATAGATTGGTGGCTGATTTCTCACCCATTCTCTCTAGTGTTAACAATTGCTCATTAGTTAACTGATAAATATCCGCAACCGATCCAATCAATTTTTGATTAACTAATTGTTCAACCAGTTTACTGCCCAGCCCTTCAATATCCATCGCACGCCTGGCAACAAAATGCTTAATATGTTCAATTAATTGCGCTTGGCAACCTAGGCCGCCTTCGCAACGAAGTGCCGACTCACCCTCTACTCTCACTACATGAGAACCACACACGGGGCACTGCCTGGGCGCTTTGATCTCTTTCGTCGTCGCTGCGTCGCGTTCTTCTAAAATGGGTCTTACCACTTCAGGGATCACATCCCCCGCCCGACGCACGATGACATAATCATTAATGCGAACATCTTTACGAGCAATTTCGTCCATATTATGTAAGGTAGCGTTACTCACCGTCACGCCACCCACTGAAACAGGTTCTAAACGTGCAACAGGCGTTAAAGCGCCGGTTCGACCGACTTGGAAATCAACACCCAATAACTTAGTCTTTCTTTCTTCGGCAGGAAATTTATACGCTAAAGCAAAGCGTGGGGCTCGTGCGACAAAGCCCAATTCATTTTGTAATTCAAAATCATTGACTTTAACAACCATGCCATCGATTTCATAGGGAAGAGCATCGCGCTTTTTAAGCAACGCTGTCCACGCAACTTGAACTTGTTCAATGCCTGTAACGACGATACTTTCAGGGCAAATACGAATGCCCCACTGTTTTAGTTGCTCTAAACTCAAAGAATGGGTCTTTGGCCACTTTTCATTAGAAATTAATTGCGCGCCGTAACTATAAAAAGCTAAATGACGCTTAGCGGTTATTTTAGGATCTAATTGTCTTAGGCTACCGGCTGCTGCATTGCGCGGATTTGCAAATTCTTTCTCACTGTTTTTAATGGCTTCTTTATTTAATTTAATAAAGCTGGCTTTAGGCATATAAACTTCGCCTCGCACTTCTAAAGTGGCGGGCATTTGTTGACCTTGTAGTGACAAAGGTATGCTAGCAACAGTTCGGATATTACTGGTAATATCTTCCCCCGCTGTTCCATCTCCTCGGGTAGCTCCTCTTACTAAGAGTCCATTCTCATATAATAAGCTAACCGCAATACCATCGAATTTTGGCTCACAGCTATATTCAATCTCGTCGGTGTTTTGAAGTAATTGCTTAATACGTTGTTCAAAACGCTCTAGTTCTTCATAAGAAAAAGCATTATCAAGCGATAACATAGGAGATAAGTGCTTTACAGAAATAAAGCTTTTAGCAGGCATTCCACCGACGCGTTGCGTCGGCGAATCACTTGAAATGAGTTCAGGGTGTTCTGCTTCGAAGCCCTTTAATTCCGCAAACAAATCATCATAATCTGCGTCAGGAATACTGGGTTCATCTAAAACATAGTAACGATAATCATGCTCGCGGATAAGTTCTTTGAGCTTTTTTATGCGCTTTAACGTTGCCGGACTGACCACGGCTTACTACCTTACATCTTCCAATTCATATTCTAGTTCTTCTTGTTCTTGCTCTTGATTCACTTGGAATTGATGTACACGTTCTCTCATGGTAGCAATCGCTTCGGTCGTTAATGTCAAACGCTTCGTGTCACACAGTTCAGCATTCAAAAAGGAAGCTAATTGTCTAGCACTCTTTAACATCTTATCAAAACATTGCATGGCATCTTGTGAGACTGGCAACATCATCCAAAGCAAAATGCCTGGATAGGCTTTGTTAAACATTTGATGAATTTCAAAATTACCCGGTTCAACAAGTGACGCAACACTAAATAAAATGGGGGCTTTGGGATTATCCTCTTTATGGCGATGAAAAATTTTGTGTTCGCCATAATAAAATTGGTTCGTTTTTAATGCAGATGAGAGCATTGCCCCAGTAAAAGATCCATTTTTAGGAATAATACTCAGTGCGATCACTTCACTTGTCTTCTTCGATTTAATGACCTTTCTAGGTGCTGGCTTAGGTGCTTCAAATATCGGTTCAACCATTTGTAACGGTTGTTCTTCAAATACAACATCCGATTTGGGTTCATCCCATTCCTGTGACGCAAGCGGAGGATTTGCCTGCGCTACTTTCCCTACTGACTGGCTTTGTGCAAGATCTTCTAATAAGGGATCGTGATGCTCACTTGTAGTGGCTTTGGGTGACGTTGATTCAAACTCTTCATAGGATGAAGTGCTTTTCTTACTCTTCTGTCTAAACGTGTTATAAAGGATAAATCCACCAAACACTAGACCGATAATCAGCAACAGCAACTGCAAATCAGTTTGCATGTTAAATTCTCCCTTATACGTGTGCCATTGATTTTGCTTCTTCAATGTCGACAGTGACTAAGCGTGAGACACCAGGCTCTCGCATGGTTACGCCTTGTAACTGTTCAGCCATTTCAATAGCAAGCTTGTTGTGACTAATGTAAATAAATTGTACAGAACTAGACATTTCTTTAACGAGATTACAAAATCTTCCCACGTTTGTATCATCTAGCGGAGCGTCTACCTCATCTAGCATACAAAATGGTGCGGGATTCAGTTCAAATATCGAGAATACTAAAGCAACGGCAGTCAGCGCTTTTTCACCACCTGAGAGTTGCGTGATATTCACGTTTTTCTTTCCTGGTGGTCTTGCCGTTACCGTTATACCCGTATCGAGTAAGTCTTCACCTGTCATGACTAAAGAAGCTTCCCCACCTCCAAAAAGTCTTGGGAATCTTTGTATGAAGGTACCATTGATTTTATCAAAGGTTTCTTGGAATTTAGCTCGCGTTTCTTTATCAATTTTCTTGATCGCACTATCTAAAGTCGCAAGCGCTTCATTTAAATCATTCACCTGAGCATCTAAATATTCTTTACGAGCAAGTGCTGCTTGGAATTCTTCAATTGCAGCTAAGTTAATTGCCCCAAGTCGCCCTATACGTTGTTCAATATTCGCAAGCTCTGCTGTCCAATCGGCTTCATTTGCCTCAGGCGGTATACCTGCCAAAATGTCTTCAATGGACTGCTCAACATTTTTAAGTTTTTCAAGCGTGTTTTCTCGTCGAACCGATAATGCTTGCCACGACATTTTGGTGCTTTCTAAATGCTCTCGCATTGTATTGATCTTTTGCTCATGAGCAGCTTGGCCTTGCTCAATGGTACGTATACGTTGATCAAATTCTGCTGCCTGATCGCGAGTTTGGCTTAACTCATCCTCAACCACTAAACGCTTTTCAAGGAACGATTCTAAATCTTCCTTGAATTGCGCAATCGGTTCTTCATTCTTTTCAAGCATTTCAACAATGTGCTCAACTTTATGTTTAGCATTTTCGATTTGCTGTTCAAAGCGATCAATATTTAACGTTAATGATTCGATTTGTGTTTTAAAGGTTTGTACCGTAATCGCTAACTGATGGCCTCGCTCAGTTGCTTCTTTGGCAGCCAATTTGGTTTGCAGAACGGCTTCTTGTAAAGCATCTTTTTGCGAACTGAGTTTTTCTTGTTCATCCGTAAATTGCGACATCGCTTCTAGCGCTTCTTGTAACTTGAAGCGTGATGCATTGACATCTTGCTGAGAGGTTTGGATAAACTCTTTACATTCCGTTAGCTCTTGCTGAATTTGTCCATAACGTTTTTGGTTTTGCTCAATCCGATTTTGTTTGATGCGTTTATCGCTTTGTAATGTTGATAGTTCTTGTTGCAACGTATTTTTTTGCTGCTGCAAGGAATCTCTCGTCGCTTCAAAGTTCCGAATAGCGTCTTCTGCTTCGTCAATTTCAAGTTGCAGCGTTTCTAATTGTTGCTGCATGACTTCAACATCTTGATTCAGTGTTTTGATTTTCTCTGCACGTTGCAACACACCCGCATCGCTTGCTTCTTGCTGGCTGCGTACTTTTATCCAGCCTTGACCCAACCAGCAACCTTCAGGGGTTATCACGCTTTCATTATTTTGCAAGTTACCCACTAATGTTTTTGCATGCTCGTTCGAATGACTGACATGAACTTGGTATAGAGCAAAATACAAGCACGAAGGCAAATGTTGATTGTTCTCTACTAAATGTACTAAGCGATTCTCAACATCGGGCAAGTTGTGGCGAGGGGTTTCTTGCCATTCAACTAATGTGATACCTGTACCTTGCAAGGTTGCCAGGTTATCGACATTCATCAATGTTCCTTGGATACCAACCGCTTCTAGGAAACCTTCTAAAACAGTTTCAACAGCAACTTCCCAACCTGCTTTGACATTCACAAGCTGCGCTAAATATTTGGGCTCGTCGATACCTTGTTCTTGTAACCATGCCTTACGCGATGTTTCGTTCTCACCAAGGGAAGCTGCTTGCAACGTTTGCAATGCGGATAATTGACCTTGCGCGGTATTAAGCGTTTGTGAAAGGGATTTCACTTGTTGGCGCAATGTGCTGACAGTAGATTGATGATGTTCTTTTTGCTCTGCTTGTTCTTGTAATGCATCAATCAAACTATCTTGGCTCTGTTGACCAATTTCAATTTTTTCATCTAGCACAATAATATCTTGCAGATCTTGCTCACAAGATAAGGGTTGCAGCTGTGTCTCAAGTCGCGTTTGTCGTTCTTGAGTATGCTGGATCTGTCTTTCATATTGTGCGATTTTGGTTTTTTCAGAATCGGCAATCTTAATAGGACCTTGGCTTGCTTGTTGTAATTGAGTCACTCTATCACGCCAAGATTCCAAACTAAGCTCAGCTTGCTCTTGCATCTCTTGACGTATCGCTGCTTGTTCTTGAAGCTCTTCATATTCGGGCAAAGCATCATCCAAGCGTTCCTGTAGATCGCGGATATTTTCTTGATCATGCGCCAATTGGGTTTGCGTGGTTAATAATTGTTGTTCTGCTTCTATTTTGTCGGCAGTAAATTGTTGTCTACGTTCATGGTGATGCTGCAAAATTTGTTCAATTTTGGCAATATCGCCCCCAATGCTGTAATAACGTTTTTGCACTTCATTCAGTGCATCCGTGATTTCAGCATGATCGATACGTTGTTTTTCATATTCGGTTTTAAGATGTTGCAATGCTGCCTGTTCAGCTTCCATTGCCACGAGCGTTTCACGAATGAGCGTTTCATAGCTTTTAATTTCTTCATCCATGCGATGCCATGTCATGGCTGCAAGTTGCGAGCCCAACCGTTTCTCTTGGGTTTTTAATGTTTGGTATTTTTGTGCTGCTTCTGCTTGGCGCTCTAAATGTCGCAGCTGTTTAGCCAGCTCCTCACGCAAGTCATTTAATCTAGCTAAATTGTCGTTGGTATGAGAAATACGATTTTCAGTTTCTCTGCGACGTTCTTTGTATTTGGAAATACCGGCAGCTTCTTCAACGAATATCCGCAAATCATCAGGCTTAGCTTCAATGACCCGGGAAATCATCCCTTGCTCAATAATCGCATAACTGCGTGGACCAAGACCTGTACCCAAAAAGATATCGGTAATATCTTTACGACGGCAACGTTGCCCATTTAGGAAATAATTTGACTGACCATCTCTTGTCACTTGTCGCTTAATAGCGATTTCCGCATAAGCAGCATATTCGCCACCTAACTTACCTTCTTTGTTGTCGAATATCAGCTCAACGGTCGCTTGGCCAACAGGCTTTCTGCCTGATGAACCGCTGAAAATAACATCGGTTAAGGCTCCACCACGCAAATATTTCGCGTTAGATTCCCCCATAACCCAGCGGACAGCATCGATAACGTTCGATTTGCCGCAACCATTCGGACCAACAACAGCGGATAAGTTACCCGTGAATTGAATCGTCGTCGGGTCCACAAAGGATTTGAAGCCCGCAATTTTAATCTTACTTAAACGCATTATCTTGTTAGCTCCCAACCAAACGATGGGTGATTGGCTCTCATGCCTAAACCAGAGTAAACTTATTCTTACCTTAAATGGAATAGATTATACCACGGTTAATATATGAGTCAGGCTTCTTCTACCCAATCACCGCTGAAAATTTTACTGGTTGAGAACAGTCGAACTGCTCGAGCTGTCCTCATGCGCATGCTTGAAGGCCATGGATATCAAGTTGACACTGTAGCCAGTGGCACCGAAGCCATTAGTGCCATCTTAGAGTCAAACTATCACCTGGTCATCATGGATGTCTTTTTACCGCAAATGAATGGCTACGAAGCTGCACAAAACATTCGCGCCCTTGAAAGTGACAAATCTAACATACCTTTAATTGCTTTCTCCTCCAGCACGAGTGACCGGGACAAGAAAATCTGCCTAGATGCCGGCATGAACGAATATGTAATTAAGTCAGATGACAATGAGGAGCTTTTGTTAGTCCTAGAGGAATATCGAAACAAACTCAACAACAACCAGCAAGCCTCTTAAACGCTTTCTTCCATTCTTTTTTCACAAGGGTGTACCTTCGCAAATATGCATTTTGCTAATTGGCCCGAAGGACTATGCATTTTGGGATCGAAAATCCGTTTATCACCAATGATCCAAAATGCGCGTCGTGCCCTAGCCATCATGCGATAGAAATGATGGGAACCTCTATCAAAAATAAAAGGACGCCGACAAGCATTCGTGTGAACAGGTGAAAACACGACATAATCGCCCACCTGATTCGGTAAATGTGCAAAATCATAAACAGCACTTGAAACACCCGCTAATTGCAATTGCTGCTTAAGAAAATCTTGTTGAAGGCTAAAGGGCGTAAAGATTTGGATCTGTTGCTGCTTATTTGCCAAAGGACCATTGATCAACCAATTCACAATGGCATGAGCTTCTAGCTCATTTAACAACTGATGTCCTCTGTTTTCTGCGCCACCCGTGATATTCAGTAAGTGCAGCCCTTCATCGATTGTAAAATCCTCTGTTGATGAGAGAACTGCATCTTTGAGAAATCCTGCAATCTGAGGATGATAAAATCCTGCATCTAATGCAATCGTGCTTACTTTGGTATTTGCCATGGCAACGGTAAAGGCATTACCAGTCCCCAGCAACATGCCTTTGTAATGCATTTGCTCAATCGTTTCTTCGTCATCTAATTGATGCTTAGCTAAGGCTCTTTCTTCTGCTAATTGACTGATAGCAGGCGTTGATTCATCAGCTTGATTATCCCCTAAAAATAAAGCTTGTTTCGCTTTTGCCAAATGCGAAGCAACTTCTTGTGGCAATCTTTTTTGTGCTTCATCAACCAGTAAAAGATCAAGCGACTCATCTGCGTGAGGGTTAATGATTAACCAATCGCTAGTTGTTTGTTGCCAATAAGCCAAGGTACTTGATAACAATTTATGGCTATAGGCTAGTTGCACCGCTTGAATATCGGCTGCAATGCCTGGTAAAGCCTGTTGCAACCATGCTTGCCATTCTTTTTCAAATTGGCGATTTTCATTGATTGTTTCCACGACGTTGACAATTTGACGATGGATGTTCGTTCGTTTCGTTTTGCACTTACGAATTTTTTCACTCAACATCAATGCTTGTGCAGCTTTTTGTTTGTCACGGCTGAATTTTTTAAAAAATCTGGCTAAGCGGCTTTTAGGCTTTAGCTCATCTTGTTTCTTAAAATAGCCCACCAACACTTTTTCAAGCGCTTCATCTTGTTGTTGCAGCGCGAGCAATTCTTTTTCGGTTTCAGCAGATATCGCTGCTTTCGTAAACAGTTTCAAACCATATTGATAATCTGCATAAGATTGTTTTATCTGTTCCATTGAAACGGCTTCATTGGCAGGCATCAATGCTTGCAATAGCGCTTGTGTGCATTGTGTATCACTGCTTAACAAACCGATCCGAGGGAAACGCTGAGTTTGAATGGTTTGCTCTACTATTTTCGATGCAATGAATGTCGATAAACAGCCGACTTTGTCACTGCCAACAGGCGTGCGCAAAGTGATGAGCGCTTCATCTTGAAAAGAAAGCAGCATTCTCACTGTTTCATAGGTACTGTGCGATAATTCTTTTTTCGCGCTGCCACATAATAAAGCTGAAATCGGTAATAAGACATCATCATCGCTTATCAACTTTCCAACTTCTTCAATTTCACAGAATTGTTTTAATAAGGGTGACAGTTCATTTGCACTTACGGTATGACCTAGCAATGCAGCTTCTGTCCATATCATGGACTGTGACATCACTTCAAAACCACACTCAATGAGTACTTGTTGCCAAGGTTGCTCACTAAAAATATCTAATGCTTCAATGCAAGCTTTTACGCATTCAGACCACGTTTCCCAAACAAATTCATTATTTTCATCTAAGCATTCATAACGCAACCAATCATCAACGGCACCACGTTCACCTTGAAAGGGGCCATTCTGACAAGTATCAAATTGACTCGCAGGTACCCACGGTAAGGAATTATCTTTGCGCAACGCAAGATGATTTTTTTCAGCAAGGGCTGGTAACCAGAGTGGAACCCAATATTCTGGACGTGGATGAGATTTATAGAACACTAAAGGTGCAACCCAAACAGCTGTCTGTGTGTCTATTGGAAAAGCCGTTTGCAGTTCCCCTGCATCAACTTCAGCACGCTCGCATTGCCATGCTGTTTCAACAAGTGCTTTTGGCAAAGGTTGTTGATTGTAAATTGTTTGCCATAACCCTTCTTGCCAATAACGCACAATTCGCATGGAATATCCTTCTGTGCTAAATGAAAGGGCTTAAGCTTATCGAAAGGGTGAGATGAAAGCCATAAAAAAAAACCACCGATTAAGGTGGTTTTTTAAGAGATGAAACTTAGTTAGTAAGGACGAGGTTTCATTTTATTCGCCATTTCAAACTCAAGATCATCACGCAATTTTTGTCTTGGATGCGGAACATCAGGTGCTCTTCGTCCATGAGTTGGATTGAATTCATGTGTTCTATCCACACTATGACGCAATTCAGAACCATCCATCAATATACCTTGTTTTAAAAGTACGAAGTTGAGTTCGTTGCCTTTTAAGCCGGTTGTACGTGCTTGATAGCTTAAGGTATCTAATAGATCGAAATCGGCATAGTTTACTAAAACACCGCCACTGCGTTTGGGATTATTATACATAGAGCAACCTCTTTTGAACATTGACTCACTATTACTTGAAGTATAATCGAGACCTATATCGATAGTCTAGTTTGTTAGTTACAAGTTATATAACTTAATTAATATTTTGTAGGGGCCAACCTAAAATTTCTGCCAAATAGGTGATTCTTCTGCTTCTACCACTGCATCACGTTTCGCAAAAATACGTTGATGCTTTTGGATTTCTTTTTTTCTTGAATCACCAAAAGTACGATGACTAGTATCGTAGTCTCTTAGAAACTGATCGATCTCGCTTACATAACCTGTTCGCTGGATCGTCTTTATTTTTTTATCCGTCATCACATTAGATCCTTTAGGTTGTCGCGTAATAAGGGTTTTCACCCATGCTATGGTCGGTTACATCGATCACGGCCATAATTTCTGGTAACTGAGTCATTAATGTCTTTTCGATCCCTTGCTTAAGAGTCACATCAGCCATACCACAACCATGACAACCACCACCAAAACGTAATACCACTTCATTGTTTGGCGTTATCTCAACCAGGCTCACTTTACCACCATGACTCGCCAAACTGGGATTGATCTCATTCATTAATATGTAATTAACGCGCTCAGTTAATGATGCATCACCTTCAGGCTTTGAACCATGTAAGTTCGGGGCACTGATAGCTAATTGACCACCTAACGCATCTTTTTTGAAATCAATTTCAGCACCTTCTAAGTATTGGCTACTTGTCTTATCAATATAGAGGGTGAAGCCAGTGAAGGGTAATGGTATATCTGTACCGCGATGCTCACCTGGTGGGCAAAAGGCAATACTGACATCGGCTTTAGGGTGCCCTGGCTGATCTAAAAAAATCCGCAACCCCATTCCAGGCATTTCTTCCTTAACAATCAGATGCATAAAGTGCTCTTTAGCGCTCTCTGTCACGAGGATTTGGGGTATATTCATCGAATTTTCCTGCAAATAGGACTATTTTACTCGAATCCGCCTACTTTTGAAAACATGATGCACATTACAGAGGGGGTTTGCTATAATCCCATGAACATTATCGATTATGAAGTGCAGCACCATAGGATCCGGAGCCAGCATTTCGATAAACGCCACGGAGAGTTTAATGGCTGACCTAAATGTCTTAGATTTCAGATCGCAAGCAGAGCAAATGATGCGAATTATTGAAACACGCCTTGAAGCGGGACAACAGGCCGCAGCTATTGAGTTTCTTATCCTAAAATTTAAAGCCCTTTATGAACAAGGCGTAGCGAGTGGCCGCCTTTATGAAAAAGAAGGCATATTTCCTTATACCCCTTTTACTGAAAATCGTTAATATCCCCGCTTTTTATTCTAACTATTTGATATAACTTCACATTTAAATAATTTAGACAGCTATCTTTTTGTGTCATACTTATATAAAGAATGTCATAAAAGAGGCTAGACCATGGTTGACATAGATGAAGATTCCAAGCCACTCACTTTTAGCCCAAGTGCTCAGGATGAGTCCAAAAAGGGTGAAAAAGCAGTGCGCGAAGAGGAAAAGCAGTCCTTTCAAAAGGCACTAGGAGACACAGGTGCAAAGCCACCCTTGCCTGATTCAATTCAGCTTGCCCATCCCAAACCTCCTTTTGTTGAGGCTATTGAATCTATGTTCCAGGCAGTTTCGCAATTATTAAAACAGCTTAATCCGCAAAATAAAGACAAGACAAAGGACAAGAACAAGCCTTCGTAGTTAATTGTAACTAACTACCGTTTTTATTGAGGCGTGGTATAATTGTCCCCAATGTAGTAAATGCCAAATAGGTAGTAGCAGTCATGGCAGTGATCTTTTCATCTCTTAATAAAGTAACCAATAACGTGAAAACTGTGGATCTATTAATCAATCAGGCAGAATCAGGCACAAAACCCGATGCAGAGCTTATTGCTATCGGGCAAAAAGCGACGGCGACAATTCCTAATGCAGTAATGGCTGTTTCAGAAGAAGAAGCTCGCAAACAAATGGCAGCGCTGATGGCTTCGATGCTAGCCTCAGAAACACGTCCCACAACTCCCACTAAGCGCTAAGTCCCTCTTTCATCGTTTATCTACACGGATTAATTTCTCAAATTCCTCTTTACAACGCTTAATTATCTGGTAAGATAACAAACATATTAAGTTAGTTGAATTAGGATTTATCTAATGTCATTACATTTTACACACACACGCCCCTCAACCAGCCAAGTCCCTGATCGCATTCAGCTGGATCCTAGAGTCGCAAAATTAAGTTTTGCGCTTGCAGTAGGGGAAGTGTTAAATCGCGTTGAAAAAGACGATGCAGTAGTCGCTCCATCTTTAAGAAACACTAACCGCTTATAGTCTTCTACTTTGGATCTCAATTGAAAAAATCGCGCTACTACACAAATGCGCGATTTTTTTATTAAACAATATTAAACAATTTTGTTAACTTGTTGCGTGTCATAAATGGCATACGCAATCAAAGCACCAATCGCTAAGAACGGACCCGCTTTGGGTAGCAAGCTCCCAAGTAACATCCCGGTACTCAATGAAATAACGCCAGTCGTTAACCCATAACCGCCAAGGCCGTCTTGGTAGATCCCTTTAACATCTTTGATAAAATCTCCACCAGCGATTTGATGGATTTCATTGCTGATAAGCTCACGCATAAATAAACTACCTCTTCTTAAAACACTAAACAACACATACTCTTGGCACGAGTTCTCCTATTTTACTTTAGGATCTGTTAGCCTCAAATATATTACTTCCATGAGTTGTCAATGCAAATTCATGCATTTCAATCATTTCTTTAACTTTTGTTATGTCAGGTGCAAAGTACCTGTCAATATCGTAAAAAGAAACAACACTTCTGATCTTATCATAAAACTTTTTTAAATGCGTAGTGCGCGGTTTTTGTTCTAACAGATCCATCCCCTGACATGCAGCTAACAATTCTATTGCGACAACTGTCATACTATTATCAATCATTTCATTTAAACGACGTGCTGCAAAAGTTGCCATACTAACATGATCTTCTTGGTTCATAGAAGTTGGTATGGAATCAACACTGGAAGGATGTGCTAAAACCTTATTTTCACTTGTCAGTGCAGCAGCAGTTACTTGTGCAATCATAAAGCCAGAATTTTCACCACTTGCAGTCACTAAAAATGCAGGCAACCCAGAAAAATTTGGATCTAATAATAAGGCTGTTCTTCTTTCTGAAATCGTCGCTATCGTCGCAATAGCACAAGCAAGTGCATCTGCTGCAAGACCCACAGCTTGAGCATGAAAATTTCCGCCTGAAATAATCTCATTATCTTTTGCAAACACTAATGGATTATCCGTAATAGCATTTATTTCAATCTGAAGCACACTTGCAACATAACGCATCTGCATAACACAAGCACCTAATACTTGTGGCTGGCAACGTAATGAATAGGGATTTTGCACTTGATTTGTCAATGGTGCGCTCATGCTCTTATTATCACCCAAAAGCATAGCTAAACATTTTGCAACATCTGTTTGACCAGATAATCCCCGTAAATCATGAATACGAGAATCTAAAGGATGCAAGTCAGCTTGCGTTGCTGCCATCGATATCGCACCCGCAACGAGTGCTGCATCTAATAATCTTTGACAGCGGATCATCGCTCTAGCAAGAAGCGCGGTTGATACTTGAGTCCCATTTAATAATGCCAACCCTTCTTTAGGTGCTAATGAAAAAGGCGCCATACCAATTTTTTTCAAAACAGATTTTGCACTTTGCAGTTTATCTTGATAAAACACTTCTCCCTCGCCTATTAAGGCTAAAGCAAGATGTGCAAGCGGTGCTAAATCACCAGAAGCGCCAACCGATCCCTTTTCAGGAATGCAAGGATAAATAGCCGTATTAAAAAAGGTGGTTAGTCTCTCGATCAATTCCCAACTGACTCCAGAATAACCTTGCATGAGAGAATTGATCTTTAATAATAAAATCATACGAACGGTGGGCAAATCTAATGGCGCTCCCACGCCACACGCATGAGACAGAACCAGATTTCTTTGCAACTTTAGCAACTGTTCTGTTGGAATTACAACGCCAGCTAATTTGCCAAAACCCGTGTTGATCCCATAGGCAACTTTGCCTGTTTTAATATAATGGTCAACCACTTTCTTAGACGCTAGAACTTCCGGCTTACTACTTTCATCTAATGATATACGCCCATGAGTGGTATAAACATTTTTAAGATCTTCTAAAGATAGCTTACCTGCCTTAACAATGAGATCTTGCATCACTATTTTCCTAGCATTGGTAAATCTAAGTGAAATTGTTTCGCACAATCGATAGCCAACTCGTAACCTGCATCAGCATGTCGCATCACGCCTGTCGCTGGATCGTTGGTTAAAACACGGTTTAATTTCTCGGCAGCTTCATCTGTGCCATCCGCAACAATAACAACTCCTGCATGTTGCGAATAACCCATACCAACCCCACCACCGTGATGAAAACTCACCCACGTTGCTCCGCTTGCACAATTTAATAAAGCATTTAAAATGGGCCAATCAGAAACCGCATCCGATCCATCTAACATCGCTTCAGTCTCGCGTCTTGGACTTGCCACCGATCCCGCATCAAGATGATCACGTCCAATCACAATTGGTGCACTCACCTCGCCCTTTTTTACCATCTCATTAAATGCCAAACCCAGCTTCGCGCGCTCTCCAAGTCCGACCCAACAAATCCGAGCAGGTAATCCTTGAAAAGGGATCGATTTCGCCATGGTTAACCAATGATGTAAATGCGGATCATTTGGGAGTAGCTCTTTCACTTTTTCATCGGTTTTATAGATATCTGAAGGATCACCTGATAATGCCACCCAACGAAAAGGCCCTTTGCCTTCGCAAAATAATGGCCGTATATAAGCCGGAACAAAACCAGGAAAAGAAAAAGCGTCTTTTACCCCCATATCAAAGGCCATTTGCCGAATGTTATTGCCATAATCAAATGTCGGAATGCCCATTTTATGAAATGCCAGCATCGCTCGAACTTGCGTCGCCATGGCACGCTTAGCTGCTTCAATAACACTTTCTGGCTCACTGATTCTTTTTTGTTGGCATTCTTCTATTGACCATTCGGGTGGATAATAACCATTGAGTGGATCATGTGCGCTGGTTTGATCTGTGACAAAATCAGGTTTAATGTTTCTTTTCACTAATTCAGGATAAACAATGGCTGCATTACCAAGAAGCCCTATCGTAATAACTTTACCTGTCTTGTGTGCTTCTTTCAGATAATGTAAAGCTTCATCGAGAGTCTTGCATTCAATGTCAAGGTAACCATTGCTTATGCGGCGATCGATACGATGTTGATCATACTCAACAGCCAAGAGAGATAATCCCGCCATTTTAGCGGCTAAAGGTTGCGCACCACCCATACCACCTAACCCTGCCGTTAAAATCCAGCGGCCCTTTGCATCGTTTGCATAGTGTTGGCGCAACGCTTGCTTAAACGTCTCATAGGTTCCTTGGATAATGCCTTGCGTGCCGATATAGATCCAAGAACCCGCTGTCATTTGACCATACATCATCAAACCCTTTCGATCTAAATCGTTAAAATGATCCCAGCTAGCAAAGGCAGGGACCAGATTCGAATTGGCAATGAGTATTCTTGGTGCAAAAATGTGGGTTTTAAAAACACCAACCGGTTTACCCGATTGGATCAGTAATGTTTCATCGTTTTCTAACCGTAGCAATACCTCGATGATTTGATCGTAGCAAGGCCAATTACGAGCAGCTCTTCCTATCCCACCATAAACAACCAATCGGCTTGCATCTTCTGCGACCTCATTATCAAGATTGTTCATCAAAAGACGTAATGCGGCTTCGGTTTGCCAGCTTTTTGCGTTTAAGCGATTACCTCTTTGTGCTTTGATTTGGCGATTTTTATCAAAACGATTATCTGGCATAGACTACTTTTCCATTTTTGATGACACTCTCACAGCGATTTTCACCAAAGTAATAGCTTAATTCCGCAGGCGACTTGATATCCCATAACACAAAATCAGCAATAAAACCTTGTGCTAATTTACCTTTATGATTATTCATATTTAATGCTTTTGCCGCTTGCAGTGTGACACCTTGCAGGGCTTCAAGCGGTGTTAAGCCAAACAGCAAGCAACCCATGTTCATCATTAATAGCAATGAGGTTGTGGGAGACGTGCCAGGATTGCAGTCTGTTGATAATGCGATAGGTATCCCGTATTTTCGTAATAATTGAACAGGAGGCTTCACAGTTTGCTGCAAGAAGTAGCAAGCACCAGGCAATAAAACGGCAACACTTCCTGCCGCTTTGAGAAGCTTTACACCTTCTTCATCTAAATATTCTAGGTGATCAGCACTCACAGCTTTAAATTCAACCGCTAATGATGGTCCAAGTCCTCGTGATAATTGTTCTGCATGAATTTTAATCGGTAAGTGATTTTTTTGCGCGAAAGCAAACAACGGCGCCAGATCTTTTGCACTAAATGCACCTGTTTCACAAAAGCCATCGATCGCATCCACTAAATTTTCTTTAATCAAAGTAGGCAACACTACATTGACCAAATGATTCATATAGAGCTGATTATTTGAAAACTCACGAGGTAAAACATGAGCCCCTAAAAAAGTGGTCTGAATATCAACAGGATAATTTTCGGATAACGCTCTGGCAACTTGAAGCATTCTTCGTTCTGTTTCTAAATCTAAGCCATAACCTGATTTGATCTCAAGCGTTGTCACACCCGCTATTATCATGGATTGCAAGCGCTTTGCAGCTGCTTCATATAGTTCAGCAAAGCTCGCTTGGCGAGTTGCTTCAACGGTAGTTAAAATACCTCCGCCCTTTTGACCCTTTAACCGTAGTTCAAAATCATTGACACGATTTTCTGCATAAACGAGATGGGTATGACAGTCAATTAAACCAGGCGTAATACAGCGGCCTTCGGCAGAATGGAAACGTGCTTGTTTTGTGTAATGTGACGGGAGATCAGCTTCTTTACCGATCCAGACAATCTTGCTATTTTCTAAAACCATGGCTCCATTTTGAATCATGCCATAATCATTCAGGCCATCCATTGTTACAAGATGCGCGTCATGCCAAATTGAATGATTCATAACGGTATAAGAACTCCGCAATACATTGTGCACCCAGCTTGGCTGTGATGTTGTTTTGATCATAAGGTGGTGCTAATTCAACCACCTCTAATGCAATCACTTTTTTAGAACAGGCAAGGCGTTGTAATAATGGCAAAACTTGCCATGGTGCTAAACCGAAAGGCGATACGGCGCTTACTCCAGGCGCATAAGCGCCTGAAAAAACATCTAAACAAACGCTGACATAGATAACATCGTGTGAAGCAATAATATTGTCAATGAAGTGCTGTGCTTTTAAAGCTGATTCATACATCTGTTCACAGCTCAGATATTTAACGTTCCATTGTTTGGCAGTATTAAACAAAGCTTGTGTGTTACTACTTTGTTTAATGCCTAAACAATAATAATTAAAAGCAGCTTTTCTTGCCTGACACTCTTTCGCCATTTGCAAAAAGGCGGTACCAGATGAACCTTGATCTCCAGGTAACTTTGGTCGCATATCAAAGTGTGCATCAAAATTAATAATAGCGACATTTTTGCCAGAAATGGCATCTTTTAAGCCACAGTAGGTTCCCCAAGCCGTTTCATGCCCTCCGCCTAATACAATAGGGAAAGCACGTTTAGCCAGCAGCGATTTTACTGTTTCACTCAAATAATATTGCGCTTGCTCTAAATGACCACTAGGACAGGTAATATCGCCAAGATCGAGGATCTCAATCGATAACGCTTTTTCATGTAAGGGAAAGTTTGCTAAGGCTTGTCGTAATGCTTGAGGAGCCGCTTTTGCCCCAACGCGACCAAGGTTGCGCCGTACGCCTTCATCACATGCAAACCCCAACAACGTGACTATGGGGTTTTGCATTATCGATGAGTCGGCTATGAATGTTTCGATACTTTTACATTGAACGATTTGAAAAAAACGATCCGCTGTATCGCTATTATCTGTTCGTCCCTGCCAATCTGTATGATTGGGTAAAGTATAATCGGCTTTACTAAATTTGGGATAATTGTGCATGAATTTCATGCTCAACTTGCAAACGAGCTTCAGCCAATGCTTGTGGAGAAACTTTTTCTTGCAATTTGGTTTTATAAACGCTGCTTAATTGCGAACCTTGCTTTGCTGCACGCTCTAACCATGCCACCGCTTGTGGAATATTTTCAGCGGTTCCCATACCTGTGCCAAGTGCCAACCCTAATTTATATTGAGCTTGAGGATGCCCTTTTGCGGCAGCTTTGCGATACCATTCCAAGGACTTTTGCGGATCTCTTTCTACGCCTGCTCCTTTTTCATATAAAAAAGCCATGCGCATTTGTGCAGCGACTAAACCTTTGTTCGCCGCTTTCTCATAATATTCAAAAGCTGTTTTAAGGTTTTTTTCAACGCCTTTACCTTTGCTATACAAACCTCCTAAACGATAATCCGCCATGGGATCACCTAATTGGCTCGCCTTTTGATAATAATGAACTGATTTTGTTAAGTTGTGGTTAATTTTGCGACCAAAGTAATAGTGGTCACCTAACTTTACAAGAGCTGTCGTATTGCCTTTGTTTGCTTCAGCCATGAGCTGTTGAAGCTCATTTTTAGACTTAATTTCAACGGTAGATTTCAGCTCAGAAGACAAGCTTATTGTAGGGTAGCTGCATAAAGTGACTAATATTATCAGTGACATCCTGTACAACATGGCAAATTCCTCATCTAGCTTCGTCAAAATATATTCAATGCTACGATGGAGGGGAAAACAAAGTAAAGAAGTTTTCAGTGGTATGCTTTGCAATCGTCTCAATTGTTTCACCACGTAGTGCCGAAATAAACTCAGCAACATGACAAACATAACCGGGTTGATTCGTTTTTCCGCGATGCGGCACAGGAGCCAGATACGGTGAATCCGTTTCAATTAACATTCTATCTAAAGGCACTTTTTTAGCGACAGCTTGTAACTCGGTCGCATTTTTAAACGTCACAATGCCTGAGAAAGAAATATAAAAGTCTAAATCAAGCGCCTGACGTGCAGTTTCCCAATCTTCAGTAAAACAATGCATAACTCCACCAACACGTTTAGCATCATTTTCTTGAAGCAACTTGATAGTATCTTCTTTGGCTTGACGGGTATGAATAATCAATGGCTTATCTAGTTGCTTTGCACATTCAATATGGGCAATGAATCTATCTTGTTGCCACTTTTTATCACCCTCTACTCGAAAGTAATCTAAACCAGTTTCACCAATGGCAATGACACGCTCATTTTTCGCTAAAGGGTATAAATCAGACGCGCTAATGACATGTTCTGGCAATTCATTAGGGTGCAAGCCAACAGAAATATACACATTCGGATGAGCATTGGTGATTTGCGTTAAGGCTTTATGATCGTCTAATGTCACGGCAACGCATAAAAAATGCATGACGCCTTGCTCTTTGGCATATAACAAAGCAGCATCAACATCTTCAAGCATATTTAGGTGGCAATGGGAATCAACATAAGTATTCATAGAATGGCTACAATGTATGGGTAGGACGTTCGGATTTTAAAGCACCTGCTAAGTAAGTTTCAATCTTATTACGAACTTTTGAACCCTCTTCACCATTAAACTGTACACCAACACCTGCAGCACGATTACCTTGAGCACCACTTGGTGTGATCCAAACAACTTTTGCAGTCAAAGGTAACTTTTCAGTTTCTTCCATTAAATTGAGGAACATGCTGATTTCATCCCCCAATTGATACGGTTTATTGGTAGGAATAAATAAGCCACCATTTTTAATAAAAGGCATATACGTTGCATATAACACCGCTTTATCCCGAATGGTCAAAGATAAGACGCCATGCTTTGGTTTAGCGGCTTCCTCTTCCATCGGTAAGTTGGCAGAGTTCATTCTTTACTCCCCTCAACACATGCCATTCATTAAAAAGTGATTCCAATAATAACTGCTTGTTGAGCCCCGGCTGCTTTAGTGCTTGTATCGCATCAACCACGCTATCTAAAAAGCCAAATAAGCGCGAAATAGGAAGGTGCGACAAACTCGCTAATTGCGAGGCATGCGTGGCTGTAAACACAGTTCGGCCACTTGCAATAAAAAGAATCAACTCAGTTATCCAATAATATAGCAAGTATAGTGCTTCTCGTGTGTCAGACATTAACCAACGCTGGTTATCCGGCGCATAAAAATCGCTAAGGCTTTCTGAACAAAGGATTATTGCAAGCTCTGCCCCTGATACATCCAGTGTTTTAAGGGGAACTCCCCCCGCTACTTTAAGCTGCCACATTAAATCGGGGACAGCTTTTGTCGGATACTGTTGCTGTAGCCAGTTTACACCCTCTTTACGAGAAGGCACTGGCACGGGTAGAACAAAACAACGACTTTTAACGGTCGGTAAAACAGCGTTTTGATGTTTAGCCAATAAAATAAAAAAAGTGTGTTGAGGGGGCTCTTCTAATGTTTTAAGCAGGGCATTAGCACAAGCTACCGTTAAATTATCAGCCACTATCACCACGACACGATTGCCAGATTGATGAGATGCTTGGCTTAAATAAACAATGATCTCACGCACATCATCAATACTGATATTGACATTATTCTCACCTAAGTAACGAAAATCAGGATGATGTTGCTCTGATAAAAGATGACATGAACGACAATGCCCACAAGCACGATTCCCTTGGGGCTTCAGACACAATAATAATTGCGAGAGATCGTTCACCAAGGTTTCTTGACCAAGTCCTTCTTGTCCCACAAGTAATAAAGCATGGGGAAATTTTTTTGACTGGTACAATTTTTCTAATTGATGCGCTACCTTGTGAAGCCAGGGATACGCTGCATTTTGCTTCATGCAAAAGACATCCAATGCGATTCAATAATGTCGCTTAAACGTTCTTTCACCTGACTCAATTCTTTTGAAGCATCAACGACAATATATTGCTCCGGGTTCTGTGATGCTCGTGTTAAATAGAACTGACGAATTTTTTCAAAAAACGATGCTTTTTCTTTTTCAAAGCGATCAAGCACGCGATTATGTTGAATGCGACCTAAAGCCACTTCAACAGGCGCATCTAAGATCAGCGTATAATCTGGTCGAAAGTTGCCCAACGTCCATTCATTCAAGCGATCGATGGTATTCAAATCGATGCCACGTCCTGCGCCTTGATAGGCATACGTTGCATCGGTAAAACGATCACAAATAACCCACTTACCTTCCTGTAACGCAGGTTTTATCACCTGTTCAACATGTTGTGATCTTGCAGCATACAGTAACAATAATTCGGTTTGTGGCAAGGTCTTTTCTGGAAATTCTGTTAGTAAAATATCCCGAACACGTTCACCCAAGGGCGTACCGCCAGGTTCTCGTGTTAAGACAACTTCGCACCCTTTTTTCTCAAGGCACTGGGCTATAAATTGAATGTTGCTTGATTTTCCAACACCTTCAATGCCCTCAACAGTAATAAATTTAGGATTATTTTTTGGACTCATTAGATATCCTTGCCTCTGAGTGTAGCGATATATCGAGCAACCGCTTGATTATGCTCTAGTAGCGTATTGGAAAATACGTGCGTGCCATCACCTTTGGCCACAAAATAAAGCGCTTCGCTTTTATCAGGGTGAAGTGCTGCCTCAATCGATTTTATGCCAGGTAGCGCAATAGGTCCTGGGGGCAAACCCGCGTGACGATAAGTGTTATAGGGATTATCTGATTGTAAATTCTCTTTGGTGATATAACCGTTGTATAAGTTTTGTAGCCCATAAACAACCGTGGGATCAGCTTGCAAACGCATATTTTTCAGTATTCTTCTTTGAAATACTCCAGAAATTTTCTCACGCTCAACATCACTACCTGTCTCTTTTTCGATAATAGATGCCAAAATAAGCGCTTCATAAGGTGACTTAATCACAATATTCACATCACGATTTTGCCAAGCTTTGGTTAATTTTTCGTTCATTGTTCTTCTGGCACGCAACAGTAAAGTCTTATCTGTTGTTTTCGCTTTGAAGTGATATGTATCTGGAAAAAATAATCCTTCTGGAGAGCCTGATTCTCCTAAAGACGCCATCATTTCCTGATCACTTTTTTCCCATAGCGTTTTTTTAATTGCCGGATGAAATTGCATCGCCCTTAGCATTTGAGCAAAAGTCATCCCTTCTGTCACGGTAAAAGAATGAATGATGACATCGCCCTTGATAAATTTATTCAATAATTGAGCTGGGGTAATATTGCGCGGAAAAACATATTCTCCGGCTTGGATCCCTTTATGTAAGCCTTTTACCTTAATATAAGCGTAAAAAAGCGGCGCTTCAAAGGAACGAATGACTTGTCTCTCTTCTAGCTGTGAAAGAATCGTTCGAACAGAACTTCCTTCCATAATTTGAAAATAGATCGCAGAGGAATTCGTATTGAGCGGCTTAAATGGAAAAAAAAGTGCCACATAAGAAAATGCCAGTAACAACAGCGACACAAAAGCGATAGTGAGATATTTCAGACGTGCCATGGTGATTCTTAAAGATACTGATATTTGAGAGCTTTGGTTGTTTAACGCTCACTTCAGGAAACTCGCGCCTGTGGCGCTCAAACAACCTTCTGTTCACTTATAAACAACTAAAGCTCTCTTAAACATTTAAATGCGTTTAAAAATCAACGCGCCGTTTGTCCCGCCAAAGCCAAATGAATTAGACATACAAATGTCCATCTTCATTTCGCGAGCATGATTGGGAATAAAATCTAAATCACACTCAGGACTTGGATTTTCAAGGTTAATTGTGGGTGGTGCAATCTGATCCCGTAAAGCTAATATGGAGAAAATAGCTTCAACAGCACCAGCAGCTCCCAGTAAATGCCCCGTCATCGATTTAGTTGAACTCACAGGAACACGCTTCGCATGTTCGCCTAAGGCTGCTTTGATGGCTAAGCATTCTCCTAAATCACCTACCGGCGTGGAGGTACCATGAGCGTTCACATAGTCCACGGCATCCTGATTTAATCCGGCATCTTGTAACGCATTTGTCATTGCCGCCGCTTCACCAAGACCACCTTCTGAGTAAGAAGTGATATGGAAAGCTGATGCGCTCATTCCAAAACCCACTAATTCAGCGTAAATTTTTGCACCGCGTTTTTTGGCATGCTCATACTCTTCAAGCACCACAACACCTGAACCATCACCCAGCACAAAACCATCTCGGTCTTTATCCCAAGGGCGACTTGCCTTTTCAGGTTCATCATTACGGGTTGATAAAGCGCGCGAAGCCGCAAAACCACCTAATCCAAGCGGTGTACTTGCTCTTTCAGCTCCACCGGCGATCATGATGTCAGCATCACCATAGACAACGCTGCGAGCAGCCATACCGATGCTATGAGCACCTGTTGTGCAAGCCGTTGCAAATGCAAGATTAGGGCCTTTAAAGCCATACATAATCGAGACATGCCCAGAAATCATATTGATGATGGCGCCCGGAATAAAAAATGGGGACACCCGCCTTGGGCCGGCCTTTAATAATTCTTCATAATTCTTTTCGATGAACGCAAGACCACCAATTCCTGAACCAACGGATATACCAATTCTGGCAGCGTTGTCCGGATTGGCTGCTAAGCCTGCGTCTTGAATTGCTTGAACTGCAGCAGCAATACCGTATTGCACAAAAGTATCCATTTTGCGGACATCTTTTGATGAAATACCATAATCATTGGGATCGAAATTTCGGATCAACCCGCCAATGCGCGCACTATAGTTGCTCACATCAAAACTGTCGATCAGCGTGATACCGCTCTTTCCAGCAAGAATATTTCGCCAGGTAGGTTCCACTGCATTTCCAAGTGGCGAAATGATCCCTAAGCCAGTCACTACTACTCGACGTTGTCGTTGACTGCTCATATTAGCTCCATTGCATTAAGTGGCACACCCCAAGGATGTGCCACCCAAAAGCGTTACTTCTTCTTAGCGTGTTCTTCGACGTATGCAATCGCTTCACGAAGAGTAGTGATGTTCCCAGCTTCTTCGTCAGGGATCTCAATCTCAAATTCTTCTTCTAGGGCCATTACTAACTCGACCGTGTCGAGTGAGTCTGCACCCAAATCATCTACAAATTTAGATTCTGGTTGGACCTTATCGCGTTCAAGACCTAATTGCTCAACGACGATATCGGTTACCCGCTCCTCAATACTGTTCATGACAACTTGTTCCTCAGCCATTTTTTCGACTTGCGCTCCACAGTTTAATAAGTAAAAAACTAACTACCCAAAAAACACCTGGGCTTAACGTGCGGAAATGCTAGCAAAATTCCGTTCCTCACGCCACCTTTCTTCCTCAGGTAATCTAATTTTAAGTTATTTAACTCATGTACATTCCACCATTCACGTGGATGGTTTCCCCCGTGATATAGCTAGCTTGCTCTGATGCCAAAAAGGCAACGCTAGCAGCAATATCTGTTGCATCCCCCATCTTACCCATGGGAATGCTTTGTAATAATCCTGTGCGCTGTGCGTCATTTAATTCACGTGTCATATCAGTATCAATAAATCCGGGCGCAATCACATTCACGGTAATACCACGCGATGCAATTTCTTTTGCCAAGGATTTTGAAAAACCGATCACACCCGCTTTAGTCGCAGCATAGTTTGCTTGACCTGCATTGCCTGTTGCACCAACAACAGAGCTGACTGAGATAATTCTACCCCACTGCATCTTAACCATATCCCGCAAGCATGCTTTCGTTACACGAAACACACCCGTTAAATTTGTTTCAATGGTCTTATCCCACTCTTCATCTTTCATGCGCAGCATTAAATTATCATTGGTAACACCAGCGTTATTAACGAGAATAGAAATGGGAGCACCGGCTTTGCTTTTAATATCTGCAATCAAAGCTGTGACGCTTTCGGCATTGCAAACATCTAAAACCACACCATAGCCTTTGATACCTTGCTGCTCGAAATAGTGCGAAATACTCATCGCGCCTTTTTCAGAAGTCGCGCTGCCAATGACTGTGGCCCCCATCTGCCCTAAGGTGAGTGCTATTGCTTGGCCAATACCACGACTCGCACCCGTGACTAAAGCGACTTTGCCTTCTAATGAAGAAAGTTGCCACATACTATTTCCCCTCGCGTTTAACTGTTCAATAAATGTAATGTCGCTTCCAGATCACTGGGAAGCTCAATATTTAAGGGTTTAATTAAAGGATCGATCCGTTTAATGAGTCCTGATAACACTTTGCCCGGGCCACATTCAACGACTTGTTGCGTACCTTCATTCACCAACCGTTGGATGGTTTCTACCCAACGCACAGGACAATAGAGCTGCTGGATAAGACCGGCTCGAATATCATCAGGCTGTTGATGCGTCATCACATCGACGTTTTGAATCACAGGAATGGTAGGCGATGATAAACGAATATTCGCTAATGCTTCTTTTAATTTTTCTGCTGCACTTTTCATGAGGGCACAATGCGAAGGCACACTGACAGGCAATAAAATGGCTTTTTTGGCGCCACGTTCTTTTGCCAATGTGCACGCTCTTTCAACCGCTTCGGTATCCCCGGCGATAACCGTTTGCCCTACGGCATTAAAATTTGCACAAGAAACCACTTGTCCATTGGCAACCTCGGAGCAAACGGCTTCCAATACATCGGTATCATCCATACCAATAATGGCAGCCATCGCGCCTTTTCCCGCTGGCACTGCGGTTTGCATCAATTCGCCGCGGTAAGCAACCAATTTAACCGCGTCTTCTAAACTAAAGGCATTCGCACAAACAAGCGCGGTATATTCGCCTAAGCTATGCCCTGCTAAAAAAGCGGGAATTGGCCCCTTTTGTTGTTGCCAAACACGCCACAATGCGACAGAAGCGGTTAGCAAAACAGGTTGTGTATTTTGGGTTTGATTTAATTCGGTATCGCTATCTGCTTGTGTCAGAGCCCACAGATCTTTACTCAATGCTTCGGACGCTTGTATGAACGTTTCTTGAATTAAAGGATAGATCTGATTAGCGGCTTTGAGCATCCCTAGTTGTTGTGAACCTTGGCCAGGGAAAACAAATGCGAGTGATTGAACAGGCTTAACCATAATAAATGTTGTCTTATAGATTAATATTTAACGAGCGCTGAGCCCCAGGTTAATCCACCACCAAAAGCTTCCAATAATAGCGTTTGGCCTGGCTTAACACGACCGTCTCTCACAGCAGTGTCCAGCGCTAATGGAATAGAAGCACTGGAAGTATTGCTATGCGTATCAACGGTACAAATGACTTTCTCCATGGAAAGTCCTAGCTTCTCAGCAGTGGCTTGAATAATGCGAATGTTTGCTTGATGAGGGATCAACCAGTCAATTTGTTCTGAACTCAAGTGATGTTTCTCTTGAATATCTTTGACCATTTCACCGAATTTGCTCACCGCGATTTTAAATACTTTTTGCCCTTGCATTTTTACATAAGGGCTTAATTGCATGAGATCGGCATTGTTATTATCTGTCTTAACGGTACCAGGAATGATTCCGGTGTAATCTGCAAGCTGCATGTTCTCAACCGTCAATAGATCACCAAAACTGCCTTGTGCGTAAAGGTTGGTTGATACGATACCCGGTGTCTCGCTGGCCTTTAACACCACAGCCCCTGCACCATCACCAAATAACACACAAGTGGAACGATCTGACCAATCGATGACACGGCTCATCAGTTCCGCACCAACAACCACTGCATTTTGCACGGTTCCGTTTTTAATAAATTGATCGGCAATGCTTAATCCGTAAATAAATCCTGTACAGGCTGCTTGCACATCAAAAGCAATACACGTAGGAATGTTTAACCGATGTTGTAATAAACAAGCTGTAGAAGGAAATATTTTATCGGGAGTGCCGGTTGTCACAATAATTAATTGTACCTCTTGAGGTGACAATCCACTTTGTTCCAAGGCTCTTTGTGCAGCAATCGCCCCCATGCTGGAAGCAGATTCCTCTTTACCGGCAATATGACGGGAACGGATCCCTGTGCGATCGAAAATCCAAGCGTCGGAAGTTTCGACGCGTTTTTCCCAATCTGCGTTGGTAAAGATAGTGGGCGGTAAATAACTACCGGTTCCGACAATTTTTGAATACTTCATGCGGTTGATCGCTTGACCAGATATTGTTCAACTTCAGAGCGGATCCTTTCAGGAATATTTTTTTCCACTTCAAGCATCGCTTCAATAATCGCTTTTTTAAAGCTATGTCTTGGCGCATTTCCATGGCTCTTAATCACAACGCCATTTAATCCTAAAAAGGTAGCGCCATTATATTCGCCCGGATCAAATCGTTTTTTTATTTTGCGTAAAATTGGGATCGCCAACATCGCAACAAATTTCGTATAAAGACTTTGCGTAAATTCACGACGCAAGTAGCTAATTAACATCTTAGCGACGCCTTCACTGGTTTTTAAGGCTACATTGCCTACAAAACCATCACACACCACCACATCCGCTTTACCTTGGTAAATTTCGGTACCTTCAATAAATCCGATGTAGTTTAAATCCGTCGCAGATAATAATGCCGCTGCTTGTTTAACCGCTTCTGTGCCTTTGATTTCTTCTGAACCAATGTTTAGTAATGCAACACGAGGTCTTTCAATATTATCGATAGCGGTTGCTAAAACTGAACCCATCACCGCAAATTGAAAAAGATGATCGCCTTGGCAATCAACATTTGCGCCTAAATCAAGCATGCGTAATCGACCAATTTCTGCTTGGTCTACTTTTACTGGGATAGGGTAAACAATAGCCGGCCTGTCAATCCCAGGCAGCGTTTTCAAAACAAAACGCGCTATTGCCATCAAAGCACCGGTATTGCCCGCGCTGACGCAAGCTGCTGCTTCACCGCTTTGAACCATGTTGATAGCAACTCGCATCGAAGAGTCTTTCTTATTGCGCAACGCCAATGATGGCGCGTCGTCCATTAAGACTTGCTCCGAAGCATGTTGAATGAGTAAACGTGATTGATCGTGGGGCGGCAAGCTCTTTACTAAAGGCATAAGCTTTTGCTCGTCACCCACGAGGATCAGTTTAAGATGAGGGTATTGTTCGATTGCATCCAATGCTGCAGGGACAACAACACTGGGACCAAAATCGCCCCCCATCGCATCCAATGCGATGCAAATACTTCTCAAATGATTTTACTCTTCGTCGTCTGAATCAGGTGCTGCAGACACAATCACTTGGCGACCACGATAGTAGCCATCTGCAGTCATATGATGTCGACGATGTGTTTCGCCGGTTTCTTTATCCACTGACAAGGTCGGCTTTTCGATTTTGTCGTGTGAACGTCTCATGCCACGTTTTGAGCGCGTGGTCCTAGCCTGTCCTACTGCCATTTCTATTCACCATTATATAGTTAGTAAATCAAATATTATCATTAAATGTTTCATGACTAACACACTTGAAGTCATGACGAGGGACAAAGGGTAACGCAAGGTATAGTTCCTCTGCAATCCATTGTGCAACAACTATTTCCCCATCGGTAACTAACAACGGCTCATATCGGCTTGGAAGCCGTTCGGCTTGTGCATCACTCACGACAGGACTGACTAAAAAAGTTGCGCGTATTGGCTGTTCCATTGGCTGCATGCAGCGTTGACAAATTAACATTAAATCAATAGCTAACTCGCCCGCAACAGAACAATAACCCTCTGAATCCATTGAAAAAACAAGTGAAACTGCCACTTCGGTTGCCGCTTGCTCCTTCAGCATTTCGTCTACATTCGGCAATTTACCCAGTGGAATGTTACCGGCCAAGCGCAAGCCACCAACTGGAGCCGTTTGGCAAAGTTTTTGTGGATTTAACGTAGCTGGGAGTTCATTGAGTAACATAGGGGGCCAATCATATCTTTTCGCAAGGACAGAGTCAAAATAGTCTGCGATCGGTATATACTCTTTCGCCATTGACATTCCAACCACTCTTAAAAAGTTAATTAACATGCCAAAATTACTGCTGGCCTCCAGTTCAATCTATCGCCAAGAATTGTTAGCTCGTTTAAAAGTACCCTTCGATAGTTTTTCACCTGATATCGATGAAACGCCTAAAGTCGGTGAGTCAATTCAAGCCTTGGTTTTGCGATTATCCAAAGAAAAAGCCAAAGCGGCATCGCAGAGATTTCCTGATGCCGTTTGTATTGGTTCAGATGAAGTAGCAGCGTTAGATAATCAGATCCTTGGCAAACCCCTCACCCATGAAGCGGCTATCCAGCAATTAATGAGCATGAGTGGCAAAAGGGTTGAATTTCATACTGGCGTTTGCGTTTATGCTCCAGCATTATCATTTGAAGATTGCCGCCTAGTGACCACCGCAGTCACTTTTCGTCAATTAACACCCAGCATGATTGAAAATTACTTGATAAAAGAGCAACCCTACCAAAGTGCGGGTAGCTTTAAATCGGAAACGCTGGGCTCGGCACTGATTGAAAAGTTCCATGGCGATGATCCCACCGCGATGATCGGTTTGCCCTTAATTACTCTCTGCCAGCTGCTTGAGAAGGTCGGCGTTGCGGTGATCTAGACTGAAAAGTCTGTAGTTTAAGCGTCGTTTGTGCATCAACACCTTGGGCTTTTTTCATGCTTAATGCATAGTCATAAAAGGGCGTTACCGGCAATGGTTCGCTTGCATGATGATCAATCGCGACAATAGTCTTTCCCTTCAGATGCGTCTTCAACGCTTTTTCTGCTAATGCTTTGGTTTTAGGATCAAGTCCGTTTGTTCCCTCATCCATAAATAGTACATCTGGATTTTTAATAATCGCACCGATAATCGCAATTCTTTGCTGTTCACCACCGCTTAATGATTTACCCCAATCATCCTTTTTATCTAAGTTATCAATCACTTCTTGTCTAAAATCTAATTCTTTCATCAATTGAATGATTGTAGCTCTATTTTTCGTGGTGGGCTTTTCATCGTTGGGATAATTGATAGCTTCAATTAAAGTACTGCGACAAGGAAAATAAGGCTGTTGTGGAATATAGTGGATTTTCACAGCATCTCGTTTTTTATCAGCAGGTAAAATCAGATCACCTTCAACATAGGGCCACAAATCTGCCAAACAACGAAAAAGCGTGGTTTTACCAATACCTGATGGACCTTGAATGACAGTTGCTTTGCCTTTTGGGATGGTAAAGGTACTATTTTTTAACAAGGGTTGACGTTCCGGCGTCGAAATGGTGAGATCATTGACGCCAAAATAATCTTTCTTTTTAATGATGTTTAATTTCTTAACGGTTTGGAGCTTATTCCATTGTCCCATGAGGCGCTGGAAAGCATTAAATCGTCCTAATGACACGGTAAGGCTCGAGACAGGAAGCGTGTTATTTTTCTTCCAAGCAAAGAAATTGACGACTGAGGTAAAATATTGTGCAACGGCAAAAGCATTATTGGGATCTACCTTCCCAGCGATAACACCGGGTGCGCTAAGCGCTAAACCAAACAGATACGAAACATTCATGCTGATGGTTTGTGCAAATGCCACTAAAAAGCTTACCCAACGTTTACTGGCGTTAATGAGAGAAACATTGTCTAATTTGTGCAGGATATTCGATTTTTCAACTTGATTACCCTTTTTCATTGCAATGGTTTCAGCATGTTCTTCAACATGATGAAGTTGGGTATTAAAACTATCCTTTTTTTGTTTCAATTTGGTATCAATCGAACGCAAATTTTTATCAATAAAATGAACGATTGAACCATAAACTGCAGCATAGCCTACTGCGCCAATCACCATATAAGCAGGTATTGCTATGGTCATAGAAAAAAGCGTCACCACCATTGGGGCAGATAAGATCCAAAGTTGATAAGCACCCACTACAAAATCTAAAAAAGCTTGTATGAATGTGCTACCCAGCATGGTTGAAGAGTTACAAATTTCATTTAAATCATCCCCTAATACCACCCCAGGATTGATTTTATTGTCTTTAGAATGAATAAATTTAATGCCGTAGAATGCTTCTGTATCAATCCACTTTGAGATTAAGTTTCTACCTAATTCACGAGATAAATTATCACTCAACCAGGATGTGGCTAAGGCGCAAAAAGATAATATGGTTGCGTAACAAAGGATAGGTACGACACAGACAGCTAAGCCCCAACCAAAAACACTGAGTGTCATGCCAGGAGTCAGTAACAATAAATTTAGTGCTGAAAAAGCGTTTTGAATATAAACCATCGTTAACGAGGAAATAACACAACCGAGGAATATCACGAAAACAGCCGCTGTACGCCCACGATTCTTGGCATCAAAACCAAAATACGGACTGAACAAGTAATAAACCTGTTTTATGTCTTGATATAATGAAGTTTGGGTATCGGTCTGTGACATGGTGCTGCTCTAAATTGAAATTTAACTACCTTAGTTTTAAATCGATTATAAAGTAACCTGGTAGTTAATCAATAAAATAACTCCCTTTATTAGCTCAACCTGTCTTTTAAGTTATCTAAATATATCAATAAAAAGAAAAGGCCGGTAAAAACCGGCCTTTTTTATATTTGATAGGCTTATCTTAACGTCGGTTTTAAACCCATTTCTGAGGTAATTTCCTTGCCAAAGCTAGAGCCAATGCGATTTGCTAGACGATCTAACAAACTATGGGAGGTGGTGTAATCGATAACGTCTTTCTCGCCAATGATTTCACGCGCCACATAACCGGAGCTACCGATACCATCAATTAAGCCCATTTCTAACGCTTTATCGCCAGTCCAAAACAAACCGGTGAACACTTCATCGTTAGGTTTTAAGCGAGTGCCACGGCCTTCTTTCACCGCATTAATAAAGTGGGAATGCACATCATCAAGCAATGCTTGTGTGAAGGCCACCTGTTCGGGTTTTATAGGTGAGAAGGGATCCATAAACAATTTATTTTTCCCTGCCGACATTGAGCGCTGCTCAACACCTACTTTCTGCATGGTATCGACAAAACCAAAGCCTGGCATCAATACACCAATCGAGCCAATAATGCTCGATTTATTCGCATAAATTTGATCGGCACCTACAGCAACGTAGTAGGCACCTGAAGCACAGATATCCACCGCAACCGCGTAGACTTTCTTATCAGGATGCAATGCTCTTTGACGCTTTAGTTCATCGTAGATATAAGCGCTTTGTACGGGTGTACCACCAGGTGAATTGATCCGCAAGATGATCCCTTTCACTTTGGGTTCGTTAAACGCACGATGCAAGCTGGTTGCCACTTGATCAGCATCGACTTCTTGGCCTTGGCCAATTGTGCCCACGATATCAATTAAAGCAACGTGATCTTTTAACGCAGGCTTTCCTTTAGCGCCCATCCAAATGGCCGTTAAGAAAATAATATAACCGAGAATAATAAGCTTGAAAAAAATACCCCAACGGCGGCTACGGCGATGTTCCGTGACGTTTGCCATCAACGTTTTTTCTAAAACTTCTTGTTCCCACCGGGACTTTTCAACCTGATCCTGCATTTAGGACATCCTCATGTTATTGATTTTAATTTTGATAAAAACTGTTGGCACTCTGCTGGCATGTCACATGTTACCGTCAGTGGTTCCGATTTATTTGGAAGCTCAATGACTAACTGATGGGCATGTAAAAATAAACGCCCAAACCCCATTACCTTTGCCCGATTATTTTTTTCCGCATCTCCATATTTGGGATCACCATATATTGGATGTCCCATATAGGTACAGTGAACACGGAGCTGGTGAGTACGACCTGTTAAAGGGGATACCTGTAATAATGTTGCGTCTTGGTAAGATTCTAAAATCTTCACACCCGTTTTCGCAAATTTACCAGAGTCATCAACCTTAACCATCCTCTCACCTGAAGGTAGCACATATTTGTGCAAAGGGGCCTCCACTAACTTCCCACCCCGCCAAGCACCCACGACTAAAGCAAAATAGTGCTTTCTAATTTTACCTGCTTTCAAACATTCGTGTAGATGAACCAACATAGAGCGTTTCTTGGCAATCATAACCAAGCCAGAAGTATCTCGATCGAGGCGGTGCACTAATTCTAGAAAGGGCGCATAGGGTCGCAATTTACGTAACGCTTCGATAAGCCCCCAAGAAACCCCACTTCCCCCATGCACAGCGATGCCGGAAGGTTTGTTCACAATCAAAAGGTGATCATCTTCGTAAACAACTGATTCTTCTATGTTTTTTAAAGTTCTTTGACCAGGTGCAATCACAGGCTCTGGTTTATCATCATAGCGCAAGGGGGGGATCCGAACCGTATCACCATCAATGAGTCGGTAACTAACATCTACCCTTTTTTTGTTAACGCGCAACTCACCTTTACGAATGATTCGATAAAGCTTACTTTTAGGGACGCCTCGCAGCAAAGAGAATAGAAAGTTGTCTACCCTTTGGCCGGCATGATTTTCGGTCACAACAACTTGTTGAACCTGATTGTAAGACATTGACTTGGCTAACATAGGGTGGATTATATACTTAGGATCAAAATTTGTCCGCCTATTTTAGCACTTCGTATCAACTAGTTCGACATAGGAAAAACTGATAAAATACAATGGTTGCAAGTGCTTGTTGAAAAATTCAATCAACTTACTTTGCAATAAGGTTGCCAATAGGGGCAGATCATTTTAGGCCAAGGCCGTAAAACATACCTCCTTTAGAGAGCCACACGATGGTATCCCAGCCGAGACTGGAGAATCTCGAGTTTAAGGTAATCCTCCTATTTGGCCCCTCCCCATGAAGCATCGGGGATTGAAACAGCACATTTAAAAAATAAACAAATACGTTGGAACACTATGACAAAAAGAATGTTAATTAATGCCACGCAAAAAGAAGAGCTGCGTGTCGCGCTAGTCGATGGTCAGCTCCTTTACGACCTTGATGTTGAACGAACCGGTCGAACCCAGAAAAAAGCCAGCATTTACAAAGGACGCGTCACGCGCGTTGAACCCAGTTTAGAAGCCGCATTTATTGATTACGGCGCTGATAGACATGGATTTTTACCTTTAAAAGAAGTTGCCAGAGAATACTTTAGCAATTCCTCTGAAGGTGGACGCCCCAATATTCGTGATGCCCTTAAACCAGGTCAAGAATTGATGGTTCAGGTTGATAAAGAAGAGCGCGGCAATAAAGGCGCTGCTCTGACAACCTTTATCGGCTTAGCAGGTTGTTATTTGGTATTAATGCCAAATAATCCTCGTGCGGGTGGCATTTCTCGCCGTATTGAAGGTGATGAACGCAACGATCTCAAAGATGCATTAAATCAATTGCCACTGCCAGAAGGGATGGGCTTAATTGTTCGTACCGCTGGGGTTGGGCGCAATATCGAAGAATTACGCTGGGATCTGGATGTGTTGCTGAGTCAATGGCAAGCCATCTCCCATGCGGCGGCTGAGCGACCTGCGCCTTTCTTGATTCACCGTGAAAGCGATGTCATCATCCGTGCCTTACGCGATTACTTACGACCTGACATCACTGAAATCCTCGTTGATTCAGAAGAAGCGTATCAGCACGCTAAAAAGCACATCCAAGTAGTACGACCTGATTTTGCAGATAGAATTAAACGCTATCAAGACCCTATCCCTTTGTTTAACCGGTATCAAATTGAAAGCCAAATCGAATCGGCCTTCAAACGTGAAGTGTTGCTGGATAACGGTGCTTCTATTGTGATCGATCCTACTGAAGCATTAATCGCAATTGATATTAACTCTGCTAAAGCAACCGAAGGCAGTGATATCGAAGAAACCGCCTTACAAACCAACTTGGCTGCTGCAAAAGAAATTGCCAGACAATTACGCTTACGCGATATCGGCGGATTAATCGTTATCGACTTCATTGATATGAACTCAACACGTAACCAACGCATGGTTGAAAATCAACTGCGAGAAGAGCTTAAGGCCGATCGAGCACGGATCCAACTTGGTCGTATTTCCCGTTTTGGCTTAATGGAAATGTCCAGACAGCGCCTTCGTCCATCCTTGGGTGACTCAAGCCATGTTGGCTGCCCTCGTTGTGATGGCCAAGGGGTGATCCGTGGTATTCAATCTTTAGCGCTTGCATTAGTACGCGTTATCGAAGATGAGGCCATGAAAGAACATACTCGGCAGGTTAATATTCAAGTCCCTGTTGAGCTTGGTGCCTATCTTTTAAATGAAAAGCGTGATGCAGTAACTCAGCTTGAACAACGATACGGTATTCGTATTTTGATCTTACCTAACCCTCGCCTTGAAACGCCGCACTATGAGATCACGCGTTTGCGTCAGGACGATATTGCTTCGGAAGGTGAAGTTCCAAGTTACAAATTTATTACGCGTCAAGAAATCAAAGAAAATACCCTTTTACAGTCCAAGGAATCTGAAAAGGTTGATGAACCTGCTATTAAGCATTTCACACCACCTGTTGCACCAACCAGCACAGGACGCGAGGGTATTATTAAACGTATTTGGACGGCAATGTTTGGCACAGCTGAAAAAACAGAACAGCAAACCACACAAGCGGCCACAACAACCAACAGAGCACGTTCTGAAGGTACCAGAAGCGAAGGTCATCGTCAGGGGCAACGTAACAATAATAATAATCGACGTGGCCGCAACCAACGAGGTGGCAATCGCGATAGAGATAATCGTCATCCACGCGGTGACCGTGACACGACTCGTGATAGCACTCGTGATACTCGCGATAGCACTCGTGATACTCGCGATACGACTCGTGATACCCGCGATACCACTCGTGATACTCGCGATACCACGACTACCGCTGAAACGCCACGTGACAATACCCGAGGCGATAATCGTAACTCTAACCGTCGTAACCAGAACCAGCGCAATCGCCGTCAAGGTGGTCAAGGTCGTGGACGTGATGGCGAACGTTACAATAAGCAAGCGCCTGCCGTTGAATCCGAACATGAAGCGGTTACCATGTCACCTTATGGTTATCAAGATGCACCCACAACTAGCGTTAGCACGCCTGTTGCCACGCCACCAATAGCTCCTGTTGTTGTTGCCCCAGCTCCGGCTCCCATAGCTGCCGTAGCGTCGCCAGTGACAGCACCCGTGGTATCTGCACCTCCTGCACCTGTAACGCCAGCTGTGCCTGTTGCGGTTGCAAAACCAAAGCCTGCACCTTTGCCTAACCAAGAACCCGTACATTCTGGGTTACACAAGCGTGCTCAAGACAGTACCAGCTTCTTGAAGCTGACTCCGCAACAAGAAGAAGCAGCGAAAGTCACTTTTAGTAATGAAGCGCTAGCGACAAGAAACGAAGAACAACAGAACTTGAAGCAAGTTGTCACTAAAAGAGAAGCCGTCTCAGCAAGCCCTGCTAAAGCTGCTGAACCCGTGCGTATGCATATTGTGAGTGAAAAGACCTCTGAAAAAAGCTCTTCAGAGTAATTCTCCTGTCAATCGTCAAGGTACTGCCCAGTACCTTGACACCCCTTCTTCAAATTCTTTTAGTTTGTTTCTTTTCAAACAATTTACTTTATGATATATGTTCCCTCAGCTAAATGATAATTATTCTGATATAAACAGAATAATTAATGTCAAACAAATAAATGAGTGAGAAATGCTTATGTCACTTCAACAAGGACCAGCCGATTTATTAATTACTTCAGTTGCGCACGCTAACCAAACACTGTTAGCGCTGAAAACAGAATGCCTTGGTCAAGAACAACATCATCGTCAAGTCATAGGTGATTTTTTAACACATTTAAAACTCGATGATATTCGGCAAATACCTAAGCGATATTCTGAAAAAGAGCTTGATCTGCTTTTGGTTGAATCCGCTATTTGCTACAGCCTCACCGTTAACAGCAGTTTCACCATTATTGTGCATGGCGGCATAGAGTCCCTTGAAAAACATTTCACCGAAGGCAATCTTATACAACTCAATCAGTTATTATCCCATTCCAGCCGCTCTCTCATGCTGCTTGCTAAAACAAAACTGCAACTTGAAAAAAACTTAATGGATTTTGTGCGAGACCACCGCAAAATTGTAAAACCAGCACTTGAAGATGTCGAAGCATTGCCATCAGAACCCGCTCCGCCAGACCATGCACTCCAGCAAGAAATGCAAGATAAAACCGTACTTGAACAAACCATTCAAACATTAGAAACAGATATCAAAACATTAAGCGAACCAGAACGTTTGATCATTGAATATTATGAAACTGTTTTGAAAGCCAATGCGATCTTTAACAAATTAACTGAATTTGAAAAAGCCTTGAGTAGCTTGCAAACTGAATTAAGCAAATTAACCCCCATCGAAGAAACACCATCCCCACTTTCAAAAAATTGGGAAAGCTCTTTTGGTAATACAGAGGTATTCGATGGTAACGATCTGGCAAAAGTGCTCCAACAGCGATTATCTTTAAAAGCCGATGCCGAACCTGATCATCTTGCCGATTGGGATAGTCTTTCTTTACCTGGCTCAAAAAGAAGCTCATTGGCACAACCAGCCAATCCATCAGCAATGAGTGCTGCTTTATTGCATCAATTTCAACAACAAGCTGCAGTAAGTGCTGAAGTTTTGCCTAACGCAAATGTACAATCAGCTGCAACCCTACGTCCTGATTCATAAGTGATGATCTTTGATGATCTGGGCGAGTAAGCCTTGCGCCCCACTTTTGATAAGATCGTAAACCGCGACAAACCCTTGTTCTTTGCCAGAATAAGGATCGGGAACATCAAAGGTTTTGGGCTCTTTTGCATAAGACAATAAAAGTGCTAGCTTGTGTTGAAAAGTACTTGGGCAAATCGACTGCAAATGTTCAAGGTTTGAATGATCCATCGCAACGATGTAATCAAACTCATGAAAATCAGTTAAGGTAATTTGCCGTGAAACAATATGTTGCATTTTCAAGCCCCACTTTTTCGCCATCGCTTGTGCGCGTGGATCAGGAGCGGAGCCAGCAAAGACACCATGTGTTCCAGCAGAATCAATAAAGAAATGTTCACTTAAGTGCGCTTTTTCAACTAAATCAACAAAAATCACTTCTGCTGTTGGTGAACGACAATAGTTACCCATGCAGACAAACAGCACTTGGACAGGTTTATTCTTCATCAGCACTTAAACGCCGCGCTTGTTCTTCCAACATAACAGGGATTTCATCTTTGATCGGATAGGCTAACCTATCAAACTTACAGATCAATTCCTTTTTGTCTTTTTTGTACAGAAGCGGTTGCTTACAAAGGGGGCAGGCTAAAATATCAAGCAACTTTTTGTCCACTTTGAATTTTCCTTAATAATAGCTCTTTAAACTCGTCTTGTAATTTAACTTCCAAGGGTATACAAAAAACCTGTTTCGATGCAAACGTACGACACTTCACGGCATCTTTTTCTGTCATGACAACGATAAGATCGTCATTAAAAGAAATATCTTCTTTCTTAAAAACATAATGATCAGGAAAAGGATGTGCAATCACATTGATCCCTTTGGCGCGCAAAGCTGAAAAAAACCGCTCTGGATTACCAACTCCTGCTACCGCATGCACAGTTTGCCCCTGCCATTCTTCAATTGCTTGAGTTATATCGTTGTTATTGACACGATGTGCCACTGATCCCAACTGGGTACCCATTACCCATTCACCGGGCATCGCATTGCCATTGGCAACCACAAAATCAACTGAATTCAAACGCTGTTTACTTTCTCGTAATGGACCTACGGGTAAACAAAATCCATTCCCCAAACGAAGCTTGCCATCGATAACCGCAATTTCAATATCGCGCGATAAAGCATAGTGCTGCAAACCATCATCGCTGATCACAATATTCACTTGGGGGAATGCTTTTAGCAGTGCTTTAACCGCTTCTGGGCGATTTTTGCCTATCACTAATGGACAATCAGTTTTTTGCCGCAACATTAAGGGTTCATCCCCCACGGCAACAGCGAGACTCTGCATGGCGACAATTTCAAATGCATCGCTCTTTAGGGAAGAACCATACCCTCGCATCACAATACCTGGGCGGTAACCCTGCTCTTTGAGCATGTTGATGATCCAAGAAACCAAGGGGGTTTTACCGGTGCCCCCCACAGTGAGATTACCCACCACAACAACGGGCACAGGAAACGTTTGTTGTGCTTTCAAGTAATGATAATAGTAATAACGTGCACGACAGATAAGCTGGAATATCCAAGAAAGAGGCGCCAGCAAATAAGCCGCTACACTTTTTCGATACCAAAACTTAAGGACTGCTTGTCTCAATTTGTCTCCAGTTCAAGTTTTTCAGCATATTGCATAGATCGCAGATTGGCATAAAGCCCTTTCATGGACATCAAGGCTTCATGCGTACCGATTTCACTAATGCGCCCTTTATCAATCACCATGATACGATTTGCGTTCTCAATGGTAGACAAGCGGTGCGCAATGACGAGCGTTGTACATTGGGCCATCAGTTTATCAAGGGCTGCTTGAATGTGACGCTCTGATTCAGTATCTAAAGCACTGGTCGCTTCATCTAATACCAAAATAGGTGCCTTTTTAAGGATTGCTCTTGCAATAGCAATCCGTTGACGTTGACCACCCGAGAGACGCACGCCATTTTCACCTATCACGGTATCAAGCCCCTGAGGCAAGCTTTGGATGAAATCCATTGCATAAGCCGACTCAGCTGCGTTGATAATTTGTTCGCGGGTAGCATCATCTTGTCCATAAGCAATATTACGCGCCACCGTATCGTTAAATAGGGTGACTTGCTGTGAAACAATCGCAATTTGACGTCGTAGGTGTGATAACGGCATCGTTCTGATATTGACGCCGTCGATGAGGATTTCACCATGAGATTCATAAAAACGCGGTAGCAAGCTCGCAATCGTTGATTTACCCGCGCCTGAGCGACCGACTATCGCAATGGTTTCACCGGCCTTCACTTCAAAGGAAATATCGTTCAAGGTCGTTTGATTTTCCGCAGAGGCATAGGTAAACGAGACATGACGAAACGCAACTTCCCCTTTCACAGGAGAGATGATTTTGGTCCCTGTATCCACTTCGGGTTTTTGATCAAGGAAAGCAAAAATACTCGCAGCCCCTGCTATCCCTTTTTGAATGTTACTATTCACTTTGGTGAGCTGCTTAATCGGTTTTAGCAACATAATCATCGCTGCCATCATTGCCGCAAAGGCACCTGGTGTGATTGCGGTTTTAAGGACATGCTCTGGATTTAAGGTCGCTAGATAAACCGTAATCGCTAAAGCCACTGAACCAATCACCTGAATCATGGGAATACTGATTGCTGATGTCGCAATCAATTTCATTTCTTGCTGACGGTTATGGTGAGTCGCATTTTTAAATTGTTCAGTTTCATACGTTTGACCGCCAAAAGCCTTAATGACTTTTTGACCTTCAATGGCTTCTTCTGCCACATGAGTCACATTCCCCATGGACGCTTGAATACGCGCACTCACCGCACGCATTCTTTTGCTCACGCCACTCATAATGATGGCCATTAAAGGCACGGTGACAATAAACAGAAGTGTTAAACGCCAGCTGATCGATAGCATGACCACCACTAAACCAATAGCAGTACAAGACTCTCGCACCATCACGGTTAATGCATCAGAGCTGGCATCCGCAACTTGCTCAACGTTATAAATGATTTTGGATAAAATTTCGCCGGAGCTGGTGTGGTCGTAATAACTGGTCGGCAGTCTCATCATATGTTGAAACATTTGCTGACGAAAATTCATCACCACATTTCGGCCAACCCATCCCATGAAAAAAGTCGACAGGAATGTTGCAAGACCTCTAACAACAAAAATACCAATCACGACAAAGGGGATCCAATGAATAAATGCCACATCGTGATCGACAAAGCCTTGATTTAACAGTGGTTGCAATAATTTTGTGATGCCGGCATCAATGACACCATAAAGAATGTTACCCAAAATCGCCAACATAAATGCATAGCGATAAGGCCATACATATGTTAATAAACGACGATATACCACTTTGCCAGGTAAAGGAGGAGAAAGATGAGCTGTCATTTGCTACTGCTTGCGCCTTATTAACTAACCATTATCTTGCGGGTGTGCTTCGTGTTTTGCCACGATTTGCACTTCTGTCACCCCTAACTCTGCTGCGACTTCCAATGCCGACACAACCGCTTGGTGAGGAGCGATTTTATCGCCAACAATCACCAAGGGTAGTAACTTATCTTCCCTTTGTTTTTCAGCCAAAATATTTTTTAGGCGTTTACTTTGAGGACCGATGAGCTTTCCATCCAGGAAATATTGGCCGTTTTCATCTACCCCAATTTCTAAGTAGCTGCCATTTTTTTCCAGAGCCTTAGAATGGACTTCTGGCAAATTAACTTTAAGTTGTGTAACACCCTTAAAAAGAGTGGTCGAAACGACAAAAAACAATAAGAGCATAAATACGACATCGATAAATGGCGTAAGATCGATACCCGCTTCTTCTTGACGTCTTTCACTAAATTTCATCGCAGTTTACCATAAGTTGATTGACTAATGCACACTACAGATTGCTTGTAGACTGGGCGCTTTATCAGTTTTCAGCATGATCCATGCGTCTAGAGGCGATACTGGGTGCTATTGCTTTTAGCCCATCGACCATCTTCTGAGATTCTTTTTCAAGTTTAATAGCAAACTCATCTATGCGACGACGAAAGTAACGGTGAAACATCAGGCAAGGAATGGCAATAAATAACCCAAAAGCGGTTGTTAATAAAGCTTGTGCTATCCCACCGGCCAGTGCTTCAGGATCGGGTGTACCACCCAGGACAGCAAAAATTTGTATCATACCTAACACAGTTCCAAGCAAACCAAGGAGCGGCGCTGCGGAAGCAATGGTTCCCAAGGTATTCAAATAGCGCTCAAGTTCAATAATCACTTGGCGGCCTTGGTCTTCCATTCTGGCACGCATCACACTGATGCCTTGCTCAGAGTGTTGTAATCCTCTTGATAAAATAAGTCCTAAAGGACTGCCTGTGGCTAGTTCCGATAATTTAAGAGGTTTGCTTTCTCGCAGGGTTAGACGTTTAAGTACTTCTTGCACAAGATCGCTTGGAGCAATTTTCTTTTCGCTTAACACCCATAATCTTTCGACAATAATGGTTAAAGCGATAATCGAACACCCAAGCAGCACAAACATTAACCAGCCTCCAGCCAGTAATAAGTCAACCATTTCACTCTCCTGATGGGATAATTGTGTGCCAGTACAGTAAAGAAGTGTCTCGCCAACGAGTGGGAGGTGTCAATTCATCTTCATTATTTAATTCAAAAATGAGCGCTCCGCTATAGGCTACCACAATATTTTCACTCCCTTGCTCGGCATAGCGTTTGACTATATCTCCTTTTGGAAAACCATAGTGATTGCCCATCCCCACCGGGTACAAGGCATATTTCGCGTTGACTTGTTTAACAAACTCCTTTGAGGAAGATGTCAAACTACCATGATGTGGAACCACGATAATTGAGCTGTGTAATAATTCAGGGTGTGTTGCCAAAAGCGACTGTTCTGCCCCTTTTTCAATATCGCCTGTGAGCAAAATACTTTGATTTTGTGTCATCACTTTTAAAACACACGAACGATCATTGCGGTTTTTTGCATTGGCATTGGCTTGATTTAGCATTAAAAATTGCACACCATCCCAATCCCATTCTGTTAATTCATTACATAATTTGGAAGGAAGTGCTAATCGATGAGGTTCACTTGAAAAAATCTCTCCTTGCAATAGTTCTGTCAAACTCTGTAATCCTCCTCGGTGATCGAGATCGCCATGACTAATAATAATGCGATCAATTTTTTTAACTTGCTGTGCCCGTAAATACGGTTTTATTACCCGCTTACCCGCATCGTTATTCATGCCATATTGCGGACCCGCATCGTAAATTAAAACATGATGACGAGTTTGAACCACCACCGCTAAACCTTGCCCAACATCTAACACACTGACGCGGCATTCTCCCAAAGGAACTAAGGATGGGTGATAACAAATCATGGGTAACAAGCCAAACCATCCTAATTGCTTTGCTGGAACTCCTTTTGGCGTTAACAAAACAAGGATCCCAATCAATGCGAGAAAACAACGAAAAAGGGGAATTTCACCGGCATGCCATACTCCCAAAGGACAGTCGGCCATTTTCTCTAAGATCTGCCAAACGAACGACAGTGCACCATGGGCAATGTTAAGAGAAAGTGTCGCTAAGGGAATTGAGATCTTCATTAGCAAAATTGCCAATAAACTAGGGGGGATCACAAAAACATTAATAATAGGTAAAGCAATAAAATTAGCGAGTGGCGATAAAAGAGACGCTTGATGAAAAAATAATACCCCCATGGGCAATAAACCAATAAAGACAATTAATTGTGGCATTATCCACTTACGCCAACGACTGGTTTGTGAGGCGTGCGTTCCTCCATAGATTAAAGCACCAACACACCCAAAGGACAGCCAAAATCCCATTTGCAAAGTCGCTAAGGGATCGATAAAACCAATCCCCAACCAAGCCAATGCCAAAAGATGCATAGACATCGTTTTTTGCCTGGTCAACAATGCAAAGAGTGCAACTAAAATCATGGCTAAACTACGTTGGGTTGGAATGGAAAAACCTGCGATAGCACAATAGCCCGTTGCACTTAGCATTGCCCCAAATGCACCATAAAACCGTGCCGGATAATAGAGTATCAATAAAGGAACTCTTTTCACTAAAAATGTGATTATCCCGCCAAATAATATCGCCACTAAACTGATGTGCAAACCTGAAATCGCAATAGCATGGGTCGTTCCTGTTACTTGAAAGACTTGCCATTGATGAGGCGTGATATTTTTATAAAGCCCCAAGGTTGTTGCTTGAATAACACCAAGCAAGGGTTTATCAACTAATAAGGTAGCCATCTGTTCATTGAGTGATTGTCTTAAGCGCGTGAGAGATCCTTTATCTGATGCAATAATCAATTGCATCGCAATCACTTTGCCTGTAGCGCGGATCCCTTCGATAAACAATTGCTTTTGTTGATCAAAGCCACCCGGATTCGCTAAATGCCAAGGCGGCTGTAATTTGACAACAGCTGTTACGTGATCTCCCTCTTTTAACAATTTGGTGGCTTTAGGCCAGAACAATCGCAGTTGCGGACAACCTGAAATCTTCTCATGATTAATCGACTCTATAGCCACATCAAAACGCAATGTTTGCTGATGCCAAAGACTGATTCCAGTGACAGCCCCTTTGATAGTTACCGCTTGCCCCCAAAGTGCAGGACTTAACCGCCATTGCAATCGACTGCTCGCTTGTTGATATGCCCATCCAAAACCGACTATGCTTGCTAATAGCAAGACAGAAAATCGCTTAGCAATGATTGTGTTAGATAACACAGATAACAAGATTGCAAACAAAGCAACACTGGCACTCCAATAAATCACAGTAGACATCTCGGGAAGGGTTGAAAAAAAATTGAGCAACGTCGCACCCATTAACGTGCCCAAGGCAAACAAGATCAACACCCAACACATCCTTACGTTCTTGTGCAGATAACGTTATGTCAAAAAAACTCTTTAAACGATTTTTGCCTGATAGTAAAAAAATTAAGGACGATAAAAGCTTACAAAAAGTGTTTGGTAAGTTTATTCACGACCCCAACTTATGGCATTTAAACCGCTATTCCGTTTCAACGGCTTTTAGTGCGGGTTTATTTGCTGCTCTCGTCCCTTTACCTTTTCAAACCTTAATTGCCGCAACGCTTTGCATTATTTTTCGCGGAAACCTGCCGATTGCTGCGGCACTCACTTGGATAACCAACCCTTTTACTACGCCACCTATTGCGTATTTTTGCTATCGGGTAGGCACTTTTGTGATGGGAAATAAACCACAGCATTTCAAATTTGAAATTTCAATGGACTGGCTAATTAAAGAAATTGGCGGTATAGGCATGCCATTTGTTATTGGCTCTATTATCGTTTCGATTGTGGCGGCTTTTTTAGGCAATGTGATTATTCGTTTGATCTGGCGTATTGCCATCATTAGAGCGTGGCGCCAACGTCATACTGACCGCGTAAAGGCTCGTCGCATCAAGAAAAAAGCTCGTAAAAAAAGGAAGCTAAAGACCCCCACGCGATAGCGTTTATCAGATAGTCGTTGATCAATTTAGTAAGTTCTCTATAATGAGGCATCCATTGTTTGTAGATGCTTGTATATGCCCGAAAGTAAGCGCCGTAAAAGAAAAGCCGATAAAGCTTGGCACCCGAGACAAAGTGCCGGAACGCGTGATTTTGGTTCATTTACAACTGAAACGCTTTTACGCTTTATGAGAACAGCCAGTTCTCCCGCAAAAAAAGTGGCGGTTTTAAAACCACCTCAATTAATGATCTTCGAAGGTGAATCCGTGCTTTGCACGCCCACTGGGAAACATTCATCACAATTATTATCACCTTCTGGTTACACGCTATCGACACCTGAAGCAGGTCCACTGACCTCTCATCTAATTACCCCAATGGGTTCAAAATTATTGCCATCGCGCGTGATTGAGTGTGACGATGGATTTATTAGCGTGTTTTTATCTGAAAATAAAGTCATTGCAAAAGAGCTGAATATTCCGCTTAAGCCAAAAACTTGGATCCAATATTCCCCGATTCCAGAAGTCGATATGCAGGGAATGATTGATATTCCGATAACTAAAAAACAAATTAAACAGATTGAACAGCAAACTCGCAAACGTAAAAGAGAGGGAATGGAGCCCAGAGGCATTTCACAAAATGCTTTAAATAAAATACCCGCAACCAAAGCGATGCGCAAAGCGGGCATTGAAGTTAACGATGGCGATGGACATTATGCGCACTTTATTCCTTTTTCATTTTTAGGTGACAATGCGCAGAAGGTCGAAAACATGGGCATTGGAACACGGCACGCCAATGCTGCAATGGAGTTGGTAAACCCTGCTATTCGACGCCTGCTTTATAAGAAAAATGGTCCTAAAGTGGTTTATCTGTCAGCTATTCCAGAATGGGTACCCGGCTTTGAAAAAATTCGTTTGCTAAAAAGCATTACTTACATTATTAAAGATGGAATTGGAAATGACTTCAAACATTCTGCAAAAATAGCTTTTAACATGTTGTCACTTGCTGAAGTTTGTTTAACTGATGTGCGTCCAATTAAAGATAGCATCATTGAGAAGTTTTCTGAAAAGACACCCAAAAAAGTTGAAGAGCTACCGACTCTGTTAAGCCCAACCAGGGCTATCCCTATGTCACCTAGTTTCCGCAATCGTGCTATGACAAAGATTGAGTCTCCAAACTTTGATTCATTTGCTCCCTCACCTGCACCCATAGTACCTGCGTTTAACAAAAGAAAGCTTGCTCCGCGAGGCCCACTCTTCAAAGAAAATGATCTTGAAAATGAATCATTTAATCCTACCCGCAAACTAAAGTTTGATGGCTTGGGCTAATCCCAGGACATCCAAACTCATGGAAACTTCGCAGGACATCCAAAACTTTGTAGGACATCCAAAACTTTG
>CAZQMV010000006.1:47236-70126 GCA_964594635.1 Uncultured Candidatus Berkiella sp.
TAGGACATCCAAAGCTTTGTAGGACATCCAAAGCTTTGTAGGACATCCAAAGCTTTGTAGGACATCCAAAGCTTCCCTCGAGGACATCCAAAGCTCCCCAGAAAACATCAACCTCTCTCAGAGGATTAAGTGACCTCAATGTTCATGATCTTTACAAAGCAGAACGCAAAAAATAAATTATAAAACGTTTGGATAAAACGTTTGGATGTCCTTAAAGCGACAGAATAGATAAACCGATATCATGTAGTTAATTAACTATCTGCTTTGTCAGAATTGGATGTCCTAAGATAACTCTTTGGTGAACCACAAGACTAAATCATCATCGACAGGATATGGATGTCCTGCAATAACATTTTTGTATCGATAAGTAAGTCCTTTGCCGTCTGGCACATACTGGCGTTTAATATAGAGACGTTGTGCTGAACCGTAATCACCGCTCAAGCCAACACCGATACCAATCGTTTGACTAAATGCTTTCGCTTTTAATTCAGCCGTTTCGAGTAATAAAGTGCCCGCGCCTTTTTTGCGTTGATATGGCAACACATTCAAATCACTAATTTCTGGAATATTGAGTGCCTTGAAAGGTTCATAGAGTGAATACTTCTTTAATGTGACATAACCGACAAAAAGTCCTTGCTCTTTAACGATCCAAACAAACCGTTCTAGAGCTGTTTGTTCTTTAAGATATTCTACAAAAAGTGATCGCGGTTTATGCCAACCAATTTGTGAAAATGCTGCAACCATTTCAGAGATATCTTTTTCTTCTAAAGGTTTTATTTCTAACATTGTACCTGTCTCTGCATCCAGACTATACTGAACATTACCATGGATTAACGCTTACTCATAACACCCATGTCAAAGAAATGGTTAAAACAATGGCTTCCCACCGCTGATAAAATAAAGCGTATCCCCTATTTACATCACTTAGGGGAGTTTATTCATAACCCCAATTTTTGGCATCTGAATCGATATAGCGTTTCGACAGCCGTTAGCGTGGGCATTTTTATTTCATTTATGCCATTTCCAGGGCATATGATTATGGCCGCCTTAGCTGCAATGTTACTTCGTGCCAACTTACCTATTTCTGTCACACTCGTGTGGATATCCAACCCGTTTACGATCCCTCCTATGCTTTATTCATCTTATAAGGTGGGAACACTCTTACTGCGCATGAAACCGATGAAATTTCATATCGAGATGACTTTTAATTGGCTTTATCACGAATTGGTTCATATCGCCCTACCGCTCTTAATGGGATCTTTTATGCTAGGAATGTTATTTGCACTCATTGGGAATCTCTGGGTAAGGCTATGGTGGCACTTTCATATCAGCAAAGCATGGAAAAAACGCCGAAAGAAACGTCTTGCGCATATGCATCAATCATGAGTTAGTCCATAGAATGTCAATTTTCAGACGAAAAAACATCATTGTATACTCATCGGACTTTACAGAGTCCTCAGTTCTGACTAAAATTTGTAGGTTGGATCCCCATCTCTATTTTTGATGTGAGTTAATCGTAAGATATGGCAAAAAAGTTTATTAAGCGCATCTTGCCTGCCCCTCATACCCTCCAAAACAATCGCTATTTGAAGATGTTGGGTAAATGGGCGAGCGATCCTAATCTTTGGTATTTAAACCGCTCTTCTGTTGCGATGGCTGTGAGCATTGGACTTTTTGTAGGTTACATTCCCCTGCCAGGTCATATGATTGTTGCAGCTATTATTGCTATTATGCTGCGCGCTAATTTAGCTGTTGCTTTAACGATGTGTTGGGTTGTAAACCCACTCACCATGATCCCCATGTTTGGCTTTGCGTATGCCATTGGTGCTAGAATTCTGGGTTACTCATTTCAAGAATTAGATTTCCATTCTTGGCACGTATTAATCGATGTTTGGGAACCCCTCACTCTTGGCTGCTTACTTTGCGGCACCTTCCTTGCAATTACGGGCAATTTACTCGTGCGGATTTACTGGCGTTACGCTGTAGCTAAAAGCTGGGAAGAAAGACAAGCTCGCCGAACTATTGTCGCTAAAACTGCCGAAGCGATTGATTAACTTCAGTTAACGCTTCAATCGTAGGACATCCAAATCTGCTTATCGTAGAATCCGCATTAATCGCAGCGCATTAATCGCAGCGCATTAATCGCAGGACATCCAAAAATTATTCTTTAACAATGTGCTGGGTTGTAAACCCGCTTACCATGATCCCCATGTTTGGCTTTGCGTATGCCATTGGTGCTAGAATTCTGGGTTACTCATTTCAAGAATTAGATTTCCATTCTTGGCACGTATTAATCGATGTTTGGGAACCCCTCACTCTTGGCTGCTTACTTTGCGGCACCTTCCTTGCAATTACGGGCAATTTACTCGTGCGGATTTACTGGCGTTACGCTGTAGCTAAAAGCTGGGAAGAAAGACAAGCTCGCCGAACCATTATCGCTAAAACTGCCGAAGCGATTGATTAGCCTTTAGCCATCGCTTCACAGCAATCACAGGACATCCAAAGCAATCACAGGACATCCAAAAGCAATTACAGGACATCCAAAATCAGTTCTCTTGAACTTTGTCTGATGTAATAAGATAGTTATTTGATTTAAGGGATTAGAGAAAACATATGTTTATCGTTTATGTAAAACACTACTTAACTGCTGACGGAATCACTTACTTTCAACAAGAGTGGTTACCCCGCGTTAAATCGATCATGAGTCAACAAGTAGGGTACGTAGCCGTTACACATGATGCCAATAATGATAACGATGATTGCGTTAACGTCATCGTTAAATTTCAGAATGAAGAAACATTAAATCACTGGGCTAAGCATCCTGAACATGATTATCTCGTCGATGCCCTAGATCCCTATCGTAATCGAGACTATTGGGAAGTAGCCTGTGTTACAGATGAGAATGTGCCCCATTCTTTAGCTGAATGGGAAAAAATCATACCTTCCTCTCAAGCCGCCACAAAATAAAATTCTTGAGCGCTTTTCAAACCTTTGGGAGATTGGCAACGATAGTGTCGTCCAAACTCCTTTAATACTGCACTATGACCAATTGCATAAGAAAAACTGGTTTGTAAGTTTTTAACCATATTTAACCAAGTACGCGCATTTAAATGTAACCGCTGTAAGATCCCAGAGATATCTTCAGGAATAGCGCCACGCTTGTCCTCGCGGATAACACGTCCTGTTGAATCCACCAATTCAAGATAATCTGATAAGGGAAACTGAATTGAAGTACAATCGCTCTTCATTTTGCTTGTTAAAAAAGGCATTAAATGTTTCGGTTGATATAATTCATCACAAAGTTGGTCTAACTTATCTGTGGTCGATTTGTGTTTTAGCTGTTTCGCAATATGCCTTAGTCTATCTTGAATTGATGTAAAATCAGATGCTTCAGGAGTAGTCGACATTTTAGCGCGGATAGGATTTAAATCGACATATACCATCGCGCTCAATAACGCTCCTTCATCTAATAATGCTTGAGACTTAAAACGACCTTCCCAAAAACGACCTTTCTTGTCTTCTTCTTTATTCGATGAACGTGCAATCGATTCATTTAAGCAGCGCATAAACCAACTGATGTCACCTAATCGCAAACGCCATAACGCGATTTTCTGCTCAGCTTCTTTTGCACCCATACTCTGAATTGCTTTTGCGTCTTGTGGAAAAAGTCCCGCCCACCGCGTGATAACCTCTGCAGGAGCCCAAGATTCCGCTTTGAGATTATCAACAAAAAGAACCAGATGATAATGATTACTCATAACAGCATACGCACAGATATGAATAGCAAAAATAGAAGCTAAATGTTTCATTCGAGACACTATCCAGGGTTTGCGATGAGAATAATCGCGCCCTGTCTCTTGATCATGACCACAAAGAAAAGATCGGCGCACACAACGTGTCATGCAATGATAGTAAGGAGATATACTTAGATCGATTTGAGAAGAGCGTGCAAAAGTCATAAAACAACATCCTGTACTGCGATATGCGTAATTTACAATATGCCGTTACAGAATTCAAATTTTATTAAAGAAATTTTTGGATGTCCTGCGAGGACTTTGGATGTCCTGCTCTAGTTTTTGGGTCGGCGATAGTCCGTTAGCCTCGCCGCTGCATTTATTAATTGGATCATTTGATTATTTTCATTAACCTGTGCCCATGTTAATGCAGAATGTCCATCATTGTTGATCACAGAAAGCTTAGCACCACCCTCCGCTAGAATCTTGAAGGTGTCGATATCATTTCTTTCAGCAGCAACAATAATAGGATAATTTCCAAACTCATCTGCGACATTGGGATCATAGCCTGCTTCTAGTAATTTCTTAACGTCTTGTGTTGCACCAATTGAAACTACATCAATAATTCTAATTTCTGGGCCATCTTGCATCATATGTTCTCAATATCTTGAAACAATTCATATTTAGTTAACATATACCATCCCATTACAAATATCAAAAATACTCATAAAATCAGATTAATTACACCTGTCTGAATGAACTTTTCAATCCATTTAAAAGACTAATAGTAAGATGTATTCAATCAGGTTGAACTATATGCCAGGCAAAACACCCGATAAGCAGCAACCTTCTCAAACAAGCTCACTTGAAGTTCAGCCAATGGCTGCTCCTGACCTAGTGTCAATGAGTCTATTTAGCCTACAGAACATTCAAAAAAATGGTGAAAGTACGTATAACCAATCACTATTTGAACAAAAAGATAACATTCGAAAAATGTGCAAAAAACTCGCAGAAGCGGCCAAAGAAAATGGTCGTTCTCCACCCAATTTTTATGTATCCATCCTATTGATACCCGATTGGAAAGTCGCAAGCAATAGTTATGATCACCCTCAATATAATCAAACTAAAGATCAATTCTTTGACAAAGTTAAAGAAGAATTTGCAGATCTCATCCAAGAATTAGCCGATGAAGGAATTTCACTTCACACTGAGGATTTTTATCAATATGGAAAATTAACTGACAACGAAAAAGAGTTCATGCACCAATTAGATGCTAATGGTAGCAATGCCGATATGATTAAAACAAAAGCCATTTTGAATAATCCGAATCGTCGACATCTACAAATTGACACCAATACGATTATTAAAGATTATCAATCTTTTTACGATCAAACTTTTGGTGCACCAGAAGATCAGCAACGCGATGCTGTTAATGCTAATCATTATGCACCAGCACACGTTTCTGCCAATAATAAAATTGTCTATATAAGCCCTAAAGGTGTCATAGCTCCAGCTTTAGAGAAAGCATATTACGACTACATGAGCAATAATCATACTAATAAAGAAGATAAAGTAAAAGGGACTAATGCCATTTACGATTTTATTTTTGCACCTGCATTGAATAAAATTGGATTAACTTATGCAAATTTAGAAGTTGCAAAACATAAATATTATTACCCTGCTGATATGAGCAAGCCTGAATATCGAATTACAAGAGATGTGGTTACCGCTATTAATATGTCATGGGCTGTACAAAAAAATTCAGCTTTGGAAGTCGATGTATTAAAAAAACTCACACCGGTTTCTTATAAAGATGCCGATTACGACAGTGCTAGTTTTAACTATCTTATAAAGAAGTATACTGGGTACCTGCCAAGATGTATTAAAGGAACAGAAAATCCTGCCGCGTATTATGAAAATTTTCTCAACATTTCTGATACGCAAACGGACATGACCGTTCTGAAGCAATTTTATTTAGATGCATTCTCTAATAATTCTGAAAAACTAAAACAAGCTTTAGCCAAAGTGATTCCCATAGAGAGTTTAGATGATGCTCTTAACGATCCAGAAACCATACCCAATTTACAAGCAGCCTTAGCAAAATCTTTTCCAGACACGAAAAAAGGCAATATCTTAACTCAAAGCTTATTTGGTCGTTCGGTTCAACAGCTACATGATAATCCTACAGATGTTGATTTAACAAAAAGTGCTATTTTAACTGAAGAGGTTAAGAACAGGCTTGTTATCGCTGACAGAGAAGCCATTCATTCTCTCATTAAACGCGAAAGTGGATTCCTAGCACAAAAATTAACTGAAAAGGCTGTTGCTTATATAGAAAATTGCAATTCACAAGACATATCACTTTCTCAATCTTTAAGAATAATTGACTTTGCGTTCGCAATTGAAGACGGAGTCAATGTTAACAGAGCTATTCAAAGAATAAACATCCTGGAACCTGGCCTTAGAACAATATTATTAAAAGAAGCCAAATGGATATTGGAAAATAGCAATAATATTATCGGTCATTTTAACTATCTACCCAATAGAGAAAAATCATTGTTATATGTAAACAAAGACATGTCACAAACTGAATCACGGCCAGAGCCAATCGTAAAATCATTCAGTAAGTCAGGAATGTCAGATGAAATGAAGAAAAAAACGGAATTTTATGAAAAGTTAGGTAAGGAAAATATTTCACCGAATGTGGTACCACCAATAAGCGCACCTTCTACCACTCGAAAAAAATAAATCAATTACTGACCTTCCCGTAAATTGCCACGCTCAATCGTAACAACACGATCCATTCGCTTTGCTAATGCCAAGTCGTGTGTCACTACTACAAAACTGGTATTGAACTCGCGCATGAGCTGCATCATTAAATCATAAACTTGATCGGCGCTTTGATTATCTAAGTTACCAGTGGGTTCATCGGCTAATATGCACTTTGGCTGTGTTACTAATGCTCGTGCAATAGCAACGCGTTGACGCTCACCGCCTGAGAGAGCGGCTGGTTTATGCGTTTGGCGGTGTCCCAACCCAACCTTCTCTAATAAAGCCCGGCTCCGTTCTTTCACTTGCCCCACAGGTAACCCTTGGATCAACAGTGGCATGCAAACGTTTTCTAAAGCGGTAAATTCTGGTAATAAATGGTGAAATTGAAAAATAAGGCCTAATACTTTATTACGTAAATAACCGCGTTTACGATCTGATAAAGCATGCAAAGGGGTATTATCTAATACCACTTTACCAGCTGAAGGAGATTCTAACCCACCGAGTAAATTTAACAAGGTGGTTTTTCCAGACCCTGAGCGCCCTACAATCGCTACACTCTCACCACGCTTAACAGAGAAGCTCACGTTTTGCAAAACGGGAACCACTTTGTCACCATCTTGGTAGTCTTTTTTCAAATTTTCACAATAGATGATGTGATCATTATTATGCGTCATGACGTAAAGCCTCCGCAGGTAAAACATTGGCTGCACGCCAGGCTGGGTGAATGGTTGCTAATAAGCTTAATACCATTGCAGAACCTGCGATGAGCAATACATCGCCGTATTGTAAATCAGATGGCAAAAAGCTAATAAAATACACATCAGCAGATAAGAACTTGACTCGGAAAGTTCGCTCAACGGCAGCGACTAAGCTGGTGACATTTAATGAGAGTAAAACCCCCATCACCACACCCAATAACGTTCCTATCAAACCAATAATGGCTCCTTGGCAAATAAAGATCGCCATGATTTTTCTAGCAGAGGCACCCAGTGCTCGCAGCACACCAATATCAGCTCGTTTATCAGTGACAACCATGACCAAAGTTGAGATCAAGTTAAAAACGGCGATAGCTAAGATCATAATTAATGTAAAAAACATCATTGTTTTTTCCATTTTCACAGCACTGAAATAAGCACCGTTTAATACAGTCCAATCGATGACGTTGTAAAAACCTTGGAGTTTTTCATGTAGTTCTTTGGCAATACGTGGAGCAGCGAAAGGATCTTTTAATCGCAATTGGATCCCGGTTACGCCATCTTGGGTTTTGAACATTTTCGCAGCATCTTGGATATGCATGAAAGCAAAACCGCTATCGTATATATACCCTACTTCAAAGATCCCAACGACTGGTAAGCGTTTCAAACGAGGAGCTGCGCCCATCATCGAGACGTTAATTTCAGGGATGACTAGCGTGACCATGTCCCCCACATTAACGCCTAGCGTTTTGGCTAAGTAAGCTCCTAGAATGACACCAAACTGCCCTGGCTTTAAGTCATCTACTTTGCCTGCTTTAAGAGTGTTATGCAGAGGAAATACGGCGTCAACCGCAGTGGGGTCGATCCCTTTAATGACAACACCGCGCACTTCGCGTCCTCGGGTGAGCATCCCTTGACCATCAACGTAAGGACCAACTGCTTCAACATTGGGATAAGAGGACACTTCTTTAGCCAGCTTTTGCCAGTCTTTTAAAGGCTCGCCCCATCCTTCATTGATCATGACATGGGGGGTCACGCTTAAAATCCGGGCGCGGATCTCTTTGGTAAAACCATTCATCACTGATAAAACCGTGATTAAAACGGTGATGCCTAAGGCAATGCCTAACATCGAAACAATGGAGATGAAGGTAATAAAATGATCGCGGCGCTTAAAATTGGTGTAGCGCGTACCGACAAAAAGGAAAAAGGGTCTAAACATAGTGTATTTATACCAATATTAACAAGGCACTAGTATACCTTAAATATACAACGAAAAACGCACTTTGATTGACAGTAAGATAGCTCTCTGGAACAATGCGTGTAATATAATTCTAAATGTAGTTATCTAATTATCTTATTATGAGCAATAAACGCCTTCCAGCCGAATGGGAACCCCAACAAGCCCTCCTATTAACCTGGCCACACGAAGGTGGCGCCTGGGGGCAGGACATCCAAAATATCGAGCGAGTGTTTGTTGAGATCGCTTGCGCTGTTGCCAAAACCCAAACTGTTATTATTGGTGCAACGGATGCCGCACAACAGCAACATATTTTAGCAACATTAAACAAATTGGATGTCCTGCCAGAGAATGTGAAGACGTATATCGCGCCTTCAAATGATGTGTGGGCACGGGATCACGGGCCGATCACGGTAATTTTGGATGTCCTGCCAGAGAATTTGGATGTCCCAGAGAGTTTGGGTGTCCTGTGTGATTTTCGGTTTACGGGGTGGGGGGGCAAATATCCTCATCAACTTGATGATCAAATTCCTGCGCTGCTGGCACAATCTGGTTCGCTTGAAGGCTATGCCTACCAAAGCATTCCCTTCATTTTAGAAGGTGGTGCCATTGACTGCGATGGAGACGGCACCTTATTAACCACTGAACAGTGCCTTAGAAGCGCCGAGCGACATTCAAATTTAACTCGCGAACAAATTGAACACCATTTAGCACAATCGCTAGGGATCAAAAGAGTACTGTGGCTAAGCGATGGGCATTTATCAGGTGATGATACAGATGGCCACATCGACACTTTAGCGCGATTTCTCAATCCAACAACCATTGCTTACGTCACAACAGACGACCAAAATTCCCCAGATTTTGAGTCTTTAAAAGCCATGGAGCAAACGCTCCAGTCTTTTAAAAACAATGCAGGGGATCCTTATCAGCTTGTGAAACTTCCCTTACCAGCACCTATTTTTGACAAGGAAGGTAATCGACTTCCTGCTACTTATGCGAATTTCCTCTTCTGTAACGGACAGGTCTTGGTTCCCCTTTACCGCGATCCAAAAGATCAATCCATTCTGGAAACATTTAGGCACCACTTCCCTAACAGAATGGTGAAAGGTATTGATTGCAATAGCGCAATTGAACAATATGGCAGTTTACATTGCCTAACCATGCAGATCCCTGCAATTATCAAAAGGTAAGCGCCATGGCACAAGAACGCACCTTACGGGTTGGTTTGATCCAAGATAAGGGTTATCAAACCCCACAAGACAGCTATCAAAGCATTGAAAAGCACCTACACACTTGCCACCAACAAGGCGCGCAATTGGTTTTGTTGCAGGAACTTCACAGCCATTTATACTTCCCTCAAACGGAAAATGTAGCTCATTTTGATTTAGCTGAATCTATCCCTGGGCCCACAACTGACTTTCTATGCCAATTAGCCAAGAAATATAAACTGGTGATTGTGAGCTCAATTTTTGAAAAACGTGCACCCGGTCTTTACCACAATACCGCAGTCGTGATTGAAAATAATGGTGAGATAGCCGGCCTGTATCGCAAAATGCACATCCCCGATGATCCCGGCTTTTCTGAAAAATTCTATTTCACCCCGGGTGACTTAGGGTTCAATCCTATCAATACCTCAGTTGGCTCACTCGGAGTATTGGTTTGCTGGGATCAATGGTTTCCAGAAGCCGCTAGGTTAATGGCGCTACAAGGGGCAGACTTATTATTGTATCCTACCGCAATAGGTTGGAGCTTTGAGGATAATCAAGTTGAACAACAACGCCAAAGCGAGGCTTGGATCACGGTTCAAAGAAGCCATGCAATCGCAAATGCTTTACCAGTGATGGTCGCCAATCGCGTTGGCAAAGAAGACAATACCCTCTTTTGGGGACAAAGCTTCATCGCAGGTCAACAAGGTGAAATACTCAAAAGCGCCAACCAAAGTGATGCAACCGTGTTAGTGACAGACATCTCGCTCACCAGAACCGAAAATGTACGACGCATTTGGCCCTTTTTACGCGATAGACGCATCGATGCCTATAGCGAGTTAACAAAGCGCTTTTTAAAATAAATGCATTACCGAATAAGATAAAAAGTAGCGATAAAAAATGATAGTAATATTAAAATCATCGATTAATGAACAATCTCTGGATTACCAGTACACGTTACAAGCACTCCAAGAGCTTCCGAATATCGAAATACAAATCCGCACTATACAAGGGTTGCAAGAGTCTGTTACCGAAATTTATTTACTCGGAGACACTAACGGGATCTCTAAAGAAAATATCGAAGCTTTACCCGGTGTCGAAAAAGTTATTCGGATCTCTAGTGAATATAAAATTTTAGGTCGTCATCGCAGCAAAAGTTGTTTTGAATTTACTTACAACGATGTCACCTTCTCGCAAGATAATCTGCATATCTTTGCCGGTCTTTGCGCGGTTGATACACAAGAGAGCGTAGCGCTGACTTTTAAAGCATTACAAGAACACAATTTGGTTTGCGCCAGAATGGGGGCTTATAAACCTCGCACCAGCCCATACTCTTTTCAAGGCTTAGGTCAAGAATGCTTGCCTTATGTTTTTGAATTGGCTGGTAAATACGGCATTAAAGTGATTGCGATGGAAGTAACGCATGAAAAGCAGATCGATGAAATTAACCAAGCACTGGAAAATTCAGGCAATGCCACCGGCGTGATGCTACAAATTGGCACTCGTAATGCTCAAAATTTTGAATTACTACGTGCCGTAGGGACACAGCTTCGCTATCCCGTTCTATTTAAACGAGGTTATGGCATAACCTTAAGCGAGTCACTACATGCTGCTGAATATCTTGCCTTAGCAGGTAATCAAAATATTATCTTTTGTTTGCGAGGCGTTAAATCCCTTTTTGGCAGCCCTCATCGAAATTTAGTTGATTTTGCACAAGTCCCTGTCATTAAACGGTTAACCCGCATGCCCGTTTGTATCGATCCATCACACTCTGTCGGCATCTCAGGACGCGCCCCAGATGGGATCTCAGATATTTATCATGCAACTGCGCAAGGGATCATTAGCGGTGCAAACATGGTATTGGTCGATTTTCATCCTAATCCCCCACGCGCCATTGTCGATAGCAAGCAAGCCATTCCGATGAATGATTTAAGCTGGTTCTTAGAAGATATTGCGATTTCACGCCGAGCCTATGAAGCGCGTAAAGCGCTTGCCGAAAAAAAATCCTGAGATATTCATGTCAGAAATTACCGTATTAACTCCTCCCTTACCTAAAAAGACCCAAGATAAAATTTGTTGGGGGGAGTTGTATGGCGCAAGCATTGCAATGGCCATTGCGCATGCGGCCAATCAAGCAGATCGTCCCTTAATTATCATCACGCCTGATACGCAAAGCGCTAATCGCCTTGAACGCGAATTAAAAATATTCTTACCCGTTGATCTCAATGTGTGGCATTTTCCAGATTGGGAAACGTTGCCTTATGATAATTTTTCACCTCATGAAGATATTATCTCTGATAGGCTGTTAGTACTCAGTCAATTGCCCACAATGAAAAGAGGGCTGTTGGTCGTACCCATTACCACTCTGCTTTATCGTATTACACCCAAAGCTTATATCGGCGCACAAAATTTTTGTTTAAAAATTGGCGATACCTTTGATTTTGAAACGATCAGAAAACAACTCGTGGAATCGGGTTACCAATCAGTATCGCAAGTGATGACACACGGTGAATTTGCAACTCGCGGTAACATTATTGATATTTTTCCCATGGGGTCAGATTCTCCTGTTAGGATCGATTTATTCGACAATGAAATTGAAACATTGCGATTATTTGATCCTGAAACACAACGTTCAGATGAAAAAATAGATTCACTAAATTGTCTACCAGCAAGAGAATTTCCCTTAACGCCAGAAGCAATTGCTTTATTTCGTCAACAATGGCGTGCAAAATTTTCTGGAGATCCTGCGACTTGTAATATCTATCAAGACATTTCTCAAGGCAGACCTTCATCTGGCATTGAATATTATTTGCCACTCTTTTTCGAAAATACGAGTACTTTATTTGATTATATTCCTACCAATTCGACCATTATCCGCTTCGATAATTTAGAGCCAGCTAGTAACCAATTTTGGCATGATGTAGAACATCGATATGAGCAATATCGTCATGATATTCAACGTCCTATATTAGCGCCTAACGAACTCTTTATTCAAATCAATGAATTGTTTGCCAAATTAAAAGATTTTTCGCAAATTCATATTAGCTTCGATGCCTTTAAAGAAAAGGGGCATGGCTACTTTAATTTTGGCACTCATGCACTCGCACCCATGCCTATCGAGACTCGCTCCGATAAACCCTTGGCTTCCTTACAAGCTTTTTTGGCGGAAACAGATAGCCGCGTGCTGCTTTGTGCTGAATCACCTGGGCGACGGGAAATTATGCTTGAGTTATTAAAGCGGCATAATATTCATCCCAAATTAAGCAAAGACTGGCAGGAATTTTTAACAAGCAATGACAACTTAGGGTTAGTGGTTGCTCCGATTGATGAAGGAGTTCGACTTGCTACGCCCAACATCACCTGGATAGCGGAAAGCCAACTCTATGGCCAACAGGTCATGCAAAGACGGCGCCGCAAAAAAGAAACCACCGATGTTGCCGAGCAGATCAGAGATTTAAGCGAACTTAACTTGGGCGCCCCGCTTGTGCATATTGATCATGGCGTAGGACGCTACCGAGGTCTTGTGCATTTAAGTGTTGATGGCATCTTAGCAGAATATATGATCCTCGAATATGCCGATAACGATAAGCTATATGTCCCGGTTGCTTCTTTACACTTAATCAGCCAATACAGTGGCGCGCAAGTGAGTAACGCCCCCTTACATAAATTAGGAACTGAGCTTTGGGATAAAGCCAAAAAGAAAGCCTCGCAAAAAGCTTACGATGTCGCCGCTGAACTTCTGGATATTTATGCTAAACGCGGTGCAAAAAAGGGCCACCGCTTCGGTAGTGCCGATGAGCAATATTTTCAATTTGCTAGCAGTTTTCCATTTGAAGAAACCGAAGATCAAGCCAAAGCCATTGCCGCTGTTTTAGATGATATGAAAAGCGAAAAATCGATGGATCGCTTGGTCTGTGGTGATGTGGGTTTTGGTAAAACAGAAGTGGCACTGCGTGCCGCTTTTGTCGCAGTACAAGATGGCAAACAAGTGGTGTTGCTGGTGCCAACAACGCTATTAGCACAGCAACACTATGAAACTTTTACCGATCGTTTTGCCGATTGGCCTGTACGCATTGAAGTGCTGTCACGTTTTCGCTCTAAAAAAGATCAAAACCGAGTATTAAGTGAACTTGCTGTTGGCAGCGTTGATATTATCATTGGCACCCATAAACTGATCCAAGAAAACGTTAAATTGAAAAATTTGGGGCTAGTGATTATTGATGAAGAACATCGTTTTGGCGTGAGACAAAAAGAACGCCTCAAAGCGTTGCGTCAAGAAGTCGATATTTTAACTTTAACCGCAACGCCCATTCCACGCACACTTAACATGGCGCTATCGTCTTTACGTGATTTATCGATTATTGCGACTGCACCTGCCAAGCGTTTAAGCATTAAAACGTTTGTGCGCGAATACCACAAACCGCTGGTAAATGAAGCCATTATGCGTGAACTGATGCGTGGTGGGCAGGTCTATTATTTACATAACGATGTGGAAACGATTGAAAAAGTCGCTCGGGAGCTAACAGAATCCCTCCCACAAGCGCGGGTTGATTATGCGCATGGTCAAATGCGCGAGCGCCAATTAGAACATGTCATGTCAGATTTTTATCACCAACGTTTCAATGTGTTAGTCTGCACAACCATTATCGAAACCGGTATCGATATTCCTAGCGCTAATACGATTATTATCGACCGTGCAGATAAACTAGGCTTAGCACAACTTCACCAGTTACGTGGTCGTGTGGGACGTTCGCATCATCAAGCTTATGCTTATTGCTTAACGCCACCTGAAAAAAAATTATCTGCCGATGCTATTAAGCGTTTACAAGCATTAGAGTCTTTAGAAGAATTGGGTTCTGGTTTTACATTAGCGACTCATGATCTTGAAATACGAGGGGCCGGAGAACTCTTAGGCGAAGAGCAAAGTGGTGATATCAATGCTATTGGTTTTAGTCTTTACATGGAACTACTTGACCGAGCAATCCATGCACTTAAAGCCGGTAAGAAAGCGGATCTTGACATGCCACTTCGCCATGGCGCTACTATTGACTTACAATTATCAGCGCTTATTCCTGAAGATTATATCGCTGATGTCCACACTCGATTGGTACTTTACAAACGAATTGCAAATGCCAAACAAGAAAATACATTAAACGATATCCAGGTTGAAATGATTGATAGATTTGGACTATTACCTCAATCAACCAAAGATCTCTTTCGAATTGCTTCAATGAAAATCAAAGCAGAGCCTATTGGTATCAAGAAAATTGAAGCCGGAACGTCAAGCGGGAAAGTTGAATTTGAAGCTATCCCCAATATTGATCCTGATAAAATCATTCAGTTGATCCGCAATTACCCTAGAAACTATAAATTAATGGGACAAAACCAATTTAAGTTTATTTTTGAAATGGAAACTCCTGAAAAACGCTTTACTTGCGTTGAGAATATCTTAAGACTATTAACCTCATAAACGGACCACGTATAAGGATATCATGATGGAACGCTTGCATACTCGGTTAAAAATAGCAGTCGCTGGCTTTATAACCTTGCTCTCATCAATAGCTTACGCGACACCTCAAACCAACAATGAAAAATGGTATCGTGTAGAAGTGTTGGTGATCGAATCAAAGGATAAAAGCGCCCTTGCTGAAGAATGGCCTCTGGATCCTGGTATGCCTCTTTTAGCTAATGCAATTTCTCTCGATAGCGTATCTAACACTGACATCAGTCCTCTAACAGAAAATCAACTGACGCTGACTCGTGCCAAAAAGCGCTTACAACAAAGTTACCGATTAATTATGCATAAAGGCTGGCGTCAGACCATTTCAGACAAGACCACCGCGCATAATATTCGTCTTGTAGGTGGTCAAAATTATGCTGCTGATGATGCAAAAAGTGAAGTCGACGGAATCATCAAGTTATCGACTGATCGCTATATGAATGTTGATGCCGATTTAATCTTCTATAAGCCCATCAAGATAGCTGCAGATTCAAGTATTGAATTGGGCGTAACACCCGAAAATCAAGGTACCGCTCACTTTGTTGAAACCCCTTTACAAAATTGGCAAAACGATCCGCAGGCTCGTTTACAACCCTTTCGCTTAAAGGGATCTAGTCGCTTAAAAGCCGATGAGATCCATTATATCGATCACCCGTTATATGGAATTATCATTGTCGTATCACCTGAAAAAACTACTTCTTAAGTGGTTTTTTCTTTTACAGAATCGCAAATCCTACGTCGGCAAGCTGATGGAGCTGATTATCGAGGGTTTGATAGGTACCAAAACCAAAGATGGTATTACCTTCAATGACTTGGCTATGGTTGTCGCTTATAAGTGATATGGCCGCTATACCACGTTCGGCTAATGTTAAGAATTCACCTGGTTCACAAATACCATTTTCATTGGCATCTTGCCAAACACCAAATCGCAACCAATCAACATCATTCATATCTAAGATGCCATCAAGATTGCTATCATATAATAAGCGAAGCGCTTCAAGATCCGTCTTTGCCTGTGGGTGATTAAACGTAAACTCTTCGGGGCCATTGATAATATTATCGCCATTTAAATCAATGGCTAATAATCCATCTTGACCATTAACCCAACCGATGGTTGTAGGCTTTTCTCGACCAAAGAGTAAAAACGACACCTCACTGTCAGCTGGAGAAATGAATGAAATCCCGTCATCATTTAAATCTAAAACAATCGGTGGCACAATCACGTTAATCGTAACGGTTGCAACGTTACTGCTAAGGCCATGATTATCAGTAATTTCATACGTAAAACTATCGGTATCTGTTGCGACAAATGCCCCATTAGGATCATAAGTATAAGTACCATCAGCATTGACAGTAAGCAGTGCGCCAGAGGCCAATGCAATTTGATTACCGACATTGGCGGCTGATCCTTGTACTTTGCTAATCACCAACGTATCACCCACATCCACATCGGTGTCGTTGATTAACAAATTATTAGGATCAGCTATCGTATTTACATCAATTACCACGTCACCATGGGTTGTATTACTATCATCAACAGCAACTGGCGGCTCATTCACACCATTAATGGTGATAGTGACATTCGCACTACTTGATAAGCCATGCAGATCTTCTATGGTATAAGCAAACGTATCTGTGGTTGAACTCCCTACGGCTAAGCTATCAAATACGCCATTGGGATCATAAATATAAGTACCATCGGCATTCACGGTAAGCAAAGCCCCAGAAGGTAATGCAAATGGATTACCAACATTGGCGGCTGATCCTGCTACCTTGCTGATGACAAAGGTATCTCCCACATCAATATCGCTATCATTGATCAGCAAATTATGCACATCAACCACCGTGTTAACGTTAATAATGGTATCGGCATTTGTGCTATTGGCATCATCTACAGCAACAGGTGCACTATTTACTCCGTCTATTGTAATGGTCACCGTCGCAATACTTTGAAGCCCTTCGGCATCGCTCATGGTGTAAGTAAATGAATCGGTGGTTGAGTTACCTTGCGCTAAATAGTCAAATGCGCCATTGGGATCATAGCTATAAGAACCATTTGCATTGAGCTGCAATAAGGCATTTGAAGCAAGGGTAATTTGCGCACCAACATTAAGAGCTGATCCATTCACTGCGCTAACGACTTTGGTATCTCCAACATTAGGATCGGTATCATTGATCAATACGCCATTGATTGCTAATACGTTCAAGACTGCGTCTTCATCAGTCTGGCCTATATCATCCACAGCGGTTGGCGCTTGGTTCAACGTTACTGAAATGGTTAGATCCGCATTATCTTGACTACCATCGTTATCGGTCAGTACATAACTAATGGTATCGGTAACTGTTCCTAAGTTATCATTGGCAACAACGGTTTTACTGCCATCTAATGTATATTGATATTCACCGATTTGATGACCACCCTTGGTGATGGCATAGACAACAATGTCGCCATAGGTTGTCGCAACGTGAATGATACCATCTGCCAAACCATCGCTGGCATCCGTTGCACCATTGACTGAAGAAATATGCCCACCATCCGCACCTAATAAAGAGATCCCAAAGCCATTATTATCACTTATCAGATTACCAGAAGCCGTTTCAGTCCCATTAACAAAAAAAGCGGTTTCATCTGAAGTATTGGTTTTATCCGTTGCAATGGGAATGTCATCATTAATGCTTATCGTTAATTTTGCACTAGCAACAGAGCCATCACCATCGGTAAATTCATAATTAAAAATCTGATCCAGAGGTTGATTGTTGGTATGTTGTAATGGCGCGGATAAAGTAAACGTATAATGGCCATTTAATTGATCGACACTGAGTGTGTTGCCTTCTTGGGTCGTCACCGTGATGATATTCACACCAAAAACGGTTGAGCCACCTGTAATCGTCACATTAGAAACTGAGCCACCATCTGCTCCCAAACGGTTAGTAGGCGGATCAATTAAAGAACCCATCAGTGTTGCTACCACACTTGATTGCGCTGTACCTTGGTTTTGAATATCAGCTTCATTGATGCTTCCCGCATTTTGATTCGTTGCCAAAGGAACATCATCAACAATATGAAAACTTATTTGCCCAACATTCGTTTCATGGAAGGCGTTGGTCATACTATAAACAAAATGCTCGTTAAATATTTTATTCGGTCCCACTTGATCAACATCGTACAACGGATTGCCAAGGTAATGGGGAACTGCGTTGCTAATTTCATAACGATAATCACCTATTTGATTACCACCTGCTGTATTAAGGTATAAATATAATTTATTACCTTCTGCCGTTGTTAAGGTGACAACATCTTGCGAACTTCGATCTTCAGTTGAGCCAGGTCTTATAGGAATAACAAAGAAAGCATTGATCTGATTCCCACCAGAAGGGCCAAAACTTGCACCTTTGCTAAAGACATTGCCTGCTATGATTATTTCCGGTTGTGTGTTTAACAAGCTTTCAAGTACGCTAACGTGATCAATAGCTGGAGTCGTTGGCAACCCATGCTGTGGATCGGTGGTCACCGGTGGTGCAGATTGTACGGTTGTTGTGGTTGTTGTTGCTGTTTGTGCTGGTAACATTTGCGGTACTGATATAATCATCTTAAACGCTTCAATGCGTATATAATCAAAATTGACACTGACAATTTCTAATTGACCACCAGAAGACTCCACTCTCCCTTCTTTCATATATTGAGAGACTTTGGTGTTATAAGCATTGCCGTCAGTGACAGGAATATTAAACAGATCTTCGAATTTCACATCGATAAACTCGTTTATTTCCCCCGAGGTTTTCTCATTCGCAGCTTTTTGCAAAGCTTCTTCATCCAATACCATGTATTGGTTAATGGCTTTTTCAAACGAAACTGACAGATTATCGTAAGGGAATACGACATCAATAGTGGGAACAACGGTAATTTGCAGATCTTCGTCAGATGTTTTGGCTTTTGTTTCTTTTTGTAAAGCCTCTTCATCTATTACTGTATATGGGTTGATAACCTTTTCAAATGAGACTGACAACTTATCATATGGGAATACCACATTGACTGTGGGAATGACGATATCTTGCGGGGCCGCAATGAGCTCAGAATTCCTTTCCATATATAGAAAACATAATCCAAGATCAGCAGACCGGCAACTTATTTAGTTATATAGCTTTATACTATAGAAAGTAATATTTTAATTGGGATATTTCAAACGGGAATAAATATAACAATCCCTTGGTGATTGGCCTAAAGCAGGTAAAACCAACCATTCCTTTAAAATCCCTTCTTTCATGAATCCAGATTTTTCTAATACTTTAAATGAGCCGATGTTCTCTAAATCGCAAACTGTCCATATCCTTTGTGGTGTCATGAGATAATAACCAATCTGTGCTGATTTTAAGAAATTCAGAGCAATAGCCATTGTGCCAGAATTCTTTGCGCATACCAAAGTGCACTTGGGCTTGAGGTCCTTCAATATTGATGATTAATATTCCAATAGCTTCCTCATTAGTAGCTAAAGACACAACCCATGAAAAGTTATCTCCTCCTTCTTCCCAAGGACGATCACAGCATTTATCCAAAAAATTCTGGGTTTGGTCAATATGAGTATGGGGTGCACGAGTCAGAAATTTTGAACATTCAATATCGCTCGTGTAATGAAATAGAGAATCAGCATCACCTTCTTGTGCGCGCCGTAAAATTAATCGTTTAGAAACAAGTTTTATAGGTTTCATAATTTGATAATTTAAATGGTATTTATATATAAGTCTAGCGAGTTAAGGGGACAAGATCGCTTAGTGTATCAATTTACTTAATTCCAATGGCAATACTTTAATATCATTATGATCGACTTTTAAGATCTTCAATTGTGTTAGTCTATTAAAACTTTCTGGAATATTTTTTAATTGATTATAAGAAACATTCATTTCACGCAAAGCAGATAATCGCGCCAAGGCTTCCGGTAACACTTTTAAACTATCATGCGCTGCTTGTAGCACTTCTAGAGCAATCAATTCCCCTACTTCTGAAGGTAGCTCAGTTAACTGAGGATTGTTACCAATATGCAATTCTTTCAAATGCGTTAAGTTACCGATCTCTTTAGGTAACATTGTAATGGGATCACCTTCAAGATTTAGAATTTCTAGTTTTGTAAGCATCCCGATTTCTTTTGGTATTTTTTTAATCAAGCAGTCGGATAGTTCCAACACCCGTAATTCTGACATTAAACCAAGCTCAGAGGGTAATTGACTTAAATAAGAATCATCGCCCTGAATTCTTAGTTTTTGAATAATTTTAAGTTTATTCAAGTTCATTTTAAAAACCAAACTGGGAAAGCGAGTAATATATTTAAATTCCACTTCGTGATCTTCAACTGCATTTAGATACGCGATAATAATATAGGTATTCATTTTGGTGAGCGCATTATCTAATTCAATCAAATCAGTTACATCTTGAAACTCATTTTCAATGATAACAGCAATTTGTTCAAACAATAGTTTTATCGAGCGTCGATTCGATCGGATCAATTTTATAATCTTCGCTTTATTCATATGGAAAAAAGCAAATTCTTGTTGCAGTTTCTCTTGGCTTAAGCGACTCTCATCGATTTTAACGATTTGATTCATAATAATACCATCTTCTCAAGTTATGACAAATGTGTCTCTTGATGTTGTTGTTGTAATTGTTGTGTAATCGAATCAGCAGTGACCACCATCACTTCTGCCGGCCCCTCAATTGCAGTAACAGAAGCTGCAATTAAACTTACAGCATGTTCTGAAGCAAGAGGTGGCAAGCTCAAAATGCTTGAGAAATCAATGGCGTTATGATCCCCAATCACATCGGGCGTGCTAATGGCCACACTCTTCGTTGCTGGAGCAACACTTAAGCTCACATCTGCCATCAGATGCGATACGCCATCTGCAGTTTGATAGCTGTTAAAACCATGTACAGTATTACCATTAATTATTTGTGCTTGATGATCGGAGCTTAGGTTAATCGAGATAATACCCATTTGCGTTAAGGTATGATATTCACCTTCATCCGATATTCCATCACTGTTTTTATCTTGCCATACCCCAAATTTTTCAAATTTTTCATCCTTGGCATCAAACACACCATCGTGATTCGTATCAAAGGCAATACGCAATGCATCTAAATCTGTTTTCGCTTGTTCTGAATGCAAGGTGAGCGCAATCTCATCGATATTGGACACTTTGCCATCTCCCTGGTAATCATATACCAAGATACCATCAGTAGGTTTAACCCACCCCATCTGGTTAGTACCATGGGTGTCGTCAAACGAATTGAGGGTGACTGATGATTTGTCAGGATCGATCAGCTCTATTTTATTGTTATCATTGAGATCGAGAATCATAGGAGCTACCTCCAGAGCATTTAAGGTAACGGTGGCTGTAGATGTGCCACCATGCCCATCACTAATAGTATATTCAAAGGAATCAGGGTTACCATTACCAATGTAAATAAATGATCCATCCGTACCAACAACTAAGATGCCATTATCTAACGCATTAAACCCTAACGAAGTATTTCCATTAATTTCAAATACAGACAGCTTATCCGTTGTATCAGGATCACTATCGTTTGCAAGTAACCCCTCAGCAGCAGATTTTATGATGAAAAAACCATCACTATAAGAATCATTATTAGCTGTTGGAGCATCGTTGACACCGGTGACAGTTACTTCAATTACCCCAGTATTACTAATAGCACCATGACTATCTTCTGCCGTATATTCAATTTTGACAATTGCTGTTTCTCCCTCTCCCAAATAGATATAATCAGTACTAGGATCATAGCTAAACTGATTGCCTAATTGGGTTAAGATGCCTTCACCTTGAACTATGCTAGAGACATAGATCAAAGTAGATTGATCGTCATCATTATCAACGTCATCTGCAAGAAATAATTCAGATACTATTGGTTGATCAGCAGCGATTGAGTATGTTTGATCATTTGCTACTGGTGCATCATTCACTGGATCTACGGTAATATTAACTTGTGAAGTAGTTGATTCATCACCATCATTATCAATAGCAACATAATCAATTAACACATTACCATTGAAATCTTGTGCAGGTACAAAATAAAGTGTGGCTGTATTACTAATTGCATCGAAAGGAACTCCTTCCACTAAGGGCGTAGTTAAGCCAATATCTGTAAATAAAATGCCATTAGGGGTAGGGGGAAGAGTGTCAATTCTAAAACTTTCAATAAAGCCATCTACATCAGTGCTTAAGAAAGTAACTGTTATCACTGCATCTTCATCGCCTGAAACTAAAATTGAATCTAGACCTGATTGAGCAACTGGAGCATCATTTACACCATTAACTGTAATAGTGGCTGTCGCCGTGGAAAAACCACCATGACCATCACTGGCTTGATAAGTAAAGCTATCTGTATCCGATTCATTAACTGCTAAAGATTCAAATTTTCCGTTAGGATTATAATCGTAACTACCATCTGCATTAACAGTTAACAAGGCGCCTGAGGCTAATATAATTTGAGTTCCTACATTTGAGGCACTACCATTTACTTCAGAAACACTTAATACATCCAATGCATCAACATCGATATCATTGCTTAATAATCCACTAGCAGCTGAAACCGAGAGAGGAGTATCTTCATTAGTGCTGTGTATATTAGCATCATTATCATCAGCCGCAATTGGCACATCATTTACACCGATAACAGTAATCGTCACGGTTTTAACCGCACTATCTGCGCCATGAGCATCAGTGGCTTTATAGGTAAAAT
>CAZQMV010000006.1:70226-163807 GCA_964594635.1 Uncultured Candidatus Berkiella sp.
CTGCAGGACCATCTTCTGTTGCATTGATAGCTTGATCGTTTGCAACCGGGGCATCATTCGTACCAGTTACAGTGATGGTTACGGTTTTAACCGCACTATCTGCGCCATGAGCATCAGTGGCTTTATAGGTAAAATCAACGGTGGCCTTTTCACCTACAGCTAATCCTTGAAAGTCTGCGCCTGGATTGTATGTAAAAGTACCGTCATTGTTATTTACAACTGATCCTTCGCCAGGATTTAATCCACTAACAATGGTATACGTTAAGTTCGCTTGATTATTATCACTATCTACATCGTCTGCAGCAAACAATACTGGACCTACTGCAGGACCATCTTCTGTTGCATTGATAGCTTGATCGTTTGCAACCGGGGCATCGTTTACACCGGTAATGGTTATGGTTAGTGTTGAATCACTAGTAATCCCTTCAGCGTCCCTCATTTTATATGTAATTATTTCTTGAGCGTTTTGACCCACAGCAAGATAATCGTAAACGTTTCTCGGATCTAAAGAATACGAACCATCGCTATTTAATTGAAGTAATGCTCCCGATGATAATGTAATCTGTTTACCAACATTTCCTGCCGAACCATTCACCTGAGTTACTATTTTGGTATCGCCAGAATCAGGATCGGTATCATTAGATAATACACCTGTTGCAGAATTAACAACTAACTTACTATCTTCATCAATAGTACCAACATCAGCAACCGCAACTGGCGATTCATTTAAATTAATATTGATCGTAAGCGTTGATGACGCTTTATCATTATCTGCATCAGTCAGTTCATAACTTAATACATCATTTATAAAATGATTAAGATCTGAATAGGATTGAGGAATCATTTGCATGAGAGTTTGATCTAAGGCATAAGAATAGGCTCCTGTTAAAACATTAACCGTAAAATGCCCATATAACGTAGTGACATTGATAAAACCATCAGCACTACCATCGCCTGCATCGCTCACTCCATTAACTAATGTAATTCTACCGCCATCTGCGCCAAATATTGATGCTGTCCCATCGGTCATTAAATTGCCAGTCTTTACTTCAGTGCCATTGACATACAATTGAGTTTCATCTGCAGAATTTGTTTTTGGATTCGCAACCGGATGATCATCCCCAATATATACACTAATATTACCTACTGCTGTTTGCAGGGTAATATCGGTAATGGCATAGACAAATCTATCGGTAAAAATTTCTTGAGTGGGATCAACATAGTTTGGGCCCCACACACTTAGTGAATGTAATACGGCATTATTGAGCGTATAGGAATAAGCACCAGTCGATCTATCAAAAGTAAATACGTTTCCTTCTGGTGTCGTTAATGTCGTAAATCCTGGCGTATGATCTTCAATCGAACCCGCGCGGGCAGGAACATTAAAAAACACATCCATTGTCAAAACACCAGAACCTGGGTCAGCAGGTGTAAAATTATTAAATTCACTTCCTACGAAAATATTACCGTTAATTGTAAATGATGGCTGTGTGTTAAGAATAGTTTCATTGATTGTTATTTGTTCACCTGGAACGAACTGGGGTGGCGCTCTTGGGCCATCGGGTGTTAAATCAGGCGTTTGTGTTGGAGGGACCGAATAAGAATAAGATTCCACGGTTGCAAATGCTAAGTTTTGCGGTTGTGATTGTACTTTATATTCGTCATCTTTATCATTAGTTTCAAATGGATTCTTAATACCTAAGATCCGATCAAGTGAATTAACCCCCCCTTCACTCCCCATAGAGATTGCTCTACCTGCATCAGTGCCGCCTTCTTCAAGCTGTATTCCAAATAAGTCTTCGAATTCTAAATTTAAAAAGCTATTATCTTTTTCTCCCATGCTTAGTAGTGCTTCTTTAATTTCTTCTAAAAATTCTTTTTCACTCATTTGCGTATAAGCAATAAAGGCTTGTTCAAATGAAACTGAAATTTCCTGAATGGGTGAAAAATCAGCATTAATATCAAGGAATATATCGTGTAAGGTAGTGTCGATATCGGTAATCAAGCTAGGCACTTTTTGCTCAATCGTCGCCGTGGCAGCTTCTACTGGAACAGTTGCCTGTGTCGTCTGTGTCCCTTTATCTGATTTTCCTTCTGTTTGTGATTTTGCCACCATTCGGTCTTACCACCCTACTGGATTAAAATCGTGTACATACAGACAACAACAAAATATTTTGTTGCCTAGATAACAAAATTATATGATTGTGCCAGGCAGCATAAGTGGACGATGGTACTAGTTAACACAAAAGTCAGATTTAAACTGGTTATATACCCACAAAAAGGCCTAAAAGGTAAGTACACAGAAGCGGAGAGTATTATAATAAGTAAAGAATGAATGATTTTGGTTCAAGGAAGGAACTTGTATTTTGTTGCGCTTATCCCCTCTTAAACTGTTTGTTTTTGCGGTCATGCTATCACCTTTGCTGGTGACAGCAGCGCAGATCACTTCCGCTATTCCTATACCTGAACCAAACCTAAAAGACCCTGCCAAAATTGAATTGGGGAAAAAGCTTTTCCAAGAACCTTTATTTTCAAAAAATCTCATCACAAGTTGTGCAAGTTGCCATCAGCTCAAAAATGCGGGTGTTGATAATTTGCCACAATACATTGGAATGGATAAAAAACCGGGAGCCGTGAATACCCCTAGTGTGTTTAATTCAAGCTTGAACTTTCGACAATTCTGGGATGGAAGAGCTAAAACGATTAGTGATGCGATAAATGATCATGTCAATGATAAAACGGTTTTTGATAATAACTGGCCAAACATTATCAAAGACATTTCGAACAGTAGTATTTACATTGTCGACTTTAAAGATGTTTACCATAATGGGATCACTCAGCAAAATATCAATGATGCATTAACAACGTATGTAGAAAGTTTATTAACACCCAACTCCAGTTTTGATCGTTATTTAAAAGGTGATAAAACCGCCTTAAGTAACGAAGCTCTCAAAGGGTTTCGATTATTTAGAAAATACGGTTGCGTTAGCTGTCATCAGGGTCCTAATATGGGTGGTAATTTATACCAACGCCTTGGCATTTATAAAAACTATTTTCAAGATAAAGGAAAAATTGATCCTGCAGATTTTGGGCTTTTCAATGTGACAGGTAAAGAAGAAGACAAATTTTACTTCAAGGTACCTTCTTTAAGAAATATTTCTTTAACAGGGCCTTACTTACATGATGGCTCAATAAAAACACTCCCTGAGATGATCCAAATTATGGGAGTTTATCAAGTGGGACAGCCTATTCGTAATGAAGATGCGAATAGCATTGCTCAGTTTTTACAATCACTCAATGCAAAACCAGCACAAAGCTTACTGACAATTCAAGAGGAATAAGTAAAGTATTATGGCGTTAAACGAACGTACCAAAGGCAATGTTACCCGCGCACTTATCGCGAGTATTGTCGTTGTGATCGTTGCTATTTACTATTACAGTGAAATACGCCCCTTTGCTTATCGAAATTATGAAACCAATCTTAATCAATTACAAAGATTTGATGCGGAATTAAATGAAGCTTTAGTGCAAATACGGTTCGGTATCAAAAAATATTATAACCCAATTGACAAAGCCCAAAATGGTGTACAAGAAACGTTAGCAGCATTAAAGAGTGAATTAGCTGAAAAACCCAATAAAGATATTCAGAAAAATTTAGTCACATTAGAAGAAGCGATTAAAAGCAAAGAGATATTAACCGCCAAATTCAAACGGTTAAATCCCGTTTTAATTAATGCCATCTATCAATTTTCATCAGTGATGGCTGAGATTATTGAAACACAAGCCAGCACACAAGTGGTTGAAAGCTCTAACTTACAAGAGCAATACGCACAACTGTTTAATGCACAGTTTATGGATAAACTGAATAATCTATTTCGTGGCATATTAATTTATATCAATCAGCGCAATGAAGATCGCCAAAAATATTTAATTTCCTTGGTGCAGGAAATTAACAAATCCATGGTAGAAATTAAAGCGGATCCAAAAAAGTATGCAAGCCTTGATGTTGATATGGATAGATTGGCTCAAGGGCTAGCTTATGCGACCAAAATTTTAGAAGTTCAACCTGAAATATCCAAGATAGATGAAACTTTTTTTGAAGTGCCAATTGTTCCTGCCTTAAGCACGCTAGGCATTGCTTATAAGCATGCTTTTGATAACTATCGAACAGCTTCTTATACCTATCGTATTGTTTTATACATCCTAGTCTTTGGGTTACTACTGATTGTTCGTTGGGCATTTAGACGTTTAGCTGAAATTAATCGACAATTGGAACAACGCGTTGCTGATAGAACTAAAGAATTAACCGTTAAAAATGCTGACTTAAATGAAGCATTGGGAGATTTAAAAGAAGCTCAAGATCAATTGATTATGCAAGAGAAAATGGCTTCGGTAGGTATGTTAACTACGGGTATTGCTCATGAAATTAAAAATCCTTTAAATTTCGTGAATAACTTTTCAGATTTGTCGATTGAATTAGTCGGTGAATTAAGTGAAGAACTCGCCCTAAACAAAGAAAAAATCGATTCTAAATCTTTAGGAATGATTGAAGATATTTTAGAGGATCTGAAAACCAACTGCGCAAAAATCAAAGAACATGGTACCCGCGCCGATAATATTGTGAAAAATATGTTAATGCACTCTCAAGAATCTGGCGTGCAAAAAGAGATAATTGATGTTAAAACACTTTTAGAAGAAAACTGTCAAATCGCATTAGAAAGTTTTCGCAGCACTCAAGGTAAGTTCGATGTCACATTAGATAAATATTTTTCAGAAAGTCCAGTCTCCATTCTGGCTGTGCCACAAGCCATTGGTCGAGTATTTATCTACCTAATTGACAACGCACTCTATGCTCTCAAAGAAAAGAAACTTGCTTCCCCCCCTGAATTCCAACCCACATTAACGCTCAACATGCAGCAAGTGGATGAGAATATTGTCGTTAAAATACGAGATAACGGAACCGGTATTCCCAAAAAGGATGTTGATAAGGTTTTTGAACCCTTCTTCACCACAAAACCAACTGGAAAAGGAAATACAGGTCTTGGTTTATCCATCTGCTATGATACAGTAGTAAAACAACACAAAGGTGAGCTGCGTGTGGCCTCTGAAGAAGGTTCATTCACAGAGTTCACCGTGATACTACCAATCAACGCAAGAGCTAAAAGCTAATTTGGTTAATGCATGAACAAATCTTGTACACAACGCACTTTGCGTCTTCTAACTAGCATTATTGTTGTTAGTTATCTTGCAATTTTACCAACCACATTATTAGCAGGCGCAACTCCTGGCGCTTCAGATGGTGGTTTACCACAAGGGATGTCAAGTGGTGGTAGTGAATACACGCCTGAATCACGCGAATACCATTTGAAGGCCGCTTTTTTACGCTATGTTGCCAGATTCGTGGAATGGCCAGAGAGTAGCTTGCCTGAAAGCTCAATTAATATTTGCGTTTTAGGTCAGGTAACTTCTTTCGAGGGCTTAAATTCCATTAACAACAAACCCGTGGGTGATAGATCATTAGCTGTTTCGAAAATTTCTAAAGTGGCAGATTCTTTTGACCATTGCCAAATTCTGTTTGTCACAAAAACCGAAGAAGACAATATGAAAGACATTATTGCTGCAATACAGAATAAACCTATACTCGGTTTCGGCGATATGGATGGTTTTGCAGAAGCCGGTGGTGCAATGAACTTCTATATCGTGAACAATCGCTTAGCGATTATGACGAATCTTCCTGCCGTTGAAAAAGCAGGCTTGAAGATCAATCCACGCATGCTGCGCTTAGTCACCATTATCCCACCGATTGATCAATCGAGCTTTGATAAAGCTCCTCCGCCTGAAGAGCCGGAAGAGCCGAAGAAGAAATAAGAACTTAAATCCCATAAATCTCCCTGCCGCTTTGCGGCTCCCCTCTTTACAAAAGAGGGGCACTGGTTCGCTTCGCTCACCGGCGCGAAGCGCCAATAGCCCACTTTTGCCTGCCTTGGCGTAGCTTTAGCGAAGACAGGTAAAGGGGGCGGCAAACGTAGTGAGCGGGGGATTTAGTTATTACTGACCTGCTAACGTATCATCTAAAATAATCGCTTCAACCAGATCTTCCACCCACTTCTCACCCTCGGTTAATTTCAATTCATCAATGATGACTTCATGTCTCGCTGCATTTCGCACGACTAATGCAATACAAGCATAATCAAGGCCTAATTCACGGGCTAAAGCCGCTTCTGGCATACCTGTCATACCCACAAGATCGCAACCATCACGCGCAATACGTTCGATTTCTGCTGCGGTTTCAAGGCGGGGTCCTTGCGTTATCGCGTAAGTCGCTTGAGATGAAACGGGAATGCCCAATTTTTCAGATTGAATGAGAATGAGTTGACGAAGTTTTTCACTATAGGGCTCTGTGAAGTTTACGTGCGTCAGTTCCGATTCGCCTAAGAATGTGTTCTCGCGACCATAGGTGTAATCAATGAGCTGATGAGGAACCACAACATCACCAGGAGAAAAGATATCGATAATACCTGCTACTGCCGCTGTTGCAATAACGGTTTGTACACCCGCGTCTCGCAAAGCCCAGATATTGGCTCGATAATTGATTTGATGTGGTGGCATCGGTTGCTCGCTACCGCGACGTGGTAAATAAACCACTTCTTGGTTGCCTAATATCCCATAACTTAAGGGTGCAGAGGGTTCACCGTAAGGTGTTTTCACGCTAGTGCTATGGGTAATGACTAAATTTTTAAGGGAGGCGAAATGTGAGCCCCCTATAACCGCAATCTTATTCATATCCTCTTCGCATTTGACTTTTATCCATTGTTGCCTATGGGCTCCCGCAATCCTCATGTATCAGAATACACTGCGGCTGCTCGCCCCTTGGCGCCTCGCCTAAAAGCCAACTGCTGTGAGGCTTCAGTTTATTCGTCTTCTTTTGCAACAGCAAAAATGCCGGGTGCATTTCGAAGATAACCTTGGTAATCCATACCGTAACCATAGATGTAGCGATTTTCAACAACAATTCCTGTGTAATCGGCTTTTTGTAGGCCTGCTGCAGGACGTATTACTTCTTTATCAACTAACACGGCTGTTTTCACAGCAAGTGCACCTTGCTCTTTGCAATAATCGATAATACCCGCCAAGGTAATACCATGGTCTAAAATATCATCAACAATTAAAACGGTTCGACCTTTTAATGACAATCTGGGTTTAACAACCCACTTTAGCTGTGAACCTACCAGTTCGTCACCATAACGTGATGCATGGATATAATCCATTTGCAGTGGGAAATCGAGCAGCGTTAATAATTTACCGGTTAAAACTACGCCCCCAATGAGAACACAAAGAACAATGGGATTTTCGTCTTGAAGATCAAGCTGAATAGCGGTAGCCATGTTTTTTAAGGCGCGCTCAATCTGGTCAGATTGATACAGACAATGTGCGCGTGCGGAGACACCTTTGATTTTTTCAGGTGCAGTCATTTCAGCCATAATCAATGGATTACCCCTAATGCAAAAACGCTATAGATTATGAGGTTTTTTGCACAACTGCAAGTTTATCACACCTGCGCCTCATAGTTGACTAACTCATTTAGAACAGCATGAGCTGTTTGCCATGCAGATGATCCCGCTAGGGATTGCCAATCGGGTGTTTCACCCACCGCAAGTAAACTCATACGTCTTCGTTGTGTCGCTTCATTAGCAGTGTCTTTAATGGCTTCGAGGGTTTCAATAGCACCTTGACGATGATTACAGACTAAAAGGTAATCACAACCTGCTGCTAATGCGCGCTTAGCACGTTCCGCATAGGTTCCCATCCCTTCTGCACCACCCATTGATAAATCATCGCTGATGATAGCGCCATCAAAACCAAGCTGTTGTCGTAAAACCGTTTGTAACCAATGTTGTGAAAAGCCCGCGGGCATTGGATCGATCTCTGAATAAACAATATGCGCCGGCATAATGGCACTTAAGCCTTGCTGAATGACTAAGCGAAACGGCAACATATCGACATCAATCTCAGCTTTTGATCGCGCATCTACGGGTAAACCTAAATGGGAATCTAAAGCGACCGAACCATGCCCAGGAAAGTGCTTGCCGGTTGCATGCATACCCGCTTTTGCCATCCCCCTGATATAGGCATTGGCAAGCTTTGCAACCATTTCTGGATCACGGTGAAAAGCTCTGTCACCAATAATTTGGCTAATGCCATTATCTAAATCTAAAACGGGTGCAAAACTTAAATCCACGCCAAGTGAACGTACTTCTAATGCCATCAAATGGCCCAGTTTTTCAGCCATTTCTAGTACGGCAGACAAACTTGGATTGCTTTCTAAACGTTCTCCCAAGATGCGTAGCTTGGGTAATCGGGTCATGCCTTTAATAAACCGCTGGACGCGTCCCCCTTCTTGATCGACGCATAATAATAAATTCGAACGCAGCGCTTTGATCTCTTTTGCAAGATGAGCTAACTGAGCAGGGCTTTCATAATTGCGGCTAAAAAAGATCACACCACCTACATTTGGGTGTACCAAGATCTCTTTATCTTCGGCGGTTAAAGAATGACCATCGACATCGAGCAGAATGGGTCCAAGCGGTGCTGTTTTATTCATGCCTCATCCTTGTATTAAGACTTCTGTTTTTGTAGGAACAAGATCAAAAAGTTCAATAATGTCACTGTTTCGCATACGAATGCAGCCGTGAGAAGCAGGCATACCCTGAATTGTGTCATCTGGTGAGCCATGAATATAAATATATCGTTGCATCGTATCGCAATCATTTAAACGATTTTTGCCTACTTCAAGACCACTTAACCATAAAATGCGTGATAAGATCCAATCGCGTTCGGGATATTGCTTTGCAAGTTGAGAGGAATAAATTTCGCCCGTAAAACGGCGTCTAACAAAGACCGCATGCATAGGGTAATTGCTACCAATTTTAGCACGGATAATATGCCGGCCACGCGGGGTTTGCTCGCTACCTTTCTTTTCACCTAAACCTTTTGCTGCCGTGGAAATAGCATAGGTTTTTAGCAATTGGCCCGCTTGGTAATGATGCATTGCTTGATTGGCAACATCGACAATTAACGTTTGCAAAACACCCTCCCGCTTTGTAAAAGCTTATTGTCTCAAAATCAGCCGGTTGTGCAACTGCTTTCCCATCTCTATAGTCTAGGTCGTCTTTCAATAGGAGTATTTTATGAAAGTTAGTCTTAAAAAAATGTCAGTATTGAGCTTATTAGGCGCAAGTTTACTGAGCACGAATATTGCTTTTGCCAACCAAATTACCTTAACAAATCAAACCTCGCTATCACTGGGCACTTCTATTTCTGGCTTACCTGGCCAAGCAATTGCTCCCAATTCAAGTAGGTCAGCAAACTACACCTTACTGAGTATGGGCTGTTTCTTTGGTGGCTCAACCACTAATTGTCCCATTGTGTTTACCGATAATGTGACAGGCTCTCCTGTTGCTACCGTTTATATGAATGTTGATAACTTAACGATAAGTCAACCACCCAAGTTTCATGGTACTTATGCCAATGATTATGAAGCGACAGGTTGGCAATCATCTCCCATTTCGACGATCTGTATTGTGAAAAAAGACAATACTGAAAACGTCGTTGCATAAAGCTTGATCAAAAAAAAAGCCCCTTTTAAAGGGGCTTTTTTTTGAATGCTCGAACTAGTTTAGTCGACCAATTCTTCTTCTCTAGCCTGCACAGTCGCTGGCATTTGTACCTTGCGGTTAGCCAACATTTCTAACCAAGCTTTCAGCTCTTCGCATTGGCGTTGAGCTAACTTGGGATCTTTGAAAGTATGTGTCAGTAAGAACATACCTTGAACACTCGAGATCAGATTTAAAGATAAGCCTGGCGCTTTATCTTCTAAGCCTAATGCTCTGAATTGTTCTTCAGACCATTGCAGGATATCGTGCAATAATTTGGCAGCAAGATCGGATAACGCACCACCTTGTTTACCTAATTCTTGGCATAAGCCGCCAATTGGGCAACCAAAACGAGCGGTCACTTCTAAATGTTCTAAGCTGTATTTAACCAGCGTCATTAATCGAGCGAGAGGATCTGAAATTTCAGACCAAGACGCCAAGCGCTCTGACCATTCAGCAGCTCTTTTTTCGATCACAGCAATACCAATTGCTTCTTTAGTCTTAAAATAATAGTAAACATTACCAAGCGGCACATCGGCTTCTTGAGCAATGTCTGCGAGAGTTGTTAAGTTGAAGCCTTGTTGGTGAATCAATACCTTTGCTGCTTCGATGAGTCGTATACGTTTATCAGTTTTCCGTGGCATAACGTCCATAATCCATTTTTTTGTTGGGATAAACTTCAATCCACTTTATCGTTGCCGATCTACATCCATCCACTTACCTACAACAACTATAGTCAGTGCTTTAACGCACTGACTATAACCCCTTTATTTCGTTAAGCGCATTGCTAACTCAACAGATTATACGAAATCGTATCGCATTTGGATACCCACAATATTAGCGCTGCCTTCAAACTTACCAGCCAATCTCGCTTGTGTAGCAAGTGTATTAGCTGGAGCACTACCTGTGCCTAATCTGGTAGGAGCACTTTCATCAATCGTTGAATCTTTGAAGAACAGATGAGTGTAACCAAAGTCAAAGCGCCAGCATTTGTTTAATGTATAAGCACCACCTAAAGATAACCAAGTACGGTCTTCATCAGGAATACGCGCGGTACGAGTTTGGTCTTGCGTTGGTGTTTCATCAAAGGCAATACCTGCTCTGATTAACCATTTTTCATTAAGGGTATAAATACCACCTAATGCAACACGCCATGTATCAAGGAATTGCTCATTTGTCACTGTATCTAAGCCACTTGCCAAGCCTGGGCTGAAAGTTAACTTCAATACATCGAAACGGCTCCAGTTGGTCCAAGCAACGTCAAAGGTACCCGCAATCTTACAATTGAACTCATGGTAACCACTTAGGGTCCAAGTTTCTGGTAATGTAACGCGTGCGCTAACATTTTGCAGAACCATGGCTGCAGCTGGGCCAACACCTGGGGTAGCAAACGGTGGTAGAATCTCACTAGGACCATCGGCATGAATACTTACTTTAGAACGGTAGTTCAAGCCAATGCGCGTGGTATCACGCCATTCATAAAGCATACCTGCGTGCCAACCATAACCCCAACCTTGTGCATGGTTCTTTTGGAAACCATCGCGGGGAGCTAGACCATCACCAATTCTCAATTCTAACTTCGCTTTAGTCCATATTGCATCTGGACCAATGCCGAAAGAGAAGCAACGCCAAGGTTGATAAGAAATACTTGGGCCGAAGTCCAGCGTTTGAACTTCTGATTTAGTCGCCATATAACGAGCGATACCTGTTTTCTCATAATCGGATTTTAAACCAAATGGTGTTGTCACGCTGAAACCAAATACAAACTGGTCATCAATACGCGTAGCAAGATGAAAGTTTGGAACAGCAACAACGGTACCTGGATTATCTGTTTGACTGCCTGGAACAGAAAGCACACCAGGTATTGCTGGTAACGACACTCTGGAGCTTGAAGCGGTGAAATCAAAGTCGCCTTGAATGACGTTAACACCCAATACGATTTGATTTTTATCAATGCGTGATAAGCCTGCAGCGTTGTAATAGTTCATGCTTGCGTCTTCTGCTAAAGCAGCGGTACCACTGTAGGCTAAGCCTAAGTTAGTAACGTTGTTCTCTAAAAGTGCAAAACCTGATGCATAAACTTGGCTTGCTAAGCAGCATAATACCAAGCTTCCGCTTACGTTTTTAATTGTTGAATTCATGGATGTTCGATCCCAGTTCCTGGCCACTCTATTTACTCCCTTAACTAAAAGAAAAGCACTAAGCTATTAGCCCAATACATTAGTGTACAATGGTTTTGATAATCAACTCATGCACCATGGCTCTGGTTTCATACTTTACCGAGATACCTGCCATATGTGAATGCCCTACGTTAAATTAAATAAATCTTTTCGAAACTTTTTACTGGGTGGTTGACGTCCCATCCATGTTTTAAGTATCAAGTTATAAATCTCAGTATCTTTAATCACGGCTTTTACGGTGCCACGCACCATAATTTTGACCCCCAATTTGGGAATACAATCCAAGATAATAACATCTCCTTCATGTAATGTGGTATCAAAAATTTTAAGAAGCTGACTAATGTTAATTTGCTCGCGCTGCACCATTTGTGGTGAATTATTTTCTTCAATCGCAGCTTGTAATGTGTCACGAAAATTACTGGAGGTCCGCAAAATATAAAATGTCATTCTCTTTGGACCATCATCTGTTAATGCTTGTTTTTCATCTTTGACAGGGTTCAGCGAATAATAAGCACCAATGTAATTATCTTCAAAAAAATGCTTATCAAGCGCAACACCGCGCAGCGTTAACACATCTCCTGTCTCTTCTAATACAACAGTCAATGGAATCGAGCGCCCATAAAACTCTTTGCTGGTGGCATAGGTATTTAGTGGTAAGCCAAAAAGTATAAAAATAAAAAAAACTTTAAAAAATAATTTCATTATTAGGCCTTTTAGCAGCAGTAGCTGCGTAAGTTGATAGCCCCGCGTGAAGACCTGTGCCTTAGGCACAAAGGCCGGAACGTGGGGTAAGCCAAATGGCGAAGTGCCTACAAAATTTCGAAGATCCCAGCAGCGCCCATGCCCGTCCCTATACACATCGTTACCATGCCGTAACGAATGCCTTGGGCCTTGGCACCATAAATCAACTTGGTGGTTAAAATAGCACCCGTAGCGCCCAGTGGATGTCCTAAAGCAATGGCACCGCCTTGTGGGTTAACCTTTTCAATGGGTAAATTTAACGTTTTGATCACCGCTAAACTTTGCGCTGCAAATGCTTCATTTAACTCGATCCAACCCAGATCAGAAAGACTCAAATTGGCTTGCTTTAAGGCTTTTGGAATGGCCTCTATGGGACCAATCCCCATATATTCAGGCTCAACCCCTGCGACTGCAAATCCACATAAACGGGCTAATGGCTTTAATTGATATTGTGAAACGATCCGTTCGCTCACCACCATCAAAGCCGCAGCGCCATCGCTCATTTGCGAGCTATTACCCGCTGTGACGGTACCGTTCATGGCGAAAGCCGGACGTAATTTTGCTAAGACTTCAATCGTTGTGTCAGCGCGTGGCCCTTGATCTTGGCTAATGATTTTTTCGTTAACCAGCACTTTATCATTTGCTAAATCTGGGGTATGAGAGAAAACTTGAATAGGCACAATTTGTTCTTTAAAAGTGTTTTGTTGCTGCGCTTTCAAGGCTTTTTGATGGCTGCTAAGTGCAAATTCATCTTGTTCTTGCCTTGTCACTTGCCATTTTTTAGCGACTTTTTCTGCTGTGATCCCCATCCCAAAGGCAATGCCTAAGTGCTCTTTTTCTTCCGTGTAACGAGGGTTAGCTGAGAAAGAATAGCCACCTAAAGGGACCGCACTCATCGATTCCACACCACCTGCTATGGCAATTTCTGCTTCGCCCATGACAATTGCATTGACAGCAGTACTAATTGTTTGCAAACCAGAAGAGCAAAAGCGATTGACCGTTTGCGCAGGTGTGCCAATAGGCAACCCTGCCAATAAAGTGGCAATACGCGCAACATTCATCCCTTGTGAACCTTCAGGCATAGCACAGCCGATGATCACATCATCTATGCTATGAGTCTTCAAAGCGGGTACGCGACTCACCGCCACTTTGAGTACCTCACTCAATAAATCATCCGGTCGCGTATTGGCAAATTGCCCCCTAGCCTTTCCCACACTAGAGCGAACAGCCGATACAATGTAAGCATCTTGAATTTGACGACTCATTGCTATTCCTTTTAATTACGAAGCGGTTTTCCATTTTCAAGCATATATTTGATCCGGTCGATGGTTTTTTGAGTTCCTGCAAGTTCAACAATAGCTTCTAATTCAAGATTTAGAAGCCATTTTTCATCAACCATTGACATGGCATCAACATTGCCACCACAAAGCACGTGCGCTATTTTCGAGCAAATTAAAAAGTCATGGTCACTGATAAATTGACCTTCTCGCATATTGATCAACACGGTTTCTAAATTCGCGATGCCTGCTTTGCCTGCAACCGGGAATAAATAAGGTATTGGCGCATGATAGCCGCTTTGCGCTAGCGCTTTCGCTTGTTGTTTAGCAATGTACAATACTTCATCAGAATTCATTGCCACAACGTCAGCGGCTTGCAAATAATCAAGCTTTTTAGCATCTAAACCGCTGGTTGATACTTTTGCCATGGCAATTTGTTCAAAATACACTTTAAGTTGGTTAAAATGCGCACCAGGCAGAGTTTGCTTTGCCGCACGCATTGCTAATTCTTTAGTGCCACCGCCTGCGGGTAAAATGCCAACACCGACTTCAACAAGACCAATGTAAGTTTCAAAAGCAGCAACAATCCTTGAGCAATGCATGCTCAATTCGCATGCTCCACCAAAAGTCATGCCACGGATCGCGGCAACGGTTGGAATAGAAGCATAACGCAATTTCAGTGCGGTCTGATGAAATGCCTTAACGATTTTTTCGACGATATCAGAGCCTTTGTTTTGCAAGGCTTCATTGATAACTTTTAAATTGGCACCAAAACTAAAATCAGCACCTGTTCGTTGCCATAAAATCAGCGCATCAAAATCTTTTTCTGATCGATCGATAGCTTCTTGGATCCCTTCTAGTACCTCGATGCTAATGGTATGCATTTTGGTTTTGAAACTTAAGATGGCCAGATTATCATTCTGAGTCCACATACGTACAGCATCGGTTTCAAAAATGGTTTTTCCTTCATCAACCGTTTCTGTTAATACTAAATCGGGAAACAATTGTCTTTTATAAACGGGTAAATCTACTCGGGGTAAGTATGCATCTGCAGCGGGATCGTAAGACTTACCTGTCTGATAAGCTCCATTGAAATTTTTCTCGGTCACCCAAGAAGGTAATTTTGATGCGCTTAAGGTTTTACCCGCAGTAATGTCATCATTAATCAATTGTGCTACTTTTTGCCAATTAGCCGATTGCCAAATTTCAAACAATCCCATTTGCCAACCAAATCCCCAACGTAGACAGATATCAACGTCTCGACACGTTTGGGCAATGGTTTCAAGATGATAAGCACTATAATGGAAATGATCGCGGAAAATCCGCCATATAAACTGCGCTTGTGGATGATCAGATTTTTGTAATTCGATAAAACGCTGTGCCGGATCTTTAATAGACAACATTGTAGCAATTTGTGGATCGATGCTGTTATCGGCGGGACGATAACTTCCATCATGATAATCAAAAACAGCAATACCATTTTTATCTTTTTTATAAATGCCGCCTTGCGATTTTTGCCCCAATGCCCCACGCGCAATTAATTGCGTGATCCAATCAGGTAATTCAAACAACTTGTTCCAGGGGTCATCGGTTAATTGCTGCTTTAGGGTTTGCACCACATGATGCATGGTATCTAAACCCACCACATCCATGGTACGAAAGGTGGCACTTTTGGGTCGTCCAATCAACGGTCCCGTTAAACCATCCACTTTATCAGGCGATAACTTTAAATCGCGACTGTGGTACAGCGCTGCCAACATACCAAAGACACCAATCCGATTGGCAATAAAATTTGGCGTATCTTTCGCATATACCACCCCTTTGCCTAAGCGTGTCACTAAAAAGGCTTCTAACGCGGTTAACAATGATTGATCACTACTGGCATGTGGAATGATTTCCACAAGCTTCATGTAACGAGGTGGATTAAAAAAGTGAATACCGCAAAATCGCGGTTTCATCATGGCAGGCAGCTGCTCGGTTAATTCTGTAATACTCAAACCTGATGTATTACTTGCAAAAATTGCTTCGCTGTTAAGATGAGGGCTGACAGTTTGATACAAACGTTGTTTATAGTCCAACCTTTCTGCGATAGCTTCAATCACTAAATCGCACGTTTCAAGCAATGCTAAATCCGTTTCGTAATTAGCAGGTCGTATCAGCAGCTCCATACCAGTCGTTGCTAAGGGATCTGGCTTTAATTTCTTTAACGATTGTAATGCTGAATCAACAATGGCATTTTTATTACCCTGTTCTGAAGGTAAATCAAATAAAATCGTTTCTACCCCAGCACTTGTCAGATGCGCTGCAATCTGTGCTCCCATCACTCCCGCACCCAGTACCGCAGCTTTTTTGATGATCAATTTTTGCTGACTACTCACTGATTGCTACCCCTTGTAAGTTACTCTCTTGCCATCCTTTGTCTGGTGAAAAGCGATCGCCATAACGGGTTTTAAACGTTTGTAGCAGATCAACGACATTGTTTTGCGATTGTGATTGAATATAGTGAATAGGGCCACCTCTAAAGGGAGGGAAACCAATACCAAAAATACAACCCGCATCAAGCAGATCGGCACTTTCAACAATGCCTTCACGCAAGCACCCGACAGCTTCATTGAGTAAACGCAGTATCAAACGATTGGTGACATCTTCTGATACAGGACCCGTGACTTTCGGTTTAACCGCTTTACCATTTTTATAAGTGTAAAAACCTTTGCCGGTTTTTCGTCCTAAGTCACCACGCGTCACATATTCTTGTAGTTTTGGTGGTACTTTAGCACCAAGTACATCAGAGAGCTCCTGGATAGCTGCCAAGCAAATATCTAAACCGACAGTATCAGCTAGCTCAATCGGTCCCATTGGCATACCAAAATCGACTGCCGCTTTATCAATTGCAGGGCCAGATATCCCCTCTTCTAATAATGTAACCGCTTCTAACATGTACGGCATTAAAATACGATTGACCAAGAAGCCTGGCGAACTCTTGACGGGTAACGGTAACTTATCGATAGCTTTCACAAAAGCCATCGCTTTATCAATCACTTGTTTACTGGTTGTTGGCGCATGCACCACTTCGACTAAAGGCATTTTCGAAACAGGGTTGAAGAAGTGAATACCCACTAACCGGTTTGGATCTTGAAGCACACTGCTAATTTCTTCTAAAGGGATTGTTGAGGTATTGGTCGCTAAAATCGCATCCTTTCTTGCTTGCTTTTCAAGTGCGCTAAATAAACCTTGCTTCGCTCCAACCTTTTCAGTAATCGCTTCAATGATGACATCAGCATGTTGAATACCATAGCCCTTTGGATCTGGTAGCAAGCGGTCAAGTACTGCCTCAACGAGATATTTCTCTTTTAAGATTTTTTGCGCAAGCTCTGCGGCACGTTTAATGGCATCACCAATCGCTTTAGGTGCTTGATCTTGCAATGTGACATTCATACCTCGTAATGCACACCAAGCAGCAATATCCCCCCCCATAACGCCAGCACCCACGACATGGACATGTTTGGGTTTAAAATCAGCCGATCTTGCCAGACCTTTTAATTGGTCTTGAAGGAAAAACACTCTCACCAAATTACGCGCCGTATCAGTAACCATTAATTTACCAATGGAAATGGCTTCTTGATCCATGGCTTCTTTTGCGTTAGCGGTACCATATTTTACCCAATTATCAACCACTCGAAAGGGAGCTGGGTAATGTTTTTCACTGATCTTTTGGTTTAACTGGCTCTTAAATAATTTACCTAAGGCAACACGTGCCGGTAATAATTCCATAGCACTATTTAATGAAAAGCCGGATTTGATAGATGGCGCACGATTTGCATAATCTCTCGCCGCTTTTTCTAAAACACGCTTGGGTAACGCTTCATTGACAACACCTAATTTTTTAGCCGCTTTAGCAGATACATTGCGACCGGTTAAAATAATGTCCATGGCCTTTAATGGGCCTACTAATGTAGGAAGTCGTACCGTGCCACCCCAACCAGGATGAATGCCTAATTTGACCTCAGGTAAGCCTAATTTCGTTTTTGGGGAATCGTCAGCTAAGCGATAACGACAAGCTAAAGCTAGCTCTAATCCACCACCTAAGCAAAAGCCTTCAATCACTGCAATGGTGGGGAAAGGTAATGCCGCCAATTTATTAAAAACAGCTTGTCCTTGACGTATCAAAGCCGTTGCCTCTTCCGCCGTTTTGAGTAATTTAAATTGAGAAATATCTGCTCCGACAATAAAGCCAGATTTCTTGGCCGAACGAATAACAAGCGCTTTGGGTGGGTTTGTCGGTAATGTATTTAAAATATCATCTAATTCTCGAATCGTCGCTTCATTTAGCGTATTCGTACTGCTCTCTTTTTTATCAAAAAATAGCCAATCTATGTTATCTTCATCACGGTTTAAGGACCAATGTTCGTATTTCGTTGCATGTTTATCTTTCATGTTATGCCCCAACTCGCTCAAGTAATATGGCACCACCTTGCCCACCACCAATACACAAGCTTGCTAAGGCATGCTTTGTTTTGTTCATGGTCAACATGTTGGCACAATGTAAAACTAATCTAGCGCCGCTTGCACCCACAGGATGTCCCATAGCAATAGCGCCCCCATTAGGATTGAGTTTTGTCATATCGACAGTTCCAAACGCAGAGGGTAAACCCAGTGATTCTTTACAATATTGTTCATTTTCCCATGCTCTTACACAACCAATCACTTGGGCAGCAAAGGCTTCATTAATTTCGAGATGATCAATATCGTTCAAAGTTAATTCATTTCGTTTCAATATGGGAGTCATCGCATGGATAGGACCTAACCCCATTATCGTCGGATCAAGTCCTGCAAAATGAGTATCCACAATTTTTGCTAAAACAGGTAACTGATATTTATCAACGGCTTCCTCACTGGCCAATATCACAAAAGCAGCACCATCGGAAATTTGTGAGCTGTTACCAGCCGTGATTGTGCCATGTTTGTCAAAAACGGGTTTGAGTTTAGCTAACCTTTCAACAGTTGAGTCGGTGCGCACGCCATCGTCAATTTCATATACCGCGCCATCTGGGGCATAAAGGGGGGAAATTTCATCAAGCAAACCACCTGCTTGCGCTGCCAGTGCGCGTAAATGGCTATTCGCCGCATATTCATCCATTTGGGTTCGGGTGATATTAAAAAGAAATGCAAGCTCTTCTGCCGTTTGCCCCATGTTCATATTCACCACAGGATCGGTTAAGCCTTTCAATAACGCGATTACTGGGACTAAAAAGTTAGGGCGAAATTTTAAAATACGTTGCAGTTTCTGCCCTGGAGATTTAGCCTGATTTAATTTCGACAACCAAAATACCATAGCTTTATTATATAAAAGAGGGGCGCGACTCATGGCTTCAGCACCACCGGCGAGTACCAATTCAGAACGGCCAAGCGCTATGCTTCTGGCTCCATTATCAATCGATTGTAAACCTGAAGCACAATTTCGCTGCACCGTGTAAGCACTCATTTTCTTTCCACAGCCACTGCGCAAAGCAATAATGCGAGCAATATTCGCTTCTTCTTCGCTGGGGCCTGCACAGCCGACAATCACCTCGTCAAATGCCTCTGGCGAAAAGGGCTGCTTGGCTAAAAGTGCTTTTGCAGCACTCACGCCTAAATCAGCGGCAGAGAATGGCCCTGGCACACCACGCATTTTTAAAAACGGGGTGCGTGCTCCATCGACAACGTAAACTACTCTATTTTGATTTCCACTTTTTCTGTTTGGCATGATGTTTGTGTTCCTGTTCCTAGCGCATAATCAGGTGCAAATTCATCGACAGCGATGACTTTTTTACGAACCGATTCATATCTTAGTAGTTCTTGTTTTTCATTAGCATCAATAACGCCAAGATCAAATGCTGCTTGGCATTTTTCGACAAAAGACAAATGCTTACTAATTTCTTTTCTTTTAACTGCTTTATTCATTTTTTCAAGAGCAGGTTGAATAGCGATTAATTCTGCAAAACCCACTTCCATCAAACCCGTTGGATCGTTTTCATGCTTGCCCACATAACAAATCTTGGTTAGCTTTTCACGAAGTAATGATGGCTCTAACATTACTTTTGCAACGATGCTACCCAATTTATCACTTGGCAAGGAAAATGCTCTACCAAACGGGAATACGATGAATTTGAGTAATTTGCCAATAATCGGGTAAGAGAAATTTTCAAAGAAACCATAAAAAGCTTCTTGGGTTTTATAGCAACACATTTGTAAAGACCATTTAGCGACAGGCCATTCATCGGTAAGACGACCTTGATCGTAATAATATTTTAAAGTTGCAGAGGCGATTTGCAAATGGCTTAATACATCACCTAAACGAGCGGAAAGTTTCTCTTTACGTTTAAGATCTCCGCCTAACGTCATCATGGCGACATCGGCACAAATCGCCAACCCTGCAGATAACCAAGACAGCTTTTGCTCAAAATAACGACATTCGCTTGCAAGCTTAGTGCGATGTAATAAACCGCGAGTTAACGATAGCCAGAAACATCTAGCAAAATTGGAAGCAATGTAACCTGCATGCTTAACAAGGATTTCATCAAAGCGATTGACAGCATCGATTGGATCACGATTGTAAGACATCGCAATTTGCATTTCTTCATAGACATAAGGATGACAACGGATCGCTCCTTGTCCAAAGATGATTAAGCTGCGGGTTAATATATTGGCACCCTCTACCGTAATGCTAACGGGCATTGATTGATAGCCTCTGCCTAGGTAATTACTAGGCCCCATCATGATCCCTCGACCACCATGAATATCCATCGCATCATTGATGACAATCCTAGACATTTCTGTCATATGGTATTTTGCAATAGCTGTTGCAACAGCAGCCCGAATATTTTGCCTAATGGGTATTAAAGTAAAGAGTCGTGTTGATTCTAAAAGGTAGGTGTAACCTGCAATGCGAGTCAGTGCCTCTTCAACGCCTTCAAATTGTCCAATGGCAGTATTAAATTGACGACGAATAGCAGCATAAGCACCTGTCATTCGAAAGGCAAACGAGCCGGTTGCTGTGCTAAGCGCTGGCAAGGAAATACCTCTTCCTGCTGAGAGGCACTCCATTAACATGCGCCAACCTTTACCGGCCATTTGTTGGCCACCGATGATCCAATCCATCGGAACAAAAACATCCTTGCCACGAATAGGGCCATTCATAAAAGCCATATTCAAAGGAAAGTGACGATTCCCAATCTCAATGCCAGGATGATTGGTGGGCATCAAGCAAACTGTGATACCCAGATCGGACTTTTCACCTAATAAGCCATCTGGATCATAAAGCTTGAAAGCGAGTCCCATCACCGTCGCAACAGGAGCTAACGTTATATAGCGTTTATCAAAATTTAAGCGGATCCCTAAAACTTCGCGCCCTTCATGCATTCCTTTGCAGATAATGCCTTTATCTGGAATTGCCCCTGCATCTGAACCAGCTTCTGGCCCTGTTAAAGCAAAACAAGGAATATCGGTGCCATTCGCTAACCGTGGCAAGTAGTAATCTTTTTGTTCTTCTGTGCCGTAGTGCAACAGCAATTCAGCAGGTCCTAAGGAATTGGGCACCATGGTCGTTACAGCGGCGCTAATGCTGCGTGTGCCTATTTTCATGATGACGGCTGAATGAGCTTCAGGAGAAAATTCTAGACCACCATATTTTTTAGGAATAATCATGCCAAAGAATTTTTCTTGGCGAAGGTAGGCCCATGCCTCAGGGGGCAAGTCACTATATTTGTGGACAATTTTCCAGTCGTTGAGCAAACTACAAAATGTTTCAACTTGATTATCAACGAAAGCTTGCTCTTCACTGCTCAAGCCAGGCTTTGGCATGGCTATCAATTGCTGCCAATCGGGTCTACCTTGGAAAAGTTCCTTTTCCCACCATACGTCCCCTGCTTCGATGGCTTCTTTTTCTGTATCGCTCATACCTGGCAACACAGAACGAAACCATTGAAATAATTTTTCGCTAAACGGTTTTCGAATGCTTGGTACATTTAAAGGAATCGTAACGGCAAGCAACAGGGGCCATAAGATCAGTGCAGACCAGGCAACACATCCTGTTACTTGGAGTAAAATCAAAGCGCCCGCAAAAAGCGAAGTCCATGCCCAAATGGGTAATCGATAGTATGCGGCCCCCCAAATTAGACCAATAATGACTATCAGTAGGGACCATCCACCCATCATCTCACTCCCTTTTACGATTTTACTTTATTATCATCGGCAACAAATGTTAGAGCATCAACACAAAAGATTTAGGCTAGAATTGTGCAGCTTAAGCTAAACTACTGTGTTGTAGGAATTCTTGTCAAATTGATAATTAAGGAAAATGTGAATTTGTGGTGTTACACATTTGGATAACTTGATTACTTTTTAACTATAACAGTGGTATGGTAGTAGTAATAGGGAGGTGCGATATGCGTCATCATGAGCACCCTGATATTGGTTACTGGTACAAAGATCAAGAAGCGAACCACTTATTCGAGGTAGTCGCCTCCGATGACCATGATCAGTATGTGGAAATACAATATTTCGCCGGAGAAATTGAGGAAGTCGATTTAGAAACTTGGTACGAACTCGATTTAAAAAGGATCCCTGCCCCTGAAGATTGGTCAGGTCCCTATGAAGTGGCGCGCGAAGATCTTGGCTATTCTGACGAAACTATCCACCCTGAAGATTGGTCAGGCCCCCTAGCAGAATTAGAACCCACCGAAATGTAACTCTTCTTTGCTGAATCTACAATAACACTTATCTTACAGCGCGTTACCGCGCCGAAGCATCTATATGTAGGCGAATCGCTACGCCGCACAAAAAGCCTGTCAACAACAAGGTTTTTCTTGCAATGCAATAAACTTTGCGTAAATCGCGATCTCATTTTAATATTGAGAGTGGGAAATAAAATATCCATTGTGCTAAAAATTCGTTATATTCTTTAGTACAATTATACATGAGCGAAGTTGGCGAACTCTAGAACCGGAAGCTATACTGGTTCTGTACCTTTGAACAGGAAGCAAAGCTATGCCTACAAGTTCCTCTCCACAAACTCTGACACTTACGCGTCGCCAGTCAGAAGTGCTACAGGTCATTCGTAATCATATTGAAAAAACAGGTGCTCCACCTACCCGTGCAGAAATCGCAAAAACCTTAGGTTTTCGCTCGGTAAACGCGGCTGAAGATCATTTGAAAGCGTTGGCTCGTAAAGGTGCTATCGTATTAGCGCCCGGTACTTCACGTGGCATCCAATTGGCAAAAGAACATGGTATTGGATTACCTATCATTAAAAGCCCAGGCGCAGATGTGCTGGTTTTTTCTGAGAAAAATTTTGATGGCAGAATGCGCATTCAAAATGAATTCTTTAATCCAAAGCCAGATTATTTGCTACAAATCCAAGGCCTGAGCTTAACAGGCGCTGGAATTAAAGACGGTGATTTACTTGCAATACACTGCTGTGATCACGCTGATAACGGAAAAATCATTATTGCTAGGGTAAACAATAAAGTAGTGATTCGACGTTACTTCCGTCACGGTGACCAAATCGAATTAAGAGCTGAAAACCCAGATTACGCGCCAATCTATCTTAATGCCACGATGCAGCCTTTAGTGATTGAAGGTGTGGGCGTTGGTGTTATTAGAACAAGCAGTCTGTAAGACAAGACTTTTATGCCCGACGAAGCCGAAAGCTAAGACGGGCACCACTTAGAAGACAAAGGTACAAATTTGTTTTTTAAGCTGATTTGGATAAGTGCTGATTGATCAAGGCGTTATAATTCTCAAACGCCTTTTCTTTTTTTTCCCAATTTTCCAGGGTTTGCATTTTATTGTAATTTTCGGCTGCTTTGGCGTAGTCGTGATAAAGCTTTAACTGAATATATATTTGGTGGGACTCACCTTGTAATTCTTTTAACACCTTAAACTCCTGTCAACTCAACTTTTTAATGCATTTTACCTCTAGCATCATAATGAAATAGGGCTTTATCGTAAAGCACCTTGCTACAAAAGCGCACAAATACCCCCTCCAAATGCTCACAAAATAGCCGGCAAACTCTAATCGATTGATAAATATGGCAAAATTCCAAAGCGGGTGAAAAAATGACGAGTTGTAATACAAGCTAGTTAAATCATATAATTTAATATGAGTCCTTGATAGATAAGCAAAGGCATGGTGTCATCCGTTGAAGCTACACGCGCAGAATTGGGATCCATTAAAAAACAGCTTGCGGCTATAAAAAAGCAAGCCTCCCTCTCAGAGCCTGCTATCCCTCTGATCAATGCCTCTCTTGATGCGGTTGCTTCCTTTGATGAAGAGGTCGCATTACCTTTACAGAATTTGCTGCACTACCTCAGCCAGCTCAAGGCAATGCTAAAGAGCAAGGAAGCACAAAACCTTGTGGCAAAGGCCAGACAAGGCTGCATTAACCTACTCATCGATATGTTTAATAAAAATCAGCAAAAACTTGATTCACTCCAAAGTGGTACGAATAAGTTAAAAGAACAATATCACTCTGAGTTTTTAGAATCCAAAGAACAGTTAGCACAAAATTATCATCAACATAAAGAACGCCCCAAAGCAACTGGCTACCTGGGACAGCTTTTCCAATTTTTAGATTTTTTAGCGCCTTTAAGAAAAGCAGAATTCATCAATGCGTTACACGCTCAAACCATTAAATATTATCGACAAACTCAAGTGGCAGACACTTCATTTAACCATGCACACTTACCTGAAATAATGCAGCTTGAAATTATGCAACGTGTGATCCAGCAAACCTTAATGAATGAACCTACTTTTAACTTAGACATGCTCCCCCGAACTTCGCATTCTTATCAATTTTTTATGAAAGAACTGGTTGGTCGCTATCAAGGTATTGTGATAGGTAATCTTTCGATTGATGATAACAACTATGAAGCCTCTCGTGAGTGGTTGACCCAAATCAATAAAGTCATGAAGCAACCTCTACAAACCTATCAATTTATCAATGAAATGGATAAATTTTCTGCGAGTGAACAACGCCGCTATGAAAAAGCATCAGCGCCTCTCTTTTCAACACAGCCATTGCAAGATAAAAGTGAAACGCCAGAGGAATTTAAAAAATTGACCACTTATGATGAGAATTTCATCGTTAATGTATTAGCGCTTCTTGACACAGCTTACCCACAGTCAGCGATTGTGCAATTCTCGAATAATAAGGGCGGCGGAGTACATTCAATCGCGATTGCCAAAGATGAACGTGGGATCTGGTTACATGATCCGAAGCAATATTGTGTCTATTTCCCAAATAAGGTATTGGGTTCGGATGAAGCGACCCTTCATTTCACTGCTTTCTTTAACGATTTTCACCAACGCAATTATCCAAACCTCACGCAAGTTGCTTTGGTACATTTGCCTGAAAAAAGACCGGCTAGCGAGAAGGAATTATCGCAAAGAACGACGCATGAAATACATGAACGTGAACAACCCTTAATTCTAGGACCGGGTCCTGGATTGAATAAAAAACCTTCTTTTGAGCTAGAGTCAGCTTCACCCAAACCAGGTCCCAAAAGCGATGGGCCAGGACGCGGCCCTAAAACGAGTTATTAAGAAACCGTTCCAGCATGGCGTGACCATGTTCAGTTAATACCGACTCCGGATGAAATTGCACCCCAAATACAGGATAGTCTTTGTGCTGAAGCGCCATGATTTCGTTTTGTGCGGTGCGAGCTGTCACTTTTAAACAAGAAGGCAGAGAAGCTTCGTCTACAATCAATGAGTGGTAACGAGCAACCCGAAATGGACTAGGTAGATCTTTGAATAAACCTTGGCCATCATGATAGACACTCGAAGCCTTGCCATGCTTAGGTGTGTTTGCACGAACAACTTTTCCGCCACATGCTTGACCAATTGCTTGATGCCCTAAGCACACGCCTAATAATGGTATTTTGTGTAAAAAGGCGTTCACTAATGATAAACAGATCCCTGCTTCGTTAGGCGAACAAGGCCCGGGGGACATAATGATATGGCTTGGGTTTACGGTTGCGATGTCGTCTAGGGTGATAGCGTCATTACGAACGACCTGATAGTTATGCCCCAACTCAGCCACATAACGAGCTAAGTTAAATACAAAAGAGTCATAATTATCAATGAGAAGAATCATTATTATTCCCAATTTAGGAGCCTTGCTTAACAAGATTTGCTTATGCTAACAAAATGTATAAATCTTGAATAGGTGTAGGTATGATAAATTTAAACCCTATAACAACCTATAACGAATAGACACAACCCTATGCAAAGCCTCTGTTTGAAAAATACTCTTCTCATCATTTGCTTTAACCTCCTTTGTGCATTCATTGCTCCCCTTCACGCAGAAGAAGATCTCGCTACACAACGCGATATCTTTAATCGTGCAGAGCACGCGTTAAAAAAGGGGGATGTTCAAACTTATAAGCGGCTAGCAGAAAAAATACCAACCTATCCTTTATTTCCCTATCTTCTCTATGAAGAAATGAAAGTAAAAATTAAGAGCACCAAACCAACAACAGTGAAGCTTAGTCAAATCGATGAGTTCAAAAAAGAATATCCAGACTTTCCGTTTCACTATTCGTTAAGAACACAGTGGCTAAACCAAATGGCAAGCACCAAAAATTGGCCAGCCTATGTTAAAGGATATTTACCAAGCGATAATGCCGAACTCGCTTGTCAATATTATTATGGCCAATATCAGGTCACTAAGGATGCGAACTATCTTGATAAAGCCAAACCACTATGGTTAGTCGGTTTTTCACAGCCAGATGCTTGCAATGGCCTATTTAATGCTTGGCAAAAAGCAGGTAAATTAACCCCTGCCCTGGCATTCAAACGATATCGACTTGCCTTAGAAGGCAAAAACTTTGATTTAGCAAAACATTTGACAAAGCATCTGAGCAAAGCTGATCAAATCACTGCCAATGCATGGTTAAAAATGGTGAAGACTCCCACTATCATCACTCAACAAAGCTTTCATGACAGTTTAAAAAATACCCCCAACAAAACCAAACTGATTATATTGAGTCAAGGCATCAAACTGTTTGCGAAAGCCAATGCAGAAAGAGCGTTAAGTTGGTGGAATGCGCATGGTCATGAGTACCCTTTTACAGATGAACAAAAAAAACAAATTCAACGTGAAATCGGTATTTATCTTTCACATCAAAAAAGTTCGGTTGCGCTAGATTGGTTAACCGAAATACCTGAAGAAGCACACGATGCCGTTTCAAGAGAATGGCGAGTTCGCAATGCTATTGCTAATCATGACTGGTCATGTGCCCTAAAATGGATAGATAAATTAAGTAAAGAACAACAAGAGGATAACGCTTGGCAATATTGGCGTGCCCGAGCTTTAGAAAGATTGAATCGCAAAACAGAAGCGGATGTTATTTATGAAGCATTAGCACCAACACGTACTTATTACGGTTTTTTAGCAAGCTTACATTTGCAAAAGCCTCTTTCTTTACAACATCAAGCACCTGCGATCCCTCCCAATGTCACCAACGATGTACATAATTCACCCGGCATTCGACGCTTTAAAGAATTGATGATCATTGGGAAAATTTCACCTGCAAGAATTGAGTGGTTTGCCGCAGTTGACAAAATGAATGAACAAGAACGCTTAGCTGCAGCTAAATTCGCAGAAGAAATGAACTTGCACGATATCGCTATTTTCACCATGGCTAAATGCGAATTCCGCGATGATGTTTGGCTACGGTTTCCCTTGGCACATCAGCAAGAAATTGTGAGTAACGCCACCAAGCATAACATTGATCCTGCATGGGTGTTTGCGATTGCTCGCCAAGAAAGTGCTTTTTTCACTGATGCCGTTTCACCTGCTGGCGCAAGAGGCTTAATGCAGCTTATGCCTTCAACAGCGAAAATCTTAGCCAAAAAGTATGATGTTCATTTTGATGGTGACAATTTGCTTCATACACCTTTGGTTAATGTTCAACTAGGTACGGTGTATTTAAAAAATTTAAAACAACGGATGCATAACAACACCATACTTGCAACAGCCTCTTATAATGCAGGCCCATTAAATATCCAACGATGGCTACCTTCAGAGAAGACATTGGAAGCGGATATTTGGATTGAAACCATACCTTATAAAGAAACCCGTGAATATGTTAAAAACGTGCTTACTTTTACCAGTATTTACAGGCAACGGTTAGGTTATCCAGCAGCATTAGCCTTAATGATGAAACCCATTCCTGTTAAAAGTAATACCTGATCGATTTTAGGCCCTTCGTGACTCATTTATCATCTATGGTTAAATTAGAGCCTCTCACTTTTCAGTGCTGTAAAAATGAACAACCAAGAAATGGTAAACAACAGTGGGTCTTTGCAGTCTCAGGATGCATTACTTGAGTCTAATATTCATTTTCCGCATTTGATCCAATCACACTACTTTTCTTTTAAAACCCCACAAGAAGCAACGGATGTTGCAAAAACCATTGCATCTATTTGCAATATCAAGCACAAAAACATTGAACTTGGTTTAAATGAAGTCTTTTTAAATGCGATTGAGCATGGCAATTTAAGCATTAGCTCTGAAGAAAAATCTCGGTTAAAAACCAATCATAGCTGGCAAACTGAGATTGAGCAGCGCTTAAATCATCCTCTTTATCAATTTAAGCAAGTTGAAGTGATTGCAGAACTCACTCCGACGCATATTATCATTACCATTACGGACGAAGGAGAGGGCTTTGCTTGGCGCGAATTAGAACAAGCATCGTTTGCTACAACAGCAGGCGCTTATCATGGACGGGGCTTATTGGTCGCACGATCATTATGCTTTGATAAGATGGAATTCAGTGAAAAGGGGAATCAAGTTGCCTGTCTTGTGTACCAAACACCTGCAAGTTAACTGAACTCTTCACCATCAGCTTGAGTCATATCCTTAAGGACACTATTTAGGCTTTGGTGGTCTTGCAGGCGAATAGCAAGGATATTATTCTTTGTGTTTATCTTACTATTTGTGCTGTCTTTGGTTGCGCATATCGTAAAAGGTGGAAAACGCGGTTAAGGTTTACTTAACCGCCCACATTTTGCCTTGCATCATTCATCTGTATGCCTTCTTCTCATTTTTTAACTAAATGATATCGCTTGATATTTAATGTCTGCTTGCAAACTTATATAATAACGAAGTTTATGATAAGATTTCACAATGCTTTGCGTGCTGCTAGGGACCTAGAATGATTGCCATTATTGAAGCGTATAAAGCAGGTTTATTAACATTTAGCCATTTTAAAAGTAATCTGATTGCCGGTGTGGTCGTTGGCATCGTTGCGCTTCCCTTGGCAATGGCATTCGCCATTGCTTCTGGTGTCAAACCGGAACAAGGTATTTATACCGCCATTATTGCCGGACTAATTATTGGTTTATTTGGCGGGACAAGAACACAGATCTCAGGCCCCACAGGCGCATTCGTGGTCATTCTTGCCGCAATTACTGCTCAATATGGATTGAGTGGGCTACAAATTGCCACCATGATGGCAGGGTGTATCCTTTTTATCATGGGTATATTCAAATTTGGTAATATCATCAAAATCATTCCCTACCCTGTTATAGTGGGTTTTACGAGTGGAATTGGCGTTATTATTTTTGTCAGTCAATGGAAAGATTTTTTTGGTTTATCGATTACACTGCCGATCGATGCAGGCTTTTTTGAAAAAATTCAATTACTCATTACAGCCCTGCCTCACTTGGATCTGATAACAACGAGTCTTTCTTTGGCGTGTTTATTTATTCTGATTATCATTCCAAAATTTATCAAAAGTATTCCAGGGCCACTCATTGCGATGCTCTTCGCTGCCTTCATTCAGTATTTTTATCATTTTCCCAGTGTGGCAACTATCGGCTCTGTCTTTGGAGAGATCCCACAAACACTTCCGAAATTTATGCTACCTGACTTTACCCATATTAACTTTACCTCTCTTATTATGCCTGCTATTTCTATCGCATTTTTGGGCGCAATTGAGTCATTACTTTCTGCTGCAACAGCAGACGTTCTTACGGGGACTAAGCATTATTCGAATCAAGAATTGAAAGGCCAAGGGTTTGCTAATGTGATCGCCCCCCTATTTGGTGGATTTGCCTCAACAGGAGCAATTGCAAGAACAGTAACCAATATAAAACATGGCGGCAATAGTCCAATCGCCGCCATTGTCCACGCGCTCGTTCTAGTTCTTATTCTATTGTTGCTTGCACCATACGCAGCCACTATTCCATTTTCTGCACTTTCGGCGATCTTATTTATCGTCGCGTATAATATGAGTGACATACCTGAATTCTACCATATTGTTAAGCGAGCACCGTGGTATGATACATTTGTGTTAATAACAACATTCTTTATCACGATATTTTTAGATTTGATCAGTGCCGTTACCACGGGCTTTGTGATTGCTGGATTATTCTTTATTCTCAGAACCCATCAAACAACCAAGATGAATAAAAACCGTCTTTCTCATCTTAAAGAATGTATTATCAAACCCAAAATGACTGTCTTTTCATTGTTAAACGGCATCGTCTATTCATTTGAAGGTCCCTTTTATTTTGGCATCAGTGAAAAATTCGAACAAGCGATGACAATGACACCCGTTGATCCTAAATTTGTGGTATTTCAATTAGCCCATGTTCCTTTTATGGATATGACAGGATTAAAAACTTTTACAAAAATGATTGAAAAATTTCAACAAAGAGGAATCAACGTTTATCTTTGCGAAGTCAGTCAAAAAATAGCTGAAAAAATGGCACGAGTTGGGATGTTAAGTATGATCCCGCCCGCTTTTATCTTTAACTCACTTGAAGAAATAGAAACATTTCGGAAAGATATTTCCACATAGGAAAATACGATGCTGAAAAATCAAGCTTCATTCGCTTTATCTATTCCAAAGAAAATCCTACACCAATTTGTCAATCTCGTTGGGTTAGTTCGTTTATTTAATGAACCTAATGATTGCTTATATACTGCAATTGAAACCAATTCACCCTTTTGGACAAAGGTAGCAGTGAAACAGGGAGCCAATATCAATGGCAACTATGGCAGAGGTATCACGGCCCTGCATTTAGCCGCTAAATTAGGAAAAAAAGACATCGTCCGTTTACTCATTCAAACATTCCATGCCAATGTGAATGCGACTGATGATGTAGGCAGAACGCCACTTTTTTTGGCTTTTCAGCGTGGTAAAACCAAAACAGCCCGTGTACTCATTCAAGAATTCAATGCGCCTGTTAATACCACCAATCAATGGGGAGAAACTCCGCTCCATTTAGCGGCGAAGAAAGGAAAAATCGAAAAAATTGTCTTACTTATTCAAGACTATAAAATGGATGTGAATGCTTTAGATAAATTTGGCGAGACGCCCCTGCATTACGCGGCAAAGATGGGACATGTAGCTGCGTTACAGTTACTGATTGAAAAATTTCATGCAGATTTAAGCATCAAAAATAAACGTGGCTTCACCCCAATGTCTCTTGCAGAAAAAAAAGGGCATCTTGAGATTGTTAATACCCTTCGTGACTTGCACTTTCCCGCTACTTAACTGTCCAGGTTTTACCTTGGCGCAATAAGTGCTCAAGCGACGCATCGGGTTTTTCGGTGCGTGCTTGATCAATTTGAGCTTGAATTTCTTCTTCATACACAGGCCGCTCTACACTTCTGAAAATACCCATTGGCACAGGGAACTCAGGATAAACCATAGCATTTAGCTTAATCGCCATGGAAATATCATTTTCTTTACGATGCACATAGAGCTGACTTTTATCGGTGGTATTTAAATCAACTACGGCTAAATCTTCGCCATTATAGGTTATGCCTTTATCTTTGGCAGCACCAAAAACCAGAGGCTCATTAGGAATTAAGCTAATGGTGCGCTCTGCTCTAAACCCTCTATCGCTGATATGCGCAAACGCACCGTCATTGAAGACGTTGCAGTTTTGATAGATCTCAACAAAAGAGGTTCCACGATGAGCGGCAGCTTCTTTGAGTACCCATTGCAAACCTTGAGCATCTATATCGATGGCTCTTGCCACGAAACTACACCCTGCTGCCAAAGCAAGTTGCACAGGGTTAAAGGGTTCGTCGATAGTGCCTTGGGGTGAGGTTTTGGTTTTTTTACCTTTCTCAGAAGTGGGTGAATATTGGCCCTTGGTTAAACCATAAATCTGATTGTTAAACAGTAAAATAGTGACATCGAGATTTCGGCGCATAATGTGCATCAAATGATTGGCACCAATACTTAAACCATCACCATCCCCAGTGACTATCCAGACCGATAAATCAGGGCGAGCAATTTTAAGACCCGTCGCAATGGTGGGTGCACGACCATGAATAGTATGAAAACCAAAGGTATTTAAGTAATAAGGAAAACGGCTTGAGCAACCTATCCCAGAAATAAAGACGGTATCTTCACGCGCAATGCCAAGTTCTGGTAAGATTTTTTGCACAGAGGCTAAAATAGCATAGTCGCCACAACCAGGGCACCAACGCACTTCCTGATCGCTGACAAAATCCTCTTTTTTCAGGGGCAACATTTTGTCTTCTTGTAACGACATTAACATTTCTCCAAATAAGGCGCGATTTTCTCTTTTAATTCAAGCACACCAAACGGCTTGCCTTGAACTTTGCTGATGCTTTTCGCATCAACTAAATAACGCGCACGAATGATCTGGCAAAGCTGACCTTTATTTAATTCAACAACCAAGATTTTTTTAAATTGCTGTAACAGTGTCCCCAGCTCTTTTTGAAGGGGGTTTAAATAACGTAAATGAGCAAAACTCACTTTGACATCTTCTGCTTCGAATTCTTCAACAACTGAGCGCACACAACCGTAGGTACTTCCCCAGCTGATGATTAATACGTCACCCGAAGTAGGCCCTACGACTTCTAATGCGGGTAAATCTTTATCAATGCCTTGCACTTTGGCAGCACGCAAATCAACCATTTTCTGATGGTTATCGCCATCATAGCTGATGTTGCCACTCCCATTTTCTTTTTCTAAGCCACCGATACGATGTTCTAACCCTTTTGTACCAGGAATGGCCCAAGGCCGCGCCAAGGTTTCACTACAACGTTGATAAGGCATGAAACCATCGATGTTTCGCTGATAATTGGGCTTTAATGAAGGTAACGCATTCACATCGGGGATCTGCCAAGGCTCAGCACCGTTAGCTAAAAAAGCATCGCTTAATACGATCACGGGGGTCATGTAACGAATCGCAAGGCGGAACGCTTCAATCATAATATGAAAACAATCACCCGGCGTCATTGGCGCCAAAATCGGCACTGGACATTCACCATGGCGTCCATACATCGCGGCTAATAAATCGGATTGCTCAACTTTGGTTGGCATACCCGTTGACGGACCAGCGCGTTGCACATCTACTACCACCAAAGGAAGCTCGGTCATCACAGCAAGACCTAGTGCTTCACTTTTTAAATCCATACCAGGGCCACTGGTGGTGGTTAAAGCAAGCTCTCCACCAAAGGCTGCCCCAATTGCGGCACCCATCGCTGCAATTTCATCTTCTGCTTGAAAAGTCTTAACGCCAAAATGCGCATGTTTCGCTAATAAATGTAAAATGTCCGATGCCGGTGTAATAGGATAACCACAAACCAATAATGAATGATTCGCTTTATTGGCAGCCGCAACACAACCCCAAGCTAACGCTTGGTTACCGGTAATTTGTCGATATTCACCAGGGCTTTGATTTGACGCTTTGACTGAATAATGTTCTGCAAATAATTCTGCCGTTACCGCAAAATGGTACCCTGCGCGCAAAGCTTCAATGTTTGCTTCAATCACATCGGTTTTGTCTTTGAAACGTTCTTTGATCCAATCTTTGGTGTCTTCAAGTTCACGATGATAAAGCCAATACACAACACCCAACGCGAACATATTTTTACATTTTCGCGCGCCTGCACGAGACAACGGACTTTTTTCAAGTGCCGTTAAAGTAAGCGAAGTCATCGGTAAACGCACAACGCGAAAATCGGATAATGCACCATCAAGCGGATTATCACCAAATTGCGCTTTCTTTAAATCTTTGCTCGAAAATTTATCGTCGTCGAGAATTAAGATCCCGCCCTTTTTCAAATTCTTCAATGACACTTTCAAAGCAGCAGGATTCATCGCAACGAGCACATCATAAACATCGCCAGGCGTATGAATGGGACGTGCTGAGAAACTCAATTGAAAACCAGACACACCCGGTAATGTACCAGCTGGTGCACGTATTTCTGCCGGAAAATCTGGATAGGTGCGCACATCATTACCAAAACTGGCGCATGCTTCTGTAAATCGCATTCCCGCCACTTGCATGCCATCACCCGAATCCCCCGCAAAATGGATGACGACCCGATCGAGCGGAACGCGCTTAACGGTTAACGGGATTGTCGTTGTGAAGCTATTCATGTCTGTCATGCCAAATAAGCCTAAAAACTAAGTGGGTTGCGGGGAAGAGTATAACACTGACTAATAAGTATTCGTATAAGCGGATATTCATTTTTCGCGGTCTGCGCTAAACTAGATCATTGCATATCAACCGTTATTTGTTGGCTGATTAACTTACATGCTGGGAGGCAGGCCATGCGCAGGGTAATTTTTAATCAAAAAGGTGGTGTAGGCAAGTCGACAATTACCTGTAATCTTGCTGCAATCAGTGCGTCTAAAGGTTTTAGAACGCTTGTTGTAGATTTAGATCCACAATCGAATTCAACCCAATATTTGCTGGGCAGCAAATCACCTAATTTTGTGCCAACAGTAGCCGATTATTTTAACCAAGTGTTGCAGTTCCGTTTTAGCGCCAGCAATGCAAGCCAATTCATCCATGCAACCACGTTTAAAAATCTGTTTATCTTACCTGCTTCCCCAAAATTAGAACTTTTGCTTAACCGGCTTGAAAATCGCCAAAAACTTTATAAGTTAAGAAGCTTATTTGATAAGCTAGAAGGCTTCGATAATATTTTTATCGATACCCCCCCTGCAATGAACTATTTCACACAGTCAGCGCTGATTGCTTCTGACACCTGCCTTATCCCCTTTGATTGCGATCTCTTTTCACGCAATGCTATCTATCATCTCTTTAGAGGGGTAACGCAAATTCGTGAAAAATATAACAGCCGTCTACGCGTTGAAGGCGTGATTGTGAATCAGTTTCAAGCTGGCGCTGCACTCCCGAAGAAATTGGTCGATGAATTATCTAACGAAGGGTTACCCATTATTTCAACTTATCTTTCATCTTCCATTAAAATCAAAGAATCTCACGATGCTGCTTTACCGATGATTCATTTTGCCAAAGATCATAAAGTAACCAATGAATTCTTGCGCATCTTCCAAAGTTTACAAACCAACGAAATTACTCACCCTGATGCATTCCAAACAGTCGATGTAGAAAAATTGACTGAAGACATTGGTGTTTAACATCTTAAAACGTGTACTCACTACGGTGTAGCTACATCGATATGCAACTTATATAAAGTTCAACTGTCATACTCATATATTGGTAAAAATTGTTAAATATGAGAGGGTGTTATGGCAGTTGATGGTCCTTCAGAAAAAGATACGGGAACGGCAAATACCGTCAAATTTGCGAATGCTTCCTCTTTAGAAAAAGTAAACAAAATGCTTGATATCCTTCTTCAAGAGATAGGACAACCCAATGAAAATGGTAATCATCCCTTTTTATCTGAGGATGGTATTTTCAGATTATCAGGCAATGTAGAAGAAGTTAAGACAACGATGGAGGCGTTGTTTTCGGAACCCACGTCACTCTCAACAAATAACGTTATCCAAAAGCCTATTTTAGCAGCACATGTGATGAAAAATGCCATCAAAGATGACCGTGTTAAACTAGATCCGAAAGCAAGTCAGATTTTTAAAGATCTTACAGACGAATACGCCAAATTATCGAGGAAAGAACAAGACGAAAAAGGCGACTTTTTCAAAATATTAATTGATAGACTTATTCAAAATAACCTGTTAGAAGAAGCTAAATTGGTACATAATTTGATGAATCTTTCCTATCTTGTTGTGACACAGTCTCAATTAGATTCAAAGGAAAAATCACTTAGAAAAAGCCAAATGAGTACTGACGCTATTTCAAAAATCATTCTACCGAACATCATTCATCGATTTATCGACAGTGATCCAATCACTGAACTTGATTATCAGAATAGAACAATCGCATTCATGATGAGAACAGTTGATAAAGCAGTTGACCAAAGTAATGCTGATTTCACGAAACATTTTGATATTGAGCGCCCTAATGAAGCATCAACATTGGCAAAAAAATATGAACAACTCTCTCAAGAACCCGCTAAAAAGCCTGCTAAAACTGAATCACTCACTGTGTCTTCTGATACTAAAAAACCCTCTCTGTTTTCTAGAGCTGCTTCATTTTTAAAAGATACAGGATCTAGAGTTTTTTCATGGTTAAAAGAAACAGGGAAAAAAGTCTTGAGTTTTATTACTGGATTTTTTACAAAGAAGGATAAAGCTATCTCAGGACCAACACCGATGGAACATTTAGATCAAGCAACAAAGAACAATGACAGTACACATCTTGATGTTAGTGTACAAAGAGATCGCGTTAAAGGTCCAGCAGGTAGACGATTACCGACGAAAAGAAATGCGGGCCAAACCGATGCACCGACTGTTGCCCCAGTGAAAGCAATAGATATCGGACCTCCCACCACACCACCACCCGCTCCTCCTACTTCACTGGATGTCGGCCCTCCTTTGACACCACCACCTCCTCCTCCAAAACAAGCCGACGTATCACCTAATGTGGGTCGTCCGTTACCAAAACCTCCTATAGCAAAAACGCCAGCACAAGCACGAGAAGAAGTGAATCAACAGCTCAAAGAAGCTGAACGCTTTGGTGGCGAACGAGGGGGTATCGTTGCAGAAAGAAAACAAGAAATTGAAAAAGCGGAAAGCCTCAATCATACGCCATCGGTCCCAGAACGTAGACCACCTTCTATGATCAGTGCTCCCGAAATTCAAGAAGGTGGCGTGAATGTCAAAAAATTAAAAGATATGTTTGAAAAAAAGGAACAAGAAAAGGCGAAAAAGGAAGAAGCGCTAAAAGGAAATCCCTCCAAGCCTAAGGGTTCTAAATAGAAGAAAGCGAAGAAATCGGAGCGTTATTCTCCGATTTCTTCTATCATTATCAAACTCAGATTTCATACCAAGTCCTTCGACCCAAAATCGCATAGTCAACATCGATCTCTGCTTTTGCCCAGCCTTTTGCCGTTGGGCACACAATTAATCTTTTGTGTTCTCTTGGCTTGCGCACCCACATTGTAGGTTGACTTTGTGATGTAATAGGGTTTACTGATGAAATCGGTTCCAACTTTTCTTGATGCAGTAATTCACCAGAAATAGCATCCAATACCATGACAAACTCATCATCATTCACCAACAACTTCTTGTTTCGCAATAGTGGTTGATAAAGTGATTTACCAAGATCAATTACCTTATATAAACGGGATCCTTGTTGTGGCGTTCTCTCAATGATAACAATCACATCTTGTTCATGGTATTTTTTTTTCGCTAAAATATACAGCAATACACCTGTACCTTGTGGGTGTTCCCCGACAATCACTTGACCAACTATCTCGGAAATCGGCAACCATTTTGATAATGGTATATCTTTGATGTTAATTGCAGTCTGATGTTTATTGGGATGCCTTTCACCTTTGGGTAATCCCCCTCTTAGGGCATGTGTTGTGATAAAAGTACTACAAGCACCATCAGGCAGCATTTTGTTGTGTGAAACTCGATAGTAGAGGATCCCTTCTGTTTCATTGTGTAATAGCGTGTCAGGCACCCACTGTAAAAATGCCATATTATTCAGGATCAAATTGCGCTTTTCATCCAGTTCATGTGCTAAAGCGTTCAGCTCTACAACCGCTTGTAAGTGCATTTGCTTTTTGGCCAGAGAATGATTCAACATCATCGTTTCCAGAACGCTGGTTTCCAACATCAATAACATCAATACTGAACAAACGCTGCAGAAAATCAGCGCTAAAAGCAGTACACTCCCTAGTTGCTTAATATTAGTGGCCATTCAAAATTCCACCATTTTTTTATGGTTGGTTCATTTTCTCCTATGGAATTCAGCAATGCTTTCAGCCTTACACTGATAATGGTATTCCAATCTTCGATCTCTTCTGCTGTTTGGTAGATCATTTGCTCATTCTTCAAATGCCCATATGAAAAAACAAGTTGTTCAACACCCTCTACTAACTCCATCGTACGTCCATTAAAATCGGTACTATACAATGCGTAAATGGGTTTATTACTTACATTTGTCCGTTTGGTTTTGCCAATATAATAAACGGTAGTGGTTAAACGATTTATCATACGATCCTCCGCAACAGGACGCTTTTCCTGCCATCGAAAAAGCATTGCTTGCTGACAATCCGATGCAATCAAGATGGTTCCTTGCTTAATTGACTGTCGGCTTGTCAATGGTTCGATAGACTGCAACCAGAGTAAATCGCTTGATTCTACAGCACGTTTAGATACTCTGAATGTCCCCAGTACTTTTTTTGGTAAATCACTTACCTTGATGCCTTTAAAACCTTGTTTAGCGATTATTCCATAATCAACAAGCGAAACATCCTCTTCAGTAATAATGTTCGCCTCTTTGTGAAGTCGCTGACAGCCCAATACGCCACTGTTACGTAGCGCTTTCCCAAGTAAGTAATCGATCGTTCTGGCGTTCACTTGGATCCGAAATAATGCTTGTTGAGTAAGCGCACTTTTTTTAATCAATAAAAAAATATTGACCAGCATACTTGCTATCATTGCACTTAACAGTAATGACACTAACAATTCAACAAGTGTCATTCCTTGGGATCTTGGGTATGCAAATTCCCTTCGCATCTCTTATTTCCTTGGATCTGACTATGTGGATGCAAAGCCGTGAATAACACCGCTGCATCTCCTTGCATTCGTAATTGACTTGATTGTAGATCATGGCGAGCTTGTTGGATCTGACGCAATGCCACTCCCATTATCATGAGAAGAGTTGTTGAAAAAAGGACTAATGCAATCAATGATTCAACTAAGCCAAAACCAGCGCTTTGCATTTTTTTCATTTTTGTTGATTTCTTCAGGCCAATAAAAACGATGCCACACTAGAGCATGTCTTAAATGAAAGCAAGCCCTTTTTTAATGTTATTAAACTGAAGAAATTGATTTGATAATTTGCTTAACGAATGCTGGCCCTTTGTAAATCAAACCAGAATAGATTTGAATCAATTTAGCTCCCGCAGCTAGTTTCATTTGTGCTTGTTCTGGCGACATGATGCCTCCTACCGCCACAATCGGTAAACGATCACCCACTTCTTGGTAAATCGTTCTAATCATATTGGTAGATTTTTCAAACAAGGGTTCGCCACTTAAGCCTCCACTTTCGTTAGCATGTGAACTTTGCAAGTTGGCAGGTCGCAAAATGGTGGTATTGGTGGCAATGATCCCTTCCACTTGCAATGCAAGTAAATCAGTTAAGAGCGTTTTCAACTCATCCCTTTCCAGATCAGGCGCAATTTTAACTAAAATGGGCACGGTTTTATGATAGTGATCGCTTAATGCTTTTTGTTGTTCTTTTAACGGCAATAAAATACTTTTTAATAGATCGCCTTGTTGCAACTTACGCAGATCTTGTGTATTGGGTGAGGAAATATTCACTGTAACATAGTCTGCATATTGAAAAACTTTTTGATAACAAGCAACATAATCCTGCCATGCATCATTGATATCTGTCTCTTTATTTTTGCCAATATTCACACCCAAAGGACAAGATGATTTCACTTGTTGTAACTGTGACACCAAATAATCGACGCCTTTATTATTGAACCCCATACGATTGATAATCGCCTGGTTTTCAGGCAAACGAAATAAGCGTGGTTTAGGATTACCCACTTGAGGTCTTGGTGTTATTGTCCCAACTTCAATGAAACCAAATCCCATCGCAGCCCAGGCAGGGATACACTCAGCATTTTTATCTAAGCCGGCAGCTAAACCAAGCGGATTGGCAAAATGTAAACCAAAGCACTCGACAGGATTTTGTGTGATGGGTTTTGTATGGCGAAAAAGCCCCACTTGGTGGAGCTTTTTTAAGGACCAGAGTGTCGCATTATGCGAACACTCAGCATCGACCGCAAATAACAGCGGTCTCATTGTTTGGTAAAACATTTAGGCAACTCGTTTCGAATTACAATCTCGTAAACTTACATTGGCAATTTCCATCAACTCACGAAGTGCAACTGAATACATTGTGAACTCTCGTTTACTGATAGATTTAAGATCGTTAATCATATGCTTCCAACGATCAAGCATTTCTTTATGTTGCGCCATCCAAGCATCGATTTGCGCTTCAACATTATCAACATCTTGTTGCATCATCATCACAGCAACTGCCAAATTACGTTGCTGACGATCTAAATCATCTCGAATAGCAGCCCGTGCCAATGAATCCCAGTGATTTGCAACAGGGTGATTCTTGATTTGTTCACGGAACCAACCTAGCTCTAATCGTGCCCCAATCGCATAGTAAGTAATGGTAACTAAATCAACGGGTAAATTGTGCGTTGTTGCGGCATCGACAATATCTAACGCAGAAAACATCGCACTCATTTGCGCTGTCACTAAGGCTGTTTCTTGTGGTACATTTTCGTCCATTAATTCTTTGGCGAACTCTAATAGATATTCTTCAGCAGTTCCTTGAATCGCATGATGTAGCCCTTCTCGCACCTCATCCATCTTCGGTGCAAAATGATTGATCACTTCACCAATATCCATATCACCAATTCGATGACGCAAGAACCAACGCGTACCACGACGCACTAAACGATTAAGCTCGTGAAGCATTTTGACTTGGATATCCGCTGGTACAATGAAATCTAAGGCATTGACCGCTTCACGGAATTTGGTCGCTCTAAAGATTTCTTTAGCGGCAACATAGCCACGCATGATTTGTGGTACCGTTGCGCCTGTTTCATCTTGTAAGCGATGGATAAAACCAAGCCCCATATCATTAATAACTGAATTCGAGATCTGCATCGCGATTAATTCACGTTTTAGGCGATGCTTTGGCATTTCTTGACTGTAGCGTTCTTGCAATACTGCTGGGAAAACGGTTATCAATTCTCGTGCGATATATTTGTCTTCAGGTACATCGGATGCAAGAATTTCACTTTTTAACATGGTTTTGCAGTAAGCAAGCAGCACAGCAAGCTCAGGTCTTGTTAACCCACGACCACTTTGCTGGCGAATAAGCAGATCTTCATTAGAAGGTAAAAACTCAAGGGTTCGATCAAGGTTACCAAACTGCTCTAAATGATCAACCAGTCGACAATGCATTTGAACGTTCTTAGCCGCATTAAATTCAGCCACACTAATTGCTTCAATTTGACTGCGATTATCTTCCAAAACGGACTCTGCAACTTCTTGAGTCATTTCTCCTAATAGAATATTGCGTTGCTTTTCGGTTAAGTCACCCGCTGCTACAATACCATTCAGTAAAATTTTAATATTGACTTCATGATCGGAACAATCTACACCACCTGAATTGTCGATGGCATCCGTATTGATTTTTCCGCCATTGAGCGCATATTCTACGCGACCCAATTGAGTAAACCCAAGATTTCCGCCTTCGCCAACAATTCGGCAACGCAGTTCTTCGCCGTTAACTCGAAGCCCATCATTGGCTCTATCGCCTACATTAGCGTTATGCTCATCTGATGATTTAACATAGGTGCCAATGCCACCATTAAACAACAAATCCACTTTCGCTTTTAAGATGGCTCTGATCAGCTCATTCGGAACGATTTTGGGTTTGTTTATGCCTAAGATGTCTTGCATTTCTTGAGAAAGTGTAATCAGTTTCGTTGAACGAGAGAAAACGCCGCCGCCTTTTGAAATCAGCTTAGGATTATAATCTTCCCAAGATGAGCGTGGTAAATTAAATAATCGTTTACGTTCTTCAAAACTCACTTCAGGATCCGGATTGGGGTCAAGAAAAATATGGACATGGTTGAAAGCCGCAATCAACTGAATATGGCGTGAAAGTAACATGCCGTTACCAAACACGTCCCCTGCCATATCACCAATACCCACAACAGTGAAATCAGTCTTTTGACAATCTACCCCTAGTTCCCGAAAATGACGCTTAACTGATTCCCATGCGCCTCGCGCAGTGATCGCCATTTTCTTATGGTCATAACCCGTTGAACCACCAGAGGCAAATGCGTCATCTAACCAGAAGTTATATTCTTTTGACACCGCGTTAGCAATATCTGAGAAGGTTGCTGTGCCTTTATCAGCGGCAACAACTAAATACGGATCATCCGCATCGTATCTCACCACATCGATAGGCGGATTAACTTTATTTTCAATTAAGTTATCTGTTAGATCGAGCAAACCATGAACAAATGTTTTGTAGCTCTCGATGCCTTCGGTCATGATTTCTTCGCGAGTACCTCTGATAGGCAAGTTCTTAGGAACAAAGCCCCCTTTAGCGCCCAGCGGTACAATGACGGCATTTTTAACTTGCTGCGCTTTCATTAATCCAAGGACCTCGGTACGGAAATCTTCACGACGATCAGACCAGCGCAAACCACCTCTGGCAACCTTGGCACCTCGTAAGTGCACACCTTCAACTCGCGGTGAATAAACAAATATTTCAAATAAAGGACGAGGCAACGGCAATTCAGTCATTGCCGAAGGATCGAATTTAAATGATAAATAATTTTTGGAATTACCTTGAGCATCTTGTTGAAAGAAATTTGTTCTAATGGTTGCTAAGATCACTTGCATATAACGACGAATAATTCGATCTTCATCGATATTTTTGACTTCATCTAAGCTATTTTTAATTTTTAACCGTAATTCATTTGATATCGCATTGCGTTTTTCTTGCGCAAGCCTTGGATCAAATCGAGTGATAAAGAGCTGCACTAAATCATGAGTAATATTGGGAACGCCCGCCAATACATCTTCGATATAAGCTTGCGAGAACGTAAAGCCAATTTGCCACATGTATTTTGCATAAGCGCGTAACATAGTCACTTCACGCCAATTAAGCCCCGAACTTAATACCAGTCGGTTAAAGCCATCGCTTTCGGCATGACGATACCAAATGTGATAGAACGCTTCTTGAAAGATCTCTTTAACTGCATCGACATTCAATTCTTTACCCGATGTATGAACCATACCAAAGTCGTTGATCCAAACGATTTTGCCATCTTTAGTGGTAATTTCATGAGGTCTTTCGCTAATGACGCGTAATCCCATGGCTTCTAGCATTGGAATAATATCCGAAAGCGGGATGGAAGCACCTGGGCTATATAATTTAAAACGCAAAATGCCATCTTGCTCATCAAGCGGCTGATAGAAACTCATTTCCAGACTATTTTTTTCTGATAATTTTTGGATATGATTCACATCATAAACTGCGGTTCGAACATTATAATCTGCTCGGTATCCAGCTGGGAAAGCATTGCGATAGTTATGAAAATAGCGATTGCCCTTTTCTTCGCCAAAATGCTCAGAAAGCGCATCTCTTAAATTGTCTTCCCAAGTGCGGCTGACTTGAACAATTTTGTCTTGTATATCATTGATACTGTATTCAGCTGCCATATCGTCTTTAAAGCGAATAACATAATGAATTCGCGCTAAAATAGACTCAGAAAAACGCGTTGAGAATTCGGCTTGATGACCATGCAACTCATCCGTCAGAATTTTTTGTATTTTTTCGCGCAATTTAGAATTGAAGCGATCTCTTGGTACAAATACTAAACAAGAGAATAATCGCGCAAAAGAATCTTTTCTAATAAAGATACGAATTTTTTGCCGCTCTTGTAAGTGTAATACTCCCGTTGCAAGATCGTATAATTCTTCTACACTTCCATGGAAGAAATCATCGCGCGGCAATGTTTCCAGAATATTCATCAAGATTTTGCCATCGTGACTTTCTTCTTCGACATTCGCACGTTCCAAGATCTTCTTGACGCGCAAACGTAACAAGGGAATATATTGCGGACTACGGTTATAAGCCACAGACGTATAAAGACCAATAAATTGATGTTGTCCAACCACATTACCTTGGTCATCAAAGCATTTAACCACAATAAAATCAGTGTATGTTGGACGATGCACCGTCGATATTCTATCGGTTTTACCTAAAATAAGCGGGTGTTTAGAAAGGGCTAATTCTTGGGCCGCTTTGGTCATTTCTTGAAAGGGTTCAAAATAAGTTTCACCAAATTTTTTCAAAATACCCAATGCAGAGTCTTTATCAAATGACCATTCGTATGATTGATTCGTGGTTTTAAGTTTTCGCCGACAATAACCTAAAAATGTGAAATGGTTATTATTGATCCACTTTAAAAATTCAATAATTTCCTCATCAAGATCTTTCTTGCTCGATTGGCCAATTCGTTTTTCTAAACCTGTAATAACATCGTTCATGGCTTTGGTCATTGGTTGCCAATCTTGAACAGCCAAGGTCACTTCTTGAATAGTGCCTTCTATCGAAGCACGCAATTGATCTAGAACAGCGGGATCACTTTGTCTGTCTATTTCAATAAAGATCGGCATTTCGGTTGGGCGACCATTACCATTTGCTGACTTGCCCATATATACATTAGAAATGAGCCCTTTATCGTCACGTTCAATTCTTAACCCATTGGTATGTAAAATAAGGTGAACATTAAATCCTAATCGATTTAAAACCATACCAACCGATTCAATTAAAAAGGGTAAATGATCATTCGCAATTTCAATGACTGTATGGGTCGATTGCCAACCATGTTGTTCAAACTGCGGATTGTAAACACGCACCTTAGTCTCGTGCAGGTGGCGATGATTAATGAAATGCCAAAATGAAACTAATGCACCATACAAATCGATGATATTACGATCGAGCAAATCCTCTGGTGCCGCACTTAAGTAATATTGCTTAACAAATATCTCAATCAGTTTTGCTTCACTTGCTGGCAATTTTTCTTTGACTAGAGCAATTACTCGCCCTATTAGTTCCTCACGTGCTTCTTCCAGCCGACGTGCCATAGCCACCTCATCGCTTGATCTTATGTTTTTTAATATTACAACTTAGATTGCAGTTAAGATAGAACGCTTTTATAAGCTACCCTGCAAACTATATGTAGATTGTGCTCTCATTTTATCGACCATTACAGCAATAAGAAATAGCAATCATTTAAGAATAAGGCTATGGATAAATGCAGTATTACTGATAATATTGCGTGATAATGGTATATGAAGGTGTTTCATGATGCATACTTATCGTTTCCTCACAATTATTATCCTGCTAACTCTTACAGCTTGTGCAAAAAACCCTGTGACAGGCCGCCAAGAACTTCATTTTGTTAGCACCGATAAAGAAATTAAAATGGGCCTAGAAAATTATCAATATGGCCAACAAGCAAGCGGTGGCCAATACGCAGTTGATCCTGAGTTATCTGCATATGTGCAAGAAGTCGGTCAAAAATTGGCCAAAAATAGCGATAGACCCGATCTGCCATTTGAGTTTGTGGTTCTTAATGATTCCGTGCCCAATGCCTGGGCCCTGCCAGGTGGCAAAATCGCGGTTAACCGTGGCTTACTCACCCATCTTGAGAATGAAGCAGAGCTCGCTGCTGTTTTAGGCCATGAAATCACTCATGCAGCCGCTCGCCATGGTGCCAAAGCGATGGAACGACAAATTATTATGTCAACAGGATTAGTCGCAGCAAATGTCGCTATTGCTGCTAGTCATAAAGAAAGTGATCCTGTTTATAAAGACAAAGCGTTGGCTGCCAGCGCTGCTGCCGCAGCAGGGTTAATCAGCACCAAATACAGCCGTGAAGCTGAATTAGAAGCCGATTCCTATGGCATGGATTATATGGTGAAATCTGGTTACTCCCCACAAGGTGCTGTTAGTCTGCAACAAACCTTTGTTAAATTAATGGATAAAAAATCACCTAATTGGGTTGAAGGCTTATTTGCTTCTCACCCACCTTCGGAAGAAAGAGCGGCAACGAATAAACAGCGTGCTTTAAAAATGCCACAAGATCTCACCCTGGGTGAAGCGCGCTTTGCACAAAAAACAGCAAAACTAAAGAAGAACCATGCAGCCTATGAGGCTTACGACGAAGGCGTAAAAGCGTATAAAAAAGAAGAATATACGCAAGCACTCGCTTTAACCAACAAAGCTATCGCACAAGTTCCAGATGAAGCTTTATTTTATGGTTTACAAGGCGATATCTTTGCAAAGCAAGATCATAAAGATCAAGCAATGACGGCTTATCGAACCGCCATTTCGAAAAACCCTAACTATTTCTATTATTACCATCAACGTGGTTTATTATTTGAAAAAATGGGTAAAAAGACCGAAGCAAAAGCGGATTTAGATAAAGCGCAGAAGTTATTACCAACGGAAACTGCGGCAGCCGCGTTAAAGAAATTGGCATAATGATCCCCACGCGGCGATTTGCTCACAACCGTGAGCAAATCTTACGCGGGGCTAATTTCTTGTGCGGCTACGCCGCTGTCGACAATAGGCTCTCTTTTTATATTAGCCTTAACTATATTTGCCAAACCTTTGATCCATAAGGGATGCGAATTTAGGCATGACACCAAGGTAAATTCTTTACCACCCAAATCTTGCCATAACCCTTTGGCTCGAATGCCTATTTCTTCTAAGGTTTCTAAACAATCGGCCACAAAAGAAGGACTCGCAACTAATAAATTGCGCTTACCACCTTGGATCAATTGTGACATCACTGTCGACAGATCGGGGCCAACCCAGGGAATGCGTCCCAGTCGAGATTGAAAGACCACATGATAAGAATCAATCCCTAACTCTTGCGCTATCAAACGCGAGGTTTCATAGCATTGTGCGCGATAGCAAAGCTGATTTTCTGCTGAGATGGTATTACAAGGTTGATTTTGCAAACACGTCGCTTGACAAGTGCTGGCTCCTTTTTGAATTTGTCGCCATGGTAAGCTATGGTAACTAAACAAAACACAATCGGGTTTTTTATCTTGCAAGTGCGGCGCCATTAAAGCAACCTGCGCATTAATATAATCAGGTTCGCGAAAAAAATCACTGACAATGGTTAAATGCGGAATGTGCTGCTTAGGCAATAAGCCTTGCATCACTTTGGCAATGGCAGAACCACTGGCAGCGGAAGAATATTGTGGAAATAATGGCACAATGATGACAGAAGAACAGCGAGCTTCTAACAATTTTTCTATGGCTGCCCAGACACTCGGTTCACCATAACGCATACCAAGCGCTACATGATATTGCTCACCTAATTCTGCTTGTAAACCATACAATAGATCTTGCGAATGAAATAATAAAGGCGAGCCTTTTTCTTGATCCCATATCGCTTTGTAAGCATGCGTTGTTTTACCCGTGCGAAAAGGTAATATCACACTGTGCAATAACAGTTGGCGCATCCAAACGGGTAAATCCACAACTCTTGCATCGCTTAGGAATTCTTTTAAAAAAGCTCGTACAGCCTTTTTATCGGCCCTGGCAGGTGTCCCTAGATTCACTAAGAGCACACCCGTTTTTTTTAACGTCATGGGTTACCTTTTGTTACCATTTACCATAAAAGCTAATTGAATCACTTATTAACTGAACCAATAGGTCTGATTGTAATCAAAATTGCTTCTAGATAATACTTTCAGGCTCTACCAGTAAAATGCCTCAATATATAAAGCTCCAGTTGTTTCATATGAAATATATATGCTATATTATTTCATATGAATATTTCTTGGGAATATCAAAATGCAACCTAATAAACGTGCAGATGCAACAAACGTAGTCAATAAAGCCATTGTTAAGGCCACGCTGCATTTAAATCTCTCGCAAAAAGATTTGAGCCAAATCATTGGTTCAAGCCCCCCACAGCTTTCTCGGCTTTTTAAAACAGGAACAAACTGCATTAATGCCAATACTAAAGAATGGGAATGTGCGCTGCTTTTTTTAAGGATGATCCGAAGTCTTGAAGGAAATATTGGGGAAGACCCCAATCAAGCCCAAGAATGGCTCACTCACTATAACCATCATTTATCTGCCAAGCCTATCGATATGATCAAAACAATTTCAGGCCTCAATGAAGTGGTCATTTATCTGGATGCTATGCGAGGCCAAAATTAATATGGGAGTTTTCAAAGACAGCAATGGCATGACCTATATTGCGGAAGTCGCATTACAAGCTTGGCGTATTGTTGAAGATCAATCAAGATCAACGACTAGAAAATTTGTTGATTCATCGCTTGAACACGATTTACTAGAAAAATTAATTGATGAGAGTAAACCTGTTATTAAATATTATGGTGATGAAGCGTATTTTAAAAAATGTCATTATCTTATTTTTACTCCCTTTCGTTATCCTCCGTTAAAATGGGGGTCACGTTTTGGTAGCCGATGGGAACGTGGACTATTTTATGCCGCTCTTGATTTAGAAACTGCCATGAGTGAAAAAGCATTCTACAAACTCGCTTTCTTGCAAGCAAGTGAAGGTAACATTGGTGGGAAGACACTTTTATCTACAGCATTTAAATTAAATGTAGAAAGCACTCAATTTATTAATCTTTGTGAAACACCTTTTATGGCTTATGAAAAAGCAATATCTGCGAAAGATAATTATATTTTCGCACAAACACTCGGCAAGGAAATGCGAGATGCGCAAGTGGAATGTTTTCAATATGTTTCAGCGAGGAGCACTAGTGGAGGTTGCAATATAGGTGTTTTTTCACCTAAAGCATTGATCAATAATTCCAAACTCGAAAAAACATTTGAGAACTACAACTGTTACGCAACCAAAGAGGTTGTCGAATTTTCGACCAGAACGCATTCTAGCCCTGCTCAATATATTTTTTTAGCGCAAGACTACTTGGTTAATGGAAAAATGCCAATGCCACCAAGCTAACACTAAAAGGGCAAAGAATTATCCTTGCCCCTTTTTATTTAAGCCATTAACGATTTTGACACAATTTCATAAACATCTTCTGACAAGTTACCGGATGTTTGAATTTTTTCTAATGCCTTTTTCATTAACTGACCTTGCTTGTTATCAAGTCGTTTCCATTGCGTTAACGCTTCTAACATTCGTGCTGCTACTTGGGGATTTGCAGTTTTTAATTCAATAACCCGATCGGCAAGGAAATCATAGCCTTTGCCTTGTTCATCATGAAAACGCTCAGGATTCCCCATGCTAAACATATTAATCAACGCATAGACTTTATTAGGATTGCGAATATCAAAAGCTTCATGCTTCATTAATGCTTTAATATTTTCTAGTACAGTCGGTAATTCACTCGATGCATGTAAACTGAGCCATTTGTTGACCACAAGCGGATCATTTTTAAACTGCTGGTAAAATTCAGCAAAAAGCTCTTCACGTACTGGATGTGTAGAATGATTTAAAGCGCCTAATGCTCCCATTCTGTCTGTCATGTTCCTTGCATTTTTATACTGAGTCTTAGCCAATTCAATCGCTTTTGGATCTTCTGTACGTATTAAATAAGCCAGGGCCGTATTTTTCAAGGTTCGGTTTGCCATGCTGAGGCTTGATAATGTGCCATCATCATCTTGATTCGCTTTGGCATAAGCATCAAACAAATGCGGTTTGAGATCTAAAGCAAATTGGTTGACCAATGTTTGACGAGCTTTGATGAGCGCAGCGACTTCAATGGTGGTTAGCTCTTCAGCAATGTAACCAAAGGACGGCAAACTCAGTATCTGTGCAATAGCAGCAGGATCGATATTACGTTCTTTTAGTACGGTCTGATAAGCAATGAAAAGATCAGCAGGTATGGTTAGAGGCTCGTGCTTGATATGGGCTTGCATTAATTGCTTCACAATTTGCGTACATAATCTTTGCGAGCTGTCCCAACGATTGAATAAATCCTTATCGTGAGTCATTAACAATTTTAAGTCAGCATCGGTGTAATCATAATTGAGTTTAACCGGTGCTGAAAAATTACCTAATAACGATGGTACGGGTTTTTCCGTAATATCATAGAAGGTAAATATCTGATTCATTTTTGATAACAACAAATAGGTACCATCGGCTGTTTTGCTAACAGGATCTTGCGTATTCAGTGTAAAAGCCTGTCCCTTTTGACTATATAAATCAATTTTAATGGGGATCAAAAACGGCTCTTTGGGTTGATTATCTGGCGTAATCGGCAAGACTTGATTGACTGTTAAGGTAAATGTTTTATTTTGTGCTTGATATTCCCCTACTACATTGACAGTTGGGGTGCCCGCTTGATGATACCAGCGATGAAATTGGCTTAAGTCATAATCATTCGCATCACTAAATGCTGCAACAAAATCTTCAATCGTTACCGCTTGACCGTCAAAGCGTTCAAAATATAAATCCATACCCTTGCGGAATTTTTCTTTGCCTAATAAAGTCGCAAGCATGCGGATCACTTCGGCACCTTTATTATAGACGGTTGAAGTATAGAAGTTATTAATTTCTATATAAGATTCAGGTCGTACTGGATGCGCCATAGGGCCTGCATCTTCAGCAAATTGCCTAGTACGGATAATGCGAACTTCATTAATTCGTTTAACCGCAGGAGATCCCATGCTCTCACCAAATTGCTGTTCACGAAATACCGTTAAGCCTTCTTTTAAACTTAATTGGAACCAATCGCGACAAGTGACTCGATTACCTGTCCAATTATGAAAATATTCATGACCAATCACCGCTTCAACATTTTGGAAATCAATATCGGTCGCCGTTTCTTCATTAGCTAAGACATACTTGGCATTAAATATATTAAGCCCTTTGTTCTCCATTGCCCCCATGTTGAAATCGTTGACTGCAACGATCATATAAACATCGAGATCATACTCACGTCCATAGGTTTGCTCGTCCCAGCGCATTGAATGCTTGAGTGATTCAATAGCATGAGCACATTTATCTTGGTTTTGAGCTTCAACGAAAATTTCTAAAGCCACCACTCGCTTAGAGCGCGTCGTGAAGGTATCAGATATTTTAACTAAATTACCAGCGACCAATGCAAATAAGTAACTCGGTTTTTTAAACGGATCTTGCCATTTCACCCAATGCCGATTGTTAGGCATATCGCCTTCACCTATTTTATTCCCGTTTGACAGTAAAACGGGATAGAGGGTTTTATCTGCCACAATCGTGGTCGTAAACAGTGACATCACATCAGGTCGATCCAGATAATAGGTCATTCTTCTAAAACCTTCTGCTTCACACTGTGTACAAAACATTTTTTCAGAACGATATAGCCCACTTAAGGTGGTATTCGATTCAGGGTGAATTTGCGTCACAATTTGTAAACTGAAACGATCTGGCACATTCTCAATGATTAACTGCGATCCGGAGGTTTCATATTGCTGGGGGGTTAAGATCTCGTCATTTAACTGTACAGAAACCAACTTTAAAGAATCACCCACCAAGATGAGAGGGCCTTTTTGCTGTGTAGATTGACGGCTTATTTCTAAATGAGAATGCACCAAGGTTTGATCTTCAAAGAGCTCAAACTGTAAATCAATCGACTGGATATTAAAGGCGGGTGGCTCGTAATCCTTGAGATAAGTCGTTTTAAGTTTTGTTTCTTGTTGTTTCATATTGGCTCCTCGTTATTTCGACCAGGCTCAAGCAACTATACTCATACTATATATAAAGACAAACCACTTGATAAGGTCTCAGTTATTGAACTAATATTTAAAAAGGGAGCTTAGCTTCGCAAGGAGTGGACATGGTGGACGTATTAAGTGGCTTTAAAGATCGTTATGACAGTCGCTATAAGCAAGAAGAATTTAGCCTACAAGAATATCTAGAGATCTGTAAGCATGACAGTATGGCTTATGCCAACTCAGCAGAGCGCTTGTTGGCGGCTATTGGTGAGCCCAAATTGGTAGATACCAGTAAAGATCGTCGACTAAGCCGGATCTTCTCCAATAAAGTAGTTAAGCTATACGACTCATTTGAGCACTTCTATGGTATGGAAGAGCCTATCGAACAAATTGTGGCTTACCTAAAACATGCCGCACAGGGTTTAGAAGAAAAGAAACAAATACTGTATTTATTAGGACCCGTTGGTGGTGGTAAATCATCTCTTGCAGAAAGATTAAAGGCATTAATGGAAAAAGTGCCTTTTTATGCTCTAAAAGGCTCGCCTGTTCACGAATCACCTTTAGGGCTTTTTGATCCAGATGAAGATGGTCCTATTTTAGAAGAAGAATATGGCATTCCAAGACGTTATACCGAAACTATTCTCTCTCCCTGGGCAGTTAAACGTTTAAATGAATATAACGGCGATATTAATCAATTCCGCGTTATTAAACTATGGCCTTCTCGTTCAAAATTAATTGCTGTTGCTAAAACAGAGCCAGGAGACGAAAATAACCAAGATATCTCTTCTTTGGTTGGTAAAGTAGATATTCGAAAACTAGAACAATATTCACAAGACGATGCAGACGCTTATAGTTATTCAGGTGGACTGTGCAAAGCTAATCGAGGCTTATTAGAATTCGTTGAAATGTTTAAAGCACCGATTAAAGTGCTACATCCATTACTTACGGCAACTCAAGAAGGTAACTTCAATGCCACTGAAGGTTCGGCTTCTATCCCCTTTGATGGCATCATTTTAGCGCATTCCAATGAAAGTGAATGGCTCACCTTTAAAAATAATAAGCACAATGAAGCACTCCTTGATCGTGTTTACATTATTAAAGTGCCCTATTGCCTACGAGTGACTGAAGAAGTCCAAATATACAAAAAACTATTGCAAAATAGTTCATTAAAAGAGGCGCCTTGCGCACCCAACACGCTTAAAATGCTAGCACAGTTTTTCGTGCTTTCTCGATTAAAAGAGCCAGAAAATTCCAGTATTTTTTCCAAAATGCGCGTGTATGATGGCGAGAACTTAAAAGATACCGATCCGAAAGCAAAATCTTACCAAGAATATCGTGATTTTGCTGGTGTCGACGAAGGGATGACAGGTCTTTCTACTCGTTTTGCCTTTAAAGTTCTGTCAAAGGTATTCAATTTTGACACAACCGAAATTGCAGCTAACCCTGTGCATTTAATGTACATTTTAGAGCAAGGCATTGAAAGAGAACAATTCCCTCCTGAAACACATGAACGATATATGTCCTATATCAAGGGTTACTTATCCCCACGCTATGTTGAATTTATTGGTAAGGAAATTCAAACAGCTTATTTAGAATCGTATTCTGAGTATGGTCAAAACATTTTCGATCGTTATGTGACTTATGCTGACTTTTGGATCCAAGACTCAGAATATCGTGATCCAGACACTGGCGAAATTCTTGATAGACGCTCACTCAATGATGAGTTAGAAAAAATTGAAAAGCCTGCAGGTATTAGCAATCCTAAAGATTTCCGAAATGAGATTGTTAATTTCGTGTTACGAGCAAGAGCTAACAACAAAGGTAAAAACCCCAGTTGGACTAGCTATGAAAAATTACGTGTTGTTATTGAAAAGAAAATGTTCTCCAATACGGAAGATTTGTTACCTGTGATCTCGTTTAATACCAAATCATCAGCTGATGAAAAGAAAAAGCATCAAGAATTTGTTGATCGCATGGTTGATAAGGGATACACACCAAAACAAGTACGTTTACTCTGTGAATGGTATTTGCGTGTACGTAAATCCTCATAAGGGACACTGATGTCGCGGTTTATTGACAGGCGCCCTAATGGGCGTCACAAAAGTGCTGTGAATCGCCAGCGCTTCATGCGCCGCTTCAAAATGCAAATACAAGAAGCGGTTAGAGAAGCTATTTCTGGAAGAAGCATCAAAGAAGTAGATGAAAGCGGCGAGAAAATAACCATCCCAGCCAAAGATATTTCAGAGCCGTCTTTCTCATATGGCGAAGGTGGCGTTCGCAATATTATTTTCCCTGGAAACAAAGAATTTATCCCAGGTGATCTCATTAAGCGCCCAAATCAGGATAGCGCTGGAAGAGGCGGATCTGAAGCGAGCGATGGAGCAGAAGAAGGACAAGACGACTTTGCTTTTGAAATATCTAAAGAAGAATTCTTAGACTTATTCTTTGAAGATCTCGCTTTACCCAACCTTATTAAAACACAAATTGCTAAAATGCCTAATTATAAAATGGTGCGGGCAGGATACACCTCACAAGGGATCCCTGCCAATATCAATATTGTCAGATCGCTTCGTGAGGCTTTAGGACGCCGTCTTGCCATCAAGGCAGCTAAAAATAATAAAATCAAAGATTTAGAAAAAGAGCTCGCCTTACTTCTTTCCAGCGAACCTCATTCTGCAAAAATTAAAATAATTGAAGAAGAAATTGCAAGGCTTCAACGCACCATCCTGACCATTCCATTCATTGATCCTTTTGATTTGAAGTATAACAATCGGGTCATGCGTCCAGAGCCTTCTACACAAGCAGTGATGTTTTGCTTAATGGATGTTTCAGGATCGATGGATGAAGCAAAAAAAGATATTGCAAAACGGTTTTTCATTCTACTTTACCTCTTTTTATCTCGAACTTACGAAAACGTTGAAGTGGTTTTTATACGGCACCATACCAGTGCTAAAGAAGTCAATGAAGAAGAATTCTTTTATTCCAGAGAAACCGGTGGCACCGTTGTTTCTAGTGCTTTAGAACTCATGCGCGATATCATGATAAGCCGTTATCCTACCAGTGATTGGAATATCTATGCCGCTCAAGCTTCTGATGGTGATAACTGGAACAATGACTCACCACGCTGCAAAGAAGTATTAATGAATGATATTCTCTCCTATGTGCAATATTTTGCCTATGTCGAAATTATGCCAAGGCACCATCAAAGCTTATGGGAAGCTTATTTAACGATCAAAGAAGCTTGTCCACAATTTGCGATGCAACACATTGAAAGTGTTAAAGATATTTATCCTGTTTTCAGGGAGCTTTTTAAGCGCCAAGAAGGGATCACTCATGGCTAAATCAAAAAGCACGATTATCTCTGATTCTTCTGAATGGACTCACGAACTCCTCGCTGAGTTTGATCAACAAATTGCACGTATAGCACAGAGTTTTAAGCTTGATACTTACCCTAACCAAGTCGAGATCATCAATTCAGAACAAATGCTCGATGCTTATTCCTCGGTGGGAATGCCGTTAGGTTATAGCCATTGGTCTTTTGGTAAGCAGTTTCTAAATGTTGAAAAGCATTATCGACGAGGCCATATGGGTCTTGCCTATGAATTAGTGATTAACTCTAACCCTTGTATCTCTTATTTGATGGAAGAAAATACACTAACCATGCAAGCGCTAGTGATAGCCCATGCCTGTTATGGACATAATTCCTTCTTCAAAGGTAATTATCTTTTTAAAACGTGGACCAGTGCCGACTCCATTATTGATTATTTGGTATTTGCGAAAAAATACATTGCTGAATGTGAAGAGCAATATGGAATCGACGAAGTAGAAGAAATTATTGATGCCTGCCATGCCTTAATGAATAACGGTGTCGATAGATATAAGCGACCTAATAAAATTTCATTGCAAGAAGAAAAGGCAAGACAAGCAAGCCGAGCGGAATATTTGCAATCGCAAGTTAATGAATTGTGGAGAACACTCCCTTCTCCCCAAAATAAGCCAGGAGATGTGGCCTTAAAACGCTTTCCAGAAGATCCTCAGGAAAACATCCTCTATTTTGTTGAAAAGCATGCTCCTTTACTTGAGCCTTGGCAACGTGAGATTGTGCGCATTGTTCGTAAGATCGCTCAATATTTCTATCCACAAAAGCAAACAAAAGTCATGAATGAAGGTTGGGCTACTTTTTGGCACTATACCATCATAAACCAGTTATATACTGAGCAATTGGTCAATGATGATTTCATGATGGAGTTTTTACATAATCATACCAATGTCATTTATCAGCCTTCTTTTGAGAGTCAATTCTATTCAGGGATCAACCCCTATACGCTTGGCTTTACAATGTTTTGTGATATACGAAGAATTTGTGAAAACCCAACAGATGAAGATAAAAAGTGGTTCCCCGACTTTGCGGGTAGCAACTGGATTGAAACGCTTGACTTTGCCATGCGTAATTTCAAGGATGAAAGCTTTATCGCTCAGTATTTATCACCTAAAGTCATGCGGGATTTAAAACTATTTAGTATCTTAGATGATGATGAAAAACCAGATTTAGAAGTTTCTTTGATCCACAATGAAGATGGTTATCATCGGTTACGACAAGCTTTAAGTGAAAATTATAATCTAGGCAATTTAGAGCCTGATATCCAAGTGTACAATGTGGATATTAGAGGTGATCGATCATTGACACTTCGCTACACCCAACGCAATCGTCGACCTTTGGGAAACACTAAAAATGAAGTCGTTAAGCATCTCTATCGATTGTGGGGCTTTCCCGTGCAACTTGAAATGCTTGATGATGCTAATCAACCACAACTTTTATCTGAATGCCCCCCTAAAGCGACACCGCATCTTGAAAAAAAATAATCGGGCTAATACACCATAAAAAAATAATCTATTTAGATAACATTTATATTGACTGAGCTAGCAGCTCCCCGTAAAATCAAAAACCTTTACCGGCAGTCATCCTAGCGAGGTATCATGTTAGACGAATTTAAATCTGCCCTTTCCCTTTTTGTTTTGATACCCCTTGTCGCCTTTGTTGGTATCGTCTTCACGATTAAATTCCGATTTGTGCAGTGCACACATGCCTTTACGGCTTGGAAATTCTTCCTAAAGGACCGAGATACCTCCGATAATCGCTCCAGCTCCTTTGGCGCGGTTGCCGCCGTGTTAGGTGGCAACTTAGGTACCGGTAATATTTCTGGGATAGCTGTCGCACTTACTATGGGGGGGCCCGGCTCCATCTTTTGGATGTGGGTGATGGCAACTTTTGGCTCCATTCTGAAATTCGTGGGTTGTGCCCTTGGCGTGCTTTATCGCAAAAAGAGCGACAATGGCCAGTTTGTCGGTGGACCGATGTATTACCTCGCAAAAGGTTTGGGGATGAAGCGAGCAGGTAAATTTTACTGCGTGCTAGCCATTTTAGGCGCCCTCACTGTCGGCAACATGGTGCAAATGAATTCTTTAGCGTTACCATTTACCCAAGCAGGCGTTCCGCCTTTATTAACCGGTATCGGAATGTGTCTTTTAGTCGCTGCAGTGATCTTGGGTGGTTTCCAGCGCTTCTCTACCGTTTCCTCTTTACTAGTCCCTTTTATGGCGGTCGGATACGTGCTCGCTTGTTCCATTATATTGCTCATGAATTTCGATAAAATTATCCCAGCACTTGAACTGATTATTCATGCCGCATTTAATCCAACCGCCGTGGTCGGTGGGATTGCAGGGTATACCGTTCTAGAAGGTTTAAGAACCGGCTTTGATAGAGGTTTATTTGCCACCGATACTGGCATTGGTATCGATGCCATTATTCATTCTTCTGTTGATAGTAAAGCGTCCCTTTCACAGACAGCATTAACACAAGGCTTAATCAGCACAGTCTCCCCTTTGGTCGTGATGCTGGTCTGCACCTTAACCGGTCTTGTACTGATTATTACGGATTCTTGGCTGGTTCATGGCCTTGAAAGCACCAACTTATGTATCGAGGCCTTCAAACGCGGTTTTGCTTTTAACTATGCCGGCCACATTATTACCGTCACCTTATTCTTTTTTGCCTTTACGACAATTTTGACTTGGTCATACTGCGCAGACAAAGCGGTTGAGTATTTATTTGGAAGCAAAATGATCCGTCGCTTCCAATACCTGTTTGTCGCTTGTATTCCACTTGGGGCTTTGTTCCACGTTAAATTCGTTTGGACTCTAGCCGATATCTTTATGAACTTAATGTTAGTCCTAAACGTGATAGCGCTGATTGGGCTATATAAAGAAGTGGCTCTACTGTTCAATGCTCCCGAAAGGAAGCAGATCTTCCTGGAAAGCAACTAATTGCATTTTATAGGGCTCTCCGTATCTGAGGGATCCCCACGAATATTGAAAGAAATACGTCGCATAGCGACAAATTGCTCTTCCCTTGTAAAGGGAAGAGGCGTGCTTTGCACGCACAGATGGATTTTCTCAAGATAAAATCTCTCTTGCGCTACGCGCCTCTCTCCTTTAGGAGAGATCTTTGGTTGCTACGCAACCAGTCATGGAGGCCGTCCCCTACAAGACAACCAACGTTATTTTATAGCCACTGTGTTTACGGATATTGATAACGCCCGCTTCAAAAATCAAATACTGGCCTTTAATACCCAATAGTTTACTTTTAATTTGCGGTTGCTTATCAAATGAGAGCGAGGTTATCTTTTGAGGATAGTGTAAGACAGGATAACTAAATTCCACAACCGCTGCGTTGTGAAGCTCTTTGATACTTTCTTCACCGAATTGAGAGCGAATATTAGCAACATCATCATGCAATTTAGATATTAATTCTGCTTTGTATTCCATTAAATTAACAGGTTCATTGTTTCCCATTAACATCTTTCGCCAATTGGTTTTATCTGCCACATGCTTGGCAATGGCGACTTCTAACAATCCTGAAATACGACGGGTAGTCACTTCGAAAAAAGGTAATGCGGCTATCGCACCTTGATCTATCCAACGAGTGGAAACTTGACTCTTGCGTGTGATCCCCACTTTAATGCCTGAAGCATTCGCTAGATAAACGCAATGCGGGATCATGCAATAGGATTGTCCCCATTCAGGCTCTCGACAAGATCCTAAATGAAAATGACAACGTTCCGGTTTAACAATACACAGATCTGCGCGCGCTAAGCGCTGCATGCAGGGAAAGCAATACCCATCTTGGTAACTTTTTTTAATGCGAGAAGCGCAATTGACACAATAAATTTCACCGCTAAATTGGAGTTCAATGGTTTGACCTAGGTAAGGGTTCAAAGGTAGCAACTGTGAAGACAACGGCAATTCATAGTTCACCGGTTGTGTTGCGGATACAACCATTTTTGAAAGGGTGCCGTCGAATATCATAACAGGCTCTAATTTAGGTAAGGTTCAAAATGATGCCACAAATAGTGACCAGGATCAATGGGAAGAGGCAGAGCCTGCGGGGGGTAAATGACGAGTCATTTTATATTGGGGACGTTGATTAGCCACTTCTTCACCAACCGTTTCCATTTTAGTGCCAACAATACAATTGCGCCCAGCCAGCTTCGCTTCATATAACGCGCTGTCTGCTGCACCTACAAGCACTTCTCCAGTAAACTCTTTTGTCGCATCGGCTGTTGCTGCGCCAATACTAATTGTGATGATCCCTTTGCCAGAATTCTTATTAGGGATCTGCAATGCTTCAACGCAAAGACGCAAACGCTCAGCAACATGCAAGGCACCACTGATTGGCGTGTCTGGTAAAATAATTGAAAATTCTTCGCCACCATAACGTGCGCCAAAATCGGTTGCGCGATGGATGCCACGTTTTAAAACTTGGGCAACCTGTTGTAAACAGCAATCACCTGCTTGATGACCATAAGTATCATTATAAACTTTGAATTGATCAACATCGATCATTAACAATGACATTGCTTTAACTTCACGAATCGCTGTTCGGCAACTACGCACCAATGTCTCTTCAAAAGCACGACGATTCCCTAATCGCGTTAACGGATCTTTCAGTGATAATTCAGACAGTAATTGATTTGAAACCAACAGTTTGTCATTCACTTCACGAAGTTGATTTCCGAAATCAATTAAATTTTGTCGCATATTCACTAAACGGCGCATTGCATGAATTTTTGCGCGCAGTACCGCTTGCGATACTGGCTTAGTAAGGTAATCATCAGCACCTGCTTCGATTCCTTTTACAATACTTTCATCATCGATATGACTACTGACAAAAATGATGGGTGTCCACTGTGAAAAATCATAGCAAGATTGCCGCATGGTTCTGGTAGCTTCATAACCATCCATTTCAGGCATTTCTACGTCAATTAATACCATATCAGGCTCATGCTCTTCAAACAGCTGCACCGCTTGTGCGCCATTATCAGCATAAATAGCTTTATGCCCCATCTCGGCAAGGTAAGCCCCGATGATTTGGCGGTTAATCGTAGAATCATCACATACAAGTACTTTCATAAACTGAACTATTTACCATCGGGTTAAATGTCTTCAGCCATGTTTATCATGACTATTATAAAAGGATAGCGCAAAAGGCTAGAACATTGGTTTATTGAATCTTTTTTCTGACGTAATCACCTGGCGCTTCTTGGATGATTGTTAACCCACCCATTCCTGGTAAGCGTTTATTCACTTTTTTGTCAACTTGCGACTTCAACCATTCACCCCAATGTGACCACCAAGAACCTTCATGAGAAGTTGCTTGCTTTAGCCATTGATTAGGATCAGCACAATTCTTAATATTCATGTCACAAACTTGATAACCATATTTCTTTTGGGATGGCGGGTTAACAATGCCTGCAATATGTCCAGACCCTCCTAAGACAAAAGTGACTGGACCACTAAAACATTGAGCCCCTGCAAAGGTACTTCGCCAAGGAGCAATATGATCTTGTGCCGTCGACAAGAAGTAACAAGGTATCTTGACCTTTTCTAAATCAAGCGATTGTCCTAAAATACTAAGCCCCTTAGGAACACACAAGCGATTCTCTAAATAAAAATTTCTCAAATAGAAACTATGCATTTTCGCAGGTAAGTTTGATGGATCACAATTCCAATATAATAAATCAAAAGGAAAGGGTTTTTTACCGCACAGATAGTTATTAATATAATATGACCATTGTAAATCGTTTGAACGTAATAAGTTAAAAGCACTCATCATGGTTCGGCCATCGAGGTAACCATTTAACGCCATGGTTTGCTCGATATTTCTCACTTGGTTTTCATCAATGAATACACCAACATCGCCTGGTTCACTAAAATCAATCAATGACGTCAAAAAAGTTGCACTATGAATAAGCGGTTTATTTATCGCTTTAAGATAAGCAGTTGCTACTGCCAACAATGTGCCACCAATGCAAAATCCTAGTGCATTGACACTGTTTTGTTTTGTCTCTTTCATGATGGCTTCAATGCCGGCCAAAATGCCTTCACTTAAATAATTTTCAAAACCCACATCACGATAGGAACTATCGGGATTTACCCACGAAATCATAAATACCGTATGACCTTGATCAACCAACCACTTCACCAATGATTTCTTTTCGGACAAATCCAAAATATAATATTTATTAATCCATGGAGGAATGATTAGCAAAGGTTTATCGAACACTTTTTCAGTTGTGGGCTCATATTGAATGAGTTGCATCATCCGATTTTGAAAAACAACTTTACCTTTTGAAACGGCAATATTTTTCCCTACTGCAAATGCTTTCATATCTGTCATTTGAATTTGCCAATGACCATTCGGATTAGCCATATCATCCAACCAATTTTGTATACCATGACGAATATTTTCGCCTTGTGAAGCCAAGGTTTGCTCAAGCACTTCAGGATTGGTTAATATAAAATTGGATGGCGATAATGCATCTAAATATTGTTTAGTCAAAAAATGCATTTGCTTCGCTATTTTTGGATCACTGCTTTTATGTTGCTCTACCCAATCCATCGTTTGCTTTACAAACTGTAAATAGATCTCGCGATAATAGTTAAAAAGCGGCTGTTCTTTCCATTTAGGATCTTTAAAACGCTTATCCTCAATGGTTTGCTCTGGCTCTATTGGAAAAGGTTTATTTGCTAACTCATTAAACCACGCAAGAGCAAGGTGGTTCATCTGCGCCCCCATTTTCTGGTAGTCTTGGAACAGCTTAAAAACACTGTGATGAGAGTTCTCTGATTGCATGTTTATTCCAGAAAAAATCGCGTTAATATAAGTTTAGGTGCTAAATTAACTCATGCAAGAATCTGCAATACGACAAGATGTGCTCAATGCTTTTGCAGGACTACAAAGTAGCCTTGATAAATTGTGCGATGCAATAAGGAAAGAATCGGATTTAATTGCTTGGGTGCATGAAGAATCTGATATGCCTTTATTTTTAGGCGATTTGACGGCAAGAGAAAAAGCGATTGCTCTGTTTAAGCAACTCGATTTTTTGGCTAATCAGGCTCCACGTGAAATTATCGTGTTACCTGGTTTTATGGGGGCCGGAAGTGAAACAATAGCGCTAGTCAATGATGTTAACCTGGCTAAAGACAAGTTCAAAAAGCAAGTGCTAGCTTTAAAAGCAGCTCTACTTACCCCAACCCATCTTACAAATGCCATGCAGGCCATGGGTTTTGCACGCATTCATTTAAAGCAATGTTATCGCAAAATCCCTATTCTCAAGCAAGCCCCTCTCAAAATGAGCTGGACTTGGGCTCATACTAAATCCATTAAACGGATCACCGTCACCAAGGCACAAGAAATGCTGCTTAAAAGAGGCGAAGACGCGGGCATTCTTATGCAATTACAAAAACTAGGGTGTTTGCCGCAAAACGAGCAACTCGCCATTGTGCAAGAACTGGCTCCTCATCTGCGTGCGAATATTGTTTTATCCGGTGAAACAGCCACTCGGGTAATGATAAAAGGTCCTGTGCCTATCTTCTTTCCTTGTGATAGCCAAACTTCCTATCCCAACTTTAAACCGCCACTCAAAAAAACTTTACGTGATGAAAAGCGCAGTATTCGAAAAGATGTGAGGCTAGATCCTACTCCATTTTTACCGGCGATCAGAGCGCATCGTTATACGAATGGTAGCTAAGTGCTATAAGGCATTTTTAAGAGAACTACGAGCTTGTTTGGCAGATTCGGTTTCAGGAAAAAGCTGTACCATCGTGGAAAGTATTCTGTCACATTGTGTTCGGTTATTTTTCTTCAAGTAGCTTTGCGCTAGCAACCATTGCTCTTGTGCCAATTCTTCGGCAAATATGCCATCGCCTACTTTTTTGATCAAGATATTTAATATTTTTTCAGCATCATCCCAGTAACCATGATTCCGAAAATTTTGTAATAATGATAGAAACGCTTCTGCTTCAAAATGCATAGCAGGTTTAGCATAAACTTGATAATGCTTAAACACTTGATTTTTCATTGCCGTTGTTGATTGCGAACTATCTTTTAATGCAAAAATTTTAAAAACAATATTATGATAATCTTCGCTTTGCGGTGCCTTCTTTAATAAATTAAACAGCTGAAAATAAACTTCTCGGTTATTAGGATATTGCTCTAATAGTTTATTTAAAATTTGTTGACCACTTTCATAATTGGATAATGATATTTGATTAATCGCTTCATTAAACTTTTTATGAAATAAACTGGAGCGCTTGTTTTCTTTGAAAATAATGGGTTCAACTCGTTTGGCAACAAAAAAGGTTCGCCTTAACACTAAACCAATCAGCGCTCCCCCTAACAAACCACCAGCTTGGGGTATGAGGTTAATTGCATTTAAGGATTCTAATGCCAATAAAATCAATTGAACAATAACCCAAATAGGGATGAGTATTTGGCCAGGAAAATCCATCGTCTTAAATTGTTTGCCATTAAAGTAATTCAATCGTAATGATGAATGACCATTTAAAAAGGCAGTTATGGCAATTAATCCACCAACTGCGCCACCCACACATAGAATGGGCATTGAACAATATGGCATCAGTAAGCAATAGGTGGAAAGTGTTAAACCGCCACACAAAAGATAAGCGATTATGACAGATGCCATGCCCAAAATGGATTCTAATAAAACACCTACAACGACTAAAAAAGCGACATTAACGATAAATTGCAATAGATCGGCATTCATAAACAAACTGGCGATGGCTGAAGAAAATGAAGGAGAAGATGATTTGAATGCCAGAATTTCTGCTGTGTCTTTTTTAAGTAGACGTAAATATTCTCTACGGCGCTCTTGCCATTTTATGTAATATAAACTGTTATCCGGTAAACATTGGTTTGTATTAAGACAATCTTGAAACAAAGGGTCGTAACGTTGCATCCAATATAATTCTTGAGATGAAATCATCCCTTCTGATATTTCCATATAGCGGTTATAACTGCTATTGATAGCAAGATGTCGTTGTAAATAACGAACATAAAGCGGGAATTCAATCTTGTCTAGTTCAGCTTTAAAATAATAATTGGTGGCTTTGTTGCGGTAGGCGACATCATTATATTCAAAGAATGCGAATACCAGCAGATGGATACCCACTAGTATACATAAACCCAGCGGCATATATTTCCACCGAGGTTTGGTTATGGATGGCTGCGACAAAAACATGCATCACACACACTTTGTTATTTCTCTAAACTCTATAATTATAGAGGGTCTAACCATAGCAGTCGATTTTTGAAGTTAGCGTTGTTTTTTTACAGGTGCAGCACGTAGATATTGAGATGGCCATGCGATATCTTGATGCAATTCGCGAGCCGCATATAACGGAAAATAAGGATCTCGGAGGATCTCGGAGCATTTCCCGAGCGAGCAATACCATATCTGCTTGGTGAGTACGAATAATATGATCAGCTTGAGCAGGTGAAATAATCATTCCTACTGCCCCAGTTGCCAATTTGGCTTCTTTACGAATACGTTCGGCAAAGGCAGTTTGGTAGCCAGGGCCAGCTGGAATATAAACGGAACCGACATTCCCACCACTTGAGCAATCGATTAAATCGACTCCACAGCCTTTTAAAAGGGTACTTAATTGAACGGAATCATCAATACTCCATCCCTTCTCTACCCAATCAGTTGCTGAGATCCTAACAAACAAGGGGTATTCATCTGGCCAGATCTCTCGCACCGCTGTGACAACTTCTAAAAGCAGACGGCAGCGATTCTCAAAACTGCCACCATAGTTGTCTTTACGTAAGTTGCTAAGAGGCGATAAAAACTCATGAAATAAATAGCCATGAGCACTATGAATTTCTAATACTTTAAAATCTGCTTCTAAGGCTCGCTTAGCCCCCGCAACGAATGCTGTAGTGATCTCCTTTATTTGAGAAATACTGAGTTCAATTGGCACTAACGAATCTGATGTAAATGGAATACAGGATGGTCCAACGACCTGCCAGCCTCCCATATTTTTTTCAATTTTATCACCCCCTTCCCAAGGGCGATTGGTGCTCGCTTTTCTACCTGCATGTGCCAATTGAATACCTGGCACAGCACCTTGAGAGCTTATAAAATTAGCAATACGAGTGAGAAACTCAATATGATCATCTGACCATATGCCTAAATCATAAGGGGTGATACGACCTTCTGGCGTGACAGCAGTCGCTTCGGTAAACACCAAAGCTGCCCCACCCACTGCTCGCGAACCAAGATGTACTAAGTGCCAATCACTAGCAAAGCCATCAATCGAGGAATATTGGCACATGGGAGAAACGGCAATGCGATTTTTGAACTGAATACTTTTGATCTGTAATGCAGAAAATAAGTGCAAATCGTCCATGATTTAAGGAACTCCTGTCGGCTTTTAAGGCATTTAAAGTAGCTCAGGCTGTGATCTCAGCACTGGGCTTTTGAAAATGAATATCCGTCTTAACAATCGCTTGAATGATTGTGAATCTAAGCCGCTGATGAAAACACCTATTGAAGCTAAAGCACAAGCAATCACCAAACTGAAGGTTAATGGCTCTTTGCCAAATGCGACTAATAAGGCCATGGCAGCAATTCGTGCGACATAGGTAATTGTACTCAGCAAATAAACATCGCCAAATTTAACACCATGATCCCACAATTGATAAGCAATACCAGCACCACTTAAACCCGTGATGATGGCTAATGAGCCTTGGGTTGCGGTTGGCATCACAAAGGTTTCAAATTGCAGGTGCAATCCCAAACATAATAAAGCCCCTAAACCACAGTACATGCCAATCATTTCGGTGGGCACATCTTTATAATAACGTGAGAAAGCCGAGTAGCCACCCCACAAAACCGCACCAAATAAAGCTAATAGATAACCTATGAAATAACGCAGGTTAAACCCATTCATACTAATTTCATGATGTACTAAAACATAGATCCCTAAAAGACCTAACAAAGCACCCAAAATATGCTGTAGCGTAAAACGTTCTTTGGGCAACATGCTCGTAAAAGCAACGACTAAACAGGGCCACAAGTAGTCGACAAGATCGACATGGGCAACCGGTGCGTATTGCGTACCATAGATATAGGCAAAGTCGCTCAAACAAATGCCAGCTAAACCACCAAGCCAAATAAAAGCAGGCTGTTTTAACACCAAGTGCCAAGAGCGACGCATGGTCAAGCGCACTGCGGTTAACATAAACGAGCTAAAGAAAATGATGCTTAATACTTCAAAAACAGGCAAGCCATTGACCTCAGAGATCAATAAGGGCTCAACTGTCCACATAACGAGAGCGCCCAGACCCAGGTAGGTCGCGCGCTTAACAGCAAGATCATGCAATTTCGTATCCTCTCTAAAGAGATTACTAAATACATGGGGTTTGATTGGATTTGATTGGATGAAACCAATTTACCGAATTGCATGCCTCACATCGCCCCATGACCACAAAGCACTTCCGGCTTTGCTACGCATAAATTAATGATATAGGGGGTGAGGGTCAAGGTTTTTTATATAAGTTATATGAATTTCACGATAATTGGCAATGTTCAAGAATTAACTGGTATCTACACTTATCAGAACAATTATCAGATAAGGGCCATTAGCTGATTTTAAAGACGATCCCAGTTAAAGTATGAAGCTTCATTTTTTTTAAAGTTTTTATTAGCTAGCTTATTGACGTTTGTAATGCATTGCTTTACGTTACATGGTTGTTTAACTTAGTAAGGTAGTTTCAAAAAATGAGTACCAAAGGCGCGGAAAAAGACTCCATTCATTCTTTAAATCATCTCATCATCTCAGGCAATGAAGAAGCCGCCTTAAAACTCATACAAAAACTAAAAGAAACTGAACTCAACACGGTTGACAGTGACGGTTTTGCCCCTATCCACTGGGCCGTAAAGACAGGCTCCAAAAATATCTTTAGGGCACTCGTCAAAAAAGGAGTCAATCTCTATCAACAAGACGGGAATGGTTTCGTAGCTTACTATTATCTCAAACAACATAACAGTCAAAAGCATGTTAAATTACTAGAATATTATGAATCGAATTACCCACTAGAGTTAGTCCCAACAGCGGATCCTTTAAACCAACAACTTGATACGGCTTTACAGGATAGCGGTTTGCATACCTACTTTGTTCTACCGCAAAAAAATACCACTGCAAAGAATTATTTACGCAATCTGTTTGCTCCCGCGCAATTACCTGTCTCTAAAAAGCGCGCTCAAACTTTAAAGCCTGATCCCAAAAAAACACTTGCTACCTTGGTCAGTCCTGCACAATTAACGGATATTGCCTTTGGCATTATTGAAGAATTGACACCTCTAGAAATAATCACCATTCTAAACGAATGCTATTCGCAATTAGATGGAACTGCAAAACTTGCCTGCGTTTACTTTATTAAAGAATTAATTCGTCAAGATATTGCAAGCGAATGGGTAAATGATACTGCGTTTATTAAGTGCTATGATGAATTTTTGCAAAATCTTGACGATACTTTAGCCAGCACGGCCATTCGCATTTACATGAGAAAATTACTAGGCCAAACTGCTCTGGCAATGGCTTTTGATTTAACCAAAGCATTTAGTGAAGCAATCCTACGATTAACACCACAATATTTTCAAGCAAGCCACATGCTTAAAAAAGCGGAGGACAATGAAGCTTTTCAAGCGCTTTCCGCCTTGACCAACCATTTATCAGAATATGTATGCATGGACATTTTACTCAACAAAACACCAGAGGAATGCGCTGCACGTTATCGTTTCTATATTGATGTGATTCAGTTTTGTTTGGCCGAACAAACCAATAACTATGCTGCTGCTTTCGCCATTTATAATGGCTTGCAGTTCTATCCAATTCAACGGTTAAATAGCATTACTTCTCTCATTCTTGATGATTATCAAAGCAAGATGCGTCGCTTTGAGGAATTATTTCACCCCTCCTGCAAGGAATTGCGACCCTTATTTCAAAAACAGCCTCATTGTGTGCCTGTTGTTGCCTTCTACAGTAAAACTAAAGATACGATTTCTCAATATGAAGATTTCACAATGCGAGTGATGATGTATGGCCAATTGAATGCGCAATTTGCTAAACATTGTCAGTATTTACGCTCGTTGCCACATTTATCAGAACACTATCGAACCGATATTTGTGCTCAACTAGAAAAAACCACTTACAACGATAAACAGGCTTGTTGGTATTCATTTCAATTTGAGCCAGCGAGAGTGATCAAACTTGAGAGTTCTTTAACCAAAGAAGATCTGGAAGTAAGTTTAAAATTTTGCAGAGAAGTTCATTCCCCCATTGTCATTAATGTGGGAAATAAAAAGCATTCGGGATTGGCTGCCAGACAACAGATCGTGGAATTTGCTCGCCAACAACAATGGCTAGAAGACACGATTACTACGCTCAGCAGTTTATGCGATGAAGCGACCCGCCTGTGTGATGCCGATATGCCAGACACAATCAAGCCACAAGTTAAAAGAGAACGTAAATTGGTATTTAAAAGACCAAAACTTGGGGTAAAAACTGACATTGATGCTCTCTCAAATGCTATTGATAAATTAAATCTTGAAACACCCAGATCAAGCGATGAAGTGGAGGTACGACCTCGCTCACGTACCGTTAGTACCCATCATGATCGCAGAAAATCAGAAGCGTCGAATAAAAAATTAAAAAAAGAGAAAGCAATTCCATCTTCATCAAGCAGTTTTACACCCTTGGCAGATCTACGACTCAGCTCAAGAGAGAGTGATCCCGCAACACCCGAAGCATCCGCTGTCTCCTCAGCCTCTGCAGCACCAGTAGAGGGATCGTCGAAAGGGATATTTTTCAAATAGAAACCAGAGGAGATATGCTTACCTTAATCACATCCCCCACTTACCTATAAATTTAGACTGTTAACAAGCCTACGAAAAGTGGGGAAAATCGCGATTCTCCCCCTGATAACCCCCATTGCGTGAGGTCACACTTCAACAGATGCTTCGCTTCTTGAAGTGTATTGGGCATATTCTGCTAAACTTTTATGGATATTAGATAATAAAAATCTATCAATATTTTAAGTTGAATATAAATACAACTGTTTAAGGAATCATTATGCAAAAATTTCATAACATCTTATTTGTAAGTTATGGCATTACAAATGAAACAGACATCCTTAAACAAGCCTTGAGGCTTGCTCACAATAACAAGGCGAATCTGAAAGTACTTATTGTTTGCCCTGAATTTCCCACTTCGATGACCGCATATAAAAACAAGTATGAGGGTTCGCTTAGAGAACAAGTACAAGAATCAATCCAATCAGTTCGAGATGTGTTAAAGATAAATGAAGCAGATTTAGCTATTGAAATTGAAGTGCAAAGCGGATCCACGCCCGCCATCAGTGTTATTCAAACAGTATTAAGGGGGGCATATGATCTTGTCATTAAGAAAGCAGAAACACAAGAAGATGGTAAAGGTTTTAAAGCCATGGATATGGATCTGTTGCGTAAATGCCCGTGCCCTATCTGGTTGAGTCAACCTATTATTCAAGAACAAGCCAATATACGAGTAGCAGTAGCAATTGATCCTGATAGTATAGAACCGGCCGGTCACGATCTTTCACTCAATCTTTTAGAAATTTCTAGGATGCTGGCAGATGATTGCAATGGTGAATTGAATATTATTTCCTGTTGGGATTACCCATTTGAAGAGTACCTGCGCAATAACATTAGGGCTAATATACCAAATGAGCAAATACTGAAAGCTGTTATGGATACCCAAACGATACATCGCGCAGCGTTAGAGAAACTGATCCAAAAATCTAAAATTGGTGGCAAAATCGAAGTGCATCATGTCAGAGGTCAGGCTGATGAGGCGATCTCGAAAGTTATTGATGAGAGAAACATTGATATTCTTGTTATGGGCACAGTGGCACGCACTGGCATTCCTGGATTTATTATTGGCAACACTGCTGAAAATATATTACAAAAATTAAAATGTTCCTTAGTAGCGATGAAGCCACATGGTTTTGTATCTCCAATAAAGGCGTATTAATGCAAGAAACTATGCAAGTACAGCCACCATGGCACAATCAATCTAAAGAGGAAACGTTAAAAGAGTTAAATGCCACAGTAACTGGACTGAGTCAGACTGAAGCTCAAGCGCGTCTTAGCGTCTATGGTTTTAATCGTCTACCTGAAGTCCGTAAACGCAACGCACTCCTGCGCTTTTTACTTCAATTTAACAATATATTGATTTATGCCCTTCTTGGCTCCGCTATCATTACAGCAGCACTTAATCATATACTCGACACAGTGATCATCCTGTTCGTACTGGTGACAAATGCTATTATCGGATTTATTCAAGAAGGCAAGTCAGAAAAAGCAATGGATGCTATTCGTCAGATGCTTGCCCCTCAAGCTTCGGTATTGCGCAACGGCGAACGTTATAGCATAGAAGGTGACAGACTTGTTCCGGGCGATATCGTGCTTTTAACAGCAGGCGACAAGGTACCAGCTGATCTGCGGTTGCTTTCGGCACACGGTATGTCTATAGATGAAGCCATTCTGACTGGTGAATCTGTGCCCGTTGAAAAACAAGTTCAGCCAGTTGCTATGGATGCATCGCTAGGCGATCGCTCTTGCATGGCATTTTCCGGTACTTTGGTCACTATGGGACAAGGCAAAGGTGTGGTGGTCGCAACAGGTGGTGATACTGAGATTGGACGGATCAGTGGATTACTTTCTGAGGTCAAAACATTGACCACCCCACTTTTGGAACAGATGGCCATCTTCGCTAAATGGGTGACGTTTCTCATTCTGCTCATTGCCATATTATTGTTGATTTACGGTTATTTTGTTATCCATTACAATTTCACAGAAATATTCATGGTGGTAATAGCTCTGTCGGTATCTGCTATACCAGAAGGATTACCCGCTGTACTGACCATAACGCTCGCTATTGGTGTGCAGTCAATGGCAAAGCGTCATGCCATTGTACGTCGCCTACCAGCCATTGAGACACTTGGCTCAGTTTCAGTCATTTGCACCGACAAAACGGGTACACTTACACGTAATGAAATGATGGTTACATCCGTGGTTACGCATCAGAATCAGTTTACAATTGAGGGCGAAGGATACAATCCAAAGGGAATGATTACACTAAACGGCATGGAAGTGGATCCTGGTGAGTTTCTCATTTTAAATGAAATCGCTCGTACTGCTACTTTATGCAATGACGCTACCCTTAAAGAACATGAAAATGTCTGGTCAGTAGAGGGCGATCCTATGGAAGGCGCGCTATTAGCCTTCTCCAGTAAAATTGGAATGAATATTCACCAAGAACAAACAACATGGAAACGTACTGACACGATTCCCTTTGATGCTAAACATTGCTTCATGGCAACATTGCTCCATGATCATGAACACCAGGCTCATATATTTGTAAAAGGTGCTCCCGAGCAAATTTTAAAGATGTGTCATAATCAGCGCTCTATCAATGGAACGGTTGAATCTCTTAATAAAGATTACTGGAATAAAGAGATTGAAACAATTGCTGCACTTGGCCAGCGTGTATTGGCCTTTGCCGTGCGATCTGTTAAACCAGAACATACCGTACTTCTGCACCATGAGATAACCGGCACATTAACGCTGCTTGGTGTGGTTGGCATGATCGACCCACCTCGATCCGAAGCCATTACAGCTGTGGCACAATGCCGCAGCGCCGGTATCCGTGTCAAAATGATTACCGGCGATCATGCCAAAACAGCTGCTGCAATTGCTAAACAGATTAAGTTACAGAACCCTAACACTGTACTAACCGGCATCGAACTGGATAGCATGAACGATGTCGCTCTCAAAGAAGCGATAATAAACTGCGATATTTTTGCACGCACGAGTCCTGAACATAAACTGAGAATAGTCATGGCGTTACAATCACATGATATGATCGTTGCAATGACGGGGGATGGTGTGAATGATGCTCCCGCGCTTAAACGTGCGGATGCAGGGATCGCAATGGGTAAAAAAGGCAGCGAAGCAGCAAAAGAAGCCTCGGAACTGGTACTAGCAGATGATAATTTCACTTCCATTGTCGCGGCTGTGCAAGAAGGCCGCACAGTTTATGACAACATTAAGAAAGTTATTAGCTGGACACTGCCAACCAACGCAGGTGAAGCTATGACCATTATCGTTGCTTTGCTGTTTGGAATAACCATACCATTAACACCGATTCAGATCCTCTGGGTCAATTTGATTACAACGGTAACACTGGGTATTGCACTTGCCTTCGAACCTATGGAAGAAAATACCATGCACCGCCCACCACGTCCCAGAAATGAACCTCTTATTGGTAGCGAACTAGTATGGCATATCATTCTTGTGTCGATACTATTCCTTTGTGGTGTATTTGCCATATTTAATTATGCATTAGATCGCGGTTATTCTATCAATCTTGCTCGAACTATTGCACTCAACACGTTGGTTGTTCTAGAGATTTTTCACCTGTTTTTCATTAGGAATATCTATGGCACTTCGCTCACTTGGCAGGCTGTTTGTGGCACGAAGTTAATCTGGGCTGTCGTTATCATCATCGTTATTGCACAGTTTTCTATCACGTACCTGACACCTTTACAGGTTATATTTGCTACTGAATCAATATCCTTTTTTGATGGTGTATTGATTATTAGCGTAGGTGTGGCAATGTTCGCTATCATTGAAATAGAGAAGCAAATCCGCTTGCGGCTTAAAAGAATGAATGTGCCTAATGTGGAATAATATTACTATTAATATTAATAGTAATAATACGCCTTATGATAACCATAATTGCCCACAATACCATTGTTGTAATGATTAACAGGGTAATAGGAATAAAGATCATAACTTAAGTGAGGATCGGTAGCCCAGCCTTCTCGTGGCATAGCATAATTGACATTCACGATATTGCCTTGGTAGGCATAGTTTTTAGTCACTGAATCAGTACGCAATAGTTGACTAGCACCGCCGCTGCAGCCAACCAATAAACCAGGTATGATATAGAGAATTTTCATCTTCATACTGCTTATTTCGGCAAAAGAGAATTATTCTTTACAAAACGATGAATATGAACCAGACAGCACTAAACATGCACTTTGGGGACTTTGCTCAGCAACAAACTAGATTGGTTTGCAGTTTGACATTCTAAGTTCAATTTGATAAATGATTTTTTTATTTGCAAACGATGCTTTTTAGTATCAAGCGCGACAAATAAATCTCCCTTTGTAAAAGGGAGACGCTGTTCCGACGGCAGAGGACTTTTATCTTGAGCAACACAAGATTTCAGATAAAATCCCTCTTGCGCTTCGCGCCTCTCCCTTTTACAAAGGGAGATTTATTTGTCGCTTCGCGACCCTGAACTTCAAGATCCTCGACTTCGGTGGGAAAGTGTGCTTGTTACAGCTTCTTAGCAATCGTAATAATGTTCTCAGATTTACTTTCAATAAATTTTGAACCATTGATATCAGTGTGCCCTACTACCTTAAACCCGCATCGAAGCAGCATTTCCTTGTGCACTGGGAGATATTTTTGGTTTTTGGGTTCCCTTTTGAATCGTTTAGTTTTTAGCGGCGTAGCCGCGAACCATAATGCAATCATTTACTGTTAATCTAAATATTTGATAAGAAACGTCATGGTTAATTTCGGGTTTTGACTGTTTTCTCGCACGAACTCAACCTCGTAACCACATTTTTTATAAAAATCAGGGGCCTGGAATTCGCAAGAAATCGTATTAATATTGTGTAGCCCCTTCCCTGTAAAATGCTTTTCCAGTTCTTCTAGCATTTTCTTGCCATGTCCTTTGCCACGGTGAGCTTTATCCACCCAAAGATCACGAATATGGACCGACGAATAAGAACTAAATGCAGCCATCGCCCCAATCACTTCATTCATTTCATCATAAAGCACTAGCGAAAAAGGTTTATAATTCACATCAACATTGTGTGATTTTTCATATTCTTCTAGACCTTTTTCCATTTTCGATTCAATATCGAAGGAAAGTTCATCGACGAATGCTATTTTAACTTTTTCCATTTTTAATCCCCTGCATCTGTACTAGATCATCAAAATAAACTATTTAAGGGCTCTACTCAGGTTTATATCGATCGCCGCCTACCTGATAAAATCTCCTTCACCTTAAAATCACTTTCTGCATGAAATTTATCACTTGGCAGCCCCACTCGTTCAAATACATTCTGTATGGACAATTTTCTAAACTTCTGTACCAGCTCATCTTCTTCATCTAAATGGTAACCGCCTGAGCGATCGTTCACTGCTACTATGTCGCCTTCTGCAAAAAGAATTTCGCCTGCCGCAACTACTTCAAAGCTTTTATTGGCTAAATAGTAATGGTGCATTTGGCCAATTCGTAACTCATAATCTTCCCCCTGCAGAAGTACCACATAGGGATATTTTCCCGAGGGGATCTTTAAATGTTGAACATGATTATCTTGTAGCTGATACCTTATTCGCCCCTGTTCATCGATGTTTGATTGCAAATGATAGAAAAGCGGCAGACGACCTAACGTTTGATTTCGCTGAAAGATTTTCTCTGCCATTTCTGAACGAGCTTTAGTTTTAAACATGTTAAATAAAATGCTGAAAACTGGCCGCTTAGATGAACCCGCTTCTTGCAAAGCACTAAAGGATGTTCTGTGCATTAAAGGACTCGCGTCAAGAATTTCTGGATTTTTTCTCATAATCATTCCATTACAAAGACTTGGGTAAGCTTAAATGAACGGGAAGGAGAAAGGTGAATTTGTAATGGCTTGCGCGAAGCTCGATGGAATCGAGCGAAGAATGGTCGGGGCGAGAGGATTTGAACCTCCGACCACATGCACCCCATACATGTGCGCTACCAGGCTGCGCTACGCCCCGAAATGAGGAGCCATTCTACAAAAACGAACGTCAAAAGGAAATAGGCATTGCTAACCTTCGAAGTCAGAATCTTGGCTCTCTAAAACACCTTCAAAACGTTCAACGCGGGCTTTAAGCTTCTGACCGGGTTTAAAGGTAACGACCCTTCTGGCACTGATAGGAATGTCTTGACCCGTTTTAGGATTCCGGCCCGGTCGCTCATTCTTATCACGCAAATCGAAATTACCAAAGCCAGATACTTTCACCGACTCCCCACGCTCTAGGGCTTGCCGTACTTCTTCAAATAGGAGCTCTACCATATCCTTAGCATCCCGCTTGTTCATCCCTAAAGACTCAGCAAGCGCCTCAGATATCTCTGCTTTTGTTAAAGCCATGAGTTTCAATCCCTCAGTTTGGCACTAAAATCCCTTTCTAATCCCGTCACGATAGTGCGCACGATATCGTCTACCTCTTGATCTACTAGAGTGCGTGAAGGATGTTGTAAAATCAATCCAATCGCAATACTTTTTCTTCCAGAATCAATACCTTTGCCAGTGTAGACATCAAAAATCGTCACCTCTCTAACAATGGAGTCAGCCGATTTTCTGACATTATTTGTTAAATCAGCCCCTGACACTTTTTCATCCACAATAACGGCAATATCTCTTCTGATTTCAGGAAATTTAGAAGGCCGTTCAAACTGTACAATTTCGGCTTCACTTATCGCTTTTAACTCAAGTTCAAATAAATAAACCGGATGATCGATACTTAAAGCTTTTTGAATTCTAGGGTGTAAACGACCAATCACGCCAATGGTATTCCCACCAACTTCAATTTTTGCACATTGTCCAGGATGACAAGCACTATGCTCAAACGGCGTAAAGGTTAATTGTTCGGTGCGTCCTAATAATTGCCAGAGTGATTCAACTGGACGTTTTGCATCAAAGAAATCAGCAATACGCGGTTTTCCATCCCAGTTTTCATTAATCACCGTGCCAGAAATTAAACCACCCACCCAATTTTTTTGTTCTAATTGGTCTTTGGTGGGGTGAAAACACATGCCTATCTCAAATAATTTAAGACGGTTTTGTTGGCGGTTTTGATTATAAATAAGCGTATTTAATAATCCTGGCCATAAACTCAGGCGCATCACACCCATTTCAGCAGAAATAGGGTTTAATAATGGTAATGCGGCTGCCTGCGGAAATAATTGTTTTTGCAAATTATCATCAACAAAGCTATAGGTGATCACTTCTTGATAACCTAAATCTACCAAAGCTTGCTTGATCCTTTGAGTTGGAACTTGCCCTGCTGGTTTTTTGTTAAACAGAAGGTGCGCTTTCGGCGAATGCGTTGGTACATTGTTATAACCAATGATCCGAACGACATCTTCTACCAAATCAATCTCGGTACTTAAATCATAGCGATATGAAGGGGGTATCACTTCCCACTGTTTATCTTCTGTTTTATGGGTGCCTTCCATCATTTTGCACCCTAACCGATGCAAAATTTCTTTAACTGTTTCAGGCGCTAAAGCGTCGCCTAACATTTTTTGCACACGCGAATGGCGTAAAATAATCTTTGCAGGTTTTGGTAGAAATTGCGGATGTTGCACTTCGTTCAACGTACCCACAATACCGCCGCAGATCTCGGTAATTAACTGTGTAGCTCTTTCCATCGCTTGTGTTTGGAGTTGTGGATCAACCCCGCGCTCAAAGCGAAAAGATGAGTCGGTGTGTAATCCATAACGCCGTGCTTTGCCTGCAATTAATTCGGCTGTAAATAACGCACTTTCTAAAAAGAGATTGGTGGTAGCTTCACTCACCGCACTGTGTGCCCCACCCATGATTCCCGCAATAGCATGTGCCGCTTTTTGATCGGCGATCACTAAGGTATCAGGCTGCAAAGTGACTTTCTGGTTATCTAATAAGGTAATACTTTCATTTTTTTTCGCCAAACGAACGTTGATCGGTGCACTTAACTTATCGACATCAAAGGCATGCATTGGCTGCCCAAGTTCCAACATCACATAATTTAAAATATCGACCACGGCGTGAATGGAGCCAATACCACTTGCCGCTAAACGCTCGACCATCCAAGGAGGTGTCGCAACATTTTTGCGAATATTATGGATCAAGCGACCTACATAACGAGGGCAATGCTCTTTCGCTTCTATCTCAACTTCCAGGGTTTCATCAAGCAACGGTTTTACTGATGCAACTTTATGCGGCGTTACATTCAGTTTGTTTAAAGTAGCCACTTCTCTAGCGATACCCAAGACACTTAAACAATCGCCACGATTGGGCGTTAAATCAACTTCAATTAACGCATCGATTGCTGTTTTTTCAAGGCTATCAACTTCTAAACCTGCCATGGTTAATTGTTCGGATAGTTGTTCCGTCGATATCGGCGGATTCACCCATTCGCGCAACCATTTTTCACTAAATTTCACGATTACACACCATTAAATTGTTTAAGGACTTTCATATCGTTTTCAAAAAATAAACGCAAATCATCAACGTTATATCGTAGCATTGCCATTCTTTCCACGCCCATACCAAAAGCAAAGCCGGTGTAACGTTCTGGATCAATCTCACCAAATTCAAGCACTTTAGGGTGAACCATGCCACAACCTAAAATTTCCAACCAACCTGATTGTTTACAGATCCGACAACCTTGACCTTGGCATTTAACGCAAGACATATCTACTTCAGCCGAAGGTTCAGTAAACGGGAAATAAGAAGGACGAAAACGGGTTTTGACTTTGGTTTCAAAAAAGGCTGATAAGAAATCAGATAAAATACCTTTTAGATCAGCAAAAGAAATACCTTCATCAACCATGAGACCTTCAACTTGATGGAACATCGGTGTATGAGTCACATCTGAATCACAACGATAGACTCTGCCAGGCGCAATAATTTTCAAAGGGGGTTTTTGGTTTTCCATCACACGGATTTGCACAGGCGAGGTGTGAGTGCGTAATAAAAGTTTATTTTCAAAATAAAACGTATCGTGCATCGCTCTTGCGGGGTGATGCGAGGGAATATTTAATGCTTCAAAATTATAATATTCTGTTTCAACTTCTGGGCCTTCATGCACACTAAATCCAAGCTGCACAAATAATTGGCTAATTCTTTCCAAGACAATAGAAATAGGATGCAAGCCACCTGTTTCAAGACCTCTTGCTCTTAACGTTACATCGACCCTTTCTTTCGCGAGTTGGTCATTGATAGCCTTCTCGTCCAAGGTGATTTTTCGCACGCTAATAGCATCAGTAATGGCGTCTTTGGCATCATTCACTTGCTTACCAAATTCACGGCGTTGGTCTTCGGGGATGTCTTTTAAGGATTTGAGCTGATTGGTGATTTCACCCTTTTTGCCCAAGTAATCAACTCTTAATTTTTCTAATGCTGCAATGTCAGCGGCATTCTCTATTGCAAGCTTTGCGTTCGCAACCAGTGTGACCAGATCCATTTCATCATCCTAAAACAAATAAGGGCTTTTACCCTTCCCAATTTAATAAATTGGTTTGAGAAAGCCCTTATAACGAAAGTAGAACAGTTATGCAGCCAAAGCTTCCTTGGCGCGTGCAGCAATTGCTTCAAATGCTGGCATATCGAAAACGGCTAGTTCAGCTAACATTTTACGATCGACTGCAATTTCTGCTTTTGCTAATCCTGCAATTAAACGGCTATAGGTCGTACCGCATTGACGCGCACCGGCGTTAATACGAACAATCCATAATGCACGGAACTGACGCTTTCTTTGTTTTCTATCGCGGTAAGCATATTGCCCAGCGCGTTGTACTGCTTGTTTAGCTACTTTGTAGGTTCTTGAACGTGCGCCGTAGTAACCACGAGCTGCTTTAAGAACTTTTTTATGACGTTTTTTTGAGGTAACGCCGCGTTTAACTCTTGCCATGGTTTACTTCCTATTCGATACAGAACATACGATAAATGGATTTAACGTCACACTCTTTCAACACGCCATTGCCTTTTGCTTGGCGCACTTGCTTGGTGGATCGCTTCGTATTGATATGGTTTCTGTTCGCACGACGAAAACGTACTTTACCATTGGCAGATATTTTAAAACGCTTCATCGCACCGCGATTCGTTTTTAATTTAACCTTGCCTTTTTTAGTCGATTTAGTAGGCATTACTTACTCCGCTATTTTTTATCATATTTTTAGTGTTACTTTTTGGGAGAGATAATCATTACCATTTGTTTACCTTCAAGTTTAGGTTCTTGATCAACAACCCCAAACCCAACGATATCCACTTTGATTCGATCTAAGAGACGGTTACCCAGCTCTTTGTGCGTAATTTCACGCCCTTTGAATCGAATAGTAACTTTTACTTTGTCTCCCTCCTCTAGGAAGGAAATAAGGTTGCGTAGCTTTACCTTATAATCCCCATCGTCCGTTACAGGACGTAATTTTATTTCTTTTAGCTTTTGGATTTTTTGTTTTTTCTTGGTTTTCTTTTCATCAAACAAGAACTTACCAAAATCCATCACTCTCACAACCGGTGGTTCGGCATTAGGTGATACTTCCACCAAGTCCAGCGCAAGGAGTTCAGCTTTACGCTGTGCTTCTCGCTTGGTCATGATCCCAATATGATTTCCAGGCCCTAGTGTGCCTAAAATATTTTCTGGATCAACCAGCCTGACGTTCAGTGCGGTGATAGCGTCATTAACGCGAATACGCGGTTTTTTCGTTGTGTTAATAGTCGTCGTCCCCCTTTATTGTTTCCTATGACACTCATCGGTGAGTTTATTTACAAACTCACTCAAAGGCATACTACCTAAATCGACTCCTTCGCGGGTTCTAACTGACAAAGTTTGTTGTTCAACTTCTTTGTCTCCCACGACGAGCAAATATGGTATGCGCGAAAGAGTGTGCTCGCGGATTTTAAACCCTATTTTCTCGTTTCTCAAGTCAGTAACAGCCCTAATACCCTTAGATTTCAAGAATGTTTCGATTTCAGAGACATAATTGGCCTGTCTATCAGTAATATTTAGGATTGCAACTTGCACTGGTGCCAGCCAAAGAGGGAAATTCCCAGCAAACTCTTCGATTAGGATCCCAATGAATCGCTCGAGCGATCCCAGGATAGCACGATGCAAAATGACTGGAACCTGTTTACTACCATCTTCAGCAATATAATGTGCATTGAGTCGGCTAGGCATCGAAAAATCGACCTGAACCGTACCACACTGCCATACTCGACCAATACAATCTTTCAGAGAAAATTCAATTTTGGGACCATAAAAAGCCCCTTCACCGGGCTGTAAGTCCCAAGCCAAACCTTTGGCATTCAAAGCGGTTTCTAGTGCTTTTTCCGCTTTATCCCAAATTTCATCCGATCCGACCCGTTGTTCCGGACGTGTCGATAATTTGATTAAAACCTCTTTGAAACCAAAATCTGCATAGACTAAATAAAGTAAATCGATGAACTTAGAAACTTCAGATTGGATCTGATCCTCTGTGCAAAAAATATGCGCATCATCTTGAACAAAGTGACGAACACGCATCATCCCGTGTAATGCACCGGATGGCTCATTTCGATGACAAGAACCAAATTCTGCTAAACGAATCGGAAGTTCTTTATAACTACGCAATCCATGGTTATAAATCTGCACATGACAAGGACAATTCATGGGCTTTACTGCAAAGACTTTTTCACCATCTGTTACGGTAAACATGTTTTGACCAAACATTTCCCAATGACCTGAACGTTCCCACAAACTTCTATCAACTAATTGTGGTGTGTTCACTTCTTGATAATCATGCTTGATTAACAGCTGGCGAATATATTGAACGATTTGTTGATAAATCACCCAGCCTTTTGGATGCCAAAAAATCATCCCAGGTGCTTCTTCTTGCATATGTAGAAGATCAAATCTTTTCGCTAATTTGCGATGATCGCGCTTCTCTGCTTCTTCAATGCGATGCATATATTCTTCAAGCGCTTTTTTATTTGGCCAAGCCGTTCCATAAATGCGCTGTAACATTTCATTTTTGGCATCGCCGCGCCAATATGCACCTGCAACTTTTAATAATTTAAAGGCTTTAATTTTACCCGTGCTCGGTGTATGAGGCCCGCGGCATAAATCAATAAAATCACCTTGTTGATAAAATGTGAGGGGTTCACCCTCTGGAATAGCTTTGATAATTTCAACTTTATAGTGCTCACCCATCTTGGTGAACTTTTCAATGGCATCGCTTCTTGAAATTAAATGTCGACTAACCGATAAATCTTGTTTTGCGATCTCTGCCATTTTTTCTTCGAAACGCACTAAATCGTCGGTCGTAAACGCTCGGGAAAAGGCAAAGTCGTAATAAAAGCCATCTTCGATCACAGGACCAATGGTTACCTGTGCATCAGGGTATATGGATTGCACGGCATGCGCTAAAAGGTGAGCACAAGAATGCCTGATGATTTCTAAACCTTGGGGATCTTTCTCCGTTAAAATGACGAGTTGGGTGTCTTCCTCTATTACATAAGACGTATCCACCAGCTTGCCATTCACTTTACCTGCTAATGCAGCATTGGCTAACCCTTTACCGATGCTCATCGCGACATCGAAAACACTGACCGGCTGATCAAATTGTTTTTGACTACCGTCTGGCAGAACTACCGTTGGCATGACAACCTCTTTTTCCCACAAAACAACAAAGCATACGAGAAAATGAGGCTGTTGACAAAAAATCAGTAAATTAGTTATCTAGTAACCCAAATACAGGCACTCTTATGGCTGCTTCTTAGTTTTTACAACGCGCTTGAGCATATCTAAGGCAAAGAAGATCACACTGGCAGCTATTGCAATAAAGAAAACAATTTTAAGTATATAAACAACACCCGTTGCAGCGACGCTTAACATAAATACCACGGCTACAGCAGCCAAGGCTATCGCTAAAAATATGGCAGCATAATGTAACATATTGGATCCTTGCGTGTTAGGTAAGTTAGAATCAAAGACCATTAAAAAAGTTCATAAAGCACATTTTTATTTATTACTGATCATTACAACAAGATCAGCAACCCTATTGTGTAGTTCACCCAAATACCTTGTTAAAAATAGCCAACAATGAGAACTAATCTCATTATAGTTAAGTCGTACCATGTGGTATCTCAATACAAGAAGCAGCCAGCGATTATAAAAGGATCCAATGTATGAAAATCAGTCCCAGTTGGTTTATTCGCTACATCATAATCGCTCTTGTGTTTACCTGTACTTCTTTACAAGCAGATCCGCCTTCACGAGTCGCTCGTCTTAACAATATTGAAGGAAATGTCAGTTTTTTACCTGCTGGTAGCGATGAATGGCTTGATGCGGTTCGTAATAGACCATTTATCACAGGCGATCGCTTGTGGAACGACACCAATGGTTTTAGCCAGTTACAACTCGGTGGTGCAAAACTGTGTATTGGACCGAACACCAATATCAACGTACTTAATTTAGATAATAATATTGCTCAATTTCAACTGACCGAGGGCTCTTTAAACCTCGAAGTGAATAGTCTTAAAAATAAACAAACCTATGAAATCGATACGCCCAATGTGGCATTTTCAGTTCAAAAACCTGGAACTTATCGTGTAGATGTAGACAAGTCAGGTGATGCAACCATTGTTCAAATTGCCAAAGGCCAAGGCGAAGTTTATGGAGATAACAGTTCCTATATCATTAATAATAATCAAGCTTATCGCTTTACTGGCACCGATCTTAACTATGATGCGAATTTTCAAGGGCTGCCTCAAAACGAATTAGATCAATGGTGCAACAAAAATAAAAATACACCAAGAGCAACAACTACCCGATACGTTTCACAAGATGTGATTGGCTATGAAGATTTAGAAAGTGCCGGCACTTGGGAAGAGGTAGCAGAATATGGCCAAGCGTGGTCGCCTAATAATGTCGATCCAGATTGGGCACCTTATAGCAATGGCCATTGGGCATGGATTGAACCGTGGGGCTGGAACTGGATTGGTCAAGAGGATTGGGGATTTGCGCCCTATCATTATGGACGCTGGGTGCATCATAACAAATGGTATTGGTTACCTTATGGCGATGAAGGGGCTGTGTATGCCCCGGCACTCGTTGCTTTTATTGGCGCAGTTGCAGGTTATGGATTAGCCAGCCATTGGGGAAATAATGTTGCCTGGTTTCCGTTAGGCCCTGGCGATATTTATCGTCCTCCTTATGCGGTAAGTTATCAGTATTTTACTCATATTAACCGAGGTGATCGTATAAACCAACGATTATTACGTCAAGCCTATCAAAATCCGAATATGCATTTTAAATATCATAATCGCAATGCCAGAAATGCGATTACCGCTGTTCCGCGAAATGCATTTCAATCACAAAATATTAACAAAGCACGTATTCGCGTTAATGCAAATCAACTAGACAAATTACCCGCAACCTCTAATCTGACTTTAAAACCACAAAGAGGTAACGTGAATGGTGCCGATAGAGCTTCTCGTTTCAAACCCTCTGAAAGTGCACTTTCTCGCCAAGCCATTACTAAAGCAAGAGTGCCAAGCCAAAATAAAAATGTTGTCGCGCCCACAATCCGCGAAGTAAAACCTTCTAAACCACGCGACATTGGTAATCAACTTAATCGTGAGAAGCGCGATTTAAACAATCCACGTAATAATCAGATTGCTCCAAAGCCACAAGATAAGCGCTTTAACCAGCCTCTGCCAAAAAGACAACAAGTGCCCAAACAAAATGACAGCAGCGTACCAGAGCGTTTCCGTCAAACAATGCCCGAATATGATCCAAGCGGCGGTGGACAGCTAAGATCACAACATCCCAGAGTTAATCAAGGTGCAAACCCAGACTTGCGCAGACAGCAACGCCTTGAGCGCCAACAACCGCAAGTACAACCTGAGAACCGCCGACCCCAAGCGCAACCTTTCATTCGTGAACAAAGACAACCGCAAGTGCAACCTCGAATTCGTGAACGTAATCAATCCATTCAACGTCAACCTCAAGTACGCCAACAAAGACAACCGCAAGTGCAACCTCGAATTCGTGAACGTAATCAATCCATTCAACGTCAACCTCAAGTACGCCAACAAATACCACAAAGAGCACAACCTCAGAATCGTGAACACATTCAACAAAGGGTACGGCCGCAAATGCATCAACAGATCCAACGTCAGGCTCCACCTGCAGCACCACCTGTACAACGGATCCAACGCCCTGCAGCACCGCCACCACAAGCAGCCCCACCTGCAGCACCAGGACAGCCCGATCAAAATCGTCGAGGGAGACACTAATGAACATTTATCATCAATCTATAATAGCCAGTCTGCTGTGCATTTCTTGGATATCGGGATATGCAGGCGAACCACGCTATGAAAGACGTGAAATTAGCCCACGTGAATACAAAGATCTGCAAAGGGGACATGAATCATCGCAGCCTCAACCTTTAAGACATGAGCGCCCCTACACCGCTGAAAATCCTCCACAGCGATCACGCCCTGAACCACAGCCTATTACACCCAGTAATATGCCGCCAAGACAACGGCCAATGCCTACACCGACCCCTGATATTACAGGTGGCCCCATTCAATCGGATCCTGAGCATGGCGTCACTAACGCAAGATGATCTCATCCGATGAATGCCCTCTAGGTTCATTGACTTTACATAGTGGTGGCCATACCATAATCCATCAGTACATTTACGGATCATGTGTATGCCCTATAAATGCCAATTTGTTGAAATTGACCCATCTGTTGCAATCCCTGCAGAAACCATGAATACCCTCCGAAATGTTTATGCGGAAGATAACAGTTATACGGGACTCGCAATAGAAGTCCAAAATGGTGCAAGTGCTGCTTTCTGGGAAGCACTGGGTCATCAGCTTAATGTGTTAAGCCAAGCCATCAATTTAAAACAATTTGCGCTAAATATAGAAACCGGTAATACTCCACAAGATTTTTCAAACCTAACAAGGTTACCCTTTTGGCAAAATCTGCAAGCATTCGGCGTTGAAGGCCCATTGAGTGAAAGCTGCGTTTACCAAGTCGCTCAACAACTGAAAACGCAACCACAATTATCGAATCTTAGTCTCAGTACAGCAGGTATCAAAACAGAACTTGCGACAACAATTATTAGCAACTTACCACCAACCGTTGAAGCACTGGATTTAAGTTGGAACCCAATTGAAGAATCAGCAACAGCGTCTTTCAAGGCTTTTTGCCAGGCAGTGAAGACCAGTCGATTAACATCTCTTACCCTTTCGGTAAAAAGTAGTGCAGAATGTGCAGCACTGACAGAAGCTTTAGTTAATGTAGACCGACAATTCACTGTGTCACTTTGGCCTTCACCTGGCATCATTGATACAGATATGGACTATTTCATCAGCGCAATGAAAAAGAATCCCTACTTACGCTTTGATTTAAATAACTATTTAAACTTCTTAAGCGATCCACAAAGATTACAAGATTTAGCTGATTTATGTGAAACAAACAAACTACCCTCTTTACAACATTTAGTCGCATTGAGACTGGCAGATTTATTGAAAGATAAGACGATCACAGAAAATGATGTAGCTCATTTACCCGAGCCCTGCATTGAGTTAATACCTATTAGTGAAGACCAAAAAGCAGCAATCATAACAACACGCCAAGCTCAAATAGCTGTAGCGGTGATGGATAACACACTGGATAATAGCTTAAAGAAACTCAGTATCTAATTTATTTATTTGCACTACGCATAGGAGTAGGGGTACTTGGCCGCACAGGTTCAATTTTGGGTATCTGATCTATTGCGGAAGCATGCATTTTCTGTATCTTATCGACATCTGAGATTAATTTTTGTTTAGCGCTTTCTCCTTCTGGTCCAAATTTCTCCTTAGGTATACTGTCTATTGCTTTTCTTAAGCCATTTAATGCCATTTCAACTTGTCTTGGTTCTATTGGCTCATGCATTAAAGCAATGGTTTTTGACGTTATCATCAACAATTTGCCCACATCATCTAACTGGGTAGCCGAGACAGGGGCTCTGGAACCAAAGAGCATTGCTGTGCCATCATTTTTATGTTGTTTTGCCTTTGCCTCCAACATTCCGGCAAGACCTCTAACAGAGTCAACATACATTTGTTGCCCCTGTTTGACAGCATGTTCAGCAAGCATATTGACTCGAATAGCTTGAATATTTCTCGCCTGCTGCATGCAAGCATTATCAATCTTTTCACCTAACGCAGTCACTTGCTTAATACCTGCCTTCTCATTAGGAAACGATTTGCATAGCTCTGCTAATTTAACCCTCATTGTGGGCAGATCAGGATTACTATCAAATATATTATTTAATCTATCTTTGAATTCAGGTGAAACGTGACGATCCCCCACTATTTTTGCAACATCAGCTCTTAGCTCCGTATTTTTAAACTGCGTTAATTCTTGGTGTGCTTGTACAATAGCCTGCAGCCCTGGATGCTGATCAATACCTGACGCTAAAGCAATGCTGGCAGGCCTAGCATTCGGATCGACCGTTAATAAAGAACGTATAACGCTTAATAAACTATCTGGCATACCCTCTTTGTGAACAACATCAGGCGCTGTTATATCAGCTATAAAATCTCTTGCAGCTACTGTAAGATTCGCTCCACGGCTAGGTGCATCTCTTTCATAATTTTTTTCGGAATACATTGCACCAAGGATCGCCCCTAAAGCATATAAATCCGTCTTAAAACTATTTAAATGAATTTTATAGCCATCTGGTTCACGTGTTTCAGGCGCTTCAAAAATCGCGCCAGGTCCTCTATAAGTGTTAGTAAAACTACCTTCAGCAGCAATAAAACCTTCACCCATATCAATAATTTTGGCTGTCCTGCTTTCTGGATCGGCTAAAATATTATCGGATTTTAAATCACAGTGAACAATGCCACATAGCTGCAAAGCATATTGATCGAGGAGTAACGTAACGGCAAAACCTTCTTTCGTTTCTGCGGGCAGATCCCTTTTGTTTCCAATACCCACATGTTTATCGAACTCAGGGTATATGGCTTTTTGAAGAGTGACACCGGGAAATATTGGCACAATCATGTATGATTGCTTATCTTCGTCTTTAGCTTTGGGTAATTTTTTAGCTATAAGAGTCCCCTCTCTTTCCAACACTTTTTGCTCGCGTAATCTATCTGCTGCTTTTTCGTCGCCTTCAGCAGGATTTAATACTTTAACGGCAACAGGATCTCCAACGCGTACGGTCTTATTGCCCTTTGTAGCATGGTCAACCGTCGCTTTGAACGTTCGAGCTTCTACACCACTGCCAAGTTCTTTTTTTAGCGTGTATTTCCCTCCTTCGCTATCGGTTACTTGAGAGTCTGGCCCCACTACACTCATACTAATAACCACCTATACACTTACATTAATAGATGGACAAAATGACAAGGAGATAGTTCAATCTATATATCTTCAGCCAGGATATACAATTATAGGTAGTGACTACACACAAAAATAAAAAACGATGAAGACGAAAGTAGGGCTGCAAAAGCAGTCCTACTATACAAGCCAAAAAGTGAGTTACTGAATGTTGGTAATATCTTGATAGTTCGGAGCAATATCCATTTTGAAAATTTTAACATCCTTGGAATCAAGATTAAGCTTTTTCATGTCAACAACATGAATGTTTTGGTTATTGTAAGTTTTAAAATAGAGTTTCAGATTTCTCAAATCCGACACATTCGTCCATTGAGTATAATTTAAGTACGGCTTACCATCAGGGCCAGTATCACGCGTTGCACCTAATGGAATATCAGTATTGTTAATGATGTGCCAACTCAAATTCACACCTTCATCTGCTGTTTTTACTGGTAAAGCTGATGATTGGATTGCAACCGATCGAATATAACGTGATGGTGGTGAATAATCTCCAGGTAAACCATGCATGCCAGCACCTTGTCCAAGGGGCGTAAATTTTTCACCATCTAGCTTCAAACTTGGAATATTGGTTGCACTTAAATTAACATAGTTGCGAAGATTGGTTAAATGCCAATCAAATTCAGGATCGTTAGTAATAACACCCAATTGATTTTCGTAGACTTTCATGCCATCTTTTACATACTCAACCACAATTTGATCACCTGTGGCATCGGTTATACGAAAGTGTAATGGAAACGCTTCTGGTTGGTCTTTTGCAATGCTATCAACAACCACAATATCTTTCAGTGCCTTTTTAACTTCTGCAACTGTCGCAAAATTTCCGGCTACCCACGTTGGAAAAAGGGTTGCTGATATGGCGTTATTGGCATTGGTATCGGTTAGTTTATCATACTGCGCAAAACCAGGTAGATAAAAGGCCCCCACGTTTAAACCTTTCTCATTGAAACCTTCCATGATCATGTTCAGCCCTAGTGCATTAATACCTAAAACAGCATATTTTTGCTGCCAGCTTGCACCCTTTTTACCATCTTTAAAAATCATATCTGTTTTAAAACCACGGGGTAAATAAATGGCATCAGAATTTAACTGCATGGCAAATTCTAAAGTGCGCGTTGAAATCACGCTACCATCCGTTGTTTTAACGGTAACACCCGTACACGCATTGGCATCGATGCATGTTGTCGCAGCAAGCAAGAGAAGGAGTTTTGGGGAGATTTTCATGGGGCACCACACTTAATAAATAGAAATAAGCATAGTGCAGTTCTATCTTTATTTGTAAATAAAACTGAGAGAATAGGCAGACTCTCTCAAGCTCATTAATGATAGGTCAACTTGCATACCATTTATCATGAGTTTATAGCAATAACAATAAATAAAATTAGCGGTTCACAGGTTAACATCAATAATGGATAGATCATAACCCCGAATAGAAAGTATCAAAGAAAAAGCAGATGTGGATAGTTCGATATGTCATTAATTGCTAATATCGTTGACTCCATTTTTCTTTCAGAACTTTTGTCAGTGCCTACTTCTTATTTACTAGCACTTTTAGGATCTGTTCTAGGGGAAAATGAGTCCACCGGTAAATCACTAGGCAAACTCTCGGGTGAGTTTTTGGGTGAATCACTACTTTGTCTAGTTGAAATGGCAAAATTGAGCAATGGTAACGCATAACGCCTTGTTGTACGATGCAGGCCTTCTTGACGTTTAGATTCGCTCACAGGTGTATATGACGTTGTGGAAGCAGATCTTGAACGTGTTGAAACTTCTGGGGTAAGTAACCAATCTCTGGGTGACTTAGAATCACTTGCCCTTCTTTTTGTTTGCCTTTCTACCATCATTTCACTTCTTGGAGAAATAATAAGTTCTTCTCCAAAGGATAATTTACTCAATTTATCCGAAAGTTCTCCAAACAAAATACTGCTATCTGCCGTGGACTCTATTCCTAAAGCTTGAGAAACTTTCAATGATGATCTCGCTAATAAATCATTTAATCGAGCATTAAACTGTTCGCGTTTATAATTTAAGGATTGATAACCTAATCTTTTGTTAGGATCGGTCTCAAGTAGCATTTTGCAAATGCGAATTAATGACCATAATAATTTTTCTTCATCAGGATCTTCTTGTTTAGGTTCTAATTTATTTAATATGTCCTGAAATGCAAATTCAATATACTCTTTTGTCAATATAAACGTTTCTTTTTCACCACTCTTTAATAATTGCTGACGAATAAAGGATTGATAATTGAAATCTGATAACACCTCAAGTATTACAATAGCCAGAGAGAAATACTCTGTTTGGAGGCTATAGTAGGGTCTTGTAGGTTGGCTTAGATCTTTTGCTTCAGTTGGGTAGGTCATTTCAATCGCTTGATAGCCTGTTGAACCTTTAAAGGTTCTGTCAGATTGTGACATTTTACAGGAGGTACCAAAATCAATTAACTTAGCAGTCGACAGATCTTTTGCAATGATAATATTGGCTGATTTTAAATCTCGATGATAAATTGATTGATCGTGTAATACAAATAATGCATCCACAACCGATTGCGCTATCCGCAATTTATCTGTCAAGCTGTGTACTTTCTTTTGATAGGAAAAAGCGTAACAGGGTGCTTCTTGTATATTCACAGCTACTTTGTCATAAAGCACATCGAGCAAATTATCGCCTTCGCATAGTTCGCTGAATAAAAATTGTAGGCATTCTGTTTCTGTTGAATAAGTAACAAAGCCTCGCAACCTGTTTAAAATAGTTAATATTTCCCTTTCGTTTTGAAAATCTTCCTCAGCCTCAATTTTTGATGAGTATTTTAATACAACAAGATTTGCTATATTTTGGTTTTTGTTGGGATCGTGATAAAGACGTTGGGCTTTGTAAACAATGCCTTGTGCACCCGCTTCACCAAGGGATTGCTTAACATCATACGCAAAAATCACTGTTTCTTTATGTTCTTTATAGGCAACAATATATAAGTTATTTTGTTGCCCTTCGAAAACCGTTAAAATGACCTCAGCTATGCGTGGCGACGGTGTGTGAGGCGTATGTGGAGTACGAGGTGATATTGGCGTTCGTGGAGTACTAGAAGCAGAGCTTGATTCTTCTTTTTTAGCATGTTTTATTTGCTTTTCTAATAGCTCATTGGCATGAGTCCACGCTTTACTCGCCTCTTTATGAGATAATAGAAATCCGCTTAACATAATGGTCTCCTTTACTTATATACCAGCCGATAGTTGACCTAATTAAACATAGGTCAAATTAAATGTCATTAGTAAATTAATTTACTGTGCATTTATTCGCTGTTTTTGTTTTCAGTATGACAATAACGTGAGATTAAGGTTATTGTTTTAGAGGTTAGGCATAACAGAGATTTTAGTTAGTTTTGAGCTGGTAGTGAACAGCTTTTAAAAGAGTTACTCATAGCAACTCAAACCTTATTAGAGCAAATAGAATAATGAGTGCCAAAATTACAAAATGGATTAATATTCTTAATGATTTGTCTAATCATATCAATAAACTCTATGGATATGTTCAGATAGAAGGTGATAATTTAAAGAACCAGCAATCAATTCAGGACCTTGTGGTCCGTTCGCTAATGCTTTCTATCATGCATGGAATATGAAGTTTAAAGAAAAAGAAGAACCTTTCAGTCAAGGGGAATATAATGGCCTGGTTAGCTTAGGAAAAGCACGCCTTAAAGATGCTAATATAACTTCTCTCTCACTAGAAAGCTCACTAATGCAATTAGAAAGTGAGCAAAACTAAGCCCTACTCTCATTTGAAAGAGCCCTATCTCTACATATCAGATTTGTTTAAAAATCCTGGGACAGGTCAGATACACGCCTTTATTTAAGCGCTTCATCTCTTATATAAGGCAATACGTCTATAAATCATTGAACAAAAGAGATTTTCAATTATGATGAGTGGTCTTAGTTAGGAAACTGTGGCAATATCTATGGCAAAAAGATATTTTATTCATATACCTGGAACCGTATTCCCGATTGGAGCGGCTCTCATTAAACCTGTGGTTGGAACGCTGCTTTTTTCTAGTATGGTTACACCTTGGTCAACAACAAAATTGATCCCCATTGAAGCTCCTCCCTGCCATTGGTATGGTTTATCGATAGATACGGCTCCCTCAAGTTGTCATTTTTTTGAAGATTTATATAAACATATTCCAGAAGAGCAACGTTTTTACTTTCAATGGTCAGGCGATCTCGGCGAAGCCGTATGGAATAAAAATGCAAACGTTCTAAAAGAAGAACTCTGTTCTACATTTGCAAATGATGAAAGCGAAGACTTTGAAGCAATTGAAATCATTTTACTTGCCCACAGTCATGGTGGTCAAATAGCCAGAAAATTGGCAGAACTATTTCAAGATAACCCTCATGTTGCCTTTAAAATAGTCACTATTGGTACACCACTGAATAGCTCTATTACAATGCCTGATAATGTTACCGTATGGCAGCATTTTTATCATGAGGAAGATAATATACAATCACTCGGTTCACTTTTCATGGAATCATGGAGCAGCCTAATTCAACCATGGTATTTCACTGTGCAAAGAGAAATAAAACAGCCAAAAAATCCCTCATTTCAAAATTATGCTGTGACAATTGATTTTGACGATCCCCATAATGACATGATCCAAGATCGTCGCGGAGCATTATTCATTTGCGAAAAAGCCAAATCTGCGATTGTGGGGTTACCTCAAGTGTCTCATTTAAAACTTATTTAAAAATATTAAAATCTCTGTTATCTGAATTAACATTGAACGCGCTACGCATCGGCGGGGAACTGCATTTTGTAACGCTCGCGAAGCGAGCTAAGAAAACCAATTCTGCTTGAGTCGCGCGTGAGGGACATGCACGATTGAGGCACTCTTGCCTATAAAAGATATCGAAAGGGGCAAATTTCCGGAAGAATTTTAACAATATCCACTATGGGTATGATCATACCCATATTCTTCTTCGCGGCTTTGCCGTTTTATAACGGTAGTGTTTATTTGAGAATTTCAGTTTACCTTCCAGTACCCGCCTTTAGCAGGTCCAACTCGCTCAAGTCTCCCTTCCTGTCTCAATTTCGCTATTTGCATTTCAATCGCTCGCTGAGTTAGGTTTAACTCATTTGATAAATCTGGAATAGTCATTTTGGGATTCTCTTCCAAAAGGTGTAGTATCGATTCTTCTGTTTTCCCCGAAGTTTTCCCCGAAGTTTGTGGAAAAGCAGCCATTTTATTACGGTGTACCGTGGCTACAAACAGGCATCCTTCTCTATCATCCATAAAATCAATTTTCGGCCATGCTTCCAATGCCCTCTTAATGCCTGATCCTAAACCCTTATATGGCAAAAGCCCTTTTGCAATAAAGGAGATCATAATAGGATTACGGATATTTGAATTACCTGTGCGTATTTTTTCCACAGTGAGGTTGTTAGGAAGATGCCCGGGACTGACAATCTCAATGCGATTATCGAAAATAAAAATCCGTATTGGAGCATTAACTAGATAATCACGATGTATCAGTGCGTTCACTAAAAGCTCTTCAAAAACTTCAGGGGGTACTTCGGGTATACCTTGGGAATTGACGCCTTGACCTGCTTGTACTTTATGCAAATTTCTCAACACAAAAGATAGTGCACCTTCAAACATCTTCGGCAAAGGTCCTTCCAAATCCTCTGTATCAAGATATTCTCTCACATGAATATTATTACCAGGGTAACGCACAGCCTTAATACAAAACTGTGGTTTAATGCGTTCTGGCCTTTCTCCAAATAACAGCAAACCAGCCAAGTTTAATTTGCCATTATCAGCAGCAAGATACATATTCTACAGTAGCTTCAATTCATCTTCAGGTGTGACAGGATATTCTTGCTTATAAACGTCTCTAAGGAAATCCCTAAATCGTAATTTATCAATTGCTTCAATTCCTACTTTTACAGGGATCTCATCTGCATGGAATTGATCGGTATTCTGAAATACACGTCGCAGCTCTTCTTTAGAGTTAACACGTCGTTTATCTGAGCCACTCTTTAGCCAGATCACCCCATTTTTATCAAAGTAGGGTTTATCAATTCCTTTAGGCACTGTTAATACAATAACTATGTTGCCATTTTCTAGTATGGTATTTTCAGTTTGTACAGTCAGGGGGCTTCTTACTAAATGACTAGCCGCATTGCTAATCAATTGGTTAACTCGGGAAACATTTATTCTAGAAAGACCAGGAATAGAAGTATCATCAGCCACACCGATAAAAATTTTCCCACCTTCACAGTTTGCTAAAGCTGCCATTTCTGAAGCTAATGATTCAGCATTTTTCACGTCTACTTTGAATTGACGCGTGCTGTCTTCTCCTAATGAAACTTCGGCTCTACCCCATTAAAGGGGGCACTTTAACCCTGATGTATTAAGCTAAGTATGT
>CAZQMV010000007.1:0-147251 GCA_964594635.1 Uncultured Candidatus Berkiella sp.
GCTCGCGACCCCCTTTACGAAAGTGGGTAAATATGCTCGCTTTGCTCGCATCGCAGTAACAAAAATTGGGAATAACAAAAAATGATATTGTTTGCAAGTTGCTACCGCACCCGAGAGCGAAGCGAACAAATAGCCCACTTTTGTAAAGGGGGCGACGAGCTTTAGCGAGTGGGGGATTTAGGAATGTGCCACAAGATCCACTATCGCACCCGAGAGCGAAGCGAACAAATAGCCCACTTTCGTAAAGGGGGCGGCTTGCGAAGCAAGCGGGGGATTTAGGGGCGACGAGCTTGCAAGCGGGGGATTTAGGGGCGACGAGCTTGCGAGTGGGGGATTTAGGTTTTTACGATTTTGATGCCATTTTCCATATCATACGTCGCCAAACTATTCGCTTCTGGCGTACTAATAATTAAGCTTGCATGATGATGCCAATCGCCTAGCACGAGTCGCTTGCTACCTTTAATTCCTGACGCAACGTCATGAATATTAGGTCTATGTACATGGCCGTGGATGAGTTGCGATACTTGATGTTGCCGCATGGCCTTGTTTACGGCTTCTTCAGTCACATCTAATATCGTCATTGATTGGGTTTTTTGGTATTGTTGGCTTTTAGCACGAAGTTTTTTACTAATATTATCGCGCTTTGCTTTAGGTAAGCACAAAAAGATAAAACGGGTAATGGGATTTTGCGCAATCAAGCGAAAGCGTTGGTAAGCTTTATCTTGTGTGCAGAGAGTATCGCCATGCATTAAAAGAGTAGGCGTACCAAAGAGAGAAATAACAGTCGGATCGGTTAACCGTTTGATGCCAGCTGCCTTCAAATAAGCATTTTGCATCAGAAAATCACGATTGCCATTCATAAAGTAAACATCGGTGCCACTGTTAACCACATCCTGTAACGCTTGTTGAATAAATTGTTGAAACTCAGTATGGATATCTTGACCAACCCAGACATCAAACAAATCACCCAGAATGTAAAGCGCTTTAGCACCTTTCACAGGACCTTTGAGAAAATCCATAAAAAGCGCAACCATTGAAGGATTGGCTGCGCTTAAATGGAGATCTGAAATAAAAATAATGGAATTAGGCGTTAGCAAGCACTTCAACCTTTTCAATGATCACGTCGTCTACAGGAACGTCATCATGTCCCATACGACGGGTAGTCTTTAATTTGGCGATTTTTTGTACAGTGTCCATGCCATCGGTGACACGACCAAATACACAATAGCCCCAACCATCAGGTGAAGGTGTGCGGTGATCTAAAAAGCCGTTGTCTGAAACGTTGATAAAGAACTGAGCGCTGGCTGAGTGGGGGTCGCTAGTACGAGCCATGGCGATGGTACCAAGACGGTTACGTAGGCCGTTGTTGGCTTCATTTTGGATAGGCTTTAAGGTCTTTTTATCGACCATACCAGCTTCAAAGCCGCCGCCTTGGATCATGAAACCATCGATTACGCGGTGGAAAATGGTATTATCGTAGTAGCCCTGGTTCACATATTCGAGGAAATTCTCAACGGTTTTGGGTGCTTTTTCTGCATCCAGTTCCAAGGTGATTGGGCCATAATTGGTGTGTAATACTATCATTTGTCAATCTCTCACTAGTAGTATCAAAAATGAGCCGTTAGGGTATCATGTACTGCAATTAACGGCCAAATAGATTGCTAAGTATTTAATTAACTAAATAAGAGTTTTTAATGATGACGAGTCTTCCTTTTAAAGCGCGTTTTAGTCCCAGCCCCACTGGTTTAATGCATTTTGGTAACTTACGCACGGCCCTGTTTAATGTGTTGTTGGCCAAAGCGCATACCGAACATAGCCCGCAACCAGGGACTTTTTTATTGCGGATTGAAGATACTGATATGGCGCGCTCAGAAGAGGAATTTACCGAAAAGCTGATGTATGATTTGCGTTGGTTGGGGCTCGATTGGCAAGAGGGACCAGGATTGGACGGTGGGCACGCACCTTACTTTCAGGCCCAGCGTCATGCGATTTATGAAAAGTACTATCAACAATTGATTGATCAAAAACAGGCTTATTGGTGCTATTGTTCAGAAACAGAATTAGCCATTGCGAGAAAATCGCAACTATCAGCGGGCATGCCACCTCGTTACAGTGGAACTTGTCGGCATTTGACTGAAGAACAACAAAAGGTAAAAGCGGCTAAAGATCAAAAGCCAGCGTTACGGTTTATGATCCCAGACAATGAAACGATTGAATTTGATGATTTTATTCAAGGATCCAAACATTTCGCCGCTAACGATATTGGTGACTTCATTATTAAAAAAGCCGATGGCTCTGCGTCATTTATGTTTTGTAATGCGGTTGATGATTCGTTGATGCAAGTAAGCCATGTGATGCGCGGCGAAGATCATCTCACCAATACGCCACGACAATTATTGATTTTAAAAGCCTTAAAATTATCGCCGCCTACCTATGGCCATATGCCATTGATTTTAGGCTTTGATGGTAAACCGCTTTCAAAGCGTAATGGTTCTCAATCGATTGAAAGTTTACGCGAACAAGGCTATTTCCCTAGCGCTATTAATAATTACTTATCGCGACTTGGCCATCACTTTGAGCATGAACATTTATTATCACTAGACGATTTAGGCAAGCATTTCTCCGCTAAAAATATTGGTCGATCGCCTGCGCGCTTTGATGTGGCGCAGTTAAATCATTGGCAAAAAGAAGCGGTCATGCAATGCACGGATGAAGAATTTTGGCATTGGATAGCGCCCTATGTTGGCGATATCGTTGGCAATAAAACAGCCGCTTTTACCAATACCTTTAAACAAAATTGTGTTTTACCTAGCGATGCTAAAGACTGGGCTTGCCAAGTGTTAACAAATAATCCCATTTTTGATGATGAAGCTCTATCGCATTTAACCAAAGCGGATGCGCCCTTGCTTGAGCAACTCGCAGGTGCTATTGATGCCGAGGGTGATAATTATCAAGCAGTGATTGCGCGTTTAAGTGCTACCGGGTTAAAAGGCAAAGCACTCTTTTTGCCGGTTCGTTCAGCCATTACGGGTCGTTGCTATGGACCTGAATTGGTCAAAATATTTCCCTTAATGGGCAAAGAAGCCCTTTTACAACGTGTGGCATTGGCCAAACAACAAATGACAGGTAAAGACTAATGTTACAGATCCATAATAGTTTTTCACAGCAAAAAGAGCTTTTTACGCCATTAAAAGCAGGCGAAATCTCGCTGTACGTTTGTGGGATCACCGTTTATGACCTTTGTCATATTGGACATGCGCGAGTATTCGTAGCTTTTGATATGGTTGTCAGGTTTCTACGTGCCAGCGGTTGGAAAGTAAAGTACGTTCGTAACATTACCGATATTGATGACAAAATTATTAAGCGCGCGATTGAAAATAAAGAAACCATTCAAGAGTTAACCGAGCGCTTTATTCATGCCATGAATGAAGATGCTAAGGCGTTAAATGCGTTATCGCCTGATCTTGAGCCGCGTGCAACCGAATATATGGATCATATTATTAACATGGTGAAGACCTTAGAAGAGAAGGGCTTTGCTTATGTGGCAGATAATGGCGATGTGTATTTCTCAGTAGATAAATATAAAAACTATGGTGAATTATCTCATAAAGATCTTGAGCAATTACAATCAGGTTCACGAGTTGAAATCAACGAAGCAAAACAATCGCCTCTGGATTTTGTGCTGTGGAAAAAGGCAAAAAAGGACGAACCACATTGGCAATCGCCTTATGGCGAAGGACGCCCAGGCTGGCATATTGAGTGTTCAGCGATGTCAGTTGATTGCTTAGGCGCGTCATTTGATATTCATGGTGGTGGTTCTGATTTGATTTTTCCGCATCATGAAAACGAGCGAGCCCAATCAGAATGTGCAACCGGCAAAACCTTTGTGAATACTTGGATGCACGTAGGCTTTGTCCAAGTTGATAAAGAAAAAATGTCAAAATCGCTCAATAACTTTTTTACCATTCGTGAAGTATTGGCCGAATACAATGCTGAAGTGATCCGCTACTTTTTAACAGCGAGTCATTATCGCAGCCCAGTGAATTATTCAAAAGATCAACTAGAGCAAGCCAGAAGCGCGCTTGAACGTTTGTACACAGCAATACGGGGTATCAAAACTATTTCTGTTTCCGATCAAACGCCAGAAGCTGCGCCTTATTATCACCGCTTTTTTGCAGCGATGAATGATGATTTTAATAGCCCCGTAGCAATGTCAGTGTTGTTTGAATTAGCAACAGCGGTGAACATTGCACGAGATAAGAAGCCTGAAAAAGCGATTATTCTTGGTAGCGCCTTAAAAGCATTGGCAAATATTTTAGGGTTACTGGAAAATGATCCGGAAATTTATCTCAAAGGCAAACAAGAGAATGTGCCAGAAATTGAAGCGTTGATTGCAGCGAGAATTGAAGCCCGTAATAGTAAAGATTGGGCCAAAGCCGACGAAATTCGCAAAACCTTAACCGCAATGGGTGTGGTGATTGAGGATTCGGCTGGAGCGACGACGTGGAGAAGAGGGTAGATCCTAAATCCCTCTGATCCTCTCGTGCGCTGTTGCTTACGAGAGGATCTTCTCCCTTTACGAAAGGGAGATATGTTGCTTCGCAACTGTGAGCAAAGCGAACATTAGCCCACTTTTGTAAAGGGGGCGGCTCGGCGAAGCAACGCTTCGGCGAGCGGGGGATTTAAACTTTCTAGATTGTAGGCTGCGTACAAAACGACTTAATCATTCCTTTGGTTTTGGCAATTTCGGCATTCTTTTGTTCTTCGGTCAACATGGTGGCTTGTCCATCAGGGCCAATTAATTTGATCCGCGCTTTTAATTGTAATTCGCCAAGGTATTTTTTTGCTTTTTCACAATTTGTTCGCTTTTCTTCTGCTGTTAAATGACTTGCATCAATTTCTTTTTGTTCTTCTTTTACTTTTTCCTCTTTCGCTTGTTCTGTTGCGATGGTTTTTTCTATCGCTGTTTTCTCAGCAGTGCCACTACTTGAAGGGGGTGGTGGAGGTTTAATAACTTGTGCCTCTTTATTGGTGGGTGGAATTTGTGAATAAACGGTTTGTCCATTGTCATCTGTATAACGGTAAGCTTGTGCATTTGTTAAGCTGGGTATAGATACGATGAATAAAAGCAATAGAATTTTAGGATTTACCATGCTTATCTCCATACTCTTCCTCAGGACAAATAATGAGTTTATTGATTTTTGCAAAATCCAGTATTTGTTGATACAGAGCGGGATGAACGATTTTTAGCTCAGTATCAATGACAAGGCAACGTTTGCCATCTTTATGAGAAGGCTTCAGCAAAGGGGAGTAAAGTACCCGTTGATTTTTAAATGTAGACAACTGCCCACTCACTCTCTCAGCCCAGTCGCTGGGTCGAAATGGCTTCCCATCCTCGGTGATCCCCTCAATGACAATTTTGGATTTCTTGCCTTTGGCCATAAAATGGGTATCTTGTTGGTAATTTCATATTATAGCATAGCATGAGCTATCTATCTGACATTGAATTATATGAATGCATATACTCAGAAAAGATAAGAAGAACCATAATGAATTCAAGCAATACTCCCAGTGACGGCACTGAATACCATCGCAATAAGGGGATCTACTTACTTCCAAACTTATTTACCACCAGTGGCTTATTTGCAGGATTTTACGCCATCGTTGCTGCGATGCGAGGTGATTTTGAGTATGCTGCCATTGGTATTTTTGTGGCAATGATAATGGATGGTTTGGACGGGCGTGTGGCGCGTTTAACCAACACCCAAAGCGCCTTTGGCGCGGAATATGATAGCTTAGCGGATGTTGTCTCATTCGGTGTGGCACCTGCTTTGATTACTTATAGCTGGGGTTTGTCTAGTTTAGGTAAGCCGGGTTGGTTAGTGGCCTTTTTCTTTGCTGCAGCCACAGCGCTGCGTTTAGCGCGCTTTAATTCACGTCTACATGTCCAAGATAAAAAATATTTTCAAGGCTTACCTTGCCCCTCTGCTGCGGGTCTTGTTGCCGGTATGATTTGGGTTGCGCATGACTATGGTGTTCCAGGTCATCAACTATGGGTGATTGCTGCTGTTGTAACTTTGATCACAGGCGCTTTAATGGTGAGTAATATTGGTTATTACAGCTTTAAAGAACTCGATCTAAAAGGCCATGTCCCTTTTGTTGCGGTATTAGCTGTATTGTTAATTATTGTCTGCGTATCGATTGATCCGCCTCTTGTGCTGCTGAGTGCCTTTTCACTTTATGTTCTTTCTGGGCCTGTGTTATCGATTAAGCGCCGGATCGGTGTTTGGCGTCGAAACCATAAAGGTAAAGAAGCGTCATGAGTGATTTACAAAGCGAATATCTTGAAATGCTTGGGATCACCGAGTGGGAAAAACAAGAGATCAAAGAGCATAAGCATGAACTGGTTTCTGGGTACCATGTGGTGATTAATGAGCCTGGAACAACACGGTTTGAACAGTTATCACCAGAGAAAAAAACCTTGTTAGAGCGAATGATAGCGGCAATGAATTGGCCGCTTAGCAGTATGCAATACCATTTCATTCAAAAGCCACAAGAGCCAGCATTACAATTTGGGAAGGGTGAACAGTGGGCGTATTTGCCATCGTTAGATGAGCTACTTGATGATCGAGCAGCCAAGCAAAGAGCCTGGCTGCTGATGCAGGCGCTAAATATATAGTGTCTTATTGACGAGTTGCTTCTTCTTCTGATTCAACTTCAGTTTCTTCGTCTTCATCTTCGTAGTCTTCATCTTCAGCGAAAGCAATATGATAGATAACAACGGTTTCGCCGATGGTGTAAACCACATCACCAAAACTGAAGCTGGATAAAACGATTTGATTTTCTGGATCGTCTTTTAACACGATATCTAGCGTATCGGTCAATTCTTCTTCTTCAGCAGAAATGCGCTCGATCAGTTCGCCAAGTACATGGACTTGTGCTTCTTCTTCGAGGGTTTCGAGTTCTTCCATCGCGATAGGGTGGAATTGAATATCGATACCCACTTCTTCTTTGAGTTCTGGGAAATCGACCAAAGCTTCACCATCACCAATACGTGATTGACCTTCGATTGCGTTACCAACGGTATCAGTTTGGATAAAATGGTTTAACGCAAGCAAAACGCATTGCTCTGGGCTGAGTTTGAGTTGTTCCGCAACGATAGCGAGTTCAGCCATTGCGTCGTCAGGCACGTTTAGTTGTAAAGTTGTCATTTTGCTCACCTTAAAAATCAGATCCGAAGAAGTATACTACCAATAACCCAGGAATTTCCACCAAACCGCGCCGACAGTACACCAAATCAAGATGTTTATCACGCTGGTGATAAATCCGATTTTCCACCAGGTTTTAATGTCAACATAACCTACGCCGTAGAGTAGAGGCGCAGGGGCTAAACTATAATGAGTTAACCCACCAAATAAATTACTAAAATAAATCATAACGAAAGCCGCCAACATGGGAGGCGTACCAATCGCGATGGACAAGCCTAAGAAAGCTGGATACATGGCTGTCACATGCGCTGTAGAGCTGGCAAAAAAGTAATGCGAGTAAAAGTAGATCAACGCTAAGATTGGGAAAGCAATTTTCCAGTCGATCCCTTTAAAAGGGCCTTCAACGCTTTGCGTAAACCACGATAGCACGCCATAGTCTTTCAATAAACTTGCAAGTAAAATCAGCACGCAGAACCAAACAAAGGTATCCCAAGCGGTGTCGATTTTAACCAGTGTTTTCCATTCTAGAACGCCGGTTAACAGTAGAACAGCTAAACCAACCATGGCAGCAATCGTGGGTTTAAAGGCCGCGATAGTGGGGAATTGGCTTTGTTTGCTGCTAAAAAACCAGAGAACAAGTAGCAAAATCACGGTAATACTCATGATCCATTCATGCTTACTCATGTTGCCCATCGCTTTTAATTTTGCGCGAGCGTCTTCTTGTGCAAAAGGCGTTTCTTTGATCTCCGGTGGGTAAATCATATAAATTACCCAGGGAATAATCGCTAAACTCAAAATGCCTGGAACGCAAGCCGCTAGAGCCCAATCACCCCAAGAGATCTCAAGGCCTTCTTTTTGAGTTAGGCTGGTCAGAATAGGGTTAGCTGCCATTGCAGTCATAAACATGGTGGAGGTAATAACGGTAACTTGAAAAGCGGTGACCGTTAAGAATGCCCCGATTTTTCTGGCAGATTCTGTATGCGGAAAGCTTTTATAAGAATTCGCAATACCCTGCAAAATAGGATAGACAATACCGGCTGAACGTCCGGTAACACTAGGAATAGCAGGTGCTAGAATCAAATCGGTTGCCATTAAACCATAGCTTAGCCCTAAGGTTTTCTTACCGAGTAATGCCGTAAAGAAATAGGCAATCCGTTGACCAAGTCCTGTCACGCTAAACCCTTTGGCAATAAAAAGGGCAAACACCACTAACCAGACGATATCGTTACTGAAAGCGGAAAAAGCTTGTTGAGCCGTAATGACATTTGTCAGAGCGGCAATTGTTAAAGAAACAATAGCGACCGCACCCATAGGCAATGGTTTAATAATGAGTGCAAGGACGGTCATGACAAAAATAACCACGAGATGCCATGCCTGGTCACTTAAGCCTTCGGGGTGGGGGCAGAACCAGCCTGCCAGTCCTAGTCCAAGGCACACAAGCAAAGGGATCAGTTGCACACCATGAGGTTCTTGCGTTGCACTAGGGGCGTGAGTTGCATGGGTCATAAGCGGCTCCGACTGCGGTCTAAATAGATGCGACACTTTACCCGATTTTGGCCAAATAAAGTAGTTTACTGGTATACTCAAATCTATTTGTTCGTATGTTACTGACTGTAGGGGACGGCCTCTGTGCCCTCCCGGGCCGACTTTCGATGTCGGCCCCTACGATTCTTGGCAGTACCCGAGGAGAATGATGTCTAACTTACAAGATGAAATCGCCCGACGTCGCACCTTTGCAATTATTTCCCATCCTGACGCGGGTAAAACAACGTTGACCGAAAAGCTCTTGTTGTTTGGAGGTGCCATTAAGTTAGCTGGAACAGTTAAAGGACGAAAAGCCGCACGGCATGCAACCTCCGATTGGATGGCGTTGGAACAACAACGTGGGATCTCGGTCACGACATCGGTCATGCAGTTTCCTTTTCGTGATGCCATTATCAATTTGCTAGATACCCCAGGCCATGAAGATTTCTCCGAAGACACTTATCGCACCTTAACCGCAGTAGATGCGGCGCTGATGGTGATCGATGCGGTCAAGGGTGTTGAGTCGCGTACCATTAAATTAATGGAAGTCTGCCGCTTACGTGATACACCTATTTTAACCTTTATTAATAAGCTTGATCGTGACAGCCGCGATGGTATTGAGCTACTCGATGAAATTGAAAAAGTGCTTAATATTCGTTGTGCACCTATTACCTGGCCAATTGGCATGGGTAAACTTTTTAAGGGTGTTTATCATTTACAAAGAGATTGTGTCTTATTATTTGAACCTGGCAAAGGCTCAGTGATTCAAGAGCCGGAAGTGATCCAAGGGCTTGATAATCCGTTGCTTGATGAAAAATGTGGCATTGTGATTGATGAGTTCCGCGAACAATTAGAATTGGTGAAAGGCGCGAGTCATCCTTATGATCATGAGGCTTTTTTACAAGGCAAATTAACGCCAGTGTATTTTGGTTCGGCAATTAATAATTTTGGTGTGAATGAAATTTTAAATGCGTTGGCAGATTTAGCCCCCAAACCACAGCCTCGTTCAACCGAAAGCCGCGAAGTGCTGCCTAGCGAAGAGAACTTCAGTGGTTTTGTTTTTAAAATCCAAGCCAACATGGATCCACAGCATCGTGATCGGATTGCCTTTTTAAGGGTGGTTTCAGGCCATTATCAAAAGGGCATGAAAATTCATCATGTTCGTTTAGGTCGCAGTGTGCAAGTTTCCAATGCGCTCACCTTTATGGCAGGGGAGCGAGAACATGTTGAAGAAGCGTGGCCAGGTGACATTATTGGTTTACACAATTACGGAACCATTCAAATTGGCGATGCATTTAGTCAAGGTGAAAAAGTCAAATTCCTTGGTGTGCCAAACTTTGCGCCAGAATTATTCAAAGCGGTTCGTCCTAAAGATCCGCTCAAAATGAAAGCGTTGCAAAAAGGCTTAGTGCAGCTATCAGAAGAAGGCGCAACCCAAGTTTTTCGCCCACTGGATACCAACCAAATTATTGTGGGGGCGGTAGGGGAATTACAATTTGATGTCGTTGCTCATCGTTTAGCGCATGAATATAACGTTGAATGTATCTATGACTCGGTCAAGGTGGTTACAGCGCGTTGGGTTTATTGTAAAGATCTAAAGAAGCTAACAGACTTTAAAACTAAGCTAAGCGGGCAACTATCTCTAGATAGTTCTGAGGCTTTGGCTTATTTAGCGCCCACCAATGTTAACTTAATGATGACAAAAGAGCGTTGGCCAGACATAGAGTTCAAAGAAACAAGAGAGTTATAAAAATTTCGTCTAAACTAATGTAGGGGCGGACCCCGTGTCCGCCCGATATATTTTACGAGGTAGCTAAGTCATGGATGACGAAATTATCACTAGAAGATTGCGTTTTCAGATCGAAAAAGATCTGCCCAGATATTGGAATGATAACTGCCCTGTAAAAACCCATTTGCTCAATTCCATTGCGATATTGGCACCTGCTTTTGAGCGTCTAGCGATCACCAGCGTTTTACCCTTTAAAGAGTATCCTCTATCGACGCATCTCAAAGCACAACTATCAGGTTTTATTGGTCAAGAATCCGCGCATGGTAGTGAATTTATTCGTTTTAACCAAGTGTTGAAAGGTCAAGGTTATGATACGAAGAAATTACAAACGAGAAATGTGCGTCATTTTAAGTGGCTGACGAAAAAACTGAGCCCGACAATGCATTTATCGTTAACCTTAGCGGCTGAACACTTAACCGCGATTATTTCTGATGTATTGCTACGAGAACCTCAATGGTTAGCAAATGCTACACCTTCAATAGCAGCCTTGTGGCGTTGGCATGCCATCGAAGAAATCGAACATAAAGCGGTTGTTTATGATGTGTATCAACAAATTGGGGGTGGTTATTTTAAACGGATTTTGGGTATGTGGCTTGTTACCCAAATGCTAGGTGGTATTTTAGCAGCGAATTTTTTCCACCTTATCATGAAAGACCGATTACTGTTTAAAGGTATGTTCTGGAAAAAGCTATTAAGTGTTTGCTGGGGTAAACCTGGCTTTTTGCGCAAATTGCTTGGTCCTTATTTTCGTTATTTCTTACCTGGTTTTCATCCGTGGCAGCAAAATAACCTCTCAATGCTTAATGAATGGAAAAAGCTGTTAACAAACACAGCGATTTCAGAGCAAATGGTGCATGCATTACAGAAAACCTCATACATTGCCGAACAGTAAGTTAAGCTCTACGTAATAGTAATGATTGAGGTTGATATGCGTAAATTGATCACTCTTCTAGGAATGGCTTGCATGGTGGGTATCTCACCGCTCCAAGCTGTTACGCCTCCTGATGCGCCACCAGATATCCGTGAAATGGATAAAACATTGAGGGCCACAGTTAAACGATTAGATCAGGTTGAAAAAGATCTGGCGGTGATCAAATCGATTGGTAAATTTGAAGATCTTCCTCTTGCACAAGCAATGCTATCTGAGCCAGAAGTATTGGATTGGAGCACCCAAAGCGTCCTTGAAATTTATAACTACGATTATCTTAATTACCAATACACTTTGAAAAAGATCAAGCCGCTGTTTACGCCAGCGGGTTATGAATCCTATTTAAAGGCATTGAGTGATTCCAAAAATCTTGAATTAGTGAAAGAGAAAAAACTCTTTGTTTCTGCTGTGCCAACGGGTGAACCTTTTATTAGCAAGGAAGGCGCGACAGAAGAAGGCGTGTATAAGTGGGAAGTGCAAGTGCCAGTGGTGGTAACCTATAAAAGTACCACACAACTTGTGCAACAGCAGGTTAATATGGCTATTGATGTGGTGCGTGTGCAATTATCAGAGGCGCGTTCAGGGGTCGCAATCCATAGTATTACCGCCAATGTGACAGCAACTCAAGCGCCGACAGCAGCACCTGCTGAGAACACCGGAGCATCTGCGGCTGCACCTTCTACACCGACTGCTCCACCTTCAACGGGTCTTGTGCCACCGCCTTCGGGGAACAAACCGTAAAGTGATCTTTGATAGCAGCACAAGCAAAATCGAGCGCCGCTTGTGTTGCTTCTACCTTCGGATAAAACCGCATAAACCCATGGATCATTCCCATAAAACGCTTAGAGAGCACTTTTACCCCTGCTTTATTTAATTTTGTCGCATAGGTTTCACCTTCATCGCGTAATGGATCATATTGCGCGCTAATGATGGTGGCAGGGGGTAATTGGGTAAAATCAGTTGCTAATAAAGGCGAAGCCAGAGGGCATGATCTGTCTTGTTCAGGATGAAATCCGCGTGCATCTAGCCATTCTACAAACGTTTTATCAAGCATAAAGCCATTGCTGTAGAGCCTTTTTGAGCGAAAATCATTGACCAAATCGACCATCGGATAAAAGAGGGTTTGATGTTGAATAATCGGTTTACCTTTATCACGCAACACATGCGTACAAGAAGCAGCGATACTACCGCCAGAGCTTTCGCCCCAAATAGCGATTTTGTTGGCATCAATCCCGAGTAGTGCGGCATTATCGGCTATCCATTCAATGCTTTCAGTGCAATCATACAAAAAGCGTGGAAATTTAAACTCCGGCGCTAAGCGATGAGCAATATTGATCACTTTCATTCCAAGATTGTTAGCAAGTAAACTGCAATAGTCATTACAAGCATCAAGTCGATCGAGAACAAAAGCGGTTGCCGATAAATAAATGACTGCAGGAGAGGCGCTTTCCTCTTCTTTTAAACTTGTTGGCGTGTAGCAGCGTAGCGTTAAACCGTGACTGGTTTGAAAGTCCTGAAAGGGGGCTTCTAACACTTTTAATTTGGGATGTTGTAAATATCGGCGAATTTCTTCGTGTGAAAGCCGGTGTAGCTCACCAAATCCGCTAAGATATGCTTTAGTTAGCAAACGTTTGAGTGTGGGGTTCATTGGCATAAGAGATATTTTACGACATTTTATGTTATGATACAGGCCCATTCTTAAGGGCGAGCAAAAAATGATCCCAAAAAGTTTAATCGTTTTTTTTAGACAGCGGCAAAACTACCTGAGTTACGCATATGCCTTCTTTTTAGTGTTTATCACACCTCTTTCCATTCCTATCGCATGGTGGCAATGGCAGCAAGGTATCGTGACTGGACCGATTGTGGCATTCACTGTTTTGCTTTATTCGTTATCGGCCCTTGGGATCACCTTGGGTTATCACCGACTTACGACTCACCGTTCCTATCAAGCGAAACCTTGGTTAAAACGTGCCATTTTGATTTGTGGTAGTTTTGCCATGCAGGGTGGCCCTGCTGCTTGGGCGAGTTTGCATATTCAGCATCACCGTTATGCTGATAAACCCGGTGATCCACACACCCCTAAAGAGGGCTTTTGGCATGCGCATTGTGGTTGGATTTTTCATGATTATAAGCCTAATTACCGTCGTTTTGGGAAATGGCTGCTAGAAGACCAAGATGTTAAACATGTTTCAAAATACTATTTGCTCTATAGCAATTTAGGATTATTGATTCCTGCTTTATTAGGGGGTTGGGTTGGTTTTATTTGGGCGGGTTTGTTACGCCTGTTTCTTGCTTGCCATGTCACTTGGAGCGTTAATTCCATTTGTCATCGCTTTGGAAAACGGGACCATACTAAAACCCAAGATACCAGTACCAATAACATGATTGTGGCTCTATTGTCGTTTGGCGAAGGTTGGCATAACAATCACCATCGTTTTATGCAAATGCCCTTTTTTGGCCATCGTTGGTATCAAGTCGACTTTGGTAAATGGTTATTAATGGCTTTTGCACAAATGGGCTGGGTCTGGGATTTAAAAATTCCCAAGGAACTTCGAAACGCCGATCCAGAACCCACGATTTAGCCAAATATGTCATTGATAAAACCTCGCCGAAGCTAGCAACGCTAGCATAGGCGGGTTCAGAGCCGACTCTTTAACTCATATCAGATCAGGTGTGAACAGTGCATATCCCTGTTTACACCTTCTCCAAGCATCCATCGCAACATTCGATCATCTTATCGCTAACACAGTCAATTTCATTGCATTGCACCCTTTAATCATTAGAATTAAGTCATTCAAATTGCATATTGAATGGGAAAAGAGGAAAATATGCTTTTAGGTACTAGTCAAAAGATTAATTGGGCTGCTTTAAATGAAGAAGTGGATCCCGCGTTACATGCACGTCAAGAAGAACACATTGGGATAGTCAATCATTGCGAAAATGCGATGGATAGTCTTAATGCTGCTCAATTGGATATGGAGAAAAAACTCGAGCATCATTACGCAGGCTATTTGTCAGAACCGGCAAACGCAGCCACCTGCGATTTGCAGATGATACAATTTATTCATAAAGAATACCGCAAAGCACCTGCTATGTATCGTGGTCAAGCCTTACCAGTGGAATATGATGCGTCATTAAATCAATCACCAGAGATTGAACTTTGTTATTTACTGCATCCCGCGCATTCTGCCTATCGTTACTTAGTCTTAAGATTACTGAATCAACCCAATCAGTGGATGCACCCACAAGCGGAATTTTTAAAGACCTATACAACAATGGATGGTGTTGAGTATAAAGGCCCAGAACTTGGCCTTGAGCAACTGAACGTTATTCGTGCCATGTGGTTAGCCATTAATGATCCCAAATTTATGATTGCTGAAGGTTATACTCGCGAAGGCCTTAAACAAATGTTTCTCGAACTGATGGCAACATTTGCACGAGTACACAACTGGGATAAAACGCGTCCAGTTAAACAAGAGGTGATCAATGAATTTGGGCAAAAAGTAATGATCATTAAAACACGGATGGATCCTGAGAAAGGTCTTGTCCCCGTTATGGAAGCTTATGATGATCAACATAAAGACCAACCGACCTGTCTTGCTGGCGTGACTCAAAGAAACTCACAGTTTATCATGTTAAGCTTAAAAGCGGATCCGAATGAAAGAAAGCTTGATGCTATTCTTCTTAAAAATAAATTTCGTGAAGAATTAATTACTGCACTTCCTGGTAAAAATAATATTGGTAACATCATTGATAAAATGGACCAGCCAACCTTATTGATGTTGCAAGAGGCCTTAGATGATCTCATACCCGTTTCATGTGGTGATTGGACGGATTTAACAGCAGATCAAAAAAAATTATTGTTACCGTTGCAAAGCTATACAACAGAAGATTTGCGGCAATTTATCAATGGTTGTAAAGCATTTTTTGGAGATTATCGATTCACACAAACCTTAAAAAGCAAAGTGGAGTTTATGAGTAAGCTGTATGCTAATTATGGTCAGTTAATCATTGGTATTTCACAAGATCCTTGGGGTGTGTTTTACACGGAAATCACCCAGTTGATTACTAACCGATTAGATGCTTTGAGAAATGGTAAAGCAAATGTGGCAGTTAAAGCTATTGGAAATTCTCCTCAGGAATTAATGAATGTGTCACTTGCTGCGTTAAATCAAGGTATGGGTGCACTTGTCATTGAATCCAAAAAGAAGAATGAATCAATGGTTAAATCTACTGTAGAAATTGTGCAAGATAAAGTGTTGGCAGAAGCTAAAAGAAGAGCAGAGGTCTCACGTCTTATTGCAGAATCTAGAGAAGCTGAAATTAGCTTATTAAATGATCAAAAGCTTTTAATTATCGAAAATGTGCGTCAAGCCGTTCTCAATTATGCAATGGAACACCATGCTGAAGTACTTGCGGATAGAATGAGTGAAGCAGGGATAGGTGAAATGCTTCAAAATCTAGAAGACCATGAAAGAGCTGACCAAATTGCGCTAGAATTGCGCGATCTTGATGATCAAATCTATCATGGACAAAGGACGCTAGGAGATCAGAATGAACTCAGATTGCAAATGGAAAGAGAACACCAAAGAGAAATTGAAAGAACGGAAGAAATTCGTAAAGCAGAAGAGACTAAAAGAGTAGAAGTTGCTCGCTTAGAAGCCATTCGCCAAGCAGAAATGCAGCGCAGAGCAGAAGCTGCGCGTCGCAAAGCTGAAGAACAACGTAAAGCCGCTGAAGAAGCAGCGCGTAGAGCTGAAGAAGCTCGTCTTGCAGAAGAACGTCGACAAGAGGAACTGCGTCGTCAACAAGCTGAAGCAGCTCGTCTTGCAGAAGAACGTCGACAAGAGGAACTGTGTCGTCAACAAGCTGAAGCAGCTCGTTTAGCAGCAGAAGAGCGTCATCTAGCTGTCATGCATGCGACGATTTCTGCTCCTCCTATATTAAATGCGTTTAATGCTCCTGAGTTATTACTACCTATTGCTGCAAAATTTGGTGTAGAGCCGATTAGGCAGCAATTATTAGCAAACTTGAATTCGAGCCCTGAAGCAGTTCAGATTTTGAATCAAAATGCGCATGGTGTTGTTGAAGTACTGATCCACAATATTGAAGTCAATGACAATATGACAGCGCGCTTAGTGCAATTAACCCCTCAGAAAATGGTGCAATTCCTAACTGGCTTGCAAGCAAAAGCCGAAGCTGCTGTGGTTGCACAGAATCGTTCAGGTTACGGAATAAAGCAATAAATATTAAGTTAAAAAGCTGGTAAACCCAGCTTTTTTATCGCCTCATTTTGCACGTTCATCGTAAAGACCCGCTTAACACTTTATACTAAGTTAGTTAAAAAGTATAATATGCCTCATTATTGATTATTATAAAATAAATGAGGGTCATTATGATTAAGGGCAGCAGTAAGATTGATTGGGATAATTTACATAAACTGGTCGATCCTGCATCCAACCTTCCTTCTAGCGCGATTGGCACAAAATCGTATCAAGCTGAAATCGGTGTTAGACAAAGCAGAGAAAACTCCATGGATGAATTGAGTCCTGAGCAACAAACAATTGTTAATCGATTAATTACCCGCTATCAAGATGTACCCCCTCAACAGCGCGAGGAATGCGAACAACAAATAAAGCAATATATTATTGATCAATATAACAATGATGGCTGTGAACTTGTATTAATGACTTCGTTACCAAAAGATGGTAAACCCGAAAAAGGCAAGCTGTATGTAGAAAAGAATGGTGCTAAGCTTCGCTATATTGTTGAAACACCTAATGGCAATGTGGTGGATGCGACGCTTAATATCTCCGTATATGGTTCTTTAACTTCCGAGACTCTTGCAAGTATTAAATATCAGATATTAGAAGAAACCACCAAAAGAAGTCATACGCCTATCGGTCCGGCTATTTGTGGTGGCAACAAATTGCCTTTAACTTACGATCGGAATCGTTTTCAATCGCAAGCTGAAAGGGAATGCTACTATAAAAACCCTTGGCATAGTGCTTATCGTTATTTTAATTTTAAAGTAGATAGCAAACCTAACCCATGGCAGCACCAAAATGCAAATCATATGGGGATTTACTATGACAGAGATACTGGCCAGCATTTCTCTGGTCCAACCATGAGTGACGAGCATATGGCCTTGATCCATGCAATGTGGTTTGCTTTAAATGATGGTGAATTTGCTATCTCTGATATGCATACCCATGAAACTGCAAAAGCGGAATTAGTAAGAACATTGGGTTCATTAGGACGTGCACACAATTGGGATAGAACTCGCCCTGTTTATGAAGATTATGTCGATAGCTATGGCACACCTGCAAGAAGACAGAAGTCCCGTTATAAAACTGACGGTACGCTGGAGTATGTGACTGAAGAATATGATGATTTGGAAGATGACAGGCCATCCTGCCCCTGGGGTGTGCAAACACGATTAACGCAATTTGTCATGTTAGCTTTAAAACAAGATGCGAACGAAAGAGTATTAAGAGAGGCCATTTTAAGAGATAAATTTAAAGAAGAATTGATAGGTAATGTGAAGGATAAGAATACCCTTTTTAATGCTATTGACAAAATGGATATCGCAACTTTAACTCAACTAAAAGATGCTTTAGATGAGTTAGTGATTATTAACTGTAATGATTATGATAGTTTGGATAAAGAACAAAAAGAGCTCCTTGAAAAGATGCTTCCTTATAATACGCAAGATTTGAATGAGTTTCTCAGAGGATGCATGTCTTATTTTGGTAATTTTCGTTTTACTCAAAAACTAAAAGACCGCATTGAATATTTTGCTGAGAAATTTGATAATTATGGCAAGCTTGCGTTGTATTTTGCTAAAAACCCTTGGGGTGTTTTTTATGATGCGATTAATGAGAGAATTGGACAAAGAAAAGAAGATTTAAGAAAAATCAAATCAGCTAAAGACGAGAAAAAAGCACCGTCTACTGTGCCTAACAAAGCCGAAGCGGCTTCAGCACAAGATGTAGCTATTGTGCGTCAACAATTAATCGAACTTGCTGTTAGAACCAATAACTTAGAGCTTATCCATCAATTACAGGCACAATCAGTATCGGCTGATTTTATTAGGACGAAAGCAGCGGAACTACAGTCGCAATTACAACCTGTTGCTACACCAGCTGTAACCGTTAAGCCACAAGCGGTTGTTACGCCATCTGTCACGAAACCAGAAGCAAAAGTTTTGCCGGACTTGAAAGCACAACTTATTCAGTATGCAATCGATAATAATTTGTCTGATTTGGTATTACAGTTACTTGACGCATCGAATGAACAAGTTGTACAGCTACAGGAAGCATTTGGCATAGTTCTATCAGATGATGAACCTGAAAGCGATGCAACTGAAGATGATGCGAACGAACTACAAGCAGCTATAGACTTATCTAACGAGTTAGCTCGTCAAGCTGAAGTTGCAAGACAAGCGGAGCTTACGCGTGAGTTAACACGTAGAGCGCCGGCGGCTATCTTAAATGTGTTTAGTGCTGCATCAACAGGACTATTACTTCAGGTTGCAGCTCAATTTGGTCGTGAACCGATTAAACAGCAATTATTAGCAAATTTGAATTCAAACCCTGAAGCGGTTCGGATTTTGAATGAAAATGCGCATGGTGTTGTTGAAACACTTATTCATAATATTGAAAAAAATGCTAGTTTAACAGCGCGTTTAGTGCAGTTAACACCCAATAAAGTAGTCCAGTTCCTGATAGGTTTGCAAGCAAAAGCGCAGGCTGCCGCTGCAATTGATCGGACTGCTCCTGCAATTAAAGTATGATGTCAGAGAGGGACAATTTAGGTTAAATTGTCCCTTCGAAGCATTTTAAAGTGCCTGGATCTTTTGCAGGTTTTCCTGAAACTTCTCTAGGCCTTTTTCAGCAGTTTGCAACTTTTCTCTTTCTTTAGCGACAACTTCTTGTGGTGCTTTATTCACGTAGTTTTCGTTTTGTAGTCGCTTTTGGATATCGGCAATTTCTTTTTGCAGTTTTTCCATTTCTTTATTGAGCCTTTTAATCTCTGCTTCTTTGTCAATAAAACCGGCTAAAGGAATAAAGAGCTCTAGATCATCTACAAGCGCCGTAGCGGAGCTTGGAGCCACAGCTTCTTTATCAAGCCAGGTTAGACTTTCCAACTTACAAAGCGACTGCAAGATCGTAAGATTGTGGTTCACAATCGCTTTAAGTGATTTATCGCCACCACGACAAAGTAAAGGCAACAGTTTGCCAGGACTAATATTCATTTCGCCGCGTATATTACGAACACCTAAAATAATGGCTTGAATACCCTGTAAAGCACTTTCTGCTTCCTTATTAACTTTATTCTCATCAAAAAGGGGATAGGGCTGTAGCATAATGGAAGTGAGTTTTGGTTGCTCGCCTTTTCTTGGCAGCTGTGGCGCCATTTTTTGCCAGATTTCTTCTGTAATAAAAGGCATGATCGGGTGAATGGTGCGTAATAGCTCTTCTAATATAGCAAGCAACGTATAACGCGTACCTCTTTGGATGCTCTCACTTACACCTTCTTTGGTTAAAGCAGGCTTTGAAAGCTCTAAATACCAGTCACAATATTGATTCCAGGTGAATTCATAGAGCGTTTGGCTGAGCAAATCAAAACGATAATCTTCAAAATGCTGTTGGATAGTTTGTTTGGTGGTTTGCCAAACCGACCAGATCCATTTATCACAAATGGTGAACTCTCGATCAACATCAGAATGTCCAAGATCTTTACCTTCGACATTTATTTGCACATAGCGTGCCGCATTCCAGAGTTTATTGCAAAAGTTACGGTAACCTTCAATTCGTGCTAAATCAAAACGAATAAAGCGGCCAGTGGTTGCTAAGGCACAAAAAGTGAAGCGCAATGCATCGGTGCCAAAGCTTGGGATGCCATTTTCAAAATGCTTTCGGGTGGCTTGCTCAATTTTCTTGGCCATACCCGGTTGCATTAAGCCAGCGGTTCGTTTAGCAACCAGCTTTTCAAGCTCAATGCCGTCAATTAAATCAATTGGATCGATAATGTTCCCTTTCGATTTCGACATCTTCTGGCCTTCAGCATCTTGAATAAGGCCATGAATGAAAACTTTCTTAAAGGGGACATCTTTTTGGAATTTTAATCCCATCATGATCATGCGAGCGACCCAGAAAAACAAAATATCAAAACCCGTTACCAAAACGTTGGTAGGGTAGTAGTCTTTGAGATCAGGGTTATCGTGCGGCCAACCTAGTGTGGTAAAGGGCCACAAAGCGGAGGAGAACCAGGTATCGAGTACATCGTTATCTTGCATGAGAGGCAAGTCAGCGCTTAATTGATATTTTTCGCGTGCTTCGGCTTCACTTCTTGCGACATACACATTGCTATTGGCATCATACCAAGCAGGAATACGATGTCCCCACCAGATCTGACGACTGATACACCAGTCTTGAATGTTTTCCATCCAATCGTAATAAGTTTTGGTCCAGTTCTCAGGAACAAATTGCACCTTACCTTCGCGAACAACTTTGATGGCCTCGATTGCTAGTGGTTTAGCGTGCACAAACCATTGATCCGTTAAATAGGGTTCAATGATCTCATTGGTACGTTCGCTACGTGGCACTTTAATCGTATGTGGCTCGACCTTTTCAAATAGTCCTAGTTGTTCTAGTTCTTGAATGACTTTTTCTCTAGCAATAAAACGTGGCAGATCTTGAAAACGTTCTGGGACATTCGTGTTGAGGATCGCATCTTCTGTGAAGATATTGATCATGGGTAATTCATGACGTTTACCGACTTCATAATCATTAAAATCATGCGCCGGTGTGATCTTAACGCAGCCTGTACCAAATGTAGGATCAACAAAGGTGTCACTGATAATGGGGATCATTCGATCAGTTAATGGCAATTTAACTTGTTTACCAATTAAGTGACGGTAACGCTCATCGTCGGGATGGACTGCCACGGCAACGTCGCCTAATAAGGTTTCAGGGCGCGTGGTTGCTACGATCATCACTTCTTTACTATTTTCTATTGGGTAGCGAATATGCCATAAATTGCCTGGCTCTTCTTGGGAGATCACTTCTAAATCTGAGACAGCTGTGTGCAGTTTTGGATCCCAATTGACTAAACGTTTGCCACGATAGATAAGCTTTTCATCATAGAGTTGAACAAAAACTTCTTTTACTGCTTCTGATAAGCCTTGATCCATGGTGAAACGTTCGCGGGACCAATCAATCGACGCTCCCAAGCGTTGCATTTGTTGGCAAATGGTATTGCCTGAATGATCTTTCCATTCCCATATTTTTTGTACGAAGGCTTCACGGCCCACATCGTGTTTGCCGAGGCCTTGAGCATTGAGTTGACGTTCGACCACCATTTGTGTGGCAATCCCAGCATGATCAGTGCCGCCTTGCCAAAGGGTTTTATAGCCTAACATACGGTGATAACGAATGAGTGCATCCATAATTGTATCTTGAAAGGCATGCCCCATATGCAGCGTTCCCGTAACATTGGGCGGTGGCAGCATAATACAATAGTGTTTGTCGCCTGTTTGTGGCTTAAAGTATCCCTCTTGATTCCAGTGATGGTACCATTTTTTTTCAATGTCTAAGGGTTGATAGGTTTTATCAATGCTCATAGTGTATCCAATAAATATTGCGTCAAAAGCGCAACAGGACGGCCTGTTGCTCCGCGTTTGCTACCACCTGTGGTAGCGGTGTTGGCAACATCTAAATGTGCCCATGGGTATTTTTCAGTGAATTTGCTTAAAAAGCAGCCGGCCACAATGGTGCGGGCACCAATATCGCTAACAGGCACATTGGCAACATCAGCGAAATCGGATTTTAATGCATCGTGATATTCAGGCCATAAAGGTAACTGCCATGCTCTATCACCCACTTGCTGACCCGCTTTGAGTAAAGCAGTAGCTAATGCTTCATTATTAGCCATTAAACCACTGGCATAAGGGCCAAACGCCAAGTTACAAGCTCCCGTGAGGGTGGCAATATTAATCACAGCAGCAGGTTGAAAACGCTCTGCATAGGTTAGTGCATCGGCAAGAATTAACCGTCCTTCAGCATCCGTATTCAAAATTTCAACGGTCAAGCCTGACATACTGGTCACAATATCTTCTGGTTTTGTCGCATTCGGACCTGGCATATTTTCACAAGTCGGGATCACGCCAATCAAGTTAATAGGCAATTCAAGATCGATAGCCGCTTGCATGACGCCAAAAATGGTGGCTGCTCCGCACATGTCATATTTCATGCCGATCATAAACGGAGGGATTTTGATAGAGTTACCGCCAGTATCGAAAGTGATCCCTTTGCCCACTAACACGATGGGTTTAACATTCTTTTTAGCGCCGCGATATTCAAGGGTGATTAATTTAGCAGGTGTCGTGCTGCCTGCCGTGACACTCAGTAATAATCCCATACCCAATGCCCGAAGATCTTTTTCTTCTAAAACGGCACAGCTAACCCGATCTTTGCCGTGTGCTTTTGCAAATTGTTTAGCTTGGGTGGCCAAGTAGCTAGGATTGCAAACATTGGCAGGTATATTGGCAAGATCTTTGGTGAGTTTGATCCCCTCGGCAATCGCAATCCCTTGTTGGCAGCCAATTTCTGCAAGGAGTTGTTCTTTTTTATTCTGCGCATTAAAAATAACATGCTTTAATTTTGGAGGTTTGCTATTTTTTTTACTTTTAAAATCATCAAAGCGATATTGACTTGCTTGTAACGCCAAAATGGTTTGTTGAATTTTCCACGCGATGTCTCTTTCATAAACGGTGATCTCGTTTAAAAAAGAAACCACTTCTCCTACTGGGAGAGTGCTTAAAAAGATAGCGACTCTGCCAACCAGATCGCGAAAGAGGTGTTCAGTTAACGTTTGTTCGCCTTGACCCACTAAAACAATGCGCTCAGCTTGAACGCCGGGAATATTTTGCAGCAACAAAAATTCACCAAATTTGCCTTCAATATCGCCGCGTTTCAATACTTGGCTAAGGTACCCATTGCTTGCCTGATTGATTTTATCAGCGGCAGCACTTAAGCGCCTGGGCTCACTAACGGCAATCAGAATACAATCACTGCGCTGCTTTTCAGGATGCGCTAATTTGACGCTAAAATTCATGGACTTAACCTCTATTTTTCATTTTATGTTATTTAATAAACATAATTATGCGTTCTTTAAGCAATGATTTTACGATATTTATTATTCATTGTGTCTTTTTTTAGAGGATAGACTCTTAGCAATTTGCGGCTTCGCGTATAATGTAAGGCTAACTTGATATAAAGTTAACTATCTGAAAATGAGATACCAAGGATCTTATGCTAATTAGGCGTTATTTACTGCGAGAGATCGCAACCACGTTTGTTGCCGTCATCGCGATTATTTTACTGATCGCTATTAGCAATAAGTTTGTTAGATTAATTGGTCAGGCTGCCGCAGGTAACATTGCACCTGGGGTAATGCTGCAAGTGATTCTTTTTCAAATACCGGAATTACTCGCTTTTCTGTTGCCCGTTGGGCTCTTTTTGGCCATTTTACTTTGTTATAGTCGTTTCTTTGCTGACAATGAAATGCCAGTCATGCTGGCTTGCGGTATTAGCTGGCAGCGTTTCTTAATGGTGAGTTTTGCTTTAGGCCTGGTGGTGATGATGCTGTCAGCAACACTAACCTGCTATTTTGGTCCAAAAATCGCTTATCAGCGAGAACGGCTTTTACATGAAGAAGGGCCGTTGTTGTTGATGCAAACAGTGACCCCAGGGCGTTTCCATGCTTTCCAAAAAGATAAACTCGTTTTTTATGTCACCGACATTAATTCCGATCGTTCGCAAATGAAGCAAGTGTTTATTGCTGAACAACCTAAAGGCTCCCTTTCTGATAAGCAAAGTTGGAGCTTGTTAACTGCAAAAACGGGTAAAGTAATCGTTAATGAGTCTAATGGTTTCACTTATTTTAAATTATTAAAAGGTAGACGTTACAGCGGTACTCCCGGCGAAGCAGACTATAGCATTTTAGCGTTTGATGAATATGAGCGTTTACTAGAAGGCACTACCATGCCCCAAGGACTCTTTTTTCATCGCACTATGCCAACCCCGATGCTACTTGAAAATCCTTCGCCCAGTAATATGGCAGAGTTTCAATGGCGAATAGCGGTTCCCTTATCAGCGCCGTTATTAGCATTGTTGGCGGTGCCTTTAAGTCGCGTCAGACCAAGACAAGGGCGCTTTGGTCAACTTTTTACGGCCGTGATTTTTTGTATTCTTTATTACAACTTACTGACCATGAGTAAACGTTGGATCGCTTCTGGCAAATTGTCACCAGAAATTGGTTTATGGTGGGTTCATGGTCTGCTATTGGTAGTAGCGCTTTATTGGATTGCTAAAGTATCAGGCCGTCTAAACCAAGGTTACCAATGGTTAAGAGGGGCCAAAGCATGAACAAAATTTCATGGTATTTGGCTAAAACGTTATCAGTGACCATATTATTAGCAATCTTGCTTTTTGTGGGGCTTGAATTTGTCTTTTCTTTTGTCAATGAAATGCGTCATGTAGGTACTGGCGATTACACCACACAAGGTGCCCTTCACTACATTTTGTTATCGCTACCGGCCCAAATTGCGCAAGCTTTTCCAATGTCGGCTTTAGTTGGCACGTTGTTGGGGCTTGGCTTACTGGCTTCTCGCAGTGAGTTGATTGTGATGCGATCGGTTGGTTGGAGTATCGGTAACATTATTGCAGCGGTAATGAAGTTAGCTTTTATCTTGGTTTGCATTATTTGGATGCTGGGCGAATGGGTAGCGCCAATAACGGATAATATTGCTCATCATCAAAAGGCGACAGCCTTAAGCCAAGGGCAAGCGCTTGCGACAGCGAATGGTACTTGGTTACGCGATGGTCACGATTTTGTGCACATTCAGACAATTGAAGACAATAAGCATTTAAACGGTGTTACTCGTTACGAATTTAATCAAGATCAACAATTACAAAAAGCCAGTTTTGCGCACAGCGCTGAATATAGGGATGATCATTGGCTATTGCATGATATTCAAGAAACCGTTTTTACAGACAATCAAGTGAGCAAAGCGCATATTATGCAGCAAGAATGGTTAAGTCACATTAAGCCTGAGATCTTCACCATTGTAGGAGTTAAAGATCTTGATGAATTGTCGATTTCAGGTTTGTGGAAAACCATTCGCTATCGAGAGGCTAATCAGCTTGATGCGAAACCTTATTTACTGGCTTTCTGGCAAAAAATGATGCGTCCTTTTGCCACATTGGTCATGATGTTTCTTGCAATTCCGTTTATTTTTGGTCCGCTTCGTTCAGCTACCATGGGGCTTCGCATGTTGGTTGGGGTGATGATTGGTTTTGTATTTTTTACTATTAACCAGCTTTTTGGCCCATTAACCTTAGTCTATTCCTTACCGCCTATTCTGGGTGCCAGTCTTCCTACCTTGCTCTTTTTAGCCATGGGATTATTTTTGCTTAAAAGAGCCCATTAGTCATTTCTCTTTTTATCGTTAATTTTTGCGTTTGCGTTTTTCTACTTTTTGGTTGAGGTGAATAACGCGTGTTTTGGTTAATTTGTCCTGCAAAGCTAATTTATTTTTATCAAACAAACACCAGAAGAGGCCTATGCCTCCTGCTGCTAAACAAGCTGTTCCAATCATGAAGCGTTTTAAAGCGGTTCGCCAAGTTAAGGGTGATAGATCGTCATTAACGACTTTAATTCGCCATGCAAGCATGCCTAAGGTTTGACCTGCTCTTTGCCAAAACCAGCCAACAAACAGTGCGGTGCTAACAAATAAATAAGTTAAAAATAAACCTTGGTGAGGTTGTAAAGATCCGCCCTGATTCAGTGCGAGTGCTAATCCTGTCATCAAAATCAAGAAAGAAAACACTACAAAACTATCGTAAACCAATGCGAAGAGCCGTCGATAGAAAGGGGCATTGACGAGTGGTTTTACTTGGTTGGTTTGATTGCTCATTTCTCTCTCAATTAGCTTGTTTACTTTCTTCGCGATATTATCAGAAAATGATATAATAATAAAACGCAAAATTGCGGTCATTGGGTGGGTATGCCGCCTTTGTATTAAAAGAGCCCGTCCTCGCTTATGATATGAATCCTACGAGGATCTTGGCGATTTACTCTTATCTGCTGATTCATGCTTTGCTGCTTTTTCTGAACTCTCCTTTTCCTTTTTAGATTCAAGATCCCGTTTATGTCCAATGGTTAGTGGTCGTGCTGTAAGCTCAAGATCCCTTGGATCGAGATCGACATCTTTTCTGCTGTCGGGTTGAGATGCCGCTGCAGAGGGAGCTTCTTCGTTAAAATTGATTTCAGTATCCCAATCTTTTTCATCATCTGATAGATCTTCAGAGGTTAAGAGTTCGGGTGTTCTAGATCGAGTGTCAATCGAACCCTCCTCAAAATCGTTATCCCAACTAGATTCAATGACTTTGGGGCGTTCTACGCGCTGATTATTTGCTTCGGCTTTATTGATACTACTTTGCAATGTTGATATGAGGGTTGGTAATGATTCTAGCTGATCATGAAATAACGTAACCATTTTTGAATATTCAAAGTATGAACAAAGTAATCTTTGTTCTTTACTCAAAAGCTGTATTTCATCGAAGATACCATCTCTTGTGTTTGCAATTACTGTCTTTTTCTTGTTGTCCTGTTCCTCATTAAGCTGTTTAGCCAGTATTGCTCGTTGTTCGCCTTTTTCAGATAAATGCGTTACAACTTTGGTATCATTGAGGAGCTCTTCAAATAAGTTAGCATTTACGTTTCTAGTTTCCAAGAATGTAAGATCTAATGCATTTTTTATAGCAAGTTGACCTTTTAGTAATAAATTTAAATGATATAACTGTCTAGCTATTTCGGTAATATTGAGAGATGTTGGGAATTGTGAATCAAGATCATTGATATTGATAAAATTATTCTTGCTCAGAAATGAGGTTATTTCTTCAAGCCTTGCGGTGTAGGTACTCGAGAGAGTAGTCAATAATGCTTGAATTTCATCTTGCAGATCTTGTAGCGTTTTCATGAGTAACATCACCTAAATATAAAGGGTCTTGTAGATTAGACAGTAGAGAAATTAAAAATATCCATGGGAACTATTTTTTTTTGTACTTAATATAACTATCGACGGAAAATACTGAATGAAAAAACACATTAGATTATCTTCTTAACTCTTCTATACTTCACCTATCACCAAACACTAGTTGGCAAGGATTGCCTATCTCTCTTCAAGGAAGAACCTACTTCAATGGAGATCGAGATGGATCAACTTCTTGCGTTGCAGCAAACTAAAAATGATATCGAACAGCGCCTTAATGAATTGTTAGGACAATTTGTTGATAGTCAGGGCGTGAAACAAAATTATTTTGACATTTATAACCATGATCTTGGCGTCATTAATCACTTACTTGCACATCCCCCCAGTGAATCATCCTTTTATCAAAAAGCGTATGAATCCCAAGAAGAATATAATCAAGCAATGGAATTGGCTAAAAAACGCTGGGAGAAAGGCAATAAAGAATTTGACATAGGAAAGGTCATTGTTAAAGATTTAGCGACTCGCAAAAAGCAATTTCAAGACACTGTAGAAGATTTAGCCACTTATGAACAAAAACTAAAGGATATAGAAAGTTTTTCTAATGCTCAAGAACCACAAAAAAGTGCATTAAAGCGAGGTTCACCTTGGTGGCAACTGCAAACCATTGCTGATGAGCAAGATCAAGCAGATCTCAATGATATAACGGAACGATTAAAAGCGATTGCGGTAAAGTTAGACATAAAAGATAAAGGCGAAAGAGCCGCTTTACTTGAACAAATCACGGCTATGCATACTTTCGATAAAAAAGAGGATTATAAAGTCTGGTTGTTAGAACGAGCATCGATGCTTGATAAAAAAGACAATAAGAAACGAGTGGGAATATTGAATGAGTTATTCCCATTATTTGCAGGCCGTAATGAGAGATTAAAAAATCTTCGTTCAGCTTGGTTAGCACAAGGAGTCTTAGCAAAAGCATCAACAGATGATTTAATTAAACTTAAAGAGGTGATTGATAATTTTTCAGCTTTGATGGATATCATTGAAAAACCTTTAACGTCAAAACCAGTTGATCTCAAAATTAAAGAACAATTGACGGCAAATCGACGTGTCATTGAGTTAATTATGCAGCAAATCGAAGCTGCTGCAGTATGGCGCATTAAAGGAGCGTCTCAATACGGAAATTTACGTTTAGATGATGCATTATTTGTCTTAAGACGAGAATTTTCTCAAACTGTTTTTCAATTTGATGATGTATCTGTACTTAACCGTTTTTCTGACATTGCTTCTATGGCGGTTGACAGCATCAGTTATGGGTGTAGTTTACAAAATTTCAATGTACTGCATAAACTGCTACAGCGGTCTAAAAATGTTAAAGTGCAACAGCAATGGTTAAATTCACGATGGGCCACCAATAGTGACAAGCGTAACCTCATTGAAGTAACTGTTCAGGGTAATGCTATTATTCCCAAAGTTGTTGCACCATCCGTCCCTTTGAAACCACATTATTTTCCACCAGGAGCATGGATCCGCTATTGGTTTTTTAGAAGCAATGAACTTCTTACAGGGTTTTGGGGATGGGTGCGCAAAATATGGGTAGGAATTTCAAATGAAGCGGTAACTTTAATCAATGAAACGTATCGACATGTCGATAGTTTTGAAAAAACCGTGAGAGAAAATCGTACTGAAGGTAAAGGGTTTAATTTGCTCTTTTTAGGTCAATCCACATCGTTTTTAGATGCTTTAGAAATTGTGCCGATACTTGCAGCTGAAAAACAACGCACCAAAGAAATGGTAACAAAAGGTGTATTAGGCGCTATTCTTCGATGGACGCCATTTTTTAAAGTCAAATTGACCAGCGAATTTAGTGAAACTTGGCTAAAAGAACTCGAACGTGCTGAAAAGGCAATTAAAGACAAATCAACCAAAATTGCCAGTTATATCATGGAAGATTTCGAAGACATGCTATTAGATAGCATTGAAAATAAATCTTTCCTATTACCTGCAAATTTGATGAATAATTTAGAGAAGTATATCCAATATTATGGCAGTGAAGCAGATTTAAAGCGTTTACAACAAATAGCCTCGCCCTTATATGTTATACGGAAATTTAACTTTTTAGTGCCACCCAAAAATGACGATCTGTTTCGTGAAATAGACGATGATAATGTCACTGCGTTTTTACGTTATGCTGAAAAATATTGGTCTGAAGAACAGGTCACTGCAGTTAAGGTAATTGTAGGAATCATTACTCGGACAAATATTCCAAAAAATGCTGCTGAAGATGAATTAGTATTTGAGAAAGTAAAATGTTTAATAGCGGAACAAGATAAACGCAAAGTGTTTACTGAAGTCATGACCCGAATTGCGAAAGATTATGTGTTCACGACAGGGGATAATGGCAATGATGATTGCTTATATTTTTTAGATAGATTTGCCAGTGATGCCGCCCGTACTTGGCGTACACATCGAAGCGACAATGTAGATGAGAAATTTACATTTATCAATAACTTGCTCATTCAAGAGTCTGGCGCTGAAAAAGATCTAACAAGTAATGAAGTGCAAGAAATAGGTGCAACGCAATTTAAATATAATAGTTATGACAGATACATTAAAGATATTGAAATTGCAGAGCGTGAAAGTAAAGCGCGTCGCATGCTGCTCTTAAAGCAGCAAGCTTCTGCCTATATCAAAAAGTATTCGGGTGACAATTTAGCGTATGCTGATCTGATGTTTGCCCTTAGTCCAGAGAGGGTTGAACCTTTTGTTTTGGACTATTGCGAAAAGCGCTTTATGTGGTTAATTGAACAAGATAACCTGGATAATTCGCTTGGCTTAAGTGAAGCGGATGAACGATTTATAGCCACTGTAAAATCTTATCCTAACATCATTGCAAAACTTGTTACGCTTATTAAAGAACATACCGATGGTGCAGATGATCAGTTGTCGGAATGGGTATTACGTTTTAATGCCCCTACGTTAACGGCAACTTACTTTAATAAGCGGTTTGAAAAAATGCTGAATGAAAATAAATTTCGAGATATTTTGCAAGATGGTGACTTTTATGAGCAGTTATTAGCAAATCCGTTATTTGCAAAAGGCGTTTATGAAACATTAAGTGCAAAATTATCCACATATGCAAGTACGGAAGATTGGGATGGATTATGTTCTGATCATTTTTTTAATGTTGTTGAAAAAGTAGGCACATTACAAAACAAGGAAGCTTATCGCCTTTTGACAATTAAATATCTACTCATGATGAATAATAGCAATTTAACTGAAAAGTATATTACTAAATTAGCTGAGTATGTTGGAGCAGCGAATTTGGATAAAATGACAACTTTGCCTAAAGCAAAGCAATTACTTATCGACATTGTTTCTGAACATTTGCAAAAATTGGGCCCGAACGTTTGGCAAGGTCATGCACAATATTTTATTGAATTTTTTATACCTAAAGAAAATAAAATTCTACGACAAAATATTCATTTGAAATGGTTAACCGAATTCATTCAGTCGCCTCAAAGATTTTCAGGTAAAGCATTTGTCGATCGATCAAATTTAGATGGTAAATTTCATTTTCAAAATAGACAAGTCCCAAGCGATACAGTTAATTTAACTGATTTTTATGGTGAGGATAATATTTCCAAAGTGAGAAAATTAATCATGGATCGTCTTGATAATTTCTCTTTAAATTTAGAAGATGATGTGATTCAACTGATCAATGGCTATTTTCGAGATCCTGTTTTTAATTTACACGAAGATTGGCCATTGTATCGTAAAAAGCGCGATTTACTTGCGGGGGCGCAAAAAACGATCCATTGTCTACGTAATGGTTTTTATAACGATGGGATAGCCTTATTAGAAGGATTTTATGTGCAAATGACAGGCGCTGAAGCGCTTGCTACCATCGATACTGGTCGCCTTACGCAACAAATTGTGCCTTATCAACAACGCTTGTTTAAACAAATTTCGTCTGTGGTAACGGAATCATGTAAAGAATTATTTATCAACCCAATATTATTAGAAAGTAATGAAATTGATGACAAAGTAGAAGATTTGGCTTTGGAAAAACAACAAAGAACATTCATGGAGTTACTAGCTAAAGCAAATCTGCCTGCTTCGTTTAAGCAAGAGATCATAACGCATTATCAAAATCGCTCTCTTTGTCTTTCAAAACTAAAAGCTTTTACGGCTAATCTGAGTTTTGAAAAAATGCATTTAATTACCTTTGATAGCAATGATCTGGCATTATTTAGCAAAAGCTTGAGTATCAAAGCGAAAAGAAATTTAAGGATCCAGGTTAACACTCTAAAAGATTATTTAAATCCTGAGGATCCATTGACTAAAGCGTTAGGTGCTTGGCAGCGCCTTTTAAAGGATAATTATAGTGTGGAAAATGCTAAAGTGGCGGATGCGGCAGAATTGAATCAATATCGTGCTACCCAAAAAAATTACCCGAAAATGGCCGAGGACATGGCAGCGAGATTAATCGCTGCTTTAGATGCACATGAAGAGCTAACCTATTTTCCTTTATTTAAAGAAACCAGAGTTGCTTATCAAAGTATGCAGTATTTAACAGAAGCCACACAACAGCAGCTTTTTACCAGTGTTAAATCGAAAATAGAATGGCTGTTAGTGCATTCTGATCCAGTGAATGCGCAATTTTCACGAGTGGATTGGTCGTATCATCAAAAATTATTAGAGGGGATGTTGCAGGCATCAACGCCTAATTCATTTATTACCCAAATAACGACAGGCATTTCAATCTGGGTGAATAGTTGTTTAAGTGATGTTGAGAAGCAATTAAAAACCTTGTTAGATGAATTGGACACTCGTGCTCAATCGAAAAATGCAGCTGCGTTGTTTTTAGATCCAACTGTTAAAAAGGATAATCAGCTGAGTATTCTCGAAAAAGAGTATCTGGTACTAAAAAAAGCCCTATTTGTGAGAACTTTTGGGAGTAAAGAACAAACTGAAAAATTGGATCAATTGTTAAATGAAGTATCGCGTAGACAACATTTAGCCATGATGAAAGGTGCGAGTGGGTTTTTGGTAGAGCATTCTTTAGATTTTGCTGACAAATTGTTATCAACGGCAGGTTCCGATAGTCAGCAAGAAAAATCCAGTGAAATTGCGCAGAAATGGAATATGTATCGGAGTCAACCCGCACAAACGGCATTACAAGCTATCCGTAAGGTTGCCGTGAATGATGCATTACCAGGATATATTGCAGCGTTTGATAAAGGTATTTATGAATACTTTGTTAAAAAGCATCATTTACCCGCCAATTTTCACACCATCATGTTGGATAAAATGAAAGAATGGGATCTTGGTGATGCCTTGTTGGAGCCTGAACGCATTCTTAAAAAACATCCACTCTCAGAGTTTTTGGGCATTTTAACGCCATTGGCTGCAAAGTCATCTCATGGATTGCTGTATAGCAAACCCTCGACGAGCGATGCGAGTAAATTATTTGTGGGTTTTTGTTTGAGTATCGAAGCGCATCAATTAGTGAAATTGTGGCAAAACCGACAAGCAACGAATAGTGCATTTGATGTGACTTTTAAACCAGCCGATATCAGTGGTCCGCTCGATAAACTAGTTAAGCAGCTTATCAAGAAATATAATATTGGTCGGGGCGAGTTTAATAAAGGGTTGTTTAAAGCGATTGCCAAGGACAGCGAATATTTTGCCTCTTGGTCTGCGACGACGGTGCCGACTAAACAAGTTGCAGCGTTGGTGGGGAGAAAAGTGCAACCGATGTAGGTTGCTTTGGTGCCGGAGGAGAGACTCGAACTCTCACGAAGTTGCCCTCACCAGATTTTGAGTCTGGCGCGTCTACCAGTTCCACCACTCCGGCCCGATAAGACGCAGCGAGTATAGCAAAGGAAGCCACGAGAACAAAGGACTTTAGAAGTTGCGTCATTGGTCCTAAAACGGTAGATTGCAAACCCAGAGTCAGGAACTATTTCAAATAGCCTGATTGGTTAGTTTAATTAATTAGTTTTGGGTGAATCATGCGTAACGCGCTATTAGCAATCTTTTTATTTTCCTTCACAACCGTTTGTTTTGCAGATGCAGCTGCCCCAGGCCCAGGCATGATGGGAAATATATTAATGCTTGGCGGCTTTTTGCTCATATTTTATTTCATGTTGATCCGTCCACAAAGCAAGCGTGCTAAAGAACATCAAGCGCTGGTATCCAGTATTGCAAAAGATGATGAAGTGATTGTAAACGGTGGTATCCTGGGTAAAGTAACACGGGTGACCGACCAATTTATCGTTGTGGCAATTGCAGATGGCGTTGAGATGAAAGTCCAAAAGTCAGCTGTGTCAGCTTCGATACCTAAAGGAACACTGAAAAGCATCTAAGGGAATATAGAGGACGATACCATGCTCAATAAATATCCTGCTTGGAAATATTGGCTATTATTGGTCATATTGACGGTTGGACTCATTTATTCTGCGCCCAATCTATTTGGCGAAGATCCAGCAGTGCAGGTGTTGCCAACGGCAAGCCGTGCGCTGACCAAAACAACCAAAGATGAAATCGAAAAAGTATTGACTGAGTCAGATATCGCTTTCAAATCGATTCGTCAAGAAAACGAAAGTTTGCTCATCCGCTTTAAAGACACGGCTTCACAAATCAAAGGCAAAGATGCCATTCACGACAAGTTGGGTGAAAATTATACGGTTGCTTTAAATCTTGCTCCCAAAACGCCAGCTTGGCTAGAAGCCTTAGGGGCTAAACCCATGAAATTGGGGTTAGACTTGCGGGGTGGTGTACACTTCTTAATGGAAGTCGATGTTAATTCAGCTATTTCTCGTCGTATGGAAGGAATGCTGGGTGACATACGAACCGAGCTACGCGATGAAAAAATTCGCTATCGTCAAATCTCACCAGGCAGTAATGAATCGATCAATCTATATTTTGACGACAAAGAAACCTTAGAAAAAGCGTTAGGCCATTTGCAAAAGCGCTATGGTGAGTTTGACTTTTTGACGCAAATTCAAGATGGCAAAATGCAAATTGTGTGTCAGTTAAAACCTAGCAGCATTCAAGAAATTCGTAACTATACCCTTGAGCAAACCCTCTCTACTTTGCGTAATCGCGTTAACGAGTTAGGTGTTGCCGAAGCCGTTGTTCAACGCCAAGGGGCTAATCACATTGTGGTTGAGTTGCCCGGTATCCAAGATACGGCTCGCGCTAAAGATATCTTAGGTAAAACCGCTACTTTAGAATTTCATTTACAAGCAAAAGAAGAGAGCGTCAAAGCAGTGCCTGGTCGCCAAGCGCCTCCTGGAACCAAGTGGTATTATGACCGAGATGGACAGCCTGTCTTGTTAAAAAAGCGGGTTGTATTAACTGGCGATTCGATTACGGGTGCTTCGATTGGCGCAGATGACCGTACGGGGCGTCCTGCGGTACATGTTCGCGTAGGCGGAGCAGGTCTTCCTTTATTCAAAAAAACCACCATTGAAAACATTGGCAATTTATTAGCCGTGGTTTATATCGAAACAAAAACCGAGCAAGAAAATGTCGATGGTCAGCTTGTTAAGAAAAATAAAACCCATGAGACACTGATTAGTATTGCAACGATTCAAAGTGCCTTAGGCAGTAACTTCCAAATTACAGGCTTTACGTTGCCTGAAGCACAGGATCTGTCATTGTTACTACGAGCTGGTGCACTGCCGGCTAGTATTCAAATTGTTGAAGAACGCACCGTAGGACCAAGTCTTGGTCAAGAGAACATTCGTTTAGGGATATTGTCTATCGAAGTGGGGTTAGGCCTGGTAGTCGTTGGCATGATGCTCTATTACAGCGTATTTGGGATCATTGCAAATTTGGCACTGCTTATTAACGTGATTTTGCTCGTTGCTATTTTGTCAGTCATGGGAGCCACGCTCACTTTACCAGGTATGGCGGGTATCGTGCTTACAGTGGGTATGGCGGTAGATGCCAACGTGCTTATTTTTGAGCGAATACGAGAAGAGCTACGCCATGGCATGTCGATACAAGCGGCAATACATAGTGGCTTTGATCGCGCGTTAGCAACCATTATCGATTCAAATTTAACCACCTTAATTGTGGTTATTATTCTGTTTTGTATTGGAACAGGCCCCATCAAAGGGTTCGCGATCACGACCTGCATTGGTATTATGACCTCAATGTTGACGGCTGTAACGTGTACTCGTGCGATTGTCAATTTAGCGTATGGTCGTCGTTCTGTTAAACATCTGCCAATAGGGATCTAGCATGGAGTTTTTTCATCGCGAAACCAATTTTGACTTTATGGGCATTCGTAAGTGGACAGCGATGCTGTCTACGGTCGTTATGGTGGTGTCCTTAGGGCTGTTATTTGTAAAAGGTTTGAACTTCGGACTCGATTTTACCGGAGGTACGCAGTTAGAGTTGCGCTATGAAAAGCCGGTAAATTTTGAAGAAGTACGCGAACAACTCGAAAAAGCAGGTTTAAACGGCGCTAAGGTTACTCAATATGGTAGCACCAGAGATATTCTCGTTAAAATATCAAATCGCGCTGGGGTATCAGAGCAACAACTAGGTCAATTAGTTCTGAACGCGTTAAAGATCCATGAAGAAAAGGTTGAATTGCGTCGCATAGAATTTGTGGGTGCAGAAGTAGGGGAGAACCTTGCTGAACAGGGCACGCTTGCTGTTGTGGTTTCACTCCTTGCGATGATGCTTTATATCGCAGTGCGTTTTGAATATCGCTTTGGTATCAGCGCAGCGATAGCTCTAATGCATGATCCTATTTTAATTTTGGGCGTGTTTTCCTTCTTTCAACTTGATTTTGACTTAGCGGTGCTAGCAGCGATTTTGGCGGTGATTGGTTATTCATTGAACGATACTATCGTGATTTATGACCGCGTTCGGGAAAATTTCCGAAAAGTTCGTAAAGGCACACCGACAGAAATCATGAATTTATCGATTAACCAAACATTATCTCGAACCATTATGACCTCGACGTTAACGTTAATGGTCGTCGTCGCGTTATATTTTATCGGTGGGGAATCATTACGTGGTTTTTCACTTGCTTTTATCATCGGTATTATTGTAGGTACCTATTCCTCCATCTTTATTGCTGGTGCATCAGCATTAACCATGGGTTTAAGTCGTGCTGATCTGATGCCATCGAGCAAAAAAATCGTGGATGATATGCCTTGATTAGAGCACTAAGCTTTGTTCTTCTCTTCCTGACGATTTCTACTGGGGTGTTTGCTAAAACGCCCCTAACCAAGCCTTTAATTGGCATTCTCTTAAATGATGGTGGTGAAGGCGGGTATTCTATTTATCCCTGGTATGCCATGCGCAAAAATTACGGCGAAATCGTTGCCAAAATGGGTGGCGTTCCCGTTTTTATTGGTCATGATGTTGCTGTTATTCAAGACTATCTTCATAAACTCGATGGGATTGTGCTAACGGGGGGCGATTTGAAATCTCCTCCACCTGAATTTGAAAACGGTCTACATAAAGCGGTTGATCCAAAATCTTACCCCAGGCAAGCAGTCGAGTTTGTTTTGATCCAAGAGGCGTATAAACGCGACATCCCCTTATTGGGTATTTGTGCCGGCATGCAAGATATGAACGTGGCATTGGGTGGCTCAATACAGAATCTAAAAGAAGCCGGTAAAACATTGATTGAGCATCGGGTTGAAAATCGTGAAGAAGTTCAACATCAGATCACGGTGGTATCGAAATCGATGCTCCATTACATCGTTAAAAAGAAAAACTTTGGTGTAAACAGTAATCACCGTCAAGGGATCCATCTTTTATCTGACAAGTTAGTTGTGACGGCTCGTGCGCCAGATGATGTGATAGAAGCTTTTGAAGCGCCCCATAAAATATTTTTTATGGGGGTAATGTGGCATCCAGAATTTGCGTTGACGAATGAAGATAAGGCTTTGTGGCAAGCTTTTGTGCAAGCATCAGCACGTTATGCTGCTAAAAAATCCTGTTAATTAAAACGTATTAAACAAGACTACATTTTTTACTTTCCGCTTTTTTCGGTGGCTCTACAGGATCGGTAGTGCCAACAACAGTAGTGCCAACAAGAAATTTTGTCCTTCCAGATCTAGGTGACGTTGCATACACACCTGCAGGTGATGCTATGAGTGGACCTGAAATTGGAGTTAATTCATTTTCTTGGTTATTTTTTGAGCCAGTTGTTGCCATAAAAAATACTCCGTTGAAGGATTTATAGAGAACTCAATGCAATATTGTAACTAAATTGATTAGCTTAAGTCTGTCAGGAATTGATAAGGTGTTAGATAGAAGCTGTGCTGAAGTTCTCATGCACAGCTTTATCTGCCTAGGGTTTATTTACCCGATGTCATTTTTCACGCCCACATCAACTCTAATTCATTGATTTATAAAGGCTATTGTCGTGCTCCTACACGACAACGACTCGTCATCGGACGAACGGTAGTTTTCGTTATGCAATAATTATTATATTGTGTCCCATAGTGGACTACATTTAAATTATGGGTTAATATCAGAGGGGGTTTATTAACGTGAAACCACATATTGAAAGAAAGACCGAAGAGGTAAAAGCCCGTATTGAGCCTTCACTTAAAAAGGCAGCTGAGAAGTATCTTAGAAATTATGATCTTAGTACTAGTCATAGTATAAAGCTTTTTTTTCAAGCAGTAGTTGATGCTAAAGGGCTACCCTTTGATTTGCGACCCAACCTTGAAACACGAAAAGCCATGGATGAACACAAGCAAGGTGCGCTTAAAACTTATTCTAGTTACGATGAAATGATGGGCGATATTGATTTAGAAGCTGACGAAGAGGAAGGCGAGGTCTAGCTAAAAAGGACTATGTAATGTTAGAAATTGAGCCTTCTACAAAATTTAAGAAAGATGTTAAGAACTTAAAAAAGGGTGGCAAGCTAAAAGAAAATGAGCTTAAAATAGTTGTCACCACACTACAGAAAGAAGAGCCTTTGCCTGCCAAATGCTCTCAACTCGCCACTTAACCTTTTCTTTAAGCACTTACGACTTCACCCTTTAAACGAGCGCTGATATAAATCAAACATTTGCTGATGGATTTTAGGTGGAGCCGCCAAAATGCTTTTAGCGCCTAAGAAGTTAGGGTTTCCTTCAATGGTAGTGACCCAGCCACCGGCTTCTTGGATCAACAACGATGCTGCAGCAACATCCCATGGTTTTAAGCCAAATTCCCAGAAACCATCTAAACGACCTGCTGCCACATAGGCTAAATCTAAAGCAGCAGCACCTGCGCGGCGAATGCCTGCGCAATTGGGGATCAAGCCTTTAAAGAAAGTCAGATATTCATCGAGTTTATCGAATTCGCGGAAGGGGAAACCTGTTCCCAGTAAAGCAGAATCGATCTTATCGAGATTGCTGACGCGTAAGCGACGGCCATTCATTTGTACGCCTTGACCGCGTGTTGCACTGAAGAGTTCATCACGCACGGGATCGTAAACGACGCCATGGATAATTTTATCTTGTTGCTTGACGCCAATGGAGATACAAAATTGTGGGAAGCCGTGTAAGAAGTTGGTTGTACCGTCGAGGGGATCGATGATCCATTGCATTTCATCATCATCACCTTCGATAAGCCCAAATTCTTCGCCCAAGATGCTGTGATGAGGATAAACACGCTTAATGGTGTCGATAATAATTTCTTCAGCGCCTTTGTCGACTTGTGAAGCAAAATCATTACGGCCCTTTTCAATAATCGTCAAACTTTCGACGTTATCTTGCGCTCTTAAGATCATTTTGCCAGCGGATCTGGCTGCCTTGACGGCGATATTCACCATTGGATGCATAATGTCGGGCCCTAATATAAGTTTGGTGGCATTATACTCAAACCCCTCCCGCCTTGCTATTATATCCCCTTTTATCAAGCAGATTAACAAAGTGAACCAACCAATTTCCATCGTGCTGTGCCAAACGAGCCACCCGGGTAACATTGGAGCAAGTGCCCGCGCCATGAAGAATATGGGTTTAGAGCAACTTGTGTTAATTGAGCCACTTACTTTCCCAAGTCCTCAAGCCACTGAGAGGGCGAGTGGAGCAGATGATGTTTTGGCCAATGCCAAGATCTGTGGCAGCCTCGAAGAGGGGGTGGCCCACTGCCAATGGCTGTTTGGTACGAGCGCCCGCTCACGGGCTTTTCCTTGGCCACAGTTAACACCTAAAGATGCTGCACAGAAGATCCTTCTGCTTCGGGCTAAAGGTGAGTCTGTTGGAGTGATGTTTGGAAATGAACAGTCGGGTTTGTCGAACGATCAATTACAGCATTGCGACTTTCATATCGCTATCCCATCCAATCCTGAATTTAGCTCATTAAATCTAGGTAGCGCAGTTCAGATCATTAGCTATGAAATTTACCAAGCAATACTGAATCAAAGCGAAGCAAAAGCAACTCCAATCACGGATTTTGGTGTTAAAGCAACCCAGGAAGAAGTAGCAGGTTTATTAGAACACTTCGAGCAAACGGCGGTGGAGATTGGCTTTTTAGATCCTAAACATCCTAAAAAATTGCTGCCTCGTTTAAAGCGCTTATTTGTCAAAGCGCAATTGGAGAAAGAGGAAGTCAATTTGTTAAGAGGGTTTTTGAAGTTGGCTTGTCCTGCAAAGTAAGCGAATCAAGGTTAGGGGAATTTAGTAAAGGACACCCAACTACTGGATGTCCTTTTAAGATATTTATCGTTTGGTTGGTCTTGAAGCGGTAGCGGCGCTGCTAGGCGCGGCTTCAACAGGCAGTTGTGTTGAAGGTGACGTTGCAGCATGCATTGTTGTAAAGGTACGTGAAGGCGTACTTAAAAGTGCTTCAACTTCGGGATCATCAGCAAGAGCTGTGCTAGCTGCTGTTGCTGGTTCATGACTTTGATCATTTTCAGATCTTTCTGAAGAAATGCCTTCAAATTTTGAACCAAAGAATTCAGCAAGTAGCTTGAAAAGCATGACTAACAATTCACCAAACTCTGGATATTCAGTGGAATAGGAACCACCGCCGTATTGCATGTTTCTTAAGCGTTTGCGTCTTAAATATTCAGCATCTGTCATAAATTCTTTCTCCCCTAATTGGCTTATAAACATAGTAAATAATTGACTATATGAGATCAATTAAATGGCGATAAGCAGCATTTAGGGCAGATGAGGTGATGCGCCCCAAGGCGCATCTACACACATTTTATCTTTTCTGTTTAGTTACGCTTAAGGATTTATAAGTAGTAGGTGTTGATTCTGCTGTTGTAAAACGACGGGCTGTATCAACTAAAAACGCTGTATTAAATGCGTAAGTGAGGGGTTTACCAACATACGATACAATAGAAAGTGCTTTTTCAACAATATTTGCAGTAAAGGAATGGCGAGATTTCTTTGCCTTATATTCAGGGTTTTTATCTGAAAAACATGCTAATGGTTGTTCACCATCTTGACGAATTGGAGCTGGTCTTTTTCCTTTTTCTTTTAAATTGTGTTGTATTTCACGGCTATCCATTGGCGCAATGCTGACTCTTTCTTTAGTCAATATAGTGTTTTGAATCATACTTAAGTATTCAGTATCTATTAGTCCGTTTTTAACATGAAAGGACGAAAGGACACCCAAAAAATGGATGTCCTTTGTAAAGAGACTTTATCTAGTTAAGGCAGCAGAACCAAAAAACAGGATTGCAACGATGGTTGCCAATGACATCCAAGCGAAATCAGGATCAATGTCATTTTGTGTTGGTTTACGCTCTTCACGTAAATCTTCTTGATTGACTGCGCCACTCACGTATTTTAATTCTTGGTTTGTTAATTCTTGCATTTATTTCTCTCTCGTATTACGGTTTTAGTGAATGACGTTTTGAAGCTTCTTCTTTTAAAGCATCATCTAACCCTAAACGATAAGCGCTGGAATAAGCCTCAAGTTTTCCATAACTCTTTAAATAGGGGATCCAGTTTTTTGAAGCTGCTCCTAACGCATAAGCTGTTTTATTGTCTTCCAGCCATTTCTTTGGATCCTTGGCGCGAAGTTGATTGGCTTTTTGTTTTGAAGATAAAAAATAATGTGTCAGACTATATGCTAGCAACCCGCTAGACGCCGAGAGGGCCACCATGAGCATGCTTAAAGCATACAACTCTGTCGCAGCGATGCTTAACCCAACCAATATGCCTATAAACAAACACTTTCTAAAATCGGATGCAGTAAGTTCTTCTTTTGTGCCTTCATTTTCTTTTGGTTTTTCAGTTGGTAGCACGAGCGGATTTTTAGCTAAAAAACGTGCTAATGGTTTTTCACCATCTTTACGTGGTCCAGCAGGTCTTTTACCATCGGCTCTTAATTGGTTTCTGAGATCAAACAATCGTCCGCCTTCTAAGCTATTTAAAGAAGCAAATTTAACCCGGCGTTGATTTAGAAAAATGTGGATAATGTCTAGATAGCTCGTGCTGGTGTGTGGGTTTCTCACCGCAATGTTAATTTGTCCTTCCTTTCTTGCTTGTGCGATATTTTGTTCATCATTATCAATCAACCAAACTTGGCTATTATCTGTCACACCAAAATGTTTTTTTGCTCTTTCAATATGTTTACTTTTGAAATGATTTGATGAAGCGGGTAAACCGCTCTCAATATGGATTTTGGCAATTTCAGTTTCGGTTAAACCCAATTTTTTTAAGGTAGGCGCAATGACTTCGGGGTACTCACTCCATGTGGTAATGGCAAGGTAATGGCCTTTTTTGAGAATCATTTTGAAGGTTTTGAGTAATTCACTTTGATTCAAAATATCGTGCTTTTCCAGTAACGCATTGATTTGTTCAATCGATGCGGATCCTGGCGCAATATTCATTTCATTTAATGCGTTATGGAAATGACCATCAACAATGGTGTTATCAAAATCAAAGCAAAAAAGAGTTCGATTGACTGGCATTGTACATCCTTAAGCAAGTTACAAAGTTAAGTGACTTTGATCGTAACTAATTAGTTAGTAAATTACAAGGTGAAAATGGTTACTCAATCACAAAATAAAGTCGATAAACTAATATTAATGAATCTTGACTAATTTAGTCTGGTTTGGCATTCTGCCTGCAATTCTCCAGGATAAAGAAAGCCATGAAGCTAACAACTAAAGGTCGTTACGCCGTCACTGCTTTGGTCGATTTTGCACTCCATCAGCAAGATGAGCCCATGAGCATCACAGAAGTGGCTACACGTCATGGCATTTCACCAACGTACCTGGAACGCTTAGCAGGCATCATGCGTGCTAAAGGCCTATTAAAAAGCGTGCGAGGGGCGAAAGGTGGCTATCATCTCGCCAGACCCGCCGATGAAATTACCGTTGCCGACATTATCCGCGCGGTAGATGAAAACATGGATACCACTGCTTGCCAAGGCAAAGCCAATTGCCATGAAGGCAATGTTTGCATTACGCACCACTTGTGGGATCGCCTTAACCAACAAATTGTCGATTTCTTAACCAGCATTACGTTAAGTGATCTGATCAAGGAGCCAAGACTTTTGCCCCCTAAATCCAAATCTTTACCCCTGCAATGGGTGGGTGTACATCATGCATAATGCCATTTTACTCTCCAGTAACCATGAATTCTCACAACCTTGCAGCATTGTGCTGGCTCAGCAGCTACTGCGCCAAGGGTTAGCAAAAATTGTGCAATATTATCCGTTAACCGTCCAATTTAAGGGCGAAAAGCCGGAAGATGATATGGTGTTAACGACGACAGGAAATAAACCACCCAGGATGGATGTCGCTAAAAAAAGTCTGATAAGTGAAAGTCTTTAATGAATAAACAATTGTATTTTGATTATGCTGCTACCACACCGCTGGATCCTCGTGTGATCGAAAAAATGGTGGAGTGCATGCAGGTAGATTTTGGAAATCCTGCTTCGCGTTCTCATGCTTATGGCTGGAAAGCTGAGCAATTGGTGGAAGAAGCAAGAGAGAATGTGGCATTGCTCATCAATGCTGATCCGCGTGAAATCATCTGGACATCCGGTGCAACCGAATCGAACAATTTAGCGATTAAAGGCGCAGCGCAATTTTATCAACGCAAAGGTAAACATATTATTACCAGTAAAATTGAGCACAAAGCGGTGCTAGATACCTGTCGCCAATTAGAGCGTGAAGGGTTTGAAGTGACTTATTTAGAGCCTAATAAACAAGGCCTTATTGAGATCGACAGTATTCGCAATGCGATACGTGACGATACGGTTGTCGTCTCCATCATGCATGCCAATAACGAAATTGGTGTGATCCAAAATATCGAAGCGATTGGCAAACTGACCCGTGAAAAAGGCATTATCTTTCATGTGGATGCAGCGCAAACCGCGGGTAAAATTACCATTGATATGCAAGCCAATGAAATTGATTTATTGTCCATTTCAGGGCACAAGCTCTATGGACCTAAAGGCATTGGTGCGTTATTTGTGCGCCGTAAGCCGCGTATTCGTTTGAACCCACAAATGCACGGCGGTGGTCATGAGCGTGGATTGCGTTCCGGCACTTTACCAACTCATCAAATCGTGGGCATGGGCGAAGCCTGTAAAATTGCGAAAGCAGAAATGGTAACAGAAGCAAAAAGAATCGCTGAACTTCGCGATCGTTTATGGAATGGTTTAAACGATATTGAAGAAGTGCATTTAAATGGTCATCCCACGCAGCGTTTGCCTGGTATATTGAATTTAAGCATTAACTTCATTGAAGGTGAGTCCTTATTGATGGGGTTAAAAGATCTGGCACTTTCTTCGGGATCAGCGTGTACTTCAGCCAGTTTAGAGCCTTCCTATGTGTTGCGAGCCTTAGGCTTAAACGATGAATTAGCCCATAGCAGTTTACGATTTTCTTTAGGTCGTTTTAGCACAAATGAAGAAGTGGATTATGCCGTTCTGGCTGTGCGTAAAATTATTCATCGCCTACGTGAAATGTCACCTTTGTGGGATATGCACCAAGAAGGCATTGATTTAAGTACCATTGAGTGGGCTGCCCACTAAAAATAATAGAATAGGTGTTTTATGGCGTATAACGAAAAAGTAATCGATCACTACGAAAACCCCCGTAATGTTGGCATATTAGACAAAAATAGTCCCAATGTGGGAACAGGCATGGTGGGCGCACCTGCTTGTGGCGACGTGATGAAATTGCAAATTGAAGTGGACGAGAATACGGGGCTTATTAAAAATGCGGTCTTCAAAACCTATGGTTGTGGCTCCGCCATTGCCTCAAGTTCCTTGGCAACTGAATGGTTAAAGGGGCGTTCGTTAGAAGAAGCTGATAAAATAAAGAATACACAGATTGCAGAAGAGTTAAAACTTCCGCCCGTGAAAATACACTGTTCCTTGCTGGCTGAAGACGCCATTAAAGCGGCAGTGAAAGATTATCAAGCAAAGCAAATTGCGCGAGGTGTTTATGCAGAATGTAAATAATTTGCCAAGCAGCGATCCGGGATTATCGGTGACGTCAACTGCTTTGCAACATATTCGCCGTTCCTTAGAAAAAACGGCTGCGCAAAACCCTATTGGGATCCGCGTTGGCGTGAAAAAAGCCGGTTGTTCTGGTTATGAATATATTCTAGAAACCGCTTTTGCTGACAGCAAAAAAGAATTCGATTACATTTTTTTATTTGATGGTATTTCAGTACTGATTGATAAAGAAATTTATTTAAAGTTCTTTAAAGGTGGCACTGTTCTGGATTTTCGTAAAGAAGGCTTAAAGCAGGGTTTACAATTCGAGAATCCCAATGTCGCTCATCAGTGTGGTTGTGGTGAAAGCTTTACTTTGGAAGATGAATCGTAAGTGAATATCGATTTCTTTACTTTGTTTGGCATAGCGCCACAATTTACGCAAGACAATATTGTGCTCAAAGCGCGTTATCTTGAATTACAACAAAAAATGCATCCAGATAATTTTGTAAACGCTTTAGCAAATGAAAAGCAACTTGCTAATCAATATGCAGCCATTGTGAATGAAGCTTATCAAGTGCTTAAATGCCCTTTGCAACGTGCTATTTACCTACTCAAATTAAATGGCGTGGATACGCAAAGTGAAACCGATACCCAAATGCCTGCAGAATTTTTGCTTGAACAAATGGAATTTCACGAACGGATAGCAGAACTCCGTGATGCTAAAGAGCGCTCCTCTTTAGAAAAACAGCTCATTGAAAGTTGGCAAGGCTGTGAAAATGGATTAGCTAACGCGCTTGATAGCACGCCCAAAGCATTAGCAGATGCTAGGCTATGGGTAAGAAAAATGCAGTTTTTCGCCAAACTACGTCAGGAAGCCGCAGTATGTCTTTCTTAGAAATTACGACACCACAAACACTTGCACCCCGTAAAGCATTAGGTATTGACTTAGGCACCACTCATTCCTTGGTTGCCTGTGATATTAACGGTGAGATCCAGATCTTGGGAGATGATCAGGGTGAAGCCCTTGTCCCTTCGGCAGTTCACTATAGCGAAGACACGATTTTGGTCGGCAAAGCGGCTAAAGCATTATTTGCAAGCTCTCCACAAAATACCATTTTATCGATCAAACGATTAATGGGAAAAAATGCGGATGATATTCAAGCAACCGATCAATTATTACCTTATGAGTTTGTCAAATCGACACCATTCTTGCAATTACAAACAGCGATGGGGCATTTTTCACCTGTCGAAATTTCTGCTGATATCTTAAAAGCGTTATTACAACGTGCTCAGGCTTTGGATGCCACCATTCATGAAGCGGTGATCACAGTGCCTGCCTATTTTGATGAGGCACAGCGTCAAGCAACCAAAGATGCCGCACGGTTAGCCGGTATAACCTTATTACGACTATTAAATGAACCCACCGCAGCAGCCATTGCGTATGGTCTTGATCAAGGCACCCAAGGCTACTGTCTGGTTTATGATTTGGGCGGTGGTACCTTTGATGTTTCTTTGCTCAAGCTCTCTAAAGGGGTATTTGAAGTTTTGGCTACCGGTGGTGATACCCAGTTAGGCGGCGATGATATTGACCAACTGATTGCGAAATGGATCATGATTCAAGCTAGGGTAGCAGAAACCTATTATCCTGAAGCATTAACAGTGGCCCGAGTTGCCAAAGAAGCTTTAAGCCAGCAAGACACCATTTTGGTTAGCTTGAGCAACGGTTGGAGCCAAGAGCTGAGTAATACCTTACTTGCTACATGGACGCTGCCCTTGATTGAACGAACCTTAACTATCTGCGAACAAGTGCTGAAAGACGCTAAGCTGACGCAAGCTGAACTTGATCATGTGGTTTTAGTGGGTGGGGCAACCCGTATGCCATTACTTCGCACACATGTGACCGCCTTTTTTGATAAAGAGCCACTTTGTAATATTGATCCAGATAAAGTGGTTGCGATGGGCGCTGCGATGCAGGCCAGTTTATTAGTCGGTAACCGTCGTGATAGTAGCATGCTGTTGTTGGATGTGATCCCCTTATCCTTGGGGATTGAAATGATGGGAGGGGTGGTTGAAAAATTATTGTTACGCAATACCGCTATTCCAGCTCAAGCTAAACAACTCTTTACAACCTATCAAGATGGGCAGACTGGTTTATCTTTGCATGTGGTGCAAGGGGAGCGAGATTTAGCAAAAGATTGCCGTTCCTTAGCCAACTTCGATTTAACCGGTATTCCGCCCATGCCAGCAGGTAAAGCGCGTATTGAAGTGGTTTTTAGAGTGGATGCTGATGGGTTATTGCAAGTCGAAGCCAAAGAATTAAGCACTGGCCAGATGAGTCAAATTGAGATTAAGCCTAGCTATGGTTTAACGGAATCTCTTGTGAATACGATGATTGAAACCGCCATTGGATCAATAGAAGAAGACAAGCTTGCCAGAAAGTGCCAAGAAAAAATCAATGAAGCACAATTGGTCTTGGTCAATCTGGAGAAAGCATTACAGCAAGATGCTGGGCTTTTACCGGTTAACAGCCATCAAACGTTGTTAAAACATATTGAAGCATTACAGTTGGCCATCAAAGCCAGAGATCGTGAATTGATTCAAAAAGTTCTCAAAGAGATGGAACCTTCTTTGCAAACCTTTGCTGAGTTAAGGTTAAATGCTGCTTTGCGACAAGTGGTTGCGGGTAAGCGGGTAAGTGAATTGGATACTTTATTATCATGACCAAGGTGACTTTTTTACCGCACGAAGTGCTATGCCCTGAAGGGAAAATCATTGAAGTCGCGAAGGGTGAGTCGATATTAGAAGCGGCATTGTCACATAACATTCAGATCGATCATGCCTGTGAAATGTCATGCGCTTGTACCACCTGCCATGTGATTGTACGCAAGGGCTTTGCTTCATTAGAAGAAGCCAGCGAGCGAGAAGAAGATCTGCTCGACAAAGCCTGGGGTCTTGAAAGTGAATCCCGTTTAAGTTGCCAAGCGATTATTGAAGATGAAGATCTGGTCGTGGAAATTCCCAAGTACTCTATCAATCAAGTTTCGGAGAGTCACAAGTGACATACCTTTGGACCGATATTACCTCTATAGCCGAAGATTTATGTGAAGCCCACCCAGATGTTGATCCGCAAATGGTTCGTTTTACCGATTTGCATCGTTGGGTGTGTGAATTACCGAATTTTCAGGATGACCCAAAGCGTAGTAATGAAAAGATATTAGAAGCGATACAAGCAGCCTGGATGTCAGAAAGTGCATAAATAGGCTGTAGATATCGTGAGCGCTTGCGCGAACAGTTACCCTCTACCGCTTGCGGGAGAGGGAGCCTTTCACTGATGCACGAAGTGCGAGGTGAAAGGGGGTGAGGGCGTTTGGCGTGTAAGTTGTAGCTTGAGTATTGGACCTTGTATAATAACCAGTCTAAAAATTTAGTTGGAATAATGACCTGGAGAATAAGATGACGACCGAAAGAACTCTCTCAATTATCAAACCTGATGCCGTCGCCAATAACAACATTGGTCAAATTATCGCGCGCTTTGAAAGCAAAGGATTAAAAGTCGTTGCTGCAAAAATGATGCAATTAACGCGTGAACAAGCAGAAGGTTTTTATGAAGTGCACAAAGCACGTCCTTTCTTCAACGATTTAGTGACGTTTATGATTAGTGGCCCTGTTTTAGTACAAGTACTAGAAGGTCCTAATGCGATTGCTGCTAACCGTGACATCATGGGTGCAACCAATCCTAAAGATGCAGCAGCTGGCACCATTCGCGCTGATTTTGCAAAAACCATTGATGAAAATGCAGTGCATGGTTCTGATGCGCCTGAAACAGCAGCAAAAGAAATTCGCTATTTCTTCAAAGATAACGAGATCTGTGAACGTGTCCGATAATAAAGTCAATTTACTGGGGCTTTCACAAAAAGCCCTAGGCGACTATTTTAAAACCCTTGGCGAGAAGCCTTTTCGTGCACAGCAAGTGCTGAAATGGATCCACGCCGAGGGTGTGACTGATTTTGCACAAATGACGAATTTGAGCAAAGCCTTGCGTGCACAATTAACCGAACATTGTGAAGTTAAGCCCCCAGAAGTGATTAGCGAACATACCGCTTCCGATGGTACGCGTAAGTGGCTTTTTCGGGTTGAAGGTGGTGGTGCCATCGAAACCGTTTATATTCCTGAGCCAAAACGTGCCACGTTGTGCATTTCTTCGCAAGTGGGCTGTGCGCTCAATTGCAGCTTTTGCCATACTGCCCAACAAGGTTTTCAAAAAAACCTCACCTCCAGTGAAATTATTGGTCAGTTATGGATCGCTGTACAAAAACTAACAGCCGAAGGCATTTTTAAGGCCATCGATCGCCCTATCACCAATGTGGTCATGATGGGGATGGGTGAGCCCTTATTGAATTTCGATAATGTGGTTATGGCAATGGATCTCATGCTAGATGATCTGGCTTATGGTCTTTCTAAGCGCCGTGTAACGTTGAGTACCTCAGGCGTTGTACCCGCTATCGATAAACTACGTGAAGTCACTGATGTAGCCTTAGCGGTTTCCTTACATGCACCTAATGATGCTTTACGTACTGAACTCGTGCCGATTAACAAAAAATATCCGATCGTCGAACTATTAGCGGCTTGTAAACGTTATCTACGAGATGACACTCGTCGTCGTATTACCATGGAATATGTGATGTTAGATGGGGTGAATGATCAACCGCATCATGCACATGAATTAGCAAAAATTTTAAGAGCTGTGCCTTCTAAAGTGAATTTAATTCCCTTTAACCCGTTTAATGGCACCCAGTATCAACGTTCTTCGAATGAAGCTATTTTAAAGTTCCAAGCGATTTTAATGGAAGCGGGGATAGTGACCTTAACCCGTAAAACACGCGGCGATGATATCGATGCAGCCTGTGGCCAATTGGCAGGGCAGGTGAACGATAAAACGCAAAGAAGCGCCAAATTTAAACAACAATTAGCAGCTAAAACGATACCGATCAACGTATTAGCAAATTAGGAGTTAGTCATGAACCACGGAAAAGGTCTTCTCATTGCCGCTATTTGCGTGCTAGCGGCCTGTTCTAGCAATAAAGATGATAAAAATCTAGCCCAAAATCAAGCGCCAAGCCTTTATGATTTACCTGAAACGGTGGATTACGAAAAAGCGGCAAGATTAAATGTTGAGCTAGGGTTAAACTATTTAAAACAAGAACAAGTTTCTCGTGCTAAATCGAAATTACTACGCGCCAAAACACTTGCGCCCGATTTACCTGAAGTTCACTATTCTTATGGTTATTTTCAAGAGTATGTGGGTGAAATTGAAGCTGCTGAAAAATCCTACCAAAAAGCGGTTAGCCTGAACCCCAAAGGCGGCAACGAGCGTAATAATTATGGTACCTTTTTGTGCCGTCAGCATCAGTATCGCAAATCTGAAAAAGAGTTTTTAAAAGCCATTGATGATCCTAATTACCCCAATACGGCAGAAGCTTTTGAGAATGCAGGGGTTTGTGTTAACCAAATTCCCGATGTTGCAAAAGCCGTGGAATATTTCGAAAAAGCCTTACGTTATGATCCAAACCGCTCCACCGCACTGTTAGAATTGGCGATGATCCGTTTTCAAGAAAAGCAATTTCAGCAAGCGAGTGAATTCCATCAGCGCTACGCTCAAATTGCGCCACCGAACGCACGATTCTTGTTATTGGGTATTGAATTGGCTAAAAGAAGCGGTGATAAAAACAAAATGGCGAGCTATCAGTTATTGCTGAATAAACAATTCCCAGAAGCCGCTAAAGCAAAACTGACAACCACGACCAAATTGAACATTGATCCGAAACTCGATACCGCAAATAAAGAAGATACTGCAGCAAGGCTGCGAACCGCGAGACTGTAGGCCCCCACCCGCCACAGCCTCGCTTTGCTCGTCTGTGTCACCCTCCCCCGCTTCGCGGGTTAGGGTGGGGGAAACCCAGTCAATTGTCCTAATAATTGCGCCTCTTATCTCATATAGCTATTCATCCAAATAACACCTTGATACCATTATCCCTATTATTAAATAACTCAAATGCGGGGATACACAAGTGTTGGGACCAAATACTTTAAACATAGAGCTAAGTGAAGACAGAGAAGACTCTTTCAGCGCATCATCAGATGAAATAACGCAAGAGCCTGAAGATACAGAAGAACTTATTGATAAAGATCGCGAAGCACAGAAAATGAGTGATTTGTTAGGTCTTCTTCCTACTGAAATTCAACTTCACATCATTAAGCAGTTGATCCCTGATTCTAAATATATAAGCTCTTTACTTGCTTTTGGCGCATCAGCCCGACTTTCTAAAAGGTTAACAGTGGATTTGCAGGTTTGGTCAGCAGTTGCTGACTATTGGTTAAGTCCAGAACATTTGCCTACCCTTTCAATTTCAACATTGGGTAAAACATTGCAAATGTTTGCACAAGTTGGCCATAATCATTTGATTGATTTACTGGATCCTAACTATGAACATCTTTATCACGTTAATGGTAAAGCATTGATTGCTGCGGGTAATGCAGCAGATACCAACAGTATCCAGGTTTTTTTAGATCGTTTGCAGAATAACTCCTATCCTCATTACGTTGGCGAAGCTTTGAAAGCCGTTTGTGCAAAAGGCAGCTTGGCACAAGCGACATTGTTATTAACCACGTTATTGCGAAAAAATGAACATACTCGTGATTATATCATTACACATGCCTGTAAAATTGCTTCAGAAAATGCAAAATGGGATATCGTCTCGCTATTATTAAATCAAGATGCTTGCCGTAGTGCTAGTACTTTATTGGGTGAAGTCTTACTAACTGCAGGAAAAGCGAATGAGCCTGAGATAGTAAAACAAATTATAAAGGAGAGTGCTGGCAACTTATCTCTTAAGGACAAGTGGGCGGTTAAATCCACGCCAGGCTTTATCGCATCTGGATTAAGCATTGATGATTTATTTTCAAACGACTATTGGTTTGTTCGCGCACCTATCCACTATTTGGTAAGCCAAGCGTCTCCACAAGCCGATCTTGATGATGTAACAGAATTGCTTGCCCAGGCAACGCTTGAAGATAGGCCAAGGATGGGACCACGCAGTTAATCGTTATTTGTCTTTATCCGAGTCAGAATCCGCATCGTCTTCTGGCTCGATAAACAAACTCATCGCATAAACTTGTGCCAAATCGTGGGCAGCCTGTTGAGTGATTTCAATGACAACCCGTTGAGTTAAAGGGACAGGGGTTATTTTAGCAATCTCGTTATCTCGTAAGTCTACCTGACTCTTGATCACACTCATGATTTCATGACAATGAGCCCTTGAAATACCGTCGGGTTCATCAGAAAGCTGTATAGGGAATTTTTCGTTATCTGACAAATACTTCAGTTCAATTCCAGTTTGATCTTTAACTTCTTGAAAGAAAGCATTTAATGGCTTTGCATCGAAACGGTGCGACATTTTAGCGCTCAAGTCCTTATTTAAAAGCATCTACCTATCTTATCGTAAAACGGTACATTTTCTTAATACCTTACTAAAGATTGTAGCTGATTTGCCGAAGAAACGGATGGGATGGGATTGAAAAAGGAGGCAGGGCTCGACGCTACGCAAGGGCACTGTATAAAATTGATGAAATATAGAATGTCTTTACCCTTAATTGTTCTTTCAACCGGCCTATTAGTTGGCTGCCAATCTACTGGTGGCGGTAACCAAGAAGTGGCAGGGACAGTCATTGGTGGTGCTACAGGCGGTTTCATTGGCTCGCAGTTTGGTCAAGGAGCAGGCCGTTGGGCAGGTGGTGCAGTTGGTGTTTTAGCCGGAGCAGTTGCGGGTCAAGCCATTGGCCATTACCTTGATGAATCAGATAATGGTCATGCCAGAAGAGCATTCTCAGCTGCTTCAAGAGCACCTGTAGGCGAAACAGTCTATTGGGAAAATGGTCGTACTGGGCACCACGGTTGGTACCAACCTTGTGCCGATGGTCATTCTCGCTATGGCAACTACTGCCGTGAATTTACCATGAATGCGAATATTGACGGTCGCTGCCAAAGAGTGACTGGCACAGCATGTCGCAGAGCGAATGGAACATGGTACGAATTATAATAAAATAAGTTAGCAATTAAACACAATATTGATATTCCTAGCGTCTTGCTAGGAATATTTAGCTGCTCCTCTGCTTAGTTGTCGCACTTGTGACTGGTTCTTGTTAAAGTAAACCCCTTTATTTTAACAAGAATCGCCAAGGAGCAGTTTTGTTATGTCATCAGGCCTAAAAGTCGTCAAGGGAATGAAAGATACTTTGCCGCATGAAGTAGCTGCTTGGCATTACGTTGAAGCAAAGATCCGAGCTCTCGTCTCATCTTATGGTTACCAAGAAATTCGTATGCCCTTACTTGAGCAGACCGATCTATTCAAACGTGCTATCGGAGAAGTCACCGATATTGTCGAAAAGGAAATGTACACGTTTGAAGATAAAGGGGGCGAAAGCCTGACGCTGCGTCCTGAAAGTACTGCCCAGACAGTTCGAGCGGTTCTTGAGAATAGCCTGATCCGAAACCAATCCCAACGATTATGGTATTATGGCGCCATGTTTAGGCGTGAAAACCCCCAAAAGGGGCGATATCGTCAATTTCATCAGTTTGGCGTTGAGGCTTTTGCTTTGCAAGGGCCAGATGTGGATGCAGAGCAGATCTTGATGATGGCGAGATTGTGGCGTGAAGTGGGATTAAGTAATAAGGTAGTTTTGAAACTTAATTCTCTGGGGCTAGCAACAGAGCGTGCAACTTACCGCAAAGCGTTAGTTGATTATTTTAGAGCCTCGATAGATTTGTTAGACGAAGACAGTAAGCGACGATTAGAGAGTAATCCACTTAGGATATTGGATAGCAAAAATGAAGCAATGAAACCACTCATTGCCAAAGCGCCCATCCTTTTAGATTACTTAGGCAGTGAATCACTCGATCATTTTGAACAGCTGAAACAGCTTTTAGAAAATGCGGGTCTTGCTTTTGAAGTGGATACGCGATTAGTACGTGGTTTAGATTATTACACCCATACCGTTTATGAATGGGTGACAACCGAATTAGGTTCGCAAGGCACCGTGTGTGCGGGTGGACGTTATAACGATCTGGTTAGCCAAATGGGTGGACCCGCGACAGCAGGTGTTGGCTTTGCCATGGGCGTTGAGCGCTTAGTGATGTTATTGGTTGATAATAACCTTATCCCAACACTTTCAACCGTTGACGCGTATTGTGTTGCGGAAGGGGCATTAGCCGAAAAGCAGGTACTCGTGTTAGCTGAAAAATTACGAGATGCGTTACCCACATTACGATTACTGGTGAATTGTGGGGGCGGCAGTTTTAAGAGCCAATTTAAAAAGGCTGACAAAAGCGGCGCTAGTTTTGCGCTGATTTTGGGTGAAGAAGAAATAAAAAACCAGATGATCAGTATTAAATCTTTACGAGAAGAGATGCCTCAACAAACGGTAACGATCCTTGAGGCAATTGCTTTTTTCAAAACGCGTTTGAAGATTAATTAAGTAACAGGGGATATTCATTCATGGAAGCATATGCAACAGAAGAACAACAATTAGAAGCTGTGAAAAATTGGTTTAAAAAACATGGTAATCAATTGACCTGGGCGTTGATTATTATTTTTTCAATCATTGCAGGGGTTCGATATTGGTTTCATCATCAAGACGTGGTGGCCGAACAAGCTTCTGAAAATTATGTGTCATTAATGATGGCATTTGAGCAAAAAGATGAAACGACCTTAAAAAGCAAAGCTGAACTGCTATTAAAGCAATATCCGCAAACACCTTATGCGTCATTAGCAGCATTGGTGATAGCTCATCAAGCGGTTAAAGACAATGACTATAAAAAAGCCATTGAAGGATATCAGTGGGTTATCAATCACGGTAAACAAGCTGATTTTTCTGCTTTGTCACGCGCAAGATTGATGCGTTTACTGATCGCTGAGAATAAACTTGATGAAGCTTTGGCGGTATTTGATGAACAAAAAGCCCGCGGCTTTTTGCCACTCATGGCAGAAATGAAAGGGGATGTTCTGTTAAAGAAAAATGATCCTAAAGGGGCTAAAAGCGCCTACGAATTAGCGATTAAATCGGCGAAAGAAGAAAGCATGGTGGGCCCTTTGTTAAAAATGAAATTAGAAGAACTTGGGATCGCAGTAGATAAAAATAAGGCAGAAAAATCATGATTAAAGGATTGATAAAAGGGTTAAGCGTCGTCGCTATCAGCGGCCTTTTACTGCAAACGATGGGTTGTGGTCAAAGCCCAGTTCGAAATCCTTTTGCTGGTCGTCAAGAACCTAAAATCGGTGAACTGCCAGAATTGTCGGCGGCAAAATCGGTGCCTGTCGTAGCCAATGTTGCTTGGACAAATGGAACACTGTCAAAACAAGAATATTTCACCAAGCTGAAACCTTATGTTGGTCCGCAGATGGTTTATGGCGCCGATCACAGTGGTAAAGTGGTTGCGTTAGATTCCAATAGCGGCAAAAAACTGTGGAGTGTTAGCACCGGTAAAAAATGGATAGCAGGCCCAACGTTTTTTGATAATAAATTATTGTTAACGACTAAAGATGCGATGGTTGTTGCATTAGATGCTAATGATGGACGCCAATTGTGGGAAGCGAAAGTATCGAGTGAAGTGCTTGCGCCCGCCTGTGCTGCAAAAGGCGTGGTACTTGTTCATGCTATTGATGGTTCCGTTAGTGCAATCGATGCAAATAAAGGCACACCTATTTGGCGAGTTGATCAATCCGTACCTTCTTTGAGCTTGCATTACAGCAGTTCGCCTGTTGTCAGTGGCAATACCGTATTAGTCGGTTTTGCAACCGGTAAATTGCAAGCATTTGATTTACAAAGTGGCTTAGTGACATGGGAAAGACCTATCACACAGCCTCGTGGTCGATCTGAATTGCAACGCATGGTCGATATTAGTGCGGATCCTGTGGTGGTGGGTGAAATCGTTTATGCGATTAATTATCAAGGCAAACTCGCTGCCGTTAATGTTAATTCAGGCAATTTAGTCTGGGAACGTGATATTTCGTCTTATCAAAATATTGCGGTTGATCACCAATATTTGTATGTGACTGATACGTCTCATCAATTATGGGCTATCGACCAACACACCGGCAAAACCTATTGGAAGCAAGATGCATTAAATGATCGCTTCATTACGGGCCCTGCCGTCGTGAGAGGAAATGTGGTTGTAGCAGATCGTGGAGGATATCTGCATTTTGTGGATAGCCGTAATGGTCATCTGCTTGATCGTTTACAAATTAAAGGCAAGTATTACCAAGAGCCTGTTACCAATGCCAATGGCGTTTGGGTTCGAGCACAAAGTGGTAAAATTGCTGCAGTCCGCTTAAAAGATGGGAGCGTGGGATGATACCGTTAATTGCCATAGTCGGGCGACCTAATGTTGGGAAATCTACTTTATTCAACTGTTTAACGCAATCGCGTCAAGCCTTGGTGATGGACCAGCCTGGAGTTACCCGTGATCGGCAATGCGGCCATGGAAATTGGCAAGACAAATCCTTTTTGGTGGTTGATACCGGTGGTATTGGCGAAGGCAAAACCCAGGACTTGATTGACCAAGCTTCTTATCATCAAGCTATCCAAGCATTAGGCGATGCCGATCTCATTTTGTTTGTGGTGGATGCGCGTCAAGGTTTTATGCCAACCGATGCTGAACTCGCTAAAATGTTACGCAAGCAATCCAAACCCATGATGCTGGTTATCAACAAAGTCGATGGGTTGAATATTGAAGTGGCGAGCGCAGAATTTTATCGTAGCGGTTTCACGCACCAAGTTGAAACCGCCGCGAGTCACAATCGGGGTATTCATAACTTATTGGAAAAAGCCTTCGCGTTGATTCCAGAAGAAAAACAAGATGAATTCGAACTTGAACCGGAATATCGCGATGCGCCCAAAGTGGCCATTATCGGCAGACCGAATGTCGGCAAATCCACTTTAGTGAACCGTTTATTAGGTGAAGAGCGAGTGATTGTTTGCGATAGACCAGGCACGACTCGTGATAGCATCTATGTGCCTTTAGAGCGCATGGGCAAAAACTACACCTTGATTGACACCGCCGGTGTGAGAAGAAAAAGCACCATTACTGAAACACTCGAAAAATTCTCGGTCATTAAAACCTTTCAGGCCATTAAAGACGCTCATGTTTGTATCATGGTGTTTGATGCCAAATTAGGCTTAACCGATCAAGATCTCACCTTGCTCGATCTTGCTATTGAAGAAGGCAGTGGTTTGATTATCGTTGCCAATAAATGGGATGGTTTAGCTGACGAAGATAAAGAAAATGTGAAAAAGCAATTAGTTTATCGCTTAAAATTCGCGCACTTTGCGCCACGGCATTTTATATCTGCTTTACATGGTTCAGGGGTTGGGAATTTATTCCCATTAATCGATCAAGTATTTGCCAGTGTGAATACGGTTTTATCAACAACCGACTTATCCGATATTCTACAAAGGGCTATTCGTTCACATGAACCGCCATTAGTGAAAGGCCGACGTATTAAATTGCGGTATGCACACTGTGGTGGACATAATCCCTTAAAAGTCGTGATCCATGGTAATCAGACCGAGGAACTACCGCAAAGTTATCAGCGTTATTTATCGAAGTTCTTTATGAAAGCGTTAAAGCTTGTTGGTACACCCGTTAAAATCATCTGTAAAACGGGTGAAAATCCTTATGAGGGCAAACGCAATATTTTAACGCCAAGACAAGTTAAAAAACGCCAACGGTTAATGAATTTTGTTAAAAAGCACGCTAAGCGTCGTAAAGGCTAATCTTGCTTTCATTCTACAAGATTAAGTTAGCTAACATAATCTTAAAAGATTATGTCCTTATGTTTGCAATCTAAATTGATTAATTTATAATCTGATTTTTTCAGCATAGTTGAACATATCCCATGTTGACCAGCCCTCGCCTTTCAAGCCCTAGCGAAGAGAGTTTTATTCCTGAAGAAAAAGTTCAAGCCATTATGAAGTTGGTTGAAAATGAATTAAGACTTCGTGAATTTGGTAAAGAAGATATTGTCGTTAGTATTGAACATGAAAAAATAAAGTGGCAAATTTTGGTTGCTAAAAAAGGTGATCAAAAACAATCTAAAAAAATTCACCTTAAAGCTTTAGATCTCTATGTTTTAGATCATAACCGGATTTTAGGTGAGGGCGCGCAAGGAAAAGTTATCTTGGGGCAACACATCACAAGCAATAAATTGGTTGCAGTTAAAATTCAAAAAGTGAACACACCCTCTTTTGATTATGACTTGTGGATAGAGCGCCGAAACCTGGATTTATGTAATCGTTTACATGCTTGTGCCAAAGATCTTCCAGCGGATGTTAAATTAGAAGGTTTAACGTCGGATCAATATGAAGCCGAGATAGCTAAAATGACGGTCCATTATACCGTAATGACCTATGTTCCAGGGAGCTGCTTAAGAGACTTTCTATATGAATTGGATACAACGCAACCTAAAGATGTGCCGAGTTTTTTTGTAAAGAAAAAAGAATTAGATATCATGACGATCTCTAGATTAGCCGTGTATGCTATCCGGGAAATGATGGGGTTACATGCGGTTGGCTTAGTGCATCGGGATATTAAAACGGATAATTTTGTTGTCAATAAAGCAGGTCAACTGCAAGAAGTGACTGCTTTAAAATTAATCGATTTGGGCACAGGTATTCTCGAAGGTAAAGAAGAGTGCAAAGAAGATGCTAGCACGCTCGGGTATATGCCCCCTGAATACTTGAGGGATGTTAAAGAACGCCCAAATTGGGACAAAGCCTGTGATGTTTGGCAACTGGGTATTGTATTAGGCGAGATATTAACTAAATATAACGTTCAAGAAGGTTTGAAAAAATATTCGCAGATCCAAAAAGAACAGGACATAAAACGCCATCTAACCGTTGACGAGATCAAAGGATTGATGCCAGACGTATTTGCGCCTTTACCAATAAAAGAGGAAAAAGAGGGCAAAGGTTCTGGAATTAAGTCTGTTGAGAAAATTGATGAGAATGCCAAAGACGAATTACGTTATCAATTAATTAAATGTATTCAAAAAATGACTTTGATTGAAAGAGAAAAAAGACCAATTAACGAAGCATTGACAGACGTTGCTGCGAGACTATTTTCTGCATATATTAAAGCAGGGCATCTCTTGTCTCTGAAGGATCCCACTCAACGACTGAGTGAATATAAAACATTGAAGCGACAAAATACCGTTTCAGAGTTACCGAAAAGCGTCTCGTTTGCTGCTTCATCTGTGCCAAAGCATCAAGCCGCATCATCATCCAGATCGAGTCGCAGTCAATCCAGTGCACCAGCCAAAATTCAAATCATTCAGCCGCTTATTAAGCCACGCAGGCGTACTAGTACACAAATAAGCCCAAATGAGGCTGATGTTTTTCAGCAATCGGCAGAAGAACCAAGTCTTAGTACCGAATTTGCAAAAATGGCCTTAGCAGATAAATCACCTGAAGAATTGTTGGTGGAGAAATTGCAGCATTTACAAATGAGTTGCGAGCTGCATTCAAATCATGATCAAGATGATCTGGGATTGGATTCGGTAAGTGATATCATGATGTTTTCGCTTATTGGCCGTCGCTTAAAGTTGGCAGCTGAATCAAAGGGAATAGAGCAACAAAAACATTTAGAATGCTTAGAGAAAATAACGAAAAAATATGTACCGTCGAAAAATCCGATGTTAAATCAGCAAATAGAGTCGATCAAAATAGCTTTAGCAACACGATCTAGTCCGATGAAGTGATCTCGGTGACGGTGCTATTAAAAGATCCTTGGCTGAGCTTGGTATTGACAGTTTGGCCAAGGGCAAGCTCTTTACTCTCTCTTATCACATGACCTGTATTGGGATCGGTGACCAGCGCATAACCGCGACTCAGCGTTTCTAAAGGACTGACACTATTTAAGTGGGTGCTAAACTTAGCAAGACGGTGGCCTGCATTTTGCAATGTATTTTGTATCAACATTTGCATCTTGCTTTGTAAATGTTGGCAACGCAAATTGGCTTGTTGTAAACGCTGACCAGGGTGAAGCAAGCGCTTTTCCAGACCATCTAATTTAAGCGCATAATGCTGTAGCAAACGTAAACCTGCTTGGTTTAATCGTTGCCGCTTATGTTCAAAAATCCCTAATAAATCTTCGCTATCGGGCGTGGCTTTTTCAGCTGCAACCGATGGTGTAGGGGCTCTTTCATCTGCCACAAAATCGGCAATGGTAAAATCCACTTCATGGCCAATACCCGTAATAATGGGTAATTCACTTTCATAAATCGCTTTAGCGACAATTTCTTCATTGAAGCACCACAGATCTTCTAAAGAACCACCCCCTCGTGCCACGATTAACACATCACACGCTTTAGCCTGATTGGCCTTTTGAATGGCATTGGCGATTTCTTTAGCTGCTGCCGATCCTTGGACGCTGGTATGGTAGAGGGTGATGGGGGCAATAGGATATCGTCGTTTTAAGACGGTTAAAATATCTTGTAAGGCTGCTGCGGTTTTTGAGGTCACAATACCAATATGTTTGGGAAAATGAGGTAAAGCTCTTTTGCGCTCTGTGGCAAAATAGCCGCTGGCAAGGAGTTTGGCTTTGAGGGCTTCAAAAGCAATTTGGAGCTGTCCTTGTCCGCTTTCTTCCATTGTCAGTACCGTCAGCTGGTAGGAGCCACCTTGCTCGTAAACAGTGACATTGCCTCTTAAAATGACCTCAAGTCCGTCTTTGGGGGTAAAGCCTAATTGGCGATTTTGGCCGCGAAACATCACGCAACGGATCTGTGCATAAGCGTCTTTCAAGGTGAAATAAAGATGTCCAGAATGGTGTGGCTTCACGCCTGATAGCTCACCTTTGACCCATAAGCTACCGAACTCGGTTTCAAGGATCGTACGAGCGGCTTGGTTTAGCTGCTGAACTGTTAATACCGATTTTTCTTCTTTCATTTCTATAGATGTGAACATGTAAAGACCTTTATTTTTAGCCTAAAAACGGTTAAAATAAGCGATTATTTTTTACGTATGGGATGTGAATCATGCGGATTATTGAAGATGCGTTAACGTTCGATGACGTCTTGTTGGTTCCTGCCCATTCTGCCGTCTTGCCTAAAGACGTCCACTTAAAAACCCAGCTTACCCGCAATATCCAACTCAATATTCCCTTGGTCTCTGCTGCCATGGATACCGTTACCGAAGCGCAAATGGCGACTGCGCTAGCGCAAGAGGGTGGTATTGGTATTGTTCACAAAAACATGTCCATTGAAGCACAAGCCGAAGAAATCCGCAAAGTCAAAAAATATGAAAGCGGTGTGGTTAAAGATCCTATTACCGTGAAAGCGGATACGCCTATTGGCGAACTATTACGTCTGGTGCAGACCTACCAGATTTCCGGTGTCCCTGTTGTCAACGGTAAAGATGAATTAGTTGGCATAGTAACCCATAGAGACTGGCGCTTTGAAACCGACTTGAATTTACCGGTTGCGCGCATTATGACTCCCAAAGAACGTTTGGTCACCGTGCCTGAAGGCACCGAGACAGATCAAGTTGTACCTTTATTCCGTGAGCATCGTCTTGAAAAAATTCTGATTGTGAACGATAACTTCCAGTTACGTGGCCTCATCACCGTTAAGGATCTGCAAAAAGCCAAAGATAAACCCTTATCCTGCAAAGATGAATTAGGTCGCTTATGTGTTGGTGCTGCAGTCGGCACTGGTAAAGACACTGAGGAGAGAGCGTTTGCTTTAGTAGAAGCCGGTGTTGACGTTGTTGTTGTCGATACTGCACATGGTCACTCCCAAGGGGTGATTGAAAAGGTAAAATGGTTTAAAAAGCATTTTCCACAATTACAAATTATTGCTGGCAATGTGGCAACCGCCGATGGCGCACTGGCTTTAGTAGCTGCTGGCGCTGATGCCGTTAAAGTGGGTATCGGTCCTGGTTCGATTTGTACCACGCGTATTGTGGCAGGTGTCGGCGTTCCACAGCTCACTGCCATTTTTAATGTGGCAAAAGCATTATCAAAACATCGAGTGCCAATCATTGCTGATGGTGGTTTACGCTATTCAGGTGATATTGCCAAAGCATTGGCAGCGGGTGCTTCGTCAGCCATGGTTGGCAGCTTATTAGCAGGTACCGATGAAGCACCTGGCGAACTCATTCTTTATCAAGGCCGTTCCTATAAAACTTATCGTGGCATGGGCTCATTAGGTGCAATGGCACAACGTCAAGGCTCTAGCGATCGCTATTTCCAATCCCTTGAACAAGGGGAAGATAAATTGGTTCCAGAAGGTATTGAAGGTCGTGTTCCTTACAAGGGCAGCATGTTAAATGTGGTTCATCAATTAATGGGTGGGTTGCGCTCTAGCATGGGTTACACCGGTGTTTCCAATATTGAAGCTTTACGAACCGAAACCCAATTTGTACGCATCACGAATGCTGGTGTCAGAGAAAGCCATGTTCATGATGTTACCATCACCAAAGAAGCGCCAAATTATCGCGCTGATTAATGCAGGTCCAAATGAATAATATTTTGATTCTCGATTTTGGCTCTCAGTACACGCAGCTGATTGCCAGACGTATCCGTGAAGCTGGCGTCTATTGCGAAATTCATCCCTTTGACATGAGCGCTGAAAAAGTACGCGCTTTTGCTCCCGCCGGTATTATCTTATCGGGTGGCCCTGAATCAGTGCATCTTGAAAATACACCTCGTATTTCGCAAGTGATATTTGATCTCAAATGCCCCTTGCTGGGTATTTGTTATGGCATGCAAGCCATGGCACACCAACTAGGCGGTAAAGTTGCTGCATCCGGTAAACGAGAATATGGCCATGCGCAGATTTCCTTAACGGCTCCAAGTCAATTCTTCAATAAAATCAGTGAGCAATCCCAATTTTCAGTGTGGATGAGCCACGGTGATAAAGTGGTTGAAATACCGGCTGGCTTTAAAGTGATTGCGGCCAGTCTTAATGCGCCGATTGCCGCGATGGCTGATGAAACGCGTCATTATTATGGCATTCAGTTTCACCCTGAAGTGACGCATTCAGAACATGGTCAAGCCATGATTGAACGCTTTGTATTAGATATTTGTGGCGCAAAACCAGAATGGACACCCGTCAATATTATTCCCCAGTTGGAAAAAACGGTTCGCGAGCAAGTTGGCAATGATGAAGTGCTCTTAGGGCTTTCAGGTGGTGTTGATTCCTCAGTTGTTGCCGCACTGTTGCATCGTACAATTGGTGATAAATTAACTTGCGTGTTCGTTGATAATGGTTTGTTGCGTCTAAACGAAGCAGATCAAGTGATGGCGACCTTTTCCCAGCATATGGGTGTCAAGGTTATTAAAGTCGATGCCAAAGCCGTATTTTATGAAGCACTAAAAGGTATTGCCGATCCAGAAGAGAAACGCAAAATTATTGGTAAAACCTTTATTGAAATTTTTGATCAAGAAGCAAAGCGCTTACCCAAAGTGAAATGGTTAGCCCAAGGCACTATTTACCCTGATGTGATTGAATCTGCGGGTGCGCATACCGGTAAAGCGCATGTGATTAAATCCCACCATAATGTGGGTGGCTTGCCTCTAAAAATGAATTTAAAACTGTGTGAACCGTTACGCTTACTCTTTAAAGATGAAGTGCGAAAACTGGGTGTTGCCTTAGGCTTACCAGAGAAAATGGTTTATCGCCATCCTTTTCCTGGTCCAGGTTTGGGTGTACGCATTTTAGGCGAAGTCAAAGAAAGCTACGCCGATTTATTGCGCCAAGCCGATGCCATTTTTATCGAATGTTTACATCACTTTAACTACTATCACAAAGTGAGCCAAGCTTTCGCCGTCTTTTTACCGGTTAAAGCAGTTGGCGTGATGGGCGATGCCAGAAGTTATGAATATGTGATTGCATTGCGTGCGGTAGAAACCACAGACTTTATGACAGCCACCTGGGCGCACTTACCTTATGAATTATTAGAGATGGCATCGAGTCGGATCATTAATGAAATTAAGGGTATAGCACGCGTGACATACGATATTTCATCCAAACCTCCAGCTACTATTGAGTGGGAATAAAATGGCGGCCATTTGCAATAACAATGTTTCAAATAGAAAATGAAATCGATGAAATGTGGATGCGCCAAGCGCTAGATTTGGCGAAACAGGCTGAATTAGCCGGCGAAGTGCCGGTAGGGGCAATATTAGTTTACGAAGGTGAAGTCATTGGGAAAGGGGCAAACAGCCCCATTCAACATCACGATCCCAGTGCCCACGCCGAAATCAATGCTTTACGCCAAGGTGCTCTCAACCAAAAAAACTATCGACTTCCCAATACCACGTTATATATCACATTAGAGCCCTGTGCGATGTGTGCGGGTGCTATTATTCAAGCAAGGGTGGCCCGAGTAGTATTTGGTGCGAGTGAGCCCAAAACGGGTGCCGCAGGCAGTATTTTTAATATCTTGCAACATGCAGAACTCAATCATCGAACAGAGGTGACTTCAGGTGTTCTTGCAAATGAGTGCAGTCAATTATTATCAAATTTTTTTCGTAAAAAGCGCCAAGGCGCTAAAGTAGGGTGAATAGGATGCTAAGACTCGTTGGTCAAAATGCGCTTTCAGATTTCAGAGTTTCCCAATTATTCACAAGGTTGCAAGAAAAATTGCCGCGCTTAAAAGCGTTGACAGCGCACACGGAATATTTTGTGCATACCGCGGATCCCTTAAGCCAACAAGAGAACGCTAGGCTCTGTGAAGTGCTGGAAAGCCAATTGAATGAAAGTACCGATAGTCAGGGATTTTCACTTTGGATCATTCCACGTTTTGGTACGCAATCACCTTGGGGCAGTAAAGCCGCTGATATTATGCATCATGCCGGTCTTGATAAAGTGAGCCGGATTGAACGTGCTTGCGTTTATCAATTATCTGTAGAGGGCAATAAGCCATTAACTCAAACTGAGCTGTCTCAGCTTTTACCTTTGCTTCACGATCGTATGACAGAATCGGTTGTGACCGCTTGGCAAGATATTACCGCATTGTTTGCAGTGCAATCACCAGGATCGATGCAATCTATTGCCTTATTAAGCGAAGGTAAAGTTGCATTAGAGCGTGCTAATCAACAGTTAGGCCTTGCTTTATCGCAAGATGAAATGACCTATTTAGCGGATCAATATACTGCATTAGCGCGCGATCCCACCGATGTTGAGTTGATGATGTTTGCTCAAGCAAATTCCGAGCATTGCCGGCATAAAATTTTTAAAGCCCAGTTTGAAATTGATCAAATTCTTCAACAAGACTCGCTATTTGGTATGATTAAAAATACCTATCAGCACAATGCTAAAGGCGTATTGTCGGCCTATCATGATAATGCCGCGGTGATAGAAGGTTTTGGTCATGAACGTTTTTATTGTGATACTTTCGACAAAACCTACCGTTTTCATGATCAAAAAGTTCATATCTTAATGAAGGTAGAAACCCACAACCATCCTACCGCTATCGAACCCTTTGCGGGAGCCGGTACGGGCATGGGAGGAGAAATCCGTGATGAAGGAGCAACTGGGAGAGGCGCAAGACCCAAAGCAGGGTTATGTGGTTTTACTGTATCGAACTTACGGTTACCGCATTTGCCGCAACCTTGGGAAGGCAAAGCGTATTACCCAGATAGGATTGTCAGTGCCAGTGAGATCATGTTAAAGGGGCCAATTGGTGGCGCTGCTTTTAACAATGAATTTGGTCGACCTAATCTGGTGGGTTATTTTAGGACATTTGAGCAAGCAGAACAAAGTGAGAAAACCTATTATGCCAGAGGCTACCATAAGCCCGTCATGATTGCTGGCGGTATGGGGAATATTCAAGAGCAACATGTCAGCAAAGATCCCATTCCAGCCAATGCCTTGATCATTGTGCTGGGTGGTCCTGCCATGAAAATTGGTTTAGGCGGAGGAGCTGCTTCTTCAGTCGCACAAGGCTCTAGTGATGCGCAATTAGATTTTGCTTCAGTGCAACGACAAAACCCTGAAATGCAGCGAAGAGCCCAACAAGTCATTGATGCTTGTGTCGCTTGTGAGAATAATCCCATTATTTCGATCCACGATGTGGGTGCAGGTGGTTTAGCCAATGCTATTCCTGAGTTGGTTCACGATGCTGCTAAAGGGGCCCAACTTTCCTTAAGAAAAATTCCCAATGATGAAAAGGGAATGACGCCGTTAGAAATCTGGTGTAATGAATCTCAAGAGCGCTATGTGCTGGCAATTCATCCTGAGAGATTAGCGGAATTTGATGCATTAGCAAAACGTGAGCGTTGTCCTTATGCTGTTTTAGGACAAGCAACAGATGATCCGCATCTCACCTTGCAAGATGAGCTGTTTGCGAATAAGCCCATTGATATACCTCAGTCATTATTATTTGGCAATGCCCCACAACTTTTTAAGAAAGCGGTCACTAAAAATGCCTCGATAGTGGATATCAACACCGATATCATTCCTCTTGATGAAGCCATTAGCCGCATTTTACAAGCGCCCACTGTTGCGGATAAATCCTTTTTAATTACCATTGGCGATAGAACCATCACAGGTCTTGTGGCGCGTGATCAAATGGTTGGCCCTTGGCAAGTGCCTGTGGCAGATTGTGCAGTCACTGCATCGGGTTATACCACTTTTACAGGTGAAGCAATGAGTATGGGCGAGCGACCACCCATTGCGCTGATCAATCCAGCAGCCTCTGCGAAAATGGCTGTGGCGGAAGCGGTATTAAATATTTTAGCAAGTGATGTCAGAGCGTTAAGCGATATTCGTTTATCTTGCAACTGGATGGCTGCTGCGCAAAATAGTGAAGAAGATGCAGCATTATATGCGGCAGTGAAAGCAGTTGGTAAAGAATTATGTCCAGCGTGGAATATCACGATACCAGTTGGAAAAGATTCCATGTCAATGCGCAGCGTATGGCAAGATGACAAAGGGCAATATGAAGTTGTTTCTCCAGTGACCTTAGTCGCAAGTGCTTTTGCGCCAGTACAAGATATTCGAAAAACACTGACGCCTTTATTAAACACAGATTCGGAAACCGTATTACTCTTTGTTGATCTCGCAAATGCACAGTATCGTTTAGCTGGCAGTATTTTTGCGCAAGTCACGAATCAAGCCGGCGGAGAAGCGCCTGATGTCGATATTCCAAAGATCCCTGCTTTTGTAAATGTTTTAAATCAACTCAAAGCTGACAATCTGCTCTTGGCTTACCATGATCGCAGTGACGGTGGCCTGATAGTCACTTTGTGTGAGATGGCATTTGCAACGCATGTGGGTTTAGAAATTGATTTAACAACCTATGTTAAAGAAAGTCGTGACATCATAGCAGCTTTAGTGAATGAAGAATTAGGTGTTGTATTACAAATTGAAAAAGCCTCTTTAGATAAATGCAAAGCGATTTTCGTAGGTGCAGGACTTGGTGATACGTTACATGTTATTGCAACGCTGAATGAAGATGAAGAGAATATCGTTATCTCTCATCAAGGAAAGATCTATTACGAAGAAGAGCGTAAAGAATTGCAGACGTTATGGTCAAAAACCAGCACCGTGATGCAGGCCATGCGAGATAATCCCGCTTGCGCTAAACAAGTTTACAACAGCATTGCCAATGATGATGATCCGGGCTTGTTCGTGACAATGCCAAGCAAGCTGCCACAAGTTGCAACTTATCAAGGCACCAAGCCTAAAGTGGCCATTTTGCGAGAACAAGGGGTGAATGGTCATAATGAAATGGCTGCAGCGTTCACCTTAGCTGGATTTGAAGCGGTTGATGTGACAATGAGTGATTTGCTCTCTGGCGCGAGCTTAGCCTCATTTCATGGTTTGGCCGCTTGTGGTGGTTTTTCTTATGGTGATGTATTGGGCGCAGGCAAGGGCTGGGCAAAAGCTATTTTGCACTCACAAAAGCTAAGAGACGAATTTACGACATTCTTTGCACGTCACAATACTTTTACCTTAGGCGTGTGCAATGGCTGTCAAATGCTTTCACAACTCAGTGATATCATTCCAGGTGCAACACATTGGCCACGATTTGTCCAAAACCAATCCCAACAATTTGAAGCAAGATTAAGTTTGGTTGAAGTTTGTCAGTCACCATCCATATTTCTAAATGGTTTGACCGGGATGATATTCCCCATTGCGGTGGCTCATGGGGAAGGTTTTGCTACAGGCACCAATGCCAATACGAAGGTTGCGTTGCGTTTTGTAGATAATCATGGTAAACCCACAGAGAGCTACCCTTTAAATCCTAATGGATCAGGGCATGGCATGACCGGATTTACGACGGATGATGGTCGCGCCACGATTATGATGCCGCACCCAGAAAGAGTATTTAAAACGTGGCAGCTTTCATGGCATCCCAAGACAAGGGAACAGGACACACCCTGGATGTCACTTTTTGTCAACGCAAGGAACTGGTTGAAATAAGCACATGCTAAAATATACCACGCGTATTGATCATGGCTTGGGTCATGAATGGATTGAAACTGAACTAACCGGCAAAGAATTACTGGTAGCTCCTTTGTTAAATAAAGGCACGGCCTTTACGCAAATTGAGCGCCATGCTTTAAAATTGCTAGGCAAGTTACCTCATCGCGTTGAAACCCTCCAAGAACAATTAGATCGCGCTAAGAACCAATTCAATCGTTATACATCGACCATGCAAAAGTATATTTATCTGAATAATTTGCATGATAAAAACGAAATTCTTTTTTATAAGCTACTGCTTGATAATTTGCACGAAACGTTACCGCTTATTTATACGCCTGGTGTGAGTGCTGCGGTAAAACGCTTTAGCCATGAATTCCGCCAGCCGCGTGGCCTTTATATTGCCTATCCAGATCGTGACAAAATCGATGAAATTTTAGATAACCGCACGCATCATGAAATTGAACTGTTGGTTGCCACCGATGGCGAACGTATTTTAGGAATTGGTGATCAAGGTATTGGCGGGATGGATATTCCTGTTGCGAAACTGGTTGTTTATAGTTTGTGTGGCATTAACCCTTATAGAACTGTTCCTATTATGTTGGATGTGGGCACCAATAACCCTGAATTATTAAATGATCCGCTATATTTGGGTTGGCGACATGCGCGAATAACCGGTAAAGAATATGATGACTTTATTGAAAGTTTCGTGAATGCCGTTAAGGTTAAATTTCCTAATTGTATGATCCATTGGGAAGACTTTGCGCAGCAAAATGCCAGACGTATTTTAGAAACCTACCGATTGCAACATTGCTCATTTAATGACGATATGCAAGGGACGGCAGTCGTGACAGTAGCGGCACTGCTAGCTGCAATTAAAGCTTCCAATTTGGCAATTAAAGAACAAAAAATTGTGGTCTTTGGAGCAGGAACTGCGGGATTGGGTATTGCTGATCTCTTGTTTAATGCCATGGTGCATGCAGGCGTTCCAGAAGCTGTTGCTAGACGGCAATTTTGGTTGGTTGATCGTCATGGTGTGCTCGTTGAAGGTATGAAAGAACTCAATGTTTTTCAACAACCTTATGCGCGGCCAAAAGATGAAGTGAATGCGTGGCCCACCGATAAGCGTGATTTGGAAGCGGTGGTCAATCAAGTTCACCCAACGATTCTAATTGGCTGTTCAACGGTGAGGGGTGCCTTTAATGAAGCTATCGTTAAAACGATGGCAGCAAACACTTCTTTACCGATCATTTGTCCTTTATCTAACCCGAATGAGAATTGTGAAGGTGATCCGCAAGATTTAATTACCTGGACCGATGGTAGAGCCTTGATTGCGACAGGAAGCCCTTTCCCACCCGTTGAGTATCAAGGTAAAACGTACACCATTACTCAATGCAACAATGCTTTATCGTTTCCGGGCATTGGCCTCGGTGTTATTGCCACAAAAGCAAATGTGGTCACCGATAATATGTTATGGGCTGCAACTGAAGCAATCAGTGAGCGTGCGCCGATATTACAAGATCTTAGCCAGCCCTTGTTGCCTCCAGTCACCGATATTCCAGAGTTAGCGGCTTCTGTAGGACATGCTGTTGCTGCGCAAGCCATTCAAGATGGCGTTGCCAGGGTGAAGCCTAATATGGAATTTGCGGCGTTTGTGAAAGAGCAGATCTGGAAGCCGTATTATCGAGAGATCCGGTTGGTTAAGAGCGAATAACGTTTCCCCCACCCGACACATCCTCGCTTTGCTCGTCTGTGTCACCCTCCCCCGCGAAGCGGGAGAGAGAAATAAGGCGTTATACGAGATGGAGTTGGAAGGGGAGGATTAGATGTTTAGACCATCCGTCTCAATACATTATCTTTCTTCACAAAATGATGATAAAACGCTGCTAAGGCATGTCCACTCACCAAAGCAATGATCGCGTAGGAACTCCAAACGTGCGTTTGGTAAAAAATACCGCCAAAGGTTTCGTTCTTAGCGAATAGCATCGGTAATTTAAATAAGCCAAAAAATCCTATTGGATATCCACCAAACGTAGACATCAAAATACCGCTAATAGGCATAATGAACATCGCGACATAAAGCAAAATATGCATAGTGTTTGCAGCTTTTTGTTCAATGGGGGTCATGCTGCTTGGCATTAAAGGACGTGTGCCCACTTTGCGCCACATCAACATAATAAATGCGATAATCAGTACACAGATACCTAATGATTTATGAAGTAAAAGATACTGTAATTTCTCATTGGTATCTTTTGGAAAATATTCACGTCGGTAAACGAGATAGTACTGAGCGACAAATAGAATAAAGATGATCCAATGTAAAAACTTTGTTAGACTGCCAAATTTTTCAGGGGTATTTTGAAAAGACATTAAGCACTCCAGAAATGCATATAAAATGAGATGGATTATGCGAGTCAAATGCTTAATGCGTCAAGTTTTCTCGTGATTGATAATTACCTGACTGATTTTTTCTGAATAAGGAGCTGAAGGTTTTGCTGGAGCAAGTAAACTGTCTTCGTATTCATTAGCTGTTAACTCATAAATAAGATGTTCATTAAGATGACAAAAGCCATTCATATTGGGATTGTCTTCTACAATAAACGGTGGATTATAAAGCTGTTGCATCTCAAAATATTCTTGGTTATGGAAGGCCATTTCATTGTTGACGGCCTTTATTTGCTCTAAAAGAGCGCTTTCATTGATAGCAGGATCTTTTAATTGTGAGGTAAGCCATTTTAGTTGGTTGACAATTTCACTGATACGATCAAAATTCTGAATGGTTAATTGACCTGAAAACCCCGCAATTTTACCTAAGCTATCCAGTGTGATAAGCACAAATCTCATTGCAGCTAATTGAAGAGAGAGACTATATGTCTTTGGCGTTCCGAGTAAATTAGCATTAGGATTAAACGTCATTTTATTTAACTTGTCGAGATTATCAATTTGAATCGCCCACGGGAATGCACTGATAAATTCTGCTTTTAATTCATCTGTTTTAAATAAAGCAAGTACAGAAGACTGTTCATTTGGTGTGAATGACATCGTCCGATTGATACCAATTCTATCAGGATGCTCAGGTTCTGCACTTGGAATGTCATACTCATTCTCTGGTAAAAGTGATTGGTAAATGGATTGGCTTGTACTAGCAGTTTCAGTAGGAAGCGTTAGCGTTTTTTTGGCATTTCCCGATAATACATCATCAAGCAATTGTGAATAAGCAGCTTGAGATCGACTTTTTTCAAATTGCTCTAAAATACCAAGATAAAACGTATATTCTTCGTCAAATTTCTTAATGGTGTTTTTTGCACTTTGTAAATTTGAAAATAGATCAAAAGCGTTATCTTCTGCATCTTTAATATCCCTAATACGTTTCATTTTATTAAATTGTGCAAAAAAATAATCGAGGTGACTATGATTGGTATCATCTGTCTTTTTTAAAGCATTGGAAACTTTTTGTTGATAAAGAGAAAGTATTTGTACTAAGTGGGCATGAAACCGTTTATAAGTTCGCTTCTGTGCTTGATTGATTTCATTTAGAATAAAGAGTGTTTCAATGGCATCGGAAAAATAGCTAAATTTATTATCATTTTTAATGACTGACATTACCCATTGGTATATATCATTTTCAGGAGTAACAGTTTTAAATTGATGATCAATAAAGCGTGTTTGGCATAATTTTAGGTGTTTTACTAAATCGCTTAGGGACTTGAAATCACTTAAAGAGAATTTTTTGGTAATATCAGGGTTTAAATCATTAGAAGCCTTCACCAAGAAACGATACGATTTGATCGTATCCAAAGTTTCTTCCTCGACATGTAAAATATTTAATTTTTGAAGGAAATAATTCATGTCTGAAAAGATATCATCATTTGGTTTGCGGCTATTTTTAATGTCTCGTTTTTTAGATTCGAAATATTTTAATAAGCGCCCAGTATTACTTAGCTGCTCAAATTGACTGCCGTAGTGCTTTTTGTATGAGAAAATCAGTTGCTGTTCAATATAAGGTAATAGAGGTATCACATCATTTTTTCGCATAATAGTCGCTATTTTAATTTGTGACTCTTTTGTCTTGCTCAAATAGGACATATAAATTGTTTTAGCTGCTTTTGACACTAAATGTAACCGTTTAATAGGTTTGGATTGAATAGCTTTAAAAAGAATATAAGCCGTGGTTAATGCTTTCATTTCGAGAGAGCGAGTCAATGCATTTTCAATAAATTGGTAGTATTGTTTAACCTGTTTCATGTCATGATGTAATTTGGGTACATGATTATTATCAATGTGATAAAAAATCAAAAAGCTTACATATTGCACAGCGGCATCTAAATAATGATGATAAAGTCTTACATTGGGAGCAATTGGATTTAAATCCCTTTTGATTCGTTGTTCATCACGAGTCCAGTTTAAATCTCTCAACTCACTGATGTCTATTTGCTGGATTAATCCTGCAAATTCTGATTCTAAAGTATTGATAAATTTAGTTACCATTTTAGTATAAAAATTTTGGCCATTTTCATTCTCAACTGTGTTTTTAATTGCCTCAATAAAACTCATTTTGTTTTCAAATGATTTAGCAGGTTTTACGGGATTTCTAGGTGCTGGTGATGAAGATTTTCCTAATAAAGCTTGGTTAAAATTATTTCGTAATTTATCTAACCATTTGTCATAAAAGGGCAAGGTTTTAAATTGATCTTTTATATCATTAAAAACACTTAATAATTGCGATTGTTCCTGTCGTGAAAATTTCTGAAAATTATCAGAGCTAATAATATGATCTATTTCAGTTAAATATTCGTCAAGCTTTGTTAAGTGAAATTTATTTTGCGAAATGTTATCGTTGATGGTGTTGATCTTGCGAATAAGTTGATTTTTAGTAAAGGTATTGTTGTCAATATCTTTAATTATGTTGTTAAATCGTGTCTTGTTTTCATCAATGCTTTGCTGAATTAATGATAATAGGCGGTTTGTTGATATCCCAAATTCGTTGAGACTTTTCAAGAAAATGGCCAGCTTATTGTATAATTCACTTTTTTCAGGATTTATTGCAGTAAATAGCGTATTTTTAGTATCATAAGCTAAATAGTCTTCAATAAAAAACAAGCACTCTTGTTTCTGCTCGGCACTATATCTTTGAAAGTGTTCATTGATGCCATCAAGTAACTCCAATGGTGAAATATGTAGTAGTATGGCAATTGACACATTAGATAATAAGTCATGATCTTTTTTATGAAAAAAATCGCCTCTAACGATGCGTATTTGAAATATATCTTTAGGATCAATGGTTTTGTATCCGAACTCATGAGCAATATTGCTCAAATAAATAAACGATGAATTAATATCATCCAGATGTAAAATCGTGTTATCAACAATTAACTGTAGCTCCTCAGACATGAGTTCTTTAGGTAGTATGCCAACGATGGCGATTAAGTCGATAATCACATACAATTTAGCATAGGAAGAATTAATGTTTTTATACATTTCATTAATACGGTTATTATAACTGCTATCATCAGGATGTTGTATCGCTTCTAGACGTAAAACACTTAAAGCACGTAGATATTCCTGATACTTAAGCAATTCAATTTTTATTCCTGAGAAGTTGTTTGAACCTAAATACTCTTTTAGTTCAGTTGACGCCAAGGTGGATTCATTAACAGCAGTAGCTAATGCCATTAATTGTTCGTTTTCAAATGGATCGATTAAATAAGTGATCACGTTACTAAAGTCGGCATTATAAAGTGATTGAATTTTTAGCAATTGTTGTGTTAATTCTTCATCAAAGGTTAACGTGTGTAATAAAAATGAACATTCTCTTTTGACTGTGGAATATAAAGTATACTTACTGAGCTTGATGATGTGCGATTTCATTTCTGCTAAAGATTCTAGTGTGAAATACTCAGTAATAGATTTTTCTTTTAGTGATATTTTGATGAGAGCACTGCTTTCATATACGGGCAGTGTTAATAATGATTTTATATATTTGATAAGATTGGTTATGAATGTCTTGTTGACGCGATACAATTTATCACTTGCAATTTTATTAATCTTATTTTTTGTTTTTGCATATAATGGCGATTCAATTTTTTGGGTAAGAAAATCTTTAGCTATCTTAGCTTCTGTGGATCCACTTGTTTGATCAAGTTGAGCTATCAATGATTTAATTAATTGTCGTTGCCTCTTTATGATGTTACATAACTCAATGATACATTTTTGCTCATTACGCTCACGCTTGCAACTTAATATGACTTGATGGGTAGAGAAATAGCTTTCTAAATGATTCTCAATCAGTGCGGAATTGATTACTGAAACGATAAATTCGTGGAGTGGCTTATTGTTTTTCGGTTCATTTACATTCAATTTCTTAGTGATGAGATTATGTAGATTACGGTAGGTTTTTCTAACAGCTCTTTTTGTTAATGGTTTTGATAATAGTTTTAGAAGAGGTGTTGAGCTTTCATAATATGATATAAGAACAGGGTTAAATGTATTGACACTTGGATCTTGTGAAAGAACATGCTCTAATTCATTGTTTAAATCATTTTCGGTTAGGTCATCGCTATCGTTTATGAGATCTAGCAAAGGCTCTACGATACCCTGTTCATTGAATGCGTGTTGCTCCATGATACTTGGATGTTTTGACAATTCTTCATGTAGCCAATCTATCGCTGCTTCAGTTGGTTCTGGGCATGTTTCTACTAAATCACTGATTTGTTTAATAATGTTGTCATTATCAATCTGAGTCGTTTCAAATCCAAGTGTATTCTTAATTTTTCTGCCAATCACATTAATGAGGAGTTTTGAAAATTTTATCGCCAGGGTCATTTCGCTGTTAATAAATAATAAAACCACAGCAGCTTCATTCTGCTTCATATAGTCTATTACAATTTGGTTTTTTTCTGACTCGCTATTATCGGCACTTGTTTGCTTTTGAAGAACGTTAAGATGTGCTAACAGCTTTGAGTGATTCAATTCTTGATTAAAGTAATCCTTTTTGAGTATTTCAATAATCGTTAAAAATATGTGTTGAAGTTTTTCAGGTGTTGCATTTTGAGATTCGGTGCTTACTTGTAAACTCTCCAATGTAGGGATGAGCTTAGCGTAGGCACTTTGATTCAGAATCGTTTCCCAATCCTTTATGTTGTTATCAGAACTATCATGACTACGCCTTTTTTTATTATGAAGGGCTGCGAAGATTTTTTTTTGTAGTTTATTAGCCATGCTATTCCCCATGTAGTCTGCGCAGTTGACTAAAAATTTCTATCTTGACTATATACACGTATTTAAATTGCGCTATCTGATTGTTAGTCCTTATTAAGACCAAAAAAGTTTTCTTTCCTTTTATATAAGACATGAGATAGGCGGTATGTCAACTATCAAACTTGTTTTTGAGGGGCATTTTATGGTCAAATCTAATGAAGACAATAAGGAAAAGGGCAGGGCTGCTTATTTGATAGGGAATTTACCATTATGACCTATTAAGAAGAAAAGCATATGAAAGAGAATAACTATTTATTGACAAAGTTATGGCAAAAATGTAAAACCCTTTTTGCACGTAAAACAGATGTAAATGGACTTTTGCCAATCCCCTCTGCACAATCTTATGATCCTATTCATTTACTAGATGAGCTTCAGTCACTGGTGCACAAACTAAGGCGTGAACTGGATCTTGATACCCAGATGCAATGGGATTTAGACACCTTAGCAGCAAGTACTTATTTATTTCATGTAGATAGAATTTTAATGAAGGTCAGAGAGAATATGCTTAATTATCGCTTTCGACTGGATGAGTCAAAAGATAATAAAGCATTCTTAAATCAGACTGAATTTAGCTATGCAAAAGAAACGCATGCGCATTGTTATATTGCTATTTTAAATTTGACAACAGTGTTAAAAAAAGCTTCTCTTAAGCAGATCTATAGTGATCAAGTGGTTAATCCCATTCACGCATTAGAGCTTGCTTCAGCGAATTTAAATAGTGCAATGCGTGCGGTTAATCAACTTAGTCTTCGACAAGAAACGCTTTTGCAATTAAGTGCACTTGAACAAAATTTAATGCAGACATTATCAAACCCACCTCCTGATTATGTTTATACCCATCAAGGAATACTGTATTCTACAACGGAATACCTAAGAAACCAGCTAAAAGAGATCACGATACCAGAAGATATTAAATGGCTTAGCACTTTCATTGAAGCTCAAGATGCTTTGAAAAAATGCTACGTGGTTGCCAGAAAGGGTGTGATTAAGGAATTATTAGATAAAATGAGCGACAATATACAAGCACTCATCACCGCGCTTAATCAAAGGAATCCCGATGAGGAAACGATTTTTATGAATGTGACAGCCGTTTTTAATGGCTTAGAATCGATCCGCTTTAACTGCCATCGTGAAAATGGTTGCTCAAAGAACCTTTTTGAAAAAGTGAAAATAGCGCGTTTACAATTGCGCAAAGCATGCCAAAATCACCCAATAGGAAGGGAATATCTCAATCGGATGGCGATTAAGAGAGAGCCGCTGAAAGTGAAATTACGTCGAAGCTAAACAATAATAATACACGCCGCCACATTGCGTTCTTCTGCTGCCAATACAGTATAAGTAAAACAAGCCCGTCGTGAATCCATAAATTCCACGCCAATGCCTTTTTCAAACAAGTTTTGTAATAAAGTCTCAGAGGGTATTGTTAAGGTTTCACCTGTGCCTAGTAGGACGATATCAGGCTTTTGTTCATCTAATACTTTAAAATCGGCAGGCGTTAAATCTGCTAATGATTGCGGACGCCATGGGTGGATAAGTTGGTGAGCCCGGACAATAATACTTTGTGTATAGCAAAGCTCATTGATCCAAATTTTACCTGGTTCATAACGTTTAATTTGATAAGTGGCGGAGCTATCGTCTTGCTGTATTCCCATAAGACTTTGAATACTATCAGAAATGGGCTTTAATCTGCAATTGGATAAAAATAATTCAACTAACATAGAGTGGCGGATTAGTTTGACGATGTGCTTAAATGAGGATAAAATTCGGATGTTTGTCAAAATCCTATCCTTTTTAAGCAAATTTAAGTAGTTGGAGTATTTACGATGCCACGTCACCAAAATGAAGAGCAAGCAAAAATTGCTAAGTTAACCGCCGCTGAATTAGCAGCAGAATTAGCAAAAAAAGAAAAAGAAGTTGAAGCATTAAGAAAGCGCGAGCACGAAGCAGCTAATGAAAGACAAGCGCAACTTCGTAAGCGTCAACAAGAAAATATGGATAAACTCATCGAAGCATTGACTGAAAATGAAACCAAAGTGAATGCGGTAAAAGAAGCACATGATAAACGTTGCTCTAAAGCTAACACTCGTCCAGCAATTCTTTTACAAGCTGATCAAGACTTAAGAAACAAGTTAAATGAACTTGAATCAGCGATGAATTATTTCAGGGTAAATCTTGAATTGCCACATGGTTGCCCACGTAAGCTTGAAGAAGTGAAAGCATTCAAAGCTCAATACCTTAAAAATGAACAAGAAAGAGAAGCACGCGCGAAAGTATCAGAGCAAGAAGCGAAGAAAGCGAAAGAAAAATATCAAGCTGAAAATGCACTTTATATATTAAGACAAGAAAAATTAGAACGTGATGCAAAAGAGAAAAAAGAAAAGATTGAAGGGCATGATAAGAAATTGGAAGAAAATGCTCACAAAAAATATGGCTTTATGCATAAAACAGTTGGCGCAGTCGTTGCTGTTGCCATTTGCTTCTTGATGACACAGACGATACCTGTTACCGCTGCAGCTTACATCATTCTTGCTGGTGCTGCTTTATTTGGCGCAAGTATTGGTCAAATATATCGCAATTCAGTTATTGATGCGGGTAAAAGATACCGGTTCAAAGAAGATGTTGATCTTGTTAATCAATTATATCGTTCAGAAATACCAACGGCAGCTTTGAAAGCTGGTCTTGAAGCCGCAACCTGGAAAGGATATTTCAACAGCTTCAAACCGAGCAGTGCTGCTTGGAGTCGTCCTGTAGAGTTTAAAGCGGGTATGATTCAAGCTATCACAGAAAATGAAGAAGTTGTGAGCGCTATTCGTAATCGTAAATAAATCCCTTTTTGTCACGCAAGTTACGCGGAGAGGTTTTTTTAACCCTCTCCGCAACTCATCCTAAAACATAGGTGAGGGATGTAAACGCGGACTTCTACGTTGTTGCGTCTGATCCGTGTTTGAGTGACTTGAGCCCTTTCGTGAAACGACAAGCTTTGGACGTTTATCCATAACGTCTACTGGTTGGGTTGACGAGTTTGCACTCATTAAATTCGAAAGTCTTTTGGCGATATTCATCCCATGATTAATAATATCTGCACCGTTTGCTATGGCAGGAATAGTGCTAGGGGTGCTAGTTAAGCTAAAAGCCGGTAAGAAACCTATTAAACCAATCTGCCAAGTGCTAGGAGTGATGTTTATAGAATAGGCATTACCTGTCACGAATGCAGCAAGCGCTTGTGTGCCTCTTAGTGCATTACAAATCGTCATCAATTCACTATTCACTGTATGAGGGATCAAGCATTCAACAGAATGTAAGATGATATCTGGTAAATATTCCATTGCACTTGCATAAGGATCGTTAATTAGTTGATAACTAACGGCTCCTGCTACAAGACCGTTCCATGCACGTAACGCCAAATCTGCTTTATTGTTACTGATATATTGAGCTAATCCAACCATCTTTTTTCCTCATTATTTGTTCAGAGTCATTGCGGGTGATTATTATATTCTGAATACATTTTTTATGAAAACTTCTTATAGTGAACAATAATGTTTAACATTATTGTTATCACAAAAGATTAAGCAAAAAGGAGGTTAAAAGTATAAAAAAAATAAGGTATCCGAATGACAAATGTGAGTGTGTGCCATGTACTTCATTGGCATGAGCGAATATCCTTTATTCAAATAAAGTAATCGCATGAGCTGGTTTACTTTCACTCTTTAGGTACCTATGAGGTATAAAATTTACGTATGCATGACAACGTGACGCTCTATGTGCCAGAGATCTTTCAGGATGTTGATTTATCCAACAATATCTTAGTTTGGTGCTTATCAAGAGCAAAAGCACAGCTAAGTCGCCCCTTGTTTAGTCAAGCAGCAGATTTACCAGTGGGGGCCTTTTTAGCTACCCTTAAGGGTTATCCCAAGGGCTCTTCTTATTGCTTGGCATCACCTATTGAATGTTATGCTGACCAAAAAACCGTTTATATCGTCAATAAAGCCTCTTTATCCGCAGATGACCAAAACAAAATAGTCGCGACGTTGAATCACTTTTTGCAACAAGATGGCATCAAGCTTGAAATCATTGCCGAAGGCTTGTGGCTATTTGAAATGAAGCATCATACCGATGTGATGATGCGCTCTCTTGATGAGGTATTAGGCAAGAGTATGGATGCGCAATTACCAACAGGTATTGATGAAATTTATTGGCGGCGTTTATTAACGGAATGCCAAATGTTACTCTCACAAACGATCAGTGTCTGGTTTTGGGGCAATGGCGTTGATAACATTCAACTTAAAACCCATTTTGATGGCATTTATACAGATGATCTCATTTTGAAAGCCAAGGCGCATAATGCAGGTGTTAAGACGAATAATTTACCGACAGCTTGGACAACATCCATGCTTGGCGATCATCATTTGTTAATTACACCTACCGATGTTGTGGGGTTCGAAGAAAAATGGCTATCGCCCTTATTAAGAGCGTTAAAATCGGGTGTTATACAAACCTTGACACTCAAAATAGATGAGCAAACAGAATATGTTTTAGCGCGCAGACATTGTTATTACTTCTGGAAAAAAGTAAAACCGATAACGGCATTTATATCTGATGGAAATAGACCCATTCAATGAGTATTAAAGACTTACCTCTAGCAAAAATTAAACGACGTAACATCAACCAAGTGCGCGAATTAGCAGCCAAAGCAGAAGGGCTAGATCCCTTATTAGCAAGGATTTTGGCGGCAAGACCCACTCTCATGGAAGAGTCGGTGCGCGATATGCTTACCCCGAAATTAAAAGCATTAGATTCTCCCCATACCTTGCCCGATATTGAAAAGTCGGTACAACGGATTGCCCACGCTTTTGAAGCGGGTGAAGTCATTGGCATTGAAACGGATCATGATTGTGATGGTCAAACCAGTCACGCCGTATTACATAGTGCTTTAGTTCATATCTTTGGTCATCCACAAGATAAGGTTCGCTCGTATATTGGGCATCGCTTAAAAGAAGGCTATGGCTTATCACATGCTTTAGCCTTGCGTATTTTAGCCGATGAGCCCAGGCCTTCACTGGTGATTACTGCGGATAATGGTTCATCCGATGAATCACAAATTGCGTTATTAAAAGCTGCTGGCATCGATGTGATTGTGACTGATCACCATGAAATCCCCGTTGAAGGGATCCCCTTGAGTGCTTATGCAGTGATTAGCCCAACGCGTAATGACAGTGAATACCCTGATCGATTTATTGCTGGTTGCATGGTGGCGTGGTTATTAATGGCGGCGTTAAGATCGCACCTTGTTAAAACAACGTCACGAGAATTTGCGAGCCTTGCAGAATGCTTAGATTTTGTTGCCGTCGGAACAATTGCTGATTGCGTCAGTGTTGCCCGCAGCAAAAATAACCGCGCGATTGTGGCTTATGGAATGAAATTGATCCAGCAAGGATTACGTCCTTGTTGGCGAGCCTTGATGCCGACGTTGTCATCACCGTTAGCTTCAGAAGATCTGGGTTTCAAAATTGGTCCACTGCTCAATAGCGATGGTCGATTAGCCTGTGCTTTAGGATCGGTGAGCTTTTTATTAGCAAAGACTGATTCAGAAGCCAAAGAGTGGGTTTCGCATTTGCGTGAGCAAAATGCTGAGCGTAAAAGTATTCAAGACAATATTACCAATCAGGCACTAGAGCAGGCGCTTAAACAATTCGCCCAGCAAAAGAGCAGTTTGTGTATTTTCCTGGAAGACGGTCATGCGGGCGTGCATGGGATCAGCGCGAGCCGCGTAAAAGATTGGTTTGGGCGACCCGCGATTATTCTTTGTCCGAAGCAAGATGATCATGCGGTATTAACGGGCTCAGCGCGTTCGGTTGATGGGGTGCACTTGCGGGAAACCTTGCAAACCATCCATGATAGATATCCCGATATTCTTATCAAATTTGGTGGCCATCAAGCAGCTGCGGGACTAACCATCCATCGTGCAAAATTTGAGGAATTTGCACAGCATTTTGAAACGGTCATCCAGGAGCAAGTGGATAGCAGCCGACTAGGGCCTGTTGTATGGTCAGATGGTGAACTTCCTATTGAGGCCGTGACTGTGCCTTACATTAAGCAGATAACCGATCTACTAGAGCCTTTTGGGCGCGAATTTGAGCCTCCTTCATTTGAGTTGCAGGGGCAGGTGGTTAACGCGACGGTGATGGGGCAAACTAAAACCCATTTGCGTTTAGGACTGTCGGTTGATGAGGTTTGGTTTGAGGCAGTCTGGTTTAATTGCTGTGAGCCCAATGAACCTCTGCCGGTTACGGCAGGGGATACGGTTAATGTGGTTTATGTGCCTAAAGTACAGACCTTTAGGGGGCAAATGAAACTGAGTTGCCAGATTGTGCATTTAGAAATTGTCATTTAGTTAGGTAGTTGTAGGTTAAAATTTCAAGTAAATTCTTGTATAATCGACCTATTTTTTGAAGTAAATAAGACCAAAACGTGGAAATTGCACCGTTACAATTACAATTAAAAGACTTATCCAAGCGCCTCGAAGAGCTTCGGAGGTACCTTTGACTTTGACGAAAAGCGTGAGCGCTTAGAAGAAGTCAAGGTCATGCAGGAAGATCCTGCCGTCTGGCAAGATCCAGAACAGGCTCAGGCACTGGGTAAAGAGCGTGTCCAATTAGAAAAATTGGTCAATATGCTCATCGAGGCGCAATCTGGCGTCGATGATGCACAAGAATATCTGCCGCTTGCTAAAGAAGAAGATGATATTGCGGCTTTCCAAGAATTAGTCAAAGAGGGTGAAAGACTCCAAGAAATCGTCGAGCAATTAGAGTTTCAGCGGATGTTTTCAGGCGAACTTGATTTCAACGATGCTTATGTCGATATTCAGTCAGGCTCGGGTGGTACAGAGGCACAAGATTGGGCTGAAATGCTGCTTAGAATGTTTTTACGTTTTGGTGAACGCAAAGGTTTCACATTGACGTTATTAGAAGCCTCAGCAGGGGAAGTGGCCGGGATCAAAAGTGCCACGATTAAAGTCGAAGGCGAATATGCTTATGGTTGGTTAAGAACAGAAACGGGCGTGCACCGTTTAGTGCGAAAATCGCCCTTTGATTCGGGTAACCGTCGCCATACTTCTTTTGCGGCTATTTTCGTCTCCCCCGTGATTGACGACAAAATCAATATTGAAATTAATCCTGCTGATTTGCGCATTGATACTTATCGTGCCAGTGGAGCAGGCGGTCAGCACGTCAATAGAACGGATTCGGCAATTCGAATTACCCACATTCCTAGTGGTATTGTGGTGCAGTGCCAAAGCGATCGTTCGCAGCATAAAAATAAAGCCCAAGCAATGAATCAATTGAAGGGTAAACTTTACGAACTTGAAATGCGCAAACGTCAAGCAGAACAAACGGCGTTAGAAGAGACTAAAACGGATATCGGATGGGGCAATCAGATCCGATCGTATGTACTTGATGATTCACGCGTAAAAGATTTACGAACTGGGGTAGAAACCTCTAATACACAAGGTGTGTTAGATGGTAATTTACTAGAACAATTTATTACAGCTAGCTTAAAGAGTGGGTTATAAAATGTCAGATGAAGTGTTAAACGTAGAAGATCTCAACGAGCAACTCATTAATCGCCGCGAAAAACTTAAGCAATGGCGAGAAGGGGGTAAAGCATTTCCTAATGACTTTAAACGCACTCATTTAGCCAAGCCATTGCATGATGAATTCGATACGCTAGAGACGGCTGAATTAGAAGCCAAAGCGATGCCTGTTAAGCTTGCGGGTCGTATCATGACAAGACGCCATATGGGTAAAGCCAGTTTTTTAAATTTGCAAGATATGACAGGCAAAATGCAAGTCTACGCCAAACTGGAAGAATTACCTGCGGGCGTTTATGAAGATTTTAAACATTGGGATCTCGGTGATATTGTTGGGGTAGAAGGTTTATTATTTAAAACCAAAACGGGTGAATTATCCGTTAAAGCCAAAGGCATGTGTTTATTGACTAAGGCTTTGCGCCCATTACCTGAGAAATATCATGGGTTAACCGATCAAGAAACCCGTTATCGCCAACGCTATTTAGATTTATTGGCGAATGAGAGAACCCGTGATGTTTTTCGTGCACGTACCAAAATCATTCAAGTGATCCGTGAATATTTAAATGATAGACAGTTTTTAGAAGTGGAAACCCCGATGATGCAACCCATTCCAGGTGGCGCGGCAGCTCGTCCCTTCGTAACCCATCATAATGCCTTAGATATGCAGCTTTTCTTACGTATTGCGCCAGAGCTTTACTTAAAGCGCTTAGTGGTAGGTGGCTTTGAACGCGTGTATGAAATCAATCGTAATTTTAGAAATGAAGGTGTATCAACTCGCCATAATCCTGAATTTACCATGCTTGAATTTTACCAAGCCTATGCTGACTATCATGAATTGATGGATCTCACCGAAGATATGTTGCGAACGGTCGCACAAAAGGTTTTAGGAACCACCACAGTGGTCTATCAAGAAGATACTTACGATTTATCAAAACCATTTGCCCGCATGACAGTCAAAGAAGCGATTTTGCATTATAACCCTAGTTTAAAAGCGGCAGATTTAGAAAATCGCGAAAAATGTGAAGCCTATGCCAAAAGTCTAGGCGTTGCTGTGAATAAAGACCATGGCATGGGTAAAATCCATATTGGTATTTTTGAAGAAACCTGTGAAGCGCAATTAAAGCAACCCACTTTCATTACGGAATACCCAACCGAAGTGTCGCCGTTAGCACGCGCTAGCAACCATAACGTGGAAGTCACCGATCGCTTTGAGTTTTTTGTTGGCGGCCGTGAAATAGCGAACGGTTTCTCTGAGTTAAACGATGCCGAAGATCAAGCCGCACGCTTTAAAAAACAAGTTGCCAACTTTGAAGCGGGTGATGCTGAAGCCATGCATTACGACGATGACTTTATTACCGCGCTTGAGCATGGTTTACCACCCACCGCAGGTGAGGGGATTGGTATCGATCGCTTAGTCATGCTATTCACTGATTCACCTTCAATCCGTGACGTTATTTTATTTCCTCATATGAGAAACAATTAATCATATTGTAGGGGCCGGCACGGCCTCGATGCCGTCCCCTGCAAGTAAACTGTTGTTTTAGTCAGGAGAGTTTAGACCTATAACCATCTATAATCAAAATCAAGAAGCATTTCTAATTTGTTAGTTGAACATCCCGTTAAGGATAAGGCGGCTGCAATGGCTCTTGATGGACCGATTGATACTAAAATAAAAACCTGTTTACAAAATGCATTAAAAGAAAATCTTGATGATCTACTCAGTCGATTTATGAATGCGTATGTTCTTCAGCAACGCATTGTGCTTGTAACGAAGCAATTCGAATATAATCCAAATTTAACACTTGAGACTAAAACCCTGTTGCAGGATCTCGACACGGCTGCGCAAGCGTATTTGGATAATTTTGATAAGCAATTATTGCTAGCGGCCATTGAAAATGCATTAATGGGTCTTCGCTCGGGACAAGGAATGATTATTAACTTAACTCAAAGCGCAAAAGCATGCAGTGAAATTGCTCAACTATTAAGGCCAATAAAAGAAGATCTGATCCATCGTGTTACCATTGATTCTTTATTGGATTCATTTGTTTTGATGGAAATGCCTGTCTTAACAACAGCAGCCCCACTACCACCACCGCCTCCTCCTTTATCATCATTGGCGCAACCAAAGCTAGCGGCAGCACCCTTAAAACCCGTTGCCAAAGTGTCACCGACTAAAGCGGCACTCGAAAGGGAATTCAATCGAGAATTATTGCTTAAGAAATTAACTGTCATTGAAAAGGAATTATCTCAAACCGAACCTGTTAAAGCAGAAGCGGCAGAGAATATTCCTAAATTAAGATTGAACATCAAACGTGAACTCGCTACGGTTGCATTAGAAGCAGAAAGACGTCGCGAATTAAAGAGGTTAGCAGCCGTGAGATCAGATCCTAGTTCTGTCGTACAGGCTCCTAACCTTGTCGCAGAGGCTCCTACTTCGAGAGGGATACTCTTTTTATCGATGCTGCAAAGTGAGCTTGGAGTTCGTAATCAAAGGGGTTTAAAAGCAAAAGCCCAAAGACAACAGGCGGCTGCAATTCCTTCAGCAAACAATGATCAGTTGCCTATCGAAGAAGAACTCGAAAAATTACAAATCAGCAATAACAAACTCTGCAATTAGAAGCCTTATGTTGTTTTGAACAAGGCCTCTGCGGCTTGTAGGGGCTCTTGTAATACGGGTTTTAAGAGTAGATCTTCTTCTGGATCAAGTCCGAGGCGAACAAAGGCGGGGATCTCTTTCCTATCAATCAAAGCTAAGGGATGAGTCGTTCCAGCGAGTACCAAAATTTTGGCCACTAAGACCACATCTGCTAAATCAGGCGTACTGATTTTACGATAATATTGAGTCATGTTTTGTGGCACACTCGCAATGGCAGGTGGAAACTGCCACGAATTTAAAATGCCTTCACCCAATTTTGCGTAATGATTTTCGATCAATTCTTCTAACACGCTTAGATTTTTGAGTAATTCTGGTTGTGTTTCAGCATACGTCAGAATAGGTAACATGCCTATTTCATGTAAAAGACCTGCTAACATCGCTTCATCAGGTGGCAATTTTTTGGTGTGATTAGCAATCACATAAGATGTTGCAGCGATTTGTCCGCTACGTCGCCATGCTTCGTTAAGCTTTTCTTCAATAATTTTGTTTTTCGCTAAAAATAATTGTTCCATAGCGATACCAATCGTCATATTGGATACAAAGCGCACACCTAAGCGACTGATCGCATTTTCCAAGCTATTAATACTGACACGTCCTCGTACTAATGGACTATTTGCCATTCTGATAATGCGGGCTGCTAAAGCCGGATCTTTACCAATAATGCTTTCTAGCTCTTCGATAGTGACATAAGGATTTTGGTTAATTTCTTGAATGGCCATCGCAATATGCGGTTGTGTAGGCAGTGGCAGTCGGTTACGCTCGATCGCCTCAAGGAGATCCATAAAAAACGTCGCGGATGCGTTGAGTGATAGATCCATTATTAACTCCCTACTGCGAGGATAAGCAGTGACAACTCAGCTGCTTCGACTAATATCTAATAGGATAAGTCTAGACGATGAAGTTTTGGTCCATCAGCTTTCTTAAAGCGAATATTTTCAAAATCCGCATACTGTTCATCCAGAACGACTAATAGCACAAAGCCCTTGTCATTCTTCGCGGCTCGCACCACTATCCCTGGTGCTTCATTAGGCGCATCTACAATCACAATGTGATCACCTGGGCTGGGTGCTTCAACAGTTTCAGCAAGTTGGGCCAGGTACATATGGCGCTTGATTTTGCCCTTGTAGTGCATGCGAGCGATGATTTCTTGTCCAAGGTAGCAACCTTTGTCGAAACTGATCCCCGCTAGCTCAGTTAAGTTCACATGGTGGGGGAGTAAAGCATCGATGGTTGCAGGGTAGACGGCAGGGATACCGGCTTCGATCTCTAAAAGCTCCCAGACTTCTTCGGTTAATAGCTTTAATGTCTTTTGCATGCTTTGTTGAAAGTCGGCAACCTTTGCTGTGGGGACAATCGCAATATAACGCAGCACATTGCCTGGGGAGCGGTATAAGATCCAATCTGTTTTTGATATTAAAGAACCCCCAGTCGGTAGAGGATCGATTCCTAAAAACGCTGCCGCTTGTTCGTCAATGATGCCAAAAACGCTAAAATCCTGCACTTCTGTTAAAGTGACTTTAGAAAAAATCGCATATTTTTTGAGGTTTTTGAGCGCATCTGCTAGTAACGCTTTTGGTAACAATAAAAGATAAGCAGGCTCTTGTTCGTTTTTTTGAACGTTAATGATTCGAAATAGGGCTTGCATGCGGCCTTTAAGATTACAGTGTGCACCCAGCTGACTTTGATTTAACGTCACCTTGTCGAGGTTAACCGTTAATTGACCCTGCAAAAACGTTTTGGCATCAACACCTTTTACCGCAATGATACCTGTTGATGACAGGGGGGCGAAGCCCATTAATACTTGCCATTTAGAGTGCATAGGCATATCTTCTCGTTTGGATACTGTGGTTCAAAAGTATATACGAATCGTATTAATAATAAAGTTGTTATTTGGCTGACAAATGATGCTCGAAAAAGTCAACGAAATTCTTCATTTTTGGTTTGGCACGGATAAACAAAATTATCTTGCCAATGCAGCTATCTGGTGGAAAGGCACGCCAGAACTCGATATAGAAATTAGCGAGCGCTTTGCCAAAGTGCATCATCTCGCCGCCACAGGTCAATTACAAGCCTGGTTGCATCAACCCCAATCTTGTTTGGCTTTTATCATATTACTTGATCAATTTTCACGCCATATTTATCGCAATACTCCTTTAGCGTTTGCACAAGACAAACTCGCACGAGCTGCTTTTTTACGTGGGAAAGAACATAAACTCGATAAAGATTTACATATTGTGCAACGACAATTTTTTTACATGCCTCTGGAACATTCTGAAGACTTGGACGATCAAAAGCTATGTTTGGCACTCATGAAACAATTAACCCATGAGGCAAGAGAAACGGAACCACAATATCTAGAAGCGATGGAACAGGCTTATCATTACGCTGAACGTCATTATGATATTATTCAACTATTTGGCAGATTTCCGCACCGAAATGAGGTTCTTGAGAGAGAATCAACCCAAGAAGAACTCGTTTTTCTAAATTTACCCAATAGTTCATTTTAAAAAAGAGAAAAATAGTGCAGGAATTTAATAGAATCAAGCGAGAAAAATTACGCTGGGCTTGTAGAAGAGGCATGTTAGAGCTCGATTTATTTTTAGTACCATTTTTTGAAAATGCTTATGAAACATTATCTGCAGAAGAACAACAGCATTTTTCTGAAATGTTATGTCATACCGATCCTGAACTCCTCAGCTGGTTAATGGGCCATGAAGCGCCTGTTACTCCCGAGTTACAAGCAATAACGGCAAAAATTCGTGTCTTTCGACGCCAACATAACGCTACAGACCTCTAAGCTGTGCGCGGCTTGGACTTACGCTTTAATAGCATTTGCCGCATTTTGCACGGTATACAGTGTTAGTGGGTTTTTAGGGCTTGTGTTACTCCTCGTCATAGTTTGCTATGGGATAAACGCATTGCGCCATACAGCTTGGCGAAATGCTAAAACAGCTATTACTGGCATTCAACATAAATCCCATCAACGTTGGTACCTGCAAAATGGTGCTTTAGAAAAGTGGCTTGTTCACTATAAAGGTGTGTCTTTTCGCAATCCACGTTTTATCATTGCGACTTTTGAAAAGCTGGGTGATAAGCGCAATATCACGGTTGTTATCCCACAGGATGCAACAACATGGCATTACTACACCCATCTGTTAACCAGGCTGTGGTTTTAACGGCATCTTTAGAACCTTGCTGCATTGCCGATATGAATACCAATGGTGGTTCTCCCCTGAGGTGTCATGCGCCAGCGTGTAGAGTCAAGTAAACGCGTTAATGTCGATTACGAGCTGGTTGAGCAAGTTCGGCATGGCGATAAACAAGCCTTTGATTTATTGGTACAAAAATACCAATTTAAAATCTTAAAGCTGGTGAACCGCTATGTGAATGATCCCAGTGAAGCCATGGATGTGGCGCAAGAATCGTTTATTAAAGCCTATCGCGCTTTGGATAAATTCCGAGGCGATAGTGCTTTTTATACCTGGTTATATCGAATTGCGATTAATACCGCTAAAAATCATGTTGTTTCACAAAGCCGTCGTATTATTGAGGCGGATGTGGAAACCGTGGATATGGAACAAGCGCTCACTAAAGCCAATTTAAAAGACTATTCAGCCCCCGAGAAAATCTTATTAGACGATGAAATAGAACATGCTGTTTATGAAGTCATTGCGCATTTACCCAAGGAATTACGTACAGCCATCACTCTGCGAGAGTTGGAAGGGATGAGTTATGAGGAAATAGCTGGAATTATGGCTTGCCCGGTTGGTACTGTTCGATCTAGGATATTCAGAGCACGTGAGGCGATTGAGAGACGGATCAAACCGCTCTTAAATGAAACTTAAGGAGAAGGCACATGGAAGCCAATGATGTAAAAGACCCCGAAATCCTGTTTGAATCCATCTCTGCTCTTGTAGACGATGAATTATCCATCACTGAAAAACACGATTTAATCGCTAAAATCAAACTTGATGCCACATTGCTCGAAAAATGGCGGCATTTTTATATTATTCAAACGGTCATGCAACAACATGCACAAAGAGGTTCAAGTACGGATGAATTTGTGCGAAAAGTCATGGTACATGCAGAAAAGTCTGAAAAATCGCCATTGAGTAATCAACAAAACCCTGAGCATTAAGAAATCTAAATCCCCTGTTCGCGCAAGCGTGTACGACCGGTTGCATAGGTAACACTTTTGTAAAGGGGGCAGCTTGCGTAGCAAGCAGGGGGATTTAATTGCACCTACACCTAAATACCCATTATATCCAGCGCTTTTAACCCCAAAACTGAACATTCGTCTTGTTTATTTAACTAACAATGGAGTGATATAATAGGTCATTAGGAAGCATATTGATTTAAAAGGGATCCACAAAACAACTATAAAAAATGCTGTACCCGGGGGTGCAGGTGGAGACAACCATGAACTTATCACATCGGTCACTTTTTGTGACCCTCTCCTTCGTCGTTGCAACAGTGTTCAGCCAGAGTCTTCTTGCTGCTTCTTATCCTGATTTTGCGCCGGTTATTGATAAAGCGGGTCAGTCGGTTGTGAATGTCATCACCACGAAAGATGAACCCACTAAACTGGTTCCTGATAATGTGCGTCAAGACTTAGAAGGCACGCCGTTAATGGATCTGCTTAAGCAGATGTATGGGGACAAACTTGAAGAAAAACTATCGGGCAAAGGGCCAAGCTTAGGTTCAGGCTCAATTATTTCAGCTGATGGCTATGTGGTGACTAATTTTCATGTGGTAGATGGTGCTAGCAATATCATTGTTCGCCTTAAAGATCGACGTGAATATCCCGCAGTACTCGTTGGCAGTGATAATGGTACCGATTTGGCTTTACTGAAAATCGATGCAAAAGAATTATCCTATCTGGATTTCTCTGATCCAAGTTCGATCAAAGTCGGTCAATGGGTTATTGCTATCGGCGCACCCTTTGGCTTTGAAAATTCGGCAACGGTTGGTGTGATCAGTGCGCTGGGTAGAAGTTTAGGCCAAGAACGTTATGTTCCCTTTCTACAAACAGATGCTGCCATTAATCCAGGGAACAGTGGTGGCCCATTATTAAGCGAAAAAGGTGAGTTGGTAGGGATCAATTCTCAGATTGTGAGTGAATCTGGAAATTATGCCGGTTTATCATTCGCAGTCCCTTCAGATGTTGTTAAAAATGTTGTCGACCAGCTAAAAACACGAGGAACTGTCGCCAGAGGTTGGTTAGGGCTTGCTTTCCAAGATCTCGATCGGGGTTTAGCCGATTCCTTTGGAATAAAAACGGCTAAAGGTGCGTTGATCTCAAAAGTATTGCCAAATAGTCCTGCAGAAAAAGTTGGGATCAAAGAAGGTGATGTGATCACGGAATTTAATGGTCATGAAATCATCAAAGCCACTGATTTGCCACCGATTGTTGGTTTAATACCCATCAATAGTAAAGTCGCGATGAAGTTGATTAGAGGGCAAAAGGAAATGGATGTGAATATCATCCTTAGCAAATACAGCCAAACAGAACAAATGGAAGCGCAAAATAGCAAGAAAGTTTCCATGGGAAGCAAAATGGATGAATTGCAAAGAGGGATCACTGTTCGTGATTTAGAAGAATATGAACAAGGTGCTTTAGGCAAAAATCAAACCGGGGTAGCTGTTGTCTATGTTAGTAGCAAACCTTGGATAGGAGTAGGACTTCGCCGCGGTGATATTATCGTGACGGTTAAGAATGATAAAATCAGTGACGCCAGCGACTTTTACAAAGTGGTGCGTGAAGCTTCTAAAGAAGGTAAAGCGGTTCCCCTATTAGTCGTTAGACCGGGGGAGATGCAGCATTATATTTCCATTAAATTCTAATCTGGTGAGCGCTTGCGCGAACAATTACCCTCTACCGCTTGCGTTCGATGCGCCCGAAGGGCGGGTGAGGGGGTTGTTGGCAGCAAATTTCTTTATACATCAGTTAACTAAATTAACTTAATAAAACTTTATTGCTAGCTCATTTCTCATGTGTTGCGTAAAATACAGCCTGATCTGGATAAAAGGAGCCTACGGCTGTAGTTATGGAGCATATAAGAAACTTCTCAATCATTGCTCACATTGATCATGGTAAATCAACGCTTTCTGACCGTTTAATTCAATATTGCGGCGGTTTGACAGCGCGCGAAATGCAAGAGCAGGTACTCGATTCAATGGATATCGAGCGCGAAAGGGGTATTACCATCAAAGCCCAGAGCGTTACCCTTACCTATAAAGCGAAAAATAATGTAGAATATCAACTTAATTTTATTGATACCCCGGGACATGTGGATTTCTCCTACGAAGTCTCTCGTTCCTTAGCGGCTTGTGAAGGGGCACTCTTGGTGGTCGATGCGGCCCAAGGGGTTGAGGCACAGACGGTGGCCAACTGCTATACCGCGCTTGAGCAGGGGCTTGAAGTGATCCCTGTTTTAAATAAGATTGATTTACCACAGGCCGATCCGGATAGAATCAGCCATGAGATTGAAGAAATTATCGGTATCGACGCAACCGATGCCTTGCAAGTCAGCGCTAAGGCCGGCATTGGGATTGGTGAGCTGTTAGAAAGTCTTATTCAGCGGATCCCACCTCCCAAAGGTGATCCAGAGGGGGCATTACAAGCGCTGATTATCGATTCGTGGTTCGATAGTTATTTAGGGGTAGTGTCGTTAGTTCGGATTAAAAACGGCGAGTTAAAGAAAGGCGATAAAATTAAGATCATGTCCAGTGGCCGTGATTTTTTAGTGGATCACGTGGGGATCTTTACGCCGAAGAAAGCATTTAAAGAGACACTTAAAACCGGTGAAGTTGGTTTTATGGTGGCAGGGATCAAAGCGATTGATGGTGCGCCGGTGGGCGATACCATTACGCATATGAAAAATCCCGCATTAACAGCACTGCCTGGTTTTACCAAAGTACAACCCAAAGTGTTTGCTGGTTTGTTTCCAGTAAACTCTGATGATTTTGAAGCGTTTCGTGAAGCGTTAGCCAAATTAAACTTAAATGATGCTTCGCTTTTTTATGAACCTGAAAATTCACAAGCCTTAGGCTTTGGTTTTCGTTGCGGCTTCTTAGGGATGCTGCATATGGAAATTATTCAGGAACGTTTAGAGCGCGAATATGATCTGGATCTGATTACAACTGCGCCGACTGTGGTTTATGAAGTGGTGAAAAAAGGCGGCGAAGTGATCAGGATCGATAATCCGGCTAAGTTGCCTGATCCAAGTCAAATCGAAGAAATGCGTGAACCCATTGTGGAAGCGCATATATTGGTGCCGCAAGAGTATTTAGGAAACGTGATCACGCTGTGTATTGAAAAGCGTGGCGTACAAACCAAAATGCTTTATTTGGGTTCTCAAGTGTCGTTAACGTATGAGATCCCCATGAACGAAGTGGTGTTGGATTTCTTCGATAAATTGAAATCGGTGAGCCGGGGCTATGCATCGTTGGATTATAACTTGCAACGTTTTCAAGCAGCGAATTTGGTTAAAATGGATATTTTAATCAACTCTGATGCAGTCGATGCTTTAGCACTGATTGTACACAGAGATAATGCATACAATCGTGGTCGTGATATCACGGTTAAAATGAAAGATTTAATTCCAAGACAAATGTTTGATGTGGCCATTCAAGCAGCTTTAGGTGGGCAGATTATTGCCAGAACCAGCGTGAAAGCGTTACGCAAAAATGTAACTGCCAAATGTTATGGGGGTGACGTTTCACGTAAACGTAAATTGCTCGATAAGCAAAAGAAAGGTAAAAAACGCATGAAACAAGTAGGGTCGGTTGAAATACCACAAGAAGCCTTTTTAGCGATTTTACAAGTATCAGATAGTAAGGACAAAAAATAATGCCGATGTATATGGATTTTTCGGCCCTGTTGACGATCGGGACAGCCGTTTCAGGAGCAATATGGGCTGTTGATGTTCTGTTTTTTAAGAAAAAGCGTTTATTAGAAAATAATGAAACAAAAGATACCCATGAGCCGAAAATTGCGGAATATGCGCGGTCATTTTTTCCAATTTTATTGATTGTCCTTATTTTGCGTTCATTGATTGTAGAACCGTTTAGGATCCCTTCGGGTTCAATGAAACCCACGTTGTTAGAAGGTGATTTTATTCTGGTGAATAAATTTACCTATGGCTTACGGTTGCCAGTGACGGGAACAAAGTTTGTTAAAATGGGCGAACCAAAGCGTGGTGATATATTAGTATTTCGTTATCCCAAAGACACCTCAATTGATTTTATTAAACGAGTGGTCGGGGTGCCTGGTGATAAAATTAGTTACAAGGACAAAGTGCTTTATTTAAACGGTGAACCGGTTGCGCAAGAATATAATGGCAAAATGACAGATACCGGTCCGCGAGGACTAACGCGTGTCGTCAATCACTACAAAGAAAAGTTACCGAATAAAACGCATGATATTTTTGTGCAGCCAACAGAAGGTAAAGATCTTGAGGAAATAACCGTTCCTGAAGGTAAGTACTTTGTTTTAGGTGATAATCGAGACAACAGTGAAGATAGTCGTGTATGGGGTTTTGTGCCAGAAGAGCTTATTTTAGGTAAAGCGTTTTTTACTTGGTTAAGCTGGGATGGTGTTTCTAAAGACATTCGTTGGTCAAGAATAGGACATTCAATTGAGTAAGGACAACACAATGAAGACATTACCTGCTAAATTCAAGGGTGTGACATTACTTGGCATGTTAACTGCGGTATTGGTGATCTGTTTTAGTGTGATGTTGATAATTAAAGTGATACCGCCTTATATGCAAAACTTTGCAGTTAAAGATGCCTTAAGCGATATTGCAAAAGAACCTAATATTGCGCAAATGAGTAAAGCAAAAATCAAAGATAAGCTAGAGCGTCGCTTGCAAGTTGAAGGTATTAGCGCAGGTATTACTGATAATTTACTCATCGAAAAGAAAGATGGGAAAATGCATATGCTTTTAAAATATGAAAATAGAGTACCCGTTGTTGGCAATGTCGATTTTGTTTTTAAATTTGATGAACAGGTGAAAATCGAGTGAGCATCGCTAAAAGGCTCGATTTATTAGAGCGTACTTTACAATATGAATTTAAAGACAAAGCACTCTTGACGCGTGCTTTAACGCATAAAAGTGCTCATTTCCAGCATAATGAACGCTTTGAGTTTCTAGGTGATGCGATTTTAAATTGTGTGGTTGCTGATTTATTATTTGCGCAATTTCAAAGCGCCACAGAAGGCGAATTAACTCGCGCTCGCGCAAGTCTTGTCAACCAAACCACTCTTGCGAAAATGGCTCAAGAAATGATGTTGGGTGATTATTTACGTTTAGGCATGGGCGAGCAAAAAAGTGGCGGATTTCGCCGCGACTCCATATTAGCCGATGCCTTAGAAGCTATTTTAGGTGCTATCTATTTGGATAGTGGCTTTACCAGCGTTTATGAAACTGTTCGTCTTTGGTATACGAGCCGCCTTGCTATTTTAAATCCAGATGAGCAAGAAAAAGATCCCAAAACACAGTTGCAAGAATGGTTACAAGCAAATCAAAAGCCTTTACCCAAATACCAAGTCGTTGCCATGGTAGGAGAACCCCATGCGCAAGTTTTTACCGTCATTTGTGAGATAGCGGAATTATCTCTTTTAGTTGAAGGGCAAGGAACAAGTCGACGCATTGCCGAGCAGAAGTGTGCCCGTAAAATTTTGGAGATAATTAAATGTTAGATGATGACAAAGAAATCGTAGTCGATATAGAAATTGAAGTCGATGATGAAATTGAAATGGAAGTCGATGATGAAGTCGATGATATCGATGAAACTGAAATAGAAGATTGCGAAATAACGGTATCAGATGAAGAAATAGTATATGACACCCGTTGTGGTTTTATGGCGATTGTGGGACGACCCAATGTAGGTAAATCTTCATTGTTAAATGAAATTTTAGGTCAGAAGGTAAGTATTACCAGCTTTAAGCCGCAAACCACTCGCCATCAAATTTTAGGCATTAAAACAGAACAAAAAACCCAGGTCGTATATGTCGATACGCCTGGCATTCACCATGGTGCACATAAAGCACTGAATCGCCAAATGAATAAAGTCGCAAACCAAGCGATGTTAGACGTCAATGGCATCATTTTTGTGATTGAAGCCCTAAAATGGACACAAGAAGACGACAAAGTTTTACAAATGGTTTTAAATCACAGTGCGCCGGTATTAGTCGCTATTAATAAAATTGATTTGGTGAAAGAAAAAGGTCAATTATTAGCCTTTATGCAAGAGGTAAGCGAAAAATTACCTAATGCTGAAATGATCCCTTTATCCGTTAGAAAGCGCCAACAAATTACCGCAATTGAACAGTGGGTTGATAAACACGTTCCTAATAGTCCTTTTTATTTTCCAGAAGATCAGCTCTTCAATCACACTGAACGGTTTCATCTGTCCGAAATCATTCGTGAAAAGTTGATGCGCTTATTAGGACAAGAGCTGCCTTATGCCATTGATGTCCAAATCGAAGCATTGGAACATCAAGACAGTATTATTCATATCCATGCATTGATTTATGCAGAACGTGAGGGACAAAAGCCTATCATTGTGGGTAAAAATGGCCAAATGCTAAGAGAAGTGGGTACCAAGGCCCGTGAAGAAATGGAACGCTTTTATGGTAAGAAAGTGTGCTTGAAACTGTGGGTTAAAGTCAGAGAAGGGTGGTCAGATAACCGCCGTGCCTTACAAGAATTGGGATATGTGAGTGGTTGACGCCTATATTCTGCATAGTCGTCCCTTTAGAGATTCAAGCGCTATTTTAGATTGTATTAGTGCGGAGCACGGCTTAATTTCCGTTGTTGCCAAAGGGATCAAAAGACCACGTTCCAGGTGGTATAGTTATGCGCAACCCTTTATGCGATTAGAGATGACTTGGATAGGCAAAGGCGAGCTCAAAACACTGACTCAAGTTGAAGCTGAGTCTCTGTATCCAAAACTCATGGGGGTCAAAATCAAATTAGGACTCTATATGAATGAGTTACTTATTCGATTATTTGCAGAGATGGATCCGCACCCTGAATTGTTTGCAATATATGATACGACCCTGACAAAAATCGCAAAAAGCAATTGCCCTGCTGATGATGAAACCAATTTGCGTGAATTCGAATATCAGTTATTAGCAGAATTAGGTTATGGCTTCGATCTGGAAAAAGAGATCGTGCCAGAGTTGTTGTATGGCTTTGAACCCGGTGTGGGTATTGTAGAAGCAAAAATTCTGCGAGGCCCAGAACAGGTGGTTGTCTCAGGCGCGAGCATTCTTGCGCTTGCAAACCAGCAATTTGATTCCGAGGCACAGCGCCTTGAAGCCAAAAAGCTCATGCGCTCTATATTGCATTATTACTTGGGCAATAAGCCCATACAAAGCCGTAAACTTTTTTATCATAAGCCAACAGAGACTTTGAGGTAAATTATGTCTGTAGCGTTGCCAATTTTTCTTGGAGTTAATGTCGATCATGTGGCGACCCTGCGACAAGCAAGACGGGTCGAGTATCCTGATCCTGTTTATTGTGCACTTATTGCCGAAGACAATGGCGCTGACGGGATCACCGTTCATTTGCGTGAAGACAAGCGCCATATTCAACCACGCGATGTGACGTTATTAAAACAAGTTATCAAAACTCACTTAAATTTTGAAATGGCTGCAACCGACGATATGGTTGAGTTTGCGCTAGAGGTTCTACCCACGTATTGCTGTATTGTTCCTGAAAGCCGTACTGAAATTACGACTGAAGGGGGATTGGCGGTAACCGAAATCCGAGATTATTTAACCAAAATCATTGAACGTTTAACTGCAAAACAGATACAAGTTTCTTTATTTATTGATGCGAATATTGAACAAATCAATGCTGCCAAACAAGTTGGCGCAACCATTATCGAGTTGCATACAGGCCCTTATTCGCATACCGAGAAAGGGACTAAAGAACGCCAAGCTAAACTCACGCAGTTGCAAGTTGCTGCAAAGCATGCTCACAGTATTGGTTTGCAAGTGAATGCAGGTCATGGTCTTCATTATCATAATGTGTGGGATGTCGCCGCCATTCCTGAAATCACCGAATTAAATATTGGACATGCGATTGTTTCGCATTCATTGGTTGTTGGTTTTGCCCAAGCCGTTTCACAAATGAAAGCGATCATGATGCAAGCGCGTGGGTTTAAGTAATGCACGGTATTGGCACTGATCTTGTTGAAATCGCGAGAATTGCTTCGTTATATGAGCGATTTGGTGATCGTTTTGCCAAACGTATTTTATCAGCGGATGAATACGCGATATTTGTGCGTCAACACTATTCGATACCTTTTTTAGCTAAACGTTTTGCAGGTAAGGAAGCGGTTGCGAAAGCTTTAGGAACGGGTATTGGTGCACAAGTGGCGTTTACAGATATCAGCATCACTAATGAACCCAATGGCCGTCCCACTGTTGAATTGTTAGGCAATGCTCACGCATTATTAAAAGAACTTAACATCAAACACTTAGCCATTAGTTTATCTGATGAAAAGCACTATGCTTTAGCATTTGCTATAGCTACTTAATTTCGAAAACTCTTCTTCCTACTGTTATCCTGTTTTTCTTCTGTGGTGGCGGTAGTTTGACTTTGTTTTTTTTGTGATGCTTTAAAGCCGGTAGTCATTGTTCTTCGTTGAGGTATATCAGGAAGAGGGGGGAGTGTCACCTCTTTGCCATTCATGATAACAGTTGGTGCGGGTATTTTTTGTGCAAGAAGATTCCTTCTTTCAGTGAGTTCAGGATTAAGAAGCGGCATTTGTTGTTTTGCTTTTTGTGCTTTTATTTCAGCATCTAATGAATTTTCAATTTGGTTCATGCCGATCATTGCCTTTATGGTTTTTAAACTTGATTGAAACTCTGAAGGGGTTATGGTATTTTTATTCGCTTTTATTGCATTCATTGCTTTGCTTTTATCCAGTTTCTTACCTTCATAGGTGCCTTTAGTTATCATATATTCCACTAATGCAATGGATCCTTGGTCTTTTGTTTGAATAGCAGTATATAAGTCTGATTTTGCGGCATGCATTAATTTTTGCCCTATTACTTTTAATGATTCTTCAGCTTGTTCTTTACTCATTTTGCCGCTGTTTACCATTGCTGCGTGTTTGGCGATTTCACTCTTGAGATCACTTTCTATTTTATCTTTTATCGCCATGTATTGTTTATCAAAATGATTAATGATTTTTTCAGTGCTCTTTTCTTTTGTATCCGAAGGAGATATTCCATAAAGTTCATTAAGATGCTCCAATCTACTCTGTAAGACTGGGTGATTTTTGTGTAATCTCAAAACGACTTTAACTCTATCCTGTGTATTTTTAGCAGAATCATCATTACTTTTTAGCTTTTTAAAAAAATTCATTAAAAAAACCTTTAAATATGACTTTCATAAAAATTGGACAATTATTTATCACAATAGTTCAAAATAACTGTTAACTTTTATGTGTATCTAAGGTTGTTTTTATTTGACCTTCTACCAAACATCCGGGGCATAGGCGAGCAAGTTGCCTTCACCCAAATCAGTATAAAGCTCATACTTTGTTTGCAGCTAAGATCAACGTGGTAAAAGTAAGAGACTTTAGAATTTCTCATTAAGCGTATTATTACAGTCATTCTTTATTTTATGATCAGCAGCAATACAGAGTCCTTAACTCGTTTCTAAATCAGTTAGAATATGATATTGCGGATGTAATGTATAATATTGCTGCAGCCGATTGATTTCTTTATTCAATTCAACAAGCAGAAAATTAAGTTTATCATGTTCATTTTTAGTAATGGCCAACTCAAGTTGTGAGACGGCTGTTTTTAGAGGCAACACACCACAATAGCAACATGCGCCATGTAAGCGATGCACGGCTTCGCGCATTGCTTTTAAATCTTTTTGGGTATAGGTTTGGTTGATGCTGCTTTGAGCTGGCGTTAAGCTCTCAACTAACCCTTTTAACATATCTTTGGCAAGGGTTGCGTTATTCCCCGCTAATTTGACACTTTGATCCCATTGAATGGGCTCTATATTCTCTTCTTTAACTCTGTTCTCCATTTTCGCAGGGCTTGCCGCCATTTTTCTTTGAGGCAGTGTTTTGCGGGACCATTGTTGAATAATACGGTAAAGCTCTTTTTCATCGACCGGTTTGGTTAAATAATCATCCATGCCAGCACGTAATACCGCTTCACGCTCTGTTGTTAAGGCGTGCGCAGTCAATGCAATGATCGGAATATGATTTCCTGGTGCTTCATTCAGACGGATGCGGTTAGTGACTTCAATACCGTCCATACCAGGCATTTGGATATCCATAAAAATAAGATCGTAATTATTTTGTTGCATCAATGCCAAGGCTTCACTGCCACGGTTCGCACAATCGACGCCGATACCTAGATTTTCAAGTAATGCAGCCACTAGCTTCAAATTGGACGGGTAATCGTCTACAGCAAGCACTTTGATTGCCGACGCTTCGGTCATGCACCAATATTCTTCGCTCTGGTTATTTTCAGCACGAAGCGCTTTGGTATTTTCATCTTCAGGGATCAAAATCTCAACCAAAGCATCATGGAGTTTTTTACGTCGGACAGGTTTTGCAAGACAAACCGCTGCACCACAATGATGGATGTCATCATAAATGCTTTGATCGGTGGTGTTGGCTAATACCCCAACTTTGCAATTAAATTCATGTGTTGCCAATTTGATTAATTCATCAATAAAACGGCTACTTGGATCGGGCTGATTGACACCAATGATGACCATCTGAAAGGGTTGATGGTTGAGTTTAGCATTGGCCAATGCATCTTGAATATGTGCCGGATCATCAATCTCAACGACATCTATGCCCCAAGAAGAAAGCAGGTGATTTAAACTTAACCTAGCAGTGGGGTGTGCTTCATAAACCAAGATACGGTTTTCTTGTAGTTTAGGATGATGCTTTAATTCAGAGGCTTCATTCAGCTTTTTCGCAATAAAGGTAAACCAGAAAGTAGAGCCTTTGGAATGTTCTGATTCAACCCCAATATCACCCCCCATTTGTTGGACAAGGCGTTTAGAAATCACCAGGCCAAGGCCTGTACCGCCAAAGCGCCTTGTCGTGGTCGAGTCGGCTTGGGTAAAGGGTTGAAAGATGGTTTTTTGTTCTTCAGCGGATAACCCAATCCCAGAATCGGTAATGCTAACGCAAAGCACAATATGATCGGATTCATCTTTTTCAAGCATGATTCGAACAACCACACTGCCATGATCGGTAAATTTAATGGCATTGTTCACTAAGTTAGTGATGATTTGTTTGAGCCTTAAGGGATCGGCCACAATTTTCTCTGGGACATCTGAATAGATCATGGGGACAAGCTCTAAACCCTTTTCATGAGCATTCGGTGCCATGAGTGTTAAGCCTTCTTCAACGCATTCGCGTAGATCCATCGCGACTTGATCGAGGGTAAGCTTACCAGCTTCAATTTTGGAGAAGTCTAAAATATCGTTAATGATAGAAAGTAAGCTGATAGCTGATTGATGAATAGTTGATAAATAATCGGTTTGGCGATGATCCATCTTGGTGCGCATCAACAAATTAATAAATCCAATAACGCCATTTAAAGGGGTGCGGATTTCATGACTCATGTTGGCTAAGAATTCGGATTTCACGCGGCTAGCGGTTTCCGCTTCTTTTCTGGCCATTTCCAGCTCAATGTTTTGGATCTCGATGGTTTCCAGCGTTTGACGCAAATCGGCTGTGGCTTGCTCAACACTTTGTTGCATTTCTTCATGAGCCGCTTTGAGCGAAGCAGCCATGGTGTTAATACCGGCTTCTAAGTGGCGTAACTCGCTCCGTGCATTGGTGTATACCCGGGTATCGAAGTTACCATTTTTGATTTTTTCAACGGCGGCAGCCATCTGCAGAATAGGGCGTGTCACATCTCGCCCCATGCGGAAGGCAAAAATACCACTGATACCCAGACCAATAAGCACGATAATGCTACAGGCAAATAACACCTGATATTGGCGAATGGTGGTGGTCATGCGTCCTAATTCAATGCTGATCCAACCCAACACGTTGTCATGATTTTCTGCCAGTTCATAAGGGGAGTCGGCATAAGCAAAATCTTCAATGATCACATCGCGTATGGTGACAGGTACCGTAAAGAGCAATGAGTTGCCTGTATCGGCCATGGTAATACCATGGGATTGATCCATCACTGAGAGAATATTGGTGGGTGTTTGATGTTCATGGCCGGCATGCGCTAACAATCTGCCATCTTTGTTAAACACCGACACAGAGCGCACTTCAGGCTCTGATAGCGCATCATTGGCGAGGCGTTGCAAGGTATGGGTATTACCCGAGAACACGCCATACTCACTGGCAGGGGCTAGCTGCAAAGCAATTGCATAACCACGATCGCGTAAGGCTTTTTCTAAATCCTGAATACGAGTACTTGTAAAGTAAGCACTGAGGAGCAACGAAATAATAATCGTTGGAACTAACGTTAAAAATAGAACTCGGCTCTTAATGCCCCACTCAACCATTATACTCTTCCCACTTTAATTGCTTTGAGTATATATTCATTCGAGCTTATCCATTGCATGTTTGATCTGAATTTCATTATCAATTGGAATACCCAGCGAGCGTGCGACTTGGTTATTCAATGAGATTGTAAACTCACGCGGGTATTGTGGTGCGGGGAGTTGTTTGTCTTTATGGTTCATGATTTTAACAATTTCTTCGGCTGTTTGATCAGCCAATTGTTTGGTATTTGAATAAACGGCTGCAAAAGCGCCATTGTTAACAAAGGTTCTTGAGTAGCCAACTAAAGGCACTCGTTTGTAAAAAGCCGTGAGTAGCATGCCGCGAGCCGTTTTAGGATTGTAAATGCGGCTATCAGGAACCGCCAAGATCACTTTGGCATCATTTAGTAAAGCATCTAAAACGGTGGCGGGATTTTCAAATTTATCGACCATGACAGTTTGTAAGGCAAAAGGAAATTGGCTAGAAAGCTTTTGTAATGATTCTTGATGATAATGAGATTCAGTGCCTAATATAATCCCAACCAGTTTGGGCGGAGATTGATTAAACAAACATGAAATCAGGTTTAATTGGCGTTTAATCGGTTGATCAAGATAGATCGCGCTAATAGGGTGTTTAGGATCATTCACGCGCAGATGGTGCAGTTCCAATAAGTGATCAAAGATAGCACGCCGTGTTAACACACAAAAGATAGGTTGTTTCGTCTGGGTATCTAGCACTTGTTGAAAGCTTTCTGAGCCAATCGTGATGATTAGACAAGCTTGGGTTAGGCTCAGCAAATTCTGCTTATCATGCATATTTTCAGATAATAAGTGAACTAACTTTGGTTTGCTTTGCAGTTTGCCAGATAAGGCGGCTTCAATGCGGTGCACAATAGCAAAGTGGCTGTTATTTGAAACAAGTACAACTGTACCGCAAGCGAATACTGAGGTGTGCCACAATAAGAGGGAGAGCAAAGCTCCAATCGAAAAGTTAAAAGTCTTGATCATGCTCTATCACCCGACAAGTTCTCGACTTATACCGCTCCTGTTGTCGCTTAGCAATATCTTAGGCAAAATAAATTGTTGGGTGCTAAACTAAAGGCAATCCACGGAGGAAGCATTGTGCAAAAACAAAAAATTATTATGTTGTCTACCTTAATTCTTGTGATCTTAACGGGCTGTAAATGGCAAGATGACTTTCGTGATAGACAACAACCCCAGATCTTAGAACAACCACGTCGTCCCACGCTGAATGTGGATTCAGTTGATTATGTGGGAGATCCCTTAAATGGAGATGAAGAGGAAGACATCGATAACACTTGTTTACCCAATATTGATGGTCTGCACGCAATTCCAGAGATCCAGGAATCGCCCGGATTGTAGTAGGAAAGATCCTCTCCTCTTGTTCCCTCTCCCGCCTTGCCCGGCGAAGCTAGCAAGGCTAGCGAAGACGGGTACGGGAGAGGAATATGAAAGGAGTTTATTGTTTCGCGGTTTCAGGCTTCGCCGCTACCTTTTCAATCTTCCCACCAGTGACTTTCTTCACACTCGACTGAGGATCCATTTTCACAATCCCATTGCCAGATGCAAAAATCACTTCGCCTGAGACTTTGGAGCGGGTCAGGTTCACGGTTTGTTGCTTATCTTTGACTGGCTCAACCGTAATGCTTTCCAAGGTTGAATCGATAAAATCGACATTTGAACTTTTCACGGTAACAGGTTTGGTAAATGCCGTGCTTCTGGCACCAAGAAAACCATAAACAGTCACCGCCGTGTCAGCGTTCACATTTTTGAGTAACAATTGGCCATTAACGCTAACAGGTCCTAAGAGTTCGGTATTTTCTAAAAGCCCTTGGCCATTGATAGTAAGCTCATGAAATTGAGAATTTTTAGCGGTGAGAAATCCATTGACGATGGTTTCACCATCTACGTTAACGTTTTCTAATTGCAGTACACCGGAGTGATGTATTTTATTTTGTGATGTTTTGCTTAATGAAATAGCACCAAATTCCATATCCGTTGGCTGGGCAGTGGCAAAAGCTGCAAAATGAATACCCAACAAAGCTAGTGTGCATGCTTGTTTTAACATGAAAAAATCCTTTTTAAATGAGCAAAGCTAAAAGAAATTTGCCACAAAAACGGTCAAGATGCCAATAGGGGCAAGATAACGGATAGCAAATCGCCAAGCGAGATAGGTTTTAGGCATGTTTTCGCCAAATTCAGCTTTGACATCTTTAGGATCCATTATCCATCCGGCAAAAACACAAAAGAGAAAGGCACCAATGGGTAGCATGACATTGATCGGGATATCGGTCAGGGCATCAAAAATGCCCCAGCGGGAAAATAGCTTAACGTTTTGCCAGATATTGAAAGAAAAAACACTTAATAGACCCACAATCCAGGCTAGTAACCCGACATAAAAAGAACCACGTCGTCTTGAGATATGCCAACGTTCGTTTAAGAGGGCAACTAAGGGTTCGCCCATGGAAATCGAAGAAGTCCAAGCAGCGAACAGTAACAAGGTGAAAAATGAGATTGCAATGAGCTGTGAGCCTGGCATTTGACTGAAGGCAATGGGTAACACTTGAAACATCAAGCCTGGGCCACTTGTAGGCTCTAAGCCATGTGAAAAAACAATCGGAAAGATGGCAAGCCCTGCGAGGATGGCAACCATCACGTTGATCACCGAAATGATTAACACCGTTTCAACCATGTTGGTTTTTTTGGATAAATACGAACCGTAAATTAAAATCGCTCCCGCCCCAGTCGCTAAAGAGAAAAAGGCTTGTCCCATGGCATTGATCACAGCCTGTGAGTTGAGGGCTTCTAGCTTAAACGAAAATAAAAAGTGTAAGGCTTTGCTAAAATCGCCGACGATGGCAGCATAAATCACGAGCAGCAATAAAATGACCAATAAAGCAGGCATCATCCATTTTGATGCTTTTTCAATGCCAGCATTAACACCCAGTGCAACAACAATCATAGTTAAAAACATAAAAGCACTGTGCCAGGCGATGAGGATCATCGGAGAGGCAAGCAGGTGATCCCAGATCTCAACAACTTGCGCAGATCCAATATTGACAAAAGTGCCTTTAATGGCAAAAAACAGATAAGCAATCGACCAACCCGATACCACACTGTAAAAGCTTAATACCATTAATAAGGTTAAACTACCCAACCAACCTAGGCCTTGCCATTTGGTTGTGTGTCCTGCTTGTTTCGCTAAGGTGGCAAGGGTATTGACCGCATTGCGACGTCCATGGCGACCAATCAGCAATTCAGCGATCATCGCAGGGATGCCAACAAGCAGGGTGCAAAGCAGGTAAAGAAGAACAAATGCGCCACCGCCATTGTTACCGGCGACGTAGGGAAATTTCCAGATATTACCAAGACCTACAGCCGCACCCGCAGTGACCATAATGAAGGCAAAACGTGAGCTCCAAAGGCTACGTTCTTGGGTATTTGACATGAGCATACTCTTCACATTCGAATTTTAGGTGTTGTTGCCTTCGCCATCTCACAATAGTCATGTACCAGAGTACACTCCTAATTGTTCGAGGACTCGGCGCCTAACCTAAAAATCGACTGCTGTGAGTATATATATCTATTATTTTGACAAGCAGCACCTTAACACCAATTATAGGGGCCTGCAAACCAACGGGGTTACTTAGTAAGGAATATGAATGAGTGTCTTTGTATTTGATATTGAAACGATCCCTGATGTGGAATCAGGCCGACGTTTACTCGGGTTGACGAATGAACCAGACGATGTGGTATTAGAGGCTATGCTAACGCAAGCCTTCGAGGCCACCGGCACAACCTTTGTGAAATATCATTTGCAAAAGATTGTCGCGATCTCGGCGGTCTTGCGGTTGGGAGATCAGTTAAAAGTCTGGTCATTAGGGAGTGAGCAATCAACCGAGGCAGAGTTGATCCAGCGCTTCTTTGTCGGCATTGATAAATACTTACCGACTTTAGTTTCGTGGAATGGCACGGGATTTGATTTACCGGTTTTACATTATCGATCGCTTTACCATGGCGTACCGGCATCGCGGTATTGGGACATGGGTGAGCAAGACAATTCATTTAAGTATAATAACTATCTTAATCGTTACCACATGCGTCATCTCGATCTGATGGATACCTTAGCCGCTTATCAGCCCAAGGCTTATGCGCGTTTAGATGATATCGCAAAAATGTTAGGCTTCCCGGGTAAAATGGGCATCGATGGTTCTGAAGTACTGGCTTACTACCAGCGAGGCCAATTAAAGACGATCCGTGATTATTGTGAAACGGATGTCCTAAATACGTATTTGGTCTATTTGCGCTTTCAATTAATGCGCGGTCTGTTATCACCAACCGAATACGAAAATGAAATTATTCTAACTAAAACAATGTTGCACGACTCCGAAGAATTCCACTTACAGGCATTTCTCGAATCGTGGTTGGAAAATGAATAGAGGCTAAATAACAATGTCTTCACGTCGCAAAAAAATCGACCTCACACCGTTTGAAGTCGCTGTAACGGGTTTGTCGCATGATGGTCGCGGTATTGCGCGAGTCAATGACAAAGTGCTTTTTGTCTTTGGGGCACTGCCTGATGAAACGGTGATGGTTAAACTCACCAAGTCACACAGTCGCTTTCTGGAAGGGACCACTGTTGAAGTGATTAAGGCTTCACCGATGCGTGTGAAACCGCCCTGTGAACATTTTGGGATCTGTGGCGGGTGCAGCTTGCAGCATATTGCGCCCGAACAACAAGTCAGCAACAAACAAGCGTGGTTGTCCGAACAATTAACGCATCAAGGTAAAGTGACGCCACAAAGTTGGTTGCCACCTTTACTTTGTCATCCGTTAGGTTATCGACAAAAAGCGCGTTTAGCCGTGCGCTATGTGCCACAAAAACAAAGTTTATTAGTCGGATTTCGTGAACAAGGCAATAATAAAATTGCGATTATTGAAGCTTGTCAAACGCTCGATCCCAGAGTGGGACATCATATTAAAGCCTTGCGCGATTTAATTGGATCCCTTGAAGCGAAAGAATCGATTGCACAAATTGAAGTCGCGGCCAGTGATAACGAAGTTGCTTTGATATTTCGTCATTTATCCGCATTAAACGCTACAGATTTAGCGTTGCTGACGACTTTTTGCCAAAGCCATGGTTTTTCACTTTACTTACAACCGTCTAATAATCAATCAGTTCATAAAGTGTGGCCAGCAGATGGAAATGAATACCTGACTTATGAATTGCCTTCTCAAGGGTTAACCTTTGCCTTTCACCCGATGGATTTTACCCAGGTGAATGCAGAAATGAACCAGAAGATGATAAACCAAGCACTCGCATTGCTGGATCCAAAGCCAGAAGATACGATATTGGATCTGTTTTGCGGATTGGGTAATTTTAGCCTACCCTTTGCCAAGCGTGCGAGCAAAGTCGTTGGTGTAGAAGGTAGTGTACAAGCGGTCAGTCGTGCTAAGGAAAATGCACTTCGCAATCAATTAACGAATACTGAATTTTACGCGTGTAACTTAGAAGACGATTTCAAAAACCAACCTTTTGCTAAGGGACAATATAATAAGATCATCCTTGATCCCCCACGCAGTGGGGCGCAAAAGCTGGTGGAAGAAATGTCACATTTTGCACCGAAAGAAATTCTGTATGTGTCCTGCAATAGTGCAACCTTCGTGAGGGATGCTGCTATACTGGTTCATCAACAAGGTTACAAGCTAGCCAAATTGGGGGTCATGGACATGTTCCCCCAAACCGCGCATATCGAAACAATGGGGTTGTTCGTATCCGCGAAAAAATAGGGACAGAAGATGGTTACATTAAGAGATGATTTGCCTAAAGCGGCGGATGGCAGTATCGATATCCTGAAATGGGCAGAGCGGATCACTTTACATCGCAGCCCAGATGACAAGACATTGCTGCTACAAAGTGCTGAGCTTTCCCTAGAACAAGGGGGGCATCATTTAACCAGTGTGAATGAATCTTGTTTGCGTCAAGGCTTACTCACCGCTGAAACCTTAATCACGCTAGAGCCGGATATTGCCACTTTACAAGCAGCGGTTGTCTATTTTGCAGCGCACTATGGCGAGCTGAGTATCGATGATATTAAAGCGGCCCTTGGCGAAGAAGTTGCCACATTAGTTTCTGGTGTGGTGCAAATTACCACCCACACCCATCAAGCCAAAGGACAAGGTGCTAATAGTAAGCATGATAATTTGCGACGGATGTTATTAGCCGTTGTTGAAGATGTTCGCGTGGTGCTTATTAAATTGGCTGAACGCATTACCTCGTTACGCGCTGCCGCTTCCCTTGAAAAAGAGGCGCGTCAACAACTGGCGATCGAAACCCGAGATATCTATGCACCCTTAGCGAATCGTTTAGGGATTGGCCAAATCAAATGGGAATTAGAAGATTTTGCTTTTCGCTATTTAGAGCCAGATGCTTATAAACATATTGCGAAATTGCTGGATGAAAAACGTTTAGATCGAGAAATTTACGTTAAAAATGTGATTGAGACGATTAAGCAATCCTTAGCGGATGAAGGGATCCATGCCGAGATCTCGGGGCGCGTTAAACACATCTATAGCATTTGGCGAAAGATGTTGCGAAAAAATCTTGATTTTAAAGATATTTATGACGTGCGTGCGGTGCGGGTATTAGTGCCTGAGATTCGGGATTGTTATGCAGCGCTAGGGATTGTCCATTCGCTTTGGCAACATGTGCCTAAAGAATTCGACGATTATATTGCGACACCCAAAGAAAACAATTATCGCTCATTACATACTGCCGTGATTGGTCCTGAAGGACGAACGCTCGAAATTCAAATCCGTACGATCGATATGCATCAAGAAGCGGAACTTGGGGTAGCAGCGCATTGGCTATATAAAGAAGGCGGCAAGCTTGATGCTAATTATCAAAAACGTTTGAACTCCTTGCGGCAAATTTTGGATTGGAGTGATCAAGCCGATAATGGTGATGGCGATGAAGTATTGTTGCAAGAAGTGCTTGAAGAGCGAGTCTATGTCTTTACGCCACAAGGCGATGTCATTGATTTACCTTCAGGCTCAACACCATTAGATTTTGCCTATCAAATTCATACCGAGCTTGGTCATCGTTGCCGAGGTGCCAAAGTGAATGGCTCTATCGTGCCATTAAATTATCAATTATCTTCCGGTGAACAGATTGAGATCCTATCCATAAAAGAAGGTAATCCTAGCCGCGACTGGTTAAATTCAGGGCTTGGCTATTTGGGGAGCATGCGTGCTCGTGCCAAAGTTCATAATTGGTTTAAACGCCAGGCGCGTGATCAAAATGTGCATCATGGCAAAGAAATGCTTGAGAAAGAATTCAAGCGCATGGGTTTAGAGCAAAGCGGAATAGGCAGGTTATTACCCAAATTGGGCGTTAAATCGTTAGAAGATCTCTATGCTTCAATTGGGGGGGGCGATTTACGCATTCAGCAAATCGTGAATTTAATTCAACGTGCAGAGCCTGAAGTTGATGATGACGAAATTGTGCCACATGTCAGTAAATCCTTTAGCACACCTTCTGAAATTACTATCCATGGGGTAGGGAATTTACTGTGCCACTTTGGACGCTGCTGTAAACCGTTGCCAGGGGATCGCATTACGGGGTTCATTACCTTGGGGCGTGGTGTTACTATCCATCGCCAAGATTGCATTCATATTTTAGAAAAACCCGAAGAAGAGCACCGTTTGATCCAGGTGGAGTGGGGTGAAACCATGCGCACGGTTTACCCAGTCGATATCAAAATCAGCGCTTATGATAGACAAGGGCTATTGCGAGATATCACTTCTATTTTAAGTAATGAAAAAGTGAATGTGATTGCAGTGAATACGTTGACCACCAAAAACGATAATATGGCGCGGCTGGTGTTAACGGTTGAGATAGCTGATTTAGGTGGCCTCATGAATATTTTAAATAAAATTATGCAGTTGCCGAATGTATTAGAGGCCGAAAGGGTGCATGAGGCATTTAAGAAGTAATTATCTACCGTTACAAATGTAAAATTGCTAATTCCCCCCTCCCTAACCCTCGCCCACGTTGCGGGAGAGGGTGACACAGCGAAGCGAAAGCTTCGTTGTGGCGGGTGGGGGCAGTTTAGGTAGCACGTATTATCATTGTAGGTATCAATAATGAATCAATTAAACGATTTATTAACCATCATGGAAAAACTCCGCGATCCCGTTGATGGTTGTCCTTGGGATCGCCAGCAAACCTTTGCTACCATTGTGCCGCATACCATTGAAGAAGCCTATGAAGTAGCCGATGTGATTGAGCGGAATGCTTTAACGGAATTGCCTGGTGAATTAGGCGATCTGTTTTTCCAAATTCTGTTTTATTGTCAAATGGCCAAAGAAGAAGGGTTATTTGACATCAATGATGTGTTTCAAAACCTAAAAGAAAAACTGGTTCGCCGTCATCCCCATGTGTTTAATGGCGAAGAAAAGCGCCCTTGGGATGAGCTTAAACAAGCGGAAAACCCGGATGCGCCGTTATTAGAATCAATAGTTCACAACTTGCCTGCCTTATCAACCGCACAAAAACTGCAAAATCGCGCTGCTACGGTGGGGTTTGATTGGCCGAGTTTACAACCCGTTTTGGCTAAGCTCCAAGAAGAAATTGTCGAATTCGAAGAAGCTTTTGAGTCAAAAGATCAAAGAGCGATGCAAGAAGAATTAGGCGATATTTTATTTGTGTGTGCTAATTTGGCACGTCATGCGAAATTAGATGCAGAACAAACGCTGCGATTAGCCAATCAGAAATTCACGAGGCGCTTTAACGGTGTTGAAGAACAAGTGAAAGCGTCAAGCAAAAAATGGCAGGATTTTAGCTTAGAAGAGCTGGAAGTTTTTTGGCAACTTGTCAAAAAGCAAGAGAGATAAAGCCCTAGCATAGATGCGCTATGCCAGGGCAAAACAAGTGACTTATATCTTCAACTTACCAAAAGTAACCATCAATTGATCGATCTCTTTATCTTCGGCAGCAGGCTTCCAATATTCATCCGTTTCCTTGGTCTTTTTACCAACCAATAAGCCATCTTTGACACCTATTTTAAGATGTCTTTCTAATAATGGAGAAAGGGTTCTTGAATACATTTCCTTTCTTTCGGGAAAAGCAACTGGCGCACCTTCATCTAGCATCATTCTTCTGGGTGGTGAAGGTGATTTAGGAGCTGATCTATCTTCAAAATCGGTATTCCAGCATTCCGCGCCTGTTGCGGCACGCCAAACGGCTGCTAATGGATTTTGATCTTTTTTAGAATAAGGTTTGATCCCTAATCTCTCAAATTCACGGCGGCGTTCATCATCCAGTTCATGAAGTTGCTTGGCGACAGGAGCAGCTATTTGCTTTGCACGCGTACTTTTATCTCTTGCTACGGCTTTAGCATCCAGCTGTGCTCTTCTAAAAGGCAACCCTGAAATGAGTCGAATACGCTCTTCTCTTGTTGCTTTCGTTTCGTCTTCAATATAGGGACGATTTGCAACTCTTTCTGTCCATTCTTCTGTAGTGAGGTCTTTTGGGATAATCTTACTCCATTCTGCTACCCGCGCTTGGATCCCAGTATTTTTTCCACCTTTTTTTTCAACATCGGCTAAACGAGTTGTTTTACCATCAGCAATGGGTTTGTAGAGTGCCAGACCCGCATCAATATCCGCTTGGGTTAATTTGTCATCTGGTTTGCCAAATTGCAGTTCTTGAATAATGAACGGTAATACATTCTGCGCATGGTTTACAAAAGTCAAAAAGGCATCACGATGTTCCATGGCAATATCGGTTGGCTTTTCGGCAAGGGCTTTTGCTTCAGCAAGCTCTTTTGTAAGTCCTTCAAGAGCGGCTTTAGCGATAGCAACATGATCGATTGAAGGTTTTGCAGGTGAACTACTGGCTGCAGGAGCAGGCGCTGCGGCTGCTTCTTTTTCAGCTCTTGCGACGTCTAGAGTTGCTTGTTCAATTCTTATTGTTAAATTAGCAGCGAGATCTCTCGCTTTGGCTTGGATCTCAAATTGTGCTTTAAGTGACAATAAAGCAGTTTTTGCGATTTCAGGGGTGATTTTAGGTTCAACAATTTTATTGCGAACGACATCCATAAAATGCTCATAGAGCGCTTTCTTTTGCGCAAAACGGTAATCTAAAGATCCTGCTTCAATCAAATCGCTAGCTTGTTTGGTTGCTCTTGCCTGCAGGCGTTCGTCTTTACTTTCAGGGCTTCCTTCAATTTGTTCCCTTAATGCTTGTACATGGTTTAATCGATTATCGACATTCGGCTTGGTTAACAGTTGCTTGGCGACATGACTGCGAAGAAAATCTATCGTTTCCTTTATTGTGCGTTCAGGACCTGGTTTACTCATGTCAATCTCCTTAGAGTGGTATTTTGTCATGTGAACTATCACCAAACTATCACGCTTCAAAGTGCTAAGGGAAGACTTAGAAAAAGGAAAGGCGACATACTAAAATAATATGTCGCCTTGCAGCATGAAAAAGAATTATAGGTTAGACATTAACTCGCGTTCTTTCGGTGAAGGCTCAGGTGATCTTTCACGCTCACGATAGAACGATTCAACCGCTTCAACAATTTGTTCTGGTGTATCAGCGACTTGATAGAGTTCAAGATCTTCTTCTCGAATGGTACCTTCAGCAACCATTTGGCTTTTAAACCATTTAAGGAGATCACGCCAGTAGGATTCAACGGCGAGTACAACAGGAATTTTGCGAGTTTTACCTGTTTGTACGAGCGTTAGAATTTCAACTAATTCATCTAATGTACCAAAGCCACCTGGCATGACTACATAGGCAGAAGCATATTTTACAAACATGACTTTACGGGTAAAGAAGTGACGAAAACGGATAGAAATATCTTGAAAATCATTTGCATTTTCTTCATTTGGCAACACAATATTTAAACCGACACTTAACGAAGGGCCTTCTTTAGCCCCTTTGTTAGCTGCTTCCATTAAACCTGGTCCACCACCTGAAACTACGGAATAACCCGCTTCAGATAACGCCTTAGCAGTTTTGCATGTTAAGTCGTACCAACGATGTCCTGGCCCTAAACGCGCTGAACCGAAGATACTGACAGAAGGAGGAATGTGTACTAAGCGTTCATAGCCTTCAACAAATTCAGCCATGACTTGAAAAATTTTCCAAGATTCGCGTGCCATGAGAGAGTCGTTAATCGTTTTGATCTGCTTTTGTTTGCTCATGGAAGCCTCGTATTATTTTAATATTACATTTTAAATATACCACACCCTGTTAGACTTGCCAGTTTCGCTCTTCACATATTGCGTTTATGCGTTGTTGCCTTCGGGGTCTCACAATCCTCATGTACTAAAAGTACACTCCGGGTTGTTCGCCCCTTGGCGCCTAGCCTAAACACAATCTGCTTTGAGCTAAAATTTATCCATATATTATAATAAAGATATGTATCTTTATGAGATAACCCATGGACGAACTTGATCCCAATGCACCGCTGCGTCAAGACGTACGACTACTGGGTGAATTATTAGGTAAAACCCTTCAAGAACAAGAAGGGTTTGCGCTTTTTGAAAAAGTCGAAAATATTCGGCGGTTATCCAAAGAAGCCTACGAGGGCGATGATCATGCCATGCTTGCTTTGAATGAATTATTGGCAGCATTGGCACCTGATGAAATGCTGGGTGTTGTGCGATCGTTTAGCCACTTTTTAAATTTGGCCAATATTGCCGAAAATGTGCATCGTATTCGACGTACTAAGTGGTATCAGCAACATGCACAATCGTCTATTCAGCCAGGTTCACTGGAAGCCATTTTTTTAACTTTTGATCGTTACAAAATTTCCAAACAAGAAATGCAAGCCAAAATAGCGGCACTCAATATTGATCTCGTCTTAACGGCGCATCCCACCGAAGTGATGCGTCGTACGATTATGCAAAAATTTGATAAAATCGCTAACTTGATTAATCAACCTGAACGTGATGAACAAATCCTCGAAGAGATCTATCGCGAATTAACAGCCATTTGGCAAACCGATGAAATCAGAAGACGCAGACCAACGCCACTGGATGAAGCCAAATGGGGATTCGCCGTCATTGAAAATAGCTTGTGGTTTGCATTGCCAGAATTTTTAAGAGATCTCGACGAACATCTGACGAAAGCGACAGGTGAGCGCTTACCCTTAAATGCCACGCCAGTGCGTTTTAGTTCTTGGATGGGAGGAGATAGAGATGGTAATCCGAATGTGACAGCACCGATAACCGAGCAAATTTGCTTGATGGCTCGTTGGATGGCAGCAGATCTCTATGAGAAAGAGGTGAATAATTTAAGCGCAGCCTTATCCATGCAAATGTGTAATGAAACCTTGCATACGGCAGTTGGTGGTGAAAACGAACCATATCGGGCTTATTTGCGACCTTTAAAGCGAAAGTTAGCACAAACGAAACATTTTATTGAAGAGTCTTTAGCTAATCGTCCCGCCGTGGCAGATAATATTTTACTCGATAAAGCAGAATTGCAGGAACCCTTATTAACTTGTTATCACTCTTTGATCGAGTGCCATGGTAAAGTCATTGCTGATGGTGATTTATTGGATCTGATTCGACGCGTGAATGCATTTGGCATTACTTTGCTACCCCTGGATATTCGGGAAAATGCCGCAAAACATATCCAACTGTTAAGCGAAGTCACAGAACAGCTAGGATTAGGCATTTATGGCGATTGGCCGGAAGAACAACGCCAGCATTTTTTAACTGACTGTTTGCAAAAAAATGCGCCATTGATCACGCAATCGATTTCTTTTACCGATCCAACAAAAGCGGTATGGGACACTTTTAAAATGATTGCTCGGCAACTGCCGATGTCATTAGGCGCTTATGTGATCTCGATGGTACACAACCCCAGTGATATATTGGCCGTTTGTTTATTACAAAAAGAAGCGAATGTTAAGCAACCGTTGCATGTCGTTCCTTTATTTGAAACGCAAACTGCCTTGTTGAATGCCGCGAAATGTTTGCACACTTTGCTTGACAATGCTTGGTATAAAAAATCCATTCAGGGTAAACAAGAAATCATGATTGGTTACTCTGATTCTGGTAAAGATGCGGGGATCATTGCGGCAGGTTGGGCGCAGTATCGCGCTATGGAGCAGCTGGTTGGTGTCGCAAAAGCTTTTGACATCAAATTAACCTTATTTCATGGCCGTGGAGGCTCTATTGGTCGTGGCGGTGCGCCAGCGCACACTGCGATTTTGTCGTTGCCCAAGGGGGCAGTGAATGGCAGTTTACGGGTGACTGAGCAAGGCGAAGTGATCCGCAACAAATATGGTTTAGCGAAACGCGCAAGACGTTCATTAGAAATTTATACAACAGCAACCTTAGAAGCGATGTTAAGCTCATCAATTGAACCTAAAGCCGAATGGCGAGAAGTCATGGATCTGTTGAGTGAAACAACATTCAAAGCGTATAGTCAGGTGGTAAAAGAAGATAAACAATTTGTTTCTTATTTTGAAGCGGTGACACCATTACAAGAAATTGGCTCATTAATGATGGGTTCAAGACCTGCCAGACGTAATGTGGGAGCGCATGATATTGAAAACTTGCGTGCCATCCCGTGGGTGTTTGCTTGGACACAAAATCGATTTTTATTGCCGGCTTGGCTAGGAGCAGGAGAAGGCTTACAAGAAGCGCTGAAACAAAATAAACGTAGTGAATTGCAAGAGATGGTGGCTAAGTGGCCATTTTTTGGCACCTTGCTTAGCATGATTGAGATGGTGCTTGTAAAAACCTCTCTGTCGATTGCGACTTTGTATGAACAACGTTTAGCACCAGATAAAAGTGCAATGGGCGATTTATTGCGTGCTAAATATGGCTTAACTGTGGCCGAGATCAAAGAAGTATTAACGATTGATACACTTCTTAATACCAATCCTATTTTACTACGCACCATTATGTTACGATCGCCTTATTTATATCCTCTGCATGCACTACAGGCGGAATTGCTATTTCGTGTGCGCAACCAAAATGTCACACTGCAGGATGCAGATGTGTTGAGAGACGCGTTGATGGTGAGTATTTCTGGGATTGCAGCCGGAATGCAGAATACGGGTTAAAAAATGGATATTTTGTCTCCATCCATTGTTGCAGCAAGTTCTGCGCTGCTCATTCCCCACGCTGCGATTTATTCGCCTTCGGCGTATAAATCTTACGCGGGGCTAGAATCCTACGCCCCTACGGGGCTGTTGATTTATACCATTATCAAATTAGTTTTTTGTCAAACAAATAATCTATAATTCATTGATTGAGAGTAGGCCGGATCGTAAACTCTGGTTATACTCGTCGCATTTGCCCGCCTACGCTGTTACTTGGCGTGGCTGTGCCGCCTAAGCTGCCTGCAGTTCACGTTAGATAAGGCTTAAGCTTCGGCGTGGTTATATACATTAAGTCTTAAAAGGAACCACATCATGCGGTTGATACTGCTTGGACCTCCGGGATCTGGGAAGGGAACACAGGCCCAATACATTATGGAACGCTATGAGATACCGCAAATTTCCACAGGAGATATGCTGAGAAAGACCGTAGCTGACAAATCGCCTTTAGGACTGCAAATCAAATCAATTATGGATTCAGGGCACTTGGTGTCCGATGATATTATTATTAAATTAGTGCAAGAACGGATCAAAGATCCAGATTGTAGCAAAGGTTTCTTACTCGATGGTTTTCCACGGACCATTAAACAAGCCCAGTCTCTAACTGCATCGGGTCTTAAGATCGATACAGTAATTGAACTTGAAATTTCAGACGACGAAATTGTGCGCCGTTTGTCGGGGCGTCGTGTCCACCCTGGCTCGGGCCGTGTGTACCATCTTGAGTTTCAACCGCCTATTCATGCCAATGTCGATGATAAAACCGGTGAGCCGCTAGTACAACGCGAAGATGATAAAGAAGAAACAGTGAGGAAACGCTTATTGATTTATCATGCGCAAACGAAGCAGGTTTCTACTTATTATATGAGCCTAGCCTTATCAGGGAGCGAAAATGCTCCAGAATATGTCAAGGTCAATGCAGAGCAGTCTTCGTTGATCATCTGCGAAGAAATTTTCCGTTACCTATCTTAATTTCGCGATATGAGGGGCAAAATGCCCCTCATTTTCTTCACTAAATCCCCTTCAAGTATGATCAGTAAAAATGTATAAATATATGGAATTCACCTAACATTGTGCTATGTTAATTATGTGCACCTTTTTGCAGGACTGTTAATGGGAGATAAAACATGACATTAACAAAACATAAAACAAAGCGTAAAACGACAGCCAAAACGCGTACGAAGTCTAAGAAAAAACGTACGTTAAAATCAACGATGATACAAAAATTGCGTCAAGCAAAGGCAGCTGAGAGAAGTGCAGTAAAAGAACTCGCTGCATTTATGCGTAAACATAAAGCCACTTTGCTCAAAATGCGTAAAAAGTTACGTGCAAGCATCGCGAAAAAAACGAAGCAAGCACAAAAACTTCGCGCGCAAATGACGAGAAAGCATGCAGCAACCATTGCTAAATTAAAGAGAGAACATGCTAAAGCTTTGACAAAGGTTCAAAAAACAACCAAAACCACCAAAAGCAAAACTCGTCGCAAAGCAAAATCCAAAAGCAAAGTGAAAGCCAGAACGACCCCTCGTCGTACCAAAGCGAGCCATCGTAAAACCACTGGCAAAAAAGTGATTCATTTGCGTCACTATCGACATATCAGAAAAGCTGCCTAATTAGACAAGTTTTCTGGTTGATAAAGATAAAACCGTTGGCTCATCGGTCAACGGTTTTTTTATGATAGTGGAGATATCAATGACGGTTTTTTCGATTGATAAACTCATGCAAGAAACGCGTCGTTTGGCAGCAGAGTATCGCCAAAATACCGGCCAAACCTTACCTATTAGTGGGGAGTTGGCTCGTTATGATGCAGCACGTTTACTTAAATTGCTCCCCCTGCAAAAGCCGCTGAAAAGCGTTGACTTTATGGGTAGCGAAGGATCTTTGGCTAATCAACTGATTCAGATTAAAAGCAGGGTGATTTTTGATGAGCAAAAATCAGGTTATCGGATTGGGCAATTGGATCTGGGGGCGAATTGGCAAGTCTGTGCTTTAGTGTTGTACCAATCGAATTATGAACCTACTGCGATTTATATTGCGACTCAAGAAATGATTGTAGAGACTCTCTCTAACCGTAAAGACACAACTAAAGCGCGTGGCTTAATGTCTTTAGCTCAATTCAAGCGGATAGCCAATCTAGTTTGGACACCCGACAGTGATCAATCACTTCTTAGAGCCTAGGCAAGCATGGATCTTGGATGCTATTTTCTTCTTCATTTTGCTCTTGATGATTTGTTGTGCCTAGGCCTAGCGTTGTATTAATCACCCAACTTCCCACCATATTTTTAAATTGATTCAGCAGGGCTCGTGGTTCAAGGTGCAGATCACTACGGCAATAGGCATCAACAGCTTGCTTGGCTAATTCAAAACCTGCGTAGGCTTTTGGACCAAAAGCCAAAAAGCAATAATCTTGTAAAGAAAAGGGCATCATACTAGCACAAGCTGATGTGGCTCGATATAAATGTGAACCTGCATGAAAGGCAACCAGTAGTGAATCGACGGTTTTTTTCAATTTATAGAGCAATTGCTTAAGTATGATTTCATGCTCTTCGGGCGTTTCATTCGTATAGGTCATATTATTGTTATTAATTTGAATCATTGAAGGTAAGTCTTTTGCTTCTGATCCGGTTGAAAGAAAATTGGTAAGATAGTGACGAGCATGTAAGCCTCGATAATGCAATTCATTATCAATTTTCATCATGCTGATCTCAGCTTTCTCTCGTGGTAGACGTGCGAAAATCATATCATCACAGCTATATTGAACAGGATCGCCTTCAATGTAACCAAAATTTCCTTTAATGGTCATCTGTTTTCCGAGCTCTCTTTGCCTATCGACTAGCGCATCGGCTTCTACACGTGTTGATTTGCATACACCGGGATCATTAAATGTGGTCAAGGTTAATTGGTTAATGCCATCAAAATCAGCTGAATTCGCTCGTTCTTTTAAGAACGCGGTCGTAAAGATTTGGCTTAAAGAGGCGCCTTGGCTATGACCAGTAATGCTTAACTTCAGATCTCTCACCTGTTCGCCGAAATGTTCTCTCACCGTGCTTTTAATAAAGGCCATTATGGTATCTTTTACTGAGGGAAGACTACTTGAACCCGGACCATTAAACTCTGCATTAATCAATACGCTATCAAGGACTGCAAAGTCCGTTCCACGAAAGGCAATCCGAATATTGTGGTCATTTTTATCATTAGGCAAAAACAGGTAACCATACATGCCCATTACCAGCGGCAATTGTTTGACTTGATATTTTTGGTAACTGCCATTTTCCGTTAGAACATCGGCTTCCTTGTCGTGAAACAGGCCTTTTTTGGAAAGTGCATAAGAGAGTCGGCTGAGCTGATGGTTAGCGGCATATTCACGAACATCCGCTGGTAATTCAGCATTTTTGGCTGCAATTTGCTCAAGAGTGGCTTCTGTTTTTTTGAAGATATGATCATAAGCTGCTTGTTGGATCACATTTTTTCTGATTTTGCTGAAATGGCTAAAATGAAAAACGGTTGGCTTATTAGCAATAGGAGGGCAGGTTCCTTTGACGACAATAGCAGGTTCATCTTGTTCTTTCAGGCTGTCAAGGACATTAAAATTGACACAATGGATCGTATCAAAAGTTGCAGAATTTGCCATTGATTTCTCTAAAGCTCTTCGAAAAAACTGACTGCTCGATTTCTCGTATTTATTTCCATAAATACTTAAAGTTAATGGCGTATTTTGCGGGTAATGTCTTTGGATAGCGTCTTTAAGGCAGGCCATCGTGGGGGCTTCTACCAATGTAAAGCTATCCATCACGTCACCATGTCGTTCAAATTTGTCACTACCACGAAAAACCGCTTTAACATGCAGATTATGAGGATCAAGGGGAAATAGCAAATAACCATGATTTTCAACGCCCAAAGGCAAGCGCATAATTCGATGCGGTTGGTAGGTACCATCATTTTCAAGGACTAATATTTCAGAGTGAGATGCGACATCTTCAGCTAAATATTCGGGTAGTCGAGTTAAAAAGTGAGTACTCGCATGTTCTTTATCTTCGCTAGACAAAGCAACGTTTTGCTGTGCTAAATATTGAAAATGATGTGTAATACCACTGGTCGCCATGATTTTCCTACTAAGGTATATAACTGGATAAGACAAGGATCCTATTAGAGTTATCTATCGTTTCATACCAATAAACGATAAATGGCTAGACACACCCTATAAGCTGACTTAATATCTGGACCATGATTGATAAACCTACTATTTTAGCCATTGATACCTCCACAGAGGCCTGTTCTGCAGCTATTTTACAGACAGGGGATTGCCTATGGCGCTTTGAAAAAACTGCGAATACCCATACCGCCTTATTATTGCCGATGATTTCTTCGCTATTGGCAGAAGCCTCATTAACCCTAGCAGCAATCGATGCAATTGCGGTAACCCGAGGCCCAGGCAGTTTTACCGGCGTTCGCATTGGAATAGGCATAGCACAAGGGCTCAGTTTTGGTTTACATAAGCCGGTTTATGAAATTTCAACGCTACAAGCCATTGCGCGTACTGTAGGGGTTATTGGCCGTGTGAGTGTGGCGATTGATGCCAGAATGCAGGAAGTCTATACTGCTGTTTATAATTGTGAGAGGGATAACACGCAACTCATTGATGGTGAAATATTGTGCTCACCCTCTCAGTTATTGGAACAATCATTATTATACCAAAATCAACCATTGACACTCTGTGCGAGTGGTTGGGATATATATCAAGAACAGCTTGTCATGCCTAAAATCTGGCAGCATTTACCTCTGCAATTACCCCATGCAAAAGCCGTTGCAGAATTAGCGTATTTAGCTTGGTTAAAAGGGGATAAAGGGGTGATGGCGCATGATGTGACACCGATTTACTTGCGGGATAAAGTGGCAGAGAAGGCGAAAGTTAAATCTTTGATACCCCTTTCATTCTTAGAGCAAGATTGCGGATAAATCGACACACTGGGTAGTAGATGTTGGCAATAGTAGGGGTTCGAAACAGAACAAAATTAACTTTGTTTAACCAACTCAATGGTGTTGCCACGAGCGACAAGATCTGCACGGCATCGCTGGCATGATAATATTGATCGTCAATAATAACTAACATGCCTTCATTTAAATCGAATATTTTGCCATTCAGTAAATGCTGATAAACATCCTTTCTAGCATCAATCAATTCCAGCTTGTCCGCCACATTTTTGATACGCATGGCTTTAACAAAATCTGTGCAAAATGGGCATTCACCATCGTAAATAACGTAAACTGTTTTCATTTTTGGTAACCCTTGTTGATCTCATTAATTGGCTTATAAGGTTTCATTATAACTTGATCGTATAGTGCGCAAGCTCTTGGCACTCTCATGTCATACTCGGCAGAAAAAACGAATCTCTTTTCAAACCAGGAATATGCTTCAATTTCATTAAGATGTTCTTTAATAGGTTGATAGGTGTGTATTTTTCCTTTAAAACGAAATGTCACTGATTTATTAGGGATAGATTGCAAATAATGATCAAAATATATTTTCTGTAATAGTAAGTGATAGCTTGCTAAATCCTTAAGAAAATGGTCGTTAGATTCAATTATTGTGACATATTCATTTAAGTAATTAAACAAATATGGCGGCTTCCTTATAATTAAATGATTAGATTGCCCTTGCTCTATCGTTAAATTGCTGAACATTGCCATCGACTGTCCAGTTTTTAAACCGATATAAGGGGATATGCAATTTAGAAAAAACAAAATGGAGATGCCGTTAAGTAGCCATAATGAAGAGATAATACCTTTGGGTCTTGAACTAAGCTCATATCCATAATGAGCGACAAAACACAGTAACATTAGGCAAAAAATCATAAACAAAATATTAATAATTTGAATATGACCTGATATTTTAAGAAAACTTAACATTATTAATAAGCAAAATAGGAAAATAAATAGAAAAACTAACAACAATTGTTGCAGCCAATGCGGTTTTATCTTCCACTTTCTCAGAGTGAATTTTATCAAGGTTTTATCGGGTAAAAATAAAAAATGTAAAGCAACGCAGAGTAAGGAGAAACAGCCATAAAACTGAAAACTGTTGATCCCTAAGAATAAGTGAAATGAAACCCCAAGTATCACTCCGTAATATCTCATCCTTGTGCTACCAAGCAAGAGAATAATGCACAGGCCTTCTATGACAAAAGTCCCATAGATTGCGCAATAATGAGCCCATCTTGCGGTTAGTAGATATTCTGGTAAAGGCGAATTTTGCCACAGCGCAACGGCACAGCTAACGCTTGGATCAAGATAGGCTGAATTTAATTTATGGAAACACCCAAAAAAATACATGGTGAGCAATAAAAAGCGACCAATTGGAGCAGTGATTTCAAAAAATTGCTTTGATGAAACAAGAAGTGTTTTTTCTTTTATGGCTAAATATACATAACTGAGCACTAATGCCCAGGAAAAGAAGAAGATAATAATATGATGGTTTGAAAATGTCGGCGTTAATTGCCATTGTTTTAGTAAAAATAAGATACTAGCGGTATAAAATAACATTTTTTGTTTTGGATGAACAATGATAATGCATGCTAATATCAAGGTAACTAAAGATACGATTTTAAGTGGATCAAAATAAAAAAAATACGTTAGTAAGAAACGAATTTTAGATCCTAAAGTACCTGATAAGTTTACCAAAGGGACAATATAGAGCGCATCAGCGAAAATAACCCAGGCCCATATCCATGAAAACAAAATGAATGGTGGATACAGATAGTGGGTTTGGCGTGCTGTTTCTTTCATCAGTTCATTAGAATAAAAGAGGATATCTTAAGATTAGCTTACACGCGGGGGATTTATTTAAGCAGCTCCACCAAAATCGCTTCATACAATTCAGACAGCTTCTCTAACTCATCTACTTTTATATTCTCATTCACTTGGTGAATAGAGGCATTGATAGGCCCCACCTCAACCACTTCTGTGCCATATTCTGCAAAAAAGCGCCCATCAGAAGTGCCACCTGACGTTGAATGAATAGGAGCATAGCCTAAGGTTTTTTCTATAGTATGAGAAACGGTTTGGACCAGATGGCTAGAATCAGGGGTATAAAAGGGTTTACCGCCCACTTGCCAGTCAATGTGATAATCACATTCGTGCTTTTTGAAGATATTTTCGATAGTTTGTTTAATAAAATCGGGTGTGATTTGCGGCGAATAACGTAAATTAAAATTGGCTTCTAAAGCGCCCGGGATCACATTGGTTGCGCCTGTTCCTGCATGAATATTCGCAAATTGCAGCGAGGTTGCAGGGAAGGGGGGAGTGGCTTTATCCCATGGTAATGCGGCAATTTCTGCTAATGGCATTAACGCTTGATGAATGGGGTTTTTTGCCAAATCAGGGTAAGCGACGTGCCCTTGTTTACCGACGATTGTTAAATAACCTGTCATAGAGCCGCGTCGGCCCACTTTAATGGTATCTGCTAATTTATCGGTACTTGAAGCTTCGCCGACTAAACACCATTTAGGGATCTGATTTCGTTCTTTTAAGATTGTTAAGACTGCTTGCGTGCCATCTCGCGCTTGGCCTTCTTCATCGCTGGTGATCAAAAAAGCAATGCTGCCTTTATGATGGGGATGTTTATTGATAAATCGCTCACAAGCCGTTGTCATAGCGGCAATACTGCTTTTCATGTCGGCTGCACCGCGTGCGGTGAGCGTGTTATTTTGAATTGTTGGCGTAAAGGGGGGGGAGCGCCATGCAGTAACATCACCGGTTGGAACCACATCGGTATGGCCTGCAAAACATAAAGTAGGCTCGCCATTACCTCGAACAGCATAGAGGTTGCTTACTTGGTTTACCTGGATATGTTCAATCGTAAAGCCCAGTGGTTCTAAATAGTTAGCAAGGATTTGCTGGCAGCCTTCATCAAGCGGTGTAATGGAAGGACGTTCCAATAGTGCCAAAGCAAGATCAAGGGTGTTAGAGTTCAAACGTTTTCCTCAGCAATATTGCGAAGTAGCGCATTGATGCCCACTTTCGCGCGGGTTTTTTCATCAACCCGTTTGACAATCACAGCACAATATAGGCCATATTTACCGTTGCTAGCAGGCAATGTTCCTGGCACCACAACCGCATTCTTGGGAACACGTCCATATATGATGGTGTCATTCTCTCGATCGTAAATGCGCGTGCTTTGACCAATGTATACACCCATGGAAATCACCGCGCCTTCTTCGACCACAACACCTTCAACGATTTCAGAGCGAGCGCCTATAAAGCAGTTATCTTCAATGATAGTGGGTGTCGCTTGTAAAGGCTCTAGTACACCACCAATACCAACCCCACCTGATAAATGCACATGTCGACCAATTTGAGCACAAGAGCCTACTGTCGCCCAGGTATCGACCATGGTGCCTTCACCGACATAGGCCCCGATATTGACATAGCTTGGCATTAAAATCGTATTAGGGCCAATGTAGGCACCTTGGCGAACGCAAGCGGGTGGAACGATCCTGGCACCCATTTGTTGAAAATCGGCTGCGGTATGTTGGCCAAATTGTAGAGGCACTTTATCGTAAAATTGGGTAAAGCCGCCTGTCAGGACTTTGTTTTCTTGTAAACGAAAGTTTAATAAGATGGCTTGTTTAACAAAGGTATTGGCTGCCCAAATACCGGGTGCTTGGCAGATTGCAGCACGCATTTCACCGCTTTCCAATTGCCCAATAACCAGGGCAACGGCTTCGCGAAGTTGAGGGGCTACCGTTTTTGGCGTCAGTGTTTCACGCTGCAAAAAGGCTTCTTCAATTAGGGTAATTGCTTGTTCTTTGTTCATTGTCACAGCATAAAGATCTGGGGCATTTTTGTAAATCTGAATAATGTAGGGGACGGCTACAAAACAACAGCAATTTAGGTTAGGATGCTTGCATTAGAATGAGAGGTGACAAATGAGTCAGATAGCTTCGAAAATTCGTTCCCTGGTGGCAAGCAGGAAAGGCTTAAAAGATTGTGTTGGGATCTGTGATGCTTTTCAAGTAGGCAAAAAAGGGGATATAAAAGCCCACCTAGACTCATTTACCCAAGAAGATAAACCATTACTGGGAAACCCTGCACATCCAGAATTACTGTTCGATGAATGTGAACAATTGATTGTTCCGCTAGAATTTGCCGATCATTTTGCCGTGGCAGTGATTAAATTCAGCGTCAAAGAAGATAAACGAAAAGCGTTTATTCAATATTTCAATGCAAGAGGAACAGATTTATCTGATGATCTGTTAGCGTCATTAAGTGGTTTTTTCACCGAAAACCACTATGAAGTACTTTATCACTGTATCAGTGGATCCATTGTGAAAAAGGGGATCTCTGATAGCAAAATAACCTGTTATAAAGCCATTGATCTTGCCAATCAGAATGCAGGTATTTCAGAAAATCTGAGTGCCACCTTAGTTGAAAGCAAAGAAGAAACGAAAGAACAAAAAACCAAAACGCCAGATAGTCAAAACAACAAAAAACAATCCGAGCCCACCGCACAGGGCTCCTGGCTTGTGATATTGCTGGCTGTGGGATGCGTTATTTATCTGGGATCCGATTATATAAAACCTTATACCGCAGCCTTAATGGCGTTAGTACCGACGAACCCAATATTAGCTTATATGGCTTTTGGCGGCGTATTTTTTTTAGGGTGGTTGCTCATAGCGGGGTTGCAGCATTTAAGCAGAGAAAGAGAAACGCCTGCATTAAAACCAAGGCAGGTTGTAAAGGGGGATGTAAACGAAACATGTGCGCCGCAAAAGCGCTTGCTGAATGCGTTTGAAAATGTCACCGAGGAGCCAGTTACGAATAATGAGGCGCTAAACAAAGAAGCGACCGCAAGTATGCGATCGCTTCGCCTCAATTGAAGGAGAACCTTCGTTAATAGGCACGAAAGCTATGAGACTATGGACTGCCGCCTGTTGAGCCGCCTAAGTTCTCACTACCCGAGCCTGCCGCACCACCTGATGTACCACCATCTTTCCAAACCGTTTTACCAGCTGTTTTGATCAAGCTTGGTAAGAACACCAAACCTGCCGCAATGGCCAGCAATACAATAGGTTGGCTAAGTGGAACTTGGGTTGGGTTGTCTTTATGTGCTTTCAGTTTCAACATGCCCATTAAAGCAAAACCTACCCCTGCCACATAGCTGGTTGCAGTGATTAATTTTGCAATACCGGTCATACTGCCTGAAATCGTGTCTGCAACAGCACCTATACTTCCGTCAGGGGATCCTGTGCCACCCGTAGCCATGGCAATGTTACAAATGAAAAACAGCGCCAGTAGCGTTCCAAAATAGGTGAACATCGTCCATAACGCCTTGTTAGACGTGGGCGAGTTCGCTTTCATTATCGTCGTTTTCATAGCTTTCTCCTTTATGAGGTATCTTTCGTCAATTTACAGAGGAACTTTGGCAAAAACAGTTTTCTTCCAGTAGTCGATTTGTACAGAAAATGATTTTCTGGAAGGTAATAGTCGTAAATGCCGCAGTACCTCGTGTTGTAATTCATCCTTGCTTAGTGATGCATCAAGCAACCCCTGGCCAAAAACCCGAGGATCACTTGAATCCGGTCCAAAACAGTTAATAACTTCTTTACTTCGATCTTTTAAACTTAAATAAACCGATTGCAGTTTACCTTTGTAAGCAGATTCTTTATCTAATGAACAATACAGAACCCGACAGAAATTGTTCAAATCGGCCTGGCTGATTTCGGGAATATGGACAACATTGCCCCCCGTATTACCATCTAATCCAACGGCATCAATAAAAAAACATTGTGCACAAAAACAACAAGCCGTTGCTAAATTTTCTGGTTTATTATTTTTATAATTTTGGTCAATATTAACGATTTCTTGAAACTCTTTTGCAAAAAAACCACAAAAGCGACAGGTGTAATTATCGCGATGTAAAATACGTTTTTTAAGCGATAAAAAGGTGTTGTTGCGCTTGCGAGCCGAGTAAAGGCGCCATGCACCACGTTGTGCTGTTAACATAACGGGTAGCAGATCCATTATGTACCTCCCGTATAGCCAAGTGTGGTAGCCAAGATGTTGAAGGTTTTAACAATGTTAATCAGTAAAACCCCACCAATGACGTGGATAATTCCTTTGCCTAAGCTACCAGGTTGTGCGCCAGAATGGCCCATTTTTGATAAAATGACCCACCCTCGCACGAAAGCAATAAGTCCTATCAAGTACATATACTTAACAACAATATCACTAATCGCTGACCATTTCTGGACACCAGAGAGATCTTTGTAAGCGATCAGCTCCGTGGAACCCGCTACATTACTATCACCGAACACACTGGTTAAAGAGGTTGAAAGAGTGCTTGGGAAATACAGTAAGAAAGCACCTACCAATAAAAACACCAAGGGGCCAGCAATTTCCCCTTTCTGAGCAGAGCTTAAGGTTTGTGTAGCGAAGATACGATACATCATGACGCCACGGACAATAAGTGTTAGGCCAATAATATAAGAAAGCGCTCGTACCAGTACGACTAAGCTATTAAACGACCCTGCTAAATTAGCCAGGGCGACATCGATACTAAAGGACGAGTCAATCATGTGTAATCACCTGTCTTAATCCTGCTTCAGCAAAAGGCACTATAAATATAAGTTTAACACCAAACTAATATTTTTATCATTACGCCATGTCTTTATTTTTACAAGTAGCGTATCGGTCCAGTTTTCATTTTTAACAATATGACCGGTCATTTACTGTGGAGTTCCTTAAATTTTGGCAAATTTAACGTAATTGTAGCCAGGCATGAAAGGGGATATTGGTAATAGGTTGAATAATAAATTTCCCAAAAATAATCAGCAGACGAGCATATACACTCTAGAGGAAGTTGACAAGCAAGCTATTTGTAATTATGGTAGCTTTCTTCCAAATTTGTGAATGATGTGATTTGTGGCTTTGCATACAATACGAGAAGCGTATCGACCCTTCTTTACTTGGTCACGAAAGGATTGGTGGCAGTGGTTTTTGGCGGGAATGCTCGTTCTTGGTAATGCAAGTCAGGCAGCTTTGCTGATTGTAATAAACGCTACGTTCAATCAATTCTTCGGTGTGCTGGGCTTACCAGTGATTACCTACTATAGCTTTGCACGCGCCATTTTTCCGCTTGTTGTTGCAGTAGTCGGTTATACGTTAACCGCTGCATTCAATGCTTTTATCGTTGATAAATTGACGACATATTTAGATGATTTATTAACCAAGCATTATGTGGCTCGCTGGATTGATTCTAAAGCCTCTTTTGGCGTTCATTTTTTACCCCAGCCGAAAGTCACTAACTCAGCACCAATATTAGGTAAAGCGATCCAAGAAACGAATCGTTTGAGTGTCATGTTAGGTGACAGCTACGTTAATACGTTTTTTGCTTCCATTGTGGGCTTTTATGGATTATGGCAAATGTCGATGCCATTAACCTTAGAAATTGCTTCCATTGCATTTGTGATCCCAGGATACATGGCAATCGCTGCAATTTTATATTCACTCGTCAATAATTATATTATCACGCAAATTGGTAAAAATTTACGGGAAGCGACGGAGCAAAAGCATAACAACTTTAATGAACTTGAATCCGTTTTGCATCATATCGAAAAAAATGCAGAAGGTATTGAGCTATTAAGAGGTCAAAATAAAGAAAAAGATAATGTCTTTAAAATATTAAAGCGTAATGCCATTTATCAAGCCACCTTGAGTCGATTGCAGTCAGCTTTTGCATTCTGTACGGCAATGAATGAACAACTACGCTTCTTTATTGGCTTTTTATTAAGCGTTCCACAAATCGTTGCTAAAGCCATTTCAATTGATAACGTTCTTATCATTAGTGACTATTTTACTAAAGTCATAAACATTTTCACCTGGCGTCACGATTACTATCAGGATGTGACAACGTTAGAGGTATTGTCAGGAAAGATCTGCGAACTTGAAAAACAAATGCAAGAATGGGAAGGCATAGCTAAGACGAGCAATATGACTCAAACTCAAGGTAAGCTGTTAGCCTTTTCTAATGTCCTCATTCGTACGCCTGATGGGAATACCTTATTAAAGCAGCGTAATTTTATGTTTAGAAACGCCGAAGTGACGATGATCCAAGGTCCTTCTGGAGTCGGTAAATCAACCCTCTTTAGAGTTTTAGCAGGAATGTGGCCTTATGTGACCGGTAAAGTTGTGTTGCCTGTTGCAGAAAAAGATGTACATATTGTGGCGCAAAAAGTTACTTTTCCAATGCGCGCAACGTTATATGAAACTATTTTGTATCCTGATCTAGAACTCAATCCAGACAGAGAAAAGCGCATTCTCGCGTTACTTAAGGAATTTGCACTAGATCCTAAAATTATTGCTAACTGTCATAAGAGTAAAGATTGGAGCACTTTGAGTGGGGGCGAGCAGCAGCGGATTGCTTTAATTAGAGCAATTATGAAAGATCCCAAATTGCTGCTGATGGACGAACCATTCTCTGCTTTAGATCCTGAGATCCGTAAGCTTTGTGAAATGCTGTTAAGAAAACATTTGCCGGATGCGACAATCATATTTATCGATCATAAAGCCGTTATTGCCAATAATACGCGTTCAAAAGTCAAAGATGGCTTTCATGATACTCGTGTATTGTTTAACAATCATAGATTAACAGAAGATAGCAATAAACGGTCTGTCACAAGGAAAAGCCTCTGTCATTAAAACAGAGGCTCATCTTCGCGTTATACCTGTAAGGACATTTGAGCTACACCAGACGCTGTTCCTTCGTAAATTTTCAGGATTTCTTCGATTAATTCTTCAATGACGCCATTAGCGGCATTTTCATCAATCTTTTGTCCACCTTCTTTACGTTTGGATAAGCGTTCTTCAACCACTTTGGCCGCACTACCACCTGGATAGAGCATGGCAAGTAATTTACGGGTTTCGTTAGCGCCGATCCTTTTATAAAGCGCATTACGAATTCGCGCATCTTCAGCAGTCGTGTTAAATGCCCATAATTCAATTGGGCCTAAAGTACTAGTACACAATTGGGTGTTCATACCTAACTTTGTTGCAAATTGCGCTAAGAATGTCGCACCTTCTGCACGAGGACCATGAACACGGGTTGCAAGTGCAATTTTCGCTGTTTCTGAAAGGCCGAAGGTTTTTACCGATTTATCAATCGCTTGTTGTGGACCTGCGTCCATGATGAAAATGGCCGTTGCAAATTCCACCATAACGGAATCAAAGTCATCCAATGATTGAGATAATAGAGCAACCTGAACTTTCCATTTACGACCTTCACGCATGTCGACGATAACCTGATCGCGTACTGCTTGTGCTTTAGAGGTACGGTGGAATTCGTCCATGACTAAACGTTTAGGATCTTCACGAATTTGTAAAATCCGTTGACGATGATATTCATGATATTCTTTCGGGAAATCTTCTAAATTATCTTCCGTTAAATAGAAGCTTTTTGCCATGATGTAACGTGCCAACATATACATAACAGCAGTTTGCCTATCAGCGGCTTCACCACCGGTTTTGGCTACTTCGTCTAAGTCTAATGAGATCACCCGCGAATCGCCTAAGTCGAATTGGGTAATTCGCGATAAAATGGGGTACTCACGCACGGCAGCGGATAACATCCGGCCAAACGCAGCAATTAAAGGTTCACCGGTTGGCGCGACAATTTTACCATAGAGATCTTCTACCGCTTTGGTTCGACAAATAGAAACTGCGTCTGCGATTAAAGGAGAGCAGTAACGCTGTGCCAAGGCTGCTTCATGAACCTTACCGGCATTAAATAAAACATCGACCACTTCCCACCAAGAAGAATGTTGATCGAGTTGGAAACCCAGTTCATCAAGCAGTTTATCGACTGAGGGCTCTAAATCGCGGGTATATTTATTCGGGTTGTGCTTATCAGAGAGATTTTTATAAAGCTCATCGACAATCATACCGCCCATATCAGAAATACCATCGTAAGATTTGGCTTCACCAATAGGCGTTGCAAGCAAGGTAATAAAGTTTACCAAGAAGCTACGTTCTAGTGGTGTTGGGTAACGGCAGCCTAATTGGGTATCAAATGGATTAATTGAGTAGTTCGGTGTCATACGCAAACGATGATACGCCGCTAAATGACGTTGATCTTTGGGGAGTGATTCTTTAATAAGCGAAATCAGCCCCGAGCTAGATGGTCCAATATCAACGATAGCAATTCTAGGTAGTCGTGAGATACCGCCTTGCAAACAAAGTGCAAGGTTTACCGAGTTTGAGAGTACCGATTTACCAGAACCTGGTCTTGCATAGACTAAGTCAATCCAAGTTGTTTGTTGGGTTGAACCAGGTTGGTAGGGCCAAGGTTTACCATCAGGTGATCTAAATAATGTCGCTCCGGTCACCCATGGTGAAGCAGGGCGCGTAAAGGGCAACATATAACAAACGTCATTCAAAGGTGCCGCTGATGCAGTTGCTACGCTGTTAGTGCTGATCCCTAATGCGGTGGTTAAAGCGGCTTCATAGCTGTCACCAGAAACTTCACCTACCTCACAATGCCCCCAGCTTTGTAACGATTTACCTAATTCAGCAGAGCGGGTGCGTAATAATCGTTCTTCACCAACACCAGCCCAAGTCGTTGCAGAAACGCGGAATTTCACAATGGCGTAGTCGGTACTGGCATCAAGAAATTTAAGGAGTTCGGCTGCATCGCAGATCAGCGGGTTTTGCGAGGAAGCAAAACTTAAAATCGATGCTAAAACGGGTTTAATACCGAGTGTTCGAATACCATCACTTTCAATTAAGAACGAAATTCGCCAAGGAAAACGCGAATGGATCGCTTTCTTGAATAATTCAAAGAATGGCTTAATTTCCTGAGGGAAAAGATCGATAAAATGCGTGGCATAGATTTTATCACCAATTCGGCATGAGCGTAGATTTACAATTTCGCCATCTCTTGGAATAATTTGCGGTACTAATGGTGGCCACATGATTTCAGAAACGTCTTTACGCATGTCGTCTTTAAGGTTGCGAATTGGGATCTTGTCGCCAGGTAGCACAGGACGCCAGTCACGATCGGTATAATCTGGATCGACACTTTTGCGCATTTCAAAAACGGCTTGATGCACATCGAGCAATACAGAATACAGATTCACATCGCGCATATCATTAATGGCAGATCGTACAAACGAATCGTGTGTTTCACGCAATTCAGGCACTGCAGATAAAATATTCTGCGCACGTCTTGCGGGTGGTAATTTCACTTCTCTAGAACGCTCTAACTTCGCTTTGTTCGATTGTTCAAGTTGCGTTTTGGTTAATGAATTAGGTCTTGTCCATAACACCAAAAAGCAGTTTTCAGTTGCGCAAAATTTTGAAAGATGATTGATGCGCTCTTCAAACAAATCACCCAGATTCATTTTCAAACGCTCGCAGGTTGCCATCGCAGGGCGAAAAATGTCACGAATTTCGTCTTTTACAAGATCTTTATCGTAGTGAAAATAAAACTGTACCGCATGTCCTGATCGTGAAAGCGCGGGTGATAGGGTGTTAATTAACCCTTTATGAATGCGATCAAATTCTTGAGGGCCTACTAGTTCGGTTGCTCCATGCAACCGGATGATTGACACGAGCGAGCCATCTCTGGCGACTAAGGTATGGCGGCTGTCAGCTGTTTCAATGGTGCAAAAATGATCCGAGGTTTGACCCAGAGATGAACCTAGCCAAGCCAACAAGGAATCGATGTTATCTAACAGCGAATCGACAAACGTCGTCATGTATCCTCTCTTTATCTCTTTTAAGGCCTAAACAGTGAGTTTAGCAGCCACTAGAGAGACTATTTGTGATATTTCCATAAAATAAATAAAGACAAATCCAACGATGGTTAATAAAAAGCAATCGCTAAAGCGAAACCGCTCTTGCTCATTAAAATGCAAGTGCCATAAAACCCACATACCGCCAGCAATAGCAAAATAACCTAGTAATTTCATTACTTTTATGAGGATATCTTGCGTTTCATGCCATCGCTCAAAATTTGCCAGTGGCAGGTAGGCGATAAGCTCTACAGATTCGGCTGTAAAGGTTAAAGCAAACAAAGTTGTCAGAGAATACGAAAACGTACTTGGAAATACAGTTAAGATGCCTCCAATAATTTGTTGGCTTCTGGCACGATAATACGTTCCTCGTACCAAGAGAGTGACCCCTAGCGTCACGAGTATTATTGCGGTAACACGACCTACACTAAGGCCCGCTGCCAATTGTTCAAACATAGGTGTCCTTTCCTAAACGTTTGTCTTACTTAGCGCAAGATAACACCCGATGAGGTGACTACTACGCCATTACCTGCATCAATTTTTAAAACTTTGCCATATTCGCCAGCATTATCACCTTCAGTGACAGTAATCGTTTTGCCATTCGCAGAACGTAACCAAGCACGACCTGGAATAATTGCGTATACATTTAATGTTGGGTTAGCACTTTCTAATTTAGGTTGTGCACCATGTTGTTTCTTAGAGCTTGCTTTTGCTTCTCGTTTCTCGCGTTCTTCAGCTATCACTTTTAATTGATTAGAAAGATCTTGAACAGCTGCGTTCAAAGTTGCTATATCACTTTGCAATTTGCCTATGCCAGAATTGGCCGCAGTTGCATTTTGATTAGCTGTTGATAGATCTCTTTCTAAATTGGAGATGCGTTGCTTGATAGCATTATCTTGCTCTTCAAGCCTTTTTTGCATTTTGGTTAATGCATCTTCTGTTGCAATCACATCTTGAGGAAGTATATTTTGCGCATCCATCATAGAAGGAAGGCTTGATTGCGGCGCTGCTTTTTCTACTGGTGCAGGAGCAGGCGTGGGCGCAGGGGCTTCGGCGATAGGTGTAGGCGCTGGTGCTGGTTTAGCAGATTCTTTATCTGTAAACATTCCAACCACTTTCCACCCGATAAAGCCCACCACTGCAACAGCAATCACAATTGGCAGTAGCATGTTTTTGCGAGGCAGCTTCGAGGTGGCTTCAGTTTCGTCACCTTCGGTTTCAAATTCTTCAGGCGCTAAAGCATCTTCATCGCCAGGTTCTGTTTCAAACTCAAATTCTTCTTCAAAGTCATCAAGTTGATCTTCTGGTTTGTTATCGTTGTTGTCATTCATTTTCTGATTAACCCTCTTCGCTTAGATCAACATCTGACAAGAATAAAAGCCCAATTCCTGTGCCTTGATCGACATATACCGTATAAGGCGTGTTAAAAATAGGTTTAACTTGCGCTGCCCATGCCGTACCTACCTCACCTAAAGCCGCAAGGAATTTCTCTTTGTTGTCTAAAGGCGGCGTGGTGGTGGTGGTGGTGCCTGTTAATGGTGATGTTGTTGTTGTCCCTTGGTTGGTAATCGCTTTACCGTAGCCTGAAATGAAAGAGGACGCAAACAATGAGCCATATCGCAAGAAATAATGATGATCAACGTCAGATGCCAGAGCTGTTCTTGCAGTATCTGGATCAATCGCCACAGCTTGTACTGTGATAGATTTGGTCCGTTTTGGTAGTGATAAAGTGCTAAATTGCATAATCACTGATTCTTGATAATCAGCATGTGTAAATGCGCCAACGACGCGGCCACCTGAATATTTTCCACTCACAACAGTTGCTAAAATAGGACCTTTTTCATCGCTGTTAACGGCGGTATCAAGCACAGCAAACAGAACAGTGCCCGCTTTGATAACTTGTTTGGGTTTTTTAATTTCACCAACAACTCGATTACCAATGATCCGCGTGGGTGTTTGACTACCAGATGAACTTTGATTTTGAGAATTGATAACTGTCGTTGTCCCGGTGTTCGGTTTGTATGGTTTAGAAGCTAATTCACCTTGAACGTAAGATTGGACAGGGAATTTGGTCCATTCATTATAAGCGCCTTGGCTATAAGATTTCATTTGAGCAGAGATCGCTTTTACGGAAGCATCGTAATTTTTTTGATCCAGCTCTGCTTGACGTCTTTGGCGATCTAATTCATCTCTACGTTCTTTTTCAATTCGTTGTTTTTCAAGTCGGTCGCGCTGTTCTTTGATCCGTGCTTCTTGTTCTTCAATTTCACGTTCGCGCAATGATTTACCAACAAAACCCGCATTGGCTAAGCTTCCTTCTTCAGCTTGGCCAAATTGTAATTTATTGGATGTACCTTGTTGTTGATTTTTAAGAGCGCTTTCTAATGAGTTTGCTCCTGATCTAGCATCATCATCGGACACTGCACCAATAATAGTCGGAATGGCACTGGTTTTTTTCTTTAAAGCTTCATCTGAACGCTTTTTATTATCAGCAACTTGTAGCTCTTTATATTGTTCTGATACCACGCTGCCAGGGGTTGCTCTAATTTGTGGGGGCACACCAACGGCTTGAGAGCCTTGTTTAGCAAGAACGTCTTCGGTTTCACTGTTGCTACGCATAATTGCAATGCCTACCCCAATGACAATAACGGCACCGAATAAGATAACAAAGGTACGCGTCTTAGCGTTTGTTAACCCTGCGAGCAAATTGGACGGTTTTTTTGCCATAACTTTATAACCCTGAAAGTTTAATGTCGATGGTTTTACCATTTTGCGATGCTAGAATTGAAGGCGTTAGCATCAGCTCATATACGTGTGTGCCATCAGGACTTGACACAGAAGCAACCCAAGCAGGGGAGAGAACAGTTAACTTAGTCCTAAAATAAATCTTATTATCAACTTTCCACGCTTCAGCGGGTCCGCCGGATATATGTAATTTAATACTACCACGCGGGGGCACGCCGTCTAAAATATTCATAAGGAGTGGATTTACACTAGCGGAAGTAGGCGCATCAATCACAACAGGTTTTGCATCTGGACCACGACCGGCAACTTGAAGATCCACTCTAAAATCCACATTCTTTTGACCTGAAACCAAAGTCAGCATCACGGGAGTATCTAAGCCCCATAAACGAACGGCTAAGTTACCATGCGCGTAAGGCTTCATGCTTTGGATAAAAATGGTATGGCCTTTATGATCCCATTGAATATTAAAAGTTTGGGGATCGCCAATGCTATAGGCGGTTAATGGCCATGCAGCGCCAGATGAATCAGAGAAATTAATCGATGTCACAAAACCAGCAGCTAATCGAATAACAGGGGTTTCGCTTCCCGGTTCTATACTCACTCGCTCTGAGCGAATCGTAGGTGTAGGTGATGCATTCGGTGGAGTTGCTTTCGCTTGTAATGTTTTATCGAAATATTTATGAATTCGCGTGATCTGATCGGGGCTCATTGGTAATACATCGTCAATTAACATCCCAAATGCTTGATCGCGTTGTAGTTCAGCAGCTGATTTTTGTGGTTGACCAGGAGCAGCAGGTGCTTCTCGATCTAAGATTATTGGCTTGGCAACAGCTACTGGCTCTGTTGGTGCGGGTGGCACTTGAGATTGTTGAAAGCTTTTCGCAATGGCTTGTAATTGTTCGGGATTCAAGTTTTTAGCTTGCTGCAACAGTTGTTTTGATTGCTCAGGCGATAACGTACTTAAATCTTGTGGAATGTTGGCTGGTAATGTTCCAGCTGAAGGCACAGTTGGACTCGCAGGAGCCGGCGCTTGCGCTGGAGGCGTAGGTCCAGGGGGTGGACTGCCAGCACCACCAACCAAAGCTGCTTCTACTGGCGGTGTCGCCATGAGAAGCATTAATGTGCAGAGCCTAATTGTTTGTTTCATCTTCATTCTTACCCATTATTGATTCGAGTATAGGCACCTAACAAGTTAGCATTAACGATTTTCAGTTACAACGAAAGAGGCTATCGCGACTCCCTTAGGTGATTCTAACGTTGAAACACGCGTGATCACCATGGTGAGTATAATTCGCTGGCTAAAGCGCTCGTTTGCACTGCGATATTCTAATTGCATTGGCAATTGAACTGTCCAACTATAAACACCTGTCGCTGAGCCATCATTGATTATTCCCTGTTTTAATATCACAGGAGCGCCGGTAGGGGTTGCAGAAACTACCATTTGCTTTGATTGAACCGCATCTAAGTTGTTAGAGTCTTTGAGTGCTTTTAAAAAATATTGATAACCCGTTTTGGTAAAATAAATACGAATGTCTTGTAAGGCTTTACGGAAATTAACAAAGTTAAAAGTGTAACAAGCCTGGGCTGAATCTGTTGCCCATTGTAACAAGGCATTAGGCGTTAAACCGGGTTCGCTTAAGGGAATAAGGGGGATAAGCTTACCATCGTAAGTGGTTGCAAAATATTGTGGGAGAGGTTGGTGACTTCTTTCATAAAATCCCCAATACGTTAATGCGCCAGCTAAGCCAATTAACCCTAAGCAAACCAGCATTAAACGGCGATAATTATCGCGATAAAAATTATTCCGTAAGATAACCAGCTCTAATGCTCCAGTGTATTTTTTAGCCGCAGCAGGGTTTGTTGTTGCCGCTGCTGTGGGCGCCGCGCCTTCTTTTGCTTTTTTTACGCCAGTTGATTTGCTGTTATCCATTACCATTCATTCCCGCCAATTTCTTGATGATATACCGCACAATCCATTCTGCTTATCTACCTAGTTCTGTAACGATGAAAGAGGCGATGCCAATGCCAGTTACTGACTCTGACGAAGGCACACGCGTGATCAACAGCGTTAAGAGGATCCGCGATTGGACTTGTTCTCCTGCGCTTTGATAAGTTAATAACATAGGAAACTGCACTTGCCAAGCGTAATAGCCTGATTCGAGTATGGCTTCTTTCAATACCACTGGGGTATCGGTGACCACCGCCGAAACAACAAGTCGCTTTTTAATAATGGCATTAATGATTCCGGCGTTGTTGATAGCTTCTTTAAAGTTATCGTAGCCTGCTTGAGTAAAAAACACTCGGGAGTTTCTAAAGACTTCTTGGTAATTATTAAAATTGAGCGTATAGACCGTCGTTGCTGCTTCCGATGCCCATTCTAAAAGTGCTTGTGTGGTTAAATTAGGGGCTCTTAGGGCTCGTAAGCGGACTACTTGTTCATCTGCCATCACGGCAAAGAAGGTTGGGGTATCTTTATGCGTTCGAGCAAAAAAATCCCAGGCGAACAACAAATAAATTATGCCCATCAACGTTAATGACACATAAATCAAAGTGGCATAGAGGGAATCGCCCTTGAGCATCTTGCGGGAGAAAATAACATTTTGCCCAGGTTTATGAGGCTGTGCTGGATGGGGCGATTTTGGTTCAGGTGAAATGGGTTTGTGTCCTGAATCAGAAGCGCTTGAGGTCATTTACTCAATATCCTTTTGGTAAACTAAGTTCAGCCTATATTACATCTTATAAGATACCACTAATAAATTTAGTATAACATCGAAAATTCACAGTACCTACAAATCATCTTTTATTGACGTAAGTCCAAGATCTGGCTGAACGAACGTTTCCTGCAGAAAATGCTCTGATCCATCGTATAAACACGGGCATACTAAAGCCAAATTTATTTAAAAGCATAAAAAAGGCACAAACACCGCAGGCTAAGATGAATGTCCATAAGCGAATATGGAGTAAAAAAACAAAAAGAGGAATAGCGGAATAAGCATCTACAACAAAGAACATAGGTGTTCTCGCGGAATCTCGCCAATGGGCAGTATCTGGGTGACGCATATATTCTCTCCCGCTCTTCGCATTCGAATTTTATGCTTTGTTGCCTTCGCCCATCTCGCAATAGTCATGTACTAAAAGTACACTCCTATTACTCGAGGGCTAGGCGCCTCGCCTAAAAATCGACTGCTGTGAGCTTAAAATGGCTCTTCGCATTCGAATGTTACGATTGCTATGAGTTTTATTTAGTTAATTAATGTACGCCCGCATCTCGATCGGCATTTTTAGAGCCTTGTGCCATCAAGTTATAGGTGCGTTCAGAAATTCTGCCTTCATCAAATTTTTTCTTAGCATCCATTAACATGGTTTGACCACGTTCTTTTAACAACTGTCTGGTTTTGTTCGCTAACATTTCAACTTCCGTGTTCACTAAAATGTCTCGAATTTCTTCATCAAATATTAAGTATTCTCGCAGCGCAACACGTTTAAGATCGACAGTTGGAACGAGTTTTTGCCAGATAACCATCCGTAGTGTTTCTAAAATATCGAGTGCGCGACCATGTCGCTCTTCTGATGGGAAGGTTGAAATCATTCGTCGCACGCAATCTGCTACGCCATTACTATGCAAAGTGGTATAAACAGGGTGGCCAGTGAGCGCTGCATCAATCACCGCTGCAATGGTTTCTGCATCACGCGCTTCACCCACCAGAATTAACCCCGGTTTACGACGTAAGGCATTACGTACGCCGTCAGCAAAAGTTGGTAGATGCTTCGGAATTTCCGTTTGACTAATGATAGAAGATGGTTTTGGCACCGCATCATAAACAAACTCAATTGGTGCTTCATAAGTCACAATTTTACGATTGGCATCTTCTTGGCTCATGATTTCACGAATGATACCGGCAAGGAGCGTACTTTTACCAGAACCGGTTGAACCCGTGACTACCACGGTGCCTTGCATGGGAGCCATATTGGCTCTAATAATCTCATCGACATCCATCGTATCTAAAGAGGGTGGTTCTGCAGGAATGGTACGGCAAGTGATTTGAATGCCATCATGACCTTCTACTTGGCAAGCTGTACCATTAATACGAAAACGAAATCGCTGTCCTCTTTCAGGGCGCACTTCAAAGTGCGTATCAACGTCTCTGCCTGAGGATACCTGGGTTGTACCATTGGGACCATAAATGGCATTGAGCATTTCCCCAACTTCTGTTTGTGACATTTTACGTGCGGTGATGGGATAAAGGCGGCCATAGATTTCCGCTAAAATCTGCGAATCGGTTTGAATGGTAATATCAGAAGCGTTATTCGCAGTACAGTGCAAAAGCACGCGTTCCATATCTTTGATAGTGAAACGCGCAGGTTCATCCGGTAGCAAATAATCTTTGTTCATACGATTACCTGTTTTCGGGGGTAATTAGCGTATTCCATTCATTACCCGCGGTAATAAATTGTGGTAACGCAGTAATCCTTAACTTGCGATCATTGATGGCCATCTTCGACTCGCCATTCGTGATGCCAAAATTCACTTCAGCAACATAAGGCAAGCTTACCATATTTTGTGCTAGTAAAGTGCGGTACCGCACCATACCTTCATAATCTCGTTTTAAACGCCCCAAGCTTTCAGCGAAAATCACATCCGCTTGCGTTAAACCCGCTTGCCAGCCTTCATCGATGTATCGATCCCACACTTCTTTTTCTGAATCTGTGCGTGGTAGCAAAGAAGTATCAGGTATATCAGGATCTTTATAGGTCAGTAATAAATATTCACGCCAAGTGGGTGGCATGGTCACAAAGCGTGCTTGTGAATAGATAGAGTAGGTTCTATCAGCCAACCGGATCTCTTCATCTGATAATTGATCCAGCGCCAAACGTCCTTCAATTAAAACAGGTGGAAGCACGTTATGATCAAGTAGCAATGCATGAAAATTATAGATGAGATCGAGCTGTCTTTCGTGACGGTAGGTAATGGCATTAATTTGCTTTGCGCGCCAGGCAAGGCCCGCACGAGCACCCGTACTTAATGCAGCTTCTCTTAAGGCTTGATAACGCAACCCCGTCATATTGGAGTTGTTTTTGCCCATATTATTAGCAGAGTGATATTTATTCAGTGTCGAAGGGCCAGCGCCTGTTTGGACACCACCAGTGGGTCCAGAACAACTAACACAAACAGTAAAGGTGCCAATTAAAAACATACTACCAAAGGACTGTTTCATGATAGTTCAGATTCCTCTTAATCCAATTAACACAAGAACCCATTCCATGCGTTCAGTGTCATGAAGTTCTATACGAATCTAGTGCAGCGTAACGTAACTCAATGATTCGACTAGTCGGGTAAACGACCAAGTTTGCGCGCTTACCAGCTTGCAATCCGGCATCTTTGAGAATATCTGCAATCATACGTTCCCGGGCAGAGAGCGTAATAATTAAAGGAATAGTCGGAATAGGTCCTAATACTTTCACGCGGTAGTTTGACAATTTACCAACCCGCTCGAGTAAAGGCTCAATAGGGCCAGACCAATCTAAACTCGCTAATTCTCCCATACCACCTTGAGGCGTGATGAGGATATCCGTATTAATAGCATTTTTTGCATACACTTCCTGTGTTGCTGCTAATGCACGCAGCGAGTCCTCAACAGACATTGCTGATTTCATTAATTGATATTCCACGTCCGAAACTTGATAGGAAGCTTTGGGTGAGCAGCCAACCATGATGGCAGCAAGTGACAGGATGACCAGTGGTTTGTCCATAATACCTCTTAGCCAATAGTAGTTAAGCGCCTAGGGCGCAAAATGTGATACTGGAATTGATTATAACTATATTCACGCGGATATGCAGCGGTTTTTTGTAAACAGTTATTTTATCGTGGTAAGAAAAGTGTTGGTTAACTATGATAGAATGATGATAAATTATTCTTAATAGTAGCTGTGATTAAGAGTAAGGGATGACAATATACCAAACATGGTAGTTAGTGCATTTGTATAATTAACGAACGTAATATAGTATGCGGTCGACTAGCTAGGATGTAGCTGTAGGGGTAAATGAATGTCAGCCAATATTGCCTTACAAATTGCCAATGTTGCCAGAGTGCTACGTTGCAACTTTACATTGCGTGATCAACCTATCTCTATCGAACAAGTTTTTACAGAAACAGGTTTATTACCCGCGATTCTAAGACGTGCTGATCAGCTTTGTTCATTTTGCTTGGGCTACGGCTTAGGAGTGAGTTTCGAAGAATCGCAAGGTGCGATGTTAGGAGTCAGGGTTAAGTTTGACGATGCAACGCCAAATTCATTGCGAATATTGTGTGTTGCAGACGTGTTGATTGAGCTTATGCAACATGCCCCTTCTCGAGATGTCACACCCCTAGATGACTTAATGTACGATTAAGGCGGAGAAAAGATATGTCCAAAGGTGGTGGCGGTCAAGATCCGAATTCCGAGAACTCCTATGCAATGCTGTGGATCCTCGCAACTATCTTCGTGATTGGCGGGGTTATCTGGTATTTTTTCAAAAATCAAATAATTACCTGTTTTATCGCCATTAAAAAATATGAAATTCTTGCCATTAGCTTTGTTTTAGACAATGAAAATATACAAAAAGCGATCCGTTGGACCGAGATGGCAGATTATAGCAACATCACTATGCAAGATGTCACAGTTATCAGCACCTTTATTGGTGGTTATCTTATGTATCCTGTTTGTTTCATTCTGATTGTAATGGCGATCATCATGTTAAAGGGTACGGCAAGCATGCGCTATACCAAAGCCTACAACATGGATACCTTGGCACAACAAGAAAAAGATAACTGGCCTCAAATTTCACCGGTTGTTGACATCGATTTAATTGCAGAAGATGTGGGTAAAGGCCCTTGGGCGATGTCAATGAATCCGATGCAGTTTGCAAGACATCATAAACTGCTCAAAGTCGAGATGATGGCTGACAGAAAGGCGGCTTGGAAACAGGAAGGGATAACCAAGGCCACCGTTATTCGTGATTTAGCCACTCAAACCTTCGCTTCGCAGTTAGGCCCTTTATGGCAAGGCGTTGAAGCATTACCACCTCACACGAAAGCGCTTTATGCAGCATTCTTAGCGCGTGTTGAGCATGATACCGATGCTTGTCTTGGTTACTTGGGAAAAATGTCTCGATCGGCTGCCAAAGGTACCATGGATTATTCGCTAACCGATGAATACCTTAAAAAATACCAAAGCAAAGCTGCTGAAAAGTGTCAGAAAAGGCATGCCTATGTCTCGACAGTGATGGCGGAAATGTTAATGCTTGCTCGTACCGATGGGGTATTGGCTTCGGCAAACTTCTTATGGGTTAAACCGATTGATAGACGCTTATGGTATGTTTTAAATTGCGTTGGCAGACAAGTGTCAGTGCCTGAAGTTGCCGGGGTTTATGCGCATTTTTTTGCAGAACGAGAACTTGGCAGAGCATTGACAGTGCCAATGGTAGATGAAGCCACAAATGCTTTTGAACTTGCCATTGCCAACATTGTCTATATAGCTGAAGAAGGCGAAGAAATACCGCAAGCAGAAATGAATTAATGCGCCTCGACGGAGTTATTAAATGAGTATACGTGGTTTAGAGTCAAAGCATGAGCACGGCGCCCAGGAGATGGCGCGGGATACCCGCCCGCTAGGTGAGCGTGCGGCTGAGTTTTTCTCTAATCCACTCTATGTTTGCTGTATGTTGGGAACCTGTATTGCGACCGCGATTATGTTACCTGCCGTAGCGGATTTGATGGGCATTATAGGCAGTTTGCTCTTTCTTTACGCTTATACGCGCAAAATTTCCTTACCCGTTAAAATGCCACTCATTTCAAAATTGCCCGATTATAACGATTGTATTCCAGGTACCACAAAACCCCGCAAAGCGGCTGGTATCGCGTTTTTTGGTAATGAAAAAAATACCCAAAAAGAACTGTGGTTTTCCAATGACGATATGCGGACTCACTGTCTTATTTTCGGTTCAACCGGTTCTGGTAAAACCGAAGCACTGGTTTCGATTGCTTTTAACTCGTTAGCCCAGGGTAGTGGCTTCATCTACATCGATGGTAAAGGTGATAACTCGCTGTATGCGAAAGTGTTTGGTATGGTCAGACGCATGGGGCGTGACGACGACTTATTGTTGATCAACTTTATGACGGGTGCCAGAGACGTTATTGGGGCGCAAAAAACTCGACTTTCTAATACCATGAACCCCTTCGCAAATGGTTCATCCAGCATGTTAACCCAGCTAGTCGTAAGCTTGATGGATTCAGGCGGTGGCGGTGGTGACGGCGATATGTGGAAAGGCCGTGCGATTTCCTTCGTTGAAGCCTTAATGAAAATTTTGGTAGGTATGCGAGATGAAGGACATATCTTATTAGATGCTAACTTAATTCGTAACTATTTTGCGCTTGAAAAACTAGAACAGATAGTCGTTGACAGACGGTTCCCGTTGAATGAACGTGAATCTGTTCCATTAGATGCGTTAAATGCAGCCTATTTAGATCCTATCGATAACTATGTCTATAACTTGCCAGGTTATAATAAAGCCAAAAAGGGCAACCAGGCAGGTGAAGTTCGCGAACAGCACGGGTTTATTACCATGCAATTGGGTCGGACCTTCAGCTCATTAGCAGATACTTATTCGCACATTGTGCGCACCAATTTAGCAGAAGTTGATTTAAAAGACGTGGTGCTTAATCGTCGAATTTTAGTTGTACTATTACCTGCGTTAGAAAAATCACCTGAAGAATTATCAAATTTGGGTAAAATTATTATTGCTTCATTAAAAGCGATGATGGCAGCTGGTTTAGGGGACGAAGTAGAAGGTGATTATCGTGATGTGATTTTGCGTAAACCGACGAATTCACCTACGCCTTATGTATGCATCATGGATGAGTACGGTTATTATGCGGTACCTGGTTTCGCCGTCGTACCAGCGCAAGCACGGTCATTAGGTTTCTCGGCTATTTTTGCAGGGCAAGATTTACCCGCGTTTCAAAAAGCGTCTAAAGAAGAAGCGGCATCCATCGGTGCTAACACCAACATTAAAATATGTATGAAGATGGAAGATCCAACGGATACTTGGGAGTTCTTCAATAAAACGGCTGGTGAAACTTATGCGACTTCGGTGAGTGGTTTCCAAGTGAATACCGGCAGTATGTCTAATAACTACGCCGATACGCGTAACGCTTCTGTTGAAAAACGTTCTCGTATTGACTTGCTCGATTTACGCGATCAACGTGAAGGTGATGCGCATATTTTCTATCGCTCAAAAATTATTCGTGCTCGGATGTTTTATGCGAATCCTAAACCCGCTAAAAGAATGCAGGTAAACCAATATTTATGCGTTGAAAAACCGAATCCAACCACTTTGCTGAATACCGATAAACGTATTCGCCGCTTTAGCCAAGTCTTTTCAGCGCCACAGTTTGCAATGGAACCTCCAAGTCTTAATGAAGATATCACCACCATTGCACAAGCGTTAATGTCTTATACAACATTAAAGCCGTTTGAACGAAGCATTGCCGCACTTATTTCAGTACTTGAAAAAGAAGTTGATAAGCAAAAGCAGGTGCGTGAAGAAATTGAAGCTGAACAGTCACAAGAATTTACCAATGAAGTGCATGCATTCACACCTGTGCATGTGCCAGATTTTGCTGTGGAAATTATTGGTGAAGATGATCTTAAACGCTTTTCAAACCCCTTATTATTGCGAGGTAGAACCAGGGAAGCGCTTACTCATATTGAACGCTTGAGTGGACGTGGTGAAGTGGATGCTGCCAAAACAGCAGAAAACATTATCAACGATATCATTAAAGCCACTTATTACCCTCCCAAAGACGTTCTGACACGGGATGTGAAAGGCGTGTTAGATGCCATCGAACAGCTTTACGAGCTGTTTAAGCACTTTGCTGGCGGTGCCGGTAATGCAACTAAAGAAAAGTGATCTGATCTTTTTATAAAGTGTAGTTACACTTCAAAAAATCCTTCTCTTGGCTGGAACTAATCCTAATAAGAATAGTCTCATGTTTAGGCGGTGTAAAAAGTTGAGGTGATGTTGTGGTTGAGGACGATGACGACTGGGACACTGATGGTGATGAGGTAGAGAGTGAAGAGAGTCAGAAGATTGATCCTGAAACATTTAAAAAACTAGCTGATGAGCTTGCCAAAAAACAAAGTGGTACACCCGAACCAAAAGAAGTTGAAAAACCCAAAACACCCGATGTAGTTATTCAAAGTGCAGAAGCTAAAAAGGCTGCACAAGAGAAATTAAATGCAATGCTTGCAGGAAGATCCTCAACACCTCCTCCTGAATCTAAAACCACCAATCCCGAACCACCAACAGAACCTACTGTGAATCCTCCTTCATCAACGGTACAACAACCATCAGGGCAACCTCCTACATCACCCCTCGTTGATGTTGGTATGGTTGCGGCGATGAAAAAAAGGCGCGGTTCATTGGAGGGGCTTGATGAACAAAAACAGGAGAGTGAGGAAAAAGCAGAAAAAGGACCCAAAGTTGTCACTCAGAGCGCAGAAGATAAAAAGATTGCACAAGAGACATTAAGTGCAATGTTTCAAAGACGAGCCACTGGAAGTCAGCCTCCTTCTGCCATAACCCAACCGGTTAGCGATGATGTAAAAGCGACTGCATCAGATCCGACGACTGCATCAGATCCGACGACTGCATCAGATCCGACACCCATACCGCCACCACCACCTCCTCCTGGTGCTAAAAGTGTGACTCCACCACCGCCGCCACCACCACCACCGATGCCTGATAAAGGCAAAGTGGAAGATAAGGGCAAAGTGGAAGTAAAAGATCCTGAAGCAGAGACGCATGAAGCTGAGGCCCCTGAAGCAGAGACGCATGAAGCTGAGGCCCCTGAAGCTGAGACGCATGAAGCTGAGGCCCCTAAAGCTGAGGCGCATGAAGCAGAGACGCATGAAGCAGAGACGCATGAAGCAGAGACGCATGAAGCAGAGCCACCACCAGTGCCACTAAGAACTGATCAAGATTCTGCACCACCGAGATCTGAGCCACCACCAGTACCACCTAGGGAAGAGTCGCCTCCGAATACGGATGATAAAAAGGAAACAGGCCCATCATCTGCGATCAATCAAGCGCTGTCAGATGTTGATGCTTTTCAGAAAAAGTTTCCTGCTACACCACCGGGGCAAAT
>CAZQMV010000008.1:0-23982 GCA_964594635.1 Uncultured Candidatus Berkiella sp.
CCAGAATATGGGACAGCCCTTCAGAAAAACGCTTGTAACTTATTGATTATGGCGCGCCCGGAGAGATTCGAACTCCCGACCACCTGGTTCGTAGCCAGGTACTCTATCCAACTGAGCTACGGGCGCGAAGACTGGGAATTATCACGATATTGACCACTTGTGTCAATTAGTTTCGTTCGTCTACTGTTTGGTAGACTATAGTCATTTGAAAAGTGGTATGAGCGGTGGCACAAGAGCATACATAAGATGATTGAAATCGATCCAGCAGAAATAAAATGGTCCCACATCCGCTCACCCGGGCCTGGTGGGCAAAATGTGAACAAAGTTGCTACAGGTGTGCAATTGCGATTTAATGTAGTTGAATCGCTTTCTTTGTCAGAAGCTGTTCGTGAACGCTTGATTAAATTGCTGGGAAGCAAATTGACCACAGCCGGCGATTTTATTATCAAAGCGACAAGTTACCGAACACAGCAGCGTAATAAAGAAGATGCACTTGAGCGTTTAAATGAATGGGTGGAGAAAGCGCGTACGCCACCTAAAAAGCGCAAAAAAACCAAACCGAGCAAAGCGGCTAAGGCTCGTCGTGTAGATGAAAAAAAACGCCGTGGTCAGCATAAAATGACCCGGCGTTCCCCCCCGTCCGACGGTTAATGGTCTTCTCATCTGAATTTTTTACGCACTTACCATTGATATTTTTTACGTTGCTCTTGTTTTTTATTCTCAACGTGACGGAATACATATAATTTACATTGTTTGCCGTTTTGCCCCTCTACCGTTTGCTCAACCAAACCTTTTGCTCGCAAGGTGCCTTCTACTTTCAAGCGACCATAAGCAATTTGTGAAGATGCATGGCCGGTTCCTTTGATGGAGGCAGTTCCCAACTTCACGCCATATTGGTTAAGTCCTTTAGCAGCAATACTGGCCACCGAGTAATAAGCTGTTTTGTCTTGATTCCGGATCAATTTATAAAAAGGTGCAAAGGCCTCTGAATTTTCAGGCATGGTGATGAAAAGCGTATTTTTAGGCAAACTAGATGATTCAATTGGTACAATACGGGTAAAGCCTTCTGGTTTTTTGAAGCCAAAGGTTTCTTCTTTTTCTTCCAGTTGTAAATGTGCCAATTGATGACCAAGGTGTTCTTCGGAAGAAGCAACAGGTTTTGGCGCAAGTATGTCAGCAAATGCTGCAAGTTTCACAGGAAATGCTTTGGATAATAACGTTTCTTTACTGAGCCTTAATTGGCTTCTATGACTTTGTTGAAATCCTTTGTTATTTTCTAAAAAATCAAAATAAGGTTCTTGATTAGGCTGGGAGAAAATTCCCACTGTAGGCGATAAATAGACCGAGTGGTCCGATTCATCAATCACAATATCACAACTTGCTTGGAGCTGTTGTTTGACTAAGGTTGAACGTTCCATAAAGGCATTTGCCAGTAATGTAGCATGCTGCTGGTTAAGCTGGTCAATGTAGTTGTTGGCTGCATGTTCCTGTTCATCGTTACTGGGTAGAACCCGTTCTAGATAAGCTATTGCTTGTTTGATTAAAGCGAGTGCGCGCTCGGTTTTGTGGCTTTGCGCAAAGCGAGCGGCGAATTGCTGAACTTGGTTAATAACAAGTTCGTCATATTGGAATGAATCCGTCAACAGCTCTAAAGCATGTGCCGTATGACGAGCGGCTTTGCTTATCCACCCTTGTGAAATATACACTTGCGAGCAGTTCACTAATGAAAGTGCTTTATTATATTTTGCTGTCATTGCTAATATCGGGTGATTAAGTACCAACAATTCGTTGATGTTTATAGCTTCAAGACTCGCGTTAATCGCCACATCAAATTCACCACGTTGCAAATAAAGACGACTCATTTTACCTAAAAAGAGTGCTCTGGCATCGACAAGGGAATTAAACAATGAAGTATGGTGTTTTTTTAGAAGATCTCCATGATGTTTGAGGATAGTTTTAAGATGCTTATCAATGATTAGATAGAGTGATAAAGAATCAAAAGTAACATTGTTATGAATGATTGACATTAACATTTGGATAAACAGATTGAATTGTTCAAATAAACTATATGATGCCGCAGATGACATTTTAGGATGATGCCATAAAGCGGTTATCGCATGTGTGCTTTGCATCACGCAATGGGCTAAAGGTAATAAACGAGAACTAATCTGTTGCATGCTCATGACACTTTGGATGCTTCGAAGACAATTGCTAAGAACGGCCATCTCATTTCTTATCTGTTCAACAAGCTCACTCATTGAAAGCGCTTGTATCTCATCAACAGATGCCATCATGATTGTGGGAGCAATGGGTAAAGTAGGTAATATGAGCTTAGCTTCACTTTGTAGTAGTGCTTTTACGTTTTGCACCTTAGGCAAATGTTGTAGTAAAGGATGCTGACATGTTCTGGCCAATGAGTCGACATCAATCTTCCAATTGGGATCGCCTAAGTATTTGGTTAACTGTTCAAAGGTGGTAATAAGTCGTTTCTTTAGACTGCCATCGGTTTGTTTTTCTTGTGCGAGAATTAAAAAATCTTTTTTATCACGTGAGGTTCCGAAAAGCTCAAATATTTTATCGGGGATATGGGTTAATTCTAGCCCCTCACCCGCTGCTAACAAAAGATTCATGCAGCGCACAGTATTGTTGAGTGGATTATTTATCATCGAAGTTAGAAGGGCCGTTTGGTGACTTAAGTCTTCAAAAAGTAAAGGGCTACACTGGGGATGTTGTGATAGTAGCATCATGAGTTCATCGTCTTTTTTGAGTAGCGCTGCGCCAAATGGCGTTAGACCATGAATATCGCTTTGATTAGGAGATGCCCCTTTTTTAAGGAGCAGATCAACCAGTCTAGGGTGTTTTTGCTGTATCGCTAAAAATAATGCAGTCGCTCCTTCTCTGCTTTGAGTGTCAATGATCTGTGGGCATTCTTGTAGAATCACTTCAGCCATGGGTGCGAGGTCACAAAGCGTGACCTCATGTAAAACGTTAAAACCAAATGGTGCTTTAGCGACGCATGGGTCGAACCCTTGCTTTAAAAGAAATGATAATACTTTTGCTGATTGATTATTTGCAGCTGCAAGTAAGATATCGTTGCCTAAGGTAGAGGAATCGTTCAGTTGTTTGATAGCTTCAGGTTTAATTTTACGATCAGTAAACCATTTTTTGACAGTGGTTAAAGCCGTTTTTTCATCAGCATACTTTTTTTGGAGCAAGGGTAATAAATTTTCAAACATAAAGAACCTACCGATTTGCAGAGTTTCATATAATAACGTATTTATCTACATCATTCTCTACTTTTATCGTGCTATCGCATTTCTTGGTCGCCTTTTATGAGCAATCGCTCACTATAATTTGCTAATCTGTCACTCAAGAAAATAAAGAAACCTTGTAGATACGCCTGATAGCAAAGGAACCTAATAAGCTTAATCAGGTCAAACAATTAAATATGATAGAGAATGAAGAGGGTATAATGGCAAGTTATGGTCCAGAAGATTTACAGCGCAGTCTCCGCGAAAGTTTTATCACTTTTTTTGAAGCAGCAGATTTTTCTAATGAGCGCCAAATTACCTTTTTAACAGAGATACAAAGCATATTAAAGGAGTCGTCATATCTTCAGATCTCGCTAATGTTTAGTGAAGAGATCTTAGTGAATAGGGTGCTCTATACCGTATCAGCGCTTATTGAGCGTCACAATCTTAGTGTTTTACGAAGTGGCCTTGAAGTGCTTGCTCGTCAAGATAACGTCTCATTTGCCCAAGCCCACCTTGAACCAACACAATTAAAGCAAGTTGGAGAAGATCTGGTTGATGAAAATGAGTATCAATATCAACTGACGCGTAAGTTAGAAGGGCGAGGCCAGCCCGGATTAGCATGCTTTTATAGGGGGCAAGATGGTCAAGAGCGATTAATTAAAGAAGATGATGTTGGAACCTGTTTAATGGAAGGGACCGCTTACTATATTAAAGATCTTCATTTGTTGCCTGGGGAGCTTGCAGACAGTGTTAACTTTGCGAAGGTGGGTACACTGCTCAAAAAGGGAGAGACCAAACCCTCTATCGTTTCTATGCAAGATAGAGTGGTGTCAACAACATCTGATGGGAGCATTCGATCGTGGGATGAATTAGTTTTTGGTGCGAAGCGCGAGCCGAAGACGGTCATCAGCTCTGAGCAATGGAATGAAGGGGCCATTAAAGAAAATATTCTTTTGCTGAATACCCAACCTAAGTGGCAATTAGCCGCAGGTATTATGAGTAGTGCTATTGTGGGTGATGAGAGCCTGCATGTTGGACAATTTATGGCTTTGTTAGATGAGCAAAGCCATGTTGTGGGTATTAAAAGAATCGATTTGGGAGCGCGGGAGCGATATGCGGTGGCACGCAGCGCAGCCAATCAGCATGATCCCTACAATGTGTCAACCCAGTATAGAAGTACGGGTCAATTTGGTAAAAATTATATCAGCTATTTATTAGCAGAACCCAGCTTACGTAAGATGTACACGATGCTTTGGATGAATTTATCATCCATTGATAATTTGCAAGAATCCATGGTTAATGCAAGTAAACAAGCTTTTATGGCGCAATTCAATGTTATTCCCAGTGAAATGCGTGAAAAAGCACTTGCTAGTGTGCTTGAAACCATTAATAAATCTGCTAAACCGTCATTTAGTGCCAAAGGTAACACGTTGGAAGAACGGGCAGAATCTATTGCGTCTCATCTTGCAATGCTCGATGCGATAAGAGTCATGAATATGATCAGCGCGGGTAAAAGAGAGTATGCAGAATATCAAAAACAAATTACCCAACGAATTACAGCGTCGTTGCCGTTTGACCAACAGCAATTTGGTCTAGATGCACTAAGGCTACAAGAGAAGCTTGTTTTGACAAGAAATAGTTCACCGGATGATCTGAAAGCCGTATTAGATAAAATTAATAAATTAAATGAATGGGTTGAAACACTTATTTTGCAAGCTGATAGTGCAGATCTCAAATGGATTGAAAAAATTCGATTGTTAACAGACTTGGGCGCTGATTTAGTACAGGCTGCTACGCTCAATTTACAATATAATCCTGACATGGTACTTGAATTAAATGCGCCAATGAATCAGCATTTGAATAAGCTGCAAACGCTCAATGAACTGGCAACCTATTGTAAAGATTCTGTTGCACAAGATAAGAAAGATAAGGTAATCATGATGATGAAGCATGCAATTACGAGTGAAGAGCATCTGTTTAAATATATTCAAAATCCTGAACTCATTGATCAAATGAAAGCGCATCAAACGTATGTTGGGGCGACTTCCTCTTTAATAGCTGGTACTCATGCTCGCGGAGAACTCCTAATGATACGTTTATTTAAGCGCTATCATTTAAATGATAAATTGTTGATGATGAGCAAAGCGCAACATCAACTTATTGAAGATATTCAAGCAAAAAACTTTGCCAAAGTTGCTAAAGATATTCAAAGTCTTACAATTTATGATGTACTACAACCGATACAAAATGGTAAAACAGCTTTACATTGTTTAATGGAGGTAGGGGGCGGTGATTCAGATTCGTTAAATGCAATCGCTGATATTATAAGGAAATCAGTTGGCCAGGGTTTTGTGGCAAAGAGTGATCTGGATATTCCAGATGCCAAAGGCCTAACACCCTTCGATTATTTAATGCAAAATCCCAATGCATCGGCGATTATTAAGCACATTGATGATTTACAAATCAAAGAGAGTTACAGTCCATGGGCAAAATACTTAACCTTTGAGAACTTTTTTAATATTATAAAGTACCCGGAAGCACTCCAACGTCGTTATAGTGTAATGGTGCCTTCGAGTTCTCTTGCTAAGGATAAAGCTAGTAAGCTGAGTTAAAAAATAAGCGGCACTTTACTCCCGATGAATGGCAAAGTATAATTTGTCATTCTTGTAACTTATCGTGAGTATACCCATGTCACTAACCGGATCTCAAACTATATTATGTAATACTCTAAAAGGCGCAGATGAAGCAGCCGCATTAGCAGCAATTGAAGCTATTGATGATGTCAACTTTTTTGATGCTGATCGAAATATGCCGTTACATCTTGCTTGTGTAAAGCCCTGGTCCAAAGTAGTACAAGCGTTACTCGATAAAGGTGCCTTAAGTGTCAAAGCGTGGGGTGGTAAAACAGCTCTTCACTTGGCCCAAGATAACGATTTACTAGAAGTCGCAGAATGTTTGGTTAGCCATTATCCCCATCTTCGAACCGCCGGCGATTTGCAGGGGCGTACGCCTTTACATGAAGCTGCTGCACAAAATAAATTAGCATTTATGAACCTTTATTTAACTTTGAAAATAAAGGACGTAACCGTCAAGTGTGATGTGAATGTCAGAGATAGCCGCAATAGTACGGCACTTCATGAGGCCGTTAAAAAAGGGCATGTCGAAGCGGTTAGAATGTTATTAGCCCATGATGCAAATCCGGAGCTTTGTGATGATGGCGCCTGCAAAGCGGTTGTTTATGCCGGATTTCCACGAAATGACGAAATACTCGCATTACTTGCCCCTAAAGCGCCGACGTTATTTTCATTGGCTGCACTTCATGTCATTGAAGATTATGCGCCACCAGCAGAAGACAGCCCACTTCACGATGTTTTTTTAGCAGCGAACACACTAGTCACTTTCCAACGTGAAAATGCTCGCCAACAAGCCGAAGCCGCAGCAAAAGTAGAGAGAGCGCGCGCGGCTGCGAGACAGATGATAGAAGATGCACCAAAATTTAAAGCGTTAGAAGAAGGATTTGCCAAACTCGCACTGGGTTTTAATAGCTAGTCGCTCACTGCGCCTTGGCATCACTTTGGTTCGAGCTTGTTTTAAAGGTGCGATGATTTTCGAGGTTGGGGCGCACTTCTTTTCCAACTCGGTGAGTGAACGCTGATTTTGGATCAGCGTTTTCTCTAGCTTCTTGATAGTTTTCGTTAGCCGCTGGTTGATTGTTTCATTTTCTGTGATTTTATGATCAAGTTTTGCACGCTCGATTAATTCTTGATATTTCATATATCCCGTTAAAGCACAAATCCCTATAATGACTGGATAATAAAAATAAGGGCTGTATAAGAGATCCGGCACCAAGAAATTAAAAAGCGGGGCTGCTGCAACAGTGGTTAGTGCGACTTCAAGAATGGGCAGGGCACTAAACGTTGACGTTGCTGAAGTCGCCGCTTCGGTTATCGTGGTAAATTTTTTCAATTTAGGTTGGAAATATTCCAACTTTGTTTGAAAAAATGCCTTAGTCGATTCGTAAGCGGTGATAATGCTCTGCTTAGCGCGCTGGAAAAGACTGGGTTGCTGAGGATTTGTCATTGCAGTAATACCAAAGTGAATTATTGGCAGTATGCTAACATACAGTGCCAAGAATTCAAGGTAAGTTGCAATATTTATATAGTTAACTATCAAATAAGGGATGGTGACATGTATTCACGAATGATCTTTGCTACGGATTTAGGGCCACAAAGCCTTTATATAGCCGAACAAGCCCTTGCCTTAAGCAAATTATGTCAAGGGGAGCTGTTATTACTCCATGTTGTGGAGCCACCTTTGGCAGACACCTCAGACTTTTCCCAACGAGAGAAAATGATCCAGCAAAAACAAAGCAGTGCAAAGCAAAGCTTAAGCGATATGTGCTTAGAGTTGGGGTTGAATGAAAGTCAGCAGTTTTTATCCTTGGGAGAAGGACAGGTAGAGATCTTACGCGTTGCCAAAGAAAAGCAGTGTGATTTGATTGTGGTTGGGAGCCATGGCGTCGGAGGCTACACGCATGCGCTAGGTTCAACTGCCCAGTACATTATCACTCACGCGCATTGTAACGTGCTGGTTGTGCAGGTTAGCCACTTAAAAGACATAATCGAAAAGACAATGCCTAAAGCAACAGCGCATCCCTGGCAAATACCTGAAATATCCAGTGGAAAATTATTTGAAGGTCCGACATTTGGTAGCAAAAAAGGCTTTGGTGGTGAAGTAAAACGCGGCCCGCGATTGAGTCCAAGGCCAGGAGGAACACCCTATCGTGGCGGAACTCGCTTCGACGAAGATAATTCTGAATTAGAAGATGATTCCTAAATATCAATCTCTCTAGGATCCTGTCTGTGAGATACCTCTTTCATTCGAGTATATTTTCGCTTATCTTCACAAGAAAGCAGGGATAAAATTAAAATATAAAGGGAATAATGTGGTTAAGTTAACCAGTAAACTTTTAACGATCGGAGCGCTTCTTTTTTCCGTGGCGGCTCTAGCAAACAACTCAGCGGATAAATCCGTTTCTGAAATCATTCCAACACTCGAAAAAAACATTGCACGCACGATGAAAGCCAATGATATACCAGGTGTGGCCGTTGCCATTGTTTCTCGTGACAAGATTTATTACATGAAAGGTTTTGGGGTTAAAAAAGTCGGACAACGCGATCAAATTACACCCACCACCTTATTTCAAATTGGCTCTCTCTCCAAACCAGTTCATGCAACATTATTAGGTATTTTGCAAGATCAAGGAAAATTGTCCTTCCAAGATCCCGTTAGCCACTATGTACCCAATTTTAAAGTCGCGAATACGAAACAAACTATCAAAATTTGCCATCTCATGAGTCATAGTACGGGCGTGCCCAATAATGGTTTTAATGAACGTATCGAAGCCTATGCACCTCGTGAAAATATTATTGAGAAATTGCAAAAAACCAAAGCAATCGCACAGCCGGGTAAAGCATTTGTTTATCATAATGCGATGTATGGTGTCGTTGAAGATGTCGTTAATAGCGCTTGTGGAAAACGTCTTGATACTGTTATTAAGCAAGAATTGTTTACGCCGTTGGGTATGCAACATGCAAGTCTTGGGTTTGAGCAAATGGAAAAAGCACCAGACAAGGCTTATCCGCATATCCCCAATGGTCACGGTAAATATATGCCGGCACAGAAGTATTCAACGAGTTATTATGCGTTCCCAGCAGCAGGTGGTATTAATGCTTCGGTGCAAGATTTAGTGCCCTTTTTGCAACTCTATTTGGGAAAACCCTCGCATATTGTTTCTAAGATCACGCTTGAACAATTAACCCATCCATTTGTTAACAACCCTAAAGCAGTGATTGTTTGGCAAGCTAAAAAGGGGCAAGTCACCAATCCTTCCTATGGATTAGGTTGGCATCAGATGAACTATGCGAATAAGAAAATCGTCTATCATCAAGGTCACTTAAAAGGCTTTCGCAACTTTATGGGCTACGTTGAAGATGATGTTGGTATTATTATTTTAACCAATGCTGAAAAGAAACACGCTTCAACCATTGCTTTAAATTTCTTTGACTTATATTTAAGTGCTCGTGCTAAAAATTAACCCAAACTTCAAAAGGAGCTTTGAATGAGACAAATTATTGCAGGGATTGTGGGTGCCATTATCGTGTTTGTTTGGACAGGGCTCTCCTGGATGGTGTTTCCTTGGCACAACTGGGATATGAAGGCGTTTAAAGATGAAGGTAAGATCATTTCTGAAACCTTGAAAACACAATCTTCGGGCGATGGTATTTATATGATCCCCTATTGCGATCCTAAAGATGCCAAAGATGAACAAAAGAAAAAAGAATGGCAGGAAAAAGCCAAACAAGGACCTTTTGCCTACATCATTGTGAAACCGGATGGCATAAAGTGGGATATGAAAACCGCTTTAGGCATCCAATTTGGAATTACCTTATTAGTCGCGTTAATGGCCGCCTTTTTATTGGGCCTTAGCAGAACCACATCACTACTTGGTCGCGCATGGTATTTGACCTTTGTGGTAACAACAGGAACGCTGTTAACCCAATTATCAAATTGGAATTGGTGGGGAGTGCCAACCACTGCAACGCTTGTGAATATCGCTGATGTGATTATAGCCTGGTATTTTGCGGGTCTGATAATGGCTAAAATTGTACCTACTCGATATTCCTAAGTTCTCTTCCTGTTCTCTCTCCCGCGCTTGCGCGGGGGAGGGTTAGGGTGGGGGGGAAGATTGTACTATTTCTGTAAAAACCGCTTCAGTACCGGATTTTCTTTCACCACAGGATCTGTAGACTCAGCAAAATAATCGCATGCGCTTTTATTATCCTTATTTTTCTCATTTAATTCCGCTTCTGTAAAAGGCGTTGCGTTAAGCAAAATAGCTGCCTTTTTAGCAGATTGCCCTCTTAGTGCCCAATGCAGCGGCGTATAGTCCTTTTCTTTTGCAGGTAAATGCAGTGCTGCTTCCTGATGCTCTTTCATATAGTTAACTAAAAACTCAAATTCTCGCGTTTTTGTATGATAGGATCTCGAAGCGCCTCGGCGAATAAGCTGGCCATCATCTTTTGCCTCCATTCTTGCTTTCAAGGCATCAAACGATAAATTAGCAAAAGGTTTTTTTTGATAATAACGATGTGCCAAACGCTTGCGATAATCATCTGCATAGTGATAGACAGTAGCAGGATCATCCTTGATCATTTCAGATAATCCATATTGTTGTTGATAGCCGTCAAATCGATTTTTTAATAAAGCTTTTCTTCTTTCTAATGAAGAGATCAAGAGTACGGCTTTGTCACCGAGTGTTTCAATAGGAAACCAGCCAACATGAGGAATAATATTTAATGTTTGTGGCCCCTTATTCGCTTCATCAGAAAATGTTGGTTGTTGTGGTGTTGCTCGATGCTTAACCTCTGCAAAGGTTTTTTTGGCGAGCAGAGAGCTTAATTTTAATGCATATAAAGAGGCTGTTTGTGTTCGTGGACCCAGATCAGCTTGACAGGCTACTATTTGGAAAGAGATCTTAGCCTCATTTAATGAAAAATGAATTCTTGAGAGTAAATCATGATGTGCGCAGCTGTTACCAGCGTGGACATTGATAATTTCCAAAACACCATTTGCTACATTGAGTTTCACGTCAAAGACATCAACGTTGCCATGTTCTTCGTTATAAAAATATAGAAACTGCACTCTTTGATTAGGATTTAAAATATTTGTACAAAGCTCTTTTATTTTTTCGAAAAGGATCTTTTCAGATCCAAGAGATGCAATATAGAGCGTGTTTGTATCGGGAATACAGAGTTGGCCATGATAGCCTAAACCTAAATGAAGGGCGCGTGCATTTTTTTGTGCTACATGATAGTTCAACTCTTCAGTGGATAATGGCAGTAACAATTCATCTGTCAACAAATCAAAATATTTTGGGTTGTTAAAGAGCTGTTGTTTAAAGTCGATCATCCGTTTAACAAATGTTTTTCTTAATTCATTAAAATCAGCGTCTTGCCCATAATTTAAATGGAAGCTCTCCAGCAACATGTTCCAATTTTTACTCGCTGTAAATAACCCTTGCATTTTTTCGATATCGACTTTTTTGTGAACAGGGTGTGTTTGGTAGATGAGTATATTGAGATTGAGAATACATGCTAATAGTAGGAAATAACTAATTGCTTGATTAAATGGTTCAATATTCCTTTCTACGCCTATCATTTTATTTTCATAAAGTGCTTTAAAAATATAAGTACAGTAAGTTTGGCAAAAAAATAAATTCATATGAAAAGAATCATAGAAATCCTTTAGCGCAGACTCTATTAATTCTGTTGATATTGGTTCCGCTGGCCTTGCTGCTGGTTTTCGTCGTATAGAATGTTTTTTTCCTCTGGGTGCTCCAATGGTGAGTTTAGAGATGCCCGTGGTGATGTTCGCATAATTATCAGCAGCTTTTTCAAGCTCTGATGCTGGGAGTGAAATGACTTTTGGAAACCGTGAATTCATTATATAGAGCAGTTCTTTTATTGTTTTGCCTTGACCCGCAAGACCATTAATCTCAGGAAACGTATCATCAATTATTAAATCACCAAACTGCTCGGATAAAAGAGTGCACATGCGCTCATGTAATGAAAACTGGGGTGCTAAGAAGTGAAATGGTGTGCCAATCATGAAAAATTCCCTGAAGAACAAAGCCTGCAAAACTACGCTAATTGCTGTTGAAAATCAAGGTAATTACACGCATAACATTTCAAAATAGGTCTATATAGAACAAGTGCAGCACAGCAACTGTTGCTGAATATTTCAGACTGTTAAAAACCCAGGAGAATAAATCATGAATAAAACAACTTTACTTGCAGCTTGCGTTGGAGCCATGATGGCATTTGGCACACCTTTAATGGCGAAAGAAGATATATCCAACATGATGCCTATGTCCAAAGCATTAAATGGCTTAAAAACAAAAGGCTTTGATGTGGTTAAGAAAATTGAATTTGATGACGGCATGTATGAAGCAAAAATCATGACTGCCTTGGGTAAAGAAATTAAAGTCAAAATGAATGCAAAAACAGGTGAGATAGAAAAACCAAAAGATGGCTTAGTATGGTTAAGCGCTTTAGATGTGGCTAAGAAAGTAGAAGATGCTGGATATCATAGCATTTCTAAAATTGACACTGAAGGCAAAGATTATGAAGTGAGAGCTTTAAATAAAGATGGTAAACAAGCCAAATTGAAAGTAAATGCCCAAACCGGTGAAATAGCGGCAGACTAAAAGCTTGCTCCATGAATAAAAAACCCGATTACTTTCACATAATCGGGTTTTTTGTTTTAGAACCTAAAGTACAGCGACACGCCACTTCGAGGGTACCGATAGTAATTGTAAGGGTATCCGTAATAGTTTCTATAGTAGTTTCTGTAGTAGGGGTTATGGTAGTGGTGGTAACGATAATATCGTGGATAACTGCGATAGTAGTTCCTGTAATGATATCGTGGATAATGCTGGTAACTGTGGTATCCAGGGTGGCCAAAATAGATCCCGTGATGATGGTGGTGGTGACGTGCCATGCCAAGCGGAGCAAATGCCATCAACAGAACGAACAAAAGTAGCCCTTTCATGACTCCCTCCTGCCTTTATCCATGGTCTATTTACTTAGACAGTTTCTAGCAGAAAAAGTTCTCTAAAGTGGCTAAAAGAGCTAAGACATGCCTGCGCTGCATACAACCCTCAGCGCAGGTTTGCCTCATTAGCGGGTGTAGATTTCGTAAGACAAGCCTTCATGGTTGTATACGCGGTAGAAGCCACGATAGTGGGCTTTCTTGTGGGATAAACCATAAGGGCATTCCGCTGGTAACATGACCCTGCTATATTGATAATCAGGGAAATAGCACTTACCACAACGTGTAAAGAAATAACCATTACGGTGTTCACGGCACTGATAAGCATCTGGCATACATTTGTTCCAGCGATACTTGGGAAGGCCAATCTCACAGCATGCCGCTTGTGCAACGCTGATAGAGGTTACTGCTGCCAACGCCATCGCGACTCCAACAACTAACTTTCTCATATTAAACTCCTGTTAACGTAACTTAAGTTCCACCATCCATGAAATCTTTTTCCTAACTTTCATTTCGGCAGTTTTAAGCAGTACTTGGGGGTTTTGCTGGATACAAATGCAGAAGTGATTAAAGAAGAGCAAAAAAAAGCCCGCCAAAGGCGGGCTTTTAAGCTTTTGCATAAAAGTCTTAGACTGCGAATTTCTTAGCAGCGTCAGCTTTTGCAGCTGTTAAAGCTTTCGTTTCCAGCTCTGCACGTTCTTTAGCATCTTTAGCGGCAACGACTTCAGCTAATTTAGCAGCTTCATATTTCACTACAATTAACTTGTCGTTTGCAGGTGGTTGTTGTTTAGTTAAATTGCCATCTTTTTTGAACTTTCTTTCTTCAGCATGATCAACATCAAGAATGTTATGAAGCTTAGTTCTGAAGTCTACGTCATCTTTCTCAGTTAATTTTTCTGACAAAGTTTTAACTTCTTCTTCTTTAGCTTTCAGTTCATCATGATATTTCTGATCTGCGGTGCGAGTGTCAGGCTTTTCGTCTTTCTTTTCTTCGGTTTTCTTTTCTTCTGAACCAAAGAAGGCATTGAAAGCATAAATACCAAGGCTCGCAACAGCAACAGCAGCAACGCCAACAGCAAGTGCAACACCGACTTGAACACCTATTGCAGCAAACGGAAGGCTAACTCCTACATTTGTTAACAAGGTGGTGGCAGCAGGATATAAACCGCTAAACCAGAAACCGGTGCTAACAACAGCAACGCCGGCGGCGGCTGCTACATAAGAATTGATTGAAGATTTTTTAGCGGTGTCTTCAGCTTTCTTGTCATCCGCTTTTTTGTCTTCTGGTTTAGCTGCTGCATCATCCGCTTTTTTGTCATCAACTACTTCTTTAGGAGCATCTGTAGGTGCTGCTGCAGTTAAATCAACTTCTTTATATTTTGCATCAACGTGTGCTGCAGAGCCGTTTAATAGAACAAAACTATCAGTTTCATTAGGGGTAACGTTGTAAATGCCTTTGGTTAATACCGTGCCATCAACATCGTAAGTTCCAGCGTGGCGGCCTTTAACGCCTTTAAATTCCACTGCGCAAATTGGATAGATATGGCCTTCGACTGCAGGGGCAGTCTTTTTTGCAATTAAAGCAGCATCGTCATAATTTGTGCAAGCAACCATTGCTTCGTCGAGTTTAATCGATGCTTTTAAAGCCGCGTAATCTTCGGCTTGTGAAGCGGGGATGGAATTACCAATAGCGTAATATTTCATAGTCAACCTCTATATAATGACACAACATGAAGGCACTAATGAGTTCTATGGATAACATATCCTGCGCCTCATTAACGACAGCAATACTAGCAATAAAGTCATCTAACCTCAAACATCTTGCTTCAATTGACGAGGGAATTTACGGATCAAAGTTGTTCTGTTTGTGAATTCTTTTTCTAGCGCAAATTTCTACATGTAAAATAGGATAAAGTAAGAACTATTAAAATTACATAACTAACTATTAATGGATTAAAGGAGAACGCCGTGGCAAGGAATAGACTGGCCCTATGTGAGCAGGACATTCTTCGTGCTGTCTTAGAAACACGCAAGCCCATCGATGTAGCGCAAAAAATCCAGTCATTTTTAGTGGATTTTCTAGCACCTCAATTTACTCAAAAATCAAATCTTGCGTTACATCAGGCGGCGAGAATAGGTGATTTACTCAGTGTTAAAAAGCTAATTGCCATGGGCGCAGATGTGAATGAAAAAGATCTTTTTAAAAGTACACCGTTGCATATGGCAGCGATGTACGGTCATAAAGCCGTTGCTGAATACTTAATCCAGCATGGTGCTAATATCGATGCAAAAACCTATAAAATGGATAATGTTGCTCTCACTCCACTTGATTTAGCCGCGCTGTATTCGCCCAATACTGAAATGTTCAGTTATCTATTAAATAAACACGCGCAGCCTGACCATTGGGATACATTAATGTTTTCATTGCTTGAAAAAGTAGTGAATAGTTATGAAGTTAAAGATTTTAAAACATTTGAGCTCAATTTAAATAAAATAGATATTGCATCTTGTAATAAAAATGCACTTTGGGTATTTACAGATATGGAAGTAAAACCTATCTGGCTCTTACATAAGGTATTTGCTTCTGAAATTAAAGACGTGCAGTATTATAACCGTATCATGCAGACGGTTGATCTTTTACTTGCAAACGATAAGAATTCATTAGTGAAGCATTATATCGCTGCAAAAAATCTGCTCCATGCTTTTCCTTCAGATGAAACTTACCATTACAAAATTGGCCCCAATAAAGTCAAATTAACGGCATCAGGTTACTATGCTATTATTGCTGTTGATTTAGCGGCTAACACGCTTGCAGCTTTTCAGCAAAAAATAGTAGGTAAGCAAGATGTAGAAGCGTTCCAATCGTTAAAGGAACACTATCCTCATTCTGATCAGTTTATTTTGCAGAATATTGAAAATTTCACACAAGAAAAGCTTCATCTGTTTAAGCATCTTGAAAATACTTTTAAACAAGCTGCAGAAGTAAGTGCGAAAGGTGGGCTTTATGAAATCAGCGCAGAGCAATTTAAACACTATGAACAAGGCAAAACTATTTTAATACCTAGTGGTTGGGATGGTCATGCTTTAGATATTATTATTGATAAATCGCTTAATTTGTTTATGGTAGCAAATGCAGGAGAACGTTTTGAAGGGCTTGAACCAGGGTTAAATGCATTTAATATGCAATTTGCTTTAACCGCCGATGATTTCTATTCCATGGTGAACAATGAAGAAGAAGCTGAATTGGAATTTAAGAAATTCTATGATCTTGGCTTAGAGCAAAATGAAACGTATTCATTCCTATTTCCTTCACAGACTTATGGTAATTGTGCATGGTATAGTCAACAAATAGCACAAAAAGCGTTATTGTTTATTGAACTTTCAAAATCAATAAACGATCCCGTTCTTGCAATGTCGATTGCAGAATTGTGGTTTAAAGAATACACCGAATTTCATCAAACAGAAGTTCTAAAAACCTATCTTGAGGATCCTTTTTTAGAGGTTACAGCGCTTGGTGACATCCTAAAGAATTATCATATGGATTTATCCTCACCTTATCAAAAGGAACGTTCAAAATTATTGTTAGATCATCTCATGGATAGCCATCATCAATCGGATTTTGAAGCATATTGTAAAGCAAATCAGCTTGAACTGGGTAAAATGTTCGCAGCAGCAGATGCCGCTTTCGAAAAATTATCTCTCGAAGACATCATCCGTTGGGATAATGATAATGTGGTTGAATCAATCACGTTACCTACAAGCGTTTTACCTGTTGTTTTACCAGTGGTGCCTGCGATTGATGAACAGATTATTCACATTATGTAGTTACACTTTTGGGGTGCGCGCAAATGAGCTTATAATATGAATAAGGCTATCTGAGTGAGCGCGCATCATGGCATCAGAAAAATTACGAGAATATCTAAAGCAAAACCAGGTCAATTACACCTCAATTGCTCACCCATTAGCTTATAGCACACGAGAGATCTCGCATCTTTGTCATATTTCTGAAAATCAGTTAGCGAAGTCGGTGATGGTTAATGTTGGCTCTACACTTGCCATGATTGTTTTGCCTGCAAGTTTTACTGTCGATTTTGAAAAACTCAAAAAAATTTTTCATGAGTCGAATGTCACATTGGCTTCTGAAGCAGAATTTAATAATATCTTTGCAGATTGCGAATTGGGAGCGATGCCACCGTTTGGTAATTTGTATAATGTTGATGTGTATGTTGAAAAAAGCTTAGCAAATAATAAAGAAATTGTTTTTAATGCGGGTACGCATACCGAAGTGATAAAATTGTCTTATAAAGATTTTGTTGCTCTCGTTCATCCCAAAGTTATTGTCAGTCACTAAATCACTTGTCTTTGATTATTTTCATGACTTCATCGTGGGATAAAGTTTCTTTTTCAAGTAAGGCTTTGGCCAGTGCATCTAATTTTGCGCGGTGTTCAGTTAACGTTTGTTGAGCCCGAGAAGCAGCTTCTTTTATAATCCCATTAATTTGGTCATTGATTTGTTCTGATGACATTGAATCAAGATATTGATAAGCAACATAAGTATCTTCTTTGCCCATGGCATATTTTTTGACCATCTCTTGTGCAATTTGTGTTGCTGATTTTAAATCAGATGCGGGACCCGTGGTGAAATTATGTTTACCAAAAATCATTTCTTCAGCAATTTTCCCACCCAACGTCATAGCAATTAAATCGATAAGCGCTTCGCGACTATAAGCATGTACCTCAATATTTTCTTCAAAAAAAGTGACACCTAACGTTTCATCGCGGATACCTATCGTGATTTTATAAAACTTAAATGGATAGTTTTTAGAGTAGATGCCGACGATGGCATGACCGGCCTCATGATAAGCCGTATTCTTTTGTTCTTCAGGTAAAACACTACCTTTGGTTTCGCGGCCTAGTAGAATAATATCTTTGGCATTTTCAAAGTCACTCATTGCCACTTTATCTTTATTGTTACCATAAGCGATAATGGCTGCTTCGCTGACCAAGTTTTCAATGTCGGCTCCGGAAAAGCCACCGGTGGTGCTAGCCAATTTTTTGGCATCGACATCATTCTTTATTTTAATTTTGGTCAGATAAAGTTTAAATATTTGTTCTCGTTCATTCAAATTAGGTAAACGCACATAAACACTCTTGCCCAATCTGCCGGGCCTTAGAACTGCTTCATCTAATTTGTCTAAACGATTAGTGGCTCCTATCACCACGATGCCTGCGTTGCGATCTTTATTGATATTGTCGAGTTCAGTGAGCAATTGATTCGTTGTTTGCGCATATTCACTGTTACTACCATCTCCGGTTCTCTTTGTTGCGACAGCATCAATTTCATCAATGAAGATAATAGCAGGAGCGTGTTGTCTTGCAACTTCGAATAATTCTCGAACACGTGATGCCCCAAGACCTACCCACTGTTGAACAAATGCCGAACCTGTCGTTGAAATGAAGGTCACGTCACTTTCACCTGCAACAGCGCGAGCTAAGGAGGTTTTGCCAGTACCGGGTGGGCCGTGAAAGATCCAGCCTTTAGGTAAGTGAATTCCAAGTTGTTTTGATTTTTCTGGATTTTTAAGAAAAGTAATCATTTGAGAGAGTTCTTTTTTAACATCGTCCATACCGGCAATTGATTTGAAACTGGATTTTAACTGATTTGGACGATAAATATCGATGTCCAGATCCATTCCTTGTTTGGCAATCATCATCATTTCTTCTGACACTTTATCTTGGACTTTTGCAATGTCGTCTTCCGTGATTTCTTGTTTATCTGCTTTTGCTGCGATCAAGATTGCTTGATTGATTAAATTGTTCAGTTCAGCTGGTGAGTATCCTTTAGTTTCACTAGCCAGTTTTGCGGCATTAAAGTTGGTTTTAATATTTTTGCTGGCTAATAAATTCTCAATAAGTTTTTTGCGTTCAACTTCGTTTGGCAAACGAAAGAATATTTTGCGATCTAAACGACCAGGACGCAAAACAGCTTTGTCAATCGTGCTAATATTATTGGTTGCAGCAATCACAAAAATGTTTGCATTGCGGGATTTATCGAGATTGTCCATCTCAACGAGTAACTGATTAACGGTTTGATTTCGTTCATTGGAACCGCCACCGCCACTATCTTTTACACGTGTTACCGCTAAGGCATCAAATTCATCGATAAAAATAATACAAGGAGCATTTCTTCTTGCCATATTGAATAAATGACGAACACGCATGGCTCCCGTTCCTACCCATTCATCAACAAAAGCTGAACCACTTGTGTTGATGAAATTTACTTGCGATTCTCCTGCTAGAGCACGAGCCATCATCGTTTTACCTGTTCCTGGGGGGCCATAAAGTAAAATGCCACGTGGAGGTGTTGCGCCTATTTTTGTATATTTCTCTGGATTATGAAGCGCATCGACTGCGTCTTTTAATTCTTCTTTAACATCCTCTAATCCTGCCAGATCACTAAAACGGGTTGTGATGTCATCAGGCGTGATGAGCTGAAAATCCTTATCAATTTTGGAAGTCTTTTCAAACATCTCAACATTGTTTTTATTCGTAATAACCTCATTCAATGCCGTATTCAGATCTTTTTCTGACACTGATTGGTTATTGCTGCTGGCATTGAGCAAGCTTTGATTAACAAAGTTGTGTAGATCTTTTCTTGAGAACCCTTCAGTTTTTGCGGCAATTTCTTTAACATCCCCTTTTTTTATATTGTATTCGTTGAATAGTCCTTTAATGACTTCAGCACGCTCGCTTGCATTGGGTTCATCAACATGTAATGTTAGATCGAAACGTCCTAATTTTAAGGCATTTGGTGCAATTTTATATAAATTATCTGTCATGCCAATAATCAGTACGGGCTGATTGTTTTCATTCAGATCATCAAACCATTTATAAAAACGTTGCATGGTTTCATTGTAATCGGCATTAGGAGGCGCAGCAGGTAAGAGAGAATCAATGTTTTTAACAATGACCACCAGGGAAGGAAAAGTGAGGGTGTCACTATAAAGCTCACGAATTTGAGATCGCCCCCTGCCATCAATCCCAATATCTAATGCATTTACTACAATAATTTTTTGTGCCCATGTTTTACCAATGGCCAATCCTAGCTTCAGCATATCATCAGAACTTTGGCCATAAAGCAGTAAGCCATGTGGTATGACAGTGTTATTTTTAAGGTTGGTAGGGTAGTTCTTTAAGGAATTGAGCAGAGGTTCTAATTTCTGTTTACTATTAGTAAAACCAAGGAGTTTTGGTAAATCTGTGGTGATATCAACTGGTTCTAATAAATCATAATCGAGATTATTACCGGTAAGATTGCGATAGCCCTTAAAAGCAAGTGGCTTTTCTGCAAAGGGCGTTTGAGGTTCTTCTTGGTCGTTATTTGCACTTTCTTCATTTGATGTATTTTCTTCTTCATGATTCTCTTTCGGTTCTTGCTTGGGAAGCGCTTTGGTTTTTTGATGTTGTTCTGATTTAACGGTTTTAGTAACCCCAAGTTTATCTTGCTTGTTATCGATGAAATGCATGAAAAATTCAAATGCGACAAAGCCAATAATGAGACAGATCCATGTGGCCGTATTCGATTTAGCTGCTTTGGTCCCTTCTGGCTGCCTTTTTAATTGGGAATAGCCAATAATAATAGCTATCGCCAACAGGCTACTTATCAATAGGATGTACACGCTATTTGTCATACAGATGATCGATTTTGGGTATACCGTAAGGTGTTATCGGCAAAGTCATTCATGCAATAAAGAGTGTAGATGCACTGACGTTCACCCTAGACAGTTCAGCAACCAATAAGTTAGAATGCGAGCCTGATTTTTTGTATTGGATGGGTAAACCATGCTAAATAGTGGCTCGCAAAACACCTTTTGGGGTGATTTATTTAATATCGCTAAAGAAGCTTTTCAAGCCGTATTTGGCTCATCCAAAGCTGCCACAACACCTTCACACCCCAAACGTCCCGCATTAACCGTTGTGCCAAGCATTGTCGTGGCACCTACAAAGGTTCTTGATCTTACAGACGATGATCCTGTCACTGTCATTGAAATCGCTGATGATACCTCAGAAGTAGAAGAGCGTAATAGAAAGAATGAAGCACACAAAAACGCTTTAACTGTTCAATATCTCGATGTGCTTCAAGTGGATCCTAATGAAAATCATTCGGTAAGAATCGAAGGTTCAGCAAAAAAGGGTTTTACATTAGTGTCGGAAGCCTATGCAAAATACAATAAAGTCGATAAAGCTAACACCTTGAAACAACTGATGTCGTTAATGAGCGATATCGGAGAAGAAGCTTCTAAACGTTTACTCAACGGTGACTGGTTGGGACAAACAGAAATTGATCATTATTTTGCTTTAGTGGCAAAAAATCATCCTGAAGTTTATTGTATGAGTAGTGGTACAGATTGTCCTATCGATAATTTGATAAGAGGTTTAAAAAAACCGAGCTCTAAACAAGCAGAAAAAATGAGATCTGCAAACAGGATTTTTTGGCCAATTTGTCACAATTCACATTGGTTTCTCATGATGATGAATAAGAATGATGATCGCAGTTACAATGTTTCATGCCTGAATTCTTTGGGTTGGAATGAACAGCAGATCACCGAGAAAGCTGAAATCGTGTTACAAGCACTTTATCCACAGGCAGATAAAGATAAACTTGTGAATGAACCTACCAGTATTAAAGTTCCCCAACAACATAATGGCTCTGATTGCGGCGTTGCGGCGTGTTATTGGGGTGCACAGATTATCAATGGTAATGCATTGCCCAAGAAAGTATCTGGAACTTGGGATTATTCACAATATCGTTTTGACATAGCAGAGGCTTTCGCCAAGCAAGTTGCAAGAGAAAAATTGCTTGAAAAACCAAACCCCACAGTCATTGTGATTGATGATGAAGAAGAAGAAGAAGAAGAAGCTCAGTCTTCAAGAGCGATTGTCCAATTGAGAAATAAACGATTCAGAAAATAGAGATAAGTGCTGATTAAACACCAATGATTTTTGCCATGTCGACATATTGGTATTTTTTGATCAGCATATATTTGAGTTGTTTTGCGAACAGGGATGTTCTTAAAGGCCCGCCTTCTTCACGTACCGCGTACTTGACGTGATGTGTTAAATTAAAATTAAGATGCACCTCAATATTGCTAAAGTCATTCTTTCCTTTGGCACTTAGACCGCCTTTTTGTTGCCCTTGCGAAAAGTATTCTGACAGAATATAAAAATCAAAATCAGGTAAATCTTTGTCGTTCCATGAGATCTTGGTCCCATTCATTTGATATTCCTTTGGGTACTCTCGTTTAATGACTGAAGCTGTTTCGTGGAATGTCAGGTGTGATATGGATTTTTCTAGATCTCGAAGGTATTTATTTAAAGTAAAAGCGATGCGTGATGTTTCATTGATTTTGTCCAAGTAACAAAGTTCAAAGATATTCTTAAGGAAAAAAATCAGTACACCGAAATGCAAAATGATGATAGTCGCCGTATTAAGGTGTAACTTAAAAACAGGGTTATAGATCGCCACGATAGCAATATAGACAAGGATATAAAAATATCGTTTCTGTTGGTAAGCATGGAAAATCATGGTCATTGCAGTAGCGAAGATCACAATGTCAGCGTAAGGTATAAACCAGGTTTGGGTACTGAAAAGTAAAAAGAAAAGCAAAAGGGACGATAAAGTCAAAATCGTCAGTAAAAATATTTTTAGTCGGTCCCACTGTGTTTTCATATTATATGTGTACAAGCCTATCGGTAAATAACTATTGAGTTTAAATACACGTACCACATATTACAACAAATATGTTTTAAACTAATAGATTGCAAGTTAAGTATATATCAGTCTGTTAAAACAAGCAGCGGGAGTTACCACTATGATTAAATCGAATGGTTATGCGGCACAAGATGCAAAGAGCCCTTTGACCCCTTTTCAATTTGAACGTCGTGAAGTAGGTCCCAATGATGTGCTAATTGAAATTGCTTATTGCGGTATTTGTCATTCCGATATTCATCAAGCACGGAATGAATGGGGTGGTTCACAATTTCCTATGGTGCCAGGACATGAAATTGTTGGCACAGTGCTAAAAGTGGGCGCTAATGTCAAAAAATGTAAAGTGGGTGATTTAGCCGGTGTGGGCTGCTTAGTGGGTTCGTGCCGCACTTGTGGTAGTTGTACTGAGGGGTTAGAGCAATATTGCGAAAATGGTTTTGTTGGCACGTATAATAGTGTTGAGAAGGACGGTACTCCGACGATGGGAGGCTATTCCAATAATATTGTTGTTAATGAAGCTTTCACGTTAACCATTCCACCCTCATTAGAATTTTCTGCGGTCGCCCCTTTGTTGTGTGCGGGGATCACAACCTATTCACCCCTTCGTCATTGGAAAGTAGGACCCGGGCATCGTGTGGGTGTGATGGGGTTGGGTGGTCTTGGTCATATGGCAGTTAAATTAGCGCATGCGATGGGAGCCCATGTGGTGGTATTTACGACATCACCGGATAAAGTAGAAGATGCATTACGCTTAGGTGCTAAAGAAGTAGTCATTGCCAAAAATCCCAATGAAATGGCTGAACAAGCGAATCGCTTTGATCTTATTTTAAATTCGATTTCAGCGCCCATTGATTTAGGGCCTTATCTGCAATTATTAAAACGTGACGGCACCATGGTGTTGTTAGGAGTGCCATCAGAAGATCCCAAGATTCAGTCAGCAAACCTAATATTTAAGAGACGCGCCATTGCCGGTTCATTAATTGGCGGCCTACCTGAAACTCAGGAAATGCTGGATTTTTGTGCTGAGCATAATATCGTCTCGGATGTTGAAGTTATCCCCATGCAGAAGGTCAATGAGGCCTTTGAGCGCACAGTGAAAGGGGATGTGAAGTATCGGTTTGTGATTGATATGAATTCGATAAGGTAAGCGGGGTCGGCCGAGAATTGACTCTTGGCGCCTTTCTCGGGATAATCCAGCCCGTTGTCTATGCGCCCGTAGCTCAGTTGGATAGAGTATCTGGCTTCGAACCAGAGTGTCGGGAGTTCGAGTCTCTCCGGGCGCACCAATAAAAAAACCACCTTTAGGTGGTTTTTTTATTGGTTTACCCAAAGCCTCGAACTCGAGTT
>CAZQMV010000008.1:24082-144415 GCA_964594635.1 Uncultured Candidatus Berkiella sp.
GAGCGCCAAGGATGGCGCAAATCAATCTCTCCGGGCGACATTATTAAACCACCTTCAGGTGGTTTTTTTATTGGTTTACCCAAAGCCTCGAACTCGAGTTCGACAAAATTGCAGGAAAGCAATTTTGGACGCGCTTTAGCGCGGGACAAAGTCCTGAGCGCCAAGGATGGCGCAAATCAATCTCTCCGGGCGACATTATTAAACCACCTTCAGGTGGTTTTTTTATTGGTTTACCCAAAGCCTCGAACTCGAGTTCGACAAAATTGCAGGAAAGCAATTTTGGACGCGCTTTAGCGCGGGACAAAGTCCTGAGCGCCAAGGATGGCGCAAATCAATCTCTCCGGGCGACATTATTAAACCACCTTTAGGTGGTTTTTTATTTATATAATTGTAGATATCTTTCAAACGAGAATAATCGATTTTTCTTAAATCCTGTTTGCTCTTGTAGAATACCTTTTTCTACGAGTACATTAACTAACGGGTGTGCAACGTTTGGCTTGACATCCAATACATCACACACATCCTCTACTTTAATAGTTGGATTTGAATATAAGTGATACACAAGTTTTCTTGCGTTTCCAGATCTTCGACCCAGTGTGGAGATCGTGTCATCAATTTCATTTTTGAGAGCCAATATTTTTTCAAAAGTTGATTTTGAATATATTGCACTCTCAATAACAGCATTAAGAAAGAATTTTATCCAGTGGATAAGGTTGTTTGAAGTTCTTACAACAGTTAAAGCATCATAGTATGCAGATCTATTTTTTTCTAAAAAATCTGAAAGATATAAGCAGGGTTTTTCTAGCAATTTAAAATTAATCAGATATAAGGTTATTAGTAATCGCCCAATTCTGCCATTACCATCTAAAAATGGATGGATTGTTTCAAACTGATAATGAGATAAACCAATTTTTATCAGCAGAGGAACATGAATTTTTTCGTTATGCCAAAAACTTTCCAGATCAGCCATTAGTCCTGGAATTTCATCATGATGAGGGGGGATGAAAACAGCATCTTTCAAGCTGGCCCCTCCTATCCAATTTTGACTTGTTCTAAACTCCCCAGGTAATTTATGTTTACCGCGAGCACCCGATAAAAGTACTTGATGTGCTTCTTTAATCAATCTTGATGATAGGGGTAATTGATCTAATTTAGAGATAGATGAATTCATCGCATGTATATAATTTTGCACTTCCTGCCAATCATCTCTTTTTTCTGGATCAATTTCTTCTATCTTCATTAGAACTTCATCAATATTTGTTTGGGTGCCTTCAATTCGACTTGATTGGTTAGCTTCTTTAGCGATATGCATACGAATAAATTGATCAATATCAGGTATCATTTTGGAAAATGCATTCAGCTCGCCTAAGTAGCGAACAGCATCTTCAAGTAAAGTGTTAATTTCAGGATTGTTCCAAGTCCATTCAAGATTAATTTTTTCAGGAGTAAAACTCTTATAGTGGAATTGTTGAGTGTATTTACCCGCTTTAAATTCTTCAAATTTCATAATGAAAACCCTAAGGTAACTTGGATTGTATAATTTTATAATCCATTTTTGGTGTAAAATAGTGGATTATAAATATTTATAGTTCATTTTAACTCATTTAAAATAGAATATAGATTATCATAATCCATTTTTACGTGTCAAAAATAGATTATATGAGAACCATTCACAAAAAATAAGGTTGTTGACTTAAATTGTGTGTGATTCCACAAGATTAATGCACTGCATGTTTTTCCATATTAAATTCCTAACATCACCTTCGCTTTACGAACCAGTTTCTTACATCTTGCAACACCGCTTGCTCTTTCAACAAATTTCAGCAGTAATACATTTGTCTTTTCAGGTTTATTTAAAAATTGCTGTGCAATGGCTTCCCAATATAACCCTTCGAAGTACTTTGGATCGGTTTTAAGTGCTGGTCTTGCAAAAGTGACTGCCGAACTTAATTTACCTTTCTGGAATTTTTCATAATATAAACAAATGGTTTCTGCAATGGCGGCTATAACATCCGGATCATGAGGGCGCTCTTTGTGCTCTTGATGTAGCTGGGTCAATTGCGTTTCAAGGCATTCTCTGTTCTTTTCCTTTTTCGACAAGTAGGGCAGCGTATGGCTCTGGCTCTTAAGCCGAATTTTAAAACTTCAAACCAATACTGTTGTTCTTTTGCCCAAAAGATAAATTCATTTCCACATTGAACGCAGGTGATTGTTTCATCCACATAGCTCCTACAGGCATTTTGGGTTTAAAATCGGGATCAAAAACAGTATAAGGATATGTTTTGCCATTTGGAGCAACAAAAGTCTTTTCAAGCATCGGAACATCACCCAATAAGGGGTGGTAAACAATTTTTGTAACAGGTTTTGCAATTTTAGTTGAAGGCTTTTTGTTGCTTTTCGTGTTTGTATTGGGTTTGCTTTGTGAGCGATGTTGATTTTCATTCACTATGTCACTTATTTTTTAACCTCAAAATAAAACTTAGCACATGATTTAATTGATAAGGGGTACCTGCCACATATTGGTTTAAATATCCGGTTTCAAGTTGAATTGCTTTTGTCATCGGAATTAAAAGCCCTGCAAAGGCCCTATTTTGATTAAAAAGACTGTGATAGATCCAAGATGGATTGTTAGCATTTAAAAAGACTTCATCAAAAAGAATAAAGAAATAGCCATTTCTATTTAACGGAAAACTGAATGCGACTTTTTCTCGGAAGCGTAATGCCCAATCGGTTTGGTATTCTTGCTTACGCTGTTCAAGACGTGTTCTTGAATCAATTTGGATAAGGTGGCTATCAAATATTTCCCAAGAGAGTTGTTCCCATATTCGATATTGAAATGTATCTGGATCGTCTACTTTGTGCGTCGTATTAAAATAATTCCCTACCCAAAATGTCATTCGTTTAGATAATGGATAGCCTAGCCCCACCCACAGATTCGCTTCATCAAAACATTGGCTTCGGCTGATAAATCTGAGTTGAGGCTCTAGATAGTATTGAAATTGTCCTGTGAGTGATCCTTTAAAATCAATTGCTGTCCAAAGTTTCGCTTTTTGTAATTCAGGTTCAGCGCGTGCAAGGCTTGCGAATAACAGAGAAAACACAAGAAAAATAAATATTTTTTTATAGGATCTCATCAAATCCACTTTATTGAGAGGTAATATCATTTTTTTCTACAAAATAATCGATAAGCTGCATGAGAATGATAGCTATGATTTTTTTCGATTAAGTCACAAGTCAGAACTGCAAATTGTGCCTCTGCAAGGATTTTTTTGATTTCATCTGCCTCATAGTAAGCCCAAAATTTTTGCGCAGCACCTTCATAGCGCTGATCAATTTCTAATAATTCGCCAGAGCCCTTTTTTAAAGTCAGATAAAAGTAACCATCTTCTTCTAAAATGGCGTGAATGCGTGCAAGAACGCTTGGCAACACAGATTTCGGAAGATGTAAAAGGGAACTTGCTGCCCACACCGCATCAAAGGTTTCTTCAGGAAAATCGAGTTCTTCAATATCCATTAATTGAAAATTAACCGTTGGCGCATGAGCCTTGGCAATGTCAAGCAGATTAGCGCAAAAATCGATGCCAATCACTTCGGCACCCATGCTTTGGAAAATCTTGGCGTCTCTGCCGGAGCCACAGCCTATATCCAGTATTCGAGGAGCAGGTATCAGGACACTCATCAGTTTATCAATTGAGTCGATTGGCGCAAGGGAGGCGACCTTCTCTGCAAAGGCGCTTGCCGTGGCTTCATAACTTAATCGGGTAGTTTCTTTATGTGACATCGACAAAACCATTGTATTTGCAAGAATCAGGCATCAATTTTAGCCCAGCTGACCCCCTAAAGAAAGCAACGAATGGTTTTTACCACAGACAATCCTACATAAATAGGTTAGTTTTGCAGATAATTTTGTTACTAAGTCATCAGGATGTCATGTTATGCTCAATGCTAAGCAAAGAACCCTTATTCAACAGTTTATTGCACAAGAATTACAACGTGCGGATCTACAAGTGGAGGAAACTCTCGCTTGGCTGGCAAATGAAAATGATGGGCAGAAAGTGTCAGAAGATATGGCATCAGTGTTGGCGTTACTCAAAGTCATTCTGACTGAAGAAACCTCTATCGAAACATCCACGTTATTAAAAATGCTGAAAATGCATACGCTATCAACAGAGCAAGATCCAACGTATACGGAAGTTAAAACAGCTATGATGGATGTCGTTACGAGCACTTTACTTAACCCTAAACAAGATGAGCTTTCACGTTACCGGGGTGCCTATTTATCAATCACTCCGTTACATAGCCCTTATCCGCAATTGGTATTAGAGTTTGCGACAAATGCTCCCGAGTTCCCAAGCATTTTTATGAGAATTTCAACAACATTAAACGATATTCTACCGGTTAAGATGTCTGTTAATGCTCAAGGAATAGAGCTCGAAATTGATTTATTGCCAGATCTTAAGATTTCCAATTTGATTGCAATTTTGTCGCGTTTACCCCTTGATAGAGCATATGTTTCACCCGAGAAGAGTTTTATCCAAGCCATGCTCGGTTATCAAAAATATTATCAAGTTGATTTTCAGAATGCTAAAACGCCGTGTGAGCGCTTTCAGAAGCATTGTGAACATCTGTTTTTGAAATGGGAAGAAGCACCATCACAAGAGTGTGCGATGATGTGTATCACAACTGCCACACACGAATTATTTAAAAAAGGGAATGAGATTTCTGTTAATGACATGAAAGCTTTATCCTCTTTTTGGGTGGGTATAGATTTACCAGAAGATATCAAGGCTTGTCTTAAAGCGGTTGTATTCAACAAAATGGGACATTACTTACGGGATATGAAAGCATTCATATTAGCAAAATCCTTTTTTACACGCGCTAATATTAAAAATGATAATGAAATCACTTCTCGGTTACTGCTGACTCTATTAATTGATAATCATCGTCAATTAATAGAACTCAATCCATCAGACTCGCCAATTGCGATGGAGTCGAAAGCTGAAGTTGCTAAACGAGAAGCGCACTTAGAAAGTTTGACACCAAAAAGTAACGGTTTAAAGCGCCATGTCTTTATTTGTTTACCAGAGACTATGCCAGCTGCAGCTGAGGGGCAACAAGAAATAGCACAGCCATTTCGACCAGAACAACCGCTCATGCGATTCAGAAATTACAAGGCTAAAACACTAGAAGAAATGACAAAGTCGCAAAGAGAAGTCATCAAACGTCTCTTTGGTTTTACTGAAACTGAATTGAAGGTGATGAATAAGTTTGAGCAAGCTTTCGTTGATTATTCAGGTATTCAAGCACCGCAACAGGGTCATGCAAATATGAAGGTGATAAAAGGTAGAGATGGGCATTCGTTTGAAACTATTCTTGATCTTCGCTTGAATCAAGAACAAAAAGTTCAATTGGAGGCCTTTTGTCATAAAGCAAATAGTGGATTCGCAAACGTTTCAACGCAATTGTCACCGGTTGGTTGGAATGCCTGTGGTATTTATCGCTTCCGCTTTGATGCAGAAGCGTTCACTCGCTATTTGCATGAAGTGAAAGCGGAATTGGATGCAAAAGCAATCACAGCAAATAAACTATCTGGTATACAAGAAAGAAATACAATCTAGCAAAAATGAGCTGCGACATTTCAATATGTCGTAGCTTCTTCATTCAATTAAAGGCGATGAAACAGATAAATCGTATGTTATTTGAAACGCACCTAAATCATTACCAACGCTGTAGAGCGTCTTGCCTTAATAAGATTTGTTGTGTGATAGTATCAAGATTTGAAAAGCATTTAACTGGCAAATAAGGCACACTATGTCTACCAACGGGGCAAGTTTTGCAGGTGCAACACAAGATGAAGAATTTGAAGCCTTACTTCAAGCTACCTATGATAGATATCATGCTGATGATTTCTTTGAACTTTCTAATTTGCTTATCCCAGAAGCATCTGTTCTTGCAGTGTCTGCGGAGCCGATACCAACATCAAAAGTAGTCACCTACCAACCTATAAGTCAAAAGCCATCAGTCGAGGCTAAATCAGAAACCTCAGAACATTCAATTGATGATCAAGATTATGCTCCAAAACGTGCTAAAAAGCGTAAGCTAAAAGGAATTGCAAAATCCCTTACACCTTCTGAATCATCAACTTCAGATAAGCAAAGAGCACGCAAAAATTCACAAAAATTAATTCAACCCGATGATCTTAACGATCTTGCTAAAGGTATTGAAAGACTAAAAAATGCCTTAGCAAAGGTTAAAGAGAAGGCCCAACATAAGACAATACCCGGTGATTTAACGTCAATTCAACTGAAAGAATGGATAAGTAAGGAAAAACATAATCAGTCATCTCGAATAGGTCGCTACCTAAAAGCGATAGCTGAACTAGAAGAAAAGCAAGAAATTGAAAAATTAAAAAAAGAGAATATCAGGCTCAATAATCATAATAGATCACTGTTACATGCGAATGCAGAATTAAATAAAAAGATGACTTCTCTTAAAAGTACTCATGAAGAAGTTTTAAAAAGCTTTGCGGTATTAAAAGATGAAATGAAAGCACTCATTGTCGAAAATGAGAAGAATGCGAAAGAGTCAGCAGAGACGATAGATGATTTGTGCAAGAAATTGACAGCACTTAAAGAGGCTGAAAGTCAAAAAAGTGCTTCTCAAATTCAAATTCATGAGCTGAGTGTTGAAAAAGTGCAGCTGAGAAAAACGCTTGATGATGCGAAAAAGACTCATCAACAAGCTGAGCAAAATATGCAAACAGTAATTGAAAAATTTGAATCGCTAGTTGCTCATTACGAAGCAGAACAACAAGTTGAAAAGCAGAAAGTTGCAGCAGCAGAAATTGCGAGAGTTAATGATATTACGAGAATGCGTACTGAATTTGAGCAAGTCATTCGTCCGCTGCAGGAAAGAATTGAGTCATTAAGAGCACAAGAAGCAAGGCAAGTTGACTACATAGTTTGGTTGGAAAAAAAGACTGAATATCTAGAATTACAAAGTGTTCGTCAAAGCGATGAATACAATGAGATCACAAGTGTTTTACAAAGAAGGGAGCAGGCATTTGATGTTTTAGAGTATCAATATCGAAACAATCTTGCACACATCAGAAGTTTAGAGACTGAAGTTGAACGATATCGATCTTCACGATTGCCCAATCCGCCACTGATTTATTCTCCAAAATATCGTCAGCAATCGCAATTAATGCCGCCTGTAGATTTTTCAAATGTATCAAGTCAAAATAGGAGTAAGTTTTCATGAGTATTGTTATACAAAGAGGACTTTCTTTGTTAGTGCTATTCTTTTGTGGGTTAGCACATGCAAATGATCCACTTCCTTCATGGAATGAAGGGGCGAGTAAAAAGGCCATTATTCAATTTGTCGATAAAGTTAAAAACAACAACGCCAAAGAATTTGTCCCAACGAATGAACGGATCGCCGTTTTTGATAATGATGGTACTTTATGGGTAGAGCATCCTATGTATGTGCAGCTTGCCTTTGCATTGGATCGTGTGAAGGAATTGGCACCTCAACATCCCGAATGGAAAACCAAGCAGCCGTTTAAAGCCGTATTGGAAGGGGATATGAAAACACTGGAAGCTTTAGACGAGAAAGCGGCTGTTGAAATTATGATGACAACCCATGCTGGAATGACCAGTGAAGAATTTGATGAGATTGCGCTGAAATGGATCACAACAGCTCGCCATCCTCGATTTAACGTTCCTTATACTGAATTGGTTTATCAGCCGATGGTTGAATTGCTTGAATATTTACGAGCCAACGATTTTAAAACCTTTATTGTTTCTGGTGGTGGCATAGAATTTATGCGACCTTGGGCACAAAAATCTTATGGCATTCCCCCAAGTCAAGTGGTGGGCAGTAGTATAAAGCTTAAGTATGAGCTACGAGATGGCAAGCCCGTATTGTTAAGATTGCCTGAAATAAACTTCATTGATGATAAACAAGGCAAACCGATCGGTATTCAAAATCATATTGGAATGAGACCCATTGCTGCGTTTGGCAATTCCGATGGTGACTATCAAATGCTTGAATGGACAACGGCAGGAAGTGGCCCAAGGCTTGGCATGATAGTGCATCATGACGATGCCAAGCGAGAATATGCTTATGATAGACATACCGGATTTGGCAAGCTTGATAAGGCTTTAGATGCTGCGAAAAGTCATGGCTGGTTAATGATTAATATGAAAGAAGATTGGAAAGTCATTTTTAAAGATGAGAATGAAATGAAGGTTACAGATTAAAATATCTTAAGAACTTACTACTTGGACAAGTTAGGTGAACCTAACTTGTCCTTTTGTTGAGCTTCGCTAAGAAAAGCCCTGTATTGGACATGTTGGGTTTTTCAGTAATACTGTCTGGTTTGACATGATAGTAACAACACCCTTCATATTTCATGCCCATATAGAGTGTTGTCATTCATAGTACTGTCGATCTATCCTGGTCAATTATCAGAATAATAGCATAGGCAAAGGTTCTCTGCTAAATTCAATGAAGTGAATATCCATTATCCGAGGGATTAACAATGAATAAAGCAGCAATTACCTTTTTAGTGTGGTTCTTGCCCGTTATATTGCTATTGGTGTCATTAATACCCATTTCTTGGCCAGCATTGTTGTTCCCACTCGTATTGCAAATAGTCGTGTCACTAGCAGCTGCGTATATTGTTTATTTGTTGTTCACCTTAAAACCACAATATTACATGCTTTGGGCTATCCCCTTTATCCTATTTGTTCTCATTTACAATCCGATTATTACGGTTAGCGCTATGCCAGGGATCTTATTACCCTTAGCATTAGTCACTGCAATTATCTGGATTGCAAATTGGTTTTTCGTATTTCGTAATAACTATAAATTATTCTGATCTTAACAAGGGAAAATGGTTCACATTTTCCCTTTCCCTCTAGAGTGCGCAGAGTATGCGAAGGACCATTTTAACTAACTGCTTTTCCAAACGCTTTACTTATAAGCGGACGAAATACGTTGTTATTTAAAAACAAGGAAAGACAAAATAGCAAAATAGAGATCAGTGCAGAAGTAAAATACGCAAAAAGGATATCCTCAAACACTTGTGTCATTGCAATAAATATAAAAGGCATAAGAACGAGTACAAATAAAGCTTCATAAACAAATTCTAGATTTTCGATTCTTTTCTTGCGGTTATACACGGTTGACCTTTTCACACTTCAAAGTAGTTGCCATATGATATCGTAAGTCATGTTCAACCAATATATACGCAGACTTCATTTGTCGCTTAATTTTCACGGGTCGTCTGTAATTTTGCTCTTCATTGCGACTATGGGGGGTCTTGAGCGTTGGTCAAATACTCATGCCCGGTTGAGTAAATCGCAAGGGGGGGATCTCTGTGATTAAATGAGCATCAACGTTGTTGAAGCGATGACTCAATGTTTCTAATAAAGCAAAAAAATCAGCAAGTGTAGATTCTTGGCCAATAAAATGCGGAGGTATTTGTTGTTGTGTAAGGTTATGGCTGTGAGCATAAGATCCTCCTTAACGCATAACACGCAAAGATACCACGCATAACGTAGTGGCTAAAATGTTGTTCTCATTTAGATTCTCATGTAATATGTGCGGCTAACATAAATGAGTTAATATTCTAAATTGAATTGGCGAGTAGTAACATGGTTACGCTATCGATAGCAGAAATTAAACGCGTTGCCTTTAAAGAAAGATCCAGAGCCAAATATAAACACTGTACAAATTTCATTAGAGATCGTGAAATTAATATCATTGTAAAGAATATGTTTTATGCCAAAACGAATTTTTTGATCACGTTTTATGCAGAACTAGTAAGTGAAATTATTTTTGCCCATTATGGGTACCGAAATAAAACAGTAAAAGATGAGCAGGAAAAAGCACGAGCATTAGAACTCTTTGAAAGAACACCTGATAGGATCCAAAACATTCTTCGTCAAAATAGTGAATTAATGGAGATCATCGATGATCTTTATCTCAAGCAACCTTTGCAAGATCAAGTGCTGCTTTGGAGGCAACGCCAGGAGATCGTTAGAAATAATCAAAGTTTTCGCTCACATCGAGTCACAATTGAAGGGAAATACATCGTTGAGATTGATGATGTAAAAACTCCTAAAACACTTTACAGCTTTGGAAATGTCAGAAAACTTTGCAGAAGTGTCATTAAGAGTTGGTAACACGATTAAGTAAACTTCAAAAAATCTCAACTCCTTTTGCGAAAGCCAAAAGTAACTTTTTTCTCTAAATGCGTATTGGCAACCTGTTGCCAGTACGCCATTCTTTCTTCTGCAAATCTGTGACGATTAACAGCATTTCTTACTGTCACTTGACTATGTAAAGATAAATCATGCTCTACGTGAAAGCTATTAAGCAAAACAACCCAATCTCCAGTATGTGTTTGGTCAAAGTGATGAATGACCAAATAATTATTGTCACTTGGTGTAATGGGGGCGTGACCTTTTAACATTCGTTGCAAATTACTTAAGCCATGTTGATCAGTTTCATTCACATCATACAAATGACGATTTTCATAGACGACTCTATTTTGAAAAATGATTTTGTCTTGCAGTAATTTATGTCGTGCTAAAAAGGCTCTGCGTTGTATCAGGTACTGCTCTTTAATTGCACCTGTGTGATCAAGATGAAATTTGTGATGAGAAACAGGAGTAGTCGTATTAAATTGTCTATCATTGACCGGAAGCTTTGGGGCATCACGTGTTACTGTCAATCGTTGCATTTGATGACAGAGATTATCCACGGTTGATGATTTTCGTCGACGAGAGGTGGTTTTTGAGAAAATTAAAATGCGTTGTGCAGATTGAAGCATATTTTACCAATTTGATTTTATAATCAACGCACTTTAACAAAAATGTCAGACAAAGTAACGCGTGACCACAATGGTGCTGTGACTATAGATTAATAAAAGTATCTGATATCCTAGAGACTGTAAAGTAGTTTAACTTAACAATGGGTAAACAGTTGTATTCCCTTGATAGATTAAAAAATGATAATAAACACAATAGGTTAGCTCAATGCAATTTTCCATCGAAATAGAAGACTCTGAATTGGCTGTCAAAGGCTTAAGAGCAACTACGCGTTTTTTCGATGCTTTAGCCAGCAATCATCAGCTATACAAAAATGTAAATGCGATTGTTACTGGGATCGATTCTCCCTTCCTCAATGTTGCTTATTTAGGTCGTATTGATGTAAATGATATGCATGAAATTTGTCAAAATGTCTCAGATTTTTTTAGTCATTACGAAACACCTTGGACGATGGTAGTGACTCCTTTATCATTACCGCTAAACTTGCCAGAACATTTAGAGCGTGAAAAATTTGGTTTAATTGAATCTGCTCCTTGCATGTACTGCGATTTATCACAAATGGCTCCTTATTTGCCGCATCCTCAATTGGTAATCGAACAGCTCTTAAGTAGTGATAATTTACTTGATTGGATTAAACCTATTTGTGAAGGTTTTGAAGCAGAAGATGATGGAGAAGAATTTCGTAAGCTAAACGTTAAAATCTGTGAACAAGAAGGTGTATTAAAGCAATTTGTCGCTTGGTTTGAAGGTGAAGCAGTGACTTCGGGAACATTATTTATCATCGACGATGTTGCGATGATACATAATATTGCAACCAAGACGGCAGCACTAAAAAAAGGATTTGGTACCTCATTAACTCAGTATCTAATGAACGTTGCTAAAGAATTAGGCTATAAGCACTGTTTTTTAGAATCTTCAGAGAGTGGTTATAATATTTACCGCAAGTGTGGGTTCAAAGTGTATGGGGTGAATCATTATTTTGTTAAAAAGCAATGATACTCTTCGCATTTGGCCTGTATGCGCCTGCCTGACGTAGCTCACAGAGCGAAGGCAGATGGATGCTCCCTCGCTCTGTCTTAGCCCGCCTTCACTAGCGTTGCTAGTTACGGCGAGGTACTGATTCATCTTCGCTTTTGCGAAGATGAATCAGGCATCTCGCTCTTCGGTTAATTCTCTAAACGAACCTGTTATTTGAGCAACCACATTCATGGGGCAGTTTGTTCTAAGGTTCCCAATCACCGATTGCATTTCTGCTGTTTCTTCAGGCCCCAGTGGTTCTGAAGGCTTTTGGCAAGCTTCATTTTTTGGGTTAGGGTATATTTCATGAAAATAGAATCGATATAAGCGGCTAATCGATTTAACGCAATCAGGAGATAGATTTTTGTCATCTACCTCTCCCTGTGCAGCATTTGGTGCTGCTCCTGCGACTGCCCCAGCTACCGCTCCTGCCATTGCACCTGCGATCACAGCAGGCAACTGCTCTGCTGCTTTTACAGAGAGTGATAATAGCATCAGGACGCTTGCACCCATTTTCTTCATTGAAAAACTCCTTTTATACAGCATATTTACTGACTAGATTTATAAAATCATTCCTCGCCTAAGATACCGAATATTTGCTTAAGTTGCGAAAAAGATTGGAACTAAAGAACCCTCTTGGCAGTCTTTCTTATAAACCTTGCTGCAGAGCAACATGTGAAGCTACAAGTATTTCAAAGGAGAGGTTATGGGAAAAGCGCTTGATCAAGAAATTGATAACCAAATTGCCATTATACAAGATTGCATTGAAAGCGCCGTAGCGCACTATTTGAAAATTCAAGAAAGAGATATTAGGGGATCTTTTACTTATTCTGCGCCTATTCAATATTACATCCAATCACTTAAAGAAATTCGGAATACGATCAACCCTGAAAAAAGGTTAGCGCTGTACCGCGAAAAGCTTGGTCCCTTAATTGAACATACAGAAAATAGCTTGGGATCGCTTGGCGTAGCATTTAATACTGAGAAAATGCGTAGATTTGCATTTTCATCAACACAAAAGGAAACATTGCAGCAAGCCTTGAATGCGCTTGAAGTTGCACAAGCACAGCGAAATACAATAGCACAACAAGCAAAATTACCTGTCAGCGACACATCAGGAGAAAGAGAATTACCCATTGTGACAGAAGAACAACCTACGATTGAACGGCTTGTTGATGAAAATGGGCATCCCGTGATGACGGCAAAAATGTTTCAAGAATATGCAAATGCTCGCATTGAAGCAGCACGCGCATTAAATGGCAATAAAGAGAAATTAGATAACCTTGCACAAAAAATACCTAAATTATTTCATGAAGATGATTTTGCCGCCTTTAAAGAAGCAAAACAGCGCAAAGAAGAAATGATTAAAAAAGCGACCAGATGGTTTAAAGATAAAGAGATTGACAAAGCGACCTATCAATCTTTCTGCATGGAAGCAGAAAGGTTGTATAAAACCGCATTTGATAGGGCTTATAACGCTAATATGATCAAGCTTCAACAAGTGAGCCGTGTATTGGCTGATGCTGTCAATCCTAAAAAAGATCCGGTTAGTGTCATTAAAATGATCAACAAAAAGGCAGATGATTTACGCGCTCTACAAGCAAGACCCAAACTTTCACACACCTATCAAGCCAAACAGCTCGTTGTAAATAGTTCACATATTCCTGAAGGGTGGTTAACAAAAGAGCAGCAAGCGTTATATCGACATGTTCATGGTAATGAGCCACCTGCAAATAGGCCTTATACATGCCCAAGTACGATACGTGACAAGCGCCAAGTAGGACAAGCAAACGCGGTGCGCACTGAAGTGGCCATTAATGGCAATACGGTTTTTGTGGGCCACCGGCATGGTTCTCCCAGTGTGTTAAAAATCAATAATGAGATAGAGCGCCAGCATCGTACATTGCAAAATGTCAAACAATCGCTCACGCAAGCAGCACAAGAAAAAATTGCCAAGCTAGGGGGGGACGATCTGCCTGATCCATTGATAGTTGAAATGTCCACAATGAGTTTACTATCACCTGTGATGAAAGGGGATCTATTCGATCCTATGAAGCAATTCCGGCAAGTTGATGATTCCAGAAATGCTTATTGGTCATTGCATGGTCGCACCATTCCTCTAGAAGTGACAGGTAGCGATGGAAAACAAAGAACCATAAATGTGCAATTGGATTCAACGTTTATGAGTATTGGGGTAAATGCTGTAAGGGGGATTGGTACGTCGGCAGCAAGAGAATTGGTACAAAGGGTCAATAACCGTGGTTTTGATCAACTCATGAACCATTTCTTAAAGCAAACAGACGACATCGCAGACGGACAACTGAAACGTTTAGGTAATCGTTTTAAAGAAATGGAATCGCTACCTGCGATAAAGGAATGTAAAGCGAACATTGCTTTATTTAATCGACAAACCTTAAATGATGCTTATGAAAAGCTTGAATATTGTAACCGTGCTTTATCCGATCCAGATCATAAAGCCATGGTTAACAGCAAAATCATTAAAAATGAACGCAAAAAGGTTTTGAAAACGATTGAAAGTGAAGAAAAGAAATTAGATAAACTCTACAGCAAATTAGCAAGTGCTAGGGAAAATGTATATGAAGAGCGCATTAAGGATTTGAAAAATATTTTGGTTGAAATGAAGGCAACCAATAATTATCAAGGTAATAAAGACTTTCAAAAATTTCAAATATTTGTTGATGCGATCGATATTTACTTTAATCAACCACGTCCTGGATTAAGGCGCTTTCTTGCAGTTAAAAGTAAAACTCGTGAAAGAAACAAAATCTTAAAGAAAATGGCTAAAGAAGATAGCTGGGACAAGAAGGATATTTTGCGCGAGCAAGCAAATATGCTGTCTGAACAAATTGATGCTTTAAATAAATCTAACTATCGATTCCAAGCACGTTTTGCCATGCTTACTTCACATATGGATCAATTTACCGAATGGTTTTGTAAAAGTGGTGAAGATAGAACAGGGTTGTTAAATGAGCATGTTGAAGCATTTTGCATTTTTATCGAAAAATATGGTTATGCACCAACCTGGGATAATAAAGAGGATTACGATAAATTTCATAAATTAATGCCCCTTGTACATAATGGTGCGCCAAATCGTGAAACGAATGGGTATAACGACGACTGTCCGGGTATGAAAGTATCTGATCCTGACTTTGATATGCCAACGGTAAGCTATTATACAGATAAAAAAGTAGCAAACATTAGTAAAGCTGCTACAAATATTGCTCCAAGCTTAGGAGAAAAAGTGAAGCAATTCTTTAGTCGCATCATCGGTGCGGCCTCAACACGTAATGGCACGCTTGCCGCACAATCCCAGATTGATAAAATATCGAGTACTCGGCAGGGCGTTTATGAATTGGTTGGGCCAAGTGGAAGTGCCTCATTGCCTACAGTAAATACAGAGCCATCACTTATTACGGGTAGTGCTTATACTCCTGGTGCCAAAGGAAAAGCAGCTAAGGGATCTAAAAGCACAATACCAGGAGACACGAATGCCCCGCAAAAGGGGCATCGTAAAACAACGAAGTTTTGAAATAGGTTATGCTCTAGGAGAGTTTTTCATTTTGACATCATTTTCAACGGCAAGATCCTCTTTTAACTTAGTTAATAGGGTTTTGCCTTCTGGCCAGCTCTTGGCAGTTTCTTTAATCAAGCGGTCTATTGTTGCGTTGCTTGAATTGTCTTTTAAGGCACGAGAAACATAGCCTAATATAGTAATGGCTGCATGTTTATTATACTCCTGAAAACTAATATTGAAATCAGTGTTTACTAAAGATACAGGGTTATCAGGTTTTGAGACTTTTATTTCTTTTAAAATGTGTTGTAAGCTGTGACGCCCTTTTTGGTTTAATTTTGGCGTATCATGAAAAGATTCTAATATAGACTTAGCTTTGTTTGTATCATTTAGAAAATCACTCAACACAACCGGTTCAAAAGCTGGCGACTTAGCCGATTCTATTGTTCGTGTAGGCAATTCAACAACAGAAGATCCTTTGCGATGCTGACTGATTAACATTGCAGGAGGGTGCTTCTTGTCTTTGTCTTTGGATAATTCAGCTTTTTTGAATTTACCAGGGGCTTTTTTCAGATCAATTTGATTCTCTTCCAATGCAAGACGTGCAGGAGTGTGAATGCGTGCGTCAGCATGTTTTGATGCGTTTCTTAGTTGGTCTTCAATTTTATCCATTTGATCATGAATGCTTATTTGAGTTTTTAAACTATTTGGCCCATAGTGGACAGCTGTTAATGAGAGTTTGAGTGCTTTATATTTTTGACTGAGTGTCGGAATGCTATTCATCAAATCAACCAATTTTAGCACTTCAGTAGCCATTTTAGCGATCTTAGCATCTGGATTATGCGTTGCTTTGGTTAATCCATGGTAAATTTCATCTGCTTTAGTTGTTAAATGTTTAGCACTATCGTTTTCATCATTTCCTTCGAGATCTGCTTTCAGTGAAATCACATTATAATACTGATCTAAAGCTGCTTGTACGAATGAAATTGTTTCAGCATTTTCTTCGCCGACGTCTGTCACTAATTGCGCAGCCCTAACTAATTTCTTAAGTTTTTCGGTTTCGACATGGTTCTTTTGTGCAGCTAGTAATATATTATTAACTAATTTGGCTGCTGCAGCTTTTTCAACAACATTGGCACTATGAGCTTGTTCAATAATGACTTTTAATATTGCTTTATAGGCTCTTTTATTTGTTAAAACTTGCTCTTTGTTTTTAGAGGTCATTTTAATTTCTAAAAATGAAGGAATTTTTTGATCAGGGAACTTGGCTAATAACTCAACGAGTGTGCTTTTGCGTGAAGTTTCAATAGAGCGTGCACGAAATGCTTTTGATCGCTCAAATTGTGCTTCATCATTAATCTTAGCCTTATTGACTCTTGATAAAATAGAAGAGTTTTGTCCTGAAGCGTCCTGTGATCTTGCAATTCTCATCATATGGTTAAGCTCAAGATACAAGTCTTTTAATACATCGAGTTTTGCTCTATTAACATCCTTGTGTTCATCTAAATCAGGCATTTTATCATCAGCAAACGTCAGATCTGTTGCATACATCCCAAAGAATGGCACAACCGCCTTATGTTTATTCTGTGCTATTTCTGCTCGAAGGTTTTTATAATTACTGTCTGCCTTTAAAATCTCATTAGCTGAAGCTAAAATTTTCGAAATATCTTTATGTTGTTTGAGATGTTCCAAACGGAAAACAGAGGATTTATTGAAAGCACCTAAAATAGCAGTTGCTGTCGCATAGTCATTGTCTCTTAATGCTTCTTGCAGTACATTCGCATAAAACAAAGCGATCTGAGTTTGGTGAGGAGTTGATTTAGCTTCAACGATATCATTAATAACAAGATTGCTGAGTCTGTCGCAATAGCGTATAAATGCTAAAGCGTGTGTTTTATCCTTTTTGCTTGCTTTATTCCATGCCTGCCCATAGAGATCAGTGGCTTTAATATTTGCAAAGTGAGCAAGCGCAATTTTCTTGAAATCGCCAGCAACTATTTTTGCAGCTTGTAAAACCTTCTTGTTATCAACGTTTGCAGCAGATAAGTCGGTTTTAACAAATGATTCAACGTCAAAATTGGCTGCTTTATTTTTTGATGGAAGTAGCATTGCTTTGGTTTGCTCTTTTATTTTTTCTCTCAAATCATCAGCAACTTCAGAGGCTTTTCTGATATGTTCTTCAAATGAGAGTACCTGTTTTCTACGTGCAGGATCGAGTGCTGTATCATCTTTAATGGTTTTTAATAAATGATTAAATTGTTGCACTACTGCATTATCTTCTGGTGGATTATCTGCAAGATCTGGAAATAGCTCTCTGGCATTATCTACTAAAATTAATTCATACAATAATATCATCGCATTTGAAAGTAGTTTTTCTTTGAGTACTGGTGAAGTAGATTCTTGATAGAATGTATTAATTTGTGAAAAAATCTCTTCTGGTTTCATGATGGCAAGCAAACTATGTGCATAATTTGCAATCTCATCTTGAGTGTATTCGGGTGCTTCATTGGCCTTTAATTTAAGTGGATTTTTAAAGCCTGTTAATAATTGATGAAGAAACTTGTTTTGTGCTTTACCTTGAAGTCCAGCATCTATGAGTGCTTGAGTTGCAGCGGATCGAATGGCAGGATCAGGATCTTCTGTTAGCTCCATCATTCTTTTGTGTATACCCTCTAGCTTGCGCGTTAATTGATCAACTCCCTGCTGATTAAGTTCAGGGTACTCGCTGTCTCTTACTTTAAGAGCATAAGCAAGCTTGTCTCTATTTTTGAGATGAGTATGATATGTTTGCACAAAGGTTTTGATAAGATTATTTTTCACAAGCGTGTCATCTTGCCATTTTAAAGCACCACCGGATGGCGCATGACTGGATGCACTTGGCATGACTGCTCTTGGGCTTGTTGCTTGTAATAAGGTGGTAATGATTTGTTTAATATTAACAGTTGAGACGCCGGTCTTTTGATTGATAATTTTTTTATGATTATTCTCTAGTGCAGCAACAGCTGCTTTTTTTTCACTCTCTGATTTTCCATGAAGTTCTTTCAAATACCGCTCGAGGTTTTGCTTATACATCGTTTGCAAAGCGTGTAATACAATGTTTTCTTGGTTTGTTGCAGTCGTTGGGTTTTTATCCACTTTTAGGGCTAATTTTCTATTCACAATCGCATTATAGGTCTCGCTGAGCTCGTCTAGCGCCTGTAAAGGATCGGATGCAACCCTTGCTCTAATAGAATCGACCAGGTGGCCAAACATTTGCTTTTTGGAAGTATCATCCAGGGTGCTATTAAATCGGAATTGGGACAAGGCTTTTTGCATGCCTTTAATAGAGTTCGACATGAACATTCTCCAACTATGGTATACACCTAATATAATATCTTTTAGTGGACTGACACAATGACATAATACCCAGGTGTAGTTACATTTGATGGGATTAATTCACAGATATTGTGTGTTGGGGGTACTTTGGGCTTTATTGGGGACAGATTACTCGTTATCATATGGCAGTAATTTGACTTTACCAATTGATGGCTCGTTTAACCTATATGAAATTTAATGCTTCCATTCTGGCCTCATTCCTTATGTTGTTTTCCATGGCAAGCGAGCTTCGAGCCGAAATCTCAGAAGTCCCCTCTGTGCAAGGGACTCAGCCTGTGGCAACCTTGCGAGATGAAACCGAATTTTTCGCTTTTGTAAATGAGACGGGTGGTTATGTCACTAAAAGCATGCATGAGGAATTCTGGACAATTTTATATGCAAAGTATGACGATCAACAGCGTGCCAAAATCGTTGTCGATGTTCATAATGCGTTGGATATCATTAGGGATTTTCAATTTCAGACCTGGGAAAGTGCAAAAGCCAGTTACTTTTCGAAAATAGCGCAAAAGAGCAAAGATTATGAACGCTTGAAAGTACTTTTAGAGAAGCAAAACTCTCCTTACTTTACACCGCAAGCAGTTATTGAAAATGCTGAAAAAATTATTGAAGCTGCAGCGAATCGTTTTCCCTTAGATCTGGGGGCTGGTAAGTTTTACATTACCCCTGAACTCATCCAAGAAAATACGGTAGGCATTAAAGGCAGTTATGAACGTCTAAAGTTATTATTAACGCCTGAATGGAAAGATGAATTTAAAGAGTATGTTCTACCTAAAGAACATGTTTCTTTACTATCACTTTATTCACCCGATGAATATCATGAAACTGTCACTCATACCGATGAAAAAATTGATATACACATTGCTCAATTGAGCACCGATAAAAGTTCACTTTATGAAATTGGCGCAGTCGATTATCAAAAAGGTGACAAAAAATTCGCTAGTTTCTTACCAGAAGAAAAAGAAATCTATATTCAAGAATTCGTTAAAGAGCAATTTGCAGGCTACAAGGTTGCAGAACCTATGCTGAGTCGCGGGATGTGGCGTGGTTATTCTTTTGCCAAAGGTGTTGCAAGCTTGGGTGAATATAATATTATCGTCATGAGCTTTTTTGTTGATGATAAAGCCATTTATTTTAAGTTTATATCTGATAAAAATCTTTCACTTGCTAGTGCCGACTTTAACGATTTCACCAAGCGTATTCAAATTTTGGAAAAGGATGCCTTAAGTCAGAAAGACTTTGACATCCCCCCCGTTTAGTCTTCGCAGGTGGGATCAACCCGGATAACTCTTTGGTCTAGTTGTTTTCTTTTGAGAATTGTCACTGTGCTCTAACGAGGCAGCAATATCTGTCACAATATACCTTGCATACATGCCTAATAAGTTATCTCGACATTCTAGTACCCCTGCTAAAATCTGTGGTGTAGCAGGGCCTTCTGGTTGTCTATTAGCTTGCAGGTTTTCTTGTAAATAAGCTGCATGCTCGCTAAGAGCCTGATGACAATCACGACAGGTTTGGCGAAACTGGCGAATTTTGTGGTTATCATCACAGTATTGATAAAAACGGCTTTCTTGCTTTTTGTTCAGCGCTTTAGAAATAAGCGCATGTGATACCGAAACTTCTGGCTCTGCTTGGATCTGTTCGATAAGGCGATCAAATTGGGCTCTTTCCTCTTTGCTATAGGTTTTTTGAGGGATGGGGAGTTTGGGATAGGGAAAATGTAACATGTTAATGTCCTTATACTGTTATTAAATGCGCACTTACACACAAACAGCAGACTTCTAGCGCCGAAAATATTATATAATAAATCAACCTTAGTTACGCACTTTTCAAAAGGGGTTATGGCAGAGAATCAACATTTAGCATGGGCCCATCCGCTCGTCCAAGCGTGGTTTATAGAAAAGTTTGGCGAGCCAACCTTGCCGCAAAAACAAGGGTGGCCAGCGATTGTATCTGGGAAAACCACATTAATATCCGCACCAACTGGCTCTGGTAAAACCTTGACTGCCTTTTTAGCTTGTTTGAATGAGTTGGTCACGCAGGCGTTGTCTGGCGAGTTAACCGATCAAACCACGGTGTTATATATATCGCCATTAAAAGCTTTAAGCAATGACGTTCAAAAGAATCTGTTACAACCATTAGCTGAAATAAAACAATTGGCTGATGATCAAGCGTTGTTTATGCAAGAAATTCGAGTAGCGGTGCGCACGGGCGATACGTTAACCAAAGAACGTGTGGCAATGTTAAAAAATCCCCCTCATATCTTGATCACAACCCCTGAGTCACTTTATATCTTACTGACCGCAGTTAAAAGCCGTGCGATGTTAAGTTCTATTAAGACAGTGATTGTGGATGAAATTCATGCCATCGCCGATGATAAACGCGGCGCACATTTAGCTTTAACATTAGAGCGCTTAGAAGCGATTACGGCTGCTTCACCGATAAGAATTGGACTTTCAGCCACTCAAAAACCATTAGAGCTTGTTGCGCAATTTTTAGCAGGGGCTTATCGTCCAGCGCCTGTCATTGTCAATATTGGATATAAAAGGCATCTTGATTTAAAAATTGAAGTGCCGGAAAGTGAATTAAGTGTGGTTGCATCGCATGAAATGTGGGATGAAATTTATGAACGATTAGCAGCGCTTGCCAAAGAGAATCGCTCGACACTGATTTTTGTGAATACCCGCCGCTTAGCAGAACGCATTGCTCATCATTTAACAGAGCGTCTTGGTGAAGATAAAGTCGCGGCCCATCATGGTAGCCTTTCAAGAAAAATCCGTTTAGACGCTGAAACTAAACTGAAGAATGGCGAACTGACCGCGTTAGTGGCGACGGCTTCATTAGAGCTAGGGATAGACATCGGTTCAATTGATTTGGTGTGCCAAATGGGTTCACCTCGTGCCATTGCTGCAGGGTTGCAACGTGTTGGTCGAGCGGGACATTGGCATGGTGCCATCTCCAAAGGTCGTTTTTTTGTTACTACCCGCGATGAATTATTAGAATGCGCAGCACTCATTAAAGCCATTCACGAAGAAGATCTTGATCAGCTGATTTTACCTGTTGAGCCCTTAGATGTGTTGTCGCAACAAATTGTAGCGATGTGTGCAACCAACGATTGGGATGAAGATGAGCTTTATGCTTGTATCAAACAAGCCTATCCCTATCGTGATTTAAGTAAAGAAACGTTCGAACGAGTATTAACCATGCTGGCAGATGGCATTGCTGCTTCACGAGGGCGCTTTAGTGCCTATCTGTTTCGTGATCGAGTCAATAACCAAGTCAAGGCAAGGCGCCACAGTCGTTTAACCGCGATTACAAGTGGTGGAGCAATACCAGATAACGCTCTGTATACCGTCGTAGCTGAACCCGATGGCATGATGGTGGGAACCTTAGACGAAGATTTTGCGGTAGAAAGTACCCGAGGAGACATTATTCTTTTGGGCACTTCTTCCTGGTTGATCCATCGTGTGGAAAGTGCAACCGGGCGTGTCATTGTTGAAGATGCCAAAGGCGCACCACCTAGCGTGCCTTTTTGGGTAGGGGAAGCCCCTGCCAGATCCAATGAACTCTCATTACAAGTGTCTGATTTGCGAGAACGGTTAGATAACCATGCATCCGAGTCTTGGTTAATGGCGCATTGCGGTTTAGATAAATCGGGCGCAGAGCAATTAATTGCTTATGTCACAGAAGGTAAAAAAATATTAGGTGTAGTGCCAACCCAAAAAAGAGTAGTTGCAGAGCGCTTTTTTGATGAGGGTGGTGGCATGCAGCTTGTTATTCACTCGCCTTTTGGTGGACGCATTAACAAAGCCTGGGGGTTGGCACTTCGCAAACGCTTCTGTCGTTCCTTTAATTTTGAGTTGCAAGCAGCTGCGACCGATGATGGGATAACCATTGCACTGGCAGAGCAGCACAGCTTTCCTTTGGCAGATGTTTTCCGCTTTTTAAATGTTAATACGTTGAAAGAAGTACTGGTGCAGGCGGTGCTACAATCACCTATTTTTAAGATCCGCTGGCGCTGGACCGCTGTTCGTGCTTTGGCGTTGGTGCGCTTTCGCAATGGCAAGAAAATGCCCCCGCATATTATGCGCATGTTATCTGACGATTTGTTAGCGGCTGTTTTTCCAGATGCCGCTGCCTGCCAAGATAATTTAGCAGGGGAGGATATTAAATTACCCTCTCATCCTTTGATCGATGAAACGATGAAAGATGCTCTCAATGAAGCACTCGATCTAGAAGGCTTAAGTGAAGTCATCGCCAGTATTACGGATGGCAGAATTGAATATCATGCTGTTGATACTCCCACTCCATCAGTTTTTGCGCATGGTATTTTAAACGCAAATCCCTATGCTTTCTTAGACGACGCTCCGTTAGAAGAACGACGAGCACGCGCTGTACAAATGCGTCGTTCTTTACCGGAAAGTGTACTGGAAAATGTTGGCAAGTTAGATGAAGCGGCTATTGATGAAGTCACACAACAAGCATGGCCAGATATTCGTAATGCGGATGAACTTCAAGATTTTCTACAAACAATGATTGCCTTACCGGTGTTTGATGCGTGGCAACTGTTTATGGAAGAACTTAAAAAACAAGGACGCGCAACGGTTGCGACCATTGCAACAACATCGTTTTGGGTCGCTGCAGAAAAATCACAATCTTTCTTAACAGTTTATCCGCAAGCACAGTTTGATTCGGTCTTGAAAGTGGTTGAAACAGCGGTGCCTGAAAGAGAAAAAGTGATTGAGACGATGATCAAGGGCTGGGTGTTTCATTTAGGCCCAACTACCAATGAAGAACTGCGTGCAAGGTTACAACTTGAGATCAATGAAATTGATCAAGCATTATATGCTCTAGAAAACAGTGGTGTGGTGTTACGAGGGCATTTTAGAGCTAAAGCGAAAGATCAACAGGAGTGGTGTGAAAGAAGGCTATTAGCACGTATTCATCGCATGACTTTAGCCCAATTGCGAGAAACGATTCAACCGGTAAGCGCATTGACATTTATGCACTGGCTTTTATCCTGGCAACATCTTGCACCTGGCACACAGTTAATCGGTGAACAAGGTTTATTAGAAGTTATTAGTCAATTACAAGGTTTTGAGATCCCTGCAAATGCTTGGGAGAAACACATTTTAGCTAAACGTTTAGTTCACTACGATCCTAATTGGTTAGATCGCCTTTGTTTAGGCGGAGCTATTGGTTGGGGACGTTTATCAGATGTTGAGAGTAAATCGACAATGCCGCGTAGTATTGCACCTATCACCTTTTTTATTCGCGAAGAAGCAAACTGGATGATGCCAAGTCATTCCGATGATGCAGAGTCTTTGGAAGGGATGAGTTTTGTGGCACGTTTAATTTACGATTACTTATTAAAACGTGGAGCCAGCTTTTTTGCTGATATGGTGCGTGAGCTGGGTCGTTTGCAAGCAGAAATAGAAGCAGGGCTTTGGGAATTAGTTGCACTCGGTCGAATTACTGCCGATGGTTTTGATAATCTGCGAGCCTTGATTGATCCTAAGCGGCGCCTGGATCAAAGACGGCGTAGAATGCAGCTGCGTTATAGTACGGGCCGTTGGTCGATACTTGCTACCCATTCGGTTAGTGATACTTCACAAAGATTAGAAGCAACCTGTTGGATGCTTTTAAAGCGCTATGGTGTGGTTTTTCGAGATTTACTCGCTCGTGAAAAAAATGTTCCACGTTGGCGAGAACTACATCAGATGCTTAGGCGCTTAGAAGATAAGGGTGAAATTCGTGGTGGGCGGTTTGTTGACGGTTTTTTAGGTGAGCAATTTGCATTACCTTATGCTGTTGATTCTTTACGTCATCATAAAAAGCAAGTTGAAGCGACGCCATCACTTTCTATTGCTGCGGTTGATCCGCTTAATTTAATAGGGATCATTTTACCGGGTGATAGGGTAACGGCAATTTCAAACAATCAGGTGATTTTACCGTAGCAATCGTATCGTCGTATTTTGCTCAAGAGGTTGCAAGGAGCTAGCTTCTGCAATAGCGGTTAGATCTTTTTCCTTTTTGAGCCAGTTTGCATCGGTAACACTTTTTTCTAAAGAGCAGGATTGCATTGATGGCATGTATCCAGTTATTTCAAGATTTCTCATGAGTTCAAAATATGAGCAAAAAGGTCTAGCAAGTAAACCAAAGTGATCAGGTAAAATGCTATTCTTTTTTTCGCGCTTAAAAAGGGGTTGTGTACGACAAAGTTCACTATAAGTCGTGGTCACACCGCTTTCTGTCAAATAAACAGGGCGATGAGCCATGGCTTCGATGCGAAAATAGACGGGTGTGAGTAACTCATGCTCACCTTGATACTGATTAATTTCATCCAATAATAAAGGAACAGGTTCTTCGTCAAAGAGTTGTTGTTCCACGGTATCTTGGCATAGTTGCTGCAAAGCTTCATTTTTACTATAAAAACCGTATGCGTGAGCTTTAAGCATAAAATCATTTGGAATGTAGAGCGCAATTTCATAGCAATGATGATTGTGAGCAATTTCAACCATTGCTTGAAAATAGAAGGGAAGCTCTTGGCTTTGTGCAAACTGTCCAGTCAAGACAACAGCCAATTGTGGCGGCTTATAATGCGTACGAACGCTTTTTGAAAACCGCTGATTAGCGCCACCACGACAAGCTTGAAATTGAGAAAGCGTTAAAGCAGTTTCATCATTGATATCCCAACGAGGATAAACAATCATATTACTGGGAATCAACTCGCCATTCTTATAAAAAGAAAAGCACGTAATATTTGAAAAAGAAAAATGAGGTTGCAAATTGGCACTAAAAGAGGCATGCAATTGTGCGACAATTTCCAAATTGTTATCATTGTATTCAAATTCACTCAGAGAAATTAACTTGTTGATAAGAATATTATGGGTAAATAAAACCTCAGATCGTTGCCCGGTTGGATCAACAACTTGATGTTCTACAAGTCTTATATCAAAAAGAGTTAACTTATGACGTGCTGCAAGCACAAGTTGTAAATAAGCAAGTGTTCTCAAAAGCTGGCTCAAGTCGACTAACATTTTTTTAACAATGTTAGAGTCAACTTCATCTAAATTGTCCAATGCAGCAAGAACAGTGTTATTGAGAGTCTCAATTTTTTCACTCACATTATCATTGATACTTGCGATTAATTGACGCAATCCTTGAAATAATTGACTACGTTGATAAAGCGCCTGCAAGTCAAGTGTTTCAAGTTCTTGAATAGTATTTTTTCGTTTTTGGACAAGCACCAGAAAATCTTCAAAAAACATTTGCAAGGTGATGAGATCTTCTTGAAAAGGTTCGTCGCTTTTTTGAAAAACTTCAATGATACCCTCATTGTTAGTTCGTAGACGTGCAAATGAAGGATTTTGCGGATCCCAGGTATGCATTAATCGATTGGCATTATCTAGAATAATTTGCTCAGCTTTAGTGACTTCAAACATGGTATTACCTGCACATAAGAAATGTGGGCGATAATATCAAATTTTTACATCAATACATAGTAATTTTGCCAACTGCATGGTCAATTAGTGAACGTTAGCGGTAGTGCTGGAGAAGAGTTGTATTACCACAACACCCAATACAATGAGGGTAATGCCGATGATAGCCGGGAAATCCAGTGCTTGCTCATGAATAAAATAAGCAGCTGCCGCAATAATGATGATCCCGACACCTGCCCAAATGGCATAAGCAACGCCAATAGGAATAACCCGCAATGCGAGCACTAAAAAATAAAATGTAAAAAGATATCCAGTGATCCCGATGATAACGGGTATCAGCTTTGTAAATTCAGCAGAAGACTTCAATGCGTTGATAGCAATGACTTCACCAATTATTGCCAGTACTAGATACAAATAATGCATGGTTATCTTTTGATACTCCAAATGAGATGTCGCGTTACCACTATAGACGCGGATGAGCGGCGCAGAGAATAAACACCCATTAAAGAATCACTGGTTTTTATTCTTCACAGCTGAATTTTTGGTGAGGGATATTATTGCTTGGGAACTATTTGGTAATAATTTCCGCAGACTTTATCGGAAGCGTCATCGCCGCAACGATAAGCAATCGCAAAGTCTTTATTTTTACCTACAGCGATATCGACATGCCATGACCAACGGTAAATTCTTTCTCTAAAAATGACTTCTTTATTAAAAGTATCATAAACAGCGATCCCCCCCCAGCTTGATAAGCGTGAAGGCATTGATTCAGAAAAAATAATAAATCTACCGCTAGAGTCCAATTTTATGTTAGCAAAATCAGGAGCAACTTTACTTAAAAATTGCCGTTCAGGCTCAAATATGGTTGTCACTTCTTTGGTTTGAAAATTAACATTTTTTAGAGAGCCTTCCTTGCAGTAAACGTAAAGGGCGTTATTTGGCTTGTCATAAAATGCAGATCCTGGATAATCTGTGCACATACCGTTGGTAGAGAAGCTTTGAATAAGTTTGCCATTTTCAAAGGAAATGAGATCGATTTTTCCTTTGTTAAAAGAATGCAAAACTATGCCATTTAGTGAGTACCCAATAGGCTCACCTTCATAATCATCAAGTGGAAATTTCCAAATAACATCATTATTATTTTTGGCAATTAAAATTCGTGATGGGCACGGTATAAAATAAATGCGAGGATAAACTGGGAAGTAAGCATATTCTGCACTTCTAGCATCATCGCAACGCATTGAAATATCTTGGTAGGGTAAATCATCGAAGTAAATAACAGGGGTATCTTTGGCATCAAAAATGATAAAGGGCTTTTCTCCTTTGGGTACCACTACGGGTCCTATGCGACTGGCGATATTTACAGTGTAATTAACTACACCAATGTCAGCAAAGCACTTAAAGCTAAGAAGAAACAAGATAAAACATGTATAAAGGAAACTCATCCGTATCATTAGAGTATTCGCTCAACCTACCTATTTATTAGCATAGCATTAATCACCTAATAGCGACCTAAGGCCTATAGGTATTTTGCTTGGCAGGGGCTTCAATCAGTTGATTATTTCGCTTGGCGAAGGTGGTCATAAATAACACTTGTTCGGCTGGGTTCAAGGCCTTAAATCCTTGCAAATTGGATGGAGTCGTACATTTTGCAAGGCAGGCCACAATCGGTAATTGATATTGCTCCAAAATAGCGAGAGCATTCGCATTTAAAGATATGGTTCTAAACAACTCTTTTGCTTCTTTTGAATGAAATTGCAAAGCTAAGAGAGAAGTGCTGCTTTGTGCTGCTAAATAGCCAGGGACAAGCGCAGGTTGCTTTTGAAAATACGCATTCAGTTTGATGAAATCGTTATAATGTCTACGATAATATTCACAGTGGCTATAACCATGGTACTCGGTGTTTGCGCCTTGCCAATATTCATCAAAACTTTTAAAAGCATCACGGACTTCATTTTCTAGTGTACTGACGTTTTCACCGACACTGTCTAGCGTGATCATGAAATCATTATTTAGCAATAATGATTTCAACAATGTGATATGTTGTTGATAGGTATTATACTCAGCTCTTTCCATTGCCAATGCATAATCATCAGCCGAGGAAAACTGATTTAAAGAGATCTGGGATAAGGCTTGATTTGAAGCATTGCAAAGCTCAAAAATAAGTGTTGATACAATGACGCTTAGGCTCTGATCGGCAGCTATTTTAATTGATTTGGTGACAAAGTTGCACTCACCTTCAGAATAAATTGCGTCTTTAGGTACAAATTCAACTTTAAATGGCTTACCTCTAAAGGCAGTTTGAATAAGTTGTTCAAATTGAGGGATTTTGAACAATTTTGTTAATAGCAACCGCAACAGAACCATTTTGTGGCCAGTTGGTCTTAAATCAGTTTGTAGGGTCTTAAATGAATAGCATGCTTTAGAAAAAGTCGGGCGCACGGGCGCTTTAGGCTGTAGACTCGCCGCCTGTAGTAAAGTATTGATATGTTCACGGACTTTGGCGCCAATAGGCGAGGCAAACGTTGTGATCTTCTCAATCAAGTTTCTAGGATCAAGCATAATAATATAAGCCAATTGATTTTGCGGGAGTGTACTATAGCATGTTGATTTAGTTAATTTAATCCAGGAAATTAATGATGTAAGGATAAATTAAACAGATAAACTGAAATTTAATGTCTGCTTAACTGATCATATTAACGTGGTCAGAACACATATTTGGTCTTAGGTATCCTATATTATCCAAATCTGCCTAAATCAGGTATTCGTTGTATGTTCACTATGCGCGGTCAAAGTAAAGAAAAGCTGCAAGCTGTGGTTTTGCAAACTGTCTTCAAAATTTCTGAAAAAGACATTTCCCAAGCAGATATATTGCGTATGGCATGCAATTTACTAAGTGATCTTGATAAAGTATATATTTTTAATAATGCTGATTATGAAGAAGAAATTGAAGCATTTAATGAAGAAAAACATGTTTGCAATAGCCAATTCTTTGCAAAGCAGCGCGCTAATAAACTACAACAAGTTCAAAAAAATGATTTGGCATTAAAAGCTTATGTTGCCGCTTTGCATAAACAAGTTAAAGCCTATCGTCGCTTTTACAGAACACTTAGAATATTAAAACATATTCGATTGATGCTGAATGAAGAGACCATCATTGCAACGCCAATTCCTCTATCAAAGAGAAAAAATGAAACGAAGTTACTCCTTAATGAATTTTATCATTTGATTCGTTATAGAAGAAACATAATAAAATCAATAGAAGAAAGGCAATTTATCATTCTGGCCTCAAGAAAATACCAAATACAAAGAGCGATTCAGTTCATGTCTTTGCAGCAACAGTATGGTGTTGATTTTTTTAAAGGCATGAGCTTGCAAATGCAAAAACAATTTATTAAAAGATATTTTAAAATAAAAGAAAGAGAGTTGATAAAGAAAACACAGATTGAAAAAGCGATTTATGATGTGCTAGAAAATAATGCAAAACAAGCTCAGACAGAGAATATATTAGTTAATAGCTATGAGCTAAACAAAACAAAGCCAAATATCAAACATTTACAAGCCAAGACAACACAGAACCAAGTGCAAACTCTATCGAGATTAAAACAATTAGGCAAAAAAACCGGCAATCTGCATGTGAATGAGAAGGTGAGCGATGTAGAATGTTTAGAAAAGTGTCGAATTTTTGAAAATCATCCCTCAATTAAGGAACCATTACAAACACATCTTGCACTAGTAAAAGAGCAAACTGTATTGATTGAAAATGAAAAGAGACAATTATTAAAAATAAATCAAGACCTCAATGATTTACGCAATAACCCTCAGTTAGTCACTGTGAGAGAAGATCTCGTTGACGATTATGAAAGTATCTTAGATGATCTTGAAACTGACTTCGACAGGGATCTTTCAGAGCTAAGCGAAATTTCTTTATTAGATAACTTAACAAAAACCCCACGATAAACCACAAATTTCCTCATTTTCTCAAGATTAATTGACAAGCACTAAAAAGCCAGTACAATTTTAATATGGTTTAAGTTTGTCAACCTATTTTGGATGCATGATGTCGACAAAAGGTGTGAAAAGGTCTTTTACGCAAGAAGAAAAATTAACATTTAAACCCATTTTTGTAAAATATATCAACAAGGAATATGACTCTAAAGACATACTGGCAGCATTAAGTGGTAATAAAAAACAATTTGCTCGGTTTAAATATTATGCTGAAGAGTTAACAGCTTACATGCAGCAACGCCAAAGCATAAGCAAAATTAACGAGCTAGAGAAATCGAAAGTGTTGCTAACAAAAAGTATTGAACAAAGAGAATCTGCAATTAAGCGATCGCGAGAAGTGACAATGGAAGCAGTTCTTAGAATGAAAGAACCTTTACGCATTTAAGTTAAGTGTAGTTACACATTATTATCGTTTGTGTTTTTTATTCGTAGTTCCTTCTTGCGGAGATCCAGAAACAGGTCGCTTGCCAACCTCATTGCGAACTTTATGCACTTCATTGTGAATCAATGTTCTTTTCTCAACGCCAATTTCCGATTCTCTTTGTTTTAATCTATCTTGTTCTTGTGTATGTTTTTGAATGTTGCGTGCAGAATTCTCTATGGCTGTCTCAAATTCCTTTTTAAACCCTTTAAAACGTTCTAATTCATTATTGTCGCTAAAATCACTCACCATTTTCTTTGCCAACGCAACGTTAGGTTGTGGAGCATGAATTAAACGCAAAATACTTTCAAACTTTTTAATCTCAGCAGAGGAATAATCTTTGTAAAATTCAGGATCTTGATTAGAAGTCGCCATTTGAATACCTCATTTATTTATTGGTCGCTTTGGCTTGTTTTGGCGTAATTTCGACCGTTGATAGAAAATCATCAAATTCCATAGCAGCAGGGGTTTTAGTCAATTTAGCTGAAGCCGGTAATTCCAATTTTGAATAGAGATTTTGCATTTTTACTTTTTCTTTTTGCTTTTGTGTCTCAATTTTGACACATTGATCGCGAAGTTCCATTTTTTCCTTTTTACCATTTATCATTTGCAAAACTGCGGGATTAAACTTCTCAGCTAACAATTTGGCTTCTGCCTTGATCTGTTCGGGTGTTAATAAATCTAGGTTAGCGCCATTTTTCTTGGCCATTGCAATAAATATTTTTTCAAAGTCAGGGTCCTTCTTAGCAAGTTCTTTAACAGATTTGTTATTACTGCAAGCTAAATTGTAATTAATCAATGAAGGAAGTTGCACTGTAACTTTTGATTGATCATATTTGTCTAAGGCAATATATTTTTTTAGTTCTTCCTTTTCAGCTCGATAATATTCTTGTAAAAAATCCTTCATGAATTGATCGCGATTTTCACCAGGGATCACATCACTGTAAACAAGTAGATCTGAGTTTTCAGCTTTATGATTGGCTAATTCATCGCTAACTCGAATAGCTGCATCATTCACTGTTGATTTCTTTCTGTCTTTAATGTTGCCAATTAAACCATTGATATCATTTATTTTAATATCATGTTGATTCATTCGAGCTTGGTATTGCTGATTAAGCTGTTGTAAGTGCATTTGAAAAGCTTGATCGGTTAAAATGCGTTGAATTTCCGCTTCATAAATGATCTTTAATCTTTCATCTTTTTCGTTAGCATATTTTCGTCGCCACTCACTGATCGCCAATATGATATTTTTTAACCACTCTTCATTTAAATGAGATTGAATGGCTTCTTCAATAAGCATATTTAATATTTTTCGAGTGATAACTGAAACAATTTTGATTTGTTCGATATTCTTCTCAATATTTTGTTCTTGTATAACTTCTGGATCGGTTGCGAAATTACTTTCAATTAAGTTTTTAAAAAGAATCAGTTTTCTTGAAGTTTGGATAGAGCTTAATATATTTGAAAGTGCTGATTCTTTGGTGTCACTGTTAGCGCCAGGGGGGAAATGCTGTTGGTAATCGATGTCGACTTTAGCCAAGATATTTTTTAGTTTTTCTTCAGGTTGTGCTCCCATCAGATTAAATAAGTTATATTTGCCCGCAGTCGCCATAATACATCTTCTCTTTAAAATCTTTATTATTAGGCAATGATGCAACTTAATTAGTTCCATTGATTTATGCGGCCATACACCTGTTTTTATGCGCGTATACACAAATAGTCTGAAAATATTAGATAAAATGTCATTGCATTTTGCAGGAGAGTTTTTATAATGCACTCCGCATCAGGGAACTTAGGATTAAGATGCAAATAAGGGAATGCCTCTCGGGAGTAGCCGTGAAAAGGAATATCACAGCGACTTTTCAAATCATTTCTTGCTCTTAACTTCTATTTCCCTGTGCATTGGATAATTACCCTGCAGTATAAGGAAGTTGTATGAAGAGTTTATTGAATGCCACCACATGGGAAAATAGTTCTGGATTCGGTACCATCGGTCATGTTCTAACCAAAAAAATATTATCAGGTGACTGGCAAAATCATGTAGATAGTCCCACCGCTAAAATTCTACTAGCTGCCTTTGCTAGTGCATATAAAATGCCTGAAGTGAGTTGGAAGCAGATCCGTCAATTATTTGAATTTTATCAACATCCTGAAGATCAGCAAAAACTCTGGGTTGGACCGCTTCGCACTCTTTTACGCCAAACTGCGACTAGAAAATCTCATCTGTTAAAAGAGCATCTATCGACGCTTTGTAATAAGCTACAGATAGCATTTCAGGTGGTTGATCATGAATCTGGCATTGTTGATCCTGCTTGCAAGGGTTTTGACGGACAAAAGCCGTTTGCTAAAGTCTCAGCTGTCTGTGTCAATGGTTATTGGCAACCAATTACCGATGATATGAGCGAAGTTCATCAACAACAACTGTTGTGGAAACAAGGCTTTAGGCATTTTTCTGAACATAGTTTCGATGGTATTTTGCAAGCAGCTCGTCCTGCCTTAGATAATGTTCCAAAGCGTTTTACCTCACCTAGGCTCTATAAAGCGATTAATGGACTTCATTATGAGCGGATGGCTGAAATATGTCAGAGTCAAGCAGAGCATCCTGATCCGGACAATGGTGTATTTCTTAATATTGATCATCTGCTTTCTCAAAAAGATCTCTCAGGATTATTAACGATATTTTACTTTAAACCCAGTACTCGCAACTATATTTTAATCAATGCGCTAGCTTGTCATCATGCTGCATTTGTTAATGATTTTCTTAAATGTTATCAATTATTACCCGATGAGGGCACGCAAACGCAGCATTGGGGAGCCCAACTTGAAAAGGTAGTGCCTTGTATTTATCAAGTAGACGGAGATGATACGTTACTTCAGGCCATAAGAGAAAAGGATCAAGTTGATGCAAAAAAGTTGCTACTGGGCGATGTTGATATTTACCATGAAAATAAAAGTAAAGTTTCGCCTTTACATTTAGCTTGTGCTCAAGAAGACAAAGCGATTGTAGAGGCTATGGTTGCTAGTGAATTGAGAAAGAATGCTAAACGCAATTACTTTCGTCGGATTGCTTACCAAGGTTTAGATTTGAGCCGCCAAGATGCTAGCGGAAGTACGCCATTACATTATGCCGCTAGAGGCAATGATCCCAGTTTTGCAAAAATTCTTTTTGAGCAAGAAGGTTATTTAATTAACCCGACGATGGATTTTCGCATTCCTGATAAGCAAGGAAAAACAGCAATCCATCTTGCGGCGGTAAATCCTAATATTGAGATTTTAAAGTCGTTTTTAAAGCCTAAAACCTACTTCATGGCAGGGCATGATGTGCAAGATCTGATGGGGTTTACATCTCTTCATTATGCAGTTGCAGCAAAACGCCGTGATCACATTCGATTATTACTCGCAGCAGGAGCTTCTAAAACAATTCGTGCTTATCCTGATAAAGTTAAAAATGAATTTCCTCAATTGAATGAACAGTTAACGGATCTTTCGCCATTATGGATTGCTTTAGAGCAACAAGATCTAGACTCGGCAGTTTTATTGATTGCGAATGCCAACCATTTATGGAATACCAAAAATAGTCAAGGGTTTAATGCGGTGCAAATGGCTGCTATGCAAGGACGTCTTGATTTACTTAAAGCATGGGATCAGCAATTTTTGAATAGTAATATTTTGTACTCTCCTGATAATAGAGGGATACGTTTAATTCACTGTGCTGCCATGGGTGGACATTTGGATGTTGTTAAATTTTTGATGAATAAAAATGAGCGATTAACGCGGATTGATAAGCATTGGAATACGGCATTGCACTTTGCTGCACAATATGGTCATTTAGCTGTCGTACAATTTCTGTTAGAAGAAGTAAAGCGAGAGAAACTTCATAATCTCAGGCGGGAATACGAGGGCGGTTTAAGAGAATTTTTTGGGAAAAAGCGTATCTTAATCCAAATTGACAGTGAAAATGATTTTGGTGAAACCCCTTATGTATTGGCGCAAATCAATGGACATGAACAAGTCGCTGCAGCCTTAAGCGCGGCAGGTGCCAAGACGGTTTCATTAAGTGATCACATAATTAGTGCGATTGATCGCTCTGAAAAGGATGTAGAGCGATCTGAGTATAAAGCGGCAGGTATTGCTTCTAAATACCATTCGATCGCATTCAAAAAAGACAACCATCAAGACACAATGATCCATCGAGCGGTTAAACACTTGAATTATCGCATGTTGATGGTGCTATTTCATCCGCTGACAGATGTTGAACGCAAGCGCATTGTGCAAACAAAAAATCCAGTGGGTCAAACGCCACTTGAATTAATAAAGGAGCTAAGAAAGGGGACTCAAGATAAGCAAGTATTAATCCAGCTTGATAAAATGGAACGCGCATTGATCTGGTATGATAATGAAGCTTATCAACGTAAGTACAGCACTGTGGCACAAAAAACACAATATCGAGCAAATTGTGCTGTCGATTTTAAATTCGAACTCGAGCGTGCTAGGACTTATTCTTATTATACGTTTGCTTCAGTTTATGGTAGGCCCATTATAGCGGGACTACAGGTGGTAGCTGCTACTGCTAATCCTGTCTCATTTATTTTTGCTGCTGGAGGTGCCCTCCTGGGTAACGATCCTATTGAAGTTGCAGAACGGTCTCTTTCTATGTTATCGCAAGCAAAACCTAAATTTCTTCCTGGGCCGGTAAAAGCTGCGACTAACCTTTTTTGGTGGATTGGACTTATTCGAAATACCACAAAGAAAGCGGCTATTGAAATTGCCAAGCACACATCAGCAGTAGTGATGTCTCAAGCCAATCTTGAGAGGTATAACAGCGAAATCAAGAATTATTTGCACTATATTGATTTATTAGCTGTGCCCTATGCGGTGAGTGAAGACGTTGGAAGAAATATTCTTTCCACTCATCTGGAGAATGCCTTAGGAGGTTTTGAAAGTGTTGAAATGACATTGCATGATCATGGGGTGCCAACCTTAAATGAGCTTGTAGAAAGTGCTGGCACTGCTGCAAATGATCTTATCAAAAATAAAACTGGAATTGATGTGCAAAAAGAAGTTCGTAACGGCTATGGATGGGCACGAGAGAATATCGGTAGTATACCGTCGAAGGGAGCTTATTTACTCACACAATTGGATAGTATATTAGATCAATTGTTTAATGATCCTACCGTTAAAATGCAAGTGAAAGAGATCTATGCAGCAGGGATTGATATATATCGTCATGCCCCGGTGCAATTAATGGTGTGCATGGAGGCTTTAGGCGCCTATGTGAATCATGGGCAGCAAACAGATCATTTCGTCACGATTCTGTCTGAAATCGCACAGTCGCTGGTGAATAACCAACAAGATCCAACTACGTTGTTGGCAGATTTTGTTCTGACGGCACCATTTTATAAATCAGAACATTTAACTGATCTTGATCGTAACACGCTTAGAACACAAGTAACGACGGATATTCAGGCTAAGAAAATGTTTTCTGAAGTGTTATCTACAGTATCGAGCGCAAGTGTCAGTATGGTGGCGCAAAATTGTGTGGCAAGTTTAACTGCTGTTAATCCCGAGATAAGAGGTTATGTCAATGAGGGGATACGTGCTTTATATACACAATGGTTTAATGAACCCGCTACCGTTCAAGAGAACTGGTCACACTTGCAAAGTTATTTGAACTATGGGGTGTTATCACACTCAGCTGCCGTTTCACTAGACCATTTAGCAAAAGTTCAAGTATCGCAAGGTAAAGATTATACTGAAGTAATCACTGTTTTAACTTTTAACAATCAGCATTATCTGAAATTCCAACAAGATCCCCAGATGTTGGCTGGTTTTGAAACACATCTTCGTCAAAGTCTGCAAGAAGTGACTCAGGCTCCGCCTGAAGAAAAGACTGCTAAATTGCATGAAGTATTGGCTAAAGAACGTCAATATTCGATTGATACGTATGTGAAGAGCTTAAAGGGTGGCCAAGAAACCACGAATGATTATAAGAATATTTTGCATAATAAAGAAAGAAAATTTAGTGCAGATGGTTTATCTGAATATGCCGCCCAGATTTTGGTTTTCAATAGCACTTACTACTTTGGCAATTTAACGCCGCAACAAAAGCTTGAGATGCAAGGGTTTTTTAGAGGATTTTTCAATCATATTCAAGGCGGAAAGTTCAATGAAGATGCGGTTGTTAAGAATTATAACCGAGCGCTAACGTTTATTACCTGCGGTTCTTATATGGACTTGGTAATGTCAGGAGTGGCGGTTGATGGTAATGTTGCGCAGATTTTTAGTGGTTTCAATTCTAATGAGGTTCGTGCAGCAGTTGCAGCTTATGAAGTGAATGCCATGGTAGCTGATGCAAAAGGCTATTCGCCATTATCGTTCCAAGCGACATTTGATCTTTATCGCAAATTTTTTGACCAGCAATTTGCGAGCTCTAAAGATAAAGTCGAAAGTGGTATTCGAGATATTGTGAATGAAACGTTGCGCAAGCAAGACCAAACAGGGGGTAACTATGGTTTGGTGTTAGACAGCAAGACCCTTGATCAAGCCGCAGATTTTGTGGTGCAAAGCTCTAAGCAAATTGGTGAGAACCGTTGGCCAGGTACGGGTGATGCGTTTGCTAGAACCATTGATGATCATTCAAAAGGTCACGCCAATCGATTGTTATCCTCCTTGGGGAAAAATATTCGTATAGGTATTAAGAAGACGGGTACTACGGTGAGTGTGGGTTTACAAACCAATGGATCGATTGTGATACCAACGCTAACACATGTGGGTTCGGGGACAGAGGTTGCGTTGAGTAATCCTTTTGCAACGCCAAGCCTTACCCTTACCATTCCAGAAAGAGTGACTACAGGTGAAAGTTCAAGTACAGCGTTGGTGCCAATAACGCCTGTGTTATATTCGCCGTTGGCTGTGACTGAGAAACGAGCGCCACGTAAAAGACCTGTAGCTCCGGCTTTACTGCGACCCATTGCCCCTAGGGTGAACGAGCCTGTAACGCAATTGATCCCGACTTATGGGGTAGGTAAAGCCAAAAAATTTGATTTGGTACCTGAATTACCAGAGTCATTATTAACGTTACCCCAACCCTCTAATCCTGGGGCAGTTATGACTAATACTGACAGAAGTTTTGGTGATAGGTTGCTTAGCTGGGTAGGAATTGGAAACGCCGAGGCGAATCCGGTGGCTATACCATTGATGGGGATGGCTGTTGGAGCTGCTGCAGCTGCTGCAGTACCAGCTATATCAAGAAATCCTCTTGATTCCTTAAGGCAAACAATGGAAGATTTCCCTACAGAACATCCAGCAGTGGTAGCTGCTGCGGATAGTCTAAGAACGGCTGTTTATGTTACGACTTTTCCTAGTCTGGCGAAGAACGATACTCTTGGGCTTTTCAAAAAATCTAAGCAAAATGATAAGCCAAGATTACATGCGCCAGATCCGGATAAGAGTTATGTTCCTGCACCGAAGGAGTTGCCTGGATTTCCGGATGCAAAGGTTGCTAAAGGTACAACTCCTTATCCGGGAGGCATAAGAAAAAGATGGAAAACTCCAGATAAAAAAATATTAGAGTGGGATTATCAACATGGTGAGATTGAACTGTATGACAAAAAGGGGAAGCACTTAGGTGCCTATGACCCAAATACAGGAAATATAGTTAAACCAGCCAAAGATGACCGAAATATTAAGAAGTATCTATGAAGAGGTTTTTAATGAAAAATGATGTTTCAGGAATAAAAAGAGTGATCATGGGTTACAGTAAAATACCGGATGAAGACGGAGATTGCTTTTTGGAAGTTGAATATAGTCTTAAACCAGTTGATTTACAGTTTTTGCAAAAACTCTTTAACATCGATCCCAATGATTCTGAGGCAGTAAATCGAGATCTTATTCTTTGCTATCAAATAAACAAGGAACAAGCAGAAGCATTACAGCCTTATGTGATTGATGGGGTGATTGATTTGGACAAATATGATTTTATGTTGGAGTGTTATCAGGAGTAGAGCATTACATCATCGCGGTAGCGATAGAACAAACTAGCCCCCCATTGAGGCGCACCTGCGAAGCCGGATGCGCCGTTATGGGGGGTAAACGAATCCCACCTCATATGTCACTGCGGTAGCAGTGAGACAATTTAAACGATTTGTATTAGGTTAAGAGCAGCACCGCTGCTGCGGTGCTGTCATATCTGGTTAATTAATACCCCCCCGTTCCGGTCGTCTTCGCTAACGCTACGTCGACCTAGTTCCATATATTATTCTTTAATAAATCGTTAATGCAGATAGATACAGCAAATTTCCCAAAAATAGGAATTAATAAGCTACATCTTCTTTGTCCATAATTTTAGTTTCAAACCAGATAACCTTGATGAAGGAAGTTAATGATGAGTGTAGATAAGCATATTAAAACACTTCTCGTTGTAGCAGCATTATGTGGGATGACGTTTGCGGCAGAAGCTGCTAAATCCAAAGAGGCTGCATCAACAAAGCAACCCAATATTATTGTCATTATGGGGGATGATATTGGTTGGTTTAATATCGGTGCTTACCATCAAGGGATCATGTCTGGTAAAACCCCCAATTTAGATAAACTCGCTGCCGAAGGCATGCGTTTTACTGATTATTATGCGGAAGCCAGTTGTACCGCAGGTCGTGCAAATTTCATTACTGGTGAATTACCGATTCGTACCGGGTTAACAACGGTAGGCCAAGCAGGTGCTGATGTGGGTATGCCAGATACAGCACCGACCATTGCTACTGCCTTAAAATCGATGGGCTATGCAACCGGTCAATTTGGTAAGAACCACTTAGGCGATTTAAATAAATATCTGCCTTGTGTTCATGGTTTTGATAATTTCTTTGGTTATCTTTACCATTTAGATGCAATGTCCGATCCTTCTTGGTATTCGTATCCTAAAGATCCCAAATTTCGTGCAGAATATGGTCCACGTAATATGGTTGAATGTGCCGCAACCGATACAAACGACACAACTAACATGCCACGTTGGGGTGTTGTCGGTAAGCAGACCGTAAAAGATGAAGGTCCGCTCGATCCTAAAAGAATGGAAACGGTAGATGATGAAATTTTAGCCAAAACATTTGATTTTATGAATAAAGCTAAGTCAGATGGTAAGCCATTTTTTATCTGGCTTAATCCGACCCGTATGCATATTTTTACTTTCTTATCAGACAAATATAAAGCGCAGATGAATTCTGATACCAACTATGGTCTAGAAGAAGCAGGGATGATGCAGTTAGATGATATCGTTGGTGGAGTGATGAAGTATTTAAAAGACAATGGTTTAGATGAAAATACCATAGTGGTTTTCACCACCGATAATGGTGCTGAAACCTTTACTTGGCCAGATGGTGGTATGACACCATTTATGCAAGCTAAGGGCACTATTTTTGAAGGCGGTTTTCGTGTTCCAGCACTGATCCGTTGGCCTGGTAAGGTTCCAGCAGGAAAAGTTGAAAATGGCATGATGTCGGGTCTTGATTGGTTCCCAACCTTAGTTGCTGCTGCAGGCAATCCTAATATTGTAGAAGAGCTCAAAGCGGGTAAGAAGCTGGGTGAGAAAGATTATAAAGTTCATTTAGATGGTTATAACCAAATGGATTTTATCACCGGTAAAGGCCCTTCAAATCGCCATGAGATCTTTTATTTCGCGGAAGCGCATTTAGGTGCTATCCGTATCGATGATTTTAAATATCGATTCATCGATCAACCAGATGGCTGGCCAGGTGCTAAAGTGCCATTGAATATGCCAACCATTACTAACTTGCGCCAAGATCCCTTTGAAAGAATGCAAATGCTCAATTTTACAGTGGGTTCCCCAGGTTATATGAATGGGTTTCTTGCTCGTGAATTCTGGCGCTTTGTGTTTGTGCAAGATAAAGTTGAAGCATTAGCTAAGTCAGCAATTGCTTATCCTCCTATGCAAGCACCGGCTTCGTTTAATTTAGAAGCCATCAAAAGACAAGTGGAAGAAGCGATTAATGCCCATAACGGTCAATAATCTATTTCTCGCAAAATGACAAAAAGAAGCCCTGTTTGTTGCAAAGCAAACGGGGCTTTCTTTTTTAAACAGTCTATTAACTAAATATTTATTTTTTGTCTGATTAAAAAGATGCCAAGACCCTCGTATTTTACGTAACAGTCGTTTACGCTAAGTAAAGGATTTTTAAGCGACTTACAAGGATGTCAAAATGGCTAAACGATTGATGAGAAACAGTATTTTTGCCGGTGCGGTCATAATCATTGCCAGCGCCGCATTTATCTTCGCTCAAGACTATTTCTATGATACCACTGCCGAGAGCTTAATGTGGGTCCCAGGCAGTATCGCAACGATGGGTACCAACGATCCAAAAAGCCAAGCGAATGAACGACCCACTCATCAAGTCAATGTCGATGGTTTTTATATGGACGATCATCCGGTCACCAATGCCGAGTTTCAGAAATTTATCGATGAAACGGGTTACATTACCACGGCAGAAAAAAAACCAGATTGGGAAGAACTCAAAAAACAATTGCCCCCCAATGTTCCTAAACCCGATGAGAATTTACTAGAGCCCGGTTCATTAGTGTTTACACCTCCTTCAGAGGCAGTGCCACTGAATAACTTACAAGGGTGGTGGAAATGGACCAAAGGAGCGAATTGGCAACATCCAGAAGGCCCCGATAGCAATCTAAAAGGCAGAGAAACTCATCCTGTGGTCCATGTCTCTTGGGAAGATGCTAATGCTTATGCAAAATGGGCAGGCAAGCGTTTACCCACAGAAGCAGAATGGGAACATGCTGCACGCGGTGGACTCGCCAACAAGCGTTTTCCTTGGGGCGATGAATTTATGCCTAATGGCAAACACATGGCGAATACTTTTCAGGGAGAATTCCCGCATCATGCTGTTGCTGAAGATGGTTATGTTGGAACATCACCTGTAAAAACCTATCCCGCCAATGGTTATGGCCTTTATGACATGGCAGGCAATGTATGGGAATGGACCGCAGACTTTTACGATGCCACATTACATCAAGCACAATCTAAGAAGGGTGTTTGTCCGAATGCGAATGGACCTGAAAAATGCAATGATCCAGAAGAGCCCTATGCGACTAAACGGGTGATCAAAGGCGGTTCATTTCTTTGCAACGAAAAATATTGCGAAAGTTACAGACCCAGTGCAAGACGAGGTCAAACGCCTGATACGGGTACATCGCACATTGGGTTTAGATTGGTAAAAGACAAAGATAAAAGTGTTTAATGTATCAGTATTAAAGGGTGGTATGGTTACCACCCTTTTTTTATTATAGTTTAAATTTTAATTTGGTTAGTGCTTTAGTAAAGACAGCTTGTTGCGTTTCAGGATCCATTTCCATTTCCATTTGCGCTTGAAGATTTTTTGCTTGATCTTGTAATTTAAGCTGATTCTGTCTTAACTGCCATTCATGCAATTGCTGAGCTTTGTGATCAGAGTTAACTTCTTTCTTTTTGTTTGCAGCAAGTTTGATCGCTTCTTCAGCCTCTTTTACGGCCTGCTGATTGAAAGCAAACCCATTTCGTTTATGCAATTTTGCTTTAGCGACTTCTACGTCGACTTCATGAACTAAAACCGCAATCCGGGCTAATTGGCAGCGAAATTCACTGATAGAAGTGGTTTGGTTGGCCAATAGGCGGGCTAATTTAATCAATGAGGCAATCAACAACGATTGTAGGTTCAATAAATGTTGTTCGTGCGGAAATTCATTGGCGAAGCGATGTAAACGTTTCTTTTCACAGATCGTGATATTTCGCAGTTTATCTTCAGCAAGATCATCAATACCCATTTCAATTTGGGCTTTTTTAAATAAATCTAAACCCAGAGCATGTAGCTTCTGGCAAAGTGGGCCATTTTCGGCTTGAATTTGAGACATAATGGGATTTTTCCTAAAAACAACGAAGCAAGTCGACAATCTAACATTGTTAATCGATGAATGGAAGTCCTATAAAATTGCTTAGAACCTTGTATATACCTCTTTTTTATTCAATGGTGTGGTTGTTTCTCGAACAGGGGGCAGGCCATCTAAGAAGTCTGCATTGTTATTATGCGCTTGAAGCTGTCTTAGGATAGGGCGCGTAGGCATTTGGGTAGCCCACACTTTTAAAACAGCGGCTTGCTCTTTAGGTGCTAAATATTTGTAGGTAATTTCTCGATCCATAAAGTTTGCAGTCTGATACCAAGCGACAAAAGCCGTGTGATCAAACAGTTTATCCTTATCCCAAAATGGAAGGTTCTCTTGTAACCACTGATGAATGACCTTGGCATCAAATTGGTGGGATAGATTGAAAACGTAGTTCCATATGGTACTTTTTTGTGGGCCGTGATTCATAATTGATCCTTAAGCAAATCGTGCTTTTTTAGTGGGGTTATTGGGTGTTTTCTCATTGGGTATTAAATGATTCAAACGTAAATGCTCAGAAAAAATACCAGGTTGATAGCCATTTTTTAAACGGCTTAAGCGAAAACGGTGTAAACACGTTTTGGCTTGTTCAATATTATCACCGATCAGTATGAGAAGATCTTTACTAAAGCGCATTTTTTCTTGTTCAAAAATAATTGCTTTTAATTGTTTGAGATCGGCTAATGGACGATAAAATGCAACGGCATCCTCTGTGGGTAATAACATAAAGGGATATTGTTGAAATTGCTGTTGCGCATATTCATAACAAGCTCTATCAATCACATTTTTAGGAAAAAATCCTACAAGCGCTTCTTTATTGGCTTCGAATTTCGCTTTTAGCGCCTTGATGATGGGAATGAACGTCGCGTTCTGCATGTGTAAAATCACTAATCAGCAATGTAAGGGGCTATTATAGCTATTTAGCTATCCATTTTAAATGTTTTTTGACAGTTCTGAGCACCTACGATATAAAAGAATCCCTCTATTTTGTAATAGTGCATTATTACACCATGAAAACACGCCATATTTCAGATGGATCTGAAAATCAAATCGCTGAAAATCAACTCTATGAGGCTATTGCAGCAATCCGTGATGTTGAAGAAGCCAAGAAATTTTTTGAAGATTTATGCACACCTACCGAGCGCCAATCCATGGCGGATCGCTGGCGGGTGGTACTACCCATCAAACAAGGGATCCCTTACCGAACCATTTACGAACAAACAGGTGTGAGTGTCACCACCATTGGGCGTGTGGCTCGTTGTTTAACACAAGGAACGGGCGGTTATAATCTCATCTTTGAAAGAATCAAACGTAAAATCCAAACAAAGCACGATAAATAGATAAGTTAAATAACTTTGCTAGGAGTTATGTTTTTTATTATTTTTGTTGTTCTGATAAATCATTCGCATTAAAATGCGCCATTAAGATTCTAGCAAACTTACAAACTAATCATAAAATGATAGAGCTGGATAGATATTCAACCTCCTGGAAAAGCGTGGTAACATCCGGTTCCAAAACGTTGAACTACACTCGATACGATTATGCTTAGTCGGTATCAAACGGGGTGCAAGAAATGAAGTGGCTGAAAAGATTTGTCGGAAGTTTCGTTAGTAAATTTGTTTTGCGTGCGCAACTTCTTCCTATTGGTGAACTCAAAGGATCCCGTTGGCTGTGGGCAAAATTTCATTATTCCGCAAAGGAAATTAAACGTTTAAATGATTTATGGCCAGATTTTGTGGCTAAAAACGAAAAATATACAAAAGAACATCCCGATCATTTTCTCACTATTAAACGCGAGCAATTAACCACCAAAGATAAATGTTCACTTGATACCGTTGAACTGTGCTCTTCTAAGAATGAAAAGAGTCAGGAATATGTGATTTATGGATGGGGTAGAAGTGACTGTTATGAATACTTTCTTCCCAGGCTCGCGACCGATGCCTTAAATCTCAATAAAAAAATCATTACTTTTAATTTTCGAAATGTAGGGCATAGCACAGGCACGCTTAATCATGAGCAAGATCTGGTGAGAGACTATAAATTTCAAGTGAAACGATTGATTGATCAAGGAGTTGATCCTAAAAATATTAACTGTTACGGGCATTCATTGTGCGGTGCTATTGCTGCATTTGCCGTCAAAGAATTGCATGATGAAGGTTACCCCGTTCGGTTCTACAGTGATCGCTCATTCGCTAACTTGATGAACACGTCTATCAATTTATTTTTTCTACCCGATCGCCGTATTCGACGTTCGATCAACACCGTTGGAACGATTTTTTTCGGAGCACTGCTTTTAGCGGGATTATTTGTTTTCAGTTACATCACCGCACAAACGGCGCTGATTGCCGCACTCGTTGGTTTCGCAAGTATGTGGGTGCCTCCTATTTTCGCGCTTTATGACAAAGTCGTTGGCTGGGTTTTAGAGAAAAGTTTGCATGCCGTCATGGTTTATGGCGAATGGGTAATGGAAATGGTGGATACCTATGAAGCTATCCCCTCAGAATATAAAACACATACGGTATTAAGAACCGCTCAAAAAAATCATTCCGAATATTTGGGAGAACGCAAAAAGGTAGAGCCAGGTCATGACAAAGTGATTTTATATCCCGATACCTTGTATAAGAATTTAAAGACTCATCCTGTGCGCAAAAAAGAGCTAAAAGCAAAATTGAATGCGGCATTGGCAAAAGGACTTAGCGAAGAAATCACGTTGTGCAAGCAGCGCTTAGAAGCTTTAGCGAATGTTAAAATGACGGGTGGGCATCATACGGCTTGGCCCGATGAATTGTTAACACGTTACAAAACGCATCGTTCAGGTCGCTGGATCACAGGACAAGAGCATTTCTATCGTTTTGTTGAACCGCAAGGCAACCATGATCACAAAGACCCTATCCCATATTTAAAATTCTAGTCTTGTACCGATTGATTCGACATCGTATGATTGAGCGCACTAAAAAGTGCGCTTAAAACTATCTGACTACCTTTGCGGCAAGGCAACATATTGGATAGTTTTATAACATCTAAGCAAGGATACGAATCAACAAGAATAGGTGTAACGTGCAACAGGACAAGCAGAAAGAGGTTGCTTTTTTTGACAACCTCGCTTCTTCGCAAGAGTACAATGTCTTCACGGATGAAGCGAATAATAAGATTATTCATACTCTCGAAACACTGCTGGCGCTTGCGCCTGGTGCACGTCTTTTGGATCTCGGTTGTGGTTCAGGGATCTTTACGCAATTATTGCAAGCGCGTGGTTATGATTGTGTTGGTTTAGATCTGAGCCAAAAATTATTACAGCTTGGAAAGCAAGAAACACCGGCGATTCATTATGTGCAAGCCGATGTTGAAGCATTACCCTTTGCCTCGGGCAGTGTTGATTTTGTTATCTTGAGTTGTTTAGTCCATCACTTACCTAATCCACAACGTTGTGCCGAAGAAGTTTTTCGGGTTCTCAAACCCAATGGAAAGTTTGTTGCATTTGATCCTAACCGTCTCAATCCCTTTATGTATCTTTATCGCGATCGCTCTTCGCCGTTTTATAGTTCAAAAGGGGTTACGGAAAATGAGCGACCTGTTATGCCAACACAGGTGCGTCGTATATTTGAGAGAGTTGGTTTAAAAGCTGATTCGCATTTCGTCGATGGCTTAGCTTTTCGCTATGTTGCATCATCGACTGCCAAAGGGTTGTTACCGATTTATAATTTCTTTGATCGCACCTTTTTTAAAGCAGCGATCCTTCGCACGTTTAGGGCCTTTGTTTTTACTTATGGCATGAAGCCAGCAGTTTAGTATGAAATTACAAAAGTCCACCGTCAGTCCCTTGTTTATCAATTTAGCTGCTTGGCTGGCTATCATCTTAGTTGCAATGCGCTTTCTGCATATCTTTTCATTTAATGAACCGTTGCATGTTGTGACAAGTGGCTTTGAAGAAGAATCTTTATTTGCGCTTTTTAAAGTCGTTCATGGGATGAGTGTTTATACCGATCCTCATCAAGTACCCTTTGCAGCTTCGTATTTTAATTGGTTTTATTATGTTTTCTACGGAAAACTGACAGCACTAATAATTAATGGCTTTCATCTAAGCGATATCTGGATCCCAACGGTCGGACGATTGCTCACCTTTTTGACGGTGAGTGCTGGTTTTTTTCTGACCTATCGATTACTTCGCCGCTCACAAGCAAATGCCTTTGCCTTTGGTTTCAGTGCGCTTTTATGGTTTGGCCCATTAGTGGGCTATTGGGCAATGACTGTTCGGCCCGATAGCTTAGGATTATTTTTTGATGTTGCTGCGGCAGGGTGTTTATTGCATTTTTCCACAGAACGACGCTTTCAACTGATTATCTTGGCTGCCTTATTTTGTTATTTATCGTGGGCCTGCAAACAAATTAATGTGATCATGCCAGGTGCCATAGGATTATTTTTGTTATGGCGTAGAAATTGGACCCCTTTATTTTTATTTAGTGCTGTGCTCATCAGCTTGTATGCCTTGACCTATCTCTACATGCCTTCGATGGCACGTAAAATGCTGTTCTTTGTTAATACGGCTATCCCACTATCGCTCTCAGTGTTATTGGGTAACGCGCTCACTTTCTTTAAAAAGACGTCACCGCTCTTTGTGCTGCTGCTGTTTATTGTTATCGAAGCGTTTAAAAACAAGACATATCGTCAGGCGCTATTAAACAACTCAGGCTTTCAATTTAGCCTCTGTGGTCTTATCACCTGGTCAATCATTTTGCTACCTGCTAGTAGCAAAGTCGGTAGTGCTGAAAATTATTATTTCATTGCTTATTTCTTTTTAACCTTATTGACTGCTATTGCGCTCTGCCAATTATCAACGGCTTCCCGACTCATTACCATTGGCACAACCTTAGCAGGACTTTTGTTCATTGCCTCAATTAGTTTAGTCTTGTTGCAAGACAGGACTAAAACCTTAACATTACAACATCAGTCGATGACACAATTACAACAATGTATTAAAACCTTACCTGGGCCCGTTTTTGTGATTAACCATTATGGTGCTTTGCCTTGGATGAACCCAGGCAATTCGCATTTTGTGCTCGCTTATAATTACTGGTCCGATCGCCAAGCAGGGATTTCGTTTGAACAAAATGGTATTGGAGGCCTGATTGAAAAAGGGTATTTCAATGCGCTCATTTTACCCGGACCCGTCACCAATGAGTTTGATGGCGCGAATTTAGCCGACTTTGAACGACAATCCAGTTGCCAGGGCTACGCCGTGTTTACCCGCAAAGGATCCGCATGAAAAAAATATTAATCACAGGTGGAGCCGGTTTTGTTGGTTCCAGCCTTGCCATTGCTTTCAAACAGCATCATGAAAACACCACCGTTATTTGCTTAGATAATCTTAGTAGACGAGGCAGCGAATTAAACTTGCCACGTCTTCGCCAACATGGCGTTGAGTTTGTGCATGGCGATGTGAGAAATAGCGAAGATTTAGTTAAGGTGGGTAAAGTCGATTGGTTAATCGAATGCTCTGCTGAACCCAGTGTTCATGCAGGTTATGGCGATAGCCCCGCTTATTTGCTCAATACCAATTTAATTGGATTGATCAATTGTTTAGAATTTTTGCGGCAAAACGGTGGAAATTTAGTTTTTTTATCAACCAGTCGGGTTTATCCGATTGCAGCGTTGCGCAATTTACCTTTAACAATTCAAAATCAGCGGTTTGAAGTACCAGAACAGTTGGGCATTGCTGAAAGCTTCTCACTTGAAGGTTATCGATCACTGTATGGTGCCACCAAATTATGTGGTGAATTATTGATCCAAGAATACAGTCAAATGTATCAGATCCCAGCCATCATTAATCGTTGCGGAGTCCTCGCAGGCCCGTGGCAAATGGGCAAAGTCGATCAAGGATTTATGGCGCTATGGGTAGCAAGACATTTCTTTGGCGGCAATTTAACCTACATGGGGTTTGGTGGCGAAGGTTTACAAGTACGCGATGTACTGCATGTTGCAGATTTATATCAATTGCTTATTCGACAAATGGCTGAGCCGCATCAACATCAAGGAGAGGTTTATAACGTTGGCGGTGGTTTAGCAAATAGCGTTTCGCTGCGCGAACTCACCACGCTGGTTGAATCGATTACAGGTAAACAATGTGCAATCGGCTGCGATCCCACCACGCGCGAAGCAGATATTCCATACTATGTTAGTGATTTTGCCAAAGTGAATCAAAAAACGGAGTGGACACCCCAAATCAGCGTGCCGACCTTGGTTGAAGAGATTTATTCTTGGATGAGAAATAACAAAGTTGTACTAGCTCCGCTCTTTTCGTTATAAAATGTACTACCGAGTTAGCTTTTTTATAGACAAAAGGACGCGTTATGGCAGTAGCAATTATAACCGGATCCGCAGGATTGATTGGATCAGAGGCAGTTAAGTTTTTTGCTGATAAAGGAATGTCAGTAGTCGGGATTGATAATAATTTGCGCAAGTCCTTTTTTGGTGACGAAGCCTGCACCCAGTGGAATCTTCAATCGTTACAGCGTCAAGTGCCAAGTTATCAGCACTACGATTGCGATATCCGCGATAATGACGCTTTAGAGAAAATTTTTTCTCATTATGCGAATGACATTACCGTGATCATTCATTGCGCAGCTCAACCGTCGCACGATTGGGCCGCAACCAATCCTCATGTTGATTTTACGGTGAATGCCAATGGCACATTAAACTTATTGGAATTGACACGTCAGCATTGTAAACATGCCACTTTTATTTTCCTCAGCACCAATAAAGTGTATGGCGATACCCCGAATTTTCTACCATTAGAAGAATTACCACGACGTTTTGAAGTGGCGCCGGATCATCCTTATCATGGTCATGGCATTGATGAATTGATGAGTATCGATCATAACAAGCATAGTCTTTTTGGTGTTTCTAAAGCAGCTGCTGATTTAATGGTTCAAGAATATGGTCGTTATTTTGGGATGAATACCGTTTGTTTCAGGGGAGGCTGCCTGACAGGCCCTGCTCACTCAGGAACCAGGCTGCATGGATTTTTGGCTTACTTAATGCGTTGTGCCATTACTCACAAGCCTTACAGTATTTATGGTTATAAAGGTAAGCAAGTCCGCGACAATATTCACAGTTTCGATTTAGTGTCGGCGATGTGGGAATTTGTTCAAGCACCCAAATCAGGCGCTGTCTACAACTTGGGCGGCGGTTCGCAAAATAATTGCTCAGTGCTAGAAGCCATTAGCTTATGTCAAGAAATCAGTGGTGAAGAATTGATGTGGAGTTATGTGAACGAAAACCGGATCGGCGATCACATTTGGTGGGTGTCTGATGTGAGAAAGTTTAAGCAAGATTATCCGAATTGGGATTTTCAATATGATTTAGTCACCACCTTGACCGAAATTTACCAAGCAATCAAAGAAACGCAAGGCATGCATTATGAGTATGCTTAGTGTTGTGATCCCAGCATTCAATGAAGCGGGAAACCTGGCGAACTTATTGCCGGGTTTAATTGGGCACTTGAACCAAGCGAATATTGCGCATGAAATATTAGTGGTCAACGATAACAGCAGTGATAATACCGAAGAAACATTGCAAATCTTGATGAAAAGTTACCCCACACTCACTTATGTGAATAATGCGCCACCCAATGGTTTTGGTTTAGCGGTGCGCCGTGGCTTAGCTGCTTTTAAGGGCGATGCAGTAGTGATAGTGATGGCTGATGGTTCCGATGCGCCTGAGGACGTCGTTAAATTTTATCGAAAACTGCAAGAAGGTTATGACTGTGTTTTTGGTTCACGATTTATGCCGGGCGGTAAAGCGGTTGATTACCCATTGCACAAGAAAATCCTGAATCGTTTAGCTAACAATTTTGTCAGAATATTGTTTCAATTTCGCTACAACGATATCACCAATGCCTTTAAATGCTATCGCCGTCATGTTATCGAAGGCTTACAGCCATTATTAGCCCATCATTTTAATTTAACGGTTGAATTACCCTTAAAAGCCATTATTCGCGGCTATCGTTATGCCGTTGTTCCGAATGCTTGGTATAACCGTAAAGAAGGGGTTTCAAAGCTTAAAATACGTGAAATGGGTAGTCGTTACTTATTTATCGTGCTTTATTGCCTCATCGAACGCCTGTTTTCGCGTGGCGACTACAAAATCGCTGATAAAAGCGTGTAACACCCATCAAAAGCCATTGTGAACAGCACCCTGCATTATACTTATATAAATAGTATAAGTATTAAAGCTGGATGTTTACTCAATGGCATCGCAAACTGTCTCTAAAATGCTTAAAGATGCGCATGAGCTTCGCGAAAAAAAAGATCATCGCGGCGCAATCCAATTAATGAAGCGCTGTCTCGCTGAATACCCTGATGTTGCCGATGCGCAATGTTTATGGGCATTGTTGCAGCTTGATATCAAAAATTATACCAATGCCGAAAAGTCTATTAACACTGCAATCGCTCTAAGCCCTTCACAAAGTGAATATTACTATATCTGTGGGCAGATCCATAAAACACAAAATCATTTTATGCCAGCAGAGAATGCATTTTTACAATGTATTAAATTAAATCCGCAACATGAAAGAGCCTATTTTAATTTAGGCAGTCTCTATGAGAGGCAAAAGAAATATCCTGAAGCCATTCAGATGTTTAATCAGGTGCTGGAGCTTAATCCTAACAATATTAAAGCACATTATAACTTAGGCGTGATTCATCATGTGCAAAATAAACTCACCGATGCGATTGTCAGTTATGAAAAGGGTTATACGCTCGCGCCTAATGATTTGCCGCTGTTAAGTAATTTGGGAGCGGCATTAACCATGGATAGGCAGTTATTAAAATCCATACCCTATTATGAGCGCGCTTTAAACATATCGCCTGATTATATTCCCGCTATAACCAATTTAGCTGGTACGTATATGGAATTAAACGAAATGAAAAAAGCGGAAGTTTTATTGCGCCGCTCATTGAGTTTAAACCCACGATTGCCAACCAATTGGCGAAATCTGACTTTATGTCGTGATTATGAGTTGTTAAATGATCCCGATCTGATAAAAATTTTGGAGCTTATCGAAGAAAAAATATCGCCAGAAGATAAAATGCATTATGATTTTGCACTTGGTAAAATATATCATGATTGTCAAGATTATAAGCAAGCCTTTTCATATTATGAAAAAGGTAATCAGCAGCAAGCCTCTAAAGTATTCTTTAAACCTGAAGCATTTGCTAACCATATTCAGCAAATTATAAAACTTGATTCAACATTACCCAAAAATAGATTTCAATTTTCAGAAGATAAAGAGCCACAACCCCTTATTCTTGTTGGAACATCACGCTCAGGAAAAAGCTTATTGGAATCGTTATTAGCTCAGAACCCAGAAATTGCGGCAAAGGGAGAAGTGGGGATTGCGAATTTAGTTGATACTATTCCACTTGAGCAGAGGCCAGAAGGAAGTTACCCCTATTGGTTAAGAAGTTTGACCGAAATACAAGCCACTTTGTTGCGTGAATTGTACCTTAAACGGTTATTGCGAGATGGCACCGAGGAGGCACAATATCTCACTGACACGATGCCAGGAAATTTTATGTATTTGGGATTACTTAAATCATTATTTCCCAAAGCAAAGTTTATTTATTGTCAACGTTCACCATTGGATACTTGCGTCTTGTTATATTTCAAATATTTCATTCAAGGGCATGCCTATAGCTATGATATGAAAAATTTGGCTAGCTATTATCAGCAACAAGCGTTATTAATGCATTATTGGCAGTCAACGCTTTCTGATTCAATGATAACAGTGGATTATGAGAAATTAGTAACAGATCCTGAAAAAGAATTATTAACGATCAACCGTTTTCTAGGTCTATCAAAACATTTTGTTTTTAATTCTAGGTCAATTCGAGCAGATGAAGTAGGCATTTTTAAACACTATGCCAAGTTCTTCGAACCTATCACTCATTTGTTAAATGAATCTGTGGATGTGGCAGAGAATCAAACAATCTCTAATGATACGTTTCGATTAAAAGAATTCATGGCCAAAGCGTATTATCACTTTAATTTAGGTGAGTATGGAGCTGCGCAAAGTTTATGTAAGACGATTTTAACAGAAGATCCAACATTCTATGCGGCTTTGCATCTATTAGGTGTGATTGCTTTTAAATTAAATGCGATTGAAGAAGCGATTGAAAAATTGCAACAAGCGTTGGCATTTTCACCACCGAATCCACAATTACATTTGGATTTAGGTGCGTGTTGGCAAAAGTTGGGCAAGCAAGTGCAAGCAGAAGAGCAATTTGATATTGCGAATGATCTCAAAAAATCTAAATCAACGCAATCAAAAGTACTGAGTGAGCAAATGAAAAATATTCTCCTTGGCGCATTGAGTGAACCTTTTGAGGTAGTTGATGAATATGAACGTCAATTGCTGGTGAAAGGACAACTTGCTAAAGACAACATGCAAGAGCTTATGCTTTCTCAGCCAGTGCAAGACTCATCTGATTTAAGTATGGGTAATTACCGCGACATTCAAGCTTGGCACAACTATTATCAAACTATCGCTTTTGTTGATCATTTACTGAAACAGCCGAAAAGGCAATTACACATTTTAGAAGTGGGATGCTCTGTGGGGCATTTTCATCAATTTCTTGAACACAATCTAAAGAATGAGGATAACAAACAGCTCTTATATTGGGGACTCGATCTTCGAGAAGATAAACTGAAAAATATGCTGCAAGGGGGAGTAAGTGCAATTGCTTCACTCTTTACCTTGCATGATCTGCAATTTGGATTGCCTTATCAAAATAATTTTTTTGACTATCTTGTCAGCTTTGACACGATCTCTTATTTGACAATAGAAGAGGGGCGATTATTGTTAGCCCAAATGTATCGAGTATTAAATGAAAATGGGCATTTGGTTATCGGAGCCAATTACGAAGCAGATTATCCAGGGTTTATGCAAAGTGTTCCTCTTTCTCAATTTGAAAAAATGCTTTATGAAAATGGTTTTGAAATCATCTTGCGACGCGCTAGAGTAGGATCACTGCATTCCTTGATCAATCATGTTTCCAAAGAACACATGCTTTTGGTGAATGACTTGTTAAAGGTGCATCCAGAAGAGATGGTTGCTGCGATGATTGCGCCGTTATATCCAAATGTGTCAGAGAGTGTCACTTTTCTATGCAAAGTAAGATAGAAGTCCCATTAACAATTTATCTAAAGCCCTTTCATCATGCGAAGGATTTAAAGCGATCCGTAATCTTGATTGTGAGGCGGGTACCGAAGGTGGTCTAATAGCACTGACACGAATGCCTTGTTTTGCTAATGCACGTTGCGCCATTACCGTATTCAACGGTGTTTGCAAAATAAGGGGTATGATATGGGTAGAGGAATTTCCAGTTTTGATCCCTTGCGCTTGAAGTCGTGTTCTTAATACATCTGCTGCTGTGAATACTTTTTTTGCCACATCTTGTAATGAAGGAACAAGTTCCCATGCTGTTTGCATTATCGCTATTTGAACTGGAGAAGGGGCTGTGGAATAAATAAAACCATTGGCGCGATTAATTAGAAAACGCTTTAAGGGTTTGGCGCATGTCACATAAGCGCCTTGGCTACCAAGCGCTTTACTAAAGGTTCCCATGCTGACATCAATGTCGTCTCCATAGTCACTCGTCAAGCCATATCCTTTGTTACCTAATAATCCCGTAGCATGGGCTTCGTCAACATACAATAATGCATCATATTGTTTTGCCAAGCGAATGAGAGTTGCTAAACATGCCATATCGCCATCCATACCATACACTGATTCGGTTAAAATAAAGCGTGGTTGATTAAGGGATTTTGTTTTGGATAATTGCCAAGCTAAGTGATCATAATCAAGGTGGTGATAACGATATTGTTTAGCTCTCGCTAATTGGCAGCCTACATGCATGCTGGCGTGATTGAGTCTATCTGAAAAAACCAACGGAGCTGTACCAAGTGCTTTGCTATCTAATAATGCACTTAAGACGGAAATATTCGCTTGATAACCTGTGGCAAAAACTAATGCAGCATCCGCATTCTTATCAATCGCGATTTGTGCTTCTAAGTCGAAGATCTGTGATCGGCAGTTTGCCACTAAGCGTGATGTTTGAGCGCCGACGCCATAGGTATTTGCACTAACGGCCGCTGCCTTAATAAGTGCAGGGTGCTGGCTAAGACCTAAATAATCATTACTGGAAAAATCATAATCATATGATCGATAATGGGGTAGGTGTCTTAATAAATCCGACTGACGCAGATTTGCACAAAATTGCGTGTAAGGACGAAGTATCGTTTTATTCATCCGCCTACGCTAAAGCTTCGGCGAGATAAAATCAAGCTAGTTTTCATCCTTTAGCGAGATGCAATTGCTAAATCACGACATTCCAGGGGTATTTCGATAATTTCCGGCCATTTTTCAATCCAGCCAGCATGATGTCCGGCATCAGACAGGATCTTCGCTTGGCAACAGCCAGGATTGTTTACTTTTTGCACAAATTGGTTGGATATCCAAGTTGGTACAATCGCATCTTTGCTTCCCGACCAATGTTGTTGTGGTAAGTGGTGTAGCTTCGATGCAACATCCATCGGATTCAACGATCCCGTTAAAGGGCTGGTATGGTGATGCTGATTCAGCGCCACATGATTCAAATCACCCGCCACGGTGATCAAACCCACCACATCGTTCCGTTCACTGGCAATTAAGGCAGCAATACTCGCGCCTCCTGAAAAACCGATTAATAGAAATTTGGTATCACGTCTCTCTTTTATATGATCTAAGGTGACTTGAAAGGCTTGCACTACTTCTTTTGCATAACGATGACTTGACCAGTATTTAGGATTACAACTTGGGTCTAATGCAAGCGGCGTAAACTGACAAGGTCTGGCGACATAAATCACTTGCGGATGTTGATCGCGCAAGGCAAGCTGTAATGCAAGAGGTTGTTTGGGGGTTGGGTTATTTGAGAGTCGATGTTTTGTTTTCCAGCTGTTCCCATCGCCTTCTATATAGATATGACAGACAGGGGAAGGCCCTGTGTTTCGCTGATAGGTTGTGAGTGTGAAAGTCGATGTTGGATACCGGTATAAAGCGAATCCATTTTGTTCGGCTTGATTAACAACGTGTTGAGTTGCATCTGGAAGCATAGCAGAATGCTTGGTACAACAACTCAGTGTACAAAACAGTAAAAACAAGATAAAGATAAGATGTCGATTTGCTAACAAGGCTTGAGACTCTGTCGTAAATCCTTATCATGACATAAAAGGATTTTTTTATGGTAGGATCGAGTAAAACGGGAACTGGAGAAAGGATAAATGTCGTTGTTTAGGAAGAACACCCTTTTAGCGCTAGCACTAGCGAGCTTTTCCTCCATCAGCTGGGCAACATACTCGGATGTGAATGCGATGCTACAAGCATTGCGACCAAATGCTCCAGTTATTGCACCGCAACTTAACACGCTGATTCTCTCACTCGATGGCTTAAATCCGTATCCCATCCAATATCGCGATGCGCTCTTTACTTTAGCGCCTGCAGCAGATGGTTCATTGCGAATGGTGTCAGAAACCGCTAATCATGCCATGTATGCGACCATTTTTGATCGAGTTGAAAAGCTAAAATGTACTGAAGAGAAAACAGGGATTTCTTTTGGTGATCAACGCATTGCTTACAATCCCAAAGCATACTGGCAAAAAAACAAAGCAGCATCGACGACTGCTACCAGCACCACAACTAAAACAGCTACCACCGTAACCACAGACACGCCTGCAACGACTGTCAGTGATGATGTATTACCCGATCCAAAGGGCAAAGAAACCAAAGACAAGAATATCAATGTCTCAGACACATCAGACACATCAGACACTCCTGCGGTGGTGGATGTGGATACGCCTTTAATTGGTGATATTTTAAGCCAACCTAAGGGTGCCTGGATGCAAATCATAGGCGCTGATGTTTGGCAATATGAAAGACAAAATATACCCGGTTACCATGCGGATATGTTGGGTATGATTATTGGTCGCGATCATCAAATTAATGATGATTTATTTATTGGGATCGCCGGTGGTTATCAACAAGCCGATGTTGATACCAAAGGTTTATCGGGAAGCTATTTAGATGTGAAGCGCTATAACGCTACCGTATATGGTCGCTACGATTTCGATTTAGATTTCAAATGCTTACCCAAATTTCCCATGTTTGCACAATTAGGGCTGACACTCGCTTTAAATAACTTCGATAACAATCGCTATATTTTAGTGCCACCTGCTGCCGGTTTTGGTTATAGCAATATTGCGCATGGTGATTTTGATGGTTGGGAAACCAACGCGCATTTAGAGGTGGGTTATAACTTTGCTTGCCGATGCTTACGCATTATTCCAAAAGCGATTATTGAATACTCGCACATGGAATTTAACAATTATGAAGAACATGATGCATTCTTCCTCGATTTAAATGTGAAATATGACAACATGAATGCCTTTGATTTAGGCATTGGTGCACAAGTCGATTATCGCAGAGAGTTTGATAAAGTTGCTGTTATTCCAGAAGCGCATATTTACGTTTACCACGACTTTATCAATGCGAATCAAGTTGCTACCGCCAACTTCTATAGTGGTGGGTGGGCATTCTTAAGCGAAGGGGCTACACCCAATTCGAATACCATGGATTTTGGCGTTTCATTGAACGTTCATAGTAACAATCAAACCATGGTTAGAATTGAGTACGACTACGTAACCCGAAGTGATTATCGTCGTAATGAGGCGTTTATCAAGCTACGACATGAGTGGGTATAAAAAGGGATATTTGTAAACAAGGGACAAGAGTAGCGTACATGAAACAAGCATTTCGTCTTAGCCAAGCCGTTTTAGCCTCTACGCTGTTTATTGTACCGAGTATCAGCTGTGCCGATATCATCATTAACGGCGGCAACTCTGCGGCTAATATTGTTTATACCACTGGAGCGCCGGAAAATAACGGTAATATTCAAATTACCAATACCGGGTTTGTGGATACCACATTGCCAGGGGTTAACAACGGCGATGGTATTTTGGTTAATTCACAGAATGCCGTGATTACACTCGATCCCGCTAATATCAATGCAAACGCGATTTCAGCAGTCAATAACGGTATCACCATTACAGCGGGTAATAATGCCGCGATAACGGTTGGCAGTGGCACCACCAAAATTACGGCAACCAAAAGCGGTATTCAAGTTGATTCTAATACCGTTAATATTAATAACGCTGGTACCATTAATGGTGCGCCAGGTATCGAAGTCACTGCCAATGGTGCAACGTTCACCTTAGTTAACCAGGCAACAGGTTCTATTGGTATCGTACCCAATCAAGCGATAACGTTGAATGGCGCAGGCGCGAAGATCAATAACGCAGGTAGTATCGCAGGTTTAGGTGGTATTAACATTGGTGGCCAAAATGCAACCATTGTTAACCAAATTAGCACCAGCGCAATCACGGGTATCATATCGGGTACCACATTACCTGCTATCGCTGCGAATGCTACAGGTCTACAGTTAACCAACTCTGGCGTTATCCAAGGTACTGCTGCAGGTGGTGATGCCATTCAATTAAATCAGGATTTTAACGGTATCACGAATAATACGGGCGGTATTATCTCGTCTAATTTAAACAGTGGTATCAATATTACGGCTGGGATATCTGGTGATATTCAAAATAGTGGCATCATCGAAACGTCCGCCGTAGGCGGTTTAACCGCAGGTATTAGCATTGGTGGAAACTATATAGGCACCATAAATAACAATGCAGGCGGTATCATCCAAACCTTAAGTGGTACTGGGAATGCAGATGCCATTGGTGTGACGGGTTCATTTGGCGTTATTAATAATAGCGGCAGTATTCTTGCCGTTGCAGGTGCTGGTAATGATAATGCGATTACGATTTTTCCAGGTTCAACAACCGGTATCATCAATAACAGCGGCAACATACTAAGCCAAAATAATTCAACCATTCTGTTAAATGGCAACATTACCCAAATTAATAATAATAGCGGTGGGACAATCGCTGCTTTAGGAAATGCTTCTGCCATTGTTGCTGACGCGGCTGGTGTTACATTGGTCAATGGGATCAACAACAGTGGCACAATTAGTAGTGGTGGTGGTCAAGCGATTGATTTACAAAGTGGTGGTGCTGCCATCAATATCAAATTGACCCAAACGGCTGGCACAATTGATGGCGATGTGTTGCTCGCTTCTGCTGGCGGTAACATTTTTGATATGAACGGCGGCACGATAACAGGTAATGTTTTCACAAGCCCGTTGGCAAACAGCACGCTAAATTTAAATGGTGGCACGATCGCAGGTAATTTAACGCTGCAAAGTGCTGCAGGAAATACCGTAAACATTGCAGGCACTGCCTTAAACACCGTTACCACTAGCCCTGGTGCCGATATCTTTAATTTAACTGGCGGTACTTTCAATACCATCACCGGTGGTGTGGGCGATATTTTAAATGTCAAAGCGACTTACAGCACGAGTGGCGACATCATTGATGTTCCCACTGTCAATGTGACAGCGGGTACGTTCAGTGTGAATGATAAGCTAACAGGCTTTACCAATCTGAATGTTGGGCCCAATGCATCGATGGTGGTGAATTCAAATACCGTCACCGGTGTTCTTGCAAATGTGATCGTCAATGGTAATTCCTCTATATCTGTTACGAGTGGAAACCAATTAGATACGGGTGGCGGTGATATCACTTTAAATAACGGTGGTGTATTGAATCTGGCTAATAGTGCAGTTCAAACAGGTGCTTTAGCGAATACCTTTACTGCCAATGCAGGTGGTGTTTACGGCGTGACAATCGAAGGGCCTGGTAATTTTGGCAAAATGGCATTAACGGGCAATGCAGATCTCAAAGCGGGTAGCTATATTGCGACACAACTAGGCACATCGGGTACTTTTATTCCAATGGGCACTCAGTTTGATATTATTACGACGGCAGGAATGATAACAGATGCTTCAACACTGAATCAGCCTGGTTCATTAACGGTGTCTTTTGTTAAGTCACTCGAAGCGGGTGATACGATTTTACGCTTAACATCACAACGAAGTGGTTATTCACCTTTTGCCAATAGTGACTCTTCACAAGGAGTTGCGGGTGCATTAGATGTGATTGCCGCTCAAGGGACAACCAACCCTCAGCTGTTAGCGGTTTTAGGGCAATTGGATCTCATCACGAATCCATCTACGCTCCAAACGGAATTAGAAAGTCTAGCACCGCCTGTTAATTATTCTCTGATTGCGGCAACCCATGTCAGCATGGATCAAATGTTTCGAAGCTTGCGTCGTCGTATCGAAGATATGCGTTACTTAAAAACGCTAGGTGCAGAAAGCTATCAAATCATTGGTCCAGATAACATGGAAGATCGCAATTCAGGTTCAGGCTATAGCTACGGTGATTCAATTCATGCCCCTGCTTCGCAAGGTGCATGGGTACAAGGTTATGGCACGGTTCTTGATCAACGTCGTCGTCATCAAGTAGATGGCTACTTAGGAGATGCTACTGGTTTTGCTATCGGGATGGATTGGGGACAACAAGGTGCCCTTGTCGGTGGAGCACTTAACTTTACACAAGCCCATATGGTGGGTAAGACAGAAGACGAGAATGTCCAAAATATTCAAAGTGTTCAAGGCTCTGTTTATAGCTGGATCGATCTCACAGATGATATCTACGTGGATACGATCGCAGGCTTTGCAATGCATCACTACAAAACACGCCGTAATATGGGCATCGGTACATTTACAACCTCTGCGTTTGGTGACTTCTACGGTGTGCACTATGGCGTACAATCTGAAATTGGTTACGCATTCTTATTTGACTATCTCACCGTCTCTCCTATGACGCGCCTGCGTTATACTCGCATGTCAATTGATGATTATTCAGAGAGTGGTGCTGGCGGTGTGAGTTTAACGGTGCAAAACACGGGTTTGAACGAAGGCGTTGTTGGTGTTGGGATACGAGCACTTGGCAAAATAGAATATGCTCAAGCCATTTATGCTCCAGAGCTTTCATTCATGCTTGCTTATGATTTTTATGGTGAAGGCGAAAACACCACCTCACGTTTCTTAGGCGATGGACCGATGTTCCAAACGATTGGGATAAAACCTGCTCAAACAATGATGTTGATTGATGCAGGCATCAATGTTCATACCTACGATTCTTATATCTTCACTGTCAAAGGTGAATTGGATCTACGCGATCATTTCTATGGCTACTCAGGTTGGGTGAATCTATACCGCTCCTGGTAAGTAAATCCCCCTGCTCGCTAGCGCTCGCCGCCCCCTTTACAAAAGTGGGCTATGGGCGCTTCGCGCAGCAAGAGAATTAACCTTCTTTCCCTGCTTTCTCGGCTTCCATCCATAACGCGACTCTTTCAGGAATAGGGGGTCTTGCTGGAGGCGTACTGAAGAGATCAAGCACTTCTTGCGGGGCAATTTTTCCTTCTTTACTAATAAACAGCATGCGCATTAAAGCGGTTACGCAGAGTTGTTCGCCTTTAAATATTTTTTGTTCAATAAAAATCCACTTTTCATCCCAGTAAATAACTTGGGTGGTTTGCGTAAATGTATCAAATACTTTTAAAGGGCGTAGATAATGCACTTTGATGTTACCTAAAAGAGGGGCCCATTTTCGCTCTTGAATGCGTTTTAACAGCCCCGTTACCACCATTAAATGCAATCGCCCTAAATCCATTAGCGACAAATAGCGCCCATTATTCACATGCAGATAAACATCGAGATCATTGGGCATCACGCGCATTGATAATTTCGATGCCGCTAATACGTCGGATTGTTTGGGAAGCCAAGGAAAGCGCACAATGAGCCAAAGCAAACGAAGATACAAATTCATGGGATACCACACAAGCAAATTAAGTATGGCATCCATGATAGGTAATTTAGACAGCGCCTTCAATCAACCTTAATGATTAGAATCCGTCGTTGCTGGACGAGGCTTTGAAAGACGTGGATCTACCATTTCCCCTCTTCCTTGTAAGACGTGTAGCGAGTCTTGTGACTTGACTCGCTCTATCGCGGTTTGACTACTGGTTAGCGTAATCCGAGAACCTGATGTTGATCGACTATGTAAAAAATTGGGTACGATAGGTTCTGGGGTGTTTCCTTCAGATAAACTTGGGAACATATCGTCTGTTGGGATCGTTTTTGCACCGTTGCTAGACATCGCTGAAACTCCTTTTTCAGTTTAAATAAATAAGTAATTAGAGATAGGTCATACATTAATATAGTAAGCATCTAAATTAAGTCAAACATGTGATTTATTTTTTAAATAGGGGTAAAACTTTTAAGCGTTCAAGTTCTTCATGAATGGGAACGAAGCTTCGTTCAATTAAGCCAAGTAAGTGCGGCAAGCTTTCTAGACGCATTTCTTGTGCCGCCATTTCTAAGCGTAAACAATCAAAAGAGAAAGAAATAGCACCAACATCAATGCTGCGCTGGCGCAATTCTCTTGCAGCATTTTTAAAATTGGCTAGATTTTGTTCTTCGATAGCTTTATGAAGTGTTAATACTTTTCTTTTAGCATCGGCTAAATACAAGTCGATGAGTTCCCTCACTTCTTTTTGAAAGATCTGCTGCAATTCTTTCAAGAAAGAGATCTGTATAAGGGGGGAACAGAGATCATTTCCCATAAAGCTACCTTAGTTTCTTATTTGCTAATATAGTGTATATACACAATGTTTGCTACCCGTCTTTTGCTGCCGTTCGTCCAGATAAGCTTGACTCAAAAGGGGGCAGAATTTAAAAGTAGATTGGGGTAGCCACACGAAATTGTGGTGGAAGGTTAACAAAGCCTTGTCGATTGGGCAAGTGGTTATACTAAGGTAATGAACTGAAGATATTCAGTTTACTTGATTAATGTGTTTTGTTAAACTGACTGGATTGTCTAATATATGAAAGCCACCAAAAAAATGAAAAACCAACCAGATGACCAAGTACTCTTTCTAGAGAAATTAACCGATTTAGCAGAAAGACGCGGTTTTCGAGGCCCCATCCCTGGGGAGCCTATTTTACCCAATGTCGGAGAAAGTCTGACTTTAAAACAAATTGCCAAGCTCAAAGTGATGATGGGTTTTCCCGATATTGCCGGAGCCGTTTTAGCAATGGGTGGTGAAGCTTCAAAAGAACTGATTGATTTAAATGATGCTCTAAAACCTGCACATGGCATCAAAGAGCACAAAGAAATGCAATTGTTGCTAAGTAAGCATAAAAAAGCAGATGATTTAATTAGCAACTATGAACCTGAGAGTGCCGCTAAAAAAACCAAGCCTCGTTCAACTAAAAGCTAACATTATCCGATTTTTTAACTGGAATTGCGCTTTGCACTTTTTGTTTGCGTGCGTGATGATCGCTGATTTCGGCTTTTTTACGGATTTGGAGATCGTATTTGTTGGTGAGTAAAAACACCAATGACCATGGTCCAATAATCATCAATAATGCTTCTGCTATTAATTCAACCCACACCTGGTTAATATGAATGTTTGCAAAATAATAGTTAAACATCATCGGTATTTTCATGAAAAAAACAATCACCAAGACCGCAAATAAGCCATGGGAAAACGTTCGCCAATAATTGTTTTTGACAAGCAAATTGCTCATGGATTGCGCATCATTGGCATCTAAACCATCACTAAAAATCAACCACGGCGCATAAAGCGTTGAAACGAGTGAAGCAAAAATCAATAAAGGTGAGAGCATCGCCCAAGCAAAAACCAGATTAAAATTCATGTTGTAATAAAGCAGCGCAAAATTACCTAAAATACAAAGTCCTAGCAAAACCAATGGCAAAAATGCCATCGAAGCTAAAGCGCCAATAAATGAGAGAAACCGCATTCCGGTTTCTTTTAAAATATCTATTGTACTCATTGTGGATGAGGTCGCAATTTTATCAATCGTTGAGATCATGGCACCAATCAAGGGCAGTGTTAGTACCAGTAATATCATGGCACCTTGTTGATAATAAGGTTGCATATCTAGGGGGAAATAGCTCGTTCCGTATCGAAAAAAATGCACAATAATCACACAGAGAAAGCTGTAAGGTAATACTCGCAACAAACTGGTTGTGTATAAATGACAGGTTGTTTTTAACAACTCATGATCACTTAAAGGCTTCGCTAAAGGAAAAATTGGCATAATTACACGGATCCCCAGCTAGGATTTATCTATAAAAGTATAGAAGTACTTGCCTCAGATTTGACTTAATTAGCTAGATAAATTTAACGTTAGGGTGAACATTTTCAAATAGCCAAGTATACTCACTACCTTTAATCGCATTAAAAGAGCATGAGTAAAAAATGAAATACGCACAAGATGCCACCCTAGCAAGACTCTTAATTACCTGTCCGGATGGTCCAGGCATTATTGCGAAAGTGACAACTTTTTTAAAAAATCAGGGTGCTAATATTACCGATTTGGATCAACATTCAACCGATCCTGAAAATGGCACTTTTTTTATGCGTCTTGAATTTCAAACTTCACATCTTAGTGTTACTAATGAACAATTAGAAGCGGCTTTTGCGAGTGAAGTTGCACTCCCTTTCAAAATGCAATGGCAAATGCATTATGCGGCTAACCGTAAACGCATGGCAGTGTTTGTTTCCAAATATGATCATGCATTTTTAGAAATTCTCTGGCGTCAAGCACGAGACGAGTTGCCATTTATGATTCCCTTTATTATTTCCAATCATCCCGATTTGAAAAAAGCGGCTGATCACTTTGATATTCCGTTTCATTATGTTCCCGTCACACCAAGCACAAAGCAAGCAGCAGAAGCAAAAATGTTAGCATTGTGTGACAATCAAGTTGACGGTATTATTTTAGCGCGCTATATGCAAATTTTGTCTGAAGATTTTGTGAACCGTTATCCCAGTAAAATTATCAACATTCATCATTCATTCTTGCCTGCGTTTGTGGGCGCAAATCCGTATCAACAAGCCTATGATAAAGGTGTTAAATTAATTGGTGCTACCGCGCATTATGTGACTCAAGAATTAGATATGGGGCCAATCATCGCACAAGACGTGGTGAGAGTGTCACATCGCCAAAGCGCCGATAAATTACGTGAATTGGGGCAAGATGTGGAACGTACTGTATTAGCCAGAGCGGTGAGAGCGCATGTTGAGGACCGCATCATTGTCAACGGCACTAAAACAGTTGTCTTTGATCCTCATTAAAGAAGAAAAGGGTTAAACCCCTTTTCACTCTCATCCGTAACGCGCTGAATTCCCCCCACCCACACATCCTCGCTTTGCTCGTCTGTGTTACCCTCCCCCGCACGCGGGGGAGGGTTAGGGAGGGGGGAACAATATTTGCGCAGGAATTAATTGATCTTAGATGCCGCTGGTTTTACAACGCTGGGTGCAGCAGAGGTTTTTAACCCTTGCTTAATAGGCGTTTCACCCGCAGCCCAGGGCTCTTCAACCATTAACTGACACAGCTTATCTTCAATGCGTTTTAACTCATTAAAGTCTTTGGTGGAGTGGTTAATAATGAGCGAGAACAAATATTCATTCCCTTTCATGGTTGTAAAGTAACCAGAGAGTGCCGAAGTGCCGGTTGCGCTACCGGTTTTACCGACCACACGTCCCACCATATTTTTATCTTTTAAGCGTGTCGCTAAAGTGCCTGTTTGGCCTGAAGAACTTAAGCTTGCTTGATACACAGCAAAAGCAGGATCGTGATACATAAAATTCAGTAGCTGTGAAACAACTAAAGGCGATATCAAGTTATAACGCGATTGCCCTGAGCCATCACTGAGCTTCATTTTGTTAAATTCAATACGCGACTCTTCGCCTAAAATGTCTTGAATGGCTAAGATACCGGCTTGGAAAGTGCCTTGACCACCGTAAGCTAAGCCTAACGCTTTGGTTAAGCTTTCTGCATAGATATTATTGGAGTCTGCTAAAACGCGTGGCAATAGCATTTTTAACGGTGCCGATTTTTTCACAATGATAGCAGGGACATTTTGAGGGGCCTTGCCAAATTGGATAGTGCCTGAAAATTTAATATCGGCTTGTTTAAGCGCTGATTCAATTAACGTTTTGGCTAAGGCGCGTGTGTCATCAAGCGCAAGCTCAATCACAATCGGTGTTTTATCCATTGGCCAGCAGCCATTAAGACTAATATCGTTATTTTTTACTTTCACATTCAGCTGACAAGTATGTTCAGCTTCTGCAGCAGTAACGGCGATCACTTTCGATTCTATTTTAAAATTGGGTAATTCTTTATCCACTTGTTCTACCTTAATCGGTGAGTTCAAGTCTTGTGGACGATTCAATTTTAAGCGAACTTTGTTTTCATTAATAATGATCGAGGTGATTGGCGCTGAGTAATACCAAGGTAGTGAATCCCAAGTCCATCCTTGGGCATAATAAGGTTCAGCAAAAGCACTATCATCAATCACTAAATTGCCTTTGATCTCATTAACGCCTTTTGTTTTTAACGTTTTGAAGAGCTCTAGAATATGTTTGACTTGAAAAGTAGGGTCGCCCCGAAAGACAAAATACAGATTATCACTCAACGTATTGCTAGTGAGTTTATCAAGCGGTGCTTGTAATGTAGTTTGATATTGAAAATTTTCGCCTAAATATTTTAACGCAGCAGCGGCGGTAAACAGTTTAGTGGTACTGGCAGGGTGAAAGGTTTCTTCAGCCCTGGCTTCATAAACAATATTGCCAGTTTTTGGATCTTGGATCACCAAACCAACGGCGGCATCTGGCAACTGTTGCTTGATAAATTGATCGAGCTGTTTGTCATTGGGAAGCTCTGCATAAGCTGCCGAAACCATAAACATGCTGAACATAACAAAGCGGGTTAACATTTTTTTCATAATTTGCCACTAATGATAATGTTGTTGGTTAAAAAGGAGGCATTGGGTATTAAAATTTCTTTATCTTCACATTGAAGATGTGTGTAGCGTAAGCTCATCTTACTAACAACGCCTTTGTATTTTCCTACTTGAATGTTATCACCAATTTTAAAGGGTTGGTAAAGCAAAACCATCATCCCTGCCATCAGGTTCGAGAAAGCATCTTTTGAAGCAAGGCCGACAGCTAACCCGGATATTCCAAGGCTGGCAACCATCGCGCTAACGTTCACGCCTGCAGAGCCCAAGGCGGTAATGGTCCCTATAACGAGAATAGCGATTTTACTGCTAATGGTGAATACCAGAAAAACCGGTTGCTTTTGTGGCGTACTTTTTTGTGCCAAACGATCAACCATTGAAGCGCAAAATTTTGCCAAAAACCAAAAAAGCCCAAAAATAAAAATACTTATTAAAATGGCAGGAAGAGAGCTACCCACCTTAGTTAACATGGCTTGCATCATGTTCATAGGCGACTACTACTACAGTCAGGGGTTATGTGAAAGCTACTGTGACATTTTACAATTTAGAATGTCAACTTTTTGTTAAGGAGATAACCAGTGGGGTAGGGATCAGCTGCGAGGTTGATTTGACGGTCAGTGATTTACACAAGCCAAAGGTCACTAGCGCTATTAAAGAAACATATAAGCTAGGGCCCATTAGCCAGTTGTAACGAATGGTGAGGATTTCAGCAATAAGAGGTGCAGTCCCTGCAAAAAGAGCAGCAGAAATACTCCATGCAAATGATACACCCGTATAACGCACACTGGGCGGAAAGAGATCGCAGAGGATCTTAACCATAGGTCCACATGCCACACCATTTAAAACACCATAGATCACCATCGCTAGAGCAATAAGACCATAGTTGCCGGTATAGCAAAGCATAAAGGTAATAGGGGAAAACAACGCAACAAGACACAATCCAAGACGATATTGTCGGTAGGCATTGGTTTTATCGGCTACATACGCCATAACGGGGATCATGATAGCGACAATGACTTCGCCAAAAATGGCAAATAACGTGGCATGATGCATCGGAAGCATGACAATTTTTTTCAAAAATACCACGATGTAAATGTTGCCGATGTAGACAAACACACCCGTGAATGCCGCAATGGCACCCGCTAGGATAAACGATTTGTGATATTGCATTAGCAAACGAAGCAATGGGATCCGTTTGGTTTTTTGATCTTTTTGTAAAAAATAGGGTGATTCACTTAAACCGCGACGACCCATGATCCCAATAAAGCAGCTTAAGCCGCCTAATAGAAAAGGGACACGCCATGCCCAATGGGGTGCACTGGGGTGACTTGTAATCAAGGCCGCTATGCCACCTAGCACCATTCCGCCAGCAGCCGATGCACTTACCCAGCTTCCCGCAAGGCAAGGATATTTTTCGGATTTTTCGACTAAAAAGATCCCCGCGCCATTATATTCGCCACTGATAGCCACACCTTGTAATAAGCGCATAATCAACAGTAACAAAGGGGCAAAAATGCCAATGGTGGCATACGTGGGCAAGCAGCCAATCGCAAAAGTCGCGAGTCCCATTAACCACAGCGAAGCCATCAGTGCTGGTCTTCGTCCAAGGTTATCGCCTATGGCACCAAAGATAATGGCGCCTAAGGGGCGCATAATATAACCCACTGCAAAGATGCCAAAGGTTTTCATTAAAGCTGCTTTAGTGTCGTTAGTGGGGAAAAACAAAGTAGACAAGGTGAGGGCCATGTATCCGTAAAACGTATATTCAGCCCACTCAAGAAGTGTTCCTAATGAAACAATGCTAACCTGCCAAGGACCTTTGCTTTGCTGGTTTCCTATCATGCTTTCTTTTTAACCAACGTTTCTTTGGTAAAGAAGGCACACACAATAGCAAGACCTAAGCAAAGTGGCAGTACCAACGTTGAACGTTGATAATCTGTCACCGTATGTAACATAGTACCATTAGCCGTTAAATGCATGGAAGCGTGCCAATCTAAGAGCCAGCCTAAAACTGGCATTAATAAAGAACCCAATAGAACAGAAAGCATGTTGGCAATGGCCATTGAGAACCCGCCCAGTTCCTTGGAGTGCAATTCACCCGCAACGGTATAGCTTGCAATAAGACCCGTATTGCTCACGCCATAGAGGAATAGGATCAGCATGATGAGTCCCATGGGGATCCCTGGGACATAAAACACGAGGGGTAATAAAACAGTGCCAAGGATGGCCGATAAAATCATAACTGGTTTACGGCCCCAATGATCGGCCAGCCAACCTGCACAAGGTCCACCAATCGCCCAGCCGATAAATAAGAAAGAGATTGCATGTGAGGCAGTATAGGGATTTAAGTGATGAATGTTTTGTAAAAATTCTTTGCCCCATAGTTCGCCTAAGACGTCAGTCGGTGCATAAATAAAGCCTGCATAAAGCGCGTTGATCCATGTGTAACGACTAAATATCACAGCTTTGAGCTGCAGAAAAGTCGCTCTATGAGGAAGTGAATCGCTACTGTTATTACCTTGGTAATTTTGGGGGCGATTACGGATCACACAATAAATTAAAATAGCCAACGCAAAAAAGACAATGCCGTACAGTTGAAACATTTTTTGCCAACCGATCACATCATTTAAGTAAGGTGCAAGGTGCGCACCGGTTGCGCCACCCACCATGCCTAGGGCTTGTGTGATCCCAACCAGTAACGCTAATTGCTTGGGTTCAAACCAAACGGTAATCAGTTTGAGTGCGCCAATAAAAGCGGTTGCCGAGCAAAAGCCAAGTAATACGCGAGAGACCATTGCTGTTCCAATCACTTCTGCACTTGCAAAAATGAGTGAGCTGGCACTACAAATAAAGACGGCAATTGTGAGTAATAAACGCGAACCAAATCGATCGACAAGATATCCGACCGGCATTTGCATTAAAACGTAGGGTAAATAAAAGGCTGAGCCTAATACACCAAATTCGTATTTAGACGTTTGCACAAAGGCTGCTTGCAAAACTTCGCTGATATGCCCAGGTGTTACCCGCACGACATAGTGCGCAAAAAAGAAGAAGGCCGCTAATCCCCAGATGAGCCAAGGACGCAAAGAAGAGAGGGGTGGTTTGTTATTTTCGTTTTGCACGCGCACTTTCTCTTTCAAAAAAACAGCAATTATAAGTGAATCACAGAACAAAAAACATCATAATGGCTGATTCAGCCAATTTAATGATAAAAAATCCTCGCAAAATAAAGCTATATAACTTACGTTTACATTCCCTAGTCCCCATGGTAGATTTCCTGCGCCAATTCTAAAGGCCCCGGGAGGCAAGTGTGGAGCGGCTACTTGTCGTTGTGATTCTCTTGTTCACCATAATGCCACTTTGCGCAAAGACGCTTGATTTACAGCAATCAATCAATATCGCCCTTGAAAACAATCTTGAATTGAAATTTGCAAAATTTGATGAAGATGTTCGTTTGCACGAATTAAAAATATTAAGACATAAATTTCATCCGCAACTCTTTTTTAATGCCAGTTTGACTGTCCATCACGAAACGTATTTCCAAGAAAGTTTTGATGAAAAGAAAATTCATACCTACCCCTCCTTAAAAATGCAAACGCCTTATGGCACACAGATTGAATTGTTTAGTGAGCAAAACGCTGGATATGAAAAATATCAGCGTAGCACGGGTTCGGCTTTGCGTTTTTCAATTGAACAACCCTTATTGCAGGGAAGAAAGAAGATTGTCAATACTTGGGAAATCTATAATGCCACGATATTAAATGATATCCAGGAACTGCTCTACCAGCAGGCTAAAGACCAAGTTATCTATCAAGTGATCATCAATTTTTATGCGCTGCAACTTAGCATGGAAAATGTCAAATTACATGAATATTGGTTAGAAAATGCCGAAAAATTTTATGATAGCATGCAGTCTAAAGTTGCAGCAGGTCGTGTTGCTTCTCATGATCTGGATGCTTCTTTATTGCAAGTTAAGCGTGCCATGAGCCAATTGATGCAGGCTCAATTTGACTATGTTCAAGCGAAAAGAAGATTTTTGGAAGAGCTAAATCTTGTTGATGAAACGATTACTTTCGTACCTTCATCGATTAAGAAGATCCCTGCTTTAGTGAATCAGCAAAAGGTCATCGAAGAAGTGGTAGCGAACGATATAGAAAGCAAAGTATTGGATTTAAACAAAGAACGTATTAAGCAACAATTAATTATAGCTAAAGATCAAAGCCGTCCTGAGTTAAAACTACGTGGTGATTGGACACTAGGTCGTTACCATGTTTACGGAGAAAAAGCAGATTTTGCCAGTGATGAGAATGTCTTTGGTTATCCTTTCATTCATGATAACGGTAACTATACAGCCCAAATTTTGGTGAATATTCCTTTAAGCAATAAAGAACAAAAGTATCATCAAATTTTAGCTGCTCGAAGTGAAATCCAGAAAATAGAATGTGAGTGGCATTATCATCAGTTACGGATCAAAAATTTTGCAACGGATCTCTATGAACAAACTGAAGTTAAAAAAAGACAATTGCAACTGGCAGAAGAGTCGTTAAAGCTTGCAAAAAACAACTATGAAGATTCACTTGCTAAGTTAGAAGCAGGCAGAAGTTCTTTATTTGAATTAATCAGCTATCAAGAAAGACTCTTAAGTGCACAAATGGCAAAAACTGCTAATCAAATTGCTTATTTTAATAGTATCGCTAATTTAGATCTCAATAAAGGAACGCTTTCTCATCAATGGGTAGGAACAGCATGAAGAAATGGATGATGGCTTTTTTATTCGCGCTTGTGGTATTGAATGCTTACTCGATGCCACCGACTCAGTTGGTGGAAAATAAAAAGCAACAGGGAACAATTCAATATGATGGTCATTTGATTTCGACCCATCTGGTTGAAGTGCAAAGTCCGGCCAATGCAACGCTTGTTAAGAGTCATGTTAATTTAGGTGATAAAGTCAAACAAAATCAGCTATTATTTGAATTTGTTTCACCTGAATTAGAGGTACAGCTGGCAGATGCCAATATGGCTGTATTAGAGTCGCAAGACGCTTTGCACAAACTCAAAACATGGTCGAAAAGTTATGAAGCCATGCAGGCAATGGCTAATCTTGAAAAAGCCAAACACGAGAACTTACGAATTAAATCACGTTTATCACAAACCAAAGAATTATATCGTAAAGGCATTATTGCTAAAGAAGAATGTCTCAATGACGAACGCATATATAAAGATAGTGAGCAATATGTTGAGAATGCAAAAAGACAATTAGTAGAAATAAAAGCAAAAGCTAACCCAACAGCCTTAACTTTAGCAACATTACAACTAGAACAGGCCATGAGTAAAAAAGCGCTCCTTCAACAAAAAGTTGAGCAGTTAAAGGTTCGTTCCCCCATTGAGGGAACATTACTCGCGCCTAAAGCAAACGATAATAAGCAGGTCATGCCATTTTATCTGCAAAAGGTTTTTCATGGGCAAGAAGTCATTGCATGGGTGGCAGATCTGACTAAATTATGTATCACTGTCAAGGTCGATGAATTTGATATTGTGAGATTACACAAAGACCAATCCGCAATGATAACCTTTGTGGCATTTGCCGAGCATAAGTTGCCAGGTAAAATTGTGGGAATTGCCGAAAGCAATTTTTCTGCAAAAGATAATGATGCAATGACTTATGAAGTTAAAGTGGCTTTAAATGCGATCCCATCACTATTACAAGATAAATTATTAATGGGAATGTCGGCTAAGGTCGCGTTAGAGCAAACCATGCCAGAAGGGCTCTGGATCTCAAAAATGGCTGTGCAATATGAAAATGATGAACCTTATGTTGAAAAAATGAATGGTTCAAATACCCTTAAACAAAAAGTGGTGTTAGGAGATAATGCAAAAAATGACGTTTTGGTTTTAAGTGGATTAACGGCTGGAGATAAAGTAGTTGTCCATGGTTAGATTAGAAGGGATCACTAAGCGTTTCCCCAATGCGCGTGCCTCCCTTTACCATCAATTTAATTTAGCGCTAGGTGCTAATCAAACGCTAGCGATGATGGGACCATCAGGTTCAGGTAAGAGTACGTTACTGAATATATTAGGTTTGCTTGATCCGCCTTGTCATGGTCACTATTTTTTTAATGACGTTGAACTGTTAACGCTTAATAAGAAAGAAAAAGCGACTTTTCGTAATATTCATTTAGGCTTTGTCTTTCAGTCGCACTTATTGATCCCTCATTTAACAGTCTTGCAAAATCTCATGTTACCTCTTATTTACCGAGGGTTAAGTGATGAAAAGGCCAAATGTTGTGCAAGAACGCAGTTAAAGCGACTTGATCTTGAAAATTTACAACAGCGCTTGCCTCATCAGCTCTCAGGTGGTCAGCAACAACGTATTGCCATTTTACGCGCGTTGATTGGTGAGCCTAAATTGTTACTCGCCGATGAGCCCACTTCTGCTTTAGACGAAGCAACCAAACAGGATATTTTAGCATTACTCTTTACGTTGCAAAAAGAGCAGCAGTTTTCCATGATTATTGCGACGCACGATGCCAGTATTGCACGTCTTTGCGATAAACATTTAGATCTCGGTCAAATACAACATGAAACTTAAGTACTGGTTAAAAGATGGCTGGGCGTTATTTTGCTTTTATCGCGTGCGGTTACTATTTGGTTTACTTGGCATCACAATTGGTATTGGTGCTGCTTCGGCGCTGTGTGCGATTAATTTTGTGGTGGCAAAAAATAGCGAAACTGTGTTAGAGAAATATGGTCAATCGCGTTTTGTGGCAACAGTAATGCCCAACTCACTTTTAGAAAAAAAACAAGCAAAACAAAACTTAAGCGCTACCCCGCTCACTTTATTTTGTCATAAGCACAATCATGATCTGGCATTGATCCCTTATCATGTGGTGAATTTAAAAAATAAAAAGGTTGTCGTTGGCACCTTAAGTGGTATTGATCAGCATTTACAATGGCCTATCAATACAGGTAGACCATTACATCGATTAGATGAGCAAGCGAAAGTGGCGATGGTAGGATCGGCTGTGGGAGCCTTTGTTGGCACAAAGCTCAGCCTATTTGGGACTTATGTCGAAGTGGTTGGGGTACTTCAAGAAATAGAACCCAACCCGTTGTTAGAATTTGATGTCAATCATTCCATTTTTGTTGGTATAGAAACCTTAGCGAGGATCAAACCCTTTGCATGGGTTGATTCATTTATCGTACAAAATAACAAAGCTTCACTTCAAGAAACGAAGAATCAGTTCAATGCCACGCTAAAAAACTGGTTTCTACTTTCGCAAGTGTTTATACGTGACGCTACGCTTTTTCAACTGGCAATGCTAAAGCAAGTGAGCATGACCGTGCAAATGCTCAAGATCATTGCTTTAACCACGTTACTGCTGGGAACGCTGTCGATCGTGAATTTGTTGGTTATCCTGATTGATGAGCGGAAAAAGGAAATGGGATTACGGCTTGCTATGGGGGCTACCGCTTTAACCATTGGGTGGCAGTTTTTTCGAGAAATCATGATGTTATGTTGCCTAGGAGCGGTTTTTGGGATTGTTTTTGGCCATATAGCCGCCTATATTATAGTAATGAAGCTGGGATTAATTTATTATTTTGGCTGGTTTTCATGGGTAGTTGGTTTTGTTGTTGCCATAGCCATGGGAATCGTAGCGGGGATCCTGCCCCTGATTTTTGCTGCTAAGAGTCATCCGGTTAAGCTATTAAACAGTTAATAGTTAACACGCATAGCAGTCGATTTTTAGGTTAGGCGCAGAGTCTCGAGCAACAGGAGTGCACTCTTGTGCATGACTGTTGGGAGATGGCGAATGCAACAACACATAAAATTTGAATGCGAAGAGTGAAATGTGCGAATTATTAGGAATGAGCTCCAATAGCCCTGCAGATATTTGCTTTAGCTTTACCGGGCTAATGCAAAGAGGCGGCAAAACAGGACCTCATAAAGATGGTTGGGGTATCGCCTTCTATGAAGGACGAGGCTGCCGCACTTTCCATGATCCTTTTCCTAGCGCAGATTCAGAGATTGCGAAACTCGTGAAGCGCTATCCCATTAAAAGCCGTAATGTGATTTGCCATATCCGCAAAGCCAATAGTGGTAAAGTGTGTTTAGAAAATACACACCCTTTTGTCAGAGAATTGTGGGGACGTAATTGGAGTTTCGCGCATAACGGGCAGCTAAGAAGCATCAAAAAGAAATTGAAGCTTGTTCATTATTTTCCGGTTGGCACAACCGATAGTGAGCATGCTTTTTGTTGGATACTCGATCAGATTTATACTAAATTTCCCAAACCTCCTAAAAAAGATGAAAAAGTGGCAGCGTTAATTAAAGAACTCTGTGCAACGTTAACGCAGTTTGGCGTCGTTAACTTTTTAATGTGTGATTCTAAATATCTGTATGCTCATTGTTCTACCAAGTTAGTATGGATCACAAGACGAGCGCCCTTTGGTAAAGCCAAATTGGTGGATGATGATTTGACCATTGATTTTTGCTCGCAAAATTCACCCAATGATATTATTACGGTATTGGCGACGGAGCCTTTAACGGATAATGAGAATTGGCAGAGATGTCATAAGGGAGAGTTTATGGTTTTTAAAGAAGGCCTCCGACAGTCTGATTAAAGAGATCTATTAAAATTTGAGAGAAAAAGTAGTGTTACATCGCCTCTTTAAAATGCAGATTCATATAAATATCCATCCACTTTTCTAATTCTTTTTGTTCGTGCGGTTGTAAGAATAAGCCAAGTTTTGTTCTGCGCCACAAAATATCGTCTACTTTACGGGCCCATTCCTTTTCGATGAGATAAACCACTTCTTTTTCGTAAAGCCCATGACCAAAGTGGAAACCTAGATCGCTGAGTTGTTTAGCATCTTTTAACACTTGATAGGTGAGCGTGCCATAATTTTGCGCGTAGCGTAATGCTAATGGCGTGGGCAACCAAGAAAAATCTTGACCCAAGGTTTCTAAAAAAGCAGTTAGCTCATGTACTCTAAAATCACCGCCAGGCAATGGACAAGTGCTGGTCCATTCGTGCCCCATATGGGTGAAAAAAGGGGCTAACAGATCAACTGTTTTTTCAGCAAGCAGGCGATAGGTAGTGAGTTTACCGCCCAGGACATTCAGAAGTGGCGCTTTACCTTGCTCGTTTACGTTCAGCTCAAGTTTATATTCACGGCTATTCCCAGAAATGCTTGAGGTTTGATCGTCAACAAGGGGACGAACGCCAGACCAAGCATAAATGATTTGTTCTGGTTTCAGTGCATGGTGAAAATAATCACTGACCACTTCACATAAATATTCGATTTCATCAAAGGTAATTTTGGCTTTTGAAGGGGAGCCTTGGTATACGATTTCGGTCGTGCCTATTAAGGTAAATTGTTTTAAATAGGGGATCACAAAGACAACCCTACCATCTTTATGTTGTAAAACATATGCTTCTTCGCGCTGATGTATTTTAGGGACAATGATATGGCTGCCTTTAATTAATTTGATGTTATATTGGCTTGGAATTTTCAAAACCTTATTTAAAATCTCACCCATAAAAGGGCCACCCGCATTGATGAGTGCTTTACATTTGATCGTATAAGTTTGTTGATTTAACTGATTTTGCAGCTGCACTTGCCAATGGTCGTTCATGCGTGTTGCGCTAACGCAACGAGTATAGGAGGCAACAACCCCACCAGCGCGTGCAAGACGTAAAGCATTGGTAATGACTAGCCTGGCATCATCGACGGTAGCGTCAGAGTAAATAAAACCTTTACGAATGGAGTGCTTTAAAGGGTTTGCAGGGTTGGGTTTTAAGAAAATCATTTTTGATCTTTTGAAAAAACGACCATAACCAAACAGATCATAAATAAACAATCCTATCCGAATAAGACAAAAAGAACGTCGCAGCCGATTATAGGGCACAACGAAACGTAACGGACGTACAAGGTGAGGGGCGGTTTGAAGGAGTATTTCTCTTTCTTTAAGGGAATCTCGCACCAGGTTGAAGTGATAGCTTTCTAAGTATCGCAGTCCACCATGGATCAGCTTGCTACTGGCGCTGGAAGTTGCGCTTGCTAAATCATTTTGCTCACATAGAAATACGGACAGCCCACGGCCTGCAGCATCGGCCGCTATGCCTGTGCCATTGATACCCCCACCAATGACGACCACATCGACGAAGCTTTCCGTGTACAATGAAATACCTCATGATAAAAAGAGGATTGCTCTATTAAGAATAGATCAATTCCTTTATGATGGGATTAATTGTTTGATAACTAAGATACTTTAACAGGATAGATGATGATTGAATACGATGTTTTAGGGAGTCAGCCGCTTAGCCACCAGTTTACGGTTTGCTTAACTATTCCTCGTCCCAGTCCTTCAGGGCAAAAAGTATCGTTACCAACCTGGATCCCGGGCAGCTATTTTATTCGTGACTTTGCCAGACATATCGTTGAGATCAACGCTTATGCGGGCAATGACAGCAAAAGTCCCTCTGTCGCACTTGAAAAATTGAACAGCCATGTTTGGCAAGCGTCCAAAGTAGATGGTCCCTTATTTTTTGAATACACCGTTTACGCTTTTGACACGTCGGTCAGAGGCGCTTACTTAGATGATGAACAAGCTTTTTTTAATCCTTGCAGTTTACTGTTAATGGTCCATGAACAAGAAGATGCCCCTTGTCTTGTGAATTTATCACCGCCTGCCATTGCTGGTAGTGAAAAATGGCGCGTCGCGACGACATTAACACCTATTGATGCAAAACCCATGGGATATGGTCGATACCAAGCAGCCAATTATGATGAATTAATTGACAAGCCCGTGCAAATGGGCAATTTTGATTTCATTGAATTTCAAGCAAAAGGGATCCCGCATGCCGTTGCGATCACTGGCAAGCATTCCGGTGATTTAAAGCGTTTAGCAACCGATTTACAAAAAATTTGTGAAGAGCATTTAGCACTATTTTCTGCGCCGTATCCTTTTTCGCGTTATTTGTTTTTGCTGAATTTACGCAAAGATAGTTATGGCGGCTTAGAGCATCGTGATTCAACCGCTTTGCAAATTCAAAAAGAATATCTACCAGAAGCAGGTGAAACGGGAGTTTCACCTTATTATCTGGTTTTACTCGGACTATTTAGCCACGAATATTTTCATGCATGGAACATCAAACGCATTAAACCACATGGCTTTATGCCTTATGTGTTAAGTGAAAAATCTTATACCAGACAATTATGGGCTTTTGAGGGGATCACGTCTTATTTCGATGAATTAGCCCTTGTGCGTTCAAAAGTGATTACGCTCGAACAATATTTGGATATTTTGTCGCAGACCATTACGCGCTTAATGCGAAACCCAGGTCGTTTAAAACAAACCGTTTTAGATGCAAGCTTTGATGCCTGGATTAAATTTTATCAGCCTAATGAAAACTCGGTTAACGCACAAGTGAGTTATTATGTAAAAGGTGCGATCATTGCTTTGGCCATTGATCTGTCCTTAAGAGCAAACTCAAACAGCAAAGTGTCATTAGATGAAGTGATGCAACGCTTGTGGCGTGAATTTGGTCAAACCTCTCTTGGCGTACCTGAAGATAAAATAGAAGCGCTGATTCTAGAATTGGGTGGGCAAACGCAAAAAGCATTACTGCAACAAGCGCTTTACACCACAGAAGATATTGATCTTAAACCATTGCTCGGGGCTTTTGGTTTAACGTTGAACTTTAGGCAAGCGATTGCATCAGATGATGTGGGTGGAAAAAGACCACTTCCATCAACATCTGTTAAAGGGGCTTATCTCGGTGTAAATTATACGAAGAATCAAGGTAAAGTGATTGTTTCACAAGTATTAGAAGGTACCAGCGCAGCCAAAGCAGGTCTTGGTGTACAAGATGAGATTGTCGCCATTGATAATGTGAAAGTCGATGTGGATTCTTATGAAAAAATGCTTAAAAAGTATCAACCGGGTAATACGGTTGACATTCATGTCTTTCGTCAAGACAGGCTTAAAGTATTGACAGTCACTTTCAGTGCATTGCCATTTGATACCGCTGAAATTACCGTCAATCCAAAATTAACAGACGCCGAAAACACGCTGTTAAGTAGTTGGTTAAAAAGTAGCTTGTCGTAATCAAAACTTATGTTAGAGATAAAAGAACACATTCAGCATTGTCTTCGTAAAGATCAATTTATTCTGCGAAGACGCTTGGTGCAAATTGAAAAAATTGACGATATCGATGTTCGTCAACAAAAGCTTATCGCGCTACAAGAAAAAATATTACGCTCCAGCGAACTTCGCACTAAACGCCAATCATTGATACCAACGATTACTTATCCTGATTTGCCTATTATGGCCAAGAAGCAAGAAATTATTGATGCCCTGCTCTATCATCAAATTATTATTGTGGCAGGTGAAACAGGCTCAGGAAAAACGACTCAACTTCCTAAATTTTGTTTAGAAGCCGGTCTGGGTGTGAGTGGATTTATTGGTCATACTCAGCCCAGGCGCCTTGCTGCGCGATCCGTTGCTAGTCGAATTGCAAGTGAGCTTAATAGTGAAATAGGGCATTTGGTTGGATTTCAAGTGCGATTTTCTGATAAAACCAGCCCTACAACACTAATTAAATTGATGACAGATGGAATATTATTGAGTGGAACTCAAAACGATAAATGGCTCAACGACTATGACTGCATTATTATCGATGAAGCACATGAGCGTAGCTTAAACATTGATTTTTTGTTGGGTTTTTTGAAGAATCTCTGTCAAAGACGCCCCGATCTGAAAGTGATCGTGACTTCCGCAACCATCGATGTAGAAAGGTTTTCCTCGTTTTTTAATCAAGCACCTTTGATCAAAGTTGAAGGTCGTGCCTTTCCTGTTGAAGTGCGTTATTTAGATCAGGGTATGAGTGAAAGTGACGATCCAGTACAAGCGGTTCAAGATGCGGTGGCGTTAGCTTATCAAGATGGTCCAGGCGATATTTTAATCTTTCAAAGTGGTGAGAAAGAGATCCGTGAAGTTGCAGAAGCCTTACGAGCACAAGAGCTTCCCAACACGGTGGTGCTGCCGTTGTTTTCAAGGCAAAGCGTGGGTGAGCAACAAAAAATCTTTCAAACCATGCATAAACGAAAAATTATTATTGCAACCAATGTGGCTGAAACTTCGATTACGGTTCCCAATATTCGTTTTGTGATTGATGGCGGTTTGCATAGAATCAGCCGATATAATTATCGTAATAAACTGCAACGATTGCCCATTGAGCCCATATCACAGGCCAGTAGCGAACAGCGTAAGGGGCGTTGTGGCCGAGTGGGGCCTGGCATTTGTTATCGGCTTTATTCCGAGGAAGATCTGCTCACACGAGATCTCTATACCGAACCGGAAATTCTACGAACCAATTTGGCTGGGGTTATTTTAAAGATGTTATCGTTAGGATGGAAATCGATACCGCATTTCCCATTCCTTGACGCGCCCGATAGCCGTTATATAAAAGATGGTTATGCCTTACTTGAACGATTAGGAGCGGTATCACCTGATGCGACAATCACGAAGATTGGCCAGCAGTTAGCGATGATCCCAATTGAACCAAAGCTGGGTCGGATTATTATCGGTGCCAATCAATATGGTGCACTCAGTGAAATGCTAATCATTGTGAGTGGTTTAAGTATTATTGATCCACGGGAATATCCCGCTGAGTGCAAAGAGAAAGCAAACTTAAGCCATGCACAGTTTGCTGATCCTGCATCTGATTTTTTATCTTACTTAAATTTATGGAATTTCATTAACGAATATAAGCAAAAGTTATCGAATCAGAAATTCAGAAAGTTGTGCCGTACAAATTTTCTTTCTTATTTAAGAATTTGTGAATGGCTGGATGTGCACGCACAATTACAAGATATTGTTAAAGAATTGCAATTTAAAGTAAATCAAGTCGCAGCAGATCCGAGCCAGATCCACAAGTCATTGTTAACCGGATTTATCGATGGGATTGGTTTAAAAGAACAAAAAACGGAATATCAAGGAGCTAGAGGGGTTAAGTTTTTCTTACACCCAGGCTCTGGGCTCTTTAAAAAACCACCAACCTGGGTGGTTGCCGGTGAAATTGTACATACCTCTAAGACCTATGCACGAACCAATGCAGAAATTGAATTAAAATGGATAGAAGAAGTTGCGAAGCCCTTACTGAAGCGTCAATACGTTGAGCCTCATTTTGATCTCAAAGATCAAAGAGTGGTTGCTTTTGAACGCGCTACCCTGTTTGGCTTGGAAATTGTTAGTCGGCGTAAAGTGAGTTATGAAAAGATCGATCCCGTTGAAGCAAGAAAATTATTTATATTGCAAGGACTAATCGAACAGCAAGTAAAAAGCCGATGTGCTTTTTATGCCAAAAATAACCAAACCATTCAAGAACTTCGATCATTAGAAGATAGAACGCGTCGTCAAATAATCATGGTGGATGAAAGCTTGGTTGCTGCATTTTATGAAGCTCACTTACCGATGGATGTTATGTCGACTGCAAGCTTAGAAGAGTGGGCAAAGCAATATGATGACAGTCAGTTATTGTTTAAAGAATCGGACATTGGCATCGATAAATCAAAAGCAGATTGGTGGGAGAAAAATTTCCCATTACAATTAGGGTACGATGATCAAACGTATCAACTCATATATAAATTTGATTTAACAGCAGATGACGATGGCGTCACATTACAGATCCCAGTTGAATCACTGGCGTTATTACAAGCGTGTGATTTTTCGTGGTTAGTCGATGGATTAGTTACCGAGAAAATTGCGCTGTATTTTAAATCGTTACCTAAACGATTACGCGTATTATTAAATCCTTTACCTGAAACCATAGCACATGCCAGAGAGCATATTAATCGCCAGCTCCCCTTTGATAATGCCTTACGGGTTTATTTAGAAAAAAGGTTGGGGTTAGCATTACCCCCTTCATTGTGGGAAAACGTGTTGTTGCCCACGCATTTAAAAATGCACTTTATCGTTCTTGGAACAAAAAAAGAACTTTTAGCTCATGGAGATAAGTTGGCTACTTTGTATGAACAGCTGCGCGAAAAATTTACCGACAAAATGACGCAAAATGATACATTAGAAAGAAAAAATATCACGAGCTGGGATTTTGACAACTTAGTAGAGCGCCATGTTGTCTTGAGAAATCGTTTAGAGCTTATTTATTATCCAGCACTCGTCGATGCGGGGAGTAGCGTTTCAATTGGACTTTTTGATACGCAAGTTTTAGCGCGCTATCATCATTTTTTAGGGGTTGCGAGGATTTATTTATTAACTTTAAAAGACGCAAGTACTTTTATTAAAAAGCAAATTATCGCCAACAAAAAAAGCTTCCAAGTGCAAAACAGCCCGCTAGGTGAGTATGCTGTTTTAACGGAAGAGTTGTTATTGAGCGCTGTTGTGAATACTTTTCCTGATCTGCATATTCGAACTTTGGAAGCCTTTAACGCACAATTAGCACAACATCGTAACGACTTAGTGGGTAAAGCCAATATCTTAATTGCAGCAGCAAAAGAATGGATCCCGCTCAATCAGCAAATAGAAAATCTCCTGTATCGTTTAGCCGATAAACCCTCAAAAGAAATGCAAATGGTATTAACCGATGTGCAAAATCAGCTGAAAAACTTATTTGAGCAACATTTTTTAACCCGCGTTCCTTTCACCACGTTGTTGCGCTACACAACCTATTTAAAGGCGATTTTAATTCGTTTGGAAAAATTACCGCGTCTTGTAGAGCGAGATAAAGAAGCGATGGTTATTTTAGGTAGGGTCCAAAAAGCATATGAAAGTAAACTTGCTTCAAAAGATCTGAGGGAAATGAACTGGGATGATCCTTTGATATTGTTCCGTTTTAAGATAGAAGAACTCCGTATTTCCTTGTTTGCTGAAAAGCTCGGTACTGAAGGGCCAGTCTCAGAGGTGAGATTACTTAAACTATTAGAAAAATTAAGGTAGATTGTAGAAGATGCTACTTAGTAGTTTCTAACTTGGTTATCTAAAGGAATAGATCCATGAAAACTGCCCTTCGCTGCTGGTTGCTGTTTATTTGCTGTTGTCTCACTGTATGGAACGTTACCGCAGCTCCTGATGACAAATCCATTCCTGAGATCTTAACTCCCTGGAAAGGCTGGGTTCTAAAAGGACATGAGATAGCGCTTTGTCCCATTCCTTATAATAACCAAGATCAACATTTTTGTGTTTGGCCAACCGATCTCAAATTGAATGTGGGACGAGAAAAAGGGTCTTTTACACTCAAAGTCGTGAATTATATGGAAGCTTGGGTTGTTTTACCCGGTAGCAATGAGTATTGGCCGCAAGAGATCAAAGTTAACCAAAAAGTGTTTCCTGTGAGTACGCATCAAGGATCTCCCGCCGTTTTATTACCTTTGGGCGAATATACCATCGAAGGCGTTTTACATTGGGAGCGAGTACCTGATTTCATCCAGATCCCAGTCAATGTGGGAACAGTCAATTTAACGATAGAAGATAAAGTTATCGAACAACCCGATCGTGATAGAACAGGTAAGATTTGGTTAACGCGTCAAAATCAACCTCAGGTTGAACACAAAGAGCAAGATTCACTCAATGTACAAGTTTATCGACTCTTTAAAGACGATGTTCCATTAGAGCAAACCCTATTGTTACGTCTTAGAGTCTCGGGGCAATCGCGCGAAGTGACTTTAGGCCCCGTATTGTTAGCCGATTCTCTGCCACTTTCTATTATAAGTCGTTTACCATCGCGTTTAGAAGACAATGGTTTACTGCGCTTGCAAGTCAAACCAGGTGTTTGGGATGTGAGTATTAAAAGTCGCTTTGTGGGTAAACAAGATAAAATTGATTTCCAAAGTTTAGCCTCGCCTTGGCCCGCTAATGAGATTTGGTCTTTTGCGCAACAGAATGCTTTAAGGTTAGTGGATATTCAAGGCGCACAAAGCATCGATCCTCAGCAAACCGATATGCCAATGGCATGGCGAGAATATCCGGCGTATTTGCTCGATAAAGGCAAGTCTTTGACCTTCAAAGAAATGCGTCGTGGACAAGAAGCACGGCGTGCAGAACAACTTAATTTACAACGTAGAATGTGGTTGGATTTTGAAGGGAAAGGCTATACGTTACAAGATACGATGACGGGTACGATTGAGCAGCATTGGCGTCTCAGCCAATTGCCGCCTTATCAGTTAGGTCGGGTCAGTATCGATGGTCATGATAGATTAATTACGCAAGTCGGTGATGGCGTTCCAGGCGTTGAAATTCGTCAGGGAATTCTAAATTTAACTGCAGTGAGCCGTATCAATGAAGTGCCCTCTAAGTTACCAGCAGTAGGTTGGGATGTTGATGTGAAATCGCTTTCTACGCAACTTCATTTACCGCCGGGCTGGATGTTGCTTGGTGCGTGGGGAGTTGATACGGCGAATGAAGCTTGGATCCAACAGTGGACCTTGCTCGATCTTTTCTTGGTGCTCATTATCGCAGCGGCAGTTTTGAAACTATTAGGATGGCGTTGGGGATTAGTCGCCTTATTGATGATCACAATGACTTATCAAGAACGTAGCGCTCCTGTGTATAGTTGGTTAAACCTCATTGCAGCGCTAGCCTTGATTGTCGTGCTACCGCCCACCAGCAAAGCCAAACGTTGGATCACATATTATTTCGGATTGAGTTTTATTGTTCTGTTGTTTTGGGCCTTACCGTTTATGGCGATGCAGATCCGCAATGCTATTTACCCTCAGCTGACGTTACCTAATGGATATCCGATGGCGATCCAAGAAGGAATTGTGATGAGTAAAATGGCGGGAGCACCTCAGGTTGCCATGGAAGCGTTGAATGCACCATTAGGCAGACAAAAAATGTTTGAAGATCGAGGCGTTGCAGGCAGCAGTGCAAATGTTCAAGATCAAATCGCTAAAGAAGAAAAACAATTAGATGATTATGATCCGAATGCAAAACGACAAACAGGTCCTTCAGTACCAATTTGGTATTGGAACCAATATAACTTAACGTGGAATGGTCCGGTGCAGATGGATCAAACGCTTAAATTGTGGTTGTTAAGTGCCAGGGTGACCTCAGTGTTAAAAGTATTACAAGTGTTGTTAATGTTTGCTTTGATTTACGGATTGTTTAAAGCATCACGAGTAGAAGCGAGAAATATCACGCCACCTGAAAATAGGAAGGTTCCCCAAGTTGCAGCAATCGCCTTATTCTTTTTAGGCATGTTGTCATTTGGACTGTTGGCGCCAGATGCTATGGCTTCAGATATTCCTGATGAAGCTTTATTAACACAATTGCGTGAGCGGTTATTAGAACCTCCAACGTGTTTGCCAGAATGTGCCGAGATAAGCCGGATGCAAGTAGAAGCGAATGCCAATAATCTCGTATTGCGCATTAAGGCAAATATCACCTCAAACGTGGCACTTCCCATTCCAAGTACGTTAGACAAATGGGTGCCTCGCACAGTTCTTGTGAATAACGTGATCGCTAAAAATTTGCAATATGATGCCAATCAACAATTGTGGTTAAACTTACCAGCAGGCGTGCACGATGTCGTGATGGAAGGTTTAATTGGTGATCAAGATAAATTTGAAATTGGGATCCCTTTAAAACCAAAAGACATTTCACAATCAGCGAATGGTTGGACCATTGAAGGTATTAATCGCCACCAGTTGCAAGGTAATCACTTATATTTTAATCGCGTTAAACAGGCAGATGAACCAACAAAAACACCAAATGCGAATTTACAAGCCAGCAGAATTCCCCCTTTTGTGATTCTAACGAAAACACTCAAGCTGGGTTTAGACTGGGAAGTGATTAATCAATTGCAACGCGTTGCGCCAACGCAAGGTGCAATCGATATTAGCATTCCATTGTTAGCGGGTGAGTCGGTCCTTTCTGACAAAGTGCAAATGAAAGATGGCAAAGCGTGGGTAACCCTTGGAACGCAAGAGAACCAAGTCGTTTGGCGATCTAAGCTCAGTCCCAGTAAAACGATCAAATTAGTGGCAGTGAACGATCCCAGTCTTAAACAAATATGGCAAGTCGATGCGATTTCGCAGTGGCATATTGCGTTTGAAGGCATTCCCATGATTCATCAAAGTAATCAAGCAAATCGCTATATGCCGCGCTTTGAACCCTGGAATGGCGAAACAGTGACTATCGAAGTCACAAGGCCACTGCCAGTTGCAGGAAACACAGTGACCATTGACGATAGCCGTTTAGCCGTTGCGCCAGGTAAACGCATCAGTCAAGGCTCGCTTGGGTTTACAGCACGAGCCAGTGAAGGCGGAGCACATGTCTTTAAAATTCCAGCAAGCGCTGTTTTGCAGGATGTTTTGATTAATGGATTGAGCCAACCAATCAATATGAAACAAGGTGAGATCACGGTTCCGCTGAATCCAGGCAGCCAAAGAATTGAAGTGAAATGGCAAGAACCGCACCCGATCTCGATGTTTTACCGCACCCCAGCAATTGATTTAGAAATGCTAAGTAGCAACGGTGTGATCGATCTCAATATAAGTAAAGATCGCTGGATTTTATTATTAGGAGGATCCGTGGTGGGTCCTGCCGTTTTATTTTGGGGATTATTAGGCATTATCCTTGTAGCGGCAATTGCTTTGGGACGTTCAAGTTTAACTCCTTTGCGTAGTTGGCAATGGTTTTTATTGGCAATCGGATTAACTTTGGCAACACCCATGGCAATCATCATTGTAATAGCCTGGTTTGTTGCAATGAACAAAAGAAGAGATGTTTCTGCAACAATGTCAATCAGTGCGTTTCAATGGATGCAAGTTGGACTTGTGTTGTTAACACTGATATTCATAGTTAGCTTATTTACAAGTATATCTGATGGACTTCTTGGATCACCCCGAATGCAGCTTGCAGGTCCTGTCATCAATATTGTGCAATCTCAATTTACCGATCCACAAATGTATCAATTACAGTGGTATCAAGACATGTCGAAGGGAGAGCTCGCACAAGCGTGGGTCATTTCATTACCAATGTATATATATAGGATTTTAATGCTGCTATGGGCATTATGGCTTGCTTTCTCGTTAGTGAAATGGATACGTTGGGGTTGGGAGAGCTTTGCTACACAAGGCTATTGGAAAGAACGGCCTAGATGATTGCTAATAACGGTGCTCCGCATATTGAAGAGTCGTAGCGACAGCGGTATATTATGCATCGTTAAGTTTTTTAACGTGGGTTTGGTTTAATGCACTTTCATAATCATTTGATGTTAGTCGCAATGCCATTAACCGTTATGCATTCCAATGGAGAGTTTGTAGATGAGCAAAATGACAAATAGTAGGTTGGCCATGTTGGCTCTAGCGGGCCTAGGCGCCGTCGCATCAGGGTCAGCATTTGCTGATAGCATGACGGTTGGCTCAAGAGGCGGCTTGGAAGTATTCGAAACCAGTTCTAAAGATTACTGGTTCCGTTTCGGTGGTCGAATGATGTTAGACCAAGCTTGGTTTGATACTGGTGAAAACGTTCTCGGTTTCCCAAGCGGTGCACAAATTCGTAATGCTCGTATCACTCTCAAAGGTGGCGTAGGCGCACATTGGGTTTATAAGTTAGACGTAGATTTAATTGATGCGCCAGGCGAAGCCGGCACATCACGTTTTGGTGAAGCTTGGTTAGGTTATGATGCTTGCGATACTTTCTTCTTCGCACTCGGTCAAGTGAGCGTTCCATTTGGTTTAGAAAACTGGGGTAGCTCAAGCGATACGCCATTCATGGAACTTTCATTGCCTTCAAATGCTTTCTCACCTTACTACGGTTTAGGTTTGTATGCTGAATGGCATGGTCAAATGATCACTGCTTCCGGTGCAATTTATCATCCTTATGGCGCTGGCCACAGACAAACGGGTGACGTTATTGCGTCCCCACCCGTTATTGCTGGTGTAGCACAACCAGGCAGCGGTCCGTTTGGTAGCACAGCAGGCAGCGATACCCTCGGTGCTGCAGCGCGTATCACTTTCTCACCGGTTCATGACAACTATACTGTTTACCATTTAGGTGCGTCTGGTCGTTATGAAGATTTCCATAACGAAGCAAATGGCTTCGACTATTTCACCGGTATGGAAGTTCGTGCACGTAACACGCCAGTTCTGTTCACCAACATTCCACCTAATTCTGCTCAAGACAACCAAGTCTATGGCTTAGAATTAGCTGGCCGTTGGGGACCAATGATTCTGCAAGGCGAATACATGTGGGCTCGTATTAACCGTGATGACATTTACCCAGTGGGCGACTTACGTAACCCAGCTGGCGACCAAAAATATCATGGTTACTATGTAGAAGGTTCTTATGTATTAACCGGCGAAATCAAAGAATACGATTTTGACAGCGGAACATTCGGTACAGTACATCCTAGATGCCGTACTGGTGCATGGGAAATTGCAGCGCGTCACAGTTATGTAAACTTGTTAGATAACCAATCGTTAGCTAGTAACCCGTACGCATTCTTTGTCGACTGGCCAAACAGCAGATTCACCAACTCGGTTGATTCTTTAGATCTCGTTGGTTCTGCACATGCAACAACAGTAGGATTGAATTGGTACGTAAACGACAATGTTAGGTTTATGGCCAACTACAATCGTACCTCCTTGCCTGCTGATTCCAGCGTAAGCATCTTAGGCTTACGTGGTCAGGTAATCTGGTAACCAAACTAATAAAAAAGCCCTGTTTTACAGGGCTTTTTTTTGTGAAAAATAAAATCACGGTTGTACTTATTCGTTCTACAGCTAAACTGATAACAGAAAGATTCTACTTTATTGGATGAGAAATATGCGTCGCTTATTGTCTTGTGCACTGCTTAGCGCCATGTTATGGGGATGTCAAAAGACAAATCCGCATCCAATGGATCCATTTGAAGGCGTTAACCGTGAAATTTACGCGTTAAACAAAACCCTCGACAAAGCTGTTGTTAGACCCGTTGCTTATGCCTATTGGAAATATTTGCCAACACCCTTTCAAATGGGGATTGGTAATTTTTATGACAATCTAAGAGAAATCTCGAACATCGCGAATGATATTTTGCAGGGCAAACTTGGTTATGCTTCACACGACGCGAGCCGTTTCTTTATTAATTCTACTCTCGGTTTAGGCGGTTTTTTTGATGTTGCAGGCAATTTAGGGCTGATGCACCGCAGGGAAGATTTTGGACAAACGTTATATATTTGGGGTTATGAGTGCTCCGCTTATATCGTATTGCCACTCCTTGGACCCAGTACTATCCGTGATACAGCAGGTTTGGTTGTTGATTATTATGCCTTCAGTGTCTGGCCATGGATTGGGGATGATGAATGGCGTTATGGTCTCTTAACATTAGATCTTATCGATCTCAGAGCAAGATTATTAAGACATGATACCGTATTGAGTACGGTTGCTGTCGATGAATACGCTTTCATGCGTGATGCTTATTTCCAACGACGCCTCTATCTCATTAACAATGAATTTGACAATGATGCAGATGGCGATGGCACAGCAGATCTCGATCCTTATGATGCTTCCAATAGCAGCAGTGATGCGAAGCTTTCTATTGAAAGCGCTAAGACGAAAAATGATAGCAGCACAGAGGTCACGGTTGTTAAAGATTTGCCTGCGGTTAAGGAACCTGCTGTTAAAACAACAGAGCCTGTTAAAGACAGCGATTTACCCGATCCCAAAGCGGATGCAGGTAAGACCAATCTCAAACCCGCTACGGTTAAGACCAAAACGGATAAAGATGTTTATCCTCTAAAAGTTGAGGGTGCTAGCAAGCCCAAAGCGGAAGTCACGAGTAAGCCAAAAGCTGAAAGCTCTAATACTCAAAAAATTTCAATGCTCAAACCAGTTTGATTTTAGGCTAGGCGACAAGTCCTCGAACAACAGGAATGTACTAAAGTACATGACTGTTTGTGAGATGGACGAAGTCAACAACGCCTAAAACCAAAATGGGAAGAGCATTTAACAGAATTTAGCGGCGGCGGTCACCCAATATTTACGGGTATCAGCATAACCATATTCTTTACGGCCAGAAAAATCAGCGTATTCCACTCCCAAAAAGTAATTTTTAAAGATGGGGCGTTTAATACCAAAATCCCATTCATGTCCAAAAGTTGTGCCACCTGATTGCGCTTTAAAATGATGGTACGTTGCTTCTAGAACAACTTCCCAAGCGGTGATTTGTGCACTGGCATAGAGATCTTTTAAGCCATCGTCGGGCGTTCTCGTAAACTTTCCGGCATAACCATTAAATTCATGCAAACTGGCAAAAGGTGTTTTAAAGGCTTTACCAAAGGTTCGGTCATCGCCACTCAATACTTCAAGACCGCCACTGAGATCGAAGCAAAGCCAGGTCAACCCGCCGTTAAGGTGATAATAGTTTGCGCGGTAATCAACCGGGTTAGGATTTTTAGCATTTTGTCTGGCATATTCCATCACGCTATAAAGCGTGAAATCTGCAAAGGGATAATCACCTTCATATCGCAATCCATAAGTGTTGGCTGAGAAAGTGGGGAAATCAAAATCATGCACTAAGTAGCCGTAAGCAATTAAATCTCCAAAAGGAAATATTGTTGCTGACACATTGATAAGATGTGTGGTGTTAGCGCGTTGTGGGAAATAAGCACTTTGATTACCTTGATAAATGGTGTTCACTTGATCGACAAAAGCATAAAACAATTCAACATTGGTCAGTGAGCGATTGACGAGGCTAACTGCATCATAGGTTTTTGGCATTTGTCTAAAATCAGAGGTGCCAACAAAACGTTCGTTATCAAGATTAATGTTTTGTCTTCCAACCAGAATTTGGGTTTCAGGAATACCGTCAAATGCGACCAAAGCTTGAACCAATGCCGTTCCTTTAGGATCGGGTATGATTGCGTAATGGGTTTTTGAAGGACTGGTATTACTTCCGCTATTATGATGATTATTAAAATAAGACGTCACATTATTGAAATCCAATAACCCATAAACATGATAAAAAGGGGCCGTATTATACGTTAAGCGAGTCGAGAGCGTGCTAGCTCTCCCTGGAAAGTCGGGATCGCGGCTTAATTGTGGCCAACTTTTATCATTCACCTGTTCTTGGCGAAAGCGCAGCTTTAAACGGGTGTCCCCCTGGAAGAAGATGTCTTCTAGACAGTTTGCTTGTCCTTGGGGGGTAGGTGTATCGGTTGTATAAAAACCTACACTCAGGGTAGGGTAGGCGAGAAAGAGTGCTAATAGGCTAGTTGTTCTTTTGTTCATTATTTTCCCCGTTTCTACTACACGGTATAAGAATTAGTTGCCAATCATAATGATTGGCTTACCGGATATCCAGTATTTTACACCGTAAGCTCTATTGTTTTGCCGAACTATCCGATTAAGGGATAGGGGCTATTCTCTTTGGTCCAGACTATTTATAAACTATTGAGCTAACATTAGGCTGTAAATGAAGACAGATAGCATGATTTCATATGGACGCATTCTCAGCGCAGATGCTGAGGTCCAATTTCGTAAAACCATTGTCGACTATTTAGAAGACAGCGGGTTTACTATGTATGAAGCCTCAGCCGGTGAAGAGGCACTAGCGGTGTTTCGAGATAAAAAACCCGATTTAGTTCTGAGTAGTTTAGCGATGACAGGGTTGAATGGTTTAACCTTGCTGGAATCGATTAAAAGAGAATCACCTGAAACCCCTGTTGTGATTGTCGCCGAATCACATGCTACCGATGATTTAATTGAGGCCTTGCGCTTAGGTGCACAAGATTATGTATTGAAACCTGTTGTGAATATGACCGTGCTTGAGCATGCGGTTTGTCGTGCATTAGAAGGTGGACGTCTTGTTAGCGAGAATAAGAAGTATCGGCAAGAATTAGAAGCTAAAAATATTCAGTTGGCGCACAGTTTAGAACAACTCAAAGAAGATCAAGAAGCAGGGAAAAGTGTGCAACAACAACTCCTTCCAAAAGAAGAAATGACATTTTCAGATTATCACTTTACCCATCGCGTGATCCCTTCTCTTTATTTAAGCGGTGATTTTATTGATTACTTCGAAATCAGTGATGACAAGATTGTCTTTTATATCGCCGATGTATCGGGGCATGGTGCCTCTTCTGCTTTCGTCACTGTGCTGCTGAAAAGTTTTATTGAAAAAATGGTTTTGAATTTTGAAATGGGGTATGACGAATTTATCTTACATCCAGAAAAAGTGTTGAAGCTTCTGAGTGATGAAATTTTGAAAGCAAAACTCGGTAAATATTTGACAATGGTTTATGGCGTGATTGATCTCACTCGAAACGTGCTTGTGTATAGCATAGGTGGGCATTGCCCAAATCCACTCATATGGGATGGTCATAAAAGTGGTTTTTTACCAGGCCGTGGTTTTGCGGTAGGGATTTTTAAAGGCGCTGAATATGAGCAATATCAATACCCGTTACAAGAATCATTTGGTATCGCCATGTTTTCAGATGGTATTTTTGAAATTATGAAAGGAAAAGATCTGGCAGAAAAGGAAAAGGAGCTTCTGTCACTAATGGAAAAGCCAGATATCACTGTACAGCAAATGTTAACTGAACTTGGAGTACGTCCTGAGACGAGTTATCCCGATGATATTTCATTAGTCATGGTGCGTAAGGGTTGAATATGCAAACTTATCCTATTTTATATCTCAATAAAAAAGACTTTTTTGTGTTAAAACTGATAGGTGAGCTTCGGTTCAACATTGCTCCAACCTTAGAAGCAGTGCTTAAACTGTGCAACCCTTATGAAGCGAAAAAGGATATTTTAATTGATATGACCCAAACCACGATGGTGGATAGTACGGTTTTGGGGACATTATTAAATTTCTTTTTAGCTGAGGAGCATCGTCCTTTATTCACAATGGAGCCACCCAGCATTGTTTGTAATAATGATGACATAAAAAGAATATTAAGAGACATAGGCTTTACCCAGCTTTTTAAAGTGAAAGAATTCGATGAGCGGTTGGCAGACATCTGGGATGAATATACGATGGTTGAAGAAAGCACAGTTGAAAAGGGGGTGATTGAGGAATGCATTCGACACTCTCATTTAACCTTAAGCCAATTACATCGACCTCGTTCGGACATGGATTTAGTGGTGCGAACCTTAAAAGATAAATAATGACTAGTATGTTGGAGAAATAAGTAATTATGGATCAACCCAGCGATTCATCCAAAAAGAAAAAGGATAAGTCTGATAAAAAGTCAGAGGGAACACCTATTGAAAATGCGATTGGTGAGGTTGGTTCTATTGGTATGGCAGGTAACCTAATTAAGGAAACCGCTGATGAGAGTCAAAAACCTGAAGAGCCTGAAGTTGAACAATGGCGAATACCGGCTGCTCATCATATCGCGCATGATCCTCTGCTTGCTTGCTTAGTGGTGCTAACACGTTTAGAGCATAATCCTTTTTCGCCAGAAACACTGATAGCAGGTCTGCCGCTTGTTGAAAATAAGTTAACACCGGAGCTCTTTATTCGAGCAGCTGCTAGAGCCGGATTGTCTGCGCAAATTGTGTCGCGAACTATCCCTGATATCTCACCTTTAGTATTACCTGCCGTTCTTTTATTGAAAAACCGTCAAGCGTGTATTTTAGTGGCAAAGAATGATGCTAAAGGTACCGCCACTATCATTCAACCTGAATCTAAACAAGGCGAAAAAGTTGTCTCTATTGCTGAATTATCAAAGCAATATACAGGTTATTCTATTTTTACGCGTCCAGCTTATCGTTTTGATAAGCGCAGTGATGAAGGTTTTAAAGAGCGTCCTAAGAATTGGTTTTGGAGTGTCATTGCCACGACGTGGAAAATTTACTCAGAAGTATTAGTGGCTTCTTTCTTTATTAACATCTTTGCGATTGGTTCTTCCTTGTTTGTGATGAACGTATACGACAGAGTGGTACCCAATAACGCGATGGATACCTTAACGGTACTGGCGATTGGGGTACTCATCATCTTTACCTTCGATTTTATTATGAAAATGCTACGGGGTTATTTCATCGATATTGCCGGTAAGAAGACCGATGTCATGTTATCTTCTAATATCTTTGAACAAATGATGGGCATTCGAATGGAGGCGCGCCCAGAATCGGTAGGGAACTTTGCCAATAATATGCAACAGTTCGATTCGTTTAGAGATTTTTTTACTTCAACTACGATTAGTGCCTTAATCGATTTGCCATTTGTCTTATTTTTCATCGCAATTATCTTTACGTTAGGCGGTTACGTTGTCATTGTGCCCATTTTGGCGGTACCCTTAGTGATATTAGTGGGTTTTCTAATTCAAGCACCTCTGAACAAAGCAGTGAAGGAATCGTATCGCTACTCTGGTCAAAAACATGCGATGTTGATTGAATCGTTATCTGCTGTTGAAACGATTAAAAGTCTTTCAGCGGAAAGCCCATTGCAACGCAAATGGGAACATGCAGTGGGTATGGCAGCAAAGATCGGCACAAGAGTGCGTGGTTGGTCATCAACAGCAGTTAACTTCTCGGTTTTTGTACAACAAGTTGCAGGTGTATTAGTTGTGATATTAGGTGTAAACCGTATTGCAGATGGTGATATGACCATGGGGGCGTTGATAGCTTGTACTATCTTGACGGGTAGAGCGCTGGCACCCTTATCGCAAATTGCAGGTTTAATGACGCGCTATCATCAATCAGTAGCGGCATTACAATCGCTTGATAATGTGATGAAAATGCCAACTGACAGGTTAAGAGGACGCACACCATTACATCGTCCTCAGTTAACGGGTGATATTGAAATTAGAGACGTGACATTTAAATATCCTCGCCAACAAGTCCCTGCGTTAAGCAATATCACGTTTAGTATTGCACCTGGTGAAAAAGTGGGGATCATTGGTCGCATTGGCTCAGGTAAGACCACCATTGAAAAACTCATTTTGGGCTTATATCAAACGACTGAAGGCACGGTATTGATGGATGGCACAGAGATCAGTCAGTTAGATCCCGCTTCAATGCGTCGCAATATTGGTTATGTGCCCCAAGATGTGATTTTGTTTTATGGTTCAGTGAAAGAAAACATTACTTACGGGGCACCCTTTGCAGATGATGTGTCGGTGTTAAGAGCAGCGAAAATTGCCGGTGTGACAGATTTTGTTGCCAAACATCCACAGGGCTTTGATATGCCCGTGGGTGAAAGAGGTGAGAAGCTTTCTGGCGGTCAAAGACAAGCTGTGGCGATTGCCAGAGCGTTGATTCTGGATCCCCCTATTTTGGTCTTAGATGAGCCGACCAATATGATGGATAATCGAACTGAAGAAATATTTAAAAATCAGTTGATTGAAGCATCAAAGGGTAAAACCTTACTTTTAGTGACGCATAAAGGTTCTTTGCTATCACTCGTCGATCGCTTGATCTTGATGGATGGGGGTAAGGTCATTGCAGATGGCCCAAGAGATTTGGTTTTAAAAGCACTAGCAGAGGGGAAGTTGCACTCAAATGCGCGATAAATTCTTACAATTACGAGACGCGGTCAATGAATTGGCAGAGACCAAGAAAAAGGCAGAAATCCAAGAGGTTGATATTGAGTTCATGACCGACTCCAGCGCCGCGATGCTCCAAGGCGTGCCATTTCGCTATCACATGATTTTGATTGCGGCAGCAGGGTTTTTATTTGTGGCGGGTATTTGGGCAAGTTTTGCAACCTTAGACGTTGTTACCGTCGCGCAGGGGAAAGTGATCCCTTCACGTAGTATGCAAGTGGTGCAAAATTTAGAAGGTGGTATTGTCAAAGATATTCGTGTGAAGGTGGGCGAAGTTGTCGAACGTGGACAAGTCGTGATGATTATCGATGACACACGCTTTGTGTCTTCCATGAAAGAAGGTGAAGTGCAAAGCGATGCCTTGCAAGCTAAAATTGAGCGTTTAACCTCAGAGACTTCTGGAGCGACTTTGAAATTCTCGAAAGAGTTGACCGAGAGTTCACCCGAGACGGTTAAAAATGAAACTAGCTTATATGAAAACCGCAAGCATGAATTGGAAGTCAAATTAAATATTTTAAAAGATGATGTAGAGCAGCGTAAGCAAGAGTTATCGGCGGCGTTAGGTAAAAAAGATCAAGTTGAACGTAGCTTAACCTTAGTCAAAAAAGAATTATCACTTACTAAACCTTTAGTGGCACAGGGTGCAGTTTCTGAAGTAGATGTTCTACGCTTAGAAAGAACGGTGAACGACTTACAGGGCGATTTAGAGCAAACACAGCTCTCTATCCCTAAGTTAGAAGCAAGTTTAACCGGAGCGCAACGCAAAATTGAGGAATTGCTTTTAGGATTTAAATCCGATGCCTTTAAAGAGTTGAATACCGCTAAAGCTGAATATTCTCGATTATTTGAAAGCAATAAAGCAGCGGCCGATAGAGTGACACGAACCATTGTGCGATCGCCCGTGCGAGGGACCGTTAACCAAGTTAAAGTAGCCACCATCGGCGGGATTGTTCAGCCAGGTCAAGATTTAATGGACATCGTTCCTTTGGATGACACGTTGTTGATCGAGGCAAATGTAAGACCTTCTGATATCGGGTTTTTAAGACCGGGCTTACCCGCGACGGTTAAAATTTCTGCTTATGACTTTTCTATTTATGGTGGTTTAAAAGCCGTGGTTGAACATATCAGTGCTGATACCATCACGGATGAAAAAGGGAATGCATTTTACCAAATTCGCGTTCGCACGACAGAAGCAAGCTACTTAGTAGGCAAGCATGGCGAACGCTTGCAAATTATTCCGGGGATGAGTGCAACGGTAGACATCTTAACGGGTGAAAAGACCGTATTAGAATATTTACTCAAACCAATCATTAAAGCAAAACGTAACGCGATGAGAGAGCGCTAAACCGATGATATTGATTGCTTCGTCAGATACGGAAATGGGAGCACGCTGGCATGCGCTATTGTCTCCCATCTATCCTATGTATGAAGTCGATGTCCATGACAGGCGCGCATTGGAGTTGTGTTTAAAAAAGGTGATCTTTGATGTTTTGATCGTTGATTTGCAATTACTCGGTGAATCGGGCGTAAATGAGATTGCAAGCCTGCGTGAAATCCAACCCCAGCTTAATATTGTTATCATGGCAAGAGCCCCTGATGAGCGTGAAGAAATCTCAGCGATTATTTTTGGTGCCAAAGCCTATTGCAGTTTTAATATTGAGTTGACTATCCTGCCGAAAGTGATCAAAACCGTCATGGAAAATGAGCTATGGGTTGATCGTAAGTTTGTCACTCGATTACTTTCTGAGATTGAAGATATTACGCATGCCAAACATCAAGAAGCAAAGCATTTGGATAAAGGTATTGCAACGATGACGCCAAGGGAATGTGAAATTGCAGCATTGGTTGCAACCGGATCCAGTAATAGGAAAATAGCCGAACAACTCAGTATTTCCGAAAGAACCGTTAAAGCACATCTAGGTGTGATATTTCGCAAAATTGGTATTAGTGATCGTCTTCAGTTGGCTCTATATATGAATCGTCACCAACAACTTTCTTCTATATGGCATGGCAATAAAGCTCCTCGACTTGGCCCTCATACGGTTGATCCGAACCGCAAACATTGATTTCATTTCACTTTTTTCAAAAATTGACTTGTACCCATCGTCATGTTTATGTAACTTCTAAGAAGCTTAGAACGAATGAATATTTTTTTAGTTAGCAAGCAGCGAACACTGTCTAGATAATTAATAATATTTAAATTAAGATAGGCTGAATAAATTCCCTTTCATCAGATGGCAGGGTATATTACAGAGGGTGGACAAGGTAGCAACCCTGTTCTGCAGATAAGTAGCTAACCAGCTGTATCAAGGTTAACTCGTGCAGAGCAACGAAGCTTGTGTCCTATGGGCGTTTAAGGATAGACGGAAGAGCGAACACAGTCATGTCAAAAAACAGATTTCTAAAAATACTCTTACCTTCAATCGCGTTAACATTTGGTACACAAGCCTATGCGTATACCGTACATGATGCGGTAGCTCATTCGCTTGCAACCTCTCCTGATTTTTTAATCAGCACGAACGTTCGTGACGAAGTAGATAAACAATTGCGCGAATCATATGCAGGTTATTTGCCCTCTGTCGATTTGACAGCAGGCTTAGGTCAACAATACACAAATAACTCTACTACGCGTGCAGTGGCTGGTTTTAATGGTGTCATCACTACTGGGCCTATACCAACTTCATTAGTTCCTCCAGTTGCGTCCCTTGGTACAACAACAATGACACGAACAGAATTTGCGTTAACAGCAACGCAAATGTTATTCGATGGCTTTGCCGTCTATAACGATGTTGAAGGCCACAAAGCGCGTGTGAGAGCTGAGTCATGGCGTGTGAACGGTAATGCTCAAGATACTGCGTTGAGAGTCGTTGAAGCTTACTTAAATGTTCTGCAAAACAGAGATTTAGTAGTGAATACGAAAGAAAATCTTGCCACTATCGAACGCATTTATGGTCAAATTCAAAAACGTAGTGAAGGTGGTATTGGTCGTAAAGCAGATTTAGACCAAGCAGAAGCGCGTGTTGCTTTAGCTCGTGTAAATCATTTAGCACAACAAGGGTTGCTAAGAGATGCTGAAACAGCATTTTTACGTCAAATCGGCATCCCAACACCTTCTCATTTAGTTTTACCGGAAACCCCACAAGGCTTTCCAAACTCTGAAAACGCTGCAGTTGAACATGGCTTAAAATGTCATCCTATCTTGCGCGCTTCAGTAGAAGACGTACAAGTCACTCGTAATGAATACAAAGGCACAAGAGCACCTTTTGTTCCTAGAGTTGACCTGCAACTTGGACATACCCGTAACCACAACGTTGATGGTAATCATGGCGACAGCGATGATAATACGGCAATGTTACGTGCACGTTGGAACCTGTTTAAAGGCGGCCAAGATTTAGCACGAGTCTGTGAAAAAGCGTCCAAAATGCAAGAAGCTCAAGAAGTGTCAAATCGTGCACAACGACAAGTGGTTGAAACCGTTCGCTTAGCTTGGAACTTATACCAAACAGCGGTTAATCAGTTACCACCACTTAAAGATCACGTTGATTCTTCTGTCAAAACTCGTGACGCTTATCAAAAGCAATTTAATATCGGCCAACGTACGTTGCTCGATTTATTAGATTCTGAAAATGAGTTGTTCGGCGCAAGACAAGATTACATCCAAGGTAAATACAAACGTATTTTGGGTCAATATCGTGTTATGAACGCAACGGGTGATCTCACTCGCTCAGTGGGTGTGTCATTACCTCGCCAAGCAGAACCCAGAGCTACTGGTGTGATGGATGGTGCAATGCGCTTCTTTGACAAAACCAGCACATTGTTTGACTAATAAAGGAATATTACTCGAAACAATTTGATTTCAGGCGAGGCGACGAAGCCTCGAACAACAGGAGTGTGCTTTAGTACATGACTGTTGAGAGATGGATGAAGTCAACAAAGCATGAAGTCAAAGTGTAAAGAGTAAAATAGGTATTAAGAGAGGGGCAATGGCCCCTCTTTTTGTTTCCAAATGGATTCTTGGGACTTACCTGATACATGCGAAGTCGATATTTTTTGATTTTAATACTGGCATCTTTCATATGCCTTGTTAGCGCACTTGAATTTAGCCAAGATTATCTTGATCAAATTGGTAAGCAATATGGCGAATATGCAAAGCGCCGTATTATCACATGGCAGAATTTACTCAAAAATAATAAAAATGAAAGCGACCTTAAAAAACTCGAGGTTGTTAATCAATTTTTCAATTTATTAGACTATCGTTCTGATATTCATCAGTGGGGAAGGGAAGATTATTGGGCAACCCCGTTAGAATTTTTGGTGACCGGTGGTGGAGATTGTGAAGACTTTACGGTTGCTAAATACTTCACTTTAATTGAACTTGGCGTGCCTGACGATAAACTACTGATTACCTATGTTAAGCATTTACAACTTAATGTAGCCCACATGGTACTTTCCTATTATCCAACACCTGATAGCACGCCATTAATTTTGGATAATTATAACAAAGAAATTTTACCCGCCGATAAAAGAACAGATTTGCAACCAATCTATGGTTTTAACGGTAAAGGACTATGGGCAGCAAAGCAGTTAGGCTTAGGGAATAAAATTGGTGAAGCGACGGATTTAAAGAGATGGTCGGATCTTGAAGCGCGAATGAAGGAAGGGAAAATCGGCAAGTTCATCAATGCCGACTAATTGCTCTGCCTTCTTTCGCCTTAGGCGTTGTTGACTACGGCTTTGAAAAACAGTCGTGTATTAAGTATACACTCCTATTTTCCAAAACCTTGTCGCCTAGCCTAAGACAAAATGAGTTTGAGCAATCGAAGTAATAGGTTAAGTAGAGAAGGCTATTATTTTGTAGCGACTCCGTGCAAAGGGATTTAAGCACGGAAGGCCCAGGGATGGGCCACGGAGCGTAAAAATAATAGTCTTCTCCAGGTATAGTCCATACTGAATATGATTGAGAAAGTTTAGGAGAATAAGATGACATTAACTAAGCAACTACTATTATCAGGGATGATAGTTTTACTCTGCTTATTTGCTGGCATGATTACGTATGTGGTGAGAAATACGCAAACCTTTCTCGATCAACAATTATCTTCGCATGCGCAAGATACGGCTACGGCATTGGGTGTCAGCTTAACGTTGACTATGAAAAATAACGATGTCATCACGGCAAGTCGCATCGTCGATGCCGTATTTGATAGAGGGTATTATAAAACCATTCAAGTACTTGCTGCGAACGGTTCCCCATTAGTAGAACGTCATTTAGATGTGAAAGTGGCAGGTGTGCCGCAATATTTTATCGAGGCGTTGCCAATTAAAACCAAATCCAAAGAAGCCGTGATTATGGATGGCTGGAAAAAAGTGGGCAAAGTCGTTATTGAGAGTAATCCCGGTTTTGCTTATCAACAGATTTGGCTTACCTTTACCGAATCACTCAAATGGTTAATCATGACGGGCTTCATTGCTGTGATACTCGGTGGTGGATTGCTTTACATTATACTGCGCCCCTTACGCGCAATTACTAAGCAAGCCGCTGCAATTTGTAACCAACAATTCACTGTTCAAGAATCTTTGCCATGGACATTGGATCTGCGCCAAGTGGTTTTAGCAATGAATCGCATGTCGAGCCGTTTGAAGAATATGTTCGAAGAGCAATTGCAAACCTCTGAGCGACTACGTGAACAAGCTTATAAAGATCCTGTGACACATTTAGGTAATCGTCGTTATTTCGATTTACAATTCGATCATGTTCTTGCAGATGAAGAAAAAGTAGGCGTTGGTGTATTTTTACTCATTGAACTAAAGCATTTTAAAGAATATAACGATCAATATGGTTATGAAGCCGGTGACAATTTGCTAAAAGGCGTAGCAAATATCATTAGCCAATCAGTAGCAGCTTATGAAAACACCATTTTGGCCAATAAGGGCGCAAGCTTCTTTATTGTGTTACCTGGTAAGACTAAACCCATAGCAGAAGAAGTTGCCAGTAACATTAGCCAACAATTTAATGAACTCTCCATTAAAGGTATTAGCAAAACCACGGAAGTGGGCAATATGGGTGTTGTAGAATTTACGACCGAAACGGCTAAAAAAGATATTCTCGCCAGTGCCGATATGGCTTTACGTAGCGCACAAAGCTCTGGTGTTAACTCGTGGTCGTTGGCGCTTCTGGCACAGAAAAACATTCATGGTGCATTGGAATGGAGTGCTATTTTTGATAAAGCGATCCGTGAAAACAATATCGTTTTACACTTTCAAGAAGTGCAAAACTGGCGAAATCCCAGTGAGAAAATGTATGAAACATTATTGCGACTTCCGCTTGCCGATAATCAATTAGTGTCAGCTGGAGTCTTCATGCCCATGGCTGAAAGGCTAAACCAAATTATGGCTTTAGATAAACTGGTTGTTGATAATGTGATAGATCGGATCCAAAAAAGTACTTCTACCGATATTTTCTCGGTGAACATTGCCGCGAGTGGTTTTGATGATGAGCACTTTAGGAAATGGCTATTAGATCGTGTGAAATCCTTGGGCAAGAAAGCGGGTCGCTTGGTGATTGAATTACCAGAGTATGGCGTCATTAATCGTCTTGAAACCGTTCGCAGCCTATTTTTGAAAATATCAGAATTAGGGGTGAAAACAGCGATCGATCATTATGGCAAAAATTTTAGTTCATTCTCTTACCTTTACAATTTAAAGTGCCATTACTTAAAAATTGACGGTGGGTTTATCAGACAAATTCAAGGCAGTGAAGAAAATCAATTTTTTGTTAGAAGCCTTGTTGATATTGCACATAGTCTTGATATTTTAGTGATAGCGGAATCCGTTGAGACGCAAGAAGAGTATCAAACTTTACAGCAATTAAAAGTTGATGGTGTTCAGGGTTATTTCGTTGGCAAACCAACCGAAATTAGTTAACTCGGCTCTTGCATGCCGCAAAGGAATGCCTTAGGGTTGGTTTTTACACGATAGCGATAAGAACAAATCAGGCAAATGACTGGTAAAATGCCCCTATCAACTGGCAATCAGAACTTAGGTTCTTCCTCATTTTTTAGTGTTAGCATTCTGCCGTGGATCATTTGTGGTCTGGCAGCGGCATTTTATTGCTATGAATATTTATTGCGCATCACACCCGGGCTCATGATCCCGGAGCTGCAACGAGCTTTTAGCGTCAATGGACAATATCTTGATGCGACCCTCATTGGCCACTTGAGTGCCTTCTATTACTATTCTTATACACCAATGCAATTGCCAGTCGGTCTTTTTATGGATCGCTACGGTCCACGTCGCATTTTGACATTGGCCGTGATCAGTTGTGCATTGGGGACAGCTTTTTTTGGCATGACCCAGTCTTGGTGGGTGGCAGCCTTTGGGCGTTTTTGGATCGGTTTTGGTTCGGCCTTTGCTTTTGTTGGGGTTATGAAATTAGCCGCAACTTGGCTGCCAGCGAATCGTTTTGCATTGGTTTCTGGTCTGGCGACGACGCTAGGTATGGTGGGCGCCATGATAGGTGGTGTATTGCTAACCGATCTCATTCAAAGTATGGGTTGGCGTAACACCATTATCTACTCAAGCTATGCCGGCTTCATTCTCGTTCCCGTCATCTGGTTTGTGGTTCGAGATGCACCTTCTCACTCCATTTCACAAGCGCAATCCACTAAAACGAACATCAATTATAAAGAGCTGTGGCTAGAAATTCGCTTGTCTTTAAAGAATCCACAAATTTGGATCAATGGTGTGATTGGTGGTCTTTTAATGACGCCAACGATGGTTTTCCCCGAACTGTGGGGCAAGCTTTATTTGCAAACAGTGCATCAATTTACGGCTGCAGAAGCTTCACGCTCTGTGACCATGATATTTCTGGGTTGGGCAGTTGGGGGGCCGCTTGCGGGTTTCTTGTCTGACTATTTAGGTCGTCGAAAAATGCCTTTAATGATTGGCACCATTTTGACCTCAATTCTTTTATTGATCTTTCTCTATTTCCCAGGCTTGTCTTCTTTTGGGATCAAAGTCTGCTTGTTCCTCATTGGGGTGGTTTCAAGCGTTGAGGTGATTTGCTTTGCCATTGGACGAGAAAATTGTCCTGCTAATATTGCAGGGACTGCTGTGGCCGTGACTAACTTCTTAATTGTGACCTTTGCTTTTGGTCAGGTGATTGTGGCTAAAATATTGGATGTCACTTGGCATGGGGTATTAATTGACCAGGCAAAAGTGTATTCAATTGAAAGTTACCAAACTTCAATGATGGTATTACCGATCGCCACTTTGCTAGCGTTATTGTTATGCTTTTTCTTAAAAGAGACCTATTGCCGGCCCATCGATTTCTTGGACAGTAACCGTAAGTAGACCCATACTTATGGGACGTTGCGACGCTTTTAGGGCATAACATGGAACGTTCCCTGCAAGGGGTGTTAATCACCACAGTATTGGCCAGTTTAATGGGTTGTGTGGCTATCGAACCCAGCCAACGTGCACAACGCGTGATCCCTGCTTATCCTGAAATGGTTGCTAAATGCTCTTTCTTAGGTGGTGTAGTGGGCTGTTCTCAAATGATTGGCTTTCCTCCCTTAGGCGAACAATTAGCGCGTTTTCAAGCCCTAGATGAAGCTGCAAAACTTGGAGCGACCCATATCGTCTGGACTGATATTTATGGGGGATTGTCTCCAACTGCAACCGGTCGAGCCTATTACTGTGATCCCGATAAAGATTTACCTCGTTCCTTCCATTACGTTGACCAATACTTGCGTATGCACCGTTATCCTTATGATGGTGAAAAAGAAGGCTACTAATTATTGTAGGCTCACGTAATTGGTTAATTATTCAAATAATTCATTCTTTTAACTCATTTTTTTGTATCGCAATATTAAACAAATCGTTATAATACCTTCCTTTATTGATCTGCGATTAATGAGTAATTATGTCGTCTTCCCTATTCCGCAAAGAAGCGCTTGAGCATCGCAAAGACCGATTGTTTGGGGATGTGATTTTATTGCAACCCTTATCTATGACGGTTCTTGTGAGCGTCGTTGTTTGTGTTTGTTTGATGATTATGGCAATTCTTTTTTGGGGCAGTTATGCCAGAAAAGAAACTGTGCAAGGTTATTTAGTCCCAGATAAAGGGATTGTGAAAACGTATGCACCACAAGTGGGTACTATCGCGCGCGTGCATGTTAGAGAAGGTGATGAAGTCAAAGAGGGTGATGCACTCATTACCATGATTTCAGAGCGCGGTATGCAAGGTGGCAGTGACATTGATACCTTATTATTAAAAGAGTTAACGGCAACCAAAGCTCATCAAGAAGAAAGAATTAAAGCAGAGAGATCGTTGCTGACTTCTGAAACGGCTCGTTTACATACCCAGATTGAGGGGTTGAGAAAAGAGCTTGGACAAATTGAACAAAGCTTAAAAGCTCAAGAAGACAGATTGCAAATTATGCAAACGCGCTTAAACGGCGCCCAAAAATTATTAGATAGTAAAAATCTTTCACAGAACGACTATCAAAAAATCCATGAAGAATTCCTAGTCCAAAAACAGCAATACCAAGAGCTGCAAAGAGGGAAAAGCACAAGAGAAAATGCGTTATCACAAACGCAATCAGAACTTGAGCAGTTACCCATTAGATGTGAATCACGAATTAACGAAATTGAGAATATGATTTCGGAGATCAAGCAACGTCATGCTGAGGTTGCAGGTCGACGAGCGTTAGAAATTCGCTCACCCATTAGTGGCACAGTGACTGCATTGCAAGCAAGAGAAGGTCAATGGCAGGCAACCAATACGCCCTTACTGGCTATTATGCCAAAAGATGCTTCCTTACAAGTTGAGTTATTTGTCCCTTCACGTGCAATTGGTTTTATAACGCAAGATCAACGGGTCAAAGTGCGTTTTTCAGCGTTCCCTTATCAACGCTTTGGTATTTACGAAGGCAAGATTGCCGTTATCTCAAAGCATGTTTTGCTGCCTGCTGAATTACCAACATCTTCAATTGAATTAAAAGAGCCGGTATATCGTTTGACTGTTAACTTAAATCAACAGCATGTGAATGCGTATGGCAAAACCTTTCCGTTACAAGCAGGGATGTCTTTAGAAGCGGATATCATTTTGGAAAACCAAACCTTATTCCAATGGATATTAGATCCATTAACCAGCTTGAAAGGAAGGATGTCATGAACAATCCTTTATCCCTCTTAAATTTTTCGGGTAAACACCGTTTGCCCGTTATTTTACAAACTGAAATGGCCGAATGTGGCTTAGCTTGTTTAGCGATGGTTGCAAGTTATCATGGTCATGAAATTGATCTGAATACTTTGCGTCGTAAGTATCCGATTTCTTTGCGCGGTACGACTTTACATACCTTGATGCAAACCGCTGATAAAATGGATTTTGCTTGCCGTCCTTTACGCCTTGAATTAGATCAACTCGATCAATTGCGCACACCGACTGTTTTACATTGGGATATGAATCACTTTGTCGTGCTTAAAAGTGTCAGCAAAACCCATATTGTGATCCACGATCCTGCACAAGGGATGCGTAAAATCAATATCAATGAGGTGTCTAAGCATTTTACTGGGGTAGCCTTAGAGCTTATCCCTACACCGAAATTTGAACCCAAAAAAGAAGTTCGAAAAATTCCTTTTTACACTTTTTGGCAGCGTACCGTTGGCCTAAAGCGTGCCATGGTTCAAGTGTTCTTATTATCGATTGGCTTGCAGCTCTTCTCCTTAATCAGCCCCCAATATATGCAGTTGGTGGTGGATAATGTATTACTCAGCCATGACGTTCACTTTTTAAAAGTATTAGCTCTTGGCTTTTTACTCTTAATGGTGATTGAAGTAGGTACCTCATCCCTGCGGCAACTCTTAGTGATGAGTTTGGGATCGATGCTGAATATTCAAATGGCCACGAACCTGTTTCGTCATTTGATCCGTTTGCCCTTACCTTATTTTGAGAAACGCCATATTGGTGACATTGTTTCGCGCTTTGGTTCATTAGGCCAAATTGAGAAATTGCTCACCACCGGCATTGTGCAAGCGATTGTTGACGGTTTTATGGCCGTTGCGACAGCGGTCATGCTCTTTATTTATGCACCGTATTTAGCCTGCGTTGTGATGGGGGCATTAGCCATTTATGCGATAGTCCGTTTTGCCTGGTATCGTCCATTGAAAGCGATTACAGAAGAAAGCATTATCACGGGCGCTAAAGAAAATACCAATTTCATGGAAACGATCCGCGCTTCCCAAAGTATTAAGATTTTCGGCAAAGAAACCCAGCGACAAGTGCTATGGCAAAATCGCTATGCCGATAAGCTCAATACGGCTATTCGATTAGGTAAGATGAAAATTGGCTTTAGTGCAATTAATTCATTCTTATTTGGCATAGAAGGGACTTTGGTCGTTTATATCGGTGCGAGTTTGGTCTTAAGCGGCAACCTGACGGTAGGGATGTTGTTTGCTTTTATGTCGTATAAACAGCAATTTACTTCTAAAGCGCTTGCTTTCATTGAAAACATGATTGAATTGAAAATGTTGGGTTTGCATTTAGAGCGCTTGGGTGACATTGCCTTAGAAGAACAAGAAGTGCTAGACAGTGGTTTATTAGAAGCTCCCGTTTTAAAAGGAGCGATCCGTTTAGAGAACATTAGCTTTCGTTACAGTGATAACGAGCCTAACATCTTAAACAATATTAACTTAACGATTAATGAAGGTGAGTCGGTTGCCATTGTTGGCCCGTCAGGCTGCGGTAAAACCACCTTGATGAAAGTCATGATGGGTTTATTTAAACCGGCAGAAGGCACGGTTTATATCGATGATATCGATCTTTACAAAATTGGGGTAGGAAACTTTCGTGAGCAGGTAGGTGCTGTCATGCAAAACGATCAGCTGCTATCGGGTTCGATAAGCGAGAACATCAGTTTCTTTGATCCACAAATCGATCATGCACGTGTTGAACACTGTGCGAAGATGGCGGTGGTGGCGCATGACATTGCAGCGATGCCAATGACTTATAACACCTTGATTGGGGATATGGGCATGACTTTATCAGGCGGTCAAAAACAACGCGTGGTATTGGCTAGAGCGCTTTATAAGCAACCCAAAATTCTATTTTTAGATGAAGCAACCAGTCACTTAGACGTGGCATTAGAACAAGCTGTTAATCATGCGGTGAAGCAGTTGAATGTGACTCGGGTCATTATTGCGCATCGTCCTGAAACTATACGCTCAGCAGATAGGATATTCGTCTTTACGCCGCAAGGCTTGGTTGAGCAACCAAGACCCACCCTAAAAGAATCAGAAGAGATATTGAAAGAAGCTGAAGCTACCTAACAATTTAAAGTCAAGAGCTAGCGCGCTGCTAGCTCTTGCAGTTGTAATTCCATTCTCTGTAAGTTATCAATAAGCCTCTGTGTAAGCGCGGGATCACCTTCTTGATTAGGGTGAAATGATGGCAGTAAATAACGAAGGTAAGGCCAACTTAAACGCCGTAGAAAACCTTGTTTACCCCAGAAAAATTGTAACGATTGCCAATAGAATGAAGGTTTAAGGTACAATTTATCTGCGATGACCATATGCCCATAGGCACTTAAAAAACCTATCATTAAAAAACTGGCTGCCAGAAAAAAGCCGGTTGCTCGGATCAGATAATTGGGAGTCACCGTTTTCAAAATATCAAAAGCGACGGCTTTGTGCTCAATTTCTTCAATAAAATGCCATTGCCATAATAAATAAATCCGCTCATCAATACCGCCTAAGCGCTCAGGTTCTCGGATATAAAGCTCGCCTGTGACAGCGGTAAAATGTTCCATCGCGGCAACCATGGCTAAACGAATTTTGGGGCCGACAATCAGTGCCACACCTTGAAAGAGCTTTTGATAGAAGTTGTTTTTGACTTTTAAGCGCGGGTAGAAAGGTTTTACGGTTTTTAAAAATAAACGAAAATGCTCTTTGCTGTGATTTAGTTCTTGTTTAGCAAATTGAATGGCATTTTTTCGCAAGGTTTTATCTTTGATGGTTTTCACATAAGGTAATACACAAGCAATAAAAAATTGTTCACCGTAGGGAATACTGGCAGTTAGCGTATTGGCATGCAGTGTTTTGACGGCGGAGTCATTGAACCAATATTTGCGATGCGCTTTTTGAATAGCAAATTTAATATGGCGTGGTTTAACGGTCCCTGTTTTATTATCCATTAGCGAAACCCTTTTTGATTGAGCATCATGTGTGTGATGAATTTGCTACTGTTAACCCAAATCGCTACAAGAAAAAACTGACAGAAAATCATCAGATGTTGCGGGATGGGCAGTATTTTAATTAAATAAATGAAGACTAATGATCCTAACAAAGCAATGCTTGTCACAACTAAACGTTGTTTACCCTCAATCGTCAAAGACTGTTTGTTTTGGACTTGAATAAGCACAGCCCAACCAGCAGTGAAACCGATCAAGGCGCCAAATGCTTGCCAGATATGCAATTTTTGTAGTGAAGACGGTGGCATCTTGAGCATGCAAAACATCGCCAATAAAGAGAGATAGACACCGAGTAGATAGGGTTTTTCTTTAAATAACGGGTGTATTTTGCAAAAGCTAAAAATGAAGAGGCTTAACGATCCAAAACCCACTGCGCCCATAATATCAATCGGATAGTGGTAGCCATGGTAAAGCAACCCGTAGCCGGTCAGGCAAAGTATCAAAACAACCAGTGCGCTAAACCAAGTACGCCGAAACTCAATCGCTAAGGCCCCCCAAAAAACAACGGCGCTGTGCATGTGCCCGCTGGGGAAAGCCCACCCTTCTAAAGGAGGTGGTAATGGATACTGCCAAATCGATTTTAGTAATACGTTATAAACCATCGTAAATAATAAGAGAAGTAACGTGCGACCAAAAATAGCTTCGTTGCGGTTAAGAAATCCCACCAATACCACACTGGCTAGTACAATTGGTTGACTGAACAATAATCCGGTTTTAGCGATGAGTTCTAACATCATACTCGTTCACTTATTGCGTTAAAGTTGCGACTTTAAGACCAAGGGCGACAAGGAAGCCTCCCAACATTTTATCAAGGTATTTTTGGGCGGTGGTTAATTTTTTCTTTAAACGGTCATGCGTTAAGATCCACGCCAGCGATCCAAACCAGATGAAACTGACTACACTAAACTCTACACCATATAACGCTTGAATGGCTTGAGGTGTTTGAGGATCGATGACTTGTGAAAAAACACTTAAGAAAAATAGCGTGGCTTTTGGATTGAGGACATTCACCAAGAATCCTCGTTTTAGAGCAGCCATTGACGACAATACTTTTCTGGGGATCCGGGTTGCACCTTTTTGTGCCAAGGGATCTTCAGTGCGCGAGATCAACGCTTTACACCCTAAAAAGATAAGATAGGCTGCGCCTAAATATTTGATGATATTAAATGCCAGCACTGACTTTGCTACGATAACGCCGATGCCAATCACACAATAGGTAACATGGACTAAGCAGCCAAGGGCAATGCCTAAAGCCGTATATAAACCCGACTTCTTGCCTTGTTGCAAGCTATGTTGAGTGACGATAACAAAATCAGGCCCTGGACTCATGGCGCCTAAAAAGCCAATTACCGCTAAAGTGAGAAATTGATTCAGATACATCATGACCTCTTCAATGATTTAGCAAGGTACCATATTTTTAATGCTATTGCTCGACAAAATCTAAGCTCTTAGCGAAAGTTTCTGTCAGGAAATAAGCGCTAATCAGTGCTAACACAAGGCTTGTTAAAGCAATAATGCCTAACCCACCTAAGATACCTACATAAGGTTTTAGGAGTACTAATAACGCAGAAAATGGGATCGCCATGGCACGTACAAAATTGGGTAAAGATGCGCTGACTGTGGTGCGAACATTGGTGCCAAATTGCTCGGTTGCCATCATTAAAAAGACAGCCCAGTGGCCGCTTGAAAATCCAAGTGCCGCGCAGAAAAAATAAAAGACTTTTGCAGGAGGCTCATTGAGTGATAAGAAGGTGAGGGTACATAAACAAGATAAGCTTAAAAAGACCATCACGGCTTTGCGACGCGATTGTAACCATTGGCTGAGTAAACTACTTGAGATATCCCCTAAACCTAATCCCACATTAAAAAATAAAAAGGCTAATCCCGTTGCGATGGGATCAATGACATTTAATGCTCGACCCACCTCAGGTGCAAAAGCCATAAACAAACCGACAAATACCCAGAAGGGTGCGCCAATCAGTAAGCATTTAAGATATTGGTTTCTGAGGTGTGCATTTCGTAAAATGAGTAAAGGATTGCCTTTTTGAACGTGACTTTGTTGTTTTATTTCTGTAAACAAAGGAGATTCTTTGACACTGATCCTAAGGATTAACAATACGAAACCGCCAACGCCGCCGAGAATGTAAGCTGATTGCCAAGTCATAAAATAACTGACTAAACCACTGGCGATACCGCCTAAAATCCCAAAGGTGGCTATTACCATGGTGCCAAGCCCACGTTTTTCTTTAGACATCAGTTCATTGACCAGCGTAATACCGCCGCCCAATTCTCCGGCTAAACCAAAGCCTGCAATGAAGCGCAAGATAGCGTATGTTTCAATATTGGTAACAAAAGCATTTGCCAGTGTGGCGCTGGAGTAAAGAAAAATCGAACCGAATAAGATAGATAATCGACCACGCTTATCGCCCAACATGCCAAAGGCAATGCCGCCGAGTAGCATTCCAATCAATTGAATATTAATCAGCGATAAGCCGACGGATGTAATTTCTGCTTCACCAAGTCCTAAACTTTTTAAACTGGCGACGCGGACGTTGCTAAATAAGATGATGTCATAGACATCGACAAAATAACCCAATGCCGCCACGAAAATCGCAAACCACAATGTTTTTTGACGCATCATTTACCTGCTTATTAATGAATATAATTTATCCGCATGACACATTATTAAGATGTGATGGCTGAATGAGTGATTCTATCTTGAGGTGCTTTATTGTTAAAATGCCTTTTTAACTAAAAAGTAGAATAAAAATGGTTATTACCCGTTTTGCCCCAAGTCCCACCGGGATGTTGCATGTTGGCAGTGCACGCACCGCCTTGTTTTGCTGGCTATGGGCCAAAAGAACAAAAGGTACATTCATTTTACGCATAGAAGACACCGATAGAGAGCGCTCAACAGACGAAGCGGTTGAGGTGATCATTGAGGGGCTGAAGTGGTTAGGACTAAATTGGGATGAAGGTCCTATCTTTCAAACCCATCGTTTCGATCGCTATAAAGCCGTTTTGAAAGAATTAATGGCAAAAGGGCATGCCTATAAGTGTTACTGCACGAAAGAGCGTTTAGAAGCATTGCGTGAACAGCAAATCGCTAACAAAGAAAAGGCCCGTTACGATGGCTACTGTTTGAAGTTTCCCGATCAACCTCATGCTGACACGCCTTATGTGGTTCGTTTTAAAACCCCCCAAACGGGTTCGGTGGTATTTGACGATTTAGTGAAGGGTAGAATTGAGATCCAAAATACGGAGTTAGACGATTTAATTCTTGCTAGAACTGATGGGACACCCACTTACAATTTTACGGTGGTCGTTGATGACTGGGATATGAAGATCACCCATGTATTACGTGGCGACGATCATATTAATAACACCCCAAGACAGATTCATATATTCCAAGCATTAAATGCGCCAATCCCGGCTTATGGGCACATGCCAATGTTACTAGGGCCAGACGGTAAACGTTTGTCTAAGCGTCATGGTGCGGTGAGCGTGTTGCAATATCGGGAAGAAGGGATTTTAGCGAAAGCCTTGATCAACTATTTAGTGCGTTTAGGTTGGTCACATGGCGATCAAGAAATTTTTACTGAAGCGCAAATGATTGAGCACTTTGATGTGCATAACATCAATGGTGCGCCAACGGCATTAAACCCCGAGAAGCTGTTGTGGTTGAACCAGCACTATTTAAAAACCGAACCTGAAATTGAGGTCGCTAAAGAGTTAGCTTGGTTCATGGCTAAACTAGGGACTGAATTGACTAAAGGCCCCAATCTTGCTGACGTTGTGGTTGCGCAGCGTGAACGTTGTAAGACGTTGGTTGAGATGGCCGAGAAGAGTCAATTCTTTTACCAAGATGACATTATCATCGAAGGGGATTTAGCGACTAAGCATTTCAAAGCAGAGGCGGTTCCTGCGCTAGCGGCTTTCATTGATGAGCTACAAAATTTAGCGCTGTGGGACAAAGAAAGCATCCATCAAACGATGGCGCGCGTGGTAGAGGCGCAAGGCATTAAAATGGGCGTGATAGCGCCGCCTGTGCGCCTTGCGGTGTCGGGCACGATGGCTTCTCCACCGATTGATACAATGTTGTTTTTGTTGGGTAAAGAGAAGACAATTGCGCGCTTAAATGACGCCCTAGCGCAGATGAAAGAACTTGCATAAAAAAGTTGACTCGGAAGGGGCGGGGTCGTAGAATCCTTCCCTCATCTCCCGGGGCTATAGCTCAGCTGGGAGAGCGCTTGCATGGCATGCAAGAGGTCGGCGGTTCGATCCCGCCTAGCTCCACCAGATTGAGGTAGCAGCCGCGAGTATGCTAGCTAAATAGAAGAAGAAAGTTTGGAGCATTTTTTTGCTTTGAGCGAACACTGGGTCCCCATCGTCTAGAGGCCTAGGACACTGCCCTTTCACGGCGGTAACAGGGGTTCGAATCCCCTTGGGGACGCCATTAATTTGGCAAGTAAATCAATCACATATCAAAAATCCCACCGAACAAAAATATCAGCGTATGTAACTTTTGGGTAACTTCCATGGAAGAATATTATTGTGAAATTGCTGAATACATTAAAAGTAGTGGTGATAATAAGCAAAACGACGCAGAAGAAAAGGTTTTAAAAGCTGCTCAAAATGGCTCAATACAAGCGCAATGGCTTTGCTGGGTAATATTTAATGTAGAGCAAAAGCTTGCCGATATATCCCAACTTTCAAATCAAATTAATCAATACATTTCAGCTGTCCTTCTTAAATGTCATCAAAATAACCAAAGAACTGTAACATATTTTCCTTGGCTCAAAAACATAGTAAAACTTCGGCACGAACATGAACGAATGGTGCACTCGTACTGCCTTCATTTGGCCATAAAAGCGTTTAGAGAGGCGCATAGTTGTTCGAGAGGAGATGCAATTAATACCCTTGTGCAACATGCAATGGAGCAGACTCCATCTGAAAGGCAAAGCGGCAAAACGAAATTTTTTGAAAGATTTAATACAATTCCAAAACTTAAAAAAGAACTGAGATACTATAAGCAAAACTACAAAAACTGGACGTTCTTGTTTGAGAATTTTGTGGATTTTAGCTTTTCCCCTCCTTTTAAGTTCCAACCCCCTAGTCAATATACCTACGATACCCATGCAAGTATCATATTTAAAAACATATTAGTAGATTTAAAAGTCCAATCATAATTTCCCCTTAATTTCAAGAGACACTTTTTAACCGAATTCAGCCAAATTTCGTCTCACGAAGTTTAAATATTTTTTTCTTATCATGCGTGCTCCTATAAACATTCTGGAGTACGTCATCGTATGAAACAAAAACCAGCATCTAACATCAATCAGTTTTGCTTTGATCATGACATGGGCAGAACTACTTTCTATAAACTTTTAAATGAAGGAAAGGGGCCTGACATAATTAAATTGGGTCGTAGGACAATAATCACTGCTGAATCAGCTAAGAGATGGCGTGAAAAAATGAGCATGCAACACAACCAAGAAAGTAAGGATAAATGTGATGTGTGAACAACAAGATTTTTATTTTAATTTTGCTAAATCAGCGCTTTATCTGGCTCTTGCAACTATGAGTGACAAAACTATCAATTATCAGTCAAGGCAACACGCCCAGAAACTGCAAAGCATAGGCGTTGATAGTTTGGTAATAACAATAAAAGGCATTCCAGATTCAGGTGTTTGTGTGTATGAGTTTTATATTCCATCTGGCAATTACTTATAGGGAGTATGATTTATGAACCAGAATGTAAAACCAATTAAGACAAGGCCGGAAGACCTTAAAAATGAGAAGAAACCAAAAGAAAGTATTTCTTCAAAAATATTAAATTTGTGTATAGATCTAGAGTTATTCCATAATCAAGAGGGTAAAGCTTTTGCTATTGCATTGATTGACTGCCACCGAGAAGTCTTTGAGATTGGGGGCGCAAGTTTCAAACGGTTGCTTCAAAATAGATTCTATAACACTTATAGCAAAGGTATCTCAACAAACACCTTTAAAGAAATAGTCACTATATTGGAAGCAAAAGCCCATTTTGAAGGAAAACAAAATGCAACATCAATACGTGTTGCAACGATAGGGAGAAATATCTATATCGATCTATGCAACAAAAAAAGGCAATGTATTGAGATAAGTGCTAACGGGTGGTCGATTCTCGATAGAACACCCGTTATGTTTGTTAGAAAAGAGAGAATGTTAGAACTACCTCTCCCTCAATTAAACGGCGATATTAGCTTACTAAAAAAGCATCTTAATATCTATAGTAGTGACTTTCCTTTGATTGTTGCGTGGATTCTTGGTGCTCTACGGGGAAGGCCACCTTATCCAATCTTGATTTTTCAAGGGGGACAAGGAAGTGGGAAAAGCACAAATACCGAGATTTTACGAAAGTTAATAGATCCATCTGATGTACCGTTAAGAGGCGAGGTAAATGATGAACGAGATTTAGTAGCATCTATTTTGTCAGGGTATGTATTTGTCATGGACAATACATCTTCTATAAAGCCAAATATGTCAGATACGCTATGTCGAACCTCAACAGGAGGGGGATATTCTAGGCGAAAAATGTTTACTGATACAGATGAAATATTGATAAAACTAAGCAATCCGATAATCATAAATGGGATTTGTAGTCTCCCAGACAGACCAGATTTACTGGAGCGCTCAATTATACTTGAATTGCCAACGATTACTTCTAATCGCCAATGTCATCAAGAAATAATGGAAGCATTTGAAAAAGAACTTCCATTGATATTGGGAGCATTTTATACGATTCTGTCTCGTGCCATACAAATACGCCCTAGCATCCAGCTTGAAAATCCTCCAAGAATGGCAGATTTTGCTTATTTTGTTGCTGCGGCGGAGAAAGCGATGAATTGGGTAAAAGGCAGCATTTTAAAGTGCTTAGAAAATAATCAGCAAGATCTTGCTGAGAGTTCAATTGAAGCGAATACCTTTATTTCTGCGGTTCTAGAATTGATGAAGGAGAGAATTGAATTTTCAGCAACTGCCCAAGAGTTATTAGATGAGGTGAATCGAGTATTTCAAAACAACAGTTATCGTCATTGCCCTGATTGGCCAAAAACGCCTCATAAAGTTGGGCATCTATTGAGTAAATTCTCCACTTATTTAAAAAGAATGGGCTATACGATTGTACGAACCAAGAGCCCTGATAAATATAGTAAGCGAATTATTAATATTGTTTACGAGGAGAACTAGTAAATTTAATTGGCAGAATGGCCGTAATGTCTGATAGTGCCCTGATAATCACATATGTTCGGTCAATACGGACATTACTGTCATTTGTTTTACCAAATTAGGATACGAAAATGGTAAATAAGAATTCTAAAAAAGGCAGGTCTACAATCTACTCACAAGAATTGGCAACTGAGATTTGCGATACAATTGCTTCAACAAGTAAGGGCATAAAACGGCTGTGTAAAGATAATCCTGATTGGCCAAGCCAAGATACCATATTCTCATGGTTAAAGACCTATAGTGAATTTTCCGAGCAGTACGCGCAAGCAAAAAGACTCCAAGTTGAAGTTTTGATTCATGAAATACTAGAGATTGCAGATGACTCATCGCAAGATTATTTGGTAGATGATAAAGGGAGGTATGTAATCAACAATGCAAATATTAATAGGGCTCGTCTAAAAATTGATACTCGAAAATGGATAGCTTGTAAATTAGCGCCTAGAGTGTATGGAAATAATGTGGGCAATGCAGAGAAACCTATCTCTTTAATTGAACAAATTCTTAAATTGAGAGATTAAAAAATATAATCACGTAAAGGTCTTAATAAAATCAAAACTCGAGTGTAAATTTGTAGCCATTATTTACATAATTCGACGATATCATTACATCTTGCTTAGGTGTTGGATAAAGTTTTGGTTTTTGAGTGGGTTCAATAAAAGCGCCGGTAAGAAATACATATCCGTTACCCCTAAATGACAAATTAAAAGCGTTTGATTCAAACTTAACTGCGTCAGATTCTTGAGTTAAAATTATTGTGTATACATTGTCATTAAAATCAATGATAACGTTTGCGCCCGATATACAGTTTAATTCTGATTTATTTAGGATTCTCATTTTGGATTTTTCCCTGTTTAAAAATAAAGAACATAAATTGACTTGCTATGAGCTACAATTTGGAAACCATTTATAGTTGGTCCTTGAGGGTAATTTGAACCACGACCTAATGTAGAATAATTAACCTCCCTGCTATCCTTGAAACAACCTGTTCCGTTAAATGTGAGGTCCCCATACACAAGCTCTTCTCCTGGCTGAAGACTAATAACCATGTAATCTTTATTAATTGAAAAAGTAATAGCTATCTCGCTGCCGGAAACCTTTTTTAATTCATTAAAGGTCAAAATTCTCATAAATTCTCCTTGGGTAATATTGAATTTTCTGATATTTATTGCCCAAAATAAAAGATACATACAATATTTTTTTGGCTATAAGACAATTTCATTCGCCTGTTTCAAATCATTTTTAAACATTCAATTTAATTAAAGGTTCATCACTTTCTTTATCTGGGCATATACACAAATTGATGTTTTACAGTTGTCTCAAAAGTATGTATGTACACTCATTGTTTAATTTACTTAATGATATCATCACAGCGTTTTTTAATTCAAATGGACAAATAACAAGATATGAGACTTCTTAATAACATTGAAATCACAAACATATCTGGAGGTGTTCAATTTTTTTGCGCACTTCATCAAGGGGTGCAGTTAATATGCTCTCCTGTCATCTGGAATGGCTCGCAATGGGTCATGTCTGGTCATGCTGAGCAATTACAGATTATCTGGCAAAATGGTACTCCAACATTTTATATATAAAGTAGATGGTTTCCTAAATATCGATCATTATGACAAAGAAAATAATGTAGATACGACTCTTTTGAATAAAAATAGTAGGAGATAAAAATGAGAGATTTAACAGCGAATGAAATGACCAATGTAAATGGTGGTACATGCCATTATGATCCTGCAACAGAGCAAGCTTTAAATAGACTTTATAACGAGTTATCTTCTCTAGGCCTTCTTGGAAGTTCTATTCAAGTACAAGCGGAAAAAGAAATAACCAGGCGTGCAACTTACATTAAATGTGATTAGAGTAAGCAATTTGGATTGATCCTACATCTACTCAAGGATGAGTATAAAAAAATTCGCAAATCATACTGTTTTGTATTTGTTTAATCATACATCACAGGCTCGTGTTGATTGTAGGTAAGCAGATTGATAATCGGTTCTCCGGAAATTTCGGATAACTCAAAGTAAGGGTAAAATAGAGCACACGCTGTGCACAATAACCCATTAAAACACACTCAAATGAGCTCAAATACACTTGTTCTATCCCATTGCTAGAGCAGATTTGAGTAGAGTGTGAACTTAATATCCCTCGTTTATATAGAAAAAACATTGACATTTTTGTCGAGTATTGAAAATGAAGGAAGCATTTCATTCACTGCTTTTGCCAAAGTTTTATCGCACAAATGTGCATAATGTCTAGAAGTCACTCTAGTATCGGCATGGCCCAATAATTTTGAGATGGTAAGCAAATCAGCCCCTGCTTGAGCAAGCAAAGAAGCATAAGTATGCCTCAATTCATGGAAACTCACGGCAGGTTCAATTCTTGCATAAGCGCAAGCTTCTTTTAAAAGCCTAACATGATGATTTTTACCCCATTGCATATTATCGCTCTTGGTAAAAACTAAGTGATTACCAAGTTTGCCCACGATAACATTCATAAAAAATTGCATTCCACTATTATTAAGATACACATACCTGCCTTTGCCGCTTTTTGAAGGTTGAATATAAATGTAAGCCTTATCCTTTACCTTCAAATGAACATCGCAAACTTTAAGACTTGCAAGTTCGTTGAATCTTGCGCCAGTGTAAAGAGCAGCTTGAATCAATTGTCTTAAATCAGACTTAGCTGCATTAATTAGTCTTTTAGCTTCAGCCTCGGTTAAAAAGCGGACTTTAGGCTCATCAACGTTTTCGAATGGTTTTACTCTACGCCATGCGAGATCATCATCGACAATTTCATCTTGGTACGCTTTGTTTAAAATAGCTTTGAGCACAGAAAGGTTTCTATTTGCTGTAGCTTTTCTGGAACGTTTTTGATCATCTGAATCAGCTGCATTTCGATATTGCTGTTTACCGAATTTAGATGATCGCTTCCGTGCGGGAGACGAGGCAAGCTTTTGATGCCATGCTTTTATTTCTTTAGTGCTTAGCTCAGATATCAACTTATCGCCAAAGTAGGGGAGAATGTGTGCATTGATACTAGCCTGCGTTTCTTGAATTGATTTGCGATTTTCTTTAAACCAGTTTAAATAATGATCGGTGGCATATTTAACCGTTGACTTGGGATGATCCTTTAGAAAAGTATCAATCAATTCATGAGCTTTGAGTTGGGCATCTTTGAAGCTTAAAATTTCAATGCCATCAGAATCTAGAATATCATCGGCTTTGCCAATCACAGTTCGCTTATAGCTTTTAGTTCCAGGTCTGATTTGCCTAAACCACCACGATCCACCTTGAGGACCTTTACGGTAGCCAATGTAACATCCGGCGCAAATCAATCGCCAATAAGGATCTTTGCTGATTACAAGCTTTAACCTTGATTGGCGAGTTTCTAGCCTTGGATCTTTTACTTGCCTTGCCATATTACCCTCGCTTATGCGTGAGTAAGTTCTGGTATTGAGGCGGCATAGGCGCTGATTGATTTCAGTTGGTTAATGGCAGTTTGGTTAAGGTTCTTTAAACGTTCTGCTTGTGATAGTCCCATACGAATATATTCAGCGTTCATTGATTCAATATTTGCCAACACTAAAAGCTGGGGGACAGTCGCATTGTCGCGAATATTTCCTTCTTTATCGGGATTAGCATTCCGCCATTGTTTGGCGGTTAATCCAAAAAGCGCAACATTCAATACGTCAGCTTCATTGGCATAGGCTAAGCTGGCTTGTTTACTGCTAACTAATTTGGGAATGATCTTATCTTTAATGGCATCAGTATGGATGCGGTAGTTCAATTTAGAGAGTGCGCGATTGAGGTTCCATTCTTCTGATAGCCTTCGGCTTTCATCTTCTTTTAAGCGTTGGAACTCTTTTATTAGATAGAGTTTAAACTCAGGACTAAGCCAACTACCAAACTCGAACGCTATGTCTTTGTGAGCAAAGGTGCCGCCATAACGTCCTGGTTTTGCTATTAAGCCACGTGCATTGGTCTGATCGATCCACTTTTTGGAGGAAAGGAAGAAGCTATTTCGGCCTGCCTCATTTCTAATTCCCTCGAATTCGAGGGAATTAAAATCTGGGTTGTTAATTTGTTCCCAGACACCTAAAAAAAGTACAGTATCTTTAGCTTTAAGCCATTGTTCGATAAGAGCGCTTCCACCATCGAAGTTACGTACCATGTCCGTTAGACTGATGTAATCTTCCTGACTATGTTTGAATATGCTTATTTCAGTCCCTTGAACCTTTATTTTTGCTTCTTTTGCTTTTTGTACCATGGGTAGCCTCCTACTGCTCGGCCAATTTTATAAAACTACTTCGTTCCCTGAAGACAGCTAAAGCGTATGTAACTTTTGTGAAACTTACGTGCGTGATCTTCTGCGGATGCGTGTGTATACTAGCGCGCAACTCACTGTAAAATCAATAGGTTTTAATGTTCTTGGATGTGCGTAGAAGTAAAGCTTAAAGGACTTTCACGGCGGTAACAGGGGTTCGAATCCCCTTGGGGACGCCATCATTAGATTTTGTTAGCTTCGCTTTGCGAAGCGTTGCAAAATCTTATGTCCGCCATAGCTTTCTAGCGTAGGTAGACTGCCTGAATATTCTCCCTAATTTGGTAATGCACTTAATCGTAACGCGATTAGTGATGCCTACTGCGTAGCTGACCATTCTATAAAATCTCGAAATTCAAATTTACTAATCTAATTATTTAAAGCGCCTAATTATGTGTAATAGCGAAGCAGGACTGTTTCAGCTTATTACCTAATTCATTTATTCGTTTCGCAAAACGTTATAAATCTTAGGCTCTTCCCTAAATCAGAGGGCACTTCAGTTTACGAACATAGTACTTTAACTCTTAATCTATAGTTCTCAAAA
>CAZQMV010000009.1:0-48983 GCA_964594635.1 Uncultured Candidatus Berkiella sp.
GGTCGACTTTGGCGATAAAAACCGTGAACGGCGACCGAAAGGCATCAACGCTGCAGAGAAATATTATTTATAAATCAGTAAATAGCTAATTTTATTTCTATTGCACCTCCAATTGATCAATCTATTCCTCTATTTTGCATCTGGAATATGCAAATCGCACGCTTGTGCAATTTTTGTATCGATTAAATAAAGGCTTTTGACCATTTCCAGCCAACCTGCCGCGCTTATTAGAGTGAGATCCCTTCCGGATGCAATGAGGGTCATTTTAAGATGGATGTCCTTGGTATTTCTATAAGTATGCTTTCTTCCTAAAGTTAAACAATAGTCTTAGATCGGTTTTGATGATAAGGTACACGTTTTTATTTTTAAGTTAAAACAATGGCCTTTCTCATCCTTAATCGCTTTAAACATTTTATTAGCGACATCAGTAAAAAAGGATCTGAGGTGGCCCTTTTGCTCAAACCTTATTTTCGTTTCGAAAAGAGCAATTATAAAAACCTATTCCTCTTAGCAGCCATCATTGCATTATGTATCACAAGAGCCATGCTCATACTGCTCCTCAGCGACATTGGGACAACTTGGTTTGCCCTCTTTAATGCAGAAGCACTCATACTCAATAGCATTATTGTTCCCACTCTCATTCTTTTTGGCTTGTACATTCCGCTAGATGCCCTCTGTGACTCTTTGATCTCCTACTGCGCCAGCTCTTTAAGCAACAACGTTGCAAAGCAAATGAACAATGATTATTTTAAGCAGTTCTTTGCTAAAAGTACTTTTCATGGCACCAAAATACTTGATCCACAAAAAACGTACTCAAACAAAATCTATATCGAAGTCTTATCCAAAAATATTAAACAATTCATGAGCAATCTTGTAGGGCCCGCAGCCACCATGATCACCGCATTTGTAGGCGCCAGTGTCTCAATGTATCAGCTGTTCTACTTATCACCTGGCTTACAGTTATTCGCAAGTTTCACAATCCCTTTTTACTTGCCTTTACTCGCTGTCTGTTATGGTATTATTTCATTTATCGTTCTTCATCAATTTACTAAACCCATTCATAACCTCAGTCGACAAGAAAATAAATTAGTTCAAAGAAACCAATCGCATTTGTATTATTGCGACAACCATTCCGAATCGATTGCTATGTTAAAGGGAGGAAAATTTGAAGCACAACAACTTCAAAATATCAGCGATCAAAGATATGACACAAGACAAGCGAAGCTTAAATATAAGTTTGGCCGAGAATTTATCAAAAAATTGAGTGAACTTGTCTCGTATCCGCTTGGTGCGTTGGTTTGTATTCCTGGCTTATTAGAGGGTATGACAACATTCATATTAGATCGTAATAGTTTTTTTGCGATTTCAACTCATTTCACAAAAATTTTGTCTTTTGTCAACGGTTTTGCAGAGCATCATGATAAATGGATAGCGTTTTCTAATGCTCACCGCAATATACAAGCCTTTAATGAACGCACACATGATTGGCAAGTAAAGCAAAAGAAACTTAAAGATAATATTAAAGAAACAAATAACTTAGGCTTTGAAGGCAGCATCCATTTGCAAAATAGCAGTATTTTGCATAACCAAAAAATCAAAATTGCTCCAGGTCGGACCTATCTACTCTCAGCACCTTCAGGCGCAGGCAAGTCTACCTTGCTCAAAACGTTTGCCAGGATCAACCCTCACTTTTCCGGCAAAATTAAACTGCCAAAGAAAAGCGTTTTCGTACCTCAAACGCCTTATTTTTTAAAACATGATTCTAGCTTGTTGGCCAATATTGCCTATCCTAATAAACCTGAACAATATCCGTTATCATTACTTGCAAAAATTCCCAAATGGTTAACGAAGCTAAAAATCAAAAAGCATATCATCACCGATTTGCGAGTTGAAAAAAAGAATTGGGATCAGCTGTTAAGTCAAGGTGAAAAGCAGAGAATAGCGATCATCAGAGCAATATTACAGCAACCCGAATGCTTAATCATGGATGAACCGACTTCAGCAATAGGCCCCAGTTATGCAAAACTTGTCAAAGATTTGATCCGTGCAGAATTGCCCAATGCCACCATACTCTATACCGATCATAATCCTACAGCTGGCTATCCCGATGAAAATGTCATCGAGCTTTCTAGCACCAAAAGAAAACATAAATAAGCTTTACGCTAAATAGTTATGTACTACTTTGCCATAAGGTAACGTCAAGTCTGTTAAAATATGGGTAGCCGATATAATCTTTCTAACAGGCAATGCCGCAACAGGAGCCATGGCATGAGGAACCAAATGTAATGCACCCTCGCCTGTCCAAGCACCTTTAACGGTCAAATCGGCCAAATAATATTCGACCAGTTCACAAATTCTGACACTACCATCCACATCGGGAATAATTTTAAGCAAATAATTTGGTGCCATGAGTTGCTCTTTTACCTTGTTAAGATCGAGGGTATTATACTTGTAACTCATTGTAGCTGTAGCTACTGCAATATTTTCATAGTTTAATTGACCAACCAGTGTTTCATTGGTCACTTTTAAACTAGGTTGCGCTAGTTTTTTTGGAAAGCCCCAAATTTCTCGTCCTGCGGCAATGGGTGCTTCATCGTCTAAAAACATTGAATGAACATAACCACCTTTTTTACCTTTATAAGAAACCGGGATCACCTGCCCTGATTCGGTATAATCACCAAAGCCTGTTGAATCTGGCATACGGATGACTTCGAATTTAACAATGGGATCGGTGACTTCTAATGGTTCCGGCACGATTTCTTTAAGTAAATCCAGATCGGTTTCGTAAGTGATAATCATAAATTCACGGTTAATAAAACGATAAGGACCTCGTGGATAACACGGACTCGTTAAGGGCATAGCGAACGCTTTCTCAATTACATCACTTGGTTTCATATTAACCTCTTAAAAATCATGTAAAGTAAAACCACTGTCATCAGCGATCACTTCAAGGGGTAAGGGATCATCAAAAAGCTTTTTAACGTCATTGATACCAGCAAGAAGGCGTTGCCTAATAGAATTTTGTGAAAATTCAAAATCTTTCGTCCATAAATCAGCATCTGAATCGCGATAATGAAAGCGAATGATGTTCAACGCACAAGGATGACCAATTGTCACGTCTTCGAAGTCCAGATCCGTTTTATCTTTTGTCATCTCGTGAATAATGTGTCTGAGCCGGTGCATTTCAAAAAAGTATTTAAGAATTTCCTGATACTGACTCGCATACTCAAGATCTTTCCTACGCTTCAAAACCTCCATCATTGTGGTTGGCTGATCTTCTTCTCTTGAAAACAAATCAACCATAAAACACAATAATTTTCTGGGCACTTTTTCTTCAAAGATAATTTTCAATGGTGTATTGCAACTAATACCACCATCCCAGTAGTGTTTATCTTTAATTTTAATGGCGGGAAATCCAGGCGGTAAAGCACTCGCAGCCATAATGTGCTCTGGACCTATTTCTTGTTCTGTGTTATCAAAGTTGACCAAAAGGCCATTTTCTACGCACACAGCACTTAAGGTTAATCTTACCTTTTGTTGATTAATTAAATTAAAATCAACAAACTCTTCTAGGGTTGTTCGTAACTCAGAGGTATCATAAAAACTGATATTATCTGGACCATCACCCACTGAGATAAATGGGCTGTTTACGCGCAATTTAAAAAAGCCTGGTTGACCATATAATATGGCACTTTCAGAAGCTAGAAAATTTTGCCATTTATGTAGTCTTCTATTATCAGTAAAATTATTTGGCAAGGATGGTGTCGAAATCTTTTGCCAAAAGGCTTTTAATTTTTCAATTCTCTGTGACGGTTCATTGCCGGCAATGATGGCAGCGTTGATACCACCAATTGAGGTACCAATCAACCAATCTGGTGCATAATGATTTCGCATGAGTGATTCACACACACCGACTTGATATGCCCCAAGCGCCCCACCCCCTTGCAATAAGTAGATAACACAATCATAGGGTCGTGGTGTATTTATCATGGTGATCCCTTTATTGCATGTACCAGCCATGACTCACTAATAAAGACTGACCTGTTAGGGCATTAGAATCGAATGAAGCAAACAACAAGGCTATTTGCGCCACATCTTCAACGGTTGTAAATTCTCCATCGATGGTATCTTTTAACATGACTTTTTTGACAACATCTTCTTCACTGATACCTAAATCTTTTGCTTGCTCTGGGATCTGCTTCGCGACAAGTGGGGTTCTGACAAAGCCTGGACAAATGACATTCGCTCGAACGCCATATTTGATCCCTTCCTTAGCAACTGTTTTACATAAACCAACTAAACCATGTTTAGCCGTGACATAAGGTGCTTTTAATACAGAAGCTTCCTTTGAATGCACTGATCCCATGTAGATAATACTGCCACCTTTTCCGCGTTGATACATGTATTTTAAACATGCTTTAGTGGTTAAAAATGCACCATCTAAATGAATGGCCAGCATTCTCTTCCAATCTTTTAGCTGTAATTCATCAATGGGTGAAATGTGCTGTATCCCAGCATTACTAACGAGAATATCAACGTAATCATACGTTTTAATCACTTTATCTACGCCAGCATTCACTTGTTCTTCATTGGTTACATCCATCGCAACCGCCATTGCCTCAAGTCCACTATCACGAAATGCCTTTGCTGTGGCTTCTGCTTGAGCAGCATCCAAATCCGCAATAACCACTTTAGCGCCTTCGGTTGCATAGGTATGAGCAATCGCTTTACCTATCCCACTTGCAGAACCCGTAACAATAGCAACTTTATCTTTTAAGCGCATAAGTAACTCCTAGCAATGTTTTTTATACAGTATGAATTGAGCTCGTCATATTATCATCGGCTAATTTCAAGCACAGCTTAACCATAAACTGGATATAAATGACTTCAAGCAAATCATGGTTTGTGTCGAAAATACTTTGTAGTTCGCAGTTCATCAGCCTTAAAGAGTGATGTCATGACCCAAACTGATCCCAGAAATGCTCTTTATCAAAAAATTATACAAAATGTGAAAGAAAACAAAATTCAGCTTCCCTCGCAACCAAGTATTTTCGTTACTTTACAGAAATTGAGTCAAGATCCTGATGTCAGCAGTACGAAACTCTGCCAAGTCATAGGGCAAGATCCCGCTTTAGCTGGCAGAATTATGAGCATTGCCAATAGTCCTATTATGCGAGGCTCCGTTTCCATCGCGAGTCTTGATTTCGCGATCAACCGATTAGGTGTACGTTTTGTTACTTATGTCTCAATGGGACTTGCACTTAAACAGCTTTTTATTGCAAAAAATAAACCTATTGAAGAACGCATGCAATTTGTCTGGACTCATAGCGGCAAAGTCGCGGCTAATGCTTACGTTTTAGCAAAATCATTGCGATTATTTCCACCTGAAGAAGTGATGCTAGCAGCGCTTGTGCATGAAATTGGTAAGCTTCCTATTTTAACCTATGCGGATCAAACGCCAGATTATCTCAACCAATTAACATTACTTGATCAAACCATTAATAGCTTACATCCAAAATTAGGCAAAGAGATTCTGATTTTCTGGAAATTTCCAGAAGAAATTGCCTGTATCCCTGAAAATGTCGCTGATCTCAATTTCAAATCTAATAAGCCAGTTATGTCAGATATTATCCAAGTAGCAAAGCAACATGTTCTTCATCACGGAACGCCAGAAGGCAGAGGGGGGGAATTTATGGAACAAGAAAATCCAGCCTATATGCGCCTTGAGATTGACCAACTGCTGGATGGTATGGCCATGAAAAACATGAAAAGAGAGTTAACGACCCATCAACAACTATTTTCTTAATTCGACTAGAAATTCCAAGGATAGCATTATAAAATACGCATGGTTTTATAATGCTAGCTAAGGAATAAAAAACATGTCTTTAATGTATCAATTTGGAAGGCAAGATCAAATAGAAGAAGCCACAAAAGCGGTTACTTTCAACGTTGAACCTTTAATGTGTATGGAAAAATGTGCAAGTAGAATCGCTTTTGCATTAGCGAAACTTAACATTCCAGCACAAAATCTGGCATTCGATATTCCCAATAAACTTGTCACTGTCACAATGCCTGAAAGCATGGAAAATCAGCAAGTGATCGACATTTTGGTGGCACATGGTCGCAAAACTTCACTATATGAACCTGCTACAATGGGAATGGGCTTTGGGTTTGGTAAATAAAAGGCAACTATCTCGGCCGTAGACGATACGGCCCTTTTAGAGTGGTGTTTTCAATAGGTGAGAGAGAATGACATATTACCGCTCTATGATAAAATGCCACTCTTGTTTGATCTTTTAGTAGTAGTTTTACTTCCTTATCTGTCAGTGGAACTGTGAGAGCTTTTCCCTTTTTATTTCTCATAACAAGTTCTTCTTGATCGATGAGTGCATCTTCTGCAATTAATTTTCTGAGGTTTTTCATTTCTACACTGTAATCTTCGTCTTCATCTTCATCATAGTCATCTTCATTCCAGCTCATGATGGTAAAAGCAGCTTCTGCCTCTGCTTCGCTTTCAGATGAAAGTGTTTCATCCTGAAAACTTAACTCTTCTTCATCTTCCTCTTCATCAGTACCCTCTGGATCAGCAATACGCGCTTGTACTTTTTGATTGACTCTCTTGGCAACTGCTGCCACTGCTTTTAAAGCAACATAAGAACCAAAAACAATGGCACCTGCTTTACCCGTCTGGTAAGCGAAATGGAGCGTGGATTTTAAGCCATAAAGGGTTGCTTGTAGAGTCGCATCTACAAGTTCTTTGGTAGCTATGGCGGGATCAATCTGATGACTTACACTATAAGCCACTAACGCTATCGCTCCAGCACTGCATAAGAGGAGTTCTGATTTAGTTAACATGCGGCCTAAATTATCATATTTTTTAAGCTTATGCAGAGTTTTTTAGCTGTTATTGATCTTTTTCTTCACATTTTTACCCGGAGCATCAGGTAAATTTGATTTAAGATCCCTGGAAGAAACCATCTTACCAGAAAGTTGACTTAACCATTTCTGCCAATGCTCCCACCAGGACCCTTCTATTTTAGTCGCTTCATATAACCAACTGGCAGCACTTTTAAACGCTTTAGGCTCCTTGTCATTCTGGTAATAACCATATTTATTCGCACTTGGAGGATTCACAATCCCCGCTATATGCCCTGAACCACCTAACACAAAAGTCACGTTCGCAGCGACTTGTTTAGCCCCATTAAAACAGGCTAACCACGGCGCAATATGATCTTGCTCTGTTGCTAAAAAATAGCAAGGTATGTTCACATTTTTTAACGTTAAAGGGGTTCCAAGCCACGACATTTTTTCTTTGATTAATTGATTATGTAAATACAAATTTTCAAGATACTCATTAGCCATCATAGCCGGTAAATGCGTTGAATCTTGATTCCAATAGAGTAAATCAAAAGCATAGGGTTCTTTATCGAGTAAATAATTATTGATAACATAAGGCCAAAATAATTCGTTGGATCGCAGCGCATTGAAAACACTCATCAATAAACGCCCATCTAAATAACCTGTTTGATTAATTCTATTCTTCAATAATGCAAGCTGAGCATTATCTATCATTAAACCTAAATCACCCGGTCTTTCAAAATCCAGTAATGTGGCTAAAAAGGTTGTGCTGTGGATGAGATTTTGTCCTTTTGACTTTAAATAAGCTAAAGTGAGTGCTAACAAAGTACCACCAATACAAAATCCTAAAGCATTAATTTGTTTAACCCGGGTTTCTGTTAAAACAGCATCAATCGCTGGTAATAAACCTTGTGACATATAATCGGCAAACGTGGTGTCCCGGTAAGTCACATCTGGACTCACCCATGAAATCATAAACACCGTATACCCCTTATCAACAATCCATTTTGCAAATGAATTATTTTGTCGCAAATCAAGCACATAATATTTATTGATCCAAGGAGGCACAATTAACAAAGGAATGTCGTGCACTTTTTCAGTGGTAGGCGAATATTGTATTAATTCAATAAGATGGTTTTTAAATACGATTTTGCCTTTTGTAGTTGCCAGATCAATACCTACTTCAAATGCTTGAGTGTCAACCATCAGTGGATTAAAATAACCCTGCCCTTGCTGTAGATCTCTAAAGAATTGCTCAACACCATGAAACAAATTCCCGCCTCTTTTTTCTAAGGTTTGTAGCAGTACTTCAGGATTGGTTAGGATAAAATTGCTGGGTGACATCGCATTGAGAATTTGTTTTACAAAAAATAATATTTGTTCTTTTTCTTTACTATCTGTGGAGTGCTTATCTTCTATTAGTTTTATAACATGCTCACAAAACAGTAAATACCATTGCTCATAAGCATAAAACCAGAGGTTCTCATGCCACAAAGGTGATTTAAAACGTTTATCTGTTAGTGTAGGTGCTCTAAAAGGAGGAATGGACTTATCAGCCATTTTTTCATAAAGGTGATTAATCAGCTGGTAAAAATCCTTAGCGAATAAGATCTCTTCTTGCAGCAATGTTTGTGGCGAGCGGCTGATAAAATTGGTATACCATGCCGTCAATCTGCTGCTGACCAAGGTCATTTCTTGCAAATTATTCCTGATAATTTGCTGACTACTTAATAAAGCATGCATACCTTGAAAATAGGCATTGGTAAGCTTTTGCGAATCTTCAAATAGCTTCTTGTAACCAGTATCTGGTTTCATGATATCACTTAAGTGCGCAAAACCTTTATATCGGCATAGTGCTCTTAAATAACACTGTGGGTACTTTCAGCACTTATCTAACATAGCGAAGATTACGGGGGGTAGCAGGAGGCGCAAAATTATCTACTCTCTTATAAAAATCACCCATAAATGTTTTAAAGTGCTTTTTACAGTCATGTACAAGCGCTTTTTTATTTCTATGCTCTTCGGTTTCATTGAGCGATTCTTGCAGATCTACCGTCACCATTGCACAAGACAGCTCATCTAATTCATTTATTTCAGCACTCAATCTTTTTAAGATTGGGAGATCGGGTTCTCCTGTTACGAGAGGATCATCTCTTAAAGATATAAAAAGATCTTTCCATCCACGTAATCCTTCGGCTAACGTGAGCGCTTTCGACTTCATCTTTTGATTGGCACTCTTAAGTGCTTGTTTAAGAACATACAAGCTCTTAAATTCCGCTTCCACTTTTGCTGCTTTAGGATCAAGATGCAAAGTACTTGTTTTCACAATCTCAAGCAATATCTTCATTGCATCACTATTTAAGCAAGTAATGCCCGAGATAAGATGTCCGAACAGATAGATCTCACATCGAGATATCATCCCTTTAAATTTATTTTGCTCATTTATTCTTTCCCACCTTGAAAGAAGTTGATTTGCAATATCGTATTTTTTGTTTGCAACAAGAAAACAAAAATAATTTCTACCCAATTTATCTTGCTCATACGTGTTTAAATACAAATCTTCAATAACATCAAGGCAGCGAAAAAGTCCACGCTCTGCAAGAAAATGCACCAAAGGCAACTTAGTATTGTCTATTAGAGGAAATTTACCGCTCTCTTGCGCATCCAGTAAAAGCTTACGGATCTCTAGAGATAACTTGGCATCGGTTTGATTTGCCGACATGGCATCTTGATTTACCGTTGTATAACCTAACTTATCCAGTTCAGATTCTATAAATTGATTTAGAGTTAACATGCAATACCACCACGAGGAAAATGGGCGGCAATGATACCATCACTAATACAATTCAGCAACCCAACCCTATAGTGTAATTACGCATTGTCAGCTAATCTATTTCAGTGATTCCGATGATAATAAAAAGGAGATGATGTAACATGCGCGAATTAACTTTGAATGAGATCTCTTTCATCCAAGGTGGACTAGACACCGGCGGGTATAATACAAGTTTTGTGGTCAGTAATACGGTACTTGGCGGCATTTTCGGTATTCCTGTTGCCATCGTCATGGGAGAAGCAATTTATCTTGGTTATTGTGCGGGGCTATTTGGCTTGTATGGCGTGTCTATGCTTACTGCTAAATCAATTGACGCTGTGTTATTTGAAAAGACACCTCAACAACTTATCTTGTAAAAAAAAGCCCCTTAAGGGGCTTTTTTTTACTTCACTACGGTGAGTTTCGGCCGCCCATTTCCACCGCGCTTCCCACCCTTCCCACCAGATTCGGTTGACGAACCGCCATCTTCAGGATCTTGGGGAAATTCATCTTCTTCATCGTCTTTAAACACCATGCCACGACCATTCTCTTTTGCGTAAATCGCTGTGACAGCGCGCATTGGAATGTAAATATCGTAAGGCACACCCGCAAAACGTGCATTAAAACCAACATGATCATTTGCTAATGATAATGAGCGCACGGCATCGGGTGAAATGTTTAAAACGATTCGACCATTTTCTACATATTCACGCGGCACAGCTGCGCCTGGATGATCGGCATTCACAACGATATAAGGCGTTGCATGATTGTCGACAATCCAATCATAGAAAGCGCGCAATAAGTAAGGACGACTGGAGACCATTCTTTACTCCCCTAATGCTCGCTCAGAATCAGTTAAACTGACCTGAAATGCTTCTCTGTCAAATAAACGCTTAGCATATTCCTGTACGGATTTTGCTTCGGGAGGCAAAATAATTTGCATCGCTTTTAAACGCCACAACATGGGGGCAATAGCACAATCAACCAAGGAAAACTCTTCACTTAAAAAGTAAGGCATTTCTTTAAACATCGGTGATACTGAAATAATGCTTTCTCTTAATGCTTTTCGTGTTTCTTCTAGCACCGCAGGCTCTTGGTTTTTTTGCAGCAACTTATTCATCAAGACATACCAATCTCGATTCACTCGATGCAACATTAAACGGCTACGAGCTCTTGCAACAGGATACACAGGCATTAAAGGTGGATGAGGAAATCTTTCATCCAAATATTCCATAATAATTTCTGATTCATATAACACAAGATCACGATCAACCAACGTGGGAACGGTGTTGTACGGATTAATCTCAACTAAGGCATCGACCTGCGATTCTACATCTATTTCATAAAGGTCAAATGTAACGCCTTTTTCTGCTAACACAATTCTTGCTCGATGACTGTAAGGGTCAACTGAGCCCGAATACAATGTCATGACTGAGCGCTTATTTGCCACAACTGCCATAAGTTTGCTCCCAAATCAAAACGACTTTAATGAATGTCTTTCCAATATTCACGCTTCAGTAAATAAGCGAACAATGTAAAAACGACTAAAAACAGCAACACCCAACCGCCTAAGCGTTCTCGCTTCAACTTGTGGGGTTCACCAACATATTCTAAGAAATTCACTAAGTCGGTAACTGCCTGATCGTATTCTTTTTCGCTCATGCTACCGGCTTTTGTGAGTTCTAAATGATCAATTACCTGCTTTTCGTAGGGTTGACCTTTGTCATCTTGGACAGTGACTGTTTTATAAATTGCAACTTGTGTCCCTTGTAAAGCTTGCAATACGTTCGGCATCCCCACATCAGGGAAAACGGTATTGTTCATGCCCCAAGGTTTTTTAGGATCTACATAAAAAGTTCGCAAATAGGTATATAGCCAATCAGGCCCTCGTGATCTTGCCACTAAAGACAAATCAGGTGGTGCCACACCAAACCATGTTTGCGCTTCTTTTTTGGGTGTCGCCACCAAGATGGGATCGTTGATTTTATCACTCGTGAAGTTCATGTTAGCTTGCACTAACTTTTCTAACACGTTGCCTTTTTTATCAACAATACCAAGATCTTTTGCTAATTCTTTGTAACGTACAAATTGTAGTGAGTGACACCCAGCACAATAATTCATATAGAGATTAGCACCACGTTGTAGTGAAGCCTTGTTGCAAAGTTCGTTTTTGACCTTATCAAGATGCGCTCCATCTTCAGATGAGAACGCCTGCCAAGGCGCAACAACTAATAAACTCGCAATTAACATCCAGGAAAACTTATTTGCTTTCATCAATAAGTAACTCTCTCGGGCACAGGTTTAGTTTTATCCAACTTCGTATAAATAGGCATCAATAAGAAAAACGCAAAATACATCACTGAAAATACTTGTGCGGCAATCATTCGCATCGGGCTTGGTGGTTTTAATCCAAGATAGCCCAATGAAACAAAGCTAATCACAAATAGAACTAACATCAACTTGTATAAACCACCTCGGTAACGAATGGACTTTACAAGACCACGATCTAACCAAGGTAAAAAGCAGGGAATTAACACCGCGCTAAACATCGCGATCACGCCACCTAATTTATCAGGGATGGCCCGCAAAATGGCGTAAAAAGGTGTCATGTACCAAACAGGCGCAATATGCTCCGGTGTTTTCATCGGATTTGCCGGTTCAAAGTTTGGTCCTTCAAGGAAGTATCCACCAAAGTCGGGGGCAAAAAAGACGACTGCCGTAAAGATAATAAGGAACACTCCAGCACCGAATAGATCTTTAACGGTGTAATAAGGGTGGAAACGGATCCCATCAAGGGGAATACCATTTTCATCTTTCTTGTATTTAATTTCGATGCCATCTGGATTATTCGAGCCTACTTCATGCAAAGCAAGAATGTGCATCCAAACAAGCAGTAAAAATACTAAGGGCACGGCAATAACGTGCAGGGCAAAGAATCGATTAAGGGTTGCATCAGAAACGTTATAGTCACCACGCATCCATTCAACAATACCGGGCCCAATGCCTGGAATGGCTTCGAACAAAGAGGTGATCACTTTGGCGCCCCAAAATGACATTTGTCCCCAAGGTAGCAAATACCCCATAAATGCTTCGGCCATTAAACAAATATAAATTGCCATGCCGATAAGCCATAGCAACTCTCTAGGCTTTTTATAGGAGCCATAAATGATGCCACGAAACATATGTAAGTAAACTACAATAAAGAAAAACGATGCACCGGTTGAATGCAGATAGCGGATAATCCAACCCTGTGGAACATCTCGCATAATGTATTCAACGGAGCCAAATGCTTCAGCTGCCGATGGCTTATAAAACATCGCCAACCAGATGCCTGTTAGTAATTGGTTAACCAACACCAACAAAGACAATGCACCAAAGAAATAGAGAATATTAAAATTTTTCGGGGCGTAATACTTTGCAGCATGTTCATTCCACATTTTTGTGGCAGGGAACCTTGCATCAATCCATCCCATCAAACCTGAACCGGAACTCGTTTCGTTTTTCATCTATGCTGCCTTTTTATCTTCACCAACGACAATGACGCTATCGCCTTCATAGTAGTAGGGCGGGACAACCAAGTTCGTAGGAGCGGGTACGCCTTTGAATACTCGTCCTGCTAAATCAAAGCGTGAGCCATGGCACGGGCAAAAGAAGCCACCCGGCCAGCTGGGATCAAGGCTTCCCACATCTGGACGATACATTGGCACACAGCCCAAATGGGTACAAATCCCAACTAACACAAGATAAGCAGGCTTGATGGAGCGATACTCATTTTGCGCATACTTGGGTTGCTGATCGACGTGCGATTCAGGATCACGCAGTAAGCCGTCAAGCGACTTTAATTTATCAACCATCTGATCAGTACGATGGATAACCCATATGGGTTGACCACGCCATTCAACGGTTAATTGTGCGCCTGGTTCAAGCTTGCTCACATCAATTTTAACTGGAGCGCCCATTGCTTGCGCCTTGGCACTTGGAAACCAAGAACATATAAAGGGTGAAGCAGCGTAGGCAACGCCTACCCCTCCGATCACAGTAGTGGCAGCCGTTAAAAAGCGCCGTCGACCGGTATCTACCTTATCATCACTCATTCACGCGTCCCCCGGACGGAAATCGGTTATTTATTTGTTATAAGAGTTGGCGGCAAATACTATCACAAAATTGCCAAAGCCTGCATGCGAAAATCAATGTATCACAAAAGCTGTTTGGCGTTCATAAGTTGCTTTGCAAGCTTAATGGCAACCATTACGGCGATAATATTCATGAGATATACTCAAACCAGGTTGATTTTAGGTTAGGCGACAAGCCATCGAATAATAGGAGTGTACTTTTAGTACATGACTATTATTCGATGGCGCAGGCAACAAAGCATAAAATTAAGCTGGGAAGAGTATACTCCAAGCAGAGCAATCAATTAGGTCGTCATTATGAATTGGGTTTTCTTTTTACTCATCGCCTCTGCCTATGGGGTTAGTGTCTGGCATCAATGGCAATGGCAAGTTAACCAAATAACGACTGATGCGCCTATGCATGTCCTAACGCAACAATTGTTACATGCGACGAATGATGCCGTTACCCTGGCGATTGGCTTAATTGGCGTTCTGTGTCTGTTTTTAGGACTCATGCGTATTTTAGAGGAAGGTGGTTTACTGGTTGTATTGGGTAAACTGATTTACCCGCTATTAAAACCCCTCTTTCCAGAAATTCCTCCTAACCACCCTGCGTTTGGTGCCATGATCATGAATCTATCAGCCAACATGTTAGGAATGGGAAATGCAGCAACGCCCTTTGGTTTAAAAGCCATGCAAGAATTAGAAAAGCTCAATCCACATCCAGGTGTGGCAACCAATGCGATGGTGTTGTTTTTAGCGCTCAACACCGCTTGCATTACGTTGATCCCTACCAAGGTGATTGCTTTGCGAGCAAGTGCTGGATCACATGATGCAGCCGGGATCATTACTACGACATTAATTGCTACGCTTTGTTCTACTGCCATTGCCATTCTCACTGCCAAATTATTGCAGCGTTTAGTGAGTTCTCCCAAAGCAACTGTCACGCTAGCAAAAAGTGAACCTTCTAAAGAACAATTGTCATCCTACCCAACTTGGGTGAGCCTCATTGCATTTGCAGGTTTAATTGCTTTGATCCCCGTAACACTGATTTGGGGTCGCGTATTTTCACCTTGGATCATTCCCAGTCTTATTGTGGTTATTTTAAGTTATGGAATGATTAAGCGAGTTGATATCTATGCCAACTTTACCGAAGGCGCGAAGGGCGGTTTTGAATTGGCAGTCAAAATTATGCCTTATTTGGTTGCTATGTTATTTGCCATTGCAATGCTTCGAGCCAGTGGGGCTTTAGGGATGATAACCCAAGCACTATCGAATTTTACCGCACCATTAGGAATACCCGCAGAAGCTTTGCCAATGGTCTTTATGCGTCCTTTATCAGGATCGGGTAGTTTGGGAATACTCACCGATATTTTAAATAACCCAGCCCTTGGGCCAGATAGTTATACGGGCTATTTGGTGAGCACCATGATGGGCTCTACAGAAACCACTTTTTATGTGTTAGCCGTTTATTTTGGTGCAGTTCAAATTCGTCGTATTCGCCATGCTTTAGCCACTGGCTTAATTGTCGAATTAGCTGGCATGGCAGCAAGTGTTATCGCTGTCAAAGTCCTACTCTTCTCATAAGTGTTTTGGCCAATCGACCTATTGTGTCTTTATATATAATCTGTTAGTTTGTTAGCTATATAATAATAACAAAAGAACGAGGTAGGTCATGCTGCGCCTCATATTAGCTGTATTTTTATTCAGTCTTTTGCCCACAACATTATTTGCTGATACAACAGTTTATGCTTGTAAGAAAGACGGGCAAACAACGCTGGAAAGCACCTTAAGTAAAGATTGTGATTCCGTAAAAACCTATCATTACCAAACCTTTAGCAAAGACAATCAAAACCAAGCTTCTGGCTTGCGACAAGGCGAAATTCAACAACTCGAACGATTAGAAAATGGTCCTGTTCCACTACAGGCACAAATCAGACGTTATGAAAATGTCGATCCGCGTGTTGGTTGGTCACTCGCTAATGATTATGTCGATTCACGTCAAGATAAATGCGCTCTCTATCAAGCCATGCTTGATCGTTCACTGTCTTATATTGTCGTTAAAAATGAGCAAGACGTTGAAATAGGCCCTTATCGTAGTGCTGAATTAATGACCCAAATTGATCACGCTCAAACCCAAGTGAATTACTATTGCCCATAGTATATGAAAGCTCTATAGTGATTTTTTGATCCACTAGCGTATCAAACCTAGGAGCTAACTATGTCCTTTGCTAATAGAGCAATCTCACTGCTGTTTTCCTTGATCCTCTTAACTTTATCAGGATATGCACAAGCTGCAGCGCCAGATGAATCAGTGGTTACTTTACGAACTAACTGGGCAAAAGCAAAATTTCAAACACCAAAAGGTCAACAATTGGCAGCTTTAGATCGAGTGATAAATGAAGCAGATTCCCTCAACAAACAATATCCCGGTGATCCGCGCGTGATGTTATGGTACGCAACAACTTTAAGTTCTTATGCCCAACTTAAAGGTGGCGTTGGCGTATTACCTCGCGTTAAAAAAGCACGCAGCTTATTAGAAGAAGCGTTAACCAAACAACCCCGCGTAGAAAATGGCTTAGGCTATGGCGTGATTGGTGCGATGTATGCAAGGGTTCCAGGCTGGCCAGTTGCTTTTGGTGACAAAAAGAAAGCTCGAAAATTCTTAGAGGCAGCGGTTAAAATTAGCCCAAATGGCTCCGATTCTAATTATTATTATGGCGATTTCCTCGCAGATGAAGGTGACTTTGAAAATGCGCGCAGACACCTTGAAATTGCTAAGAATGCACCTATTCGTAAAGGCTATGAAATTCAAGATAAAGGTCGTAAAACAGAAATTGCAGCATCGCAAGCCAAGCTTCGATAATAGCTTATTTTTTGGGGTGGGCACTGTCCACCCTACAAAACAAATGATTTATTTTTTCAACACGTTTATTTATCGCTCCCACGATCTTGTCTAATTCTTTTATGTCCTCTTTTTGCTTATCTACATGTTGTGTTATCAATGAACAAAACTCGATAAACATTTGCTTAAAAATGGGAAATGAAAAATCTATGGTATGGCAAAAGCGTTGCCAATCATCACAAGAAATGTCACCAATCACATCATGCTCACCAATTTTCATCGCCATTCTTTGTGAATCATCGATAGTTGCTATTGCGCTATACAGTGGCGCTAATATCGGCTTTTGTTTGGCAGAGTATAACAGTGATATATTTTTGCCATGTGCTTGTGTGTTACCAATCAAATAATGGAACATCACGCGTTTAACCATTTGCAAGCGTGCAACTGCGGGTACAATGGTTTTTTGTAAAATAGCAAAACTTTCTTTTAATGACGGACCTTTGTCCCATTCGTATTTGTAGGAAGCAAAATAGCCTAACGCTTGCAAAAAATCTTCTTGATGAAAAGATTGCACATGATGGAAATCAATTATTTTTCTATCATAGCGCTCTACTAATAAACCAATGTCCTTTTTTAAGGGATAGAGCTTAGCATTCACCGAATGGATCCCCAGCTCTTTTGCCATTGATAGACAAAAATACTCGTTGGCTATTTTATTTTTATCGCTTATTTTTAAAAAATGTGTACTAGGGCCACCTGGCTCTTTAGTCGCCACTTTATCTTCTATGACGCAAACCGGTATTTTAAGCCCATTCCCTGAAAGCAAACCAAAACTGTCACTTAGCTTAAATTCGGTATTTACTTTGGGAACATGCGCTTGTATCAAAGGATCCTTTGGGGACTCTGACACTTCACTTACTGCGCAAAAGGTGATTGATCCATTGCACTCTTTTCCATATTGCTTTAACAAATGAAATGTTTCTTTAGGATGACTACCAATGGCTTGACACATTGCATCCAGTCTTTTGGGATCTTCAGGTAAATATCCTCTAAAAAATTTACGACAATTTTTATCATCAAACGTTTTTTCTTTTAATGGCATCGATAATGAGATGGCATCCAATGCCTCTTTTTGATAACTAAAAGACATTTTTTGATTGCGATCTTGCAGCAAAAAACCCACCAACATGTCATTCAGGCAAACACAGAGTTTATTACTCTCCATATTTATCATTCTCTGGCAATTCTGGTAACTTAGCTTCAAGGCGAATGCCCAGCATCGCTAATACCCGAAGAGAAAGCCCTATTTCACAGCTTGGTTTTCCTTTCTCCAGATCCTGTATAAATCTGACACCACAACCACACACACCTGCTAATTCCTTTTGCGTTAAATGATTTGATTTACGGTTATTTTTAATTAAGTTACCAAATTGCCTGGCAGAAGATGCAGTCTTTATCATCATTTCTTCCAAAATGGCTGAGCGGGATCATTACAGCAATCGTAGACTAGTTCGGTAAAAAAATGATCCCAAACAGGTTTATTTTTAGGAGCGGCTGCACTGTTCCCAAGCATTGATCTGTGGCATTCTTTTTCCTCAATCACAAAAAAGGAAATCACTATGTTTTCAGGCATTGTTAAAGCTATGGTCGAGGTTGTTTGGGTCGCACACGCACCTTCATTGACCCGATATCGTATACAGTTGCCTGAAGAGATGCTGATAGGCTTGGAAACGGGTGCGAGTATAGCGGTCAATGGCGTTTGCCAAACTGTTGTGAGTATTGATAATCAGACTGTTGCTTTTGATGCCATCCAAGACACCCTCAAACTCACAACCATCCCCCACTTTGCCCTAGGACAAAAAGTGAATGTTGAGCGCTCTTTGAAAATGGGTGATGAAATTGGTGGGCATTTATTATCGGGTCATATTATAGGAACTGCACGCATTACGAATATGCACGCACCAACACCTGAACAACGGGTGTTTGAAATCAGCTGCGACCCTAAATGGATGCGCTATATTTTGCACAAAGGTTACATTGCTTTAAACGGCGTGAGCTTAACCGTTGGCGAGGTTTTCCCAGAGCGCGGCGTATTCACTCTTAATTTGATCCCTGAAACGCTACGGCTGACGACTTTTGGTTCAGCTGCCGAGGGCGATTTAATCAACGTTGAAATCGATAGCCAGACTCAAGCGATTGTAGAGACGGTGGAAAGGGTTTTGGCTGCGCGCATATCTTAATTATGTAGGGATCTGACCCCTTTCTCTCTTCTCTGCATTAAATCCCCCTCGCTTCGCGACCCTTCTTTACAAAAGAGGGGAATTTGTTCGCTGCGCTCACTAAGAACGCGATGAGCGAAGCGAATCATAAGCCCACTTTTGTAAAGGGGGCGGCGAGTGGAACGAGCGGGGGATTTAAGCGAGGGGGATTTAAGCGGAGGGATTTCAAAAAAAAGGGCAACATAATGTTGCCCTTTCTTTTTCGTACTCTCGTACTTTGGAATTTCGTTTAACGCTTGGAGTACTGTTCCACTTTACGCGCTTTACGGAAGCCAACCTTTTTACGTTCAACTTCTCTGGAGTCACGAGTGACATAACCAGCTTTACGTAAAATTTGACGAAATGATTGTGCGCCGCCTGAAGTACCTTCAGAACCGGTTGCACCTTCTTCATCGTATTGAATTAATGCGCGGGTGATACCATGGCGAATTGCGCCAGCCTGTCCCATAGGACCGCTGCCTGCAACATTCACATTGACATCAAAACGGCCGGTAACGCCTAACACTTCTAAAGGCTGTCTAACGATCATATGCGCAGCTTTTCGACCACCGAAGTATTCTTCTAAGGTTTTGTCGTTAATCGTGATTTTGCCAGTGCCTTTTTTTAAGTAAACACGAGCGCGACAAGTTTTGCGTCGCCCAGTTCCGTAGTTTTGTTGTTGTTGTGCTATTGCCATGCTCTACTCGATGTTAATTAACAATTAATGATATGTTCTTTTGGTTGTTGAGCTTGGTGCGGATGATCGGTGCCCGCATAAACCCACAACTTTTGAGCCATCTTTCTGCCTAAAGGACCTTTTGGCAGCATATTTTTTACAGCCAACTGAATAATGCGTTCTGGACGTGTTTGACGCAATTTTTCTAAGGTAATTGACTTTATTCCACCAATGAAGCCCGTATGGCGGTAGTACGTTTTGGTCTTTTCTTTCTTACCCGTTGCTTTGATTTGGGCAGCATTAATAATAATGACTGCATCACCAGTATCAACATGGGGGGTAAAAATAGTCTTATTTTTACCGCGTAAAATCGAAGCCACGCAAGAAGCAAGGCGGCCAATTGGTATATCTTTAGCATCGATGACAAGCCAATCGCGCTTAATATCATCTTCTTTAGCGGTATAGGTTCTCATGCAACCTGACTCCCTGGGGAAAACATCTTAGTTAAAGTTGGCGAATTATACAAAACCAGTCATCCTGAGACAATGACTTTAGGGTGTTTTTGTAGATTCACCTGTAAATGAGGTGCCGGGCAACCTTAAATGGCCCACGATCTCACCTTTTAGGACGTGTTTTTCGATAATTTCATCAATATCCTGGTGAGTCTTATAACTATACCAGACCCCTTCTGGGTAGACGACAAGCACCGGACCTTCCTCACAGCGACCTAAACAGCCACTCGAATTGATACGATACTGACCTTCTCCGTGAAGTCCTAGCTTCTTGAGTTGCTGCTTAGCATAATCCCGAAGCTTTTCAGCGTCAGCTATTGCACAGCACTTCTTGCCACTGGCTCGCAGATTCGTACAGAAAAAGACATGCCTTTGATAAAACAATCGAGGTACCTCATCCATTTGGCGTAGATTATAGCAACTTGACTAAGAATACAAAACCTGCGAAAAACAGAGCATGAATATCAAAGATCAAGTCAATCGCTTAGCCAGCCAGTGTGTCAAATGCGCGCTTTGCCTTCCTCACTGCCCCACTTACGAGCTTACGCAAGACGAAAATGAATCACCGCGAGGCAGAATTGCCTTATTTCAAGCCTATGCGAAAGACCAACTTCACATTGATGAACAAGGCAAAAAGCACCTTGACCAATGTTTAGGCTGTCGGGCTTGTGAACGTGTTTGCCCGGCTCATGTTGAATACGGCGAACTGCTCACCTTAGGGCGAGCTTACGTTAATACCATGAGCGGAGCACAAAAATTAAAGCAACGTTCGATGACAGCGCGTTTTATGTCTTGGCTAGTCAAACATCCTTTCTCGCAACGCCTACTCCAATACGCTATATGGTTGTTGCAAAAATGTGGCTTGCGCCAACTCGCAACGCAATGTGGGATCCCCAAATTACTTGGACTCTCCCCCCTTAATCAGTTATTACCTTCTGTTCCCAAGCCGGTAACTTGGCAGCCTATATATAAGGCAGTTGGTGAAAAACAAGGCACCGTGTTGTTTTTTACCGGGTGCATGAGTCATTGGTGCGATCAAGAGACAGTTGCCGCCAGCATTTATGTTTTGCAACAGCTCGGATACGAAGTACAGCTACCAACAAACCAAACCTGCTGTGGGGCCATAGCCTTGCATGCGGGAGAATTACCTGATGCATTGAAGCTTGCCGAAGAGAATCTCAACGCTTTTATCCCTCAACTCGAACAAGCAACAGCAATCATCACCATCGCGACTGGGTGTAGTTCAGTTTTAATGGAATATGACAAACATTTTAGTTCACTTGCTATTAATAATCCGAATGCATCGCTGTTTGCAGATAAAGTGATTGATATCGTCGATTTCATTCAAGCTGCAAAATGGCCAACGCAGTTAGTTCCTAAACCCTTACGCGAAACCGTTTTTATTCATACACCATGTACCTTAAGAAATGTTTTAAAAACGCCTTTAGCTCCCTTACAAATGCTAACGCGTATTCCAGAATTAGTTTGCCAAACAATTAAATCTCCACATTGTTGTGGTGCGGCAGGTACATATATGCTGGAACATCCAGAGTTTGCAAAGCCTTTGGTCAAAAATCTGCTATCCGAGCTAGGCAACATTCAAGCAAATTTTATTGCAACTTCTAATGTCGGATGTGCTTTGCATATTCAACAACAAATGAGAGAATCAAATTCCGCTATTCGTGTTACCCATCCGGTAACATTGTTAGCACGGGCGCTAGGTTTATAAAAACCAACGCTAGCATTTAGTAATAAATATGTTATCGTTATAGCGTTATAATTGTAGGTATGTGACTAAGGAGAGAACATGGCTGCACGCAAAAAACCAGCTAAAACCAAGAAAGCTTCTGCAAAGAAGAGTCCTATTGCTAAAAAACGTAAAGCTGCTCCCAAAGCTGCTAAACGTGCTGTAAAACGAGCAACTACTAAGAAAGCAGCCTCGGGATCAGCAAAAGCTTCAGGACCAATTTCAGTCGGTCGTAAACCCTTCACAAAATCTGAATTCGTTTCTACCATCTCTGCTCAAACAGGAGTTGCTAGAAAGGAAGTTGTTTCTGTGCTTGAAACGATTGCTAAAATTATCGACGCTCACTTGCAAAAGCAAGGCCCAGAAATCTTCTCTTGGCCTGGTATGTTAAAGATCAAAGTGGTTAAAAAGCCTGCTACTAAGGCTCGTCAAGGGGTTAATCCTTTCACTGGCGAAACCATGATGTTCAAAGCTAAGCCTGCTAGTCGCCGTGTTAAAGTGCTTCCTTTGAAGCAGTTAAAAGAAATGGCTAGCTAAGCTAATACAGCTTAAAGCTAAAAAGGTGGGGTTCTCCCCACCTTTTTTTTACCCATTATCTGAATACAACAATCGGTGTGGGAACCGTGCGCCATAAAAGTCCTTGGCTATAGTGACGAACCCCAAACCAAGCTGAAAACCCAACAACCAACAGCCCTCCAACCCAAGCGATTGTTTGCATTGGATGAGAAGCAATTGTTGCGACTTGATAATAAAATACTGCCATAGCATAAGCTAAGCCTGTGGTCCAACAAACTGAAAATATCGTCCACCCTCTTTGTACTTCGCGCAACATCGCTGCCGTCGCTGAAATGCAAGGAAAGTAAAGTAAAACGAATAACAAATAGGCAAAAGCATTGGCTTTACCATCAAATCGCTTCACCATTTCACCATGGGCATGATGCAGCATGGTGGTTTCAGGTGATTTCGCTTTAATAGGGTTTTGCCATGCATATCTTAAAGCCAACAGATTTTCACCAATACTCATAAAGGCTTCATGCATGTGCTCTTGCAAATGAAATTCCGTCCCTTCTTCTTCTTTGGGATCGGCATAAAGAGAATTTAAGGTTCCAATCACAACTTCCTTTGCTAACACGCCGGTTATCAATCCGACTGCTGCCGGCCAATTATCTTCCTCAATACCCAAAGGAGCAAAAACCGGCACAATTTGTTTACCTACCGTTGCCAATAAAGACGTTTGTTGAGCAGGCGTATCTAACCATTTGCCATGATGATCGATGTGGTTAAGCGCTCCTATAATGATACACACGGGGATAATGAGCTTGCCTGCATTTAATATGAAACTGCGTAAACGGCGCCAACTTAACTTGCGCAACGATTGCCACTGTGGCCATTGGTAGTCGGGAATTTCAAGTAATAAAGGCGCTACCTCGCCTTTTAATAAGGTATTTTTTAATAATAACCCCGTTACGATCGCCATTCCTATCCCAATGAGGTAGAGCAAGAAAACAATATTTTGCCCGCCTTCATGAAAAAAAGCGGCGACAAAAACCGTAAAGATGGCAAGCCTCGCTCCACATGACATAAAGGGACTCATCATGACTGCCAAAATACGATCACGTTGATTAGCTAAAGTACGCATTCCCATAATAGCGGGAACATTACAACCAAACCCAATAATCATCGGTACAAAAGACTTTCCCGGTAATCCCAGTGCTCTCATGAGCCTATCCATGACAAAAGCGGCTCTAGCCATATAACCGCAATCTTCTAAAAAGGACAGTGCAAAAAACATGGCACCAATAACAGGCACAAAGGTAACAACCGTACAGATGCCCTTACCAAGACCTGACACTAACAATGCCATCAGCCAATAAGGCGCATTGATAAGATTTAAAACGTGCGCCAACCCTTCAACGAAAATAGCTTCAGAGGTGATCTCAAAAAAATCTTGGAATGCCCCACCAATATTAATGGCAAAGAAAAACAACCCATACATCGCGATTAAAAAGCACGGCAACCCAAGCAACCGATGACTTGTGATTTTATCTAAATAGTGAGTAACAATGTGGGAAGCTTTTTCTGGAACAACTTTATTTTGAACAACCTTCTCCAGAATGATTTCAATAAAGTCATAACGCGCTTTGGCAATTAAAACATCGGGAGTCTGTCCGGTTGTGACCTTGATCTGTTCTATAAAAAGCGCTAACTGAGTAGCACATAACGTTCTTTGAGGGACTTCCTCACCTTCTAACCAACGTATCAACTGGTAACGGGGTGGTGGTGATAGGGATTGCTTTGCATATTCTTCTATCAATGCATTTAGCGCATTTTCGATCGCAAGTGGATAAACTATTTTAGGGTGTGATAGTGGACAATGTGGCTTAATCAGCTCTGATTTTAATGCTTCCAGACCTTCTAATTGACGCGCTACAATCGGGAGCACTCGACAACCCAAATAATTGGATAAGGTTTTAACACAAACCACTTTGCCAGCTTTCTCTGCGAGATCCATGCGGTTTAGAGCAACCACCACCGGTTTATTCTGTTCAAGACATTGTAATGTTAAATATAAATTTCGTTCGATGGAGAGTGCATCAACGACATTGAGCACAAAGGAATAGTGATCGCTTTGTAAAAACTGGCTCGTAATACTTTCGTCTTCTGGACCTTCTTCTTCGAAACGCGTTAAGGTATAAGTTCCCGGTAAATCGATGACTTCAACTGTTTGATCTTTTACCTCACAGACACCCGACACTCGCTCTACCGTGACACCTGACCAATTGCCAACACGTTGCGAGGAACCAGTCAGTGCATTAAAAAGGGTGGTTTTACCGCAGTTCGGATTTCCGACAAGCGCAACCATTTTGCGATCGGGAGTGGGTAGCGACACATTGTTCTGACGAGCCATGAATAGCCTCAACTTCTATCTGCTGGCATTCCCTTTTACGCAAACTTAAGGTATAGCCACGCAATTTGACCTGAATAGGATCGCCCAAGGGCGCAATACGAGTAACCGTTATCATAACACCGGGTGTTAAGCCCATCGCCAGTAGTTTATGACGAAATCCAGCGGATTGTTGCAAAAAACCAATTACACGCACAGGTTGACCAATGGGAATTGTATTTAAAGTTAACAAAATAATTAGCCTTAGTGGTGGGCTACGGATGGCATGCTTTAATATTAATGATAATTATTTGCATTTACAATATGTGGAGAACAAAAGAAGTTGGATCTCCCAGCGGTTTTTAAGCTGGGAGATCCTAATTTATTAGTCAGTTTTCTGATTTTTTACTAGTGAAACAGCGCCAGATCCTATTGTGTAAAGTCCACTGCCCACTGCTGTGGCAATTAACACTATTCCATCACTCAGGATTGAAATTATCGCTGCACTACCCATGATAAATGGCATTAACGGTGACCAAAATATCCCTGAAGCAAACCCTGAAGAAGCCATGAATGAACCCCAAAATTGACTTTGAAGGGTAGATTCCGGCTCAAGACCACCACCCACTGCATTCATTTCTATTGCTGTAAGTTCACGCATTTTTACCTCTAAAACCAGTCTGAAAAATCAAAATCGTATGTCCGATTTTGATTATGTTGATCGTACTCGTCATGATCGTGGTCATGATCATCACAGTGATGCTCGGCATTGCCGCCACTCAATAAATAAGTTTCATATAATAAAAGATCTCTCATGCTATCCCCTTGATCACGTAAAATTAAGATATTTTACAAACATAAAAAAGGATATTAAAACAGGAATTGTTGCGAGGCAAGAAAAAATCAGGGTAAATGACGTTTTTGCAAATACTCAATCGACTGCATCTCAGTCAGTCTGCTAAGTGTTCTTTGAAAATCATTGGCATGACGCTTTCCTTGATAAAGAGAAGACATCGGTTCATTTGCCGAAATGATCAACGTGACTTTGTGATCATAAAGCTCATCGATTAAAGCAATAAATCGTCTGGCCACATCCTCATTCTCTTCATTCATTTTAATCACATGGCTCAACAATACGGTCTTAAAGTCACGGGCTATCTGAATGTAATCTAAAGCACTGCGTGGCCCTTCGCATAATTCTGTAAATTCAAACCACACAATATGCTCAGCAAGCCATTTGGTGGCGATCATTCTATCGACAATCTCTATCGATTGATCGTTGATCCCTTCATCACCTGCAAGCCCTAAAAAATGATCCATCAGTTTTTTTTCAGCAAGCTCATTTGCAGGGTATTGATAAAGCTGTGCACTCGCCAAATATTGCATGCGATAATCAGTATTACCATCCATCGCAATCACATTTGTAAATTGATTTATCAAAGCAATGGTTGGCAAGAATTTTTCACGCTGTAAGCCGTTAGGATAGAGATCTTCGGGTCTACTATTACTCGTAGCCACAAGTGTAACGCCCAGGGAAAATAAGTGATGAAATAATTCTGACAAAATCATTGCATCGGCAATATCCGTTACATAAAATTCATCAAAAAAAATAATAGAGGTTTTTACTTTAAAGCTTTTTGCCACTAAATACAGCGGCTCACTTTCCCCTTGCACTTTAGCTAACCCTTGGTGCACATGTTGCATAAAACGATGGAAGTGATAACGAACTTTATGACGCGTCGGCAATAAATGAAACAACATGTCCATTAAAAACGTTTTACCGCGCCCAACGCTGCCCCACAAATAAATACCGCGCACCGGTTTTTGTTTCACTTTTAACCAGAGATAACATGCGTTTTTTAACCGGGAAAAGTAACTATCCGCTGCAATAATCTCATGATAGAGCTTATCAAATTGCAACACGATTTGACGTTGATAAGGATCGGGAATTAATTTACCTGATTGGATTTTCGCTTCATACCATGCAAGCGGTGTTTTTAGCATGATGAAACAAAACTTTTTTCGACAAGTTCACGTAAAGTGACTAAATTGCCATGAAAAAAATGGGATGTATCAGGCAGTTTGATTAACTGCATGTTGGGCTTATTTACCTTTGCATACCAGTTATAAACAAGATCTGGCTCTATCACCTCATCTTTCTCGCCTTGAATAACAATCCAAGGACAAGTAATCGGTAATAATTCATCATAGGGCTGATGATTCACAGCAGGCGCAACGCTGTATAGTTGGCAACAAGGATGTTTCGTTGCTCCCATTGCAGCAATATAAGCACCAAAAGAAAAACCGGCTAACCACAACTTGGGTTTATCTAATACGGTATCAACCCATTTTAAAACTGACAGTAAATCTGCGACTTCACCAATTGAATGACCAAAAGTTCCCTCGCTTTTTCCCACACCGCGAAAATTAAATCGCACAGTCTGTAAACCTTGATTGTGAAAAGCGCGCGATAACGTATGCACCACTTTATTGGTCATGGTGCCTTGATGGAGTGGATGAGGATGACAAATAATGGCAACGCCGTTAGATGGATTTTCTGGACTTGTTGTTAGTAATTCTAAGCTGCCCGCTTCGCCATCAATAAGGAAATGGGATTCTTTCTCAGGGAAGTCATCAGGGTTTGTAATCAATGTCATGTGGTATCCATTGAACAGGGCGGACACGGGGTCCGCCCCTACACAGAAATGTACTAAGCTGCTACCCGTTTAATTGAAGCACCTAATTGCGCTAGTTTTTCTTCAATACATTCATAACCACGATCGATATGATAAATTCTATCGACAATCGTTGTGCCTCTTGCCACTAAACCTGCTAACACTAAACTCGCAGAAGCGCGCAAGTCGGTTGCCATCACAGGTGCAGCGGTTAAATGAGGAACACCTTCGATGATAGCGGTATTACCATTTAATTGAATATTCGCCCCCATGCGACGTAATTCATGCGCATGCATAAAGCGATTTTCAAAAACCGTTTCCGTTAACACACCTTTGCCTTCGGCAATGGTGTTTAATGCCATAAATTGCGCTTGCATATCCGTTGGGAAACCTGGAAAAGGCTCAGTACAAATATCAACGGCTTTAGGACGATTGCCGCGCATATCAAGACTGATCCAATCGTCGCCGGTGGCAATATGCGCCCCCGCTTCTTGTAATTTGTCTAAAACCGACTGTAGCAATGCACCACGGGTCGCTTTGGTAATAATTTTGCCGCCAGTCATGGCTGCCGCAACCAAATAAGTACCTGTTTCAACGCGATCGGGTAATACGGTGTAAGTTCCACCGGAAAGACTTTCAACGCCTTCAATGACAATCGTTTTTGAACCATGGCCTTCGATTTTGGCGCCCATGTTATTCAGAAAATTCGCAAGATCTTGAACTTCAGGTTCACGCGCTGCGTTATCAATAATGGTAGTGCCTTTTGCTAGCACAGCAGCCATCATTAAATTTTCTGTACCCGTGACCGAGACGATATCAAAATTTAAATTTGCGCCTTTTAAGCGTCCTTTCACAGAAGCTTGAATATAGCCATTTTCAACGATGATCTCTGCTCCCATTTTACGCAGACCATCAACATGAAAATCCACTGGACGTGGACCAATCGCACAACCACCAGGAAGAGAAACCGTTGCTTTGCCGTATTTAGCAAGCAAAGGACCCAACACTAAAATGGAAGCACGCATTGTTCGAACGAGCTCATATGGTGCATTCTGATTGTTCACCTGGCTTGCATCGATTTCTATCGTTAAGCCTTCGGAAATGGTTAAGTTAACACCCATTTGTCCTAAGAGTTTCATGATAGTTGTCACGTCATTGAGATGAGGTACGTTTTTTATCGTAATCAGTTGTTCGCTAAGCAAACAACCTGCCAGAATCGGCAACACGCTATTTTTAGCGCCTGAAATTCTGACTTCGCCTTGGAGGGGGGTTCCCCCGCTAATTAAATGTTTATCCATGAGGTTTCCGTTTTACTTTTTTTCAACTTCCCATTCACTGGGCGTTTTGGCTTTGATGGATAAAGCGTGAATATTGCCATTATGAATGTTATCACCCAGTGTGCCGTATACAGCACGTTGTCTTGCGAGTAACCCCATTCCTTCAAACAGATCACACACCACAATCGTTTCAAAGTGCCTTCCATCGCCTGTGACTTCAACAGATGAGTTTGGCATGTTACTTTGAATCATTTTCTTAATTTCTTCTGGATGCATTGATTTGACTTAACTCGTTTATTGGCCCCAAATTTTAACTGAGTTGGCGCATGAATTCTAGGAACTATTGGTTTTGTGCCAACTTAGCATACTCAAAAGGCTGTTGATCGACCAAAGCGAGTAAACAATTATCGCGGGACAACACATTTTTATCTACTTTATAAGTAACAAAACTGAATCTATTGTAAGGCCCAGCAACCTGAGAAAACGCTTGCGGACATTGGTTCACCACTTCAGATAAAAGTTGTGAACCTGGGCCATCAATAATGTCTTGGCTGACGGTAAAGACATAATCAGGCTGCTTGCGCTGTAATTCATCAATTAAGGTCGCATAGTTATAAGTGCCATAGTAAAGATAATCGGGCGTTGTGAGCTTAGTATGTTTGTAGAACAAACCATATAAATAGCGAGAAGGCACCCACAGTAATAATTCAGGATCGGAATAAATGGTGTGATATACATAATCGGTATCTTTACCAAAGTAGCGATGCAAGCTTTGTCTTCCACCGGCATAAAGACTAATACCGCCTTTAACAAGCCAAACTTCGCGCACAAACAATAACGCGCTCACACAAACACTCAATCCCAATACAGCAACAAATAATTGTTTTTGTTTTAACTGATACCAGGTCAACCATCTTCGCCATAAGCGCCCACTAAAGAGGCGAGATTCAATATGAAAGCCTCCCGCGGCTAATAAGAAAAAAGCACCAGCAATGAGATGCTGACCCAAGCGTAATTGGTAAGCACCAAATAAGAACCAGCAAAAAAGACTCGGAACCATGAACAATAAGATGAGTTGGCGCAACGTTTTATCACGGCGGCTAGTCCACCAAGCGGTAAAGAACAACAGAAAGAGTAACGGCTGTTGGATAAAATATTTATTGATGGAATAGCCAAGTTGCGCAAAAAGATCACGATTCGCTAAGGATAACCAGATCACGCCTTTATTATGATGGAAGGACCGACCTTCCCCAAGTACCCAATACAGACCCCCGATCAAAGACAAAACAGCTAACCACCGCCAATTCTTGTGTTGCCATAGTAATAATGGCAAGGAAAACATCGCCCAAAGTAATGCTGGTTGTTTGGTGTGTGCAGCGACTAAAGCACAAAGCACACTCAAGCCCACAAAGAAAGTAGACTGTACTTGCATCGTGCTAGGGAAACTTGCAATAAGCGCTTTTTGTTGGCTTTGCCAAAACAATACTATTGAAACAATGAATGCGCTGGTCATAACCGGATCGGCATAACCATCATCAAAGAATTGCCCCAAGCCAACAGCCCACAATACATACGCCAGCACTAACCCATAAATCCCATTAAGTTGCCCCATACGGGTACGCCAAACCATGGCAATGGCACACAACATGGTCCAAGGGAAAATAATGAGCGTTGCTTTCACAGGAAGTTGTAAATCGATATTGCCCACTAAGTGGTAGCAAAAAGCCAATAGCTTAGGAAATAGCTGAGGATAAGGAGCCCCCGTATGCGAGAAATCGATCGTTTCTAAAAAATAATGCTGAATTGCCCAAAAATTCCAACTATAGATTTCATCGCCTCTATCAAACCCGTGGGTCCCCAATTTAATGAAATAAGGCAATAAGACAATCGCGTGAATGCCATAGGCTAAAGCATCTGCTTTGGTCCACAACCAATTTTGCGAAGCAGCTTTTCTGGTTCTGGCTATGCCAACGATACCAAAAGCGAGGGCTGTCACAATGACTACCGGTGTCACCAAAAGACCCGTTGCAATCAGCAATGAGGTAACGCCATAGATAATGCCCACACTCACGATGGGAACAGCAAAAGCCATAAACGGTGAACAAATCAAGCGTGGGAAAAGTGCTAATCCTGGCAAAAAGTAAACCAGCACCCATAAAAGCAAACAATAAAGTATGTACATGGTTATTTATCTGTTAAAGGCAAAAAGCCATTTAATCCGCTGACAGCTGCTAAATCGAGCATTTCTTTTGGCATATGTGATAACTGGATTTCGGTTTTTTTAACAAGGCTCGCTCTCATCACCGCTGTGATTAAAGCAAGACTTGCACTATCACAATCCATAACCCCTTTTAAATTCATGGTAATTGATTGATTACTGGGAATTAACGCTTCACAAAGCGCGAGCGCTGCTGAAACGGTTCCATGATTTAATGGTCCGATAATGGATAATTCATTATCACGAAAACTGACCGAAATGTCTTTTTCACTTGAGAGGTTTTTCATTGTGCTCACGTAAATGATCGATGAGTTTTTCCAAGCCGTTTTGTTGGATTTCAGTCGCAAACTGCGATTGGAACCCTTTTAACAAGCTCACGCCTTCGATACTAATATCATATACTTGCCATGCACTACCTTGATTAACAAGGCGATAGCTGACACGGATTGGCTCGCGCCCAGGTTCTTTAATCAAAGAACCTACTTGCACGCGTGGTTTACCTTGCACGCCGCCACGAATGGGTAAGTAATCAATGGTTTGGTTGTTATAGGCTCTGAGGGTGCTTGCGTATGTTCTAATCAGGAGTTCTTTGAATTGGACAACAAAACGTTTCTTTTGATCTTCACTTGCGCTTTGCCAAGCGTTACGGCCCACTACCCAACGAGACATCGCAATCCAGTCGATATGAGGAACTAAGATGGTTTCGATGATATCGTAAATTTTACCAGGGCTTTGCTGTAATGCTTTATCATTTTTTTTCAAAGCATCAATCATCTCTTTGGTTACACGCTGTAACATGACATCAGGCTGCTCTTGTTGAGCAATGGCCGTGTGACATAAGCCAAACAGTAAGAGGACAACAATATAAAAGTGACGAACAGTCGAACGCATAATGTTCCCTACGATATTACTTTAAGCCACTAGCCTGGCTAGATAAAAACTTTGATACTAACTCTTCTAACACAACCGCTTTACTCGTGTTCTCAACAGGAATATGGGACCCTTCTTTATAGAACTCGTCACTAAATCCTGGAGACAAACCGATGTAATTATCTCCCAATAGACCAGAAGTTAAAATACTGGCCGACGTATCATCGGGAATATTGTTGACCTTATTGTCAATGACGATTGAAACCCTTGCAACATAATCTTTAGGGTCATAGTTAATCGCAACCACTCGCCCAACCGCAACGCCGGCGATTGTGACACGCGCTCTTGGCTTTAGCCCACCAATATTTTCAAAATCCGCCGTTATTTTATAACCTTCTTTAAGGGTGCATATTTTACTAATGCCACTAACTTGTAGCGCTAGCATAGCAAATGCTAATATTCCCAGCAGGAAAAAAGCCCCAACGGCGATTTCTATCGTCCGTTTTTGCATTAGTTGAATCCTCCAAACATAATCGCAGTCAGAATGAAATCCATCCCTAGCGTCGCCAATGACGAGAATACTACCGTGCGAGTCGTTGCTTTACCAATCCCTTCCGCTGTGGGAGGACAAGTATAGCCTTGATAAACTGCAATCCATGTCACTAAAGTGCCAAAAACCACACTCTTGATGATGCCGTTGACGATGTCTTCACGAAATTCAACCGCATTACGCATATTGGCCCAAAATGATCCCTCATCTACGCCTAGCCATTGTACGCCAACCATGTAACCACCATAGATAGCGACAGCGGTAAATATTAACGTTAAAAGCGGCAAGGAAATCTGACCTGCCCAAAAACGAGGGGCAATAACACGTCGCAGAGGATCAACACCTAACATTTCCATACTTGATAATTGTTCGGTGACTTTCATTAAACCGATTTCAGCAGTGATAGCAGAGCCCGCACGACCTGCAAATAAAAGTGCCCCAACCACAGGCCCTAATTCTCTCACCATACTCAGGGCAATCAGTTGCCCAAGTGCTTGCTCAGCACCAAATTTCACTAAGATGGTATAGCCTTGTAGCCCTAATACCATGCCGATAAATAAGCCCGAGACCATAATAATGATCATCGATAACACGCCAACCATATAAAGTTGCGGCAATAATAATTGGAAACCCTTAAACCATTGCGGCCTTGCGACCAATGCATGCATCAAAAACAACGTCGTCTTTCCTGCGTTGTCTAAAAATGTGATGCCTGATCTTCCTAGATTCTGTATGGCAGACAGCAAGGGCTTTATCCTCCGATTAAATCTTGTTGATAATTCTTCGCTGGATAATGAAACGGAACCGGACCATCCGGTAATCCGTGCATAAACTGGTGTATCCAACGTGACTGACTCTCTTTAATACTCTGTGGTGATCCATGGCCAATCACTTTGCCATCGGCGATTACATAGATATAATCCGCAATGCTGCAAGTTTCCGGAACATCATGAGACACAATAATGCTCGTCACACCCAGCGCATCATTTAATAAACGGATCAACTTGACTAACACCCCCATCGAAATGGGATCTTGACCTGCAAAAGGTTCATCAAACATTAATAAATTAGGATCCAGCGCAATGGTTCTTGCTAATGCGGCACGTCTTTTCATGCCGCCAGATAGTTCATCTGGCATTAAATCTCTTGCTCCGCGTAACCCAACGGCTTCTAATTTCATCAGTACAATGTCACGAATGAACGATTCGGAAAGCTGTGTGTGCTCGCGTAAGGGAAAAGCCACATTTTCAAAAACCGATAAGTCGGAAAATAAAGCACCACTTTGAAAAAGCATGCCCATTTGTCTTCGGGCTTGATACAGTTCTTTTCGATCCAGCTCTGGGATATTAAAACCATTCGCCATAATGCTGCCCGACTGTGGCGATAATTGACCACCAATCAAACGCAACAGCGTGGTTTTACCACTACCGCTTGGCCCCATAATTGCGGTAATTTTACCAGTGGGGACATTAATATTCACGTTATCAAAAATAACGCGACTCCCCCATCCAAATGAGAGATTGCGAATTTCAACTGTATTTAGTTCGCTGCCTATCATGATATTTTATGCAGTACCCTTGTTTGTTTGGAATGTAAATTTTAACACAACTAAACACAACTAATAGGTGACAGCCTTTTCTAGTTTTTGTTAGTAAGTATTCCAATTATAGAAGATAGTTTTAGGAAAGCATGCCCAAATCGTTAGGCTCAACTGCTGAATAATGAGAATTGGTGTTATAGTAACCTTAATCTAATCAAAAGTTTGTAAGACAGCTGATTATATAAATAAGAATCAAGAACATGATAATAGAAGAGTCCATCACTACTCCCCTGCAATCCTTTATCGTCCAAGGACGTAGAGTGGTATTAACCGAAGCCCAAGCTGTTATGTCGCTTGCCGACCGTATCGATGAGCATTTTGCCAAGGCTTGTGAACTTTTGCTGCATTGCATTCAAAGCAAAGGCCGGATCGTGGTGATCGGCATGGGCAAATCTGGGCTCATCGGCCGTAAAATTGCGGCAACGCTTGCCAGTACAGGTAGCCCTTCTATTTTTGTTCACCCCGCTGAAGCAAGTCATGGTGATATGGGTATGATTACCTGCCATGACACCGTCATTGCGATCTCTAATTCGGGTGAAACGGATGAAATTATCACTATCTTACCTCTGCTTAAACGTTTAGGGGTTCCTTTAATTGCCTTAACAGGCAATACCCAATCAACATTGTCCAATTGCGCGAATGTCACCATTAATATTCATGTTGATAAAGAAGCCTGTGCTTTAGGATTGGCTCCTACTTCAAGCACCACGGTGACCCTGGTAATGGGCGATGCTCTCGCTGTGGCATTGCTTGATGCCCGTGGCTTTAGTGCTGATGATTTTGCCCTTTCTCATCCAGGTGGCCGTTTAGGTCGACGCTTGCTGCTTAAAATCGATGATATTATGCACAAAGGCGACAATATCCCGATTGTTGAACAAAATGCCTCGATTAAAGAAGCCTTGATTGAAATGACACGCTGCCGCTTGGGGATGACTGCCATTGTTGATGAACATCGTTGTCACCTTGGTTTATTTACCGATGGCGATTTACGTCGCGCACTGGATCATAATATCAATATTAACAACACGGCTATCAAAGAAGTAATGACCCCAGGAGGGCGTGTGATTGAAAAAGGCTTATTAGCTGCTGAAGCCTTACGGATCATGGAGACTTACAAAATTAATGGTCTATTTGTTGTTGATAAAAATCGCCAGTTAATGGGCGCTCTCAACATGCACGATTTACTCCGTGCTGGCGTGCTGTAAGGTTTCTCGTGTTGACATTTCGGGTTTCCTCACCTTATCGCATCCTTGCTTTAGCGGGTATTGGGGTCGCCATTATTTTAGTGATCAGTTTTCTGAAACCCTACCCTTCTACCATTTCACCAATGACAAATAATGCAGTTATTCTAGAAGAAGCGATGAAGGGTGTGTCAGCTCAACGTTTCGACAAAAATGGCAAACTCATCCAAGTGGTTGAAATGGATTCTTGGTTCCACGATAAAGGCCAAACCATTACTAAAATGGTCGCACCTCGCTTAACACTCAATCAAGATAACGGCGCGCAATTAACAGTCTCTGGAAAAGAAGGCGAAGGCTATCAAGCCAAGATGGGGACGCAAATTGATAAGCTAAAACTCATGGAAGATGTCATCATTAAACAAATCAATCCAAGAACGGATAACACGTGGGAATTAAAAACCACTTCGTTACTTTTTTTCCCTAAAGAGCCTAACCCTACTGCGCAAACTGATGATAAAGTCACCGTGTATGCCAAAGGCTTAATGATAGAAGCCAAAGGGATGAGAGCGGATCTTCATCGTGAAACAGTTGAACTTTTAAATCAGGTGAAAACATTTTATGCAACACCATAAACTTAATCGACTGCTCTTATTGATATTAAGCTGTTGCTGCACGAGTGCAATTGCGGCTATCACGCCTATTAAAATTGATCCAAAGACGCCCATTCAAATTCAAGCAGACAGTGCTTCGTTTGATCAGAATAAGCAAGAAGCTATCCACATAGGAAATGTGATCCTTACCCAAGGTTCTCATGAATTACATTCCGATCGATTAACGATCAAAAAAGATGCCAAAGGCTATTTAACCGTGATTACCGCAGTAGGTGCGCCTGCAACCTTTTCTGGGAAACGCGTGAATGATCCAAATCCCGTTTACGCCACAGCGAAAACCATTTATTATTATCCAGATAAACAACTACTTGTTTTGGAAGGCACCGCCACCATCGATCATCAACAAGATAAATTTCGAGGACCTGTGTTGAGTTATCAGTTAGATAAACAAATAATAAATGCAACCAAACAAAGTGATGAACGCCCTATCATCACCATTCACCCGCGTGCCTAACATGAATAATATCTTATCTGTTAAGCACCTGAAGAAAGCTTATAAAAAACGAGTCATCGTTAAAGATGTGTCACTCGAAGTGAAATCAGGGGAAGTGGTTGGGTTATTAGGCCCCAATGGCGCTGGTAAAACGACTTGTTTTTACATGATTGTGGGTCTTGTTCCTTGTGATGGTGGTCGTGTTTATCTAAACACGGCAGATGTCACGCATCGTCCAATGCATGTTCGAGCACGTAGTGGTATCGGGTACTTGCCACAAGAAGCCTCGGTGTTCCGAAAATTATCTGTTAAAGATAATATCTTAGCGATCCTTGAGACTCAGCCTCATTTAAGCAAAGCTGCCCGTTTAGAGCGTCTTGATAACTTGCTGAATGAATTTCATCTCACGCAAGTGAGAGATTCCATGGGGATCAGCTTATCCGGTGGTGAAAGACGTCGAGTAGAGATTGCCAGAGCATTGGCCTGCGATCCCAAATTCATTTTACTTGATGAACCCTTCGCCGGTGTTGATCCGATTTCAGTCAATGATATCAAACACCAAATCTCCCTTCTGGCTCAAAAAGGCATCGGGGTTTTAATTACCGATCATAATGTGCGAGAAACGCTTAACATCTGCCATCATGCAACCATCGTCAGCGAAGGCCAAGTGATTGCATCTGGCCCCCCACAAAGTATTCTGAGTAACCAACAGGTACGCAAAGTTTATCTGGGCGAAGCCTTTACACTGTAGTAACGTTCCTGCCAAAATCTAAAAAGTCATGTCTATAATATTTGTAGATGGACACTGCAAATTTGTTGCGATGCAATAATTTTAGGGAGAGGTTGTATGAAACCATCATTACAACTAAAAATTGGCCATCAGTTAACGATGACGCCCCAATTGCAACAAGCTATTCGATTACTGCAATTATCAGCGGTCGATCTGCAAACAGAAATACAAACTGCCTTAGAAGCGAATCCCATGTTAGAGATCCAAGAGCAAGAGATCTCTCAAGATACCGCATCTCAGGAAGACACCAGTGAAGAAGATAGCGCTTTGAATTTTTATGCAGAACCCGATCCCAATGGAGAAGAATTCACTTGGGAAGTAAGGTTAGGTACTAAGCGAGAAGCACACTTTCATGAATCTTTAGGTAATGAATTAGAAACACTCAATAGTGTGCCCATTACTTTAAGGGATCATCTTGTTTGGCAGATGGAATTAACCCCTTTCAGTGAAAATGATTTACTCATCGCCGCAGCTATCATTGATTCCATCAACGAAGATGGTTTTTTAACCTGCGATATTTCCGACATCCAAGCAACTGTCCAAGATACCGTTGAAGTCAACACACAAGAAGTTGAAGCCGTCTTGCATCGCATTCAACAATTTGATCCCTTAGGTGTTGGCGCAAGAAATATTGGTGAATCACTGAAGGTGCAATTAGAGCATTTAGCACCTGATTTTCCTTGGCGCGATAAGGCCAAGGAATTAGTGATGCATCATCTAGAATTATTAGGGAAACGCGATTACGCCGCCTTGCGTCGACGTCTTGGGTTATCGATGGAAGAATTGCATGAAGTGATTCAATGCATTCAATCTTTAAATCCTCGTCCTGGCACAGAGATTGGTGGAAGCTCTGCTGAATATGTTATTCCCGATGTCTACACGTACAAAAAGCATGGAAAATGGGTTGTCGAATTAAATCCTGAGTGTATGCCAAAGTTACGCATTAACGATCATTATGCTGGTTTAATCCGCCGCGCCGATTCTAGCCAAGATAATCAATATTTACGAAATCAATTACAAGAAGCCAGATGGTTCTTAAAAAGCATTGAGAACCGAAACGATACGCTGTTTAAAGTCGCAAGTTGTATTATTCTGCAGCAACAGGATTTCTTGGAACATGGCGAAGAAGCCATGAAGCCACTGATTTTACATGATGTTGCGAAAGTACTTGAACTGCATGAATCGACTATTTCTCGGGTTACCACCCAAAAATATCTACATACTCCTCGCGGTACATTTGAATTAAAATATTTTTTCTCAAGCCATGTGAATACAGAAAAAGGTGGAGAATGCTCGGCAACCGCCATTCGCGCGGTGATCAAAAAACTCATCGCGGCAGAAAGTCGAAAGAAACCTTTAAGTGATAGTAAATTAGCAAAAATGCTAGCAGAACTGGGTATACCCGTCGCTAGAAGAACCGTAGCCAAATATCGAGAAGCAATGAATATTGCACCATCGAATGAAAGAAAACAATTAATTTAATAAAACTCATAAGGATATATCATGCAAATTAACATTACCGGACATCACGTTGAAATTACGCCTGCATTACGTGATTACGTGCAAGACAAACTGCAAAAAATCGAACGTCATTTTTCAAATATCACCAACGTGTATGTCACACTCACTGTGGATAAAAAATTCCAACAAATGGCTGAAGCGAAAGTGAACTTAGCAGGTGGTGAAATTTTTGCAGAATCTGAATCTGAAAATATGTATGCAGCAATTGACTTGCTCGTAGACAAACTCGATAGACAAGTGGTTAAACATAAAGAAAAAATGAATAATCACGGTGATGGTGAAGATTTGGTTTAACTTCATGCTTCACATTAAAGATATTTTAACGCTAAATAGAACGCACTATAACTTGCGTGCACAAAGTAAGAAGAAAGCACTTGAGCTCATCAGTGAATCCATGGCTTCTGAATTAATCCAAGTAAGGGCTCATGATATATTCGATGGGCTCATTATGCGGGAACGTTTAGGAAGCACGGCTATTTCACATGGCGTAGCCATTCCTCATACAAGGTTGAATGCGCTCGATCAAACCATGGGCTGTTTTATCTCTTTAAAAGAAGGGATTGATTTTGGTGCTGAAGATAATATCAAAGTTGATCTCATCTTTTCTTTATTAGTTCCGAGTGAAACAGATGAAACCCATCTCGATCTCTTAGCCTCATTAGCACACATCTTTCGTGAAGCAGTGTTACGTGAAAAATTACGCAATGCTAAATCTCGTGAAGAGCTCTATGAAATCTTAACGCATGCTTAATCTACACGGCGTATTACTCAATATTCACGATAAAGGTGTCATATTGATGGGTGCCCCCGCAAGTGGTAAAAGTGAAACCGCGCTGGCTTTACTCACTCGCGGACATCGATTGATTGCTGACGACGCTCCCCTTTTCTTTAAAAAAAATGAGCAATGGTTCGCAAAAGCAGAAGAAACACAACAAGGTCTTTTGTGCGTTCGTGCTTTAGGCCTCATTGATGTGGCACACCTTTTTGGCGAGCATGCATTAGAAAAGGAAATCGCACTGGAACTGATTATTACGTTAGACAATACCGTTCAAGAAGTCGCACCTCACAAACTTGAACTTGAGTTGGTTAACAAGTTATTTGATGGCGTTGCCATCCCTAGCTTAACCTTGCCAATTGCAACTAGTCATAATGTAGCTATCCTAATAGAAACCGCTGTAAAATTGGCGTTTATGCCGAAATCGGCCAGAATTGAACGAATTTTAACGTCTTAAATCCCCCGCGACATCCAGGCGAAGCTAAAGCTTCACCCGGAGTCGCTGCCCCCTTTACAAAGTGGGCTTATGGCGCTTTGCGCCCCTAGTGCAAAAGGCAACGAGTAAGGTAGCGTTAATGAGACTTGTTATTGTGAGTGGCCGTTCCGGTTCCGGCAAAACCATCTCACTGCATGTGTTAGAAGACTTAGGTTTTTATTGTATCGACAATTTACCTGTCGACATTCTCCCTGGTGTGATTGATAAGCTCGCTGAAGATCACCCTCGTCTTGCCGTTAGTATTGATGCGCGAAACCTTCCACAAGACGTTACCCTGCTTAAAGAGGTTATTTCAGAACTTCGTCGACCTGGCTGGTATTGTGACATCATCTATTTAGATGCGGACCATAAAAGCTTATTACGGCGTTTTAGTGAAACGAGAAGAAAGCACCCTTTAACAAGTGACCAAGTCTCGCTACAAGAAGCGATAGAACAAGAGCGTGAGTTATTGGGTCCATTAGCCAGTATGGCTGATATGACCATTGATACTAGTCAACTTTCTTCACATCAATTATGCAGCATCATCCGCGATCGTGTCGCTAAAGAGCATACAAATCGCTTACAACTGCTTATTCAATCTTTTGGATTTAAGAATGGCATGCCAGCCGATGCCGATTTTATTTTTGATGTCCGTTGCTTGCCTAATCCATACTGGCAGCCTCAACTGCGCTCCTTATCTGGCTCTGACAGTGAGGTAGCTGATTATTTACAAAGTTTTCCTGAAGTAGAACAAATGGTTGAAGATATCATTCGATTCTTAGACAATTGGATCCCCCGGTTTGAAGCAGATAATCGTAGTTATTTGACTGTAGGGATTGGTTGCACAGGCGGCCAACATCGTTCAGTTTATATTACTGAACAGTTGGTAAACCGTGCACAAACGTTGCAAATGAATGTTCAAGTTCGACATAGAGATCTACAAAAAACATCATGAGCGTTGGTATTTTACTCATTACGCATAGCGGCATCGGTTGCGCATTATTAAACGTGGCCCATGGCACCTTTGGGCAATTACCCCTAGCAGCGACCCATCTTTCTGTTAGCCGAGATCCTGAACCTGAATTATTAATTGCGAAAGCCACTCATTTAGTAAGAAAATTAGATTCTGGCAGTGGTGTACTCGTATTAACCGACATGTTTGGCTCAACACCCAGTAATATCGCGCAAGGATTACAAAACCAAGGTTTTGCCATCCGTGTGATAACCGGTCTGAATGTCCCCATGTTATTTCGCATTTTAAATTATCCTCATTTAGCTTTAGGGCCTTTAGCGAAGAAAGCCGTCGATGGCGGTAAAGATGGTGTTTTTGAACCTCTTCATGAACAAAGGGTACTCAAAGTCGCTAATGGTAAAAAATTAACACGCGCATCAATGATCGTTGATGTGCTCGAATAAGCATAAATCATGATGCAAAAACAACTACAAATCATCAACAAGCTCGGTTTACATGCCAGAGCTGCCGCAAAATTTGTGCAAACAGCTTCGAAATTTGCCAGCCATATTGAAATTACACGCAATGGTAAAACCGTCAATGGTAAAAGTATTATGGGCGTTATGATGCTTGCAGCGAGTCAACATTCCTGGATAGATATCACCACCGAGGGTGAAGATGAAGCAGAAGCGTTAAGTGCCATTGAAATATTAGTCAATAACCGCTTTGGCGAAGATCGCTAATGCTCATTTTTTGGTTTAGGGAGTATAACACTTTGCGATAAATGCCCCCTCTTTAACATCTCAACCTTTTCATCAATCATCTTTTTTCGATGTTCCTGCAACTTAACACCTGATAATATTTCATGCACAGTTTGTTTGGGCTTTTTAGAGGTCATTTTCTTAGCACGTTCAGCACTTTTTTCTTGGAATCCTAACATCTCTTTATTTTCACTTAATTGAGCTTGTAATTTAATGGCTTCAAGTTTTGCTGGCCCTTGACCAAACTCTGCAAAATACTGAATGTATTCCATTTGACGTTTAATCATACCTTCCAGCATAGTTAAAGTACCACCGTTACCATACTGGCCATAATCCATCGGAATATTATTGTACTTTCTACAATAATTGATCATCTGCAACTCAAGTGGCAATTCTTGATCAGATGCATTTCTTGGCTTATAAAAAACCATTTTCAAAAATGCTTCTTCAGAAAAATTAGGTTTTTCCAGAATTTTTGGTGAAACTGCTGATAAATCATTTAAAATACCCTCAAGCTTTTTCATCTGCTCATCACAAACATGGAACAAGTCTGATTCAAAGGTGTTTTTCTCATTTAAAATCTCTTTTTGTACTTCCGCCAAGCATTGATAAGCAATCAAAATCTTATCTTTCATAGCAGGAATATCACTTGAAGGTATATCTTGCTGAATACCTAGAAAAACGTCTTGAATAAATTTAACTTGTTTGGTGCGTGAACGTTCTTTACCATAGGCACGTCTGCCAAACGATTTTGCTTGATGCTTAAACCACTTACGGGCAAAAAGTTGTTCTTGATGCTTAAGCTTAGTTTGATAGCCTGAGACAGAAGACTTTAATACTGCGTCTAGTTGACTTGATAGTTCTTTCACCTTAGCTAAATCATTTTTACGTTTTGCTAAATTCACTTTAAGCACTTTATTTAATAGATCGATCTCTTTTTGCTCGGTCCTTTGGATCTCTGAAATTTGGTGTCTCAGGTCATTAACTACTAAAATGTGATGGTCTTCAACAGCTTGTAACGATTTATTTAATTCACTTAATGACCCACCTTCAAGCTCAGCTAAACGTTGTTCTTCATTTAACGCTTGGTTAAGTGCTTTCAATTTTACAACAATCTCTCGATCATCATCGTTCAAAGTAAAGAAATCGCGATGCTTCTCTATTAGCTCATCAACACTTCTATCGTATTCTGCAACTTGAATTCTATCAATTTCTTCCTTCACTATTTTATCAATATCTATCGGAAGGGGGGGCAATGGACGACTGATATCAATATCTATCTTTGACACATATTCAGGTGCAACAACTAATTTTTCAGCAACTTGGGCGATAACAGGAGTCATGGGTAAAATGGGTAAAGGGATTATCGTTTCTTCACCTTCAAGAGAAATAGGTGCTAATGAGCGCTCAATGTTTTTAAGCATTAAAGCTTTTGCAGCATCAAACTCCGCTATCATTTCAGAATGCTTCTTCTGTAAAGCAGCTTCATTTGCCGCAGCCTTTACCTTAGCAGCATCAATGAGTATGGGTAATTGAGCAACTCTTTCTACTCTTTTCACAGCTTCTGATTTTGCTGCAGCAACGACTCGTTGTTTAGCGATAATTTGATCAACAGCAAATGGAATGGTTTTTTTATACGAACGAGGATCATAAGCAATGATCATATTGTAAGCAGCATTGAGTGCCTGCTGCTCTCTTTGTAAATCATGATCTACCTGCTGCATTTTCACAAGGATCTCATCAATGGCAAGTGAAGCTTTCGGTAGTTCGGGTAATACTCTTTTACCTTTATTATGAATTTCAGCCAAGAATGGATTTTGAGCGACAACTTTGGGTTCCTGAACAACTTTCTTGAGTCCAGCTATTGCATTGTTAAGCTGATCTTCATTCATAGCCTTGAACAGGGCACGACTCTGCTTTATCTTTTTCTTTTCATTTTCTTTTTCTTGCTCTTTCATTGTTTTTATATTGACTTTAGCAAGCACATGCTTTTTATGCTTCAGCAATTCATTTTCTTTATCACGAATTTTCGCATGTTCTGCTTTAATGAATTCAATATTCTGTTTCTGATATGCAATATAATGCTTGATAACTTGTTTTTTGCCTTCATAAAATTGTTTTTCCAACTGCGGGATCACATAGATCGTCAAATTATGCTTCTTAGCAGGATTCGTGTTCTCATAAGCTTTTTTCAGTTGTTCTATGGCTAATTTTAACCTTTCATCAGAGAACGCAAGATGATCATTTTTATCAGGTCTGTCTTTTTTAACAAGTGATTCAGCAAGTTCTTTCCAGCTTTTCTTTATTTCTTCAATCATCTGTGCTCGAACAGCATTTTCATTTTTTTTCTGTTCCATATCCTCTTTATTCGGCACTACATGAAGAACAGGTTCTGTCGTTCCTAACTCAATATTTAATTCACTTGCAACATTGTTAACAAGTTTGGTAAGACGGTGATTGGCAGATGCATTTTTTAGAATCAGTTTCAATTCCTTTTGTGGATCAAGTTTAATAATTCCTTCCTGTATCAAATCTAACTTTTGCTGCAGTTGCTTTGATATCACAGCAAGATCATCATTTGTTGGTTTTTCAGACCAGATTAGCTTACTATCATCATTAACGATTCTAAAGTTTTCGGCAACTAATTCAATTGTACGTTGAAAAAGTTCAATTCCCGCATTTTCCTCAGGCGATAATTTCTTCATAACAACGTCTTCAGTTTGAGAAGATGGCTCTGGCCACTCTACATCTTTTAATGTAGAGAAAACATAATCAATTGCTTTAGACACACTTGAATCAAGCTGATTTTGCAAGGTCGTTAGTTTAGCATTTTTGAGTTCCTGTTCTTTACTTAGCAAATACGATTTAATCACACCTATTTTTATTTTTTCCGGCATCTCTTCTGGGAGCATTTCAATTTTACGCACTAAGGTATTCATTTCTAGTACATAAGCACTTTCTGAAGGCTGACGTTTAGCAGCTAAATTATTGCGCAAATCTTTCAGCAACAAATCAACCACAGCATGCTCTTTCAAAAATGCTTCATCAGTTTTTAAAAATCGATTAAAATCGACGGTGTGTCTATCCTCAGCAGGAGTTGGAGACAACGGTTGTTTTACCACTTCTTCAGGGGTCACAGCAAGTACCACATTTTTGACAAGATTTCTATCTGATAACAGACTCAAATCAATACCATATTCATGAATTAATACTTCACAGACTTCTTTGATATCATCCTGAATATCAGAAAAATTTTGTAGATCGTATTTATTTTTTTGTAAATTTAAAAGATTATTAACAAAACCTTGATTATCATAATCGATTTTTTTACGATTTTTAATATAACGGACAATTGCTGCATGCTGTGCCAATGCTTCATCAGTCAAACAGGGTTGTTGATCAAAAAGATAAATAGCATAATCAAAGATATTCTCTTTAAGTGCTGCCAGTTTTTTATTCTCTGCTTCTTGAATCTCAGCAAACTCTGCTTGCTCATTTTGATAAGCTTGTATTTGTTCATGAAGTTTAGGCGTTTCAATCTCCCATGGTTCTAATTGCTGTATAAGAAAGCTTGCCGCCTCAACTGTTTCCATAGGCTCATTATTTTCAGCCATAACACCATCGATACATTGTTTTGGATTCTTTTGATAATAAGGCCTTTGAATGTTCTCTTGCAAAATCTCAATAATGCGTAACAATTTTTTATCGGGATTTTGTTGACTAAATTCAATCAGTTTCTCCACAAACTGATTGAATTGTGGCATCTGCAAAGATTTTTTTACTTCATTAGCAGCTTCATCTTTCAAATCATCAATTGTTTTTTCTAAATCATTCTTTCTATCATCTTCGATAAGAGCATCCATTTCATCAAGCGGCTCTTCTACCTGCCTCTTGCCATCATCCTCGATAACGATCCCCATCTCAGCAAGCATTTTATCCAAATTCTTGCTTTCATTTTCACTATCCGAACGTGCAAATATAGTCTCTAAATCATCAGCGTAAGCGTCAACTTCTAAATTAGCCTCCATTTCATCAAGCGGCTCTTCTACCTGCCTCTTGCCATCATCCTCGATAACGATCCCCATCTCAGCAAGCATTTTATCCAAATTCTTGCTTTCATTTTCACTATCCGAACGTGCAAATATAGTCTCTAAATCATCAGCGTAAGCGTCAACTTCTAAATTAGCCTCCATTTCATCCAGCAGATCTTCTACTGATCTCTTGCCATTATCCTTGATAAGGATCCCCATCTCAGCAAGCATTTCATCCACATTATCAACATCATGTTCAACAACAGGTTTAAATACGTCAACTGCTCTTTCAAGAATTGACACAAGATCATTATATTGTGGATCTGCAATTGCATTGACAATACAAAAATCAATCAAATCATTTATAGCAGATTTAAATGCCTGAGATTTTTCTCGAAAAGTTAGTGAATAATCATCATTAATAGCAGCTTCTGCATCTCCAATTTTTTCAATATTTTTATTAAAGAATTCCTTTTGATCGTCATTCATTAAAGCATATTCTTCTAAGAACACATCATAAACACGATTAAAATCACGATTCCAATCTAATAAGTCACGTTGTATAGCCAATATATTTTTAATATTCCCAAAGAACATTCCTTCAGATTTTCGCAACGCACTCTCAACTAATTCCAATTTTTCAGAATCTGTTAAATCAGATCTTGCATTAAGCTCTGTTAAATCCTCTATCATATCTCTTAAATGTTTTGCTGTATAAATCCATTCTTGTTCCTCTGCTGATTCCCCAAGAAAGCTATTTTTAAGACTAGCAATCACTGTAGCAATGGTTGTTTTTTGCCATGACTGATCAATATCAACATCAATAACATCATTTTCATTAAATACACTAGAAACAGGATGCTGACTAATAAAGTTTTTTATATATTCATCTTTTTCATCATCCAATAGCATATCAAGCGCTTTAAGTAGCTTTTGTTTTTCCTCAGCCAAACTAGCTCGTTTATCGACATCATAATTTAATATTGCACTATAATCAGATTCAAATAAGATCAAATCATTTTTAAACATAACACCTAGGGAATAAATATCTGAAGCTTTTGAAGCTTTGCCATTTTTCGCGAACATTTCAGGAGGGATAAATCCAGGCGTCCCGACTGCATTATCAATTGATATTTCGTTTTTACCTTCTGGCAGTTTTTCTGATAATCCCCAATCTATCAATGCAACTTTAATGACACCGTCTTTGATATCAACCATAACGTTTTCTGCTTTTAAATCAAGGTGTAAGTATCCTCTCTTGTGGGCACTTTCAAGTAATTCACAGCATTGATAAGCAATCACTAAGGATTGAGCATAGGTTAATTTCTTTTCGAGAATGACATCCATTAATTCCCTGCCAGAATGACGTTTAGCCACCAAATAGAATTTCTTTTGTCCTGTTTTGGTAACGCGCTCTTCTTTTGCATAGAGTTCGCCGACTGCGTCTAATGCTCCGGCCTCTTTATTAATCGCTTTTTCGTCATCTTCATCTTTGGTTTTAATCACTTTGACAATACATTGCTCACCACTTTTATTTAACACATCTCCTTCGTTTCCTTTTAAATACGTCGGTTTGACTGCTCCAAATGCACCTCTTCCCAATTCTTTATCCTTTCTCGCCAGCATAAAGATGCCATTCTTCACTTTTAGAAATGAATGACGTGTCTCACCATTTTTGTGAGACATTTTTAATTCATCTTTATGCTCATCTTTTGCAAAGTACTGCTCAGCAATCTGCCATTCCATTTCCCACAGCTCTTTAAGATGATTGGAATCATTCTTTTCACAGTGTGTCCAAATTTCATTACGTTCAGTTGAGGTAAGCTTTTGCCATTCTTGTAAGCGTTGATCGTATGTGGGATATTGGATCCATTTTTGATATGCTTCATTAGATGAAGAGTCAGTTGATCTTATCATTTTATAACCCCTCTATAAACTGGGTCTTGCAATACCTTTAGCTGGCAGACTTGGTAATTGGTCTCTTAATTTAACCAGCGGATTTCCTTTCTGAGCACTTGCATCGTTATTCCAATATTTTTCAGCTCTTGATATTAAACGAACGATATCTTCTGCAGTTGCTTTGTTAGGATCAAGTCTTTTCAATTCAGTTAAAATAATCGTCAGAGTCACTTTAGGTTGCACTCCTTCTTGAAATAGTTTTTTATTCTCTGGCTCATTAATGTTTTCAATTAATTTTTGCAAATCATCAACACATTGCGCGAAAGCTTCAGCGACATTTAATGACGCTTTTTTACTCACAGGCACTGATGCACTCATGGTTGGAGTAATCGGTATAGCTCTATCTGGTTTACTCGCCTGTTGAGCTTGTGCTCTTAATTCAGAATCTGCAGATTTTTTAGCAAGCACGTCATTAATATATTTAAGAACACCTTCTCTTAAAGCAATTTTTATTTCAATTGCAGGCGTCATGGGTTGCGTTTTCTTTAATTCTGCTATTTTTTCCTGAATTCTGACATTTTGGCTGGTTAATTCTGTTAACGTGGCATTCGGAGAAACAACAACTGCCAAAATAGTTTTTGCAGCTTCTTTATGAATAAGGGATTCGGTGCTATCTTCGGCAATGGATAATGCCCTTTTAACGATATCCCCAAATGACGTTGGCAATTTTTCCTTTGGTAAATCCTTAAAGACACTTACTCCCTTTTTCATCGCTATCATTCTATTTTGATTACGTGTTTTAGGATCTGACAATAAGTTCTGTAATTGTTTTAATTCAGCCACCTCTGAGCTATCGCCAACTGGCGAAGCTGCAGCTGATTTCGCCTTGACAGGTAATTCAGCAGTAGGAACAACCTTGTCATTTTGCGGTGCACTTTCTTCAAATTCAATTCCTATATTGTCTTCAGATAGAGCCGCCGCTTTAGGCTCACTGCTCGCTAATTTCGCACTTATTTTTGTTGTTCGTTTATGCGTTTCATTACGCAACGCATTAATTAAGTCAAGCAACGTCTTAGATTTTGCTGTTGAAATCTCTGTAGCCTTCGCTTTCTGATTAATACCAAAAACAGATTTGATTTTCTTTTTGACTTTCTTAATTTTAGATTTACTTTTTAGTTTTTTATCATTTGTAGCACTTGGTTGCTTGTCGCCTGTTTTCAAGTAGAGATTAAGATCATTATACTTATCAACCATTTGAGCGATATTTTCTTTTACAGCTAATGCTGCTGCTTTAACTTGTAGATTTTCAGATTTTGTTGCAGCATCTACCCTAGCAAGATGTCCTGATATTAGGTGAGCTAATTGATCTACCGCTTTTAATGATTGAGGATCTTTATTTTTTGCTTCGTAAACCTTTATAGCATATTGTTTTAGCAATTTTTCAAGAACAATCTCAGGAGGATCGCCATCCTCTCTTTTCACAAAAAATTCAATATCTTCTTCCATTTGTTCTTGTTCTGCTGCAGCTTTTGCTTCATCTGCAACTTTTTTATCAGCTGCGATTTTGGCTTCCTCTGCAGCTTTAGCATCTACCACTGCT
>CAZQMV010000009.1:49083-52132 GCA_964594635.1 Uncultured Candidatus Berkiella sp.
TTAGCATCTGCCACTGCTTTAGCATCTGCCACTGCTTTAGCATCTGCCACTGCTTTAGCATCTGCCACTGCTTCGGCTTCCTCCGGCGCTTTGGCACCTGCCGCTGCTTTGGCTTCCTCTGCAGCTTTAGCACCTGCGGCGCCTTTAGCTTCTTCGGTGATCTTTGCATCGTCTGCAGACTTTTCTGGCGCAATGGGTTTCACTGCTGCACCCTCGGCAACGACTTGCGCGTCTGCAACTGCTTTCGCTGCTGCTCCTTGTTTTTGAGATAAAACTTTTTTAATCTCATTAATCTTAACTTTATTAATCTCAGGCGCCTGTGCAGCCAATTTAATTTTAAGATTTTTATCTTTCGCAGCGGTTTCAATTATTTCACAATATTTATTAACATTGATTAGATCATTAAGTTCAGCGTTATTAATTTCAAATCTATCGATCTCAAGTTTTGCATTGTTAATTTGCTGTATTATTTCTGCTTCTCTTGCATTCTCTTTAACCTTTGTGTCCCTCATATCCTTGAGTAATACTGTTAATTGACCAGGATTAAATATCGGAGCAGGAGATACATCATCTTTCTTCATTCCTTGAACAGCTTTTGAAAAATTATAAAGCCTATCTTCATCTAATACTTCCTCACTCATTCTTGATATAATATTCGTTTTAGGAGTCTTTAATTTATATGAAAGTAAATTATGCTGCGCTTCTACTTGAACCATAAGAAGATTGCCTAATCTCGCCAATTTTAATTCATTGGTCTTACCATTGACTGTCGTTGGGATAGTATCCTCAATACTCAGAAGGCTTTGCCCAGCAACAATTGATTGCGGAGGTATCAATACTTTACCAGCAGCCAATCTGTTTTCAAATTCGACTCTGAGATTTCGATTGTTATTATCAGTTGATAAAAACTTTTGGCATTTAGCATATCTCTTCTGCAAATGTTTTTGTGTTTTTAAATATTCCAGCCTACCAACTGGTCCTGCTTCTAGTGCTGAAAATAACGAGCTTGCAGTAGCAAAATCGCCTTTTTTAATACTTTTTTCAACGACATTAAAATAAAATTCAAATAGCCTCATTTGATGATTTTTATCTTTAGCTGTCAGTATATCTTGTTGAGCAATTCTTGTTATTAAGTTGTTTAAATCAACAATTTTTTGATAAATTTGCGTTTCCCATGGTTTGTCTAGTGATTTTTTATTATAGTAATCAGAAATGTGCAGTTGTTTAAGAAGCAAAATTTGCTGAGACATTAAATCATCAGAATATGCATTTGCATACTTTTTGAATTCATGTGTATCAACTGATATCCCAATCCCACCTATTCCCTGATTAATAATATTTCCAATTGCTTTGTTGCTTGCTAAGCGATTTTGCAAATAATCTTTTATATCAATATTTCCATCTACTTTTCTTTCTTCTGACAACACTTCCTGGTCAAGAAGTTTTTTTACTGTGGCTGAATTATCTAGCTCTACTTGCATTGATTCTTCAAATCTGTCAAATCCTTGTTGAATATCATTGTCTACTTCAGTTTGCTTTAACTGCATAAAATTCTTTATACCATTCTGATTGTCAGTTCTGAAATCAAGATTAACATCATTTGCTATAAGCTCTTTAATAAAGCAACCTGCATTATGAATAAAAATTCTTTTATCTTCTGGATTATTCAACTTATTGTATGCTTCATTTAATTGTCGATAGAAATCTTCCGGTTTTAATTTAGCAAAGATTGTTAGTGAAATTTCTTTGAAATCATCTTGAGTATAATAAATTACTTTACTTTCACCTTCTGTATCCCGAGGGTCTCTCATACCGGACATTAATTGAGAAACTAACGATTCTTTTTGTTCAGCTAAATTATTGACATTAACTTTTACCCCCAGTTTGCTATCGGCAATAATTTTATTAATCTCAGCATCACGTTCGTTTTCAGGAATTTTTTCTAGCTCTGCAACCAAGGCTCTCATAACCTCTGGCAAACCAACTCGGTCTGCTGAATTATTAGCGCACATTTTTTCATAAATATTAGAAGGTAACTGCATATCATCTCTAAACATAACACCCAGAGAATAAATGTCAGATGAATATGAAAAAATAGCCTCTTGCTTATTGGCTTGTGAAGAATGCGCTCTTCGGACCTCAGGAGGCATATATTTTATTGGAGTTCCGTTTGGTGCACCTTGATGTCTGACTTCTTTCTCATTTTTTGAACGATCAAGCCTAAAGGAAAATCCAAAATCGATCGATCCAACGACAATATTATTCCCATTAATATCAGCCATGAAATTAGCTGGCTTCAAATCCCCATGAATAATGCCCCGTCTATGTAAATCATTTGTTCTTTCGCAACTTTTATAAGCTAAGATCAATTTTTGAGCACTAGTGAGAGATGTTTTCTTTCTTTTAAGATCTTGATCTGAGTATAGCTGACCTGGCTTTAAGACCGTTGAATATAAGTGTTGAAATATTTCACTGCCTCTTTTAAGCTCAACGACAGTATACTTTTTTGAATCAATTTCTTTGCCTTTAAATATTTTGGGAGCATCCAGTTTTCTTTCTGCTTTACCACGTAAATATCCAATCGCTCTAGCTATATTCTCTTCAGCATTTTGTTCAGGATAGGTTCCTTTTCCTTCAATTTTTATGGCAAAATCCCTGCCTTTTCTATCCTGTACCATTTTAACTTTTCCGTAAGCACCCTCGCCTAGATAAACACCATTAGCCATGGCATAGATAGTGCCATCAATTTTTATAAAAGAACAAGGGAGATTATGTTCAGATTTACTTAATTTACTGCCATCTGGCTTGCCCTTTAATAGTTCTTCCGCTTTGTTAAAATCCTGATCACTAATGGGTAATAACCATTCCGAAGCTTGAACCTTTCTAGCTCGTCCTTTAGATTGTAAGGCTGTTTCACTTTTTTCTTTTTTCACAGCACGCGAAAAATGTCTTTTGATTACTTTTTTAAGTACATTACCTTTTTTAGAACCACTTTCCACGTCACTCGCGCGTTTCACAGCATTAGAGGCTGCTACCACACTATGAGCTG
>CAZQMV010000009.1:52232-103113 GCA_964594635.1 Uncultured Candidatus Berkiella sp.
CTGCTACATCGGGAGCTGCTGCTACATCGGGAGCTGCTGCTACATCGGGAGCTGCTGCTACATCGGGAGCTGCCGATACGGGCACTGCCGTTGGAATTGGCTGGTTCATTCTTGCAAGCAATTCTTTTGCTTTTGCTTTGATTTCTGGTAGCTTTGCATTCATCTCAAGCTTAGTCAGTATTGCCAGCTCCTCTTTAATTGAATTGTTTTCATCTTGCAATTCTGTTATCGCAGTACGAAGAACAACTTGATCTTCAATTCCTAGCCCCTTAGCTTCTATATCACTAAAAATCTGCTCTAATTCACTTATGACTTTGTCTTTCGAAATAGGTCCGCCTTCCATGTAACTCCCCCTTTTTAATGCATTGGGAAACTTAGATACTTTATATCTTATGTCATCTAACTACATAATTGAATAATCCTATTGTTCTTTTGCAAAAAAGAGCATCATTTGACGGGCTTGGCTATGAAATTCGGCGATTGTGCACGATTATGTAGATAACGTGAGGATAATTGATACGAACGTCGGCTAAACTTGCCAGTCTTTATTAAAAAAATCTGCAAATTTATCAGCAGGCTGGGGCTGTGCAAAATAGTAGCCTTGAATAAGATCACATTTGTGCTGTTTGAGATATTGTAACTGCGCCTTGCTTTCTACCCCCTCAGCAATGACTTTAAGGTGGAGGCTATGCCCTAAATCAATGATCCCTCTCGTGAGAGCATGTCCTTCTTTCGCATCTTGTATCCCTTTAATAAAAGAGCGATCAATTTTTAATTTATCGACTGGGAATTGCATTAAATAGCTTAAAGAAGAATAACCTGTGCCAAAATCATCAAGCGCTAATCCGACCCCTAATGCTTTTAGACCGTTCATAATTTCAATAGCAACTGGCATATCTTGTGCCAATGCGCTTTCAGTCAATTCTATTTCAAGCCATTGTGGGCTTAATTGTGTTTCTTTCAAAACTTGACGAACGAGGGTAACCAGATCGGTTTGAAATAATTGCCTTGCAGAAACATTAACAGCCACCTGAATTGGCTCCAAACCTGCTATCTGCCATTTTTTAGCTTGGAGACAAGCTGTGCGCAAAACCCATTCTCCTATGGGTACTATTAAATGTGTTTCCTCTGCGGCAGTCATGAAAAAGAAGGGGGAGATAAATCCCTTTTCAGGATGATTCCAACGTATCAACGCTTCACAGCCTATCATCTTTTCACTTTTTAACTGGATCTGTGGTTGGTAATAAAGAACAAATTCATCGTTTTCCAAAGCTTTATGTAAATCAGTGATCACATTTCGTTTGATCTGCAATTGATCTATCATGCCACGCTGAAAGAATTCGTATTGATTACGTGTGCTACTTGTTCGATTAACCGCTAATTGAGCGTTGCGTGCTAGTACTTCCCCTGATTCACCATCGGTAGGATAAAAGGTAATTCCCACGCTAATACTAGTGAAAATATCACGTTCTAAAATAACATAGGGCTCTGTGGTAATTTCAATCAAAGCTTGAATATAAGATGCAGCTCCAGACGCTTCCCGAATTTCAGGGCTTATCATACCAAATTCATTTTCACTAATACGCGCTATCGTTCCTTCATTTACGGTAAATTTCTTTAATCGGTTACAAAAAGCTAACAAATACCCTTCTGCAGTTGCTTGACCATAAGTGTTAAGGATTTCAAAATAATCATCAAGACGCATGACAAAAATGGCAATTTTAATTTTATTGACTTTGGCGTGATTAATTTCCATAGTCAGATTTTGCTGAAAAATGACACGGTTGGGCATTTTAGTTAATGGATCGGTTGTAGCGCGTTGTTCTAATTCATTTTCAATTTTTTTACGGGCGGTAATGTCCATACCAAAAATACTGACATAAGTTCCATTAATTGGCACAATATTCAGAAGAAAACTTAAATTACCGCTATTCACTTCCACTTCTTGAGCGATGTCAGATTGCAGTATTTGACGAATTAATTCGCGCCATTGACTTGGCAATTTTTCATTCAACCCTGCCTCCCAAGCCATCATCACAGCTTGACTGGCGGGGTTTGCATAAAGCAACACACCCATTTTATTGACCCGTAATACGGGATTAGGATTTGAACCAGGGAAATCTAATAATTCTTGGTAAACACGTTCTTCTCTGGCCAAACTTATCCGTAATTGATCGCGTAAACGAACTGCTATATAGAAAAACAGCGCTGTCGTTAACGCCAATAATAGAGCGATAATTTGCCAAACAATCACTGTCACAAATTGAAATCCTGGTCATTTATTAATGCATCTCATTCTAATTATACAAGATGTCATTGCTTTAATGTGACAGATGCTTCTTTATGTGGAAAGAGTTTAAGAGTGCTATACACTTAAGTTAGCTATTACACGCTTTATGATTTTCAAGGAGAGGATGATGAACTTCAAACGGATGGGAAGCTTGCTATTACTAGCTTGGCCAGTGATTGGCTTTAGCGAATTACCACAAAAATCAACAACCTTGGAAAATTATTCAGCTGAAAACGGTTTTGCACGCCCCCTACCTCTTACTCATGCGGCACAAAAATCTACCTTAACAAAAGTAACGAAATCACCTGCTGCTAAAAAACAGGTAGATAAATCCACAGCTAAAAAAGTCACAAAAAAATATACTCTCGTGACCAAACGACAAGTAAAGAAAAAAGCTGTAAACGCAAAAGGCAATGGGATCCAAAGACAAAAGCAAACACTTGCTAAGAAAAGCAATAAATCTAGCGTAAAGCCTATTGCCAAAATGAAAACCCAGCCAAAAGCTAAAATCCTTTCTGAACATAAACAAAACAAGCCAAAAGTAGAAGATCCAAACATTGTTTTAAAACAATGTGCTGCTTATTTTAAAGCATTAAATTTTTCGAAGGCACTTCTCGCATGCCAAAAAGCTGCTGAACAAAATGATAGCAACGCTCAATTAAATTTAGCAAAGATGTATAGTACAGGATTTACTGGTTCAGCTCCCGATTATGTGAAAGCATTACAATATACCACATTAGCTGCAAACCAAAATAATGCGGAAGCACAATATTTATTAGCACTTTGTTATGAGAATGGGATCGGTGTTAACCGTGATAGTGCAGCTTCTATAAACTGGTATCAACAAGCAGTTAAGAACGGCCTTAGCAAGGGTGTTGCCATTCAAGACATTAACAATACCACCTCTGATACCATTGCAAATATTTCTTGGCCTGGTTCTTCGGAATACAAAAGCGCTATGAAATCTTTAAAAAATCCTGACACTCGCAGTAATGGCATGGAAGCATTAACAGAAGCAGCAGAACTGGGGCACCCTTTAGCTGAATATCAATTAGCTAAAGAATATTTACAAGGTGACAATATTGCACAAGATGATGCGAAAGCAATTGAATGGTTTACTAAATCAGCACAAAAAAATTACCAAGCTGCACAATCACAACTTGCTTGGATGAGTTTTTTAGGTTTAGGAACCAAGCAAAGTAATCAACATTCTGTTAAGTGGTTTGTTGAAGCAAGGCAGTTAAATGCTCATCAAGATTATGATTCAACAATACGAGAAAAATTAACTGAAATTACCACTCAATCGATTATTAACCAATCTTTGAGTCCAAAACAACGTATTGCAGAATTCAAACGTGGTGTTGAATTAATAGAAACCAGCCCACAAGCGCATGTAGAAGCAGTGAATATGGTTTTGGTGGCTGCTGAAAAAGATTTAATACCAGCGCAACTTTTCCTGGCTGATCTTTATGCTAATGGCGACAAAGTGCCTCAAGATCTTCAAAAGAGCACTAACTGGTACTTAAGAGCCGCCGCTAATGGCAGCCCTGAAGCACAATATGCAATGGGATGGCATTACTATCATGGCTTCGGTGTAACTCAAAGCACTGAATTAGCATTAAAATCCTTTCATCAAGCAAGCTTAGGTGGGGATGTGCGTGCTAAAAATGCAGAGCAATTCTTAATCGCTCAGCAAGTTTCTCCAAAAGCTGTGCCTACAACACCCACGCTTGGCAACCGAATCAAAGATAAAGTACATGCAAATGTTCAAGGTATTTTCAAAGCAGTTGGTTTCGACAAATTAAATGGTTATAACATTTTTAATAAGAAATCATGAATAAACTTTCTATCACTACACCGCTCATTTACTCTCACAGCTTGAGTGAATTGAGCGGTCGTAACATCTACTTAAAATGCGAAATGCTCCAACCCAGTGGTTCATTTAAAGATCGTGGGATAGGCGCATTATGTCTTCACTATGCCTCCATGAATGTTCCCGGATTTATTTCATCTTCAGGCGGCAATGCAGGTCTGGCAGTGGCTTATGCAAGCCAATTTTTAAAGATACCGGCTATTGTGATCGTTCCCGAAACAACGCCTGCTATTATGGTCAAACGGCTAGAAGCTGAAAAAGCAACCGTTATTGTAGAGGGCGAAAATTGGGATGCCGCAGATGCTCGTGCGAGAGAAATTGCAGCTGAAAAGAAATTTGCCTACATTCCTCCTTTTGATAATCCGATTATTTGGCAAGGTTATATGCCAATTATCGAAGAGCTTAAAGCACAAATGCCTAAACCCGATGCCATTATTGTTTCAGTGGGTGGCGGCGGCTTATACTCCGGATTAGTGCAGGGCTTAGAAGCCTATTCCTGGGAAGATGTCGTCATGATTACCGCAGAAACGGAAGGCGCAGCTTCACTTGCAACTGCTTTTAAAGAAAATAAACGTGTCAGATTACCCACCATTAAAACCATTGCCACAACCCTTGGTGCTAAACAAATTTGCCAACAAGCCTTTGATTTAATGCAAAAGCACCCAACCCATCCACAAACCCTTACTGATAAAGAAGCGGTAAATGCCTGCTTACAATTTGCCAACGACCATCGCTTTTTAGTTGAACCCGCTTGCGGCGCTGCTCTTGCGGTTGTTTATGAGCAACGTGAAGTGCTAAAACAGTTTAAGAATGTGGTGGTGATTCTGTGTGGTGGTAGTGGTGTGAATTTGGCGTTGTTGGAGAAGTGGAAAACACAATTTGGATTGTAATTAAATCCCCCTGCTTGCTTCCGGCTTCGCTAAGTAGCTACGCCGGACAAGGTCGCAAGCTGCCCCAAAAACTTAACTTCCAGGGTTGCTTAATTTTTTTGTTTTTTCTGAAGCTTCCATATCAGCTATTTGATTTTTTGCCTTATTTGGATTTTCGACTTTATCTTGTACAAATCCAAAAACCATTGGTTTACTACGATTAAGAGTTTGCTCTTTTTTATTTTCTAACTCTGCAAAGAATTCATCAAAATTCAGTTCCTTATCACTGATTGTTTTTAATTTGAGATTAGGATTATTTAATAAAAAGGCACCATTTAAAATCCCACGAAAATTTTTACGATAATTAAATTTCTGTTCAATTCGTTTTGAAACCATCTTCCAAGCTGATTGAACATTAGGATTTTTGGCATAATCAGTTAAGTTTTTAATATATTGATAATATTCATCATAATGGTTTTGCAGTTCATTTAAATCATCTTTTCTTATCATTTCATCTGCACCTTGGTTACTAACATTAAATTTTCCTGCATCACTCGTCCTTGGCGGTCCTCCTGCAACAAAACCTGCTATTTTCATAAAATAATCCTTTAATTGTGTTAATTGCACTTTTACATTTGAGTCGGATTGTTCAGAAATCATGATTTTAACTAATTCTACCATCTCAAATTGATTAAAATCCCTTATCGAACCAACTTTATCTTGAAAAAGAGGTAAAATTTCAGATGAGATCACTTTTATTAATGTATTATCCCCCGAGCCTAGCCCTAAATCATTTCGTGCCGAATAAAGATTTGAATAGTGTTGATCATCTAATCTAAATCCACTAAATATTCTCACTGGCGTTTTTAAAGTACTCGAAACTTGAGGGGTAATATTTCTAAATTCGATATCCAGGCCCATTTTAACTAGCATTTTTTTTAAAAATTCTTCATCAACAATTCCCTTAGGAAGAAAAAAATCAATTGGTTTAAGCAGTTGGTTACCATTTGTTAAATTTTTTAAAATACCGATTAAAATGAAATTGCTGGCAGCAACTGCTGTTTGAGGATATCCGGGCATCATTGCATGTTCTTGATAGTACTTGTTCACCTCTTCATAGGTTGGATTTGAATGACCTATAATTTCTTCTAATAGTTGTTTACCCATTTCAGAATCAAATTGAAGCTGATAGATTAGTTCAGGCTTTTTTTCAAAATCAACTGAGGGTTCAACTGGTAATCCATAACAGACATCTTTATCTTTAGCATTTACATCTCCTCTAGGTAAGCTCATGGTAGCGCTATGAAATACCTCATGGATGTCTTGCTTATTCCAGCCCATTTTTGTACCCAGTTGGCTACATCTAATTATTTTATGACCACATTTCTTTTCAACTTTTTCTACAAATTCTCTTAATTGGCCGGTGTAAGATATAGTTAAGAAGGCGCTACCTTGGTCTAGTATTTCACCAATTCTTGCTTGGTCAAAATCAATAACATTCTGCATTTTACCATTAAAATTTGTCAATAGAACATAGTCCTTAATTTTACTCTCTTCTTTAAGTCTTTTTAGTTCACTTGTAACATAATCTGCACGGGCATTTATTTGCTTGTGCTGCACTGGAGCATGTGCAGGATCTACCCGATGAATCGCAACAATAAGGTTAATTTTGTATTTTTTATCAGCTATTTGTTCTCGTATCATTTTGATGTAATTTTTCAAAGAATCAAAATCACCAACTCCATCATAATAATTTTCACAAAATAGCACGATAGAATCGTGTTCTTTTATTGGTTCAGGAAGCTCTAATGAGTTAAATAATGTGAAATCAATGTCTTTCATAGCAAGATCTCCAACCATAATAATTATGACTGAATGGATTCAGTTAAGTTCAATTAAGTGTAGTTGCAATACTTACGCGCAGCGTATGGGGGAAATTTCAAAAGATACTCTAACGGGGGCCGCGTTATACTTGCTTGCTTCCTACCACAAATAAAATTTATTCTGTCGTAGTAAAAGAATAAGCAATATTTTTAAATAAGGGTTTAAAACCGAGTTTATGATAGAGAGATATGCCCACTTCAAGGAAACAATAGTTCGCACCCATATTGATAGCCTCATTGAGTGCATACTTCACAAGATGGGTTGCATAGCCCTTTTTCTGGCACAAAGGCAATGTACCCACATCATGAATACGAGCAATATTAGCTTGCAGTGAAAGCGTAAGAGAGGATATTGGTACGTCGTCTTTAAAGAGTGTGAAATGATGAAAATTGGCTTTGTTTCTTAATGCCCTTTCGTGGACATCTGCATACTGTCGCATCACTTTATATGCCAAGTTAAATGCCCCTATAAGTGGCTTCAACCATTGCTCCAATTTATCATTAACCGAATAAATGCTCATGTTATGCGGAATATCAGGCTGGCTTTTCTTATTTAACTTGACAAACATCGCCACTGACTTTCCACTCAGACTAAAACAGATCTTTTTTAAAGAATTTTCTAAATCATTTGATATGAATTGCTCTGTAACAATCAAAATCCAGAGGGAATTATTGGCTTTATAAAAAGTCTGGCACCGATGAAGAACTTCATCGATAGCTTCAACATTTTTTCTAATATAAATAGGATTGTCACTTTCACAGTCTATTCCCGAAAGATAAGCGGTAGTAAGATCGTCAAAGTCCAAACATTCTTTGCTTATTGATCTGAAGAAATAATCTTCCGCTTGGTAAACAAATCTTTTGATGAGAGTTTCATAATAAGATTTTTTTTCGCTATGTAAAATGCAACAAAACGATTCATTATTTTTTTACAGGTATTTACAACATAATTTCTTTTTTGCTACTCTACGCAGTAATCGTGCTTGCAGGATGTCTCACCATCCTAGCAAGCACTGACCACAAGCAAACTTTACACTAGGAGTTTAAGCTCATGGCTACGCGCATTTTATTACATTCTTTCTCAGTTAAAAAGCTCGCATTTATGCAATAAGTTAACCTATTGTTTTTTAAGCATAAATTCTTCACTTAGATCATCTCAAATCAAATTCTAACCTAAATCCTTGTTTGAATGCAGCATCAGCAAGTGCTCTTAATTTCTTTTGCTCATCATTTTTATTCAATTTAACTTCCCTACACCCCCTATGGGGCTTTTTCATTTAGAGGACTCCCGACCCCACGCTGCGGTCCATTCGCTACGCGAATGTCCCTTATGCAGGGCTATTTTCCTACGCGGCTACGCCGGCTAATAAAAAATTCTTATTCAACGGCGAATAAATCGCAGCGTGGGGAGGGGTGATGATAAATGAATCAAGAACCCGCTAACATCATCTCATCAATCAAAATCGAGCCGGTTTGAATACTGGTGCGTCTGTCCACATCATTCCCTACGGCAACAATCCCTTTAAACATATTGCGTAGATTATTAGCAATGGTCACTTCATGTACCGGGTATTGGATTTCACCATTTTCAACATAAAAACCCGCAGCGCCTCTGGAGTAATCACCAGTCACTAAATTAATGCCCTGCCCCATTAACTCGGTAATATATAAACCGCGATCCATTTTGCGTAACAAGGCTTTTAAATCATCATTACCGGTATTAATGAATAAATTATGCACACCACCTGAGTTTCCGGTATTTTGCATACTCAATTTGCGCGCAGAGTAAGCACTTAATATGTAACTATTGACCACACCATTTTTAACGATATCTTTATCGGTAGTTTTAACACCATCGCCATCAAAGGGGGCGCTGCCAAGTCCACCTATTAAATGCGGTCTTTCATATAACTGTACAAAATCAGGAAAAACTTGTTCACCCAAAGAATCTAATAAAAAAGTGGTTTTGCGAAATAATCGACCACCAGAAACAGCATTGATAAACAGGCTTAAAATGCCTGAAGCAATCGTCGCATCAAAAATCACTGGAAGACGTTGAGTTGGTAATTTTTTAGCACTTAAGCGCTCTAAAGCTTTAATTGCAGATTCTTGACCAATTTTTTTCGCTGATTCTAATTCTTCTGCCTTACGCGACAGAGTATATTGGTAATCGCGCTCCATGCCGTTTTGATCTTGGGCGATCACTGAACACGACAAACTATGACGACTTGTGGGATAACATCCTAAAAAGCCATGGCTGTTGCCATAAACATGATAAGCTTGAGAGGTGCTCACTGTTGCGCCTTCGCTGTTCACAATTTTTCTATCATGGGACAGCGCTGCTTTTTCACACTCTTTGGCTAATTCAATAGCGTCTTCTACACCTAAATCCCAAGGATGGTATAAATCAAGCGGTTTCATTTCCTTTGCAAGATCTTTCTTGTCTGCTAACCCCGCAAAAGGATCGGCTTCAGTCAGTTTCGCCAATTTGATAGCCGCTTCTACGCTAGCTCGTATTGAATCACTGCTAATATCGGTCGTGCTCGAAGTGCCTTTTGATTGTCCACAAAATACCGTAATGCCTATGGCCTTATCACGATTAAACTCTAAGGTTTCAACATCTGCTTTGCGCACAGTCACATTTAAACCGACTGAGCTATGCAATCCAACTTCAGCTTGCGTCGCGCCTAGCTCCTTGGCTATTTTAAGCATGTCACTTACAATTTGTTGGTATCGTTGCTCATCAACCAATTCCGGCAGACGCACAGGTAATGCTTTACTCATAAATACCTCTTATTTAGTTCCGCCAACCGTTAAATCATCAATACGCAAGGTAGGCTGGCCCACCCCAACAGGAACACTTTGTCCCTCTTTACCACAGACACCAATGCCTTCATCTAAGGCTAAATCATTCCCAACCATCACGATTTTTTGCATCACATCAGGACCATTGCCAATCAAAGTGGCTCCCTTAACAGGTCGAGTGATTTTGCCATTTTCAATCAGATACGCTTCATTAGCAGAAAACACGAATTTACCAGAGGTAATGTCAACAGAGCCACCACCAAAATTAACGGCATAGATCCCTTTTTCAACTGAAGCAATAATTTCCTCTGGCATATGTGGCCCCGGAAGCATAAAAGTATTCGTCATTCTTGGCATGGGAATATGCGAGTAAGATTGGCGACGACCATTCCCAGTTGAAGCAACGCCCATCAACTTCGCATTTAGTTTATCTTGTAAATAGCCTTTTAGAATGCCATTTTCAATTAACACGGTGCGCTGTGTTGGCGTGCCTTCATCATCAACCGTTAAAGAGCCACGTCTCTCAGGTAATGTACCATCATCGACCACTGTACAAAGCGGCGAAGCGACTCTTTCACCAATACGGCCACTGAATGTCGAGCTACCTTTGCGGTTAAAATCACCCTCTAACCCATGCCCAACAGCTTCATGCAATAACACGCCTGGCCAACCTGGCCCTAACACAACAGTCATTGCGCCAGCAGGTGCCTCTACTGCATCTAAGTTAATCAATGCTTGGCGTACCGCTTCGCGAGCATAACCAAACGCTCGATCGTTTTGAGTGAAATAATCATAAGTGGTTCGACCACCACCACCGCTTGACGCGGTTTCTCTTCGATCTTTGCTTTGTGCAATCACCGTCACATTTAAACGTACTAAGGGACGCACATCTGCTTGAAAAGTACCATCACTACCTACGATTAATATGGTTTCAAATACCCCACTTAAACTGACAATAACTTGGCTGACTCGTGCGTCACATTTTCTGGCATAGCTGTCAATTTCTCGCAATAATGCGATTTTATCTTTAGTTTCTAAACCTTCCAATGGATTTTGACTTGTGTATAAAGGCGTTATAATTCGTTTATGATCCCAAGCTCGCACAGCTTGGGTTTTCCCCGTTGCAGCAATGCACTTTGCGGCATCGACCGCTTGAATCAATGCCGGTAAAATAATGTCATCAGAATAGGCAAATCCCGTTTTCTCGCCACTAATTGCACGAACACCCACCCCATGATCGAGGCTGAAATTTCCTTCTTTGACAATGCCATCTTCTAGCATAAAAGATTCTTGTCTGGTGCTTTGAAAATACAGATCGCCACTATCAATGCGATGACCTAACAATTGTCCCAGCACACGTTCTAAATCAATTTCAGATAAACCGCTGGGTGTAAGTAATTGGGCACGAGCAAGATCCATCGCCTTCATGATTTTACCTCTTTGCTTTCATTCGCTAAATTTTCCATTAAAAAGGATCGACAGTGGGTCAATGAAGGGAATTGCGTTCTTATTTTTTTCATTTTTTCTAGATCCACTTCATGAACAATCAAGCCAGGCTGTTCTTGTAAACTTGCTAAAACGTCACCCCAAGGCCCCACTATCATTGAATGACCATAAGTACCATGACCACTCAAGCGTACTCCCACTTGATTGGGTGCAACAACATAACAGAGATTTTCAATGGCTCTGGCTCTTAATAAGATTTCCCAATGTACTCTACCTGTGTTAGCCGTAAATGCAGAGGGTAAAACAATAATTTGCACCCCTTTTAGCATCATCAACCGAAATAACTCTGGAAAACGTAAGTCATAGCAAATAGCTATACCCATTTTGCCAAACGGCGTATCAATGACACTGATAGCATTTCCCGCATTAATCCGCTGTGACTCAAAAAATGACTCGCCATTTTCAAGCGTGACATCAAACATATGTATCTTGTTGTAACGAGAAACACATTCGCCTTGATTATTAAAAGTTAAACAACTAGAAGTTATTTTAGTATTTGCCTCATCACGCAACGGTAATGTACCCGCCACCACCCAAATGTTATTTTGCTTAGCTGCTCTGGCTAACGTTGCTTGGATAGGACCTGCTAAGTATTTCTCAGCCATACTCAATTTTTCTTCGGGGGTAAGTAGCAATGACAAAAATTCTTCAGGTAAAGCAACCATTTTTGCGCCTGCTTGTGCAGCCTTCTCAATGCCATCACAAGCTATTTCCAAATTTTTTTGAACATCCTGAGTGGAAGCTATTTGTATTGCTGCAATCAATGCCATTTCATTAGCCCTTATTCGGTGCATTGATCATGGGAACTTCTTTGACAAGGGGTGTTTGCCAAGATCCTAAGATCTGATAACGAAACCGATTAATTTCTTGAATTTTATTACCAAACATTTTATCAACTACCCAAACAGCAGCGCCAATCGCAGGGTTACCTGCTGCAATTGCGGCAGCTACCGGCAAACTACCCGTGACATCGGGCATAACAACCATTTCACCACTTAAACCTTGGGTAATTAAATCAGCTTGACCAAAAGCTTCAATTTTAGCAGAAGGTCCATTTAAAATAATTTTATTCGAACTGACTTTGCCTTTACCAAATTGAAACTTTGCTGTCAGCTCATCAAAAGCAAATCCGCTTTTTGTCACATCACCGAAATCTAACTTCAGCCTTCTTTTAACATTATCGAGATTTAACAAACTTAAAATTCTACCAATACCAGGGTTAACACCTTGCACATAGCCATGATGAAGTGAGAGTGCTGCTTGCCCACCCAAAGTGGGATAGTCAATCTTCGCAGGCGTTCCTTCCCACTCTACAGCAAAATCAACAGTGCCATTAGCGCCTTTAAGCGTTCCCTCTTTACCCAGTGCTTTTAATGCATCTCCAATATTTTTGGTTTTCACGGTACCTTGCGCTGTCACCTTTTTATCAACCAGATAGCTCCATTCTCCCTTTAGCTCAATGGCAGTATCTTTAATATTGGCTTTCACATCATTAAAATCATAGCCTCTTATTGAAGGCACTAAGCGTGCCTGTACTTGAGTCAGTATTTTCTTATCGATATTCAATTCATTAATTTTAACATCGACAGCTTGATTCTTCTGAGTTTGTTCTTGATTCTCCCAAAAACTGGAGACTTGATTGTTGCTTGTTAATTTTAATTTTTGTAAATCAATGAGAATATCTTTGCTCTCATCTTGCGGCAATATCATATGCCCTTTAAGCGCTGGACCATCAAAATTAACATTCCAATGCTTTAGGCTACCTTCCCACTGCGCTTGAATGGCAGCATTGGTAAAATCTTCACCCAGAAATTTAAGACTATCAATTTTTAACTCAATAAGTGGTTCTAGCACGGGTTTTTCAGATGACACGCCAACACCGGCAAGCTTTGCAAACTGTTGCCATTTTTCCACATCCAATTCAGTAAGATCACCATCCAGTAATAAAATGCCATCTTCACGAAATTTTGCTAAACGGTTTTCACCGATGTGAATATGAGCACCAAGTGGTCGCCAATGTGGATCGACGCGCAACACACTATAAGCAAAGTTCATATTATCGCCATATTTGAACGACATTCTGGTTAAATTATTGGGATCAAAATAGATTTTGCATTCACTTTGTTTTGATTCATTGGCTTCTTTAGTAAAAGGCGGCGGTGCATCAATACTCAAGCCTATCAAATTTGAACTGACGGTTAAATCGACTTGTTTGGCATTGGCACTCGAATTGATGAGTAAAGCTGCCTCATAATCTGTATCACCCGTTATTTTTTTGAAGTCTGACGCTTTAGCCCAATTCATTAAACGATCAGCTACCATTTTACCAGAAGCGGTGATCCGTAACTCGGATCCTTCGGTTACCGGTGTCGTGGTAATACGAAATTCTGCTGGAGACTCTAATAAGTAACCTGCTAATTTATCTGCATTCACACTATTTTCTGTAAAGGAAACTTCACCATTAACATGGGGTATCTCGATATTCCAGTCCGGCACTCGCACGATACCGTCGTTAAGGCCGATAATTCCTCTTACTTCAACATCATCGGGTGATTCAGCACTTAGTGGCACATCAAGACCAAGTGATAAATCCATTGGCCCATGTAATGTCAAAACACTTAATTCTTTACCGAGTGTTTCTTTAAGAGGACTTTTTTGGATAACCACCAAACCATTTTCTAAGGTGCTTTTGATTTTGGTATCTATCTGAAGTGCGGGTAATGGGCTTAATAGATCAGGAATAACCGCTTCAGCTTTCAAAAGCTCACCGCCATCAATGAATGCATGCGAAGCACTAATGTAAAGGGCGCGATTTCGAAAGAGCAATTCTGCATCGAGGGATCTTAACGCTGGCCAGCCTGGCGTATAGTCTAGTCGAGAATCAACCAGTTGTGTTGTCACTTCAAAAATCCCTTCATGTTTATCAAAAGGGAAATCCGCTAAATTACCACGCATGACAAAAATCGTTTGTTTCATTTCTCCTGCTGTGATGGCTTGATTTAACCATTCTAACAAATCAAGATCCATCACTTTGGGAAGAAGATTGAGAGCATCAACTACTTGAATGCTACCGACACTCCATTGTGTTTCGATGGCAGGTAGCTTTTTTAACCCATCACTAAAATGGGCGACCGCTGTGCCTTCAATGGGTGTTGTTCCCAAATGAGCTAGCACATTATCGATCATTAAATGCGTACTTTGTCCTTCATTCGTCCAATGCAATTTAGCATTCACATCAGATAATGGTATCACTTGACTGAATAATCTTGGGCAATGAACATTAAAGCGGGGACTATTGAGGGATAATGAGCCTTTATTGTTAAGATAGACTAAAGCCCCTGTCATTCCAGCAATACCACCTTCAGTGGGTTTAAAAATGCCAACGTCATTAAATACCATTTCAATTTCAACTGGCTTATAGGCTTGATCTAAACTGAGATTGAGATAATTGACTTCGCCTTTAGCTTCGTATTGCAAGAATGTTTTGTCATAAAGCCCTGCAATATCATTAAAGGGTTTAATGGGTAAGTGTCTTGCTTTAAATTGCCAACAAGAACCTTCCTGACAATCTTCATTGTATAAAGCAAATGCAAAACCCTTTGTATCATCCCAATAACCTTGCTCCGCCGTTATCCGCCAATGATCGTTATGATGTCGTAAATGGAATAAGCCGCCGAGTTTCTCAAAGTAGATTATTTTCTTTTGATCATCGGTGATTTTAAAATCGGTTAATCCCACATTAGATGTGATGTGAAGATCATCGGGTTGCCATTTTAACCACAATTTTAGATCAACATGCCCTTTCATCTCGGCAAACGGTAATTTAATAGGATGAATGGCGAGAACTTTTTCGAGTTCTTCTCCTACCCAATGCACATATCCTTTGATGGGTGCTTGACCTAGTATTCCTGTATCGATGCTGGCTTCAATTGTTGCACCTTTATATCCTGCAACTTTAGCAGAGGCACGCACTTTGATTTGTGTATCGATTTTTGCATTCACCGTGACGTTATCTAAGGCAATACGAGCATCTTGGCGATTCATTTCTACCGCACTGTTAATGATATGCAAATGATCGATGGGAATATTTTTACCAGGGTTTTTGAGATCAACGTAAACATCCGGCAAATCAACGAGCCTAATACGATCGTTTTCGATATATTCAACTTTGAGGTTAACACCATCAATAACCATATCGGATAATTGTAAACGCCCTAACAATAAATGTTTTAAACTAAGGACTAATTTGAGTTTATCAACATGAATCGTTTCAACCTTGACATCGGTTAATGTCATTGTTGGGTGAAATCCTTCCCAAGATATTGCCATCGATTGGGTGGTGGTGTCATAAGGTAACTTTGATTTTAAGAGTGCATTAAATTCAGCCGGTGTTGGCGTATAAAGCGGCAATGCCAGACGTAACATCGACAGCACAACGGCTATGCCGATACAACTCCCGCCTATCCATTTATAAAGCCTTTTTGTCACATTAACACCACGTCGAATAATTCTTGGGTATAAAGACTCTCGACCTGGAAGGTGATTGATTTGCCAATCTCTAACTCAAGCTGAGCCACACTCGATGACTCTTCATCTAGCATTCGGTCAACCACTTCCTGAGAAGCTAATACCAAATAACTTTTAGCGTCATAAGCTCTTGCCGCACGGAGCACTTCTCGAAAAATTTCATTACAAACCGTTTCTGTTGTTTTAATCGTGCCTCTGCCAGCACAAACGGCGCAAGTTTCACATAAAACATGTTCCAAGCTTTCACGCGTTCGTTTGCGTGTCATCTCAACCAACCCCAGAGATGAAACTTCGCTAATACTATTTTTGGTATGATCATGTGATAGCGCTTTTTCAAGTGCTCGTATGACTTGACGTTTATGCTCTTCATCCATCATATCGATAAAATCGATGATGATAATACCACCTAGGTTGCGAACCCTTAACTGCCTGGCAATGGAAGTCGCTGCCTCTAAATTGGTTTTAAAAATAGTTTCTTCTAAATTACGGCTACCAACAAAGGCCCCTGTGTTCACATCGATTGTGGTCATGGCTTCTGTTTGATCAATGATCAAATGCCCACCCGATTTCAGTTGCACTTTGCGATGCAAAGATTTTTGAATTTCTTCTTCAATGCCATATAAGTCAAATAAAGGACGCTCGCCATTATAAAATTCGACTTTACCCGTCATCGTCGGAACGAAATCATCAATAAAAGATTTAGCGCGATCAAAACAGGATAAGTCGTCTATGCGCACACGTTCTGTTTGAGTGGTAATGTAATCGCGTAAGGCGCGCAAAAATAAGGGTAAGTCTTCATGAATAATCATGCCGCTTTGAGCAGTTTTCATTGTGCGTTGTATCGATTCCCACAATTTCGATAAATAGATCTGATTTGATCGAAGTTCTGGTTCAAGCGCCCCTTCGGCAGCAGTTCGGACAATATAACCACCCTCAGCTCCTTCGGGAAGGATCTGTTCGATGTTCGTTTTGAGCCGCTCACGCTCAACTTCATCTTCAATCCGTTGTGAAACACCAATGTGATTCATTTCAGGCATAAAGACTAAATAACGCGAAGGTAAAGAAATGCGCGTGGTTAATCTTGCGCCTTTGGTGCCAATAGGATCTTTAATCACTTGAACAGCGATAGCTTGGCCTTCACGCAGCAACTCGGTGATGGATCCTTCTGTGGTATGCATTTCGGCAGGCTGAAGGTATTCTTCGTTTTCAGAAACCATATCAGAAGCGTGCAAAAAAGCAGCGCGTTCAAGTCCCATTTCAACGAAGGCCGCTTGCATACCAGGTAAAACCCGTGCAACCGTTCCCATATAAATATTGCCAACCAAACCTCTTCTGTTAGTTCGCTCAACTAATATTTCCTGCAATACACCGTTCTCAACGATGGCGACCCGTGTTTCGCGAGGGCTAACATTGATGAGAATTTCTTCAGACACAGCACACTCCCACTTGATATTTTTTTATCATTATACGGGAGAAGTATGATTTTAGGGGAATTAAATCTCCCCGCGCTGCGCGCTACCCCTCTTTACAAAGAGGGGTAAGACGAGCAAAAGCCCACTTTTGTAAAGGGGGCGGCGAGCGAAGCGAGCGGGGGATTTAGCGTTAAATTCTTCGAGTAGATACCGCTGGAACCATAAGGATCTGGCTCAATACATGCAAAAACATGAAAAACACTGGCCAAATCAAGCAACTGGTAATTGAACCCATCCAATAGTAGAGGGTTTGGGGATTTTGGCCATCGAGTGCATGGAACCAGAGATTTAAAATTTGCGCTAAGCACACAAGCCAGAATACTTTACCCATTTGTTGCCAATAAGGGCGTTGCAAAAACTTGGGGCGCAATAAAGAAGTTAAATAGCTAACAAGAGCAAAAATCAGTGCTTGCTCGCCTAAATGTGTGCCTAATAAGGCATCGAGTAATAATCCCATAAACCAGGCAATGATAGGATTAAATAATTGGGGTTGACTAAGCTGACAGTAAATAACAAACATCAAAAGCCACAAGGGGCGGTACCATTCTACAGCGGCAATCAGGGGCAATGAGGTCAACACACCACACAAATAGAAACCCACGATGAGAAACAGCCAAAATTTCAAAATGCGTCCCATCTATTCTTCCTCACTATCATATTCAGGACCCGGTTCTTGATCGGGATTGAATGCCGCTATTTCTTTAGCCGGTGCAAAAGCAACCGCTTCAGGCTGAATATGAGTTTTAGCAGCGTCTTGGGGAGTCGACATCTTATAGGGCATTGGCAAAGTCGACGTTTTGGGTAAGGTTTCAACCGCAGCGACGGTTTCTGTTTTTACAGCTTCTTCTGGCGCTTTTAATGCAACTGCTACTGTCGAATCAGATGATGGCACATAATCTCGTTTCACAAACAGCACATGTCGCAACTGTCCTAACTTGGCACTCGGACGAACGCCAATTAACGTAAACCGCGTACTCGGATCATGCTGGATGGAAGTAATCACCCCCACCGGAAACCCAGCTGGGAATTTGCCACCTAAGCCAGATGTCACTAATTTATCACCCTCAACAAAATCGGCTGTTCGGGGAACGTAATTTAAGCGTAATTCGGAGCCAAATCCGCTACCGGTGGCAATCGCTCTTTCACCACTTCGAACCGATTGCACAGGAACCGCAAATCCCTTGTCGGTGAGTAATAAAATACGCGAAGTTTTATCATTCAGCGCTAATACAACGCCGACTAAACCCTGTGCATCAATAACAGGTTGCCCCATTTCAATGGCATCTTGTTTACCTTTATTCAACACAATCTGTTGGCTGAAAGGATCGGCATCGACATGGATCAATCTCGCTTCAGAGAAAGAATCTTTTTCTTTTCCAACGGTTTGCAATAATTTTCGCAATTCCTGATTTTCAGCTTCTAGCGCTTGTAGCTTTTGAACCTGGGCTTGGAGATGAATGTGTTCTTGTTGTAAGTTGCCATTTTCAGCCAATAAATTTAATCGTTCGCTAAAGAAGAGCTGAGATTGCTCAATCGCACGCACGGGTAAATCGACTGTATATTGAATGGGCCAGACAACACGCACCAGGAATTGTTCAACGGTTGATAAGCTGTTATGCCAACGGTTCGCTGCCACTAACATGACAAGAGAAGCTATGAGGGGTGTTACCAAGTACCACCCGCTCGGACGCGTTTGTTTAAATGTTAGTTGAATAATCTTCTCTCCCTGAGAATTATTCGGTTGTTAACAAGCCGACACGTTTGTCGTCTTGCATTTCAAGCGCTTTACCGCCCCCACGAGCAACGCAGGTTAACGGATCTTCAGCAACCGCAACCGGTAGTCCAATTTCTTCCATGAGTAAGCGATCGAGGTGCTTCAATAAAGCCCCGCCGCCAGTTAAAACTAAGCCACGTTCAGCGATATCACCTGATAATTCCGGTGGTGCTTGTTCTAAAGCAACGCGAACGGCTCCAACAACCGCAGATAACGGTTCTTGAAGGGCTTCTAAAATTTCATTGCTGTTTAAGGTAAAGCCCCTTGGCACGCCTTCAGCGACATTTCGGCCACGCACTTCAATTTCCAGCACTTCACTTGCAGGGTAAGCGGTACCAATTTCTTGCTTAATGCGCTCAGCGGTTGTTTCACCGATGAGGCAACCATAATTACGACGTACATAGTTAATAATGGCTTCGTCAAAACGATCGCCACCAATACGAACGGAAGCAGAATATACAATACCATTTAAGGAAATGATGGCCACTTCAGTAGTACCACCACCGATATCCACGACCATAGAGCCTGTCGCCTCGTGAACGGGCAAACCTGCACCTAATGCGGCAGCCATGGGTTCTTCGATTAAATAGACTTCTCTTGCACCTGCACCAAGCGCCGATTCACGGATCGCACGTCTTTCCACTTGGGTAGAACCACAAGGGACACAAACCAAAACGCGTGGTGAAGGTCGTAATAAACGTGAGGGAAGAATTTTATGAATAAAATGTTGTAACATGACTTCGGTCATATGGAAGTCAGCAATGACACCTTCTTTCAATGGGCGAACGGCTGTCATATTTTCAGGGGTACGACCCAGCATACGCTTAGCGTCAATGCCTACTGCCGCTACTTGCTTTTGAGCGTTTGGTCCACGCTCTTGGCGGATAGCAACCACTGAAGGTTCATTTAAGACAATCCCTTGGCCTCTAACATAGATGAGGGTATTCGCTGTTCCGAGATCGATAGAGATATCACTTGAGAAAAGACCACGAATTGATTTAAGCATCGGTTTTGTTCCTAGCAGCCACTAACATTAGTTATAACAACGTATATCACTCTGAGCAAGGTGCTGGTTTGGGTAACGCTATGGTATATTAGCGGCCTTGCCTAATTTAACTTATTAGTAGTTTGACTTAATATTCACTCAGAATAAGGGAGTCATTATGCCTTTAGAACGCCACGAAGTCGAAAAAATTGCTCACTTGGCCCGTCTTACCTTGGATGAAGCCCAAATTCCGTTTTATGCCAGTAATATTTCAAAAATATTAGATTTAGTTGCTCATATTAACGAAGCACAGACCGACAATATCACACCCATGGCGCATCCTTTGGAAGAATTAACCCAACGCATGCGCAAAGATGAAGTCACTGAAGTCGATGAACGAGAACGGTTTCTCGCCATTGCTCCTGCCACTGAGGCAGGTCTTTATCTCGTGCCCAAAGTTATTGATTCCGAATAATCACAGGTAGGATGTATGCATAATCTCACTTTAGCAAAGCTAAGCGAAGAACTTACCAAGAAGTCTTTTTCAAGTGTTGAACTGACTCAACATTTTTTACAACGTATTAAACAGTACGACAAAACGTTAAACAGTTTTATTACAGTCACCGAACAAAAGGCTTTAGAGCAGGCACGCGCTGCCGACGACTTAAGAGCCTCGGGCAAAGCCGGTCGTTTAACGGGTATCCCCATTGCACAAAAAGACATTTTTTGTACCCAAGGCATTAAAACGACCTGTGGTTCCAAAATGTTGGATAATTTTATTGCTCCTTATACAGCTACCGTGGTTAATAAAATGGAAACTGCCGGTTGCGTCATGCTTGGCAAAACCAACATGGACGAGTTTGCGATGGGCTCTTCTAATGAAACCAGTTTTTACGGCCCGGTGCGTAATCCATGGAATATTGAAACGGTTCCAGGGGGATCATCAGGCGGCTCCTCGGCAGCTGTGGCAGCACGTCTTGCACCCGGCTCAACCGGTACCGATACCGGTGGCTCTATTCGTCAACCTGCAGCACTTTGCGGAATTAGCGGCTTAAAGCCTACCTATGGTCGCATTTCACGCTATGGCATGATTGCGTTCGCCTCCAGCCTTGATCAAGCCGGCCCTTTTGCACAAACGGCTGAAGATCTCGCCATATTATTAAATAGCATGGCAGGTTTTGATCCGCGCGATTCAACCTGTGTTGATTTGCCAGTCCCTGATTACACTGCAACTCTCAATGACTCTTTAAAAGGCAAAACCATTGGTTTACCTAAAGAATATTTTGAGCAAGGCTTAGATAAATCGGTTGAAGCACGCGTTGAAGATGCCATTAAAGTCTTTGAAAAAATGGGCGCAAAGATTGTTTCGGTTTCGTTACCTTCCAGTCCATTATCCGTTGCCGTGTATTATGTGGTTGCGTCGGCTGAATGTTCTTCGAACCTATCACGATTTGATGGGGTGCGTTACGGTTATCGTTGTGAAAACCCGAAAGATCTAGAAGATCTTTATAAACGCTCACGAGGTGAAGGATTTGGTGATGAAGTTAAACGCCGTATCATGGTTGGCACCTATGCCCTGTCTTCTGGCTATTACGATGCTTATTATCTAAAAGCTCAAAAGGTTCGCAAATTAATTAGCAATGATTTTAAGAAGGCATTTACGCAAGCGGATTTTCTGCTTGGCCCAACTTCTCCTACGCCCGCTTTTAAGATTGGCGAAAAAATGTCTGATCCTGTCAGCATGTATCTTTCTGATATTTATACCATTGCAACCAACTTAGCTGGTTTGCCAGGGTTGAGTATTCCTTGTGGCTTTGTCAATGATTTACCTGTGGGTATTCAATTGATGGGTAAACAGTTTGATGAAAGTACGCTACTGAATGCGGCGCATCTTTACCAACAAGAAACGAATTGGCATCAACTCGCACCCAAAGATTTCGCTTAAGGTGCAAAGGAGATAAAACATGCAATGGGAAGTCGTTATTGGACTTGAAGTCCATGCCCAACTGAAAACCAAGTCTAAAATATTTTCAGGTGCTGCCACCGCTTATGGTGCAGCGCCCAATACCCAAGCTTGTGCCATTGATTTAGGCATGCCTGGTGTATTACCGGTTTTAAATGAAGAAGCCGTGCGTATGGCTGTGCGATTTGGTTTAGCGACCAATTGCCAAATTGCAAAGCGCTCGGTGTTTGCGCGCAAAAATTATTTTTACCCTGATTTACCTAAAGGCTACCAAATTAGCCAATATGAGCTACCCATTGTGCATCAAGGTCACTTAGACATTGAAATTGATGGCCAAACTAAACGTATTGGGATCACACGCGCGCATCTGGAAGAAGATGCGGGTAAATCATTACATGAAGAATTTCATCATGAGTCCGGTATTGATTTAAATCGTGCTGGCACGCCATTGTTAGAAATCGTTTCAGAACCTGATTTACGCTCTGCTGAAGAAGCCGTTGCTTATTTAAAGATCTTGCATGCCCTTGTTGTGCAATTAGATATTTGCGATGGCAACATGCAAGAAGGCTCTTTTAGGTGCGATGCCAACGTTTCGATTCGTCCCAAGGGTCAAAAAGAATTTGGCACACGCACAGAAACCAAAAATATCAACTCGTTCCGTTATGTAGAACAAGCCATCAACTGTGAAATCGAGCGCCAAATTGGCGTATTAGAAGGCGGCGGCTCTATTAGACAAACGACCTTGTTGTTTGATCCTGTGAAACAACAAAGCCGCGTGATGCGTGATAAAGAAGAAGCGAACGATTACCGCTACTTCCCCGATCCTGATTTGTTACCTGTGCAAATTGACGATCAATACATTGAGAATGTTAAAAAAGATCTGCCAGAGTTGCCACAAGAGCGACGTCAACGCTTTATGGAAGAATACAAGCTCAATAACTACGATGCGAGCGTGTTAACTGCCGATCGCGATATTGCGCACTACTTTGAATCGGTTGTAGATAGCATTGGTAAAAAAGATCCCAAACTGGTTGCTAACTGGGTGATGGGTGATTTATCTGCCTCTTTAAACAAAGCCGACTTAACAATGAGCGAAAGCCCTGTGTCGGCTGCTGATTTAGGTCAGTTATTGATGCGCATTTTGGATAATACGATTTCAGGCAAGATTGCTAAAACCGTATTTGAAGCGATGTGGGCACAGGAAGGCACTCCTGACAGCATTATCGAAAAGAAAGGACTAAAACAAGTAACTGATACCGGTGCCATTGAAAAAATCATCGATGAAGTCATTGCTAACAATGCTGCTCAAGCTGAGCAATATCGCCAAGGTAATGAGCGTGTATTTGGTTTCTTTGTTGGACAGGTCATGAAACTTAGCCAAGGAAAAGCGAATCCTGCGCAAGTGAATGAGTTATTGAAGAAGAAATTGTCTTAATTTTTAGATGTAGGGGACGGCCACTGTGCGGTCTCATATAGGGCCGACGCAGCCTGCCTTGTCGTAGCCTTAGCGAAGACAGGAGGTCGGCCCCTACTTTTTGTCTTAAGTATTAAACTAAAGCGTCATGAACAACAAACGCAAGTTCAAGGCCCAGTTTAGTCGCAACAGGTAGCGCAATAATTGCAGCATATGCACCAACAATCACACCGCCAATGCCATAAGCTAAGCCCATACCAACCGTTGCTGCTGATGCAATCTCATAACCCAAAAAAGGAGCTGCGATCAAACTGCTTTCAACCATTGTTTCACGTAGCCCAGTGCGAAATGTGTTGTCGTTGCCGCCTGCTACCAATGCATTCTCAAACTGTGTTAGTTCTCTCATGTTTACTACCTTACTACTTAAATCACTGGATAAATCACGGAATGTGATATTAGCCATAATATAGTTTGGAAGTAAACTATGTGAGGAACAGCTCATCTCATAGGTTAGATTTAAAACTCATATTGTATAACCAGGGTGTCGCAATCACACCCGTAGCAACCCCTAACACAACACCTGCAGTAATATAACCTACGCCAAAACCTGCAAGCCCTACACCTACCCCTGTTGCTAAGCCCCCTACTACACCCATCACCACAGGTGTCGGATCAAGGTTTTTTTTGCCGCCACAAAGATCACAGCCACCTGAAACAATGTTATTTTCCAATTGTGTTAACACTCTCATTTTTTCATCCTTCCATAAGTTACACGGGGCATCCCCGCGAGATCAGTTACACTGTATATTTGGGTAAACCCATATTTCATTAATAAATCGTTAATGGATTTATCTTGAGTAAAACCATGCTCAAATGCTATCAATCCTCCCTCTTCAAGATAATCCATCGCCTTGGCAATAATCGCTTCATAGGCTTCTAAACCACTGGTACCAGATACAAGTGCATTACGGGGTTCATGCATTAATTCATTTTTAAGATGGGGATCATCTTGCGCTAAATAGGGAGGGTTACTGATGATGGCAGTAAATTTTTGCAACGGTATCGCACTAAACCAGTCTGATTGTAACCATTGAATGTTAGGCAATTGCAGCGCTTTGCCGTTTTCTTTGGCAACCTTTAAAGCCGCTTCTGAGATATCGGTTGCTATGATTTGCCAATTCGCTCGTTCGCTTGCCAGTGCACATGCGATAGCTCCACTTCCAGTGCCTAACTCTACAATCGTCTGTGGTGTATTAGGTAGTTGCTCCAAAACCGTTTCAACCAATAATTCTGTTTCAGGGCGAGGAACCAGCACAGCAGAAGTTACTCTAAAGGGCATTGACCAAAATTCTTTATTGCTCACCAAATAAGCTAACGGTTCATGCTGCACACGGCGCTGTAACAATGCAGCATATTCAGCCATTTGGAGATCTGTTACAACCGCGTCAGGCCAAGAAATCAGCTTAACTCGATCACAATGCAATACATAACAAAGTAACAATTCTGCTTCTAAACGAGGATTGTCTGTTCCTTGTAAAGCGTCCCTTCCTTGCTTTAACAACTCTGCTACCGTTGGCATTACTGCTCAAGTGTCGCTAATAATTCTGCTTGGTATTCTTGACGTAAGGATTCAATTAATTCACCGACTTTGCCTTCAACAATTTCATCTAACTTATATAAAGTTAGATTGATACGGTGATCGGTAACACGGCCTTGCGGAAAATTATAAGTACGAATGCGCTCTGAGCGATCGCCTGTTCCTACTAAGCTTTTACGCGCGGATGCTTGTTCAACACGCTGCGCTTCTTTTTGCATGCGCAAAATTTTCGATTGTAATAACGACATGGCCTTAGAGCGATTTTTGTGCTGCGAACGCTCGTCTTGGCATTCCACTACAATGCCTGTTGGAATATGGGTCATACGAACGGCTGAATCGGTTTTGTTTACGTGCTGACCACCCGCGCCTGACGCACGATAAGTGTCGATACGTAGATCGGCTGGGTTAATGGTGATACTTTCAATTTCTTCTACTTCTGGCAACACGGCTACCGTACAAGTTGAGGTATGAATACGCCCTTGCGCTTCAGTTTCAGGCACGCGTTGTACACGATGCGCACCGGATTCAAATTTCATATGTGAGTAAACATCTTGACCAATGATCCGCGCAATCACTTCTTTGTAGCCACCATGTTCACCAAAGCTTTCACTAATGATTTCAACTTTCCAACGTTTTTGCTCAGCATAGCGACTGTACATTCTAAAGAGGTTACCTGCAAAAATCGCAGCTTCATCACCGCCTGCGCCACCGCGAATTTCTAAGAACACGTTTTTATCATCGTCGGGATCTTTGGGGATCAAAAAGAGTTGTAACTCTTTTTCAATCGCTTCAATATTAACAGCAACTTCTTCTAATTCTTCTTCGGCCATTGCACGCATTTCAGCATCATCTTCAGCTAACAGGGCTTTCGCTTGTGCTTGCTGATCAAGCAAGTCTTGATAACGCTTAAATGTGGTGACTAATGGCTCAAGATCAGAATATTCTTTCGATAATTCACGAAATGTATTTTGATTTTGAATAACCGCTTGCTCGCTTAATTGCATGCCGATTTCTTCGTGCCGCTCAACAAGTGAGTCTAATTTATTTTTGATAGAAGATTTCATTTATTTATCGCTTAAATCGAATAATTCTTTGATAACAGTAATGGTTTCGTTTGATTGTAAAAGACTCGCGCGACGTAACTGTATCGTCGGCTGGTGAAGTAGCTTTTGGGTTAACTGATGGGCAAAGTGTGCAAGGACTTTTTCAGGCTCTTCGCCTCGTCGCAACTGGGATAGTGCTGCATTCAATGTCGTGTTTTTAATATCTTGTACTTTCAGTCGTAATTGACGCACAGTCGATAATTGCGCTTGTGCTAACATCCATTCCATATAGGTATTTGAAGCATCGGTAATTAATACTTCGGCTTCCAATGCAGCTTTCTGACGCGTTTTAATGTTTTCATTCACATAGCCTTCCAGATCGTCAACCGTATAAAGATAAATATCTTCATGCTCACCGAGCGTTGGTTCAATATTACGTGGCACTCCTAAATCAACCATAAACAACGGTCGACGCTTGCAATGCGCAAATGCTTGCTCAATTTGCAGTGCTGTCACAACAGGTTTTGGACTGGCGATAGCGCTAATGACAATATCAGCTTGTTGCAAACACCATGGCAGCTCATCTAATCCAACTGCACTCACCTGATAACGATCGGCTAGTGCCTTCGCATGGCTGATCGTGCGATTGGCAATGATGATCCGTTTAACTTGCTTCGCCAGTAAGTGCTGCAAGGTTAATTCGATATTTTCACCCGCACCAATTAACACCACGGTTGCCTTGCTTAAATCACTGAAAATTTGCTTGGCTAATGTTGTCGCCGCATAAGCTACTGAAACCGGATGCGATGAAATGCCGGTACAGGTGCGGATTTTTTTAGCCACAGAAAAACTGGTTTGAAACAAGCGTGATAAGGTTTTACCAACAAAGCCAATTTTGGTTGCGGTGTGATAAGCCGTTTTGAGTTGTCCTAAAATTTGCGGTTCACCAATCACCATGGAATCTAAACCGCACGCTAAACGCATGACATGCCTTACGGCATTTTCTTCAGCGAAAGTATAAACATAGGGCTGCATATCAAATTGTGGAGCGAGGTAATTTTTCCACCAAGATTGGACTTGTGACAAGGAAACATTCAGCTTGTCAGCGGTACTGCAATAAAACTCAGTTCGGTTACAAGTCGATAATAAAGCCACTTCTTCGAGTGCAACTTCACCATAGAGCGCTTCTAACGCAAGAGGAATATTTTCCTGCGTGAATGCCAGCTTCTCCCTCACATCGATGGGCGCTGTTTTATGACTGATCCCTAAAGTTAATAGCACGCTTGGTCACTTACATTACTGAATTAAATATCTCTTACGGTTTTATGGCAGCTGCCGATGTTGTGATTAAGGAAGAAAATAGTTAATCACATTACAAAGTGATAAAGTAAGGATACTTTATGAAGCAGGCAGCTACACTTTTTTTACCGCTTCTGTTTATTGTCCCAGAGCTCACTCTCACCAGTGCCCAGCCACAAGCTGTGACTGTTCCTCATGAAAGTGCCCTTATCATACAAGAAAAAGCCAAGTCGCCTAAAGCACAACTTCCTGCTGAGAGCTTATTTCAGCTGATGGCTGCTGAAATGGCCCTAGATAGAGAACATCCTGATGTTGCGCTGGCGAATTATATCGCTGCTGCGAAAGAAACCCAAGACGCGGCTGTGGCAGCCCGAGCAACTCAAATCGCACTTACCGTCGCTTCCTTAGAAGTGGCTATCGAGCCAGCCGTCATCTGGGCTAAGGTTGCGCCAGAAAACTTAGAAGCCCAAATCACCACTGCGGCTTTATACATCCGACTCGATCAAGTGGCAAAAGCAGTTCCTTATTTACGCCAAGCTGAAGTGCAAAATCCAGAAGAAGCACTGCAGTATTACTTAGTGCTGTTCCGCCAATTACAAAAGGATAATGATAATAAACGGGTTATCCAGGCCTTACAACAACTCACTGAAATGGAAACCAAAATTCCGAGCGCTCATTTAGCGCTGGGTGAAATTTACCTTTACAGCGGTGAAGATAAAAAGGCATTGTCGATGAGTGAAGGCGCACTGAAAATAGCCCCTAATTCAGTTAGCGCGATTCAGTTGTATACCGAAGCGCTGTTTCGCAACCAAGGCAAAGACGTTGCTAAACAATTTATTGATAAACAAGTGAATCAATTTGCAGACAATCATCTTCTTAAACAATACTATGCCCAATTCTTATTAGATAATGGCTATGAAGCGGATGCGAAAAAACAAATTGAACAAATCATTAAAAATCCCAAAATCGGGGCTGAAGAATTATTACAATTTGCCAGAATGAGCATTCAAGCACAATGGTACGATTTAGCTGAAGATATTCTCAAGCGCACCAGTGCCATGCCAGATAGTAAAGATATTTCTTTTTATTTCCTTGCTCGTGTATCTGAAATGAAAAATCAGCAAAATGAAGCGATCAATCAGTTTCAGCAAGTCTTAACCGGACCCTTTCATGTGTTATCACAGATCCGAGCCAGCGTTTTATTAACCGATAAAAAACGTTATGATGAAGCATTAACAGTATTAAGCCGTACCCAACCGAATGATGAATCTGATGCAAAACAGATCTTATTAGCCAAAATCGATGTATTGAATAAATCAAAACACTTTAAAGATTCACTTGCTTTAATTAACGAAAATCTTCAATCCATGCCCGATGATTTAGAGCTACTCTACGCAAGAAGCCTGGTGGCTGATCAATTAGATCAACTGGATATGGCGGAAAAAGATCTGAAAACCATTATCAAGCTACAGCCAAACCATGTTGATGCACTGAATGCACTAGGATTTATGTTGGCTAATAAAACCAAGCGTTATGATGAAGCCAATACCTATTTAACCACTGCGCTAAAAATTTCACCTAACAATGCTTCCGTATTAGATAGCATGGGTTGGTTGTATTATAAAATGGGTAACTATCCACAATCTTTAGAAACCTTAAAGAAAGCAGCAAAAATCATGCCTGATGCTGAAATTGCTGCGCACTTAGGTGAAGTGATGTGGCAAATGAAAGATTTTGAAGGCGCAAAACAAGTGTGGAATGAAGCGCTTGAACAACATCCAAAGCATGAGAATATTTTGGATACGATGAAGCGGATGATGAAAAAATAATGACATCAATCTTTTTTAACATGTTTGGCGATCACGGCTGGGCCTTCTACCTTGACCAAACAACCTTTGTCTTTTAAAACACTTAACAAGCGATCGGGGTGCATAACATTTAAATTTTCATGCTTCCCGATAGGAACTTTTATTAATTCCTTACCAGGAGAAACCCCTACTGCAGCAGCCACTCGCTGGTTAAGTTCAACCAAAGATGCAATAGTTGTGCGTGCGACAAATGAAGAACACAACATGTCGCAATTATTATCTTTAAAATGTTCCGAAAACATCTTCTGATGAAGATCGCTAAAATCATTTTTACTTGTTTGCTTATACCCAATCTTTGCCGTGAAGGTCATTAAGCCTGCTTTGGTTTGCTGACTTTGCTCAGCAGCATGTATTCCATCCAGGTTTTTCACATGAGCATCATGCAATTCTCTCTCTACCGCCCTAAACTCATTGGCAAGAGCAGTCTTCCAATTATCTCCATATTTTTCTTTAATTAACGCTTGGTTCTCAGGTGAAATTAACTTTTCTAAATCGATTTTATAAATATCTGCATATAATTTATAAATATCTGCATATAAGAATTCCCCCATATCAAATGCTCTGGTTTCATGGCGGGGATTAACGTGAGATATTCTTACTTCATCCACGGCTGCAGGATTTCTTTGATCTTTACCCACATACAGAACGGAAGCATGACCATGTTTAGTAATGAGTTTATCGACGACTTTATCAAAAAATTCCATCGCCATTCCCTTCACTGCAGATTTCTTTTGCGCGTTATCAAATACAATTGTTCCAGGTTCAATTTGCATTTCTCGTTTATATTCAGTATTTAATTTTGTAATGAGTTGATGAGCCACTTTAGAGTCGGCATACATTTTTTGTAATTTATCGCTCCCCTCTAGCATCCCAGCCGTATTCATTTTTTCAAGCATCGGATAAACTTTCGACATATCCGCTACCATGGCATATTCAGCTAAAGACAATCTTTTGCTGGGATCTAAATCCGTTCCAGCTTGTAAATGTGTATTGACCTCTGTCATTTTTCCGGCAATAGCATTAAATTTATCTAAATGTCGAGTTTTATGAGTAAAAGTTCTTAAATCAGCTAAATCAGAACTCGTTAAACCCGTATCTCGGAGTGATGCTGAATTAACCGTATTGACATCTTCATTTAATTGAGTATTGCCTATCGCATTTTCTAAAAAGGACGTTAAGACTGTCTTTTGTGCGGATGAAGGTGGCGGATTTTTGATGGCATCGCAATAGCTTAATAAACCGACGGTTGTCTGATTGGTCACGCCAAAAGCAGAAGGGCTTTGCGCATACGCTGCATCTCCCGCAACTTTTGCAATTTCCGTATTAATTTCTTCTCTTGTAGGAGGGTTTGGCATAACTACCTCAACCTATTTTCAATAACCCTTACCTCTGAAAACTTCATCATTTAATTGATTAATGAGGTCATAGATGAAATTTTCAAGAAAACCCGGATATTTCTCGTCCTTAATATCTTCTTGACTGTGGAATAGAATAAATTCTTTAGCTGTCACTTGATTTAAATCATTTTCAAGCAGTGGAGTGTTGTGCATAAAATATTTATCTGGCATCGCATTCACAATTTTAGCGATAATGGTATTAATTTCATCTTTTTTTAAATTTAGAACCCATTCGACAGAATCTTGCGTTTTCAATTCTTTTGGACATAAAGTTTCATTGCATATTAGCTCTACAATGCTCTTTATATTCTCAACCGCTTTATCTTTCTTTGGATGCATATACACGCCTATAGTAGTAACTGCCTTTTTATATGTATGACAATGGGCTACATTAATAGTTCAAGGTATTTAAGGTTTATTAAATTGACAGACTTTATGAGCCAAGATATGATCAATTAAGTTCATGTTTTTTAGGAAGATTATTATGTCGAACAATGGTCCAAACCAATTTACCCCCAATGAGTTAGAGAAGTTTGAAGAAATTTATCAAGCCCATCTTAATCGCGATGTAAAAAAGGTTAAAAAATTAAAGGGTAAACTTACCCCGCTGGAAGAAGATAGATACGATCTTTATTTGCGAGCTGCTGAGCAAGAAACAACAAATAAACCCGTACTTACCCAACATAATCAAGCAAGATCAAAAACAAATACTGAGCGAAAAGATCCTGAACCTGACAATACTAACGATAAGAAAAATCGTGGTGGATGTAGTATTTCATAACAGGGATTAATAATGCTAAAAGGACCTTATGAACCCACACTTAAACAAGAACATTTAAATCTACCGCTGGATGTGTTTCAGATAATCGCATCCTATTTAACTGCAGATCTTTTTGTTGGTTCTGATCCCATTCAAGCGACTTGTAAAACCTGGGCAATCCTGTTCAAGGATAGGACAAAACGACCTCTTATCAATTCAGACTCTGTGACGGCTTCCTGCAAAAACAGTGTTGATGCAATGCGTGTTTTCAGTGATCCACTTAAGGTTAAACACCTGAGTGTTGAACAGGTTTTAATTATTTCAGGCTTATGTAATGCACTGGTGTATCACATCATTGAACAGAACGATATATTAACGGCTATCGCACGGTATCCCAGTCTTTGTCTAAGAAATACCCACATTGCGTGATAAATACTTTTCCCTCTTGTCCAATCCCTCCCTATCCTGTCTCAATGACTTCCTGTGAAGAAATTAAAGAACGTATACATTTGCTGGTTTTAGCTTTACTAAATCGAAAGCAAGCGCCAGCTCCCGTCCAAAGGGTAGGTTGTCAAATAAGCTAACCGTAGTTTATCAGCTAACAATATATCGACTCTGCTATTTTTGCATTGCGTATTGGTATAATCTGGAGAGTAACAATTTTGATACCGACATTGGATAGTCATTATGCCGTTAGATCCTGCACTCAAACGTTTAGTCGCCATGGTTTACCGCACAGGTTTTGGTGAACTTCACCAATATACCCCTGAACAAATTATGGAAGTGTTGCGCTTACCTACTTTGAAAATCACGCCCGTCCAATCAAGTGATTTTACGATCCGCGAAGATCTATCTGTCCGCTGTTATTCACCCGATAATCAATCTGATGCCAGCATTCTCCCCGCAGTGATATTTCTCTCTGCAACAGGCTATATCATTAATCACAGCGCATCCTCTAATGAGTATTGCAGCTTGCTAGCAAACAAGCTGGGAATGAAAATTATTTATATTTCACATCGACTTGCCCCCTTATGCACTTTCCCAGACTTTTTATACGAATGTTTAGATGCCATTAAATGGATCCATCAAAATCCAACAAAACTAGGCATTGATCCCGATAAGATTGCGATTTGGGGTGAAAGCTCTGGCGGCAATATTGCTGCTTCATTGACTCATCTCTTAAGAGACGAAGGTTTAGATATCATTCGACACCAAACGCTGGTTTATCCGATGGTTGATTTATCGCATGAGTATCCCTCTAAGAAGGAATTCGCACACGGTTATCTGCTGGATATTACTTTTATTAATTATCTTGAAGAAATGGTTTTCAGTGCGGGTAAATATCGAAAAGATGGATTAGCATCGCCTTTACAGAATCCTAATTTCACCCAGCTACCCCCCGCAACTGTGATCACGGCTGAGTGTGATCCGTTACGAGATGAAGGCGAGCATTATGCAATAAAATTAAAAAATCATTCTAATAAAGTTAATGCCAAAAGGTTTGATGGCATGATCCATGGTTTTTTACGTTTTTATAATAAGCTACCGCTTGCTAATGAGGCTTTTGATTTTGCTTGCAATGAACTCAAATTAGTCTTTGCAAACGCGAATGCGTGTTCTACTTTACGACCCCCAGGCTAAGCACTTGCAAACGGCACAGTCTGCCAGTGCCGCGTTCAAGTTTGCCTTTACGCGGGGAGCTTTACAGAGATAGCTTTTGTTTACAAAAACCGTGAATTGCTCAACCACTTATTATCAGGGTAATAAGCAAATATCAGAGAACCTTCTTTAATGGTTTGAATAATCGATGCGTTTGCATGACTGATAGCAGGGCACCCCCAGCTACGGCCTAAACGACCACCTACATCTTTAACATAACCTGCAGGATGCATCACTATGGCACGACTTGCCGCATTGCCATTAAAACCTTTTTCTAAACCGTGCAATGTTAACGAAGTACCATGTTTACCTTGATAGGTAGAGCCGGTTAAAAATAATCCTAAACTGGATTTGTGGCTACCGGGTGCATCGGAAAAATGTTTTGCATGATTGTCGCCAGTACCTGAGCCATGTGCAACATGCACATGATGGATCACCTTACCACGTGACATATCTAACACCCATAAACGGCGTGCTGTAGAAGGTAATGAATAATCAATCACGGTTAAAAACTGTTTGCGTGGAATGCCCATTGCTTTGGCTTTTTGTTGTGCTTTTAGCGCTAAATTGAGCACCTTAGGATTAATGCCTGAAAAATTGCCTTGTGCATTCATTGAAGATGTTTGTGATTTTATTTCGGCTGCAGAAAGAGATTGAACAGGTTTAGCAGAGCTCGTGCCTGATTTAATGCTAACATCACTACTTGCATGACTCGATTTCGTTGCGGTTTTTGCCAACAGAGCTGGGCTTGTGATAGATATCGTAATGGCTAACAGCCAGATACCAATATTAGTTAGAGAGTTTGCTTTCAAACTTTTACCTCTTAACATCTTTACTGCTCCTACTACTTAATCAGGCGAGCAACTATAACAGAAATGGCCTGAAATAACATGTTGATATTCATGTAATAACGTATAAATGCTGATAAATTCTAGGCAAATCAAAATTTCGCCTTTTATAGGATAATCGTTATATACTCCTATGCAACAAAAAAATCCGCGTTAAAATGCTGCAAAGGATCATAAAAAATGAAACGATTTAACGTGCTTGCACTTGGCTTACTACTGCTTGGCGGCTGCGCATCTAATCCTGAAAAAAATCTGAATGTTGTCGCGTCAAATCCACAACTTGAAAAGCGCTGGAAAGCGAATGAGCAAGAATTAGGTGGCGTGAATCACTGGCAAGCGACAGGAAAATTATCTGCTACGAATGGTAAAAAAGGCGGCAGTGCTTCTTTTGTGTGGCAGCAACAAGGTGAATTTTATCAGATCAAATTATTCGGACCTTTTGGCGCAAAAAGTGCGTACATTATTGGTGGACCTAATCACGTAGAACTCAAAGAAGCAGATGGCAACACCTCCACAGCAAGAACACCTGAAGCTTTATTATATAAAGTGGTTCACTGGCACGTGCCTGTCACCGGTTTAAAATATTGGTTACGCGGTGTACCCGTTCCCAATACCAAACATACCAAACAATTTAATGAACAAGGCTTTTTAGCCACATTGAAGCAACAAGGCTGGCGAATTGAATATCAAGAATACAGCAGCAGTGCTTTTGCACCGCTACCCAGTAAAGTGGTTTTGTATAACGATAATTTGAAAGTGAAAATGATTGTGAATTCTTGGAAAGAACTCTCTGCATGAGTTTAACGAAACTTTCCTTATGCGCACCAGCTAAGGTAAATCATTTTTTACATATTACAGGACAACGAGCTGATGGTTATCATTTGTTGCAAACCTGTTTTCAATTTTTAGATCACTTTGATGAACTAGAATTTGTGTTACGAAATGATGATAAGATCGTCTTGCTGCCAGAGAACATGGCAGGCATTCCGAACGAAACCAATCTTATCTACCGTGTTGCAAAAGCTTTACAACACACTGCATCCATCCAGCAAGGCGTGACCATCACGGTAAACAAGCATTTACCTATCGGTGCTGGACTTGGCGGTGGTAGCTCCAATGCCGCAACCACGTTACTTGCACTTGATTTACTTTGGGAATTAGATTGGCCGTTGGATGACTTAATGAAACTGGGCCTTTCTTTTGGCGCAGACATTCCTGTTTTCATAAAAGGGCACGCAGCCCTAGCTGAAGGGGTTGGCGAACTGCTTACTCCTATCAAATTGACCGAGAACTGGCTAGTCGTCATTACCCCCCCCTGCCAAGTCATCAGTGCAAAAATGTATGCCGATTCTGAATTGACAAGGAACACGCCAGCCTTCAGAATAGAGGCCCTCGCTAAGGGAGAGTTTAAAAACAACTTTAGCGAATTAAGAAATGATTTTGAGCTACTCGTGCGTCGTCGTTATCCGGAAGTAGACGATGCAATGAAGTGGTTATCTAACTTCGGCGAACCCCGATTAAGTGGTTCAGGTGCCAGTGTTTTCGCCAGTTTTGAAACGGAGCAAGCTGCGAAAAAGGTAATTGAGAAATTACCCGCTCATCTGAAAGGCTTTATTGCGAAAGGGGTAAATGAATCGCCTGCTGTAAAGGCAGTAAATAAAGTAAGATATACTCACAGCAGTGAATGCGAAGAGTATGCTCATAGCAGTTGATTTTCAGGCTAGGCGCCAAGCCCTCGAACAAGCAGGAGTGTACTCTGGTACATGACTGTTTTGAGATGGGCGAAGGCAACACCGCCTAAAATTCAAATGCGAAGAGCAAGCATAATTGGGGTGTCGCCAAGCGGTAAGGCACAGGGTTTTGATCCCTGCATACCTAGGTTCGAATCCTAGCACCCCAGCCAATTTATCCAAACTTATGACATAATAGGGTTCCACCGTGACCGACATGATGATTTTTAGTGGAAATGCCAACCCACGGCTTGCCACCAGCGTTTCAGAACATCTTAACGTCGCTCTCGGGAAAGCCACCATTGGCCGATTTAGCGATGGTGAAATCATGGTTGATATCCATGACAACGTCCGTGGTAAAGACGTTTTCATTGTTCAATCGACCTCAGCTCCTACCAACGACAACCTCATGGAATTATTACTCCTAACCGATGCTCTACGACGTGCCAGTGCGCTTCGTATCACCGCGGTTGTTCCTTATTTTGGCTATGCACGCCAAGATCGCCGTGTACGCTCATCACGCGTGCCAATTTCAGCTAAAGTGGTTGCTGATATGATGGCAGCAGTGGGTATCGATAGATTATTAACCGTTGATCTCCATGCCGATCAGATCCAAGGCTTCTTTAATATGCCGGTGGATAACGTTTATGGTTCTTCTATCATGATTACCGATATTTTAACCAAATCCTACGCCAATCCCGTTGTGGTTTCTCCCGATGTGGGTGGTGTAGTTCGTGCACGCGCAATCGCTAAACGAATTGGTGATGCACAATTGGCAATTATTGATAAACGCCGTCCGCAGCCCAATGAAGCTCGCGTTATGAATATTATTGGTGATGTATCCAATCACACCTGTATTTTAGTGGATGATATCGTGGATACCGCTGGCACTTTATGTATGGCAGCTGAAGCTTTGAAAGAGCAAGGCGCAACCAAAGTCGTTGCTTATTGCACTCACCCTGTTTTATCGGGTAATGCCATTAAGAATCTCGAAAATTCTACTATTGATGAACTGGTCGTTACTGACACAATTAGGCTTAACCAAGCCGCTGCAGCTTGCCCCAAAATTCGTCAGCTCAGCATTGACGCGATGCTTTCAGAAGCGATCCGTCGTGTTAGCAACGAAGAATCTGTTAGCTCAATGTTTCAGTTATTTAACTAATAATAAGTTCACTAACCACGACTTGATCTCACCCCAAACTATTTTGGTGCGCGAAAATGGTATATACTCGCGCACTTAATCAGCTTTATTGGTCGCGATAAGGCTATTTTTACTTTTAACGGAGTCTTTAACATGGCAAAATTTTCTTTTGAAATCGAATATCAGCCACGTGAAGCGCATGGGAAAGGTGCGAGCCGCCGTCTGCGTCAACACGAAAATCTCGTCTTAGGTGTCGTATATGGTGGCGACGAAAAACCTGAATCTATTGCACTGAATCATTTTCATGTCAGTAAAGCTCTAGAGAATGAAGCCGTCTACTCGCATATTTTAACACTGACGAGCAAAGGCAAAAAACAAAAAGTCGTTTTAAAAGACATGCAACGCCATCCCTACAAAGCGCGCGTTCTGCACATGGATTTTTTACGCATTAGCGAAAACAAACCTATTACCATGCACGTGCCATTACACTTTTTGGGCCAAGACGAAGCGCCTGGTGCTGAACAGGGCGGTACCTTCACTCACCACATGGTGGAATTAGAAGTGAAATGCTTACCACGCAACTTGCCTGAATTCATCGAAATTGACGTTTCAAAAGCACAATTAAACGATATCGTGCATTTGTCACAAATTAACATGCCAGAAGGCGTTGAATTAACCAGCGTCGTTCACGGCCATGAAGATGATTTACCGGTTGTGAGCCTTGCTAAGCCAAAACGAGCCGTTGAAGAAGAAGCAGCGACTGATGAAGCAGAAGCAGCAGTTCCTACTGAAGCGAAAGGCAAAGAAAAAGACGCTTAATTCTCAACAGAGAGTGGCTTGACATGTCAGGAAGCAATAACACCTCTGCGGGTATCCAACTCATTGTTGGGTTGGGTAACCCAGGCCCGCAATATGCCAATACTCGTCATAACGTCGGGTTTTGGTTAGCGGAACGCTTCCTCGAACAAGCCAGAGCCACTGTGTTACCCGAAAGTAAATTCAAAGGTCATGTCGGCCTCATTCAAACAGGCAATCTTAACTGTCGCGTCCTTCTACCTATGACTTACATGAACCGAAGTGGCGAAGCGGTTCTTGCCATGGCCAATTTTTACAAAATCTTACCCAACCAAATATTAGTGGTGCATGACGAATTAGATCTTCCCGTTGGCAGTGCACGCTTAAAATTTGATGGTGGACATGGTGGTCATAATGGCTTGCGTGATATTGATGCTCGCTTGAATACCAAAGGATTTTATCGATTACGATTAGGCATTGGACATCCAGGAAATAGAGATGATGTCTCAGATTATGTGCTTCATCGCCCCTCTAAAAGTGATGAACAAAGTATTTTAACCGCTATCGATCACGCTTTGAGCGTATTACCCGATGTGTTAAGTGGCAATATTGATAAAGCCATGAATGTGTTACACACCGTCGCAAAATAATTTTCTAATAATGAGGTCCTTATGGGATTTAAATGTGGCATCGTCGGACTGCCTAATGTCGGCAAATCTACTCTCTTTAATGCGTTAACCAAAGCCGGAATTGCAGCCGCCAACTATCCCTTTTGCACCATTGAACCCAATGTGGGTGTGGTACCCGTTCCCGATCTGCGCTTAGAAGAGCTCGCTAAAATTGTTAACCCGAAAAGAACGATAGCAACAACCATGGAATTTGTTGATATTGCAGGTCTTGTCAAAGGCGCTTCTAAAGGCGAAGGATTGGGTAATAAATTTTTACAAAATATTCGTGAAACTGATGCCATCGCTCATGTCGTTCGCTGCTTTGATAATGATGACGTGACGCACGTTGCCGGCAAGATATCGCCTAAAGATGATATTGAAGTCATCAATACAGAGCTTATATTGAGTGATATTGATGGACTGGACAAAGCGCTGCTTCGCCTACAAAAAGTCGCTCGCGCAGGTGATAAGACTGCCAAAGTGCAAGTTGAAATCTTAGAAGGTATGATTGCACACCTGAACAAAGGCTTACCTGCTCGCACCTTCAAAGTCGATGACGAGAACACTCCCTTTGTTCAAAGTTTACATCTCATCACGATTAAACCAACCATGTTCATCGCTAACGTCGATGATCACGGATTCGAAAATAATCCCTATTTAGACATGGTTAAAGAAATTGCCGAATTAGAAGGTGGCTCTGTGGTAGCGGTTTGTTGCGCCATGGAGGCAGAAATTGCTGACTTAGACGACAATGAGAAAATTGAATTCTTAGCCGAAATGGGGCTCAAAGAGCCTGGCCTTAATCGTGTGATACGCTCAGGTCATGATCTATTACACCTACAAACCTATTTTACGGCTGGTGTTCAAGAAGTTCGCGCTTGGACGATTCCTGTGGGAGCAACTGCACCGCAATCTGCCGGTAAAATTCATACCGACTTTGAAAAAGGCTTTATACGCGCTGAAGTGATTAGCTATGAGGACTTTATCCAATATAAAGGCGAACAAGGTGCCAAAGATGCGGGTAAATGGCGCTTAGAAGGTAAGGAATACATCGTTAAAGACGGCGATGTGATGCATTTTAGGTTTAACGTTTAGCAACCTTCCTTTACCTTCCCCCTCCCTAACCCTCCCCCGCAAGAAGCGGGAGAGGGGATCAGATCCAATGGTACTCTTCCCTTCTCCCGCTTGCGGTAGAGGGAAATTGTTCGCGCAAGCGCTCACAATAGTTGCACTTCCCCTCATTCTCCCCCTTCTTCGCTAGCGTTGCTAGCTTCGCCGGGCAAGCTGATAAAACCAACAAATTTATCGATAAACGGTTGCTAAGTGCCCATTTCAAAGGTAAGATGCCTAACTCTTTAGTTAGTTATTGAGCTTTAATATGCCGTACCAACAACATCATACGTATTCATATCATTATATCGATGTGTCACAAAACACTATCCACCATAAATTGTCATCTTACTTATCCCAGATGTCACGGATAGAGGGCAATACACGCACCAGCTATATCAATAAAGGTGGTGATTGCAATGGATGGTCATTGTTGTTTGCTTATTACGCGAGTACTAACAAATCAGCTGAATTTAAAGATCTGCTCAATTATTTGTCCACCTGGAACGGTAGAATATCCTCTCTTCGTTATGGTGAGCTGCCTGAAAACCTGAAAGGCAAATACCAAAGCGGTATACAAGTATTTGAGCAAACCATTAACGATCTCTCATGGTTTTCACAAGTCAAAACGACACATGTTGGCAATTACCAGATCTCGCAAAATGATCGAATCAAACAATTCAATATGGTGACAGACAACAAATATGAAATGCATAAAGTCTTTGATTTTCTAAGACATGAACAAACGAATATTACATCACAAGAATTACCCGATATGCTACGCATTGCTCATCAATGGAAAGATGCTTGGTTAGATTTAGGTGTCTATTCTTCAATTGGCGGCCATGCATTAAGTGTCTATTTAAATCAAGATGGCTCATATACTTATTATGATTGCAATGAAACAAATGGCGCATTTACCAGCTTTCTGCCCGGAGAAATCAGTGCCAAAATCATGAGATCCATTGGCTGGGACACCACTTTGAATGATTTTTCACTATATCAACTACAGGTTAAAGAAGAAGTAACCGCGTCTAAGCCCATCGCTTTTGAACCATTGTATGTTTCATACAAAACAGCCTCTAAGTTCGTTGATATGGCGATTAAAAGTCATGACTTAGATCCGATCCACACTTTATTGTCTAATGACAGTCTCCTCACCACTCGGCTAATGAATAAATATGCTGAAAAACTCGTTGATACAGCACTGAATGAAAATCACCGTGAATTAACCAAGTTGATCTTAGAAAAACACTACAATATCAAACAAACCGATGTTCAAGCATCTACAACAGAATCAACCGGTTCGGTTCTAAAAATAAGTGATTTTCTAAGCTGGGATGTTGAGCTGACTCAAGGGAGTGCTAAATCATCTGTACTCACATTAGAAGATTGCTTTGATTGTAACCTCAGCAAAACGGTTAACGTTGATGAAAATGAACCGACTTATGCGCCTTCAATCACCAGCTTGCAACCTGACAATGCAATTCACTTGATTACCAATGCCGACATATTCTAGGCTATCAAAGCTGATATTATTTGCAAAGGCAATACCACGCCCATGATTATGAGTGCTGCGATTTGGATCAAACTCCATGTAGCGCTTATAATCAAAACCATTTCCTTCATCTTTCACACTTAAAATGATTTGATCTTTCTGTTTAGTAAATTGAATCGTAACTGATTTATTTTTATATTCAGGCAAGTTGAGCCTTTTTTCGATTTCTTGCTTCCATTGTGATTTAAGATTTAGATCTGATTTTTCTTCGTATGAAATATTTAAATTCCCATGTTCTATCGCATTGACCAATATCTCAGAAATACCCAACACCACTTTTTCAGGCGAAGGAAAAAGTTGTGCCAAACTCACGCTGATCTTATTTGCTTGTTCAAGATTATTAATTTTAAAAGAAGCATTATCAACACATTCATAGAGTACTTTTGAATGACTCAGAGCAATAGATAAATCCTTTTGCTTTTTATAAAGCTCGATGGCTCCCCTGACTACCGCATTCAATACACTGGGTAAGTAAGGCTTTATTAAATAGTGATAAACACCTAATTTAAAACCTTCAACAAGTTGCACTTTATCATCTGAAGCAGTTTGCATGACAATCGGAATTTTATTTAATGCGGGATGTTCTTTAACTTTTTTAACCAAATCAAAACCTGACATCCCAGGCATCATTTGATCTAGGATAATAATATCGATATCTCTCGACTCTTCTAAGAGTCTTTTTAAGCCTTCTTCAGCACTTTGATATTTAACAATTTCATAATCATCAAACTCACCAATTCTAAGAAACCCTTCAATAATTTCTAAGTTATTCATTTCATCATCAATTACCAAGATTTTTCTTTTCATTGGCTTTGCTCATTATTCTGTTATGCATTGTTAAAGATCATCATAATTACAGTCGACCAAGAAACTGTATTCTTGATACTGATTTTTACTAGGGACTCGCCCCATAGTGCCGATACCCATATTAAATTGACTATATCAATAGTGTACATGTTGAGGTATTAAGAGTAGCCATATGCAATTAGAAACAATACAGTATAAAAAAGGGTCTGGTTGGTCAAATAGGCAATTCCTCGCAATCGATTCTGAAAATACGCTTATTCTTAATTTCTTTTCACCTGAATATATTAACAACCCGGCCCCTTTTTTAGAATTAAGGCGCGCTTATCCTAAATCGTTTATTGTCGGCTGCTCAACCTCGGGGGAAATTCATAATAATCATGTTTTTGATGAAAGCATCTCAACGGCAATTCTTCACTTTGACAAAAGCAAAGTCAAAGTTGTTAATCATGATATTACTGCACCTAAAGATTCATTTGAAACAGGTAAAACAATAGCCAAAAACCTTCAAGCCAAAGATCTTAAAGCTGTATTTGTGTTAAGCGATGGATTAGTCGTCAATGGTAGTGCACTCGTTCAAGGGATCCGATCTCAGCTACAAGATGATATCGTTGTGACAGGTGGTTTAGCGGGTGACGGAAAGGACTTTAAAAAGACTTTTGTTCTCAAAGAAGACATGCCTACCTCGCAGTGCATTTCAGCCGTTGGGTTTTATGGCGACGATATCATCGTGAATTATGGTTCACAAGGCGGTTGGGATATTTTTGGCCCTGAACGTTTTATCACTCGCTCTACAGGCAATATATTATATGAAATAGATGGCCAACCTGCTTTGGCACTTTACAAAAAATACTTAGGCGATCAAGCAAAAGGATTGCCTGCTTCTGGTCTTTTATTTCCATTGGGGATCAGTCAAAAATCATTGAGCAAAGCGCAGGTTGTTAGAACAATATTAGCAGTAGATGAAAATGAGCAATCAATGACATTTGCAGGTGATATGCCAGAAGGATGGTATGCACAGCTTATGCGTTCCAACTTTGAGAGGTTAGTAGAAGGCGCCACCATTGCGGGTAAATTAGCTAAAGGTGATCCCCCCTCCTCCATTACCCAAAACACGTTGGCGATTGCCATAAGCTGCGTAGGAAGACGTTTGGTGCTTGGCGAACGAACAGAAGAGGAAATTGAGGCAACTCACGATACATTGGGCCAAGATATGCCTTTGGTTGGTTTTTATTCCTATGGTGAAATTTCACCATCAGCACTGGGCACATGCGATCTACATAATCAAACAATGACTTTAACGACTTTTAGCGAAAGGTAACTATGCGAAGTTTACACCCTTTACTGATTAGACAATTAAAAAGAGCCGGCATTGATATTGATGCCAATAATATCGATCCAGCAATTCATAAATTATTGCAGTCAGTGAGTAATGGATACCAAGAAGCAGATGAAGGGCGTTACATTGTTGAACGATCACTCGATGTCTCGTCAAGTGAAATGAACCAATTGCGAACTAATTTACAAAAAGAACGCGATATTCTGCAATCGGTTATGTCTGAAGGTATGTGTGTTCTTGATCCCCTTTTTAATATCAAAGATGTCAACATAACAGGTTCTTTAATGCTTTGTTGTTCTGCTTCTATCACTGCAGGAAAACATTATTCAAATATTTTTAAATTATATATTTATGAAGGTAAAGAAGAAACGGAAGTGACCATGGATATGCTCATGGATTCATTTTCCAAAAATGAGATTTTTTATTGTGAAAAAGGCTTACTTAAAAGCTGTCAAGGCATTAAAACGCCCGTCTCTTTCTCGCTTAATCCCCTACCTTATTCAAGTTCGGGAATTTTCAATGGTTGTGTGCTTGTGTTTCGTGATATTAGCGAAACAATTAAATATGAGCAAATGATGCGCGATGCTTTAATCGCAGCTGAGCAATCCAATGTTGCTAAAACACAATTTCTGGCCAACATGAGTCATGAAATACGCACCCCTATGAATGGTATTTTAGGAATGTTGCAACTCTTGATGCATACCTCACTAAATGAGAAGCAAAGCCATTATGTACAAAAGGGTTATGAGTGCGCTAATTACCTGTTAAATCTACTTGGCGACATTCTTGATTTCACAAAAATCGAAGCAGGAAAAATTGAACTTGAACAGCTTGAATTTGATCTGAAGGAAGAAATTGAATCATTTATGGTGTTGTTTGCTGTTCAATGCAAGCAAAAAAACATTGAATTCATTAAACGTTTTGACAAAGCAATACCACAACGGCTGATTGGCGATCCTAACAGAATTAGGCAAGTTTTGCACAACCTAGCCAGTAATGCACTTAAGTTTACGCCTTCTGGCGGAAAAATTTCAATTGAATTTAATGCTGCCAATATCACTGATGATGATGAATTTACTTTATCTGTTTCACTTTCTGATACCGGCATTGGTATTCCTGATGAAGCGCAGTTAAAAATATTTAATATCTTTTCACAAGCTGATGAATCTACCACCCGCAAATTTGGTGGCACCGGCTTAGGTCTTGCCATTAGCAAGCAACTTGTTGAACAAATGGGCGGCGCAATTCATGTCAAATCGACAGAAGGACAAGGAACCACTTTTACCTTTACGGTTAAACTGCTTAAAACCAAAATGAAACAGTTACCAAAAGAGCTTGATAATAATGAGACTAAGGCAATGCCTATTGTTAAAAAAGCAAATTATGACTCGCAGATCTTGATTGTTGAAGATGACAAGATCAACCAAGAAATTGCTTACGATGTGCTTACTTTATTTGGCTGCCATGTTAAAACCGCCCCCTCAGGCAAGCAAGCTCTCAAAGCTGTTCAAGAAGCCAAATACGACTTGATCTTTATGGATTGCCAAATGCCAGAAATGGATGGATTTGAAACAACTGAAGCGATACGTCGATATGAATCTTTGTATGAAATCGATGACAAGACAATCATTGTTGCTTTAACGGCTAATGCACAAAAAGATATTAAAGAACGTTGTTTAGCTGCTGGAATGGATGATTGTTTAATGAAACCGCTAAAAGTCCAAGAACTCTCTGGTCTTCTGCAAAAATATTTACACCCTTCTTCACCTCCTCAAGATCCCTAAATATTGTTCATTTTCTGAATTGCCAATGAATTTATTTGCATTGCTAAGCAAATGAATGTGTATTTCAAATAAGGTTGCGCAGATAATCGCGACTGGAATACTGATCAGCACACTAATAGACTTGTTGGCTAGTTCAAATATGCATAAATGGTTGATATACTCACTCAATATTTAGCATTCACGGAAGGAAAGGCTAATGCTTGGACAACCCTCATCAGATCAAGTCATTGATCTGCAACGTTTAGTCAATATTCTTCTCCAATTAGATTTTGAATCGATTAATCCACAAGAACCTATTTCAAATATATTGCAGCGCGTCTTTCCTCAACTTTCTCCCGCTGAGTTAAGCAAAGTTGAAAAGAAAGCTGAAAAATTGCTTCAAGCAATGAATGAAGAAAAAAGCAACAATCAATTATTATTCAAAATAACGTTTACCCTTGCCGCGACAGTTGCAGGTCTTTACATTGGCGGCCCTTATGTTGCTAGAGGTAGCAAAGCAATTGCGACGCAAATCTATTCCCTTTTATTCGGTACACCTGATCCCAATAGCTTTATTTATGGCATCATATTTAAACCCTTTTTAAGTGCTGTCAATAAGCTTGCGATAACTTATGGCCCTAGCATAGCCGGCTTAACAACAGGCACAGTCACTTTTGGCTCTATGACCCTGGCAGATCTTGTCAGCGCTCGTATCAGAAGCTTAAAGCAATGGGCGTTTGATAAAAATCTGCTTTGTGAACCCATCCCCATGTCTCTTAAAAACATCGATGAGATTTTAGCCGAGTTTGAAGTGCTAGCGGTTTCAGAAGATCCGCCACCTATCGCTTTTCAATATAATAGCGAATTTGCGATATTACCTGCTTACATAGACACGCCTACTGAAAGTGCCACTAATATAAGAGAGGCGGCCATTTCTTTACCCAAACCCTCTTAAAAGTGCCCAAACCTAAACTTTCATCTTTTTATTTATGAACAGGTTTACCCAAACTAAATAAATAATGGTTTTCTTCTTTACCTTCACTATTAATGATTGTCACTTTTTCTTCAGGAACAGTTACCGCACGCAACCAGCCTGCCGCGCCTTTTCGTTTAAAACGCAGGGCACATAAATTCCAACTCCCGCCTAAGGCATCGGGATGTTTCCATAATTTAGCGCCCGCTTGATTCACTATACCTACAGTTAAAATACCTTCAGGATGAGGGTTGAGCATCGCTTTAAATTGATCTTCAACTCCTTTATCAACTCCCTCAATTCCTTTGAAACTAACAAACAGCTTTGCTCTACGCTTTTGTTGTGCTGCCTCTGAACAATAAACAGGCGTTACTAAAGGATTGGTAGGATCTGTAAAACCAAAATCCGCAGCATGGCAAACTGTTGGTGCAATTGCGGCAGGTATTGCTATCGCAGCAATTGGCGCTGTTTTATGGGTTTTTTCCTTCACTCGTTCTGGAAGCTTGACATAGGGCGCTTCGGGCTCTTCAATCAAGCGAACTTTTTGGTTTGAAGAGATCGTACTGGGTGATGGCAGGTTCACGGGCTTTGGTATAGCGGCAATTAACTCGGGTTTACTTGCTGGCAAGGGTAACGCTTTGGACTTTTTATTGGCGACATTTAAAAAATGACGTAACGACTCAACAATCTCTTCAGCCTTAAACGAATTTGTTGTGAACTGCAAGCCTTTTGGATTTTCAAACATCTTTTCAAATTTAAGGCCCTTCTGTTGTAGCTTAAATAACACAGCATCCGTCGCTGGCAGTGCCTCTAAGGGATAGAATAAAATCAAACTGTCAGGCGTGTTCGATCTTATTTTTAGCATTGAAAAATGTTCTCGAAGGCTTTCTCTGACTTTAGCTAAAAGGGATTTTTTTATTGCAAGGCAGTTGGCTTCAACTTGACTCATCTGAATGTAAGTAGATTCGCGGAGTGATGAAACAACGGATTTGCGAGCTTTTTCAAAGATCGCTATTGCTTTTGCATAGTAAAATAAACTTTGTTTAGGGGATGATTTTTGGTAAAAATTACCCGCCAAACAATAAGCATCTAATTCCGGCTGAGTCAAAGTAGTACAGGGTTTTAATTGTTGAATGTTTTCCTCAAATGATTTGACATCACCATTCTTCATGTTAATTTTTGCATACAATGCATAAAGCGTATTATGCAATACATCCTGACTTTCAAATATTCTGTGAAGGTGTGGTGATTTAAGGCATTTTTTATAAAGATTTTCAGAAGTTTGAATGAAATTCTCAGCTATCAATAAATCCATATCGGTAGAAGCTTGCTCAAGAAAAATGCTAGCAATTGAGAAGTGAGCTAACATCGCATGGTAAAGAATAACGGTATTTGCTGTTTCAACGAAATGATTTTCATTCGTGGTTAAATTTTCTTTCAAAGAAAGTGCCTTAGCTACATCGAAAATGTGACGTGCTAATTTCACCCAATCCATGAGAGGCTTGCAATTAATATTTATACCCATTGTTACTTGAGTTTTTTGAGCAACAAGATTTACATTGGCATAAAAGAGCATTAGCGCTTCACGATCAGCAAAATGTAATTTTTCAGGATTTTGCATTGCTTGCGTTATTTGCTTTAATGCTTCCTTTTGTGAAACCTCTATATCTGTTGGGCAATTTGAGAGATCATTGTCATCGGTATCTTCTACATACAAATAGATAGCAAATTCGTCAAAGACTTTTGTTTCTTTATATTGTTGCATCACTGCTTGCATTTGTTGAATAAGAAAAGCTGATTTAAGTTGGTTATCTGTTGCTGGCTGTTGCTGCTTTGATTGTTCTAATGAAAGTCCCGCCATGAGAGCTGCGTACTTTTCATCTTCACTTAAAAGCCCTACTCCTACTTTGCTATAGTAAGTATTTTTTAGCTCAGCCATTTTAGCCAGATATTGTTGGTGATCGTGCTCCGCTTTCTCAAGTTTAGAAGTGGCAGCGACTGGCGCATTGCGCAAATACCATGCTTTTAAGAGTTTATTAGACCAGCGCAATGTATTCTTTAAAGTCATTGTAGGTTGATTAAAATGAAGCATGCAATTGCCCTTTAACGCGGTGTTTGTTTACTGGCTTACAGTTTAATATTGAAATGGCAATAAGTCATGTCATAAAAAACACTATTTCTAAGTTAAATTAGAAAATTTGATGGAAGGAAGGTGATCTAAACAACCACCAGTGACCGCCGAACTTCATTGATGGAACTTCCATCCCAGATATAATCGAAGTGGGCTCCTTGAATGGGAATTGCCAGAGCTGGTGGGCGAAAGATAGCAACACATTTCCCAGCATGATATCTCACACTGGGATAGTAAAGACCATACGCTTTACTCTGGCGGGCTTCGCGTGCAAATTCTTGGCTTATTGAATAATTAGCCGGATCGCGATCGAATAAATCTGAATATTCATTTGAGAAAAGATCCACTAATTTTTCTTGAACATTCGAAATGTATTCGCGCATCTGTATAAGGCAAGGTTGCTCTTTTGAAGCTTGAAGAAACCGTTCTCTATGATATTTCGTTTCTGCAATAGCGGTATCAACCGTATCACCAGCATAATAGACACCAAAGGTGCCATCTGAAAATCGGGAATTACCAGGATGGGTAAAAGCAGCCATTAAGGGTGTCGAGCCTGGGCCACCTACCCAATCCTCTTTAGCAACAAGATAAATATCACCTTGTTCAGCATGTAAGCGATCATTTGTTAAACCTTCTAAGGCTGCAATTTCTGTTAGTTCATCTTGAGAATCTGCCCAATCAAACAAAGAGACAGGAGGAAATCGTGATGGTATTAAACGATGCACTTTACCTTTAACTTTAACTTTAACTTCACAAAAGCGGTATGACAACTTAGTATCCTCTCCAAAAATCTAAAAAACGTCGCACATCTGATAACCTAACCAAGCTGCCTTCTAAAAGAAATTGCTTTGGTGTCATTCCATTAAATGGTGGGAGATCGTTTGCTCTTTCTATCCAGGTCATTGCTTGCTGACTATCGGTAAATAGAATACGCAAATCTTTATAAATGCCTAATAAATATGATATGCGTTCTTTATGATCCCTTGAGAGTTTACCTTCATGTTCCTGTAATCCCTTAAAATAGGTGCTGCGAGGCATATCCCCCATTAAGATCCTGCCTTCCTCGGGTTGGAAATGAAATCGCTCTATGAGGTTTTGCAGTGATTTCCACGCAACTTTGTCTGAGATGGATTGATAATGCGCTTGCTGTGTTTTCATAAAACTACCCTTTAACACTTTAAATCTATCATAGTCTATATTTAGACTTTTGTCTACATATAGACTACATGAGTGTAGATACTAAGTTTTAGAACTAAAAATGAACAAGTTCATTGGATAAGGATCGGGATACGCAGGTGTTTTTAATTCTTCTTTGGTTTTATGTGCTTCGCTATAATGACTATTGGTATATTCAATAAGTGTTTTTTTCCAAAAGGCATAAGCCGCAATATTCTCAGGCAACACACCCAATGCCCATTCCCCTTTTAAACGGTTAAATATCTCAATAGCCACTTGGTGCCCAATACCATTTCGTTGAAACTTAGAGGTAATATAAAACTCACTTAAAAACCAATCGACTCCTGGCAAGAAATCAGGCTTTTTCACCATCACAAAACCTGCAATCTCTTCATCCACTATAAGCATAAAAACTTGCGACTTTGGATCATTAAAATAATCTTTAACACAGTCGCTTTTAAATAAGAGATCGGTAGGATTTTGCCAGCCGGGCTTTTGACCACAATAACGCGTTAAATCATAAACATAAAACGGCCACAGATGTTCAATATGAGGTTGATCACTAACAGTTGCCTTAACCAGTGTTGGTTTTTTCATCAATCTTCTCGCTGCTTAATAGCTCATCTAACTTTCTTTACGGATTTAGCGTTTGTAGTATATACACTACATCATTTTCCTTACATTCTATAGAATGTCCTGTTTTTAAAAAAATAAGGAGTAAACATGATTTATGGTATTGGGGCGGCAACTTTTGTAACAAGTACCGCATTATTAACTTATTATCATTGTTGCAGACGTCAATCAACGAATCAGAATTTGAATTTTGAATATGAATCACGTATTGATCCCTTGTTCAATGTTTTTGAAGCTACTTTAAATTATTTGAGAGACTTTCCAGAGTCTTACAAAGAAGACGGCATTTGGCGTGAATCAGGAAGTAAACATTTCGCAAACGCAGCCTATCGGTATGTTGTGGATGGAAACAAAACTGCATTTGCTTTTGGCCCTGATCGAAAATTTGGCAATTCTACTTTTACACCCCATGATGCCTTGAGCACACTCAAAATGGCACTAGAAAGTAATTTTCTTCCCCAATACTTTCAGGGGAATGATTTATTAGTGGCACTTAAAAATTTACATATTGATCCTTTGACTGTTCCCGCTATTTTGAAACGACACATCGATGGTTTAGTTCGTAAAGGTATGACAAAAGAAGCCTCCATTTTGCATAATTTGCTGTATTTAGGTTATCGAATTCAAAGCCAAGACCAGCTCAATCGAATGAATGCTGACAATGTTGCCACACTGTTTGCTCCCCATTTTATGAGAATGTTAGGAATAGCAGAATCTGCTTCTGCTACTGAATTTGAAGCAACGCGTCAAATCATATCTAGACTTTTGAAAGCGTGTCTGACCAGCAATGTCTTTACCGAGCGTTTTCGAACACCTTCAACTTCATTAGAAATATTGCCCGAAGCACGTAAGAGAGCGAGAGCACAATAACTTGGGTGAATTTTAACCGCGTATTTTTAAAATTGTCAGTTATGTAAATAAAGTGCCTTGTATAAACACTCTATTGACATCTTACAAGGTAATGGCCAAAATGCGCGGTCTACGGCTATGTAGCTCAGCTGGTTAGAGCGCGGCACTCATAATGCTGAGGTCGGTGGTTCGAGTCCACCCATAGCCACCATGCTTCGTTTGCTCCGCAAACTACGCATGGCAAGCCTTACAACAACTTATTCCCACGTAGCTACCCCACATCCCAAAACCCGATAAACCTTCCTAGAAACTGCCATGCTTGAATTCGGCTCTTCCCTAAATCAGGGGGCACTTCAGTTTACGAACATAGTACTTTAAC
>CAZQMV010000010.1:0-82165 GCA_964594635.1 Uncultured Candidatus Berkiella sp.
AAGAGCATGCTCAAAGCAATCGGCGTGTAGGCTAGGCGACAAGGTCTCGAACAATAGGAGTGCACGCTTTGGTGCATGACTGTTGTGAGATGACCGCAGTCAACAACGCATACGCGTCGAGTGTGAAGAGCATTAGTTTGCATGAACTACTAATAATTCATCCCAATCAGTGGTATATGCCGGCGATACTGTATTACGAGTACTTTCCCACGCTTTGCCATAACCACAAACTGCAAATTGCACTGTTTGCTTACCATATTTACCATTAATGGCATCTAAGGCTTGAATCAGTTTGGTATTATTTATTTTAGCTTCATCAATACAAATATCAGGTTGATTGATTTTGCCGTGGATCAAATCAATGAGTATCACCCCTGCTTTTTTATATCGATAATGTTCTCTGAAAATCTGCTGTAAGCCTTCTACCACACTTTTTAATATCACCATGGTATTATTGGTTTCAATGGGAAACTTCATGGTAATAGCATTACTGTATTGCATATCGGTTTTACTAAAGGGATTAGTACGAATAAACACCATCACTGCCGATGCCAATGAATTCTGCCCTCGTAACTTTTCGCTCGCTCTTGTCGCAAAATGGGCAACCGCTTCTCGCAGATCGGTATAGTAAACCACCGCTTGACCAAAAGATCGTGACACCATAATATTTTTACGAGGCGCCACCTCTTCTAGCTGTAAACAGTTAATACCCTGCAACTCTAATACCGTGCGTGCCAAGATCACATTAAATTTCTTTTTAATCACTCTATGATCGGAACGGGCTAAGTCATAAGCAGTTTCTACCCCTAGTACTTTCAAATGCAGAGCCCATTTCCTACCAACTCCCCATACTTCTCCTACCTTTATTTGCTTTAATAGTGGCAACATACTTACGGCATTTTTACATTCATAAACGCCCCCTAGCAGCGGATTATTTTTAGCAAAGTAATTCGCTATTTTTGCTAAGGTTTTTGTTGGACCAATGCCAATGGAAGTGGGCACATGAATGCCTTTTAATATCGTGGCACGTATGGTTTTACCATAATCGGTTAAATTCCATTCCGAAAACCCTCGAAAGCTTAAGAAAATTTCATCTATAGAGTAAATTTCATAATCGTGTGAAAATGTTTGCAGCAACGACATGACCCGATTAGAGATATCTCCATATAGGGCATAATTTGATGACATCGAAATAACGTTATGTTTACGGAACAAATCTTGGTGCTGGTAAGCCGGAGCCCCCATCCTAAAACCCAAAGCTTTGGCCTCGTTAGAGCGGGCCACCACGCAGCCATCATTGTTAGAAAGCACTACCACTGGCTTCCCTTCAAGTCGGGGGTTAAAGATGCGTTCACAGGAAACATAGAAGTTATTACAATCAATGAGGGCAAACACCGCGATTCCCATCCTATTTTTGATTAATGTACCGATATCAAAAATATAGCCCTATTCTCCAAAGGGATCAAGCATGTTAGCCATGATCCCAAATCTCCTCACAGGACATCCATTTCTTTGCAGGACATCCATTTCTTTGCAGGACATCCATTTCTTCGCAGGACATCCATTTCTTCGCAGGACATCCATTTCTTCGCATTATGTTCAACATTTCTTCGCAGGACATCCATTTCTTCGCAGGACATCCATTTCTTCGCATTATGTTCAAAGGATTGATTTACAAGACGTAGCTACCATCACAGCAATAGAGTACTATTTCACCCATTGGATTGCTTATGACAGCAGGAGTAAGAAATGCTTAAAGCGTTGAAAAATCTGGTTTGGGGTGCCCCCGGTGCCCCCCTCGATCCCAATGCGGTCACCGAAGAAGAATTTGGCAATGCTGTCAGTAACGTCCTCAAAAATAAAAAAGTTGATTTTCTGGTTATACTGCCTGCCGCTAAACTCAGCTATCGTATAAAAGACGGTCAATTTGCAGGAAAATCTTACATGTGGTTACTCGCACAGCAAACCGTTAATGGTAACTACCGCGCTATGCTGACTGTCTGTCAACACATTACCATAGATGATCTGCGCACGAAGCCCAATGGTGGCCCTGATTCAGAACAAACTGTACTATGGTTGCTTGCTTATGCTGCATCAAGAGGATTTGCCGCTCCTCTTTTAGAAGTATTAAGAAAATGTGGTTCACAATTAACTGACGAAGATCTCGATGTTCAAACAATGCATTATTCTGTTCGTCAGCTGATGCTCTGTGCCCCCCATTCTAAAATTAAACATCTGGTACCTGGTTTAGCGAATGAAGGACACTATAAAGATGATGATTCTTGTAACTCAGCAGGAACGTTGAAAAATGATAGCAGTCAAGAGAGCACAGATAACACTTGTCGCTCAACCGGCACACTCGCAGACGATGATGATACGCAAAGCAACGATGACGATGATGAAAAAGCAATCCGAGCGAAACTTCCTACTACGTTAAGAATGTATTCATCTAATAGCCGCTTAAAGGGATCTGATCCCAAAACGAAAAATATGCCAGCGCCCGCAGCGCCCGTCGTGGCTGCAACTTCACGGCATAAACGCTAGCTGCGATGGCTGCAGGGAAAACTCTGCAGCCAGGCTAAGCTTAACTTACTTTAGCCTTTTGTGTTGCTTTTTCAGGCAAGATATCAAGCTGATTGGTTTTAGCAGCATGATAACCTAAATAACCCGCCGCTGTGTAAGAATGTAAAGAAAAATAGGGAGCAAAGCTTTTTGTACACTGGGCACCCATTTCAAACTCTTTACGATCACTTTCATCCCATTGGGTTTTATCTTTCAACACATTGAGCTTATCTCTAAAATCGGCATTATATTTTAGCGCTTGGAAAACTGCAGCACACAAGCCAATGCCCACCATAAAGATCAATAGATGCGGAAATGGCACCATCGTTGACACAAAATTTATCAAAGCATAAGTGGATGAATTCACTTATGCTAAAGCAGTAAGCATGAAAGTTACTCCAGCACAAAGTGATAGTACGCCTACAAAAAACGCTGCTTCACTCTTCAATTTTCCTAAAAGGGACGAAGGGAATATAATTTGTCTATTGAGTGCATTCTGATCCAGCAATTTTTGCGCATTGCTTTTTGCGGGTAGCAGCGATTTGCCATTTTTATCTTCAATGGTTATTAGCGTTGAGTGATTAAGAATGGTTTTTTCTAATTCAAGTTGCTCTTTTGCAGTAAACGTCATTGCACTCGGCAGCAAGATGAGCCTCCAAGCTTTTAAAATGTTATTGCCTGTTATAGCAAGCGTCTTCACATCAAGATTGTTTTCCAACCATTCATTTAGAAAGGTTGCGCCCTTGTCTGTTATTTTGTTATTTTTAAGATTTAAGATATTTACACCTTTTAATGGTGGCAAAACAGAAATCATTTGATCATCAATTATGGAATCAACAAAATAACCTGGATATTTCAGATATTTTACATTTTATAGTTTTTACTTACATAATAATTCCTGGCACTCACCAGAGCATTGTACAAATAACATTTCTTTGTTATCAATTTGTTTATATGGGAGTGTTCTTACGCCTTAAGTATTCTTTAATGCGCCCTCAAGTTCAGGATAAGTAAATATAAACCCTGCCTGCTCTAATTTAGTTGGAACCACTCGTTGACCCGTGAGTAATAATTCTTCTGCCATCTGTCCCATCACTAAACGTAAAAACCAGGCTGGCATCGGCAAAATGGCAGGACGATGTAACACTTTTCCATAGGTTTGTGAAAAGATTTTATTGGTGACAGGATTAGGTGCTGTGGCATTCACAGGCCCCTTGATATCTTGAAGCATGCAAAACAAAATGATATTTACAATGTCATCATGATGCACCCACGACATCCATTGCTCGCCACTGCCAACTGGCCCACCCAAACCCAGTGAAAACGGCAAACGCATTTTCGCTAAGGCACCCTCTTTTTTTGAGAGCACAACACCCGTTCGCAAATTCACCACGCGGATCCCAAATGCCGTTGCCTCATTAGCGGCAGCTTCCCATTCTTCGCAAAGGGTATGACTAAAACTGGGAACAACAGAAGACGATTCACTGAGTTTGTCATCGCCTTGCGGGCCATAATAACCCACGGCTGAACCACTCACTAATACCTTTGGTGGTGTTGTGAGGGTACCCAAGAATTTCACTAATGATTGGGTTAGGGCCACACGGCTTTGCACAATAGTTTGCTTATAACTTTCTGACCAAGGTTTAGCAATGGTTGCGCCGGCGAGATTCACCACGGCATCAATTTGATCATCGGCTTTGATTTGCGCCAATTGTTCTATAAAATGAACCCCAGCGATGGGTAGTCGAATCTTAGCTTTCTGAATATCACGGGTAAGGACGGTTAGCTTAATCTCTTTAAATGCCAAACTTTTACAAAGGGCTGAACCAATTAACCCTGTACCGCCTGTTATTAATACATGCATAAGCTGGCTCTCTCTAAATGAATATTACCTTAGAATAGTGCTTTAAAGCGCCTCATACAATCCAAGGAACACTATGATCTGTCACATCATCCTCCATGCCGACTTCGAACTTCCCGGTGTATTTGTTCCCTGGGCTAAACATAAAAAAATGACAGTGAACCTCTATCGCCCTTATGCAGGCGATGCTTTGCCTGATGTAGGCCCTAATGAGCCGGTGATAGTCATGGGTGGGCCACAAAGTGCAATCAATTATCATGAACACGATTATCTCGTTAAAGAGGTGGAGTGGATCAAAAAACGTCTCGCGCATGATCACCCTTTTATTGGTGTTTGCTTGGGCGCACAGTTAATTGGCGAAGCCTTAGGTGCCAAAACGGAGAAATCTCCCGAAAAAGAAATCGGGACCTTCGATGTCACTTTAACCGCCGAAGGCAAACAGCATCCGTATTTGCAACATATTCCACACACTTTCCCCGTGTTTCATTGGCACAACGATATGCCAGGATTACCCAATGGCGCTGAAGTCTTAGCAACGAGTGAAGGATGCCCCAGACAAATGATTGAATTTTCTCCTCGTATTCTTGGCTTTCAATGTCACTTTGAAGTGACGCCTGCTTTGGTTAAAAGCTTTGTCGCCGATGCGGATGATGATTTGAAACCAAGCCAATTCACACAAACCAAAGAACAAATACTGGCCACTGATTTTACGCAAATGAACTTGTGGTTATTTCATATTTTAGATCATTGGCATCAACAACTATACTAACGGCGTAACCACACGCTTTTTGCTTTAACTTTAATTACAGGAAACTTACCAGCTGCTTCCCCTGTCCATACCATTAGAGACAGTAAAAACGGATGGAGGAAGCTATGGTTGCGCCGAAAAAAGCTAAAAAGCATTTAGAACATGTTCTTACCGATCTTTCCACTTGGATATCCCATCACTCAGACAATGTAAATCAACCCAAAGATAAATCTGCTCGCAATACCACTGCTTTCACCACCAGGCTAGAAAAACAGATCTCGCACTTTGTAGACAGCTTGTTAGAAGATGTATCATCACACAATCTCGCAGCTCAATTTAAAGCCAAATGCGATAATACTAAACAGGTGGTTGCCGAAGCTATGCTCTCAACCGAAAACTCAAAAACCACGGTAAATGCCTTAAAGCGGTTGCATAAAGCCATTGTCGATGCCTTATATCGTATGAGCACCGTATTTAAAGATCTCTTCAAATCAACAAGTTCGTTGGAAAAAATGCCTTCTTTTACTCCGCACCATGGCCACCAGGTTGTCCATTTAGCCAATGAACAGCGCTTTAAGAGTCAAAAAGCGCGGGGTGCTTCGCAGGATGCGCTGCGGCATTATAATATTCCAAAAGGTAAAAATGGATGAGCTTGAATGTCCGGGACGACACAGAGGTCGTCCCTTCTTGTTATTTAAGCTGGATCAACATCACATCATGAACTGGGCGTTCAATATAACCTGTTAAAGGCGTGTAATCACCAGCCGGCTGATTCATCATTTTATTATCAATCACCAAGGTAGATGAACCGCCACCATCTAGGTTAATCGCATCGACACAACCTTGCTTTAACAGAAAATCGGTTAATTCTTTTAAGGTAAACCCTTCTAGGATTTTGGTTAAATGCGCTCGATCAGGTTTTTTGGTATGTGATGCAACCAGCCACAACCAAGTGCCGTCCTTTTTAACGCACACCGCAGTTCTTGCATGGCGGTCATCACGAAAGGGATCGGTCTTTTTATTTTGACGATAAGGGATGGGCTTTTTATTTTTAAGCAACAGCGGGATCCCGCTTACCACATAATCTGCCTGTTCAAACGCACTTCCAGCTTTTAGGTTCTTTTTGCTCAGCGTACCAAATATCGGCTTTTGATCGCGGCTAGTCCATCCGATCACGCCTCTTTTATCGTATGCACGTTGAACCCATTCTCCTTTGATTTTTAAAAAGCCGACAGGCGTTGTAATTTGATTATTATCGATAGCGAAAAAGCCACCATTGATCCCTGCATATGCTCCGTGTGCTTTCACCTGGGTGCTTACTGTCTGGCGGTTATTATCTGGGGGTTTTACTTGTACAATATCCACCGTTTTAGGATCAAACATTAACAGATGGATCTCATGACCATCTTGATTGATTAACTGATATGAAGGTAGGGTTGTTTGACTAAATGCTGAACTACTCAATAATAAGACGAGAAACAGGCAGAAATATCGCATCATTTCCTCTAGTTTAGCTCTAATGCATTGATAATGGCGACCTCTAAAATCTCGGCATCATCGATCATGGGGCGTGTCACACGGTTATAAACACGACAAATGGCTGCTTGTAATAAAATGCCCAGCAAAATAATCGCCGCGATCTGGCTATCGCGCTTAGGCATTTCTTTTTTGCGTATCGCATCGTTAAAAATAGAGACCACAATGTCATGCGCACTAATTTCTTTTTCGGCTAGTGCTTTGATCTGCTCATGTTGTGCCAACAATAAGTAATTGAAAACGATTGGATCTTCATCGTACTTTTCACAGAAGAAACGCACCATCATTTTAATTTTTTCTTTGATATCATGAGAATCAACCAGAATGGCTTTGACTTGTGCTGAAATATGCGTGTGAGCATCTAAATAAAGCTGCTTAGCAAGCTCTTCTTTACTTTCGTAGTGGCGATAGAGCGTACCTTCTGCCACCCCTGCTTTTTGAGCAATATCTTTGATTGTGGTTGCTGTGATCCCCTTTTTAACAAATAAGGTTAAGGCACAGCGCTCTAAACGTTTGCGAGTCGAACTACCATCACGCATAATATTGATTACCAGTTGTTTTTAATAATGTTCTATTGTGAGCAACTATTCACTTAAAGTCAATGACGTCACCTTTTGAAAAGCAGGGCATTCTGACGTTAATTCAGTAAGAAGGAAAGAAGATGGTTTATAATCCACCCCCTATCGTAATGAGTCAGTCGGTTGCCATTTTGGTTGACGGGAACAATATCGAAATCAGCTTACACCAACAAACAGGTGATGAAGGTGTGATGCTGAATTTCGACAAACTGATCCCCAAGCTGGTCGACAATCGTTCATTAAACCGATTAATTTATTTTCGTGAAGGGCGTCAAATTTCTTCTAAGCTCGCAGAACGTCTACATCAACATTTTCATGGCTCCGTTCACCCTTGCCACAAAAGTGCCGATATACCTCTTTCAATTAAAGCAACTCAGCTAGCCAGTAAAGTCGACACCATTATTATTATGTCTGGCGACTCTGATTATATTGATTTAGTACGACATTTAAAATCCGATGGTGTGCGTGTTGAAATTGCCGCCGTAGAAAAAACCACTTCTAATCAACTCAAAGAAGAAGCCGATTACTTTCATGCCATTTCACCCGATGATTGGTTTTCCTTATCTACGGGCAAAAAGCCCAGACACCCCGCTCGCTTTAAAGAGCACAAGAAGCAAACGTAAATTTGGAAAATAACATGGATGTAAATAAAGAATTAACAATACCGCACTTGGCTAATTCTCATGCACGACCTTTTTTTGAATTAGAAAAGATCATTCTTGAAAACCAAATTAAAATTGAAAGTTGGTTTCGAGAAGCTTGGCAAAACTATCCTCCTGTTTTTACGAGTTCGGTTGATTTACGAAATGCGGGCTTTAAATTAGGTTCTGTTGATGCCAATGTTTTTCCAGCTGGGTTCAATAATTTAAACCCCGATTTTTTTCCACTTTGCATACTGGCTACACAGTATTTTTTAAATGAATACTATCCACATTGTAAAAATATTCTGCTGATCCCTGAAAACCACACTCGTAACCCGCATTATTACCAAAGTGTGGCCACCTTGAAGAGAATCATTGAAAAGGCCGGTTATCAAGTGCGCATAGGAACGTTACTCAATGACGATAGTCCACTTGAAGTCACCTTAGATGATAATGAAACTATCATGTTGTACCCGATTGAACGCGTTGCAGATAAAGTCCAAATCGCAGATTTTACTCCCTGCTTAATCATATTAAATAATGATTTATCTGAAGGGCTCCCTACTTTACTACAAGATATTAAACAACCCATTGAACCCAGCAGCTCTTTAGGCTGGTCAATGCGCAGCAAAGCTGAACATTTTACCTATTATCAAAAAGTATGTGAGGAATTTGCTGCCTTAGTAGGGATCGATGTGTGGCAGATCTGTCCTCTCTTTTTAGAACAACAAAATGTCGACTTTGCAAAACGTGAAGGCATGGATGAACTCGTTGAAAAGACTCGTTCACTTTTACATCACATTCAGCAAAAATATTATGAGTACAACATTGAGTTCAATCCTTTTGTCGTGATCAAAGCAGATAGAGGTACTTATGGCATGGGCGTCATGATGGTTCATGATCCAGAGCAATTAAAAACCCTCAATCGTAAGCAACGATCAAATATGTCAGTACGAAAAGGTGGACAAAGTATTGATCAAGTCATTATTCAAGAAGGGATCCCCACTTTTGAAACGGTAGGTAGCGCACAAGATGTGGCAGAACCCGTGGTTTATATGCTAGGCAAACATGTGATCGGTGGTTTTTATCGCGTGCATCAATCACGCGATATTTTTGAAAATTTAAATAGTCCTGGTATGCATTTTGAAAAATTAAGCTTTGCTGAGTGCTGTAATAATCCAAATAGCCATGCGGGTAACAATGCACATGAAGTGCAAAACCAATTTTATGTGTATAGCGTGATTGCGCGTTTATCTGCGTTAGCCATTTCCTATGAAAAGACTGCTTTGCTTAAACGACAAGGTAAAACATCATGACGATGAAACTCTGCTTTGTGATGGATCCCATTGGTTCCATTCAAACCAAAAAAGATACAACCTTTGCTCTGATGTTAGAAGCACAAAAACGCGGTATCGACATTTATTATGTTAATGCACAACATCTTTATTTAGCCCAGAATCAAGTTTGCGGCTTAGTTTCTCGCTTACGGGTAAAAGATGACCCTAAAAACCATTATGAATTTATCGACGAAAAACCCGTGGCCATGACACTAACCACATTCGATGCGGTTCTGATGCGCAAAGATCCCCCTTTCGATATTGCTTATCTGTATGCTACCTATTTATTAGAGCTCGCCGAAAAAGCAGGTTGCTTGATTTTAAATCGCCCCAGTAGCATTAGAGACGCTAATGAAAAATTGTTCACCATGTGGTTTCCTGATTGCTGCCCGCCTACCATTGTGACTTCGCAAAAAGCTTTAATCAAAGATTTTCTGGCTAAGTACCCCAAAATCGTTGTTAAGCCTTTGCATAGCATGGGTGGACAAGGTGTGATGGTGTTAAATGAAAATGATCTGAATGTGAATGCGGCGATAGAGCTGTTAACACATCAAAACAAGTATCCCATTATGGCACAACGCTATCTTCCCCAGATAGTAGACAGTGGTGATAAACGCATTTTAATGATTGATGGCCAACCCTATCCAAAGGCAATCGCGCGCATGCCTGCTATTGATGATTTTCGCGGTAATCTTGCATCAGGTGCCAAAGGTGTTGCACATGAATTAACCGAACGAGATCAATGGCTATGCCAGCAAGTGGGTCCAACCCTTAAAGCAAAAGGTTTATTTTTGGTTGGCTTAGATGTGATTGGCGAGTACATTACGGAAATCAATGTCACGAGTCCCACAGGCGTACGCGAAATTGATGCGCTCTTTCAGGTTAACGTGGCTGCAGTCATCGTGGATAACCTGGTGAAACATATTAAAAAGTAAACTTCCTAACCTATAAAATTCCCATTGATCAGCTTCGCAAAATGGTTTAAATTCTGCTAACTAAAAATTACTGGTAAAATTTATCCTATGCGAACACTTTCTTCAGAAGAGCTTCACTTTGTGAATGGTGGTTACGAACTACTTAGCAACAACCCCATCTCTGGCATTTTTTTTCTGGCAAGTCTAACAAGTCTCGTTGGTGCTGGTCTCGGCGCCGTAGTTTATTATGAAACATTACCGAGTGTGTTTATTCAAAACAGCATTCTGAGCACCATGAGTGTTAACTTGATTACCTTACCTGTTGCGGTTTTTGCGGGCCTTGGTATTGGTGGGCTATTGGGTACCACCATTGGCTTAGGTATGTATTTTAGCGGTATGATAGCGCCTCTGGAATAAGGAATGACATGATGGATGTTGTCACATTAGAGCACAATCCCCAGGTCGAGAAAAACATGCGCAAGAAAGTGATGTCGAAAGCACTGGCAGCCTTAGAATGATTGAATGTAACCCTAGTCTATTAGATTCTGGTGTACCCACCATTGAATGGATAGCAACTCACTTACGCGTTTCATGGTTAACCCCCATCATTCATGCAATCAGTGACTTAGGTAACGAAGGCCAAGTCATTTTTACCGTTGCCACTGCTTATTGGCTATGGAACAAACGTTATACAACCTATTTAGGCTATGCCATGTTCACAGCCTTGCTGCTCAATTTTTTGATCAAAGGTTGGATCAAGGAATGTCGACCTCCTGAAAAATATTGGCTCGATGCGGTACACAATACCTTTTCATTCCCTAGTGGGCATACCCAAGTCGCAACACCTTTGTGGCTCGGCTTTGCTTATTATGTACGCAATAAATGGCTAGCAGCGGTTCTGTTGCTGATTGGCCTTATTATTGGCTTATCGCGCCCTTATCTTGGTGTACATTTTGTGCATGATATTGTCGTTGGCGGCATTCTGGGCATTGCTATTTATGTTTTCTATATCATAGCTGAAAGAAAAGATTGGCAACCCCTGCAAAAAATGTCTATAGCAACGCAAACTCTTGGAATGCTATTGCTACTTGGCGCTTACATACTCGCACTAAACCAAATGACCCCTTCCATTATGAAAGGGATCGCGGCATTCGTAGGATTTTGGTTTGGCTGCCAATGCGAATCACGCATGCTGCAATTTACCCGTCCTGCTACTCTGCTATCTTCTATTAAACTATTCATTATTGGCTGCGCTGGAATTCTACTCTTTTGGAAAGGCTTGGCCTTCTTTGGCAAAGGCCAAAGCATCATTGTTATTCAATATACTCTACTGGGTTGGTGGATCACCTACGGTGCTCCTTTACTCTATATGAAACTTAAACGAGTTGAGCCTAAACCGCGCCATAGCTAGCAACGTTAGCGACGGCGGGTTATCAACAGATATAGTAGAGAATATCTGTAGACACCCTGTGAATAAGCGTCGTTGTACTGGTATTTTCAAGCAATTTAAATCTGTTCAAAAATTGTCCTCCATAAAAATTTTAGTCGAGTAACTTTTATTCACTCTCATCATATATTTAAGTCACCTAGTTTGCTAGAATGCGCGCTCAATAAGGGGCCACTATGCCAAATAGACAGTATTATCAGTTCATCGAACGCATTAAAAAGCTCAAAAGCCGCACACTCCCTAAGGATTTATTAGCTTGTATTGATAAAAAATCCCTTATGGATATTGTTGATGACATCTTAGAAGATATGACTCATCAAAAGCGTATGAAAGGATTAATGCCGAATCAAGGCTGCCGTTTTTTTAAAAAGCATTCAGGCTTAGCGCGCACATTTAGCGTCTTACGCGATCCCGATGGCAATTTCCAGTGTATTCTGGAAACAAAAAGTAAAAATGCTGCCAATAAAAAACAAACAATCGAGAATGCAGAAGGTGGATTTAAAATTGGTAAGCCAGCATGGCGCATTGATGCTAAAAATGGCCCTCAACCTTATGTTAGTCTTTTGCTTGTTCTGAAAAAGAATGGCAAATTATCTGACTTAAACACCTCGAAAGTTATGAAGAAATTAAAGGAATTAAAAGAGGAAATCGCGTTACCTTGGGATTTTGATAAAACAGCAGGCCTACAACGTAATACCTTAGGTGCGGTTTATGTTAACAAAAAAGGACTTGTTGCAAGCATTTACTCTAAAAAAGGGATACCACTCAATCAAGCTTTAAAAAAGAAAACACTGAGTAATGTAGAGCGCGAAAAAATAGCCCTTAGCTTATTAAATACCATGAGCAAACTCCATCGCCAAAAAATCGTTTTTCAAGATCTAAAACCTGCCAATATTTTGTTGTTTAATAAGAAAAGCGGTGACTTAAAAGTACGATTAACTGATCCTGGCCAAGTCTCAAAACCGAGTCGAAAAGAAATATCGGTAGCAACAGCCGGTTATGAATCACCTGAAATCGCTTTAGCACATACTTTACCCCATACTTTTTATCATGATTATTATCAGAAGGCATACAAAAATCACGGTCTTTCGCTGGGGAAAAAAATGGCAATAAAGTGGGAAGACGCACAAAAAAATAAGGGTGCAACTAAAATCATTGAACATCATAAAGTGCAAGGGTTAAAAGCACACCCTGCCAATGATATGTGGGCAATGGGGGTTACGCTCTTTAAATTATTTCGTAATCATAAGCCAAGAAACATACCCACAGAACAGCGATTCGCTGGATTCTTTAAGCCTCGTGGATCACGGATCACAGCTGATGAAGCTCTCGCCCAGTGGAAGAAATCTAAAAAAACAATTTACTAACAGATGTTGGGGACAAACCGTGTGAGATAGCTGTGAATAACTAACAAATGCCTGGAATTCACAGCAAAAAGCAGTTTGTTCAAACTTTGATCAGGTGAAAAGCGTTTAATGCAAGTTAATCAACTTTTTGTTGACTGATGGCTTGTTAGTTATAAACAGATACTGGGGACAACTGATGTGAGATAGCTGTGAATAACCAAGAAAGTCCTGATAATCACAGCAAGAAAAACATTGTTCAGATTTTAATCAAATGTCATACCCATTTGCATACCATAGGTTTTACGCTCTGGATTGAAATCGGGAGAGATCCAAACATTCGGATATTTAACCGTAAAGAGATAAGCAGAGAGGTAGCCTAATGCTGCACCAGCCGCCACGTCTGTCCAATAGTGATCTTTAGCATTGACACGCTGTAGCCCTATCGCAGTTCCGATGGCATAAAAAGGCAAACCCCAATTTAAACCATAACGATGATGAAGGTAACTAGCACCAGTAAACGCAGCTGCAGCATGCCCTGAAGGGAAAGAGAGATCGTCATCACCATTCGGGCGTGTGCGATGTGTTGTGTTCTTCAAGAGTGCAGTCACTTGTGCTGTCACTGCGCAGCTCAAGGTTAGCTCCTTCAAACCTTCAATATCACCGCTTGTATAAGAATAGATACCAGCAATAAGAGGAATGGAGATAGAAATTAAAAAGGATTCAGATCCCACACCATCAATTGTCCCAGCATTGAGTAAACCAGACGCTGAGAGTAATAAAATAGATGGGATAATATTTTGCTTGCGAAAGGTAATTTTCACCGCTCCCTGGATCCTTTAGCTAAATAGACTTACCTCATTGCACTATAGAAAAATTAAAGATAACTTACAACCATTTATTCAAGGTGTGAATTCGAACTTTTGATTTAAAACTAACTACCGTTCATCATACTTAGCTTTACACCTAAAGAGCGCTGAGTACCTACCCGTTTATTGGCTGATCTATTAGCTTATCTATTTTTGAACTTTCTGTGCTTATGAACACTCCTTAACTATAACAGAACCTTAACCTGTCTGAAGTATATACACATGGCATTAATGGGTTAATCATGGCAATGTATAAAAGAACTCAAAAAAGCCCAAAAAAATTTGAGGGCGACCGCTTTTTGCAAAATCTTAAAACGATTAAAAGCAAACTCAAAGAGTATGAGGGAAACACTTTGCCTGTCTTCCACGGTGTCGATCCTAAAAAAAGGAAGGTGGAACAGATACAATTTACTCAAGATGAAATCAGAGCGCTAGAGGACGCAATCGATGATTTCACTCAAAAAAGTGCTGATAATTTAATAGTGGCACCGCCAGCAAAGTTAGCACCCATGGCAGAATCCATGGCAAAATATGATAAGGAAAATATCGCCTTTGGCGCCAATGAATTGAAAAGCCTTTTACAACAATACCGCCACCAAGTTGATGATTATTATCTAAATCAAAAAGTATGGGAAACTACTGATCAAGAGTTTCAAAGTTTACTCCAACACCCAATTAAATATTCGAGAAAAAAAGGTGGCTCAAAAAATTCCGGCAAAAGAACAGGTGTTTATACTTTTAAAAATGACAACCAATCAGAAACGATTTTGCTTAAACAAGGCGCCAATGTTGGCGAGACTGTTGCTGAATACATTGGTGCTAATCTATATGGGCTCACCATTCCAGAATACTCAGCTCGCTGCATTCTGGCGAAAGATAATAGCAGCCCCACTCCCTCAATAGATGATGTCTATGTTGGATCGATTTTCCAAAAAGCGAAAAAAACTCAGGATGCATTTGTCGCTGCAGGATATAGTTCAAGAGGAATGTTTGCAGGTGAGAAAGCACGACTTAAATCGTTAGTAAATAGTAAAGAGAGCTTGATCCGAAAAGTATTAGATATCAATGGCGAAACGGGTAATACTTTAGAATATTGCGCAGCCAATGTTTTATGGCACGGCGATCATGACTTTCATACCGGAAACACTGTTTTAGTTGAAGATGGAGATAGTCGTAAATTTGTTAAAATTGATCATGGATTTAGCTTTTTTAATTTTGATCGTAAAGTAGTAGATATATTTAACCCTCTTGCAGGAAAAATACTGAGTATTAACCCAAAAAGATTTTTAAAAGGCGATAAAATAGTTGAGTTTTACCCCACTAATCACTTCTGGGATTACGCCGTTGAAAATAAGCAATTTTATTTTAATGCTAACTTCGTTAAAGCATGTGAGGAAATTACTAATACAACACCAGAAGATATTCGAGATAACATTGAACAATCACTAAAAAATGTCCAAGCCATTTATGGACCACACGCTAATGAAGCATTAAAACAATTTGCACTACGAATAGGCATGAAATCAAGTGATATCATAACCCTGGCAGGTAAGAAAAACAGTGATTTTCTTCGTTATAAAATTGAAGATCACATGGTATCAAGACTGATTGAACGTCAAGCAAGTATTAGACAATTAGCAGAATATTGCAAACACCACACCGCCAAACTGGATAAAACAAGAAATCTCTTTTCTAAAAAATTAAATAAAGCCATCATAAAATCCCATGACAAAATCAGAAAAATAGAAAACAAATCCAAAAAACATAAAATGGATGAAGTATTAGCTAAAAATCAACAAGCAGTACTATTAAGAGAAATTGAGCTTCTCAAACTGGTACAACAAGCAAACGACCTTGGGATTTTAGAAATTTCTGAAACGGGTGAATTCACCATTAAAGATGAATTTTACTTTTACAACAGCGGCAAACGCCAAAAGATCTCACCTGAAGAATTCAAAGAAGAAATGAAAAAAATTGTTAGTAATAAGCAGTCATTTGATGTTGAAAAGCACTATCCGCTTAGTATCGAGAGTTTAAGTATATTAAGAGACATTCGTTTAGAAGCAAAAGATAAGGAAAATACGGTTAGAAAAAATAAAAGCATAAAAAAGTAAGCACAATATATCAAAACCACTTATCATTGGAAACGGCAAGAGTAAAGACAATTTTATTGAAAAGTGCTTATTTGGGTAAAAGGTGGTCAAGCTGCGGATTGTGAAAGAATGGCTGAACAATATAACGGTGTTGTTAATTTTGTACAAAAGGATATGAAAGCAAAAGTATATGCACAAATGCAGCCAACAACGAATATCCTCTCTTCATTTGAACAACAGAAAAAACAATCAGCACCCGAAGAGAAATCCAAAGATACAAACAAAGTAGAAGTGACAACACGTCCCCAAAAAAAAATCTTTTTAAAAGCAATATAGCTTTGTAAATACACGTATTTTCGACGAATGAACCTTCCTAATGATCCAACAGTCATAAGTCATAGAGCGCAATGATAAGCAGAGGGCGTTATGAATAAAGGTCCAAAGGATAAGTACACCAACATCATGGTACAAGACCGTTTAAGTCGACTATTAGATGAGATGGATATTACCGATGATGAATATATTGCTGTTTTCATGGCGACAACTGCCTTCACAAGTGCACAACTACAAGAGTCTTTAAATGCATTAACGCGAAGTCCAACTTCTAAAATAAAGACCTTGGCTACTGAATTACTGGCAAATTGGCAGCCTGAACCAGAAATAGCTTTTGAACTACCACAAACACCAACAAGCCAATCAACAACTTCGCCATCACAGTCTGTTATAAAAAAATCGAATAGGCCACTCCTTACACCACCCACTTTGGTAGAAAGATTAGCAACATTGCAAAATATGATCTTGCAAAGTATGGAGCCTGACAGTGATTTTACAAAATGGGTCCCCACTTCTAAACATGAATCAAAGGTGAAATCATTTACTGAGCAGTTAAGACTAGCTCTACCTAACAATGAATTTCAATCATTCACAACAGCTTTACGAAATATGGATGTGAACAATGGATCTATGCTTAATTCACTATTTGAAAAAGATAGCTTCAAAGCAGTGAAGCAACTTTATAAAGACAATATACAATTTCTCGAAGAGTTGAATCGTGATTTTCAAAAACGGGCAACCGCACAGATTAGTAAAGTCACGTCAGAATCGATCGAAGACGATATTTTAGATATAATTGAACCCGTATTTGCCGGATTAACACAAGAGAAAAATGCACGCGCTGCACAAAAGTCATCATCTGAAAGAACAACTGCGCTAGGAAATAGCCAATTGGTTATTGGCAATATGCTTGATAATCCCGAAAAGACTATCCTCGTTGATCCTGCAAATGAAAAAACTATGAATGGTGATGGTGGCGTTTCAGGCGCAATTAAAGCAATGTACCAAACGAAAAAATTACTTAAATCCTATGTTAGAGATTTGTTAAAATTCCCTGAAGTGGGAGGGAAGCGTTGTCCAAATGGCGAAGTAAAGCATACCTTTACAGGCGGAATAGACGTTATCCATACTTCTGCTCCTGATTTGCGTGAGAAGAAAAACCGTCAGGTAGGCAGCCAAACTGAACCCAGTGAAGAAGCAAAAGAGAAATTATATCAAGCATATTACAATGCATTTAGAATGGCGCATAATTTAAATAGTAATGACTCATCTTCTAAACCTATAAGCTGTCCATTACTGGGGGCAGGCATTTTCAAATGGCCAGCAGAGCTTTCTGCTGAAATTGCGGGCAAAGCCATAACTGACTTTCGCGATAAATATGGCAACGATTTACAAATTAATCTTTACGCAAGACCTGAAGATCTTAAAAACGGATTAACTGAAGAAAAGCTTAACGAAGCGATTAGTAAAGGAGAAGCATCCTTTAAAAATTCTAAGACTGCTCAGTCAAATCTTGATGAATTAAAAACGATTGCTGAAATTCAGCAATTTATTGACCAGATAAATAGCTATAAAGATAGAAGCAATGTTCTGAACCCCCTTGCTACTAAACTTCAAAAAATAATTGATAGTAAATTACCTGATAATTCAAAACTCTGGGAATCAAATCTTCTAATACAAAGCACTTTAGCTAAAGCTGGCACTGCTGCTCGTGCTAACATCGACCTTGCATTGGATACGATTTCCTTTGCTAGAGAAGGAAAAATAAAGGTAAATAAACTAGATTTTGCACCCGATGTTGTAAAAGAGGATATGCATGGAAGAGAACAACATGAATACAGAAAACAAAAGGAAAAGGTGAGTCAAGAATTACCCTCTATAGAAGATCTAAAGGACAGCCCGTTGCGAACAGTATATGTCACTGTAACATATTCTGAGAAATCTAAACTTGATTATGCTAAACGTGCGTTTAATAAAATAACAAAACAAACCTCTTTACACTATTTGGAAGCTGCAAGTAAAGTCTCACCTGATCTTCTACCAACGACCACTGACCCCACAAGTGCAATTGAATGGGCCGAACAATTGCAAGAAGATTTAATAGGAGAACAAGCAACTGAAAAAGTGATTGTGGTCAGTATACAAGTGCCCGAGATCTTATTTCAAGCAAGAGGTACAGGTAAACAAGAAAGGGGAAACTATCTTGATACAAATCTAATGCAAAAACTTGTAGCAACCAAGGAAGGCAAAAGCTTGTTGAAAATAAACCAAGCTGCTATTTATACTGAATTTGATATAACTAAAGAGCAGGCTCAACAATCACACCCTGTTCCTGTTCCATCTGCACCAATCAGTGCACCTCAACCCGTTAAAATAGATGGTGTTAAACAGGCTAAATTAAATTTCATTAGTAGTTTCCAGGACAAAATAAACAAGTTACCTGATACGGCTAATGGGAAAATTGTTCGAGCGCAAATGTTAAGAGATCTTAATAATTATGCTAATAGTACTGATTCAGACATTAAATCTAAAGCAGCAGAAGTTCTTGCAAATTATAATCAATCGCAACTGCAACAATCTTCTGAGGATAAAGTAGCTCCACAAATTTTACTACCTCGTGAAGTTATGCTTAAAGATAATAAGAAGGATTTTGCGACCATTGAGGGATTAAGCCTAGATCTTATTGATAACATGATAGGTAGTGAAGCCTTTGATGCTCAATCTGAATCTTCACAAACAGCTCTTTTAGAGATGGCCAAATTTTTAAGATCTTTAACCGACAAAGTGAATGACTTTATTAAAGGAGATATCAATTTAGGCCAGCTGATGGATTTTGTAAAATCCAATGGCATACCCGATGCCGACAGAATTAATCCGCTGCAAGTGCTTGTAGATGGCATTACTGAATTAGCAACAGCTTTGAATATAACGGATCCGAATGTCAAAAATAACATGAATGATCTTCGACAAGAGATTACTAGTTTGTCTAGCAAATTAAATTTACCACTTCATTCTCAGCCTTTGAATCTACAATCCGCTTTAGTTAAACCCACAACGTCTGAACCTTCACTAACATCAAAATCAAGTTTAAATGTTAATGTACAAAAATTGTATGAACAAATGAGAAGTACCTCTATTGATCGTAATACGACACTAAATGCTTTTGCCCGTAATGCTGTAAAACGTATTACGCGCATGAAAAATGCTGATCGTGACATGCAAATTGCGGGGATCCAAGCATTAGTTGATAATGTGAATGGCGCTAAGGATCCACAGGCTAAAGAAACGGCCACTCGAGATCTAGTATTTGCACTTCAATATGTTAAATCCGAAATTAAAAATGCTCAAAAGAAGCTTTCATTGGTTTCAGCTTTAGATATTGTATGCGACAAAATAATGGAAAACATACCAAACAAAAATTCATATCATGCGCCCCAAGGAGAAGTTATTTCAAAGGGAAAAGCAGCCTTAAATAAGGCAGCACCTATTGAACAGAAATTAGAAGACAAATCCAAAGATAGGCCAAGTCATTGATACTTTGCAGGACATCCAGATCTTACTTTATTACTTTGCAGGACATCCATACTTTACAGGACATCCAGATCTTTTTTTGGATGTCCTGTTGTTGTTCTGTTGTTGTTTTATCTTGCAAAAGCATACGAAAATCATCGATTTATCTATGCACTTTCGTACTAGAGAAAATCGAAGCTATTTTTTTACATTAAATGATTATTAGTGGATGAATACTGTGTGAGTATTTATAGTTCAAGCGGTTACGCAGCTGCAATATAACATTGCCTTGCAGTGCTTAATCCTTTAGGACCATGGCGACGATGTTGGCTACAAAAATTCATCAACACATCAGTACTGCCAATAGCATAAGAAAAGCTAGTTTGTAGGCTTTTAACCATATTCATCCATGTTCTGGCATTCAAGTCTAATCTTGTCAGTATTGGAGCGATATTATCTGGAATCGCCCCTTTTTTATCTTCTCGTATTATTCGTCCGGTAGAATCAATAAGCTGCAAATAGTCTGATAACATAAAATCAATAGCCGGAACACCTTTATTTATCTTGTAGTGATTATTAGCAAATGGCATTAAATGTCCTGGTTGTCTTGCTTGATTACCATTTTTTTCAATTGAATTATTCACATTCAATTGCTTTGCTAGCATATGTATACGATCTTGAATAGAAGTATAATCAGATGTTTCAGGAGTCTTTGCAACTTTCGCCCGAATAGGATTTAAATCAACATAGGCCATTGCGCTTAAAATAGCTCCTTCATCTAATAAGGCTTGAGATTTATATCTTCCCTCCCAAAACCTTCCTTTAGTACTATCTTCCCTATTGAAAGAGCGTGCGATTGCTTCATTTAAACATCGCATAAACCAGCTAATATCCATTAAACGCTTGCGCCATAACGCAATTTTATATTCGGCCTCTTGCTTAGAGTACGTGCTTATCGCTTTTGCATCCTTTGAGAATAGTAGCTGCCATCGTGAAATCACTGCTTCATCGTCCCAACTTTGCGCTTCTTGTTCATTTACAAATAACACAAGATGGTAATGATTACTCATCACTGCATAAGCGCAGATCTGAATAGCAAAAATAGATGAGAGCTGTTTAATTCTAGCGACAATTAGCTGTTTACGATGCGAGTAATCTTGACCTGTTTGATAGTCTTGGCCACATAAATAAGCACGACGCACACATCTAGTCATGCAATGATAAAATGACGTGGCACTTAAATCTATTTGAATAGAACGGGGTGAAGTCATGCTGCGACATCCTGTACTGCGATATGTGTAATATACCGACATGTTGCACAGTTTTCAAATATTATTTTTGGATGTCCTGCATGGAAAGTAGGACACCCAAATCTTTTTTTGGATGTCCTGCAATCTTAGATCTTGCGACGGCGCTTGTATTCAACCACTTGTGCATCCACATCGTAGTCTTTAGATTTGACGCGTGCGATATCGGCTTCGTAGAAAAACTCATCACCCGCTTTCAAAACACACCATTTAGCATTGTATTTTGTTAAGGTGGCAATTTCTTCTTCATAGTTACTAGCAGTTTGATCATCAGGTTTTTTAAAGAACTTGCCTAAAGCGGTCTTAAGCTCTGTTTCAACTTCAGATAAGGTTCTTTTATAACTTACGTTTAATCCCAACACATGCAGCAAGCTAGCTCCTGTGAACTGGTCTTTTGGAACAGCTTGACCTTCATTATTTAATTGGAAGCTTTGTGTTTTATGACCAAATATCCCTCTCATACACAACTGATATACAGCAACGGTTAGAGCAGCAACTATGCCCATAGCAACAGTTAACGCAAGAGGCGCAAAAATAGTTCCTACCGCTGCATAAACACTCCACGCCCCACCAAAGGCGAGTGCGGCTTGAATGATTATCGATACGCGGGGAAAACGATCGTTTAAATAAGTTGTCACTCGTTGGCGTAAAGTCGCTTTAATAGACAAAGGACCTTCCTCAATCGCTTTGCGATAATCTTCTGGGAAATCTTTTGGCACGACTTTGGTACTAAGGAATTGCTCTAAACGCTTAAATTCCTCTTCAATTGTATTTTTAATAATGGATGGTATGCTTCCCGCTACTCCACCACCAAAAGCAGGAACACCGCCTTTATACGGCACAACAATTTCATCAAACTCATCTGTTTTTAACAGACGATAAATATTAGCAAATGCCTCAGCAATATGTTTAACACTCAAGCCTTCAGTAGATTCAAATGAAAGGGTTGGAACACCAACCACATTCACATCATAAATTGGATGGGTATCGGTGCCCCCTATTTTATTAGGACGCATTGCCTCTGCTAAGCCACCACGATTTTTCGTGTCATGCAGTTTATTTCGTGGTAAACGAAAATCCGGCAAATTATCTGGCAAGACAAATAATTTTCTAGGCTGGTTTAAAAAATCTTGGCGGGTGAGCTGTTTATCGCTAAGGATGAGGCGTGTAAATTTCATAAAGCATTCCAACTAACTACATGGGACTGCTTTTATTTTACAACAGAACCGATGATTTTTTCCTCTTTCGTTGCCCAAAATAAGACAATATAAGCACAAATGGCTGAAAAAAGCGTCCCTAACATAACCCCAATTCGTCCATCGGTATCGTATATCATGGGTGCGTGTTCAAAGGCTAATGAACAAATAAATAAACTCATCGTAAAGCCAATGCCACATAAAATGGAAATGCCATAAAGCTGCTGCCAATTCGCGCCAATTGGCATCTTTGCCAATTTCAATTTAATGGTGATATATGAAAATAAGAATACACCAACTTGTTTACCAAAAAATAAACCTAAGGCAACCCCTAAAGAGATAGGATTTAACAATTGTGAAGCACTCATACCACCAAAATGAATACCCGAATTTGCAAAAGCAAAAATGGGTAAAATAAAATACGTCACCCAAACATGTAGGTTATTTTCAAGTACTTTCAATGGCGAGTGAACTCGTCTTTTGATGACTGACAACGGGATCACCATCGCTAGTAAAACACCTGAAATCGTTGCATGAATACCGGACTTTAGTACGAAAAACCACAACAAAACACCTAATACTAAATAAATAGCAAGTCGTGCTATTTTTAATTTATTCACAATGATTAAGATCGCAAACGTAACTAAAGCCCCTAGAATAGCCCACACCGACAGTGCTTGGGTATAAAAAATGGCTATCACTAAAATCGCAGCAAGATCATCAAAAATAGCCAATGCTAAAACAAATAATTTTAAAGAACTCGGTATTCGTTTACCCAGTAAAGTTAAAACACCTAAGGCAAAAGCAATATCTGTTGCCATTGGAATAGCCCAGCCTGCCATACTGAGCTTATTTTGGTAATTGAAAGCCACATAAATCATAGCAGGAAAAATAACCCCACCAAGAGCTGCCAGTCCAGGCAACATCACTTGAGAAAGACGAGATAATTGACCTTCCAAAATTTCACGTTTTAGCTCAAGACCTATCAAGAGAAAAAATATTGCCATCAATCCATCGTTTATCCACAGAATCAATGGCTTTGACAGCGCAAAATGTTCGATACCAATATGCAGCTTATAATTTAATAACTGTTGGTAGTTGTCATACAAAGGGGTATTAGCAATAACAAGGGCAAGAAGACTGGCAAGGATCAATAAAAACCCAGCAAAAGATTCCATACGAATAAAGTATCGCACTTTAGCAAAGGCTAAGGAAAATCCAGAATTGTGCTGATGATTCATTAAATGCTCTATCTATTCAAACCTGTTGGGCAGTCTATCAAAATCTAGAACGGCTTACCAAAAAAGCTTTCCAGGTTTTTAGCTGCGACAGGTGCACTATACAAATAGCCTTGCATATAGTCACAACCTAAATTTGATAATATTTCCACTTGCTTATCGGTTTCTACCCCTTCAGCAATGGTTTTGATATCAAGTCCCACTGCAAAAGCGAGTATACCTCTAACCAGTGCTTGCGTGTTCTTATCTTTAGCAATATTGCGGATAAACATGGGGTCAATTTTAATAATATCAACCGGTAATTGATGAAGATAGCTTAAAGAAGAATAACCTGTGCCAAAATCATCAATAATGATTTTTATGCCAAGTTCTCGCAACGCTAATAGAATTTCCAAGGTATATTTTAACTGTTCAACCAACGCCGTTTCAGGTATTTCGAATGCTAAATTGCAAAGCTTGGGATCAAACGATAGTTGTTTAAATATATTTTTAATACTTTCTAAAAAGGAAGGTGCCATTAATTGCTTTACTGATAAATTAATGGTCATCATTAAATCGTCATGCCCCATTGACCGCCATTGTTGCAATTGTACGCAAGCCGATCTCAAAACCCACTCACCCAATTCAATAATAAAGCCTGTTTCTTCAGCTTCGGCTATAAATTGCACCGGCGAAACATCTCCTAAAGAGGCATTTCTCCATCTTGCTAACGCTTCCACGCCAATCATATGACGATTTCCCATTAAAACAATGGGTTGATAATACAAATGAAATTCATTACGCTCCAAACCACCCATCAATGCTTGCTTCATTTGTTGACTGTATTTGAGCCCAGATGACATTTGTTTCGAATAGAAAGCGCATTCTGTTTGACTGTCTTTATTGATTTCCTGTAATGCTTTCGTTGCATTTTGAATTAATATCAAGCCAGTATCACCATCTTGCGGGTATATCGCAACACCTGCTCGCATGTGAATTTGTATTTCATTTTGCTTCGATAAATGCACACCAAATGGTTTCATCAGTTTTTGTGCAACAACGGCAACATCAAGCGCTTCAGCAACATCGGCTAGCATGATCCCCAATTGGGTATGTGACATTCGAGAAACCGTATCGCCATCGCGCACTAAACGCAATAAGTGGTTGCCCGTTTCTTGAAGCAATTTATCACCCACTGCTTGCCCCATCGATTCAACTATTTTGTTGAAATCGACAATTTCAAGAACAATCACTCCAACAAAACGTTTATCATGTAAAGCACGCGATATCGTTTGATTTAATCGATCTTCGTATAATTGGCGATTAGGCAAATGCGTTACCACATCGTAATTTGCCGCAAAGTAAAGTTGTGTTTTGTGTTCAATATCACTTAATCCATAACTGATATCTGCTGCGAGCGCTCTTAATAAGGTGATTTCTTCTGCGCTGAAATAGTCTGCTTGTTTTGCATACAACGCCACAACACCACTCATACCTGTCGCTGTTTTAAAGGGAAACCCTCCAATCGCATTAAAGCCAAACTGTAATGCACGGGTTTGCCACGAAAAAGCATTTTTAGAAAATCCGGTCACATCATTGACAACAACGGCGTATTTTTTTCGCAATGCCGATAAAGCTGGTTCGCCTCTTTCTGTTGCACTGGCTGATTGAAGTCCTTCAAACAGTAATCGCAAATATTCGTCATGCTGACCAGAAGTAACCATCATGGTCGGTTGTGCATCAACTGATTCGCTGATACCAATCCATACATAAGAAAAATGACCAAACTCTTTGATAATATGACAAACATCTTTAAGTAGCTGTTCTTTGTCACGGATACGAAGAATTGTATGATTGGTCTGACTAATCAATTGGTGGATCTGATTTAAACGTTGCAATCTATGTATTGAATGCTCAAAAACATGTTGTTCATCTAGAATTAATCGTGTTCTGCTGCTGATTAAATAATAAAGCAATCCTGAACTCGCTAAAATGAGAACCGCTATTTTCACAGGTAATAGCCAACTAAGCGCTGAAAGGTTCAAGCCAAACAAACCCGATAACACAGCATCAGAAAACACAATGGCTAAAAGACTTGCAGCAATGGCATAGACACCGACAATCCGTAAGGCCAAGTGGGAATAACCAGATTGCTCTTCACTGTATTCTAAAGGGAGTGAGGTATCGAATTCGGGGGCATCAACAAAATCCAAAGCATGATCGATAAGCGGCTTCTGAGGGCTTATTGTAGATTCTTCTTCCTGCTCTCTTGATTTTGCCTTGTTCGGCATATACTCATTCCGCTTGAAATTTTAGCACCACTATAAGTATGGTATCTTTTAGTGAGTATGCCAACCTACAATGCTAGGTTTTCATGCGCTGAATACATGCTGGTGCCGAAGAGCGGAATCGAACCGCTGACCTACTGATTACGAATCAGTTGCTCTACCGACTGAGCTACTTCGGCCAATCGGTGTGAAAGTATACGGCGGTTAACGATTTGCCTCAAGTGACTGCTGTTTAAATATTCAAACTGACCAAATTTTGCAAAGAACTGACCATTTTTGTTCCTATGGGTTCGTTTTACAGTAGCGCATTGATCCCCTTGGCCTGCTCCGTCTCGCTATCTCTTTGAAAATAGGTAATTTATTTGCTTAGATTATGTTTTGGCATGAATACTGCAGGAATATTAATAGGATTAACATTATTACATGGTCAGAGCACTTGTAGTAAGGAATTCAAGCTATACAACTTTTCTTTTAGGAGGATGATATGAATATTCAAAAAATGCAAAGGGGTTTTACGCTAATCGAATTAATGATTGTGGTTGCGATCATTGGTATCTTAGCGGCGATTGCTATTCCTGCTTATAACGATTACATGGTACGTGCTCGCGTATCTGAAGTGATCAATGTGGGTTCTAATGCAAAAACTGCGGTGGCTGAATATCGTATCGCTAAAGGTGTCATGCCAACATCGAACCTTGAAGCCGGTGTGACTAGCATCACTTCTCAGTACGTTAGTAGCTTAGCGGTGGGTGCAAATGGTGTCATTACCATTACAGGCAACCCAACCACCTTGCAAACCGGCGGTGCTTTTAGCATTATTTTAACACCTACTTTCGCAAATGGCGCTGTCGGGTGGACTTGTACATCTGGTGGTGCAACACAGTTTGCTCCTGCATCATGCCGATAAATCTAATATAGGATGCAGCTAAAGGGGGCGTAAGCCCCCTTTTAATTAAAAGATGGAAAAAATCAAAAATCGTTCACATACCCTTCTCATTGCTTTAACGCTTATCTTGGCAACCTGTTTTATCTTTCTTATCTATTGGCAAGGGCTCTATGGGTCTTTTTTACTTGATGATTTACAATCGATTGAGTCTGCACAATTAAAAACTTTTTCCTGGCAGCAATTAATAGAGGTCAGTTTACAAAACGATTCCAGCCCATTGGGAAAGCCTATTTCAATAGCAAGTTTTGCTTTAAATCATTATTTTTTTGGCCTTGATCCTTTTTATTACAAACTCGTCAATCTCATTATTCATGTCTGTTGTGGATTTGCGATTGGCTTTCTTGGCTATTTAATTACGCTATTTATGCCAAAAGCCAAGCGTTACGCCAAATGGATTGGATTTTTCACTGCGGCCCTTTGGTTAATACATCCATTACAGATCAGCACGGTGCTCTATCCTGTACAACGCATGACTCAGCTTTGTCATTTATTTATTCTACTTGGTTTAAACACTTATTTTTGCGGCAGAATAAAACAGCTAACCCATAAACCCCATAGTAGTCTTATTCTCATTTTAAGTTATGCCATCTTTTTCCCTTTAGCGCTGTTAAGCAAAGAAACCGGCATCCTCTTTCCGTGGTATGTTTTTATTGCTGAACTTTTTATCCTTAAATTTCATGGCACACAAAAACAAAGTCGCTATTTAAAATGGTTTCACTACACACTTTGCTTGGGATTATTAATAGGCGCATTGTTTTACTATTGGTACCATTTGGAAATCTACCTTGCATTATTTGCTGATAAAAAAATAACCTTAGGCGATAGCGTTTTAACCCAGCTCAATGCTGTGGTGTTTTACTTAAAGTTGATTATTATCCCACAACTTGCCGATATGGGCCTTTATCACGACGACTTTCCAATTGTAAGAGCTTTCAATTTACAAACCGTCTTATGTGGTTTACTGCTAGCAGGTCTTGCCTTCACGATATTCTTTACTCGCAAACGCGCACCCCTTATCGCTTTTGGTTTAGCCTGGTTTTTTGTATCGCATGCCATTGAGTCAACTATATTGCCTCTTGAAATGGTATCTGAATATCGCAATTACTTAGCCAGTTTTGGGATTTTACTCATTGCTACGTCTTATTTTATTCCTTTTTTTAACAAACTGGATATTGCACCAAAACGTTTTTACATTATCTTTTCATTTTTTCTCATTGCTCTGTTAGCCACTATTACTGCTCAGCGCAGCAATATTTGGTCTTCAAACAATAAATTTTTACAAGAATCTCGCATCCAACACCCTTTATCACCTCGCGTTCACATCGAAATTGCTAACTTTTTCTTACAAGAACAACAATATGCACTCGCTTTTGTTGAACTCGATGAAGCTGCACGTTTAAATCCTTATAATGCTGGGATCCCCCTGCATAAAATGCTTATTTATTGCCGACTTCAAGCTGTGCCACCACGTCTTTATGAAGAAGCAAAGCAAATGCTGCGACAAGGCGAGATCACACCTTACGTTATCACTATATTTGATACCATGGTGAAAAACATGCTCAATCAGCAATGCAACGCTATTGATAAAAAGAAAATGATAGCGTTAATCCATGCAGCATACGAAAATCCTTACTTACGCTACAAGCCACGTTATAAAGCAGCGCTATTGCATTTAGAAGCAAGTCTTGAATTACTAAATACCAATAGCGACAAAAGTCGTTTACTACTTTTAAACGCTTATGACACAATTATTCTCGGTTCGAGCTTCAGTTTTCCCTTGGCAGGGTCTATTATTCCCAGTATTAAAAAGTCACCCATTGGCTGAACTAGTTAGGTTAACTAGTCTTATACTATATGTGTACCCAAATAGATTAAAAGCTGAAATTGCCACATGACTGAGCAAACTACCTCTTTAAATGGCCTGGCAAAAAAATTAGTACAGGCTAATTTGCTGGACGCCTCCACAGCAGCTCAGGCTATGGATGCAGCTTTGCGCAAAAAAATGCCTTTTGTCGCTTACCTGGTTGATAAATCCCTCGTCAATGCCAGAGATTTGGCAGTTAGTGCCTCGGTAGAGTTTGGTGATCCTCTGTTTGACCTTAGTGTCATGGATCTTGAATTAATCCCCAAAGATCTCGTGAGTGAAAAGCTCATTCGTCAGCACCATGCGTTACCCCTGTTTCGACGGGGAAACCGTCTTTTTGTCGCCGTTTCTGATCCAACCAATCTAGAAGCGCTGGATGAATTTAAGTTTCATACCGGAATTAACACTGAAGCCATCATTGTTGAAGAAAATAAACTGCTGGAAATTATTGAAAAAATATTAACTGAAAGTGAATCATCAGCATTAGACGATCTCAAAGATACTGATTTAGATGCATTAGATATTTCAACTGATGAACTTGAAAAAAGCGATGATGACAATGATTCCGAGGTCGATGATGCACCGATTGTCCGATTTGTTAATAAAGTGCTGCTTGATGCGATTAATCGCGGCGCTTCTGATATTCACTTCGAACCCTATGAAAAGCAATATCGTGTCAGATTACGCCAAGATGGCATTTTAACTGAATTCGCGACTCCGCCCGTTAATTTGGCACCCCGTTTAGCAGCACGCTTAAAAGTGATGTCGCGTCTGGATATTTCAGAACGTCGCGTACCACAGGACGGACGTTTCAAAATGAAGCTCTCAAAAAATAGAGCCATTGATTTTCGTGTCAGTACTTGCCCTACCCTTTTTGGTGAAAAAGTCGTGATGCGTATTCTCGATCCTTCTAGCGCAAAAATGGGGATTGATGCCTTAGGTTACGAATCGGCTCAAAGAGAAGCGTTTCTAACCGCTATTCACAAACCACAAGGTATGGTCTTGGTAACAGGACCTACCGGTAGCGGTAAAACCGTTTCCTTGTATACTGCACTTAATATTCTTAACACCAGTGAAGTGAATATTTCCACCGCAGAAGATCCCGTGGAAATTAACTTACCGGGTATTAACCAAGTCAATGTGAACCCTAAAGCGGGATTGACCTTCTCAAGTGCCTTGCGAGCATTTTTACGACAAGATCCTGATATCATCATGGTTGGTGAGGTCCGCGATTTAGAAACCGCTGAGATAGCGGTCAAGGCTGCGCAAACGGGTCACATGGTATTATCCACTTTGCACACTAATAGTGCCCCAGAAACCTTGACTCGTATGATCAATATGGGGATCCAAGCATTTAACCTAGCGACTTCCGTCACCTTAGTCATTGCACAACGTTTAGCACGCCGCCTCTGTTCAAATTGCAAACAAACAGCAAGCTTCCCATCTGAAGCACTGTTAGGTATGGGTTTTTCAGAAGAAGATATTAAAGAGAACTTTACCATCTTTGAACCAAAAGGCTGCGACCAGTGCACTAATGGCTTTAAAGGTCGAATTGGTTTATACGAAGTCATGCCCGTTACAGATGCCATTGGCAAAATTATTATGGAAGGTGGTAATGCTTTTGACATCGCCATTCAGATGAAAAATGAAGGTATCATCAATTTACGACGAGCAGGCTTGAACAAAGTGAAGTTAGGGTTAACGAGTATCGAAGAAGTGAGCCGAGTTACCAAGGATTAAACTATGCCCATCGCAAAACGTGCGCCTTCTCGTGCAGTCACCACTGCCCCTAAAATGTATCTATTTTCTTATGAAGCCACCAATAGCCAGGGTCTTAAGATCCAAGGCGAAATCAGTGCGATCAATATCACTTTGGCCAAAGCCGATTTGCGCCGTCAAAGTCTTAATCCTATTTCGGTGCGTCGTAAATCCACCCCTTTATTTAACCGTAGAAAGAAAAAGGTGACTGCCGCTGAAATTTCGCATTTTAGCCGACAACTGGCTACGATGATGGCAGCCGGTGTGCCTTTAGTACAATCTTTTGAAATTGTGGCAAAAGGAACAGATAGCGCCGCTGTACGCGATTTAGTGGTAGCCATTAAATCAGAAGTAGAAGCTGGGCGTTCATTTTCCGATGCCCTAAAACAACATCCATTCTATTTCGATTCTTTATTTTGCAGTTTAGTCGCAGCAGGTGAAGCGTCAGGTTCGCTGGAAACCATGCTTGATCGTATTGCAACCTACAAAGAAAAAACCGAATCCTTAAAACGAAAAATCAAAAAAGCCTTATTTTACCCTTCGGCAGTAATGGTAGTTGCTATTATCGTTACGGGTATTTTGCTGATTTTTGTGGTCCCTCAATTTGAAACACTTTTTAAAGGATTTGGTGCTGATTTACCCTACTTTACAAAAATGGTCATTGGCTTATCCAATTTTGTGCAAAAATTCTGGTGGATTGTTGCAGGAGTATTAATAGGTGCCGCATGGGGTTTTGGTTACGCCAAGAAAAAATATGTCGCGGTTCAACAAGTGCTTGATCGCAGCATGTTAAAATTACCTATTATTGGTAATATTTTACACAAGGCTGCCGTTGCGCGTTATGCAAGAACCTTATCGACAACGTTTGCTGCCGGTGTGCCCTTAGTTGAAGCACTTGACTCTGTCGCAGGCGCAACCGGAAATATCGTTTATACCAAAGCAGTGCTTTATATTCGTGATGCCGTATCAACAGGTTCACAGATGCAAGCGGCAATGCGTACCACTGGGATCTTTCCCAATATGGTGGTGCAAATGGTTGCAATTGGTGAAGAATCTGGCTCTTTGGACAAAATGCTCTCGAAAGTCGCCACCATTTATGAAGAAGAAGTCGATGCCGCAGTCGATGGGCTAAGCAGTTTGCTTGAACCTCTTATTATGGCAGTATTAGGTGTTCTAGTCGGCGGCTTAGTAGTCGCCATGTACCTACCTATTTTCAAAATGGGTTCTGTCATCTAAGGTTTGTACCAATGGAATGGCTAACTCTCGCAATCATTGGGCTGTTTGGTCTTATCATCGGCAGCTTTTTAAATGTGATCATTGTTCGCTTACCACGAATGCTCGCGAACGCTTGGACCACCCAGTGTTATGAGTATTTAAAACAAACACCCCCTAACCAAAACGACGAACCCTATAATCTCGCCATTCCCCGTTCGCATTGCCCGCAATGCAATCACATGATAAGTGCTATCGATAATATTCCAGTGCTAAGCTTTTTATTTCTCAAAGGCCGCTGCCGTCATTGTCAAACCCCCATTTCCTGGCGCTATCCTTTGATTGAAGTCGCAACGGCTCTCTTGTCAGTGTTCGTGGCTTATTGCTTTGGACCCACTTGGCAAACCGCTGCAGCACTGATATTAACTTGGTCCTTGGTGGTTTTAACGGTTATCGATCTACAAGAACAATTGCTACCTGATGATATAACGCTCCCCTTATTGTGGTTGGGGCTGATAGTGAATTCACAGTCCTTATTTACGTCTTTGTCTAGTGCAGTATTTGGGGCGATTGCCGGTTACTTATTTTTATGGAGTATCTACTGGCTTTTCAAATTGCTCACGCACAAAGAAGGCATGGGTTATGGTGATTTTAAGCTCTTAGCGATGCTGGGTGCTTGGCTTGGATGGCAAATGTTGCCCGTCATTGTTCTACTGTCATCGGTGGTTGGCGTCATTGTGGGATTGACGCTGATCGCTTTTAAACAATTAAACAGAGATCAACCGATTCCTTTTGGACCTTATCTTGCTATGGCGGGTTGGTTAAGCCTCATTTGGGGTGATAAACTGAACCAATATTATCTTAAATTGATCCCAAGCTTATGACATATGTGGTTGCCCTGACTGGTGGCATTGGCAGTGGTAAAAGCACTGTCGCAAATTATTTTGCATCTCTGGGTGTCCCTATTATCGATGCCGATCTCATTGCACGGGATATCGTCAAACCCCACACAAACGCTTATCAAGCCATTGTAGAACACTGGGGTAATGAGATTTTACTAGCCAATGGCGAGTTAAATCGCCCGCTGTTGCGCGAACACATCTTCAATCACCCTAGCGATAAAATTTGGTTAGAAAATTTACTTCACCCTCTGATCCGAGAAGCCATCAAAAAGGACATCCAAAAAGTAGAAAGCCCTTACTGTGTAGTCGTTATCCCCTTGTTGGCTGAGCACTATTCCCATTATCAAGCTATGATCAATGAAGTTATTGTGATTGATGTCACACCCGAACAGCAGCTTGCTAGAACCCTGGCACGAGACCCTAGTTCTGCCTCGCTAGTCGAGAAAATCATGGCATCACAAAGCACTCGTATCGATAGACTCAAAATTGCGCAAACATGCTTATCAAACCAAGAAGAACTAACGAGTATTGAAAAGAAGGTGTTCGACTTACACACTAAGTTGTTAAAGACTAGCATCTCAGGGAAAATTTGATATATTGCAGGTAAGAACATTCACTCTACCCATCGAGGTATTTGGCGTGGCTCAACAATTTCTGATTTTCGAACATCCGCTTAATGAACGTATTCGTACATTCTTGCGCACTGAGCATTTATTTCAGTTGGCTAAATATAGACTGATCAATACGGTTAGTCCGTGGGATGCCAGAGATTGCATCTCTGCGATTATCGAACTTTATAACCTCATTGAAAGAACCGACTTTCGTGGCGAACTTTTAAAAGAGATCGAACGCCACACCAATGGTCTACAACGCCTTGATATGACCCCCAGCATCGATCGTCAAGCTTTAGGCAAGGTCCTAAAAGAACTTGAATACTCGATTGAAACATTACGCTGCTATTCAGCCAAACAAGGGTTATGTCCTAAAGAAAGCGATTTCTTCAACAGTATTCGTCAACGGTTGTTGATCCCAGGTGGAACGTGTAGTTTTGATTTACCCGCTTTTCACTACTGGCTCAGCTTGCCCCCAAAAATGCGGCAAAAAACCTTGAGTGAATGGCAAGAACTCTTAACACCGCTTGATAAAGCCTTGTCATTAGTATTAGAGCTCACCCGTCAATCAAGTCGCGCAACACGCGAAATGGCTGAAAACGGCACTTTCCAGAAAACCATTAATGCACAAGCTGCTTCGCAATTGATCCGTATTGCTGTCTCCGCTGAATATTGTGTTTATCCTGAAATCAGTGCCAATAAACATCGCATCAACGTTCGTTTCTTGCAAGCGCAATTCGAAGGGAAACCTGCTTTATTAACACAAGACATCCCTTTTGAATTAACATGTTGTTCGATTTAGCAGAAAGTATGGCCGTGAAAGTCTTTTGTCCACGTTGTAAAAAACCTTCAACTTTAGCTGCCAGCAACCCTTTTCGTCCTTTTTGTAGCGAACGCTGCAAACTAATCGATTTGGGTAGCTGGGCAGCGGAAGATTACAAAATTCCTGCCGAAGATTCGCCTTCTTTTGAAAACGACGAAATGAGTGCAGGTAACGATCCTGACGATAAATTCTAAACAGACTAACTATTAAAATTCAGCGTTAGTTGCAGACATCCGACGGGATAGAAGTCTAAATCAAATCTGACACATCCTGTCTATCAACTAAAATTAAATTTTGCTGCGCGAGGAAGCACCTAATTCAATTTTTTGAATTATGGCTTCCGCTAATTGTGATTGGTTCGACAGAGCTGTCGCTCTTTCCCATTCATGACGATTCGGAATAGGAAGCCCATTATCAATTCTTGATTTTTCATATGCACTAAAATCAACCACTTTCTTTTCTAGTTCCGTTAGTACGGTTGCTAATAAATCGCCGTGATCGCCATGCTGCAAGGTTTGACTAAGCTTGGATAAGCCTTCTCTTGTTTGTGATGCTAATGCAATAGTGAGTAACTGTGGATCTAGTTCAATCACTTCTTTTAACTTATCGACAAAGGCTTTTCGTTCCTGCCTTCCTATTTCTGAACCCACTTCGCCAAATGTATTATATTCACGAAATAATATGCCAAAAGCTTCATAAGCGGGTGCATACTTTTCATTCTCTCTTTGTTCTATTTTGCGACGCAGTCTATCAGCATAGTCTTTCAACACTGCCACTTCCACTGTGACCCTTTGAGGTGGTTTATCAGAAGTTGGATCATTAAACTGTAATTGTAGAGGGGTTTTATATCGATCAACAATACTCACTACCACCCCTTCTCGCAGATATCCTTGCAAATTGATATTCTCGGGCTTATCAGCGTGTAACTGGATAAAATCTAGCGCCATTTTCGATTGTTCGGTCGTTAATTGCGGTGTTACCGATTGCTCTTGTCGACGTGTTTCTTCAAATGATCTCATAATGGGAGCTTGACGCTTATGATCATAACGTTTAACAAGGGTTTTAACCCCTTCAATACTTTCTTTTTGCTTACGAATTTCTTCAGCATCAAGAGCGACTTTCATTGTTTGGATCTGTTCTTTAGTCAGTTCTTTTTTCTTCTTGGGCTGTTTACTAATAATCGTTCTCGCTCCATTTTGTAGAGCGCGGATAGAATTGTGAATAGAGGTGGCTTGACCAATGCCATCCAACTCCGTTTGCAGACCATTTGCAACAGCAACCGCACTTTTCGCAAATTCATAAAACTGTGCCACATCAACACCGACAAGATGATGAACTTGCAGTTGTGCAGTAAATGCACTTTTTTCAATCAATAGCTTAGCCTTCGCCTGCTGTAACACCTGAAGTTGCTTATAAGCGATAGTGCCTTTCTTAGGACGACGTTCCTGCAAATCAATCTCATAAGCAGTCATACTTTGATGAAAGTCAAAAACCAATTTAAGTATATCTTGCTTAACAATATTCATCGTCTCTTGAAAAGCGTTGTGCGAAGTTGTCAAAAGATCTAATTGCGCCAATTTTTCAGTGATCTGTTTTAACCTAACTTGAATATCAGGTAATAATTGCTGTTGCATTATGCTACTGTCAGTAATAATGCTGAGCAAATATTCCTTATCCGCATCGAAAAATGGCTGATCTTTTGCCTCCCAATCTTTACCAAAAGCAACCACCACCTTATCAAATTCATTTAAAACTCTTTTTTGCGATTTTTGCATTGTCTCATAATACTGAATAAGTAAGGCTTGGTTTGGTGCCTCTTTAGAGATCTCATCGAAATAAGCATCAAGCGCATAGCTCAATTTCGCAACGATGCTGTTTAACTTGGCAAGAGCATCTTTTTTTGCAAATGCATTAAATGCACTTATCATGGTGTTACAACGAAAATCAGTGAATGTTTGACCCACGCTAGCATCACTGAGTATAAAACTATCTTCTGCTTCTTCAAGATTTGCCTTTAAACGAATAAGCCAAGCTGGATTAATATTAACTTGATCAATCCCTTGCTCTTTAACTACAGTAGGATTAATCGCTAATTCACAACGCACACCTAGAGAGATTGCCTTATTAATATATTCATTATATTCCGCCATTTTTTCTGTCGTTCTTTCGGTAATAGCCTTTGCGCGGTTGTAAAAATAGATCCCTAATGCATACTTATCTTCTTCCGAGAGATCTTCTTTAGACTCCTTTCCTTTAGGTAACTCAGCATTTGGATCCATTACAAAACTAGGTTCTCGCGATTCTGCATGTGCCGCTTGATAATCAACCCATTCCTTTACCAATTCGTTAGCACGCAAAGGCGTCATATCAGGATCCTGGGAAAGAATCATATTTTTCACCATTCTTTCTATGACTTTCTGTTCATCCATCGCTTTAAGCAAAAAGGTATAATTGGGTGAACTTTTAACTTGGGAAAGACGAATAGAGGCAACTTCTTTCGATAACGGATAGCGTTCCTGTTCCTCATGAGCGACATCTCTCTTTATGACACTCGCAGTGCCAGTTACAAGTTTTTCAGAAAATGCTTCTATCTGATCAGTTTTTATAGTCATCTTTGCTTGAATTATTTGCTTGACTTCATGAGCTAATAAGGTTTTAGTCATTTCTGTGATAATGCTTTGCTGAACAACCCTTTCCATCGTCAAACTCAAAAAAGTCGTTTGAATATCAGCTTTTTGCGCTTTCAATTCTGCTATTTCTTTTTGTGCGTTCAAGGAATTAACATCTAGTTGATTTATTTTTCTCTGGATCATCTGCAATGATTGTTGCAATTTTCTTAGCTCATATTCAATTTTATTCAATTGATGACGAGCTTTTTTCACTTCTGGATGCTGACCTAGGTTTTTCTTAACAACTTCTTTCGCTTCTCCTACCAAACGGTTAATCATGATATTTTGTAGTCGTATAAACAAATCGTTATTAATCAGATCTTTTATATTCAGCAATTCTTCATGATAGGTTGCTACCGCAAACCTTAAGTGGTTTTCATCCAGTGTTTTTTCATGAGTCATGGGATTCATTTCCCCGTACTCATCAATCATTTTCAAAATGTACTGCATTTCATCTGCTTCACTCAACCTTAAACTAATAACAAAATTATCTAAGGTGGTTAGCGGGGTATTTAATGGAGACTTCTCCTGATTAATCAGGTTATCGCTGATTGAATTGATCATTTCTAATTGTGAGGCGAGATCTAAAGCGGTAAATTTTTCAATAAAAAAAGGCGTCATATGGTTTTTGAATTTTGCGGCAGGACTTTCAATGGCTCGCATTTTTGTCAGCTTATTATGCACATGCATTTTAGCAATTCTGCCCCAAGTGCCTGGACCACAGGAAGGATCATCTTTTTCAGCATCAACCGGCGTATACTGACCATCATTGTGTGCTCTGCGAATATCAAATAATTGCGCGATCACCATCATCTTTTCTTCACGAAGACATTGTTCACGATTAATTTCATCAGCATTATCCAGTTGCATGAGAGGATCAGAGGCTGCCAACCAAAAATACGCCAGCACTTGACGACCATTGGATTCTCCTGCAGCAAAAGATAAACCGATATGCCCCGTTGCTTTGGGATCAAGGAAATTTCCAAAATTGCTACCGGGTGCTTCATCCATCAGTGCACGCAGAGCTGCTTTTTGTTGTTGAATAAGAAGAGGATCATGAGGATTATGTTTTCTTTTTTCAGGATCGGTACGCAAAGTTGGATCGTTCCCCAAAAGAGCAATAATATAATCCTCTAATTCCTTAATAACAGCTTCGACACCGCCCTTATTATTGAGTACTTCTTGATACTTCTGCTGTAATTCTTTGTAAATACGTAATGATTCAAATGCTTCATACCCTTTAAGCATTGAGGTTTCTCTTTGTTCATTCTCTGTTTGGGGAAATCCTGCACGCAAACGCCTTTGTGCGATCTCTTCAGTGATTATTTCTTGGATCAGCTCTTTTTGCTCAACCAGCTGATCTCTGGTCATTTGTCCCCACATGCGTACCTCCCCGTTAAGGGTTACGTTCTTTAATCTATATAGGTGAGACATCTGAAGGTGGGATTAGTTTAAGAATAAGTGTGCACTATCACACAATGAGTGTTATTTGGGTTGGAGTGCGTGAACGATCATCTTATTCGCCATTGGAAAGGGTAAGCAGAGCAGTTCGTGGGGTTGTACCCATTTCACCATCTGGCCTTCACAGCCGCGTGCTTCCCCTGAAAAACCAGTGATTTTATGAACGATTAAAGCGACCGCTTTATCATGATAATCATGCTCAACAACCATCCATGGCTCATGATGAGTAACGGTAATTCCCACTTCTTCGAACAGTTCGCGTTTGAGTGCTTGGCTTTCACTTTCGTTGGCTTCGATCTTGCCACCGGGAAATTCCCAGCAATCGCCTTGATGCTGATGGGCTAAGCGCTTTGCGACCAGCACTTGCCCACTTTCGTTAATAACGACACCAACGGCAACTGGGATCCTCATCCAATGCGTCCATGACAGTGTTTAAATTTCTTGCCAGAGCCACAAGGGCAATTTTCGTTACGGCCTACTTTTGGTGAAGACACCATAGAAGCGCTAGAGCTAGAGCCACCATTTGCCACTAATTTTGGCTGCATTTGCATGGCTTCTTCTTCTGAAATTGCAATGCTGCTAGCATCTGGATGACGAAACTCCATCGCTTGATTATTGAATTCACGACGTTCAGCATCTTGTGCTTCTGCGGCTTCAATATCTGCAGCAGCATCAATCTCAACCATCGTTAAAATGCTCACTACTTGACGTTTAATGCTCTCAAGCAATGCCGTGAATAAGTTAAAAGCTTCACGTTTATATTCTTGACGTGGATCTTTTTGCGCATAACCGCGTAAGAAAATACTTTGACGCAAATATTCCATTTGTGAAAGATGATCTTTCCAATGAGAATCCAGTGCATGCAACATCACAGATTTTTCAAAGCGACGCATCATTTCACTGCCAATGCGGGCTTCCTTTTCTTCATAGATGCGAGTGAATTCTTTTCGGATCCGTTCCCTTAACAATTCTTCATGTAAATCTTTTTCAGACTCTAACCATTGGCGAAGTGGTAGCTTCAGACCAAAATCAGCATCCAAGGTTTTTTCCAAACCTTCCACATCCCACATATCTTCAACGCTAAGCGGAGGAATATATTCTGAAATCACACTTTCCACGACGGATTCACGAACCGAGGCAATATTCTCTGAAATGTCTTCTGTGACCATTAACGCGTCACGTTGATCGTACATGACCTTACGTTGATCATTGGCAACGTTGTCATATTCAAGCAACTGCTTACGAATATCAAAGTTATGACCTTCGACTTTTCGTTGTGCATTTTCAATTGCACGTGATACCCATGGGTGAGTAATCGATTCACCCTTTTGTACCCCTAAACGGCGCATTAAACCGGTCATTTTATCAGAGCCGAAAATACGCATCAGATTGTCTTCTAAAGAGAGGTAAAAACGTGAAGAACCAGGATCACCTTGACGTCCTGCTCGACCACGTAGCTGATTATCAATTCGGCGAGATTCATGTCGCTCGGTACCAATAATATGCAAACCACCCGCCTTCACAACGGCATCATGACGTATTTGCCAATCTTTTTTGATTTGTTCAATTTGTTCATGCGTTGGTTCAGAAATTGCACGAATATCGGCATCTTTAGAACCACCTAGCACGATGTCTGTTCCTCGACCTGCCATGTTGGTTGCGATGGTGACGGTACCTGGACGCCCTGCTTCAGCAATGATTTGTGCTTCTTGATCATGGAATTTGGCATTTAACACTTGGTGTTTAATTTTATGTTGCTGCAAAATACTTGAGAGTAATTCTGAGGTTTCGATGGAAGCAGTCCCCACTAATACGGGACGTCCTAATTTCACACTTTCTTTGATCTCATCAATGATCGATTCAAATTTTTCTTCTTTGGTTAAATAGATCACATCAGCATGATCTTGACGAACACAAGGTTTGTTCGTTGGGATCACTACCACTTCTAAACCATAGATTTGCTGAAACTCATAAGCTTCGGTATCAGCAGTACCCGTCATGCCCGCTAATTTGTCATATAATCTGAAAAAGTTCTGGAACGTAATGGAAGCCAATGTTTGGTTTTCGCTTTGAATGGCCACACGTTCTTTCGCTTCAACGGCTTGATGTAAACCATCAGACCAACGACGCCCTGGCATAGTACGTCCGGTGTGTTCATCAACAATCACGACTTCGTTGTTATGGACGAGATAATCCACATCACGTTTAAAAATCGCATGGGCACGTAGGCTTGCATTTAAATGATGCAATAAACCGATATGTGCTGGGTCATAAAGGCTTTTACCGCTATTTAATAACCCATCTTTCACTAATAAAGCTTCAACCCGATTATGACCTTCTTCGGTCAAGTAAATTTGCTTAGCCTTTTCATCAATAGAATAATCACCAGGACCATCTTTGACTTTTTGTGCTGTTAATTGTGGCGCGATTTCATTCATTTTTATGTAAAGATCGGAGCTGTCTTCAGCTTGGCCTGAAATAATTAATGGTGTGCGCGCTTCATCTACTAAAATCGAGTCGACTTCATCGACGATTGCAAAAGAGAGTTCTCTTTGTAAACACTCTTCCGTGGTAAAGGCCATTTTATTACGCAAATAATCAAAGCCTAATTCATTATTGGTGGCATAAACCACATCGCATAGATAGCTTTGTTTTTTCACTTCTTGACGCATTCTAGGAACAACTACGCCGATGGTTAAACCCAGCGCACGATATAACGGTCCCATCCACTGCGGATCACGACGTGCCAAGTAATCGTTTACGGTAACCACATGAACGGATTTACCCGATAAGGTGTTTAAATAAACGGGCAAGGTTGCGGTTAAGGTTTTACCTTCACCGGTAGACATTTCGGCAATTTTACCATCATGTAAAACCATACCGCCGATAAGCTGCACATCAAAATGGCGCATATTCAAGGTACGCTTGCTGGCTTCACGAACCAAAGCAAACGCTTCCGGTAATAATTGATTCAGGGTCTCACCCTTTTGGAAACGAGCTTTAAACTCTACCGTCTTTTGTAAAATGTCATCGTCACTCAGCTTTTCATAGCTGGGTTCTAAAGCGTTTATTTGCTCTACATTTTTTCGATAACGCTTAATTAAGCGCTGATTACGGCTACCAAAAATGGCTTTTAAGAATCCACTAAACATATCGCTTCCATCATTTTCTATGAGACTTGATTAACCAGGGCAGCCTAATTTGCACTGGTTGGCATCTTGCAAATATATCATATCTAAGGACATTTTATCCCAGGGAATAAAATTTATTAAGTTGACTTATTTCTTTTAAAGTCCGGGAAATACTCCCCCGGATCAACAGCTTGACCATTTTTATGTACTTCTAAGTGTAGATGGGGACCAGTTGAGCGGCCACTTGAGCCTAAGAGCGAAATGGTCTGTCCTTTGCGGACCACTTGGCCCTGCCTAACCAGGAGTTCTTTGTTATGGCCATAGCGTGTGGTTAAGCCATTACTATGTTTGATTTCAACAAATTGCCCATAGCCACCCTTGGTATCAGCAAAGCTAACCACCCCAGCTGCAAGGGCTTTGATTTCAGCACCTTCTTTACCTGCGATATCAACACCACCATGCCAAGCTTTACGCCCGGTAAAGGGATCGTAGCGAGGACCATAAAAAGAAGAGATCCAACCGTTGGTGACGGCTTTACCCACTCCGGTAAAGCTCAATTCAACTTGCCCCCAATGCATTTGCAAGGTTTGGTGCAAAGTAATCAATTGGGCATAGCGTTTATCGAGCATGGCACTCAATTGGTGGATAGTCGTCAGTAATTCTTCGTGGGTATTCTCGCGCATGAAAGTGCCGCCTACGGGTACATCATGGCTAAAATCAAACTCTTGCGGATCAAGACGCGCAGATAAAACAAGCCGCTCCCCCAAAGCATTGATCCGCATTAGATTAGCTTCAATACGGCCAATATGCTGAGTTAACACGCGTAAATGTTCTTCTGTTAGCTCATTCAAAGAGGCTTGTGGTGAGATGCTAATGGGATCAACCATGGCATACTTGGCCATTTTCAAGCTAGCCAAATGGTAGCCAACCCACAACGCACCGAAAACAACCAGGATCATGCCTAAAAAAATCAAGAGCCCTGTTTGATAGCTGATTTGGAAACTATGCTTTAAACGCATAGAATGGAGACTTGGTGTTTCAACATGATGCTTCATCCATGACCTCATCGAGTTATCTTGTCGGCAATCTTCTTAATGGCGAGAGTTCTACCTTAGCTAAATTAATCGAGCAAGCCCAAGCTATTTCGGCTTTAAACAACACTTTAACGCAAGTACTCGACTCTGAACTAATAGCACATTGCAAGGTTGGATACTACGATAAGGGCGTTTTAACCTTACTTGCGCAAAGCGCCGCTTATGCAACCCGCTTGCGCTATTTCGCCCCCACCTTACTAAGCAAGTTACGTGCCTATAAAGATTGGGTTGGGTTATGCTCTATTCAAGTTAAAGTGGAAACCTTTGTGGTTCCGACTGTTGAACAACTCGCCCCTGTACCCGAAATCAAAATCCCCAAAAAACTCTCGGCGGAGAATGCCGAACGAATTCAGTCATTAGCTGATTCTCTACGAACAGATGATCCGAATGATAAGTTGGTGGCGAGTTTGGAGAGATTGGCGAAGCATAAGTGACAACCCTCTAAATCCCTTAAATCCCCCGCTTGCTGAATACAGCAAGCGGCCCCCTTTATAAAAGTGGGCTAATGCGCTTCGCGCTCGCTCGAACTGAACACATGTAGAATACGAACAATGCTTCGTGAGCGAAGCGAACAAACCGCCCACTTTTGTAAAGGGGGCGGCGAGTGAAACGAGCGGGGGATTTAAGCGGGATTTAATGGGTTATTTAAACTGGAACCGGCTCGCCCAACAACTCTGGCGCCGCATACGTAATCGGTGCTTTTTGCTTATCTTCAAAGCTCACGATTTCATAAGCATTTTCTTCAGCAAGTAACGCACGAATTAATTTATTGTTCAGCGTATGACCTGATTTGACGCCGTGGAATGCGCCAATTAAACCATGACCTAACAAATATAAATCACCGATAGCATCGAGTACTTTATGACGAACAAACTCATCGTCATAACGCAAACCATCTTCGTTCAATACTTTGTATTCATCTAAAACAATGGCGTTATCCAAACTCGCACCAGACGCTAAATTTTTAGCTCTGAGCCATTCAAAATCGGATAAGAAACCAAAGGTTCTCGCGCGGCTTACTTGTTTGATATAAGCCATGGAGGTGAAATCTAAAGTGGATTTCTGGCCGCCATTACGGAAAACAGGATGATCGAAATCGATAGTAAAGGATACTTTGAAGCCATCGAAGGGTTCAATGCGAGCAATTTTATCGCCTTCACGCACTTCCACTGCTTTTTTGATTTTGATAAAACGCTTGGGAGCAGACTGCTCCTTTATACCAGCTGACTGAATCAAAAAGACGAATGGTCCTGAGCTGCCATCCATAATGGGCACTTCAGGCGCGCTTAATTCAATAATCGCGTTATCGATGCCAAGACCTGCCATTGCTGACAAGAGATGTTCAACGGTTCCAACTCGCACGCCATCTTTAACAAGCGTCGTGCAAAATGAGGTGTCGCCCACATATTCCGGTCTTGCGGGGATCTCAACGGGCGGGACACAATCTGTCCGCACAAACACAATCCCGCTGTTAGCAGGTGCCGGGAGCAGGGTTAGGAATACCTTTTGACCAGTATGCACCCCAACCCCAGTTGCCCGAATTACATTCTTTAATGTTCGTTGCTTAAACATGCCACCCGCTTTCCTCTAAGTAACCTATACAATGATTGATGGGCATCATTATACATCTAATCTACGTCTAGTCTTCTTGGCGGCGTAAAAAAGCTGGAATATCAAGATAATCTAACTCTTCAGCTGCCGTTTCTTTGGTTCGTGACGACGTCGTGGTCGTTGGATGAGTCTTTTTTAAGGCTCCCTGACGCATTTGACGAAAGCTTTCGCGTGATTCTTTCTCTTCTGCCCAAGGTGAGCCAGTTTTTTGACTTCCAAGACCTGTGGCAACCAAAGTCACACGTAACTCATCTGTCATTTGTGGATCAATGACAGTACCAACGATAACGGTTGCATTATCTGAGGTGAAATTCTTAATCGCATCGCCCACTTCTTCAAATTCAGAAATCGACAGATCCATACCGGCGGTAACGTTAACCAATACGCCTTTTGCACCCGCTAAATCGATATCATCTAATAAGGGGCTAGAAATAGCAGCATCAGCAGCAACACGAGCACGGTTTTCACCACGCGCAGTACCGGTACCCATCATTGCAATACCCATTTCCGACATCACGGTTCTAACGTCAGCAAAGTCGACGTTAATCAAACCGGGACGGGTAATTAATTCAGCAATACCTTGAACAGCACCAAGTAATACATTGTTTGCTGCACGGAATGCATCAAGCAATGTAACGCCTTTACCTAATACGGTCAGTAATTTTTCATTAGGAATCGTAATCAACGAATCAACGTGTTGGCTTAAGGAACGAATACCTTCTTCAGCAATCAACATGCGTTTACGACCTTCAAATGGGAAGGGGCGTGTAACAACAGCAACCGTTAATGCGCCCAGTTCTCTCGCAATTTCTGCTACTACAGGTGCGCCACCCGTACCTGTACCACCGCCCATACCGGCAGTGATGAAAACCATATCCGCGCCTTGTAATACTTCTCGAATACGATCGAGATCTTCTAATGCTGCTTGACGCCCAATTTCTGGGTTTGCACCAGCGCCTAGACCTTTGGTGACGTCGCCACCCAATTGTAATACGGTACGTGCAGCAGAGTTACGTAACGCTTGTGCATCCGTATTCGCACAAATAAATTCAACGCCTTCAATATCAGCGCTAACCATGTGTTCAATGGCATTGCCACCACCGCCACCGACACCAATTACTTTAATAACCGCGGTTTGAGGATAACTATCCAGCAGTTCGAACATTTGACTCATCTTTGCTCCTTTGGCTCTGTCTGACACTTAATGGGTGCACCCATTTAAGTATGTTATTCTGAACTAAAAATTCCCCTGAAACCAACGTTTGACCTTACCCCACATGCCAGACAACCGCTGCCCAGTTGAAACATCCATATGACGTTCCAATTGTTGTTGTCTTCCATAAAGAAGTAAACCAATCCCTGTAGAGTAAATCGGGTTACGTTGAACATCAACTAAGCCAGTCACATATCGTGGTAACCCAAGACGAACTGGCATACGGAAAATGTCTTCGGCTAATTCAATCACGCCTGGCATTTGCGCGCTGCCACCTGTGACAACAATACCAGAGCTGATAACTTCTTCTAAGCCTTGACGTTGTAACTCTGCTCGAACTAAGCTAAATAACTCTTCGTAACGAGGCTCAACTACTTCGGCTAAGGTTGTGCGAGAAAGTTGACGCGCAGGTCTATCCGTTCCACCTGGGATATCAATCATTTCTTCATGATCGGTTAATTTTCTTAAAGCACAGGCATACTTCAACTTAATAGCCTCTGCATTTTGCGTTGGGATACGTAAAGCCACTGCAATATCGTTTGTGACTTGATCGCCGGCAATAGGAATAACTGCGGTGTGACGAATGGAACCGTTTGTGAAAACTGCGATGTCCGTTGTGCCACCGCCAATATCCACTAAGCAAACGCCTAATTCTTTTTCATCATCGGTTAATACCGCATAACTTGAAGCAAGCTGCTCAAGAATAATGTCGTCAACTTCTAATCCACAACGACGAATACATTTAACAATATTTTGCGCCGCACTCACACTGCCTGTCACCATGTGGACCTTAGATTCAAGTCGAACACCTGACATTCCAATGGGTTCTTTGATACCGTCTTGGGCATCAATGATAAATTGCTGTGGCAGGATATGGAGAATTTTTTGATCGGCAGGAATGGCTACGGCTTTGGCTGCATCAATCACGCGATCGACATCAGCCTGGGTGACTTCATGTTCGCGGATAGCCACAATGCCATGCGAATTTAAGCTGCGAATGTGGCTGCCTGCAATCCCCGTAAAAACGGAATGGATTTGACACCCTGCCATTAACTCAGCTTCTTCGATAGCGCGCTGTATCGATTGAACGGTTGATTCAATATTGACAACCACCCCTCTCTTTAAACCCAAAGAAGGATGTGAACCGATTCCAATTACCTCGATATTACCCTCTGCGGAAATGTCGCCAACAATCGCGACAACTTTGGAAGTACCAATATCGAGTCCAACAATTAAATTTTTGTCCGGTCTTTTAGACATTTAACTCATGTCTCCCTATTATCAATAATCCATTATCCCGGCGAGTCCTAAAACTATTGTCATTAGCATAAACCAAAATATGAACAAACCCCACGTTTATTCAGCAAGAAGTTTGAAATAGTCACAAAATTTATCCATTTACCCCCCTCTTGCGGGCAATTTTGGTTAGGCATCCTTATTTCCAACCAACTGCCATGCCACTGGTATAACGCAGATCGACATAGGCCATTTGGGTTTGTTTAGCGGCAAAGTGCTTATCGTAAACCCGAATAAATCGGTGTAACCGCGCTAAAATATCATGCGTTCCAAGTATGATTGTGGTGCCATTGGATAAGCGCAATTGCCATGCACCCCGTGGTGCAAGCACTAAATGCGTTATATGTAATTGTAATGGCGTCAACATCTTTTCCATTTCCAGATATTGCTGCCAAACTGTACTAAAACGACCATCAGGCCCTTTTAATACAGGTAAATCAGGTAAATTCAATGCTGTCATATTAGGCGTGAATAAAGCACCTTGTTCACTCAGAAGGCCTGTATCACCCCAAAAAGCAGCTGGCGTATGTTCTTCAAAGCGGATAACTAACTGATGTGGCCAAACTTTACGAACATCCACTTGCTTAACCCAGGGTAGATAGAGCAACTTGCTGCGAATTTTTGAAACTTTGAGTTGAAAAAAACCACGCTTCATTTCAGGAATAATGATTTGATAAAGTTCTGATTGTGTCAGGTGTTTTTTATCGCCAATGAGCTTAACGGAGGTTAGCGGAAAATTAACGGGATCTAAAAACCAACAAGCGGCATAGCCCACCATGAAAAAAAGACACAAAGCGCTAAGACCCATCCCCAATCGTTTCCAGATCTGGGTCGGTTGCTTGTGCCGTTTTTCAATGGCATGACGAATTTTTTGCCGAGGTGTTTTCACCATAAATCATCAATACCAATTAAGCTGTTAAACCAACTATATTTTCTGGTAGCGCTTCAACCAAGGTTGTTTCTAAAATCGCAAGCACGAGCTTATCAAAATCCATTCCAGCTGCTTTTGCTGCCATGGGCACAAGGCTATGCAAAGTCATACCGGGGATCGTGTTCACTTCCAAGACCCAACATTTCCCTTGTTGGTCTTGCATGAAATCAACTCGCCCCCAACCTTCACACCCTAACGCATAAAAGGCCCGCAAAGCGAGAGCACGCAGTGTCCGTTCTTTTGCCATGGATAAAGGAGCAGGACAAATATACTGTGTTTCTTCCGATTCATATTTGGCATTGAAATCATACAATTCACTTGCCGTGCGAATTTCGATGGAAGGCAAAGCCGTTTCGCCCACAATCGCAACTGTCACATTTTTCCCTTCAATCCATTTTTCAATGATCACATCGCCATAGCGCGCTGCTCTCTCAAATGCATTATTGATTTCATCAGCTTGATTAACGCGTGTTATCCCAATGCTCGAACCTTCAGACACCGGCTTCACGCAAACCGGAAATCCCATTTTTTCTGAAATCGTCTTTGCTTGGTCGATCGTTTTCGCAATGCCAAAATCAGGTGTTGGAATGCGCAATCCATGCATCACCAATTTAGCACGCGCCTTATCCATCGCTAGCGCAGAGGCAGCAACGCCACTACCGGTAAATGGAATGCCTAACATTTGCAGCAAACCTTGGATAACACCGTCTTCGCCCTCTTTACCATGCAAAGCAACAAAAGCGCGATTAAATTTTCCTTCAATCAACTTTTGTGCAAGATGCTGATCAGGATCAATGCCATGGGCATCTATGCCTTGACGAAGCAAGGCTGCCAAAATATTTTGACCACTTTGTAATGAGATCTCTCTTTCGGAAGAGCGGCCCCCCAGCAAAACGGCCACTTTGCCAAACTCACTCATTTGACTGGCGCGCACAGCTGTTCTGACTAACGATTTTTCGGTGAAGGTTTCATAATGATGAATGAGATTAGCCATTTGCGTCCCCTGTTTGTCCCAGAATTTTTACTTCTGCTTGTAAACGAATGCCAAACTTAGCTTCAACAGTTGACTCGATGGTGCTCATAAGCGTTTCAACATCATGGGCACTGGCTTTTTGACAGTTAATAATAAAATTTGCATGCTTGGGTGAGACCATGGCGTCACCCACGCGATATCCTTTCAATTGGCATTCCTCTATTAGTCTAGCTGCAAAATCACCGGGTGGGTTACGGTAAACTGAGCCACAATTCCAAGTACCAATCGGCTGCGTTGCACCACGCTTGCGCAGTAACGCTTTAATATCATTTAGGCCATCGGCATTTTCTTTACGTTTGAAGCGAAAAACCCCTTCCACAAAAACACAACCGATGTTTGCTGCAACCGTGGATTTTACGCTGCGATAGCCAATATCGTAATCTTGAGGTGTTAAATGCTGGAGCGTTCCTTGGCGACTCATGACTGTCACCGCTTCAACCCATTCCCAGGTTTCACCACCGAAAGCACCTGCATTCATGGCAAGCGCACCCCCAACGGTACCTGGAATTCCTGCAAAGAACGCAGCATCAGGAAAACCGAGACGACTACAAAATCGCGCTAACTTCGCACAAGTGACGCCCGCTTCAGCAACCACCGCACCATCTTCACGTTGATAAAGCTGTTGCAATTGGCGTGTACCAATCACTGCACCTTTGATCCCGGCATCGCGAATGAGCACATTGCTGCCAAGTCCTAACCAAGTGACTGGCAATTGTGCAGGTAACAAACTTAGGTAATCAGCTAACAAGGATGTTGTCGAGGGGCTATAAAATCGCTCAGCAACGCCACCGATGTGCCAGCTGGTCCAAGGCGCTAAATATTCATTAAATACTTCACCCGTTAATAGAGGGATTAGCATTCGTTACCTCGTTCCACTCTTTGTCGTTAAGGGCGCTTGACCGACTAATTCCAAAGCAGCACTGCCAATATTCCCTGCGCCTTGTAAAAATAAGATGTCATCAGGCATTAAGACATTATCCAGTACTTCTTTTAATTGCTGTACCGATTGCACAAAAATCGGATCCACACTGCCGCGTTGACGAATAGAACGACATAACGTGCGACTATCGGCACCTGCAATAGGCTCTTCACCTGCTGCATAGACTTCCAACAAGATCAACACATCCACGTTAGACAATACCTCGGTAAAGTCTTCAAACAACATGCTGGTGCGTGTATAACGATGGGGTTGGAAAGCCATCACTAACCGTTTTTCTGGCCATGCACCACGGGCGGCTTCAATGGTGACACGCACTTCTTGCGGGTGGTGACCATAATCTTCAATGATCTTCGCTGCGCCATTAGGTAAGGCATAATCGCCATGAATATGAAAACGTCGTCCAATCCCCGCAAATTCTGCTAACGATTGGCAAATCGCACTGTCACTCACGCCTTCTTCTGAGGCAACCGCTATCGCTGCTAACGCATTTAAAACGTTATGCTTACCTGGCAAATTCAATTGGATCTGTAGTGTGGGACGATTGGTGCGATGAACGTCAAAACGACATTGCGTGCCTATCTGTTGATAATTCGTTGCACGATAATCCGCTTTCTCATGAAAACCGTAAGTCATTAATGGTCTGGCGACTTGAGGTAATATGGATTCAGTCACGGGACAATCAATGCAGACCACCCCATAACCATAAAACGGCAAGTTGTGCAAAAATTGAATAAAGGTTTCTTTGAGCTTAGAGAAATCATTGTCATACGTCCCTAAGTGATCGGTATCGATGTTAGTGACAATAGCAACCATCGGATGCAAATGTAAAAAAGAAGCATCGCTTTCATCGGCTTCAGCAACTAAGAATCGGCTGGCGCCTAAACGCGCATTGGTATCGGCGCTATTTAATTTGCCACCAATCACAAAGGTGGGATCTAAGCCCCCTTGTGCCAAGATGCTTGAAATTAAACTGGTGGTGGTGGTTTTACCATGCGTTCCGGCGACCGCAATGCCATAACGAAAACGCATCAGCTCTGCTAACATGGCAGCACGCGCCACAATCGGGATCCGCAATTGTCTGGCTTTCATGATCTCTTGATTGTCTTCTTGGATCGCGCTCGAAACCACCACCACGTCTGCGCCAATCACATTGTCTGATGTGTGGGTGTGGTAAATGTGTGCACCCAGTTTTTCTAAACGGGCAGTCACTTGGTTACGCGCAGGATCAGAGCCGGTCACCTGGTAACCTTGCGTTAATAACACTTCGGCAATACCACTCATGCCAACGCCACCAATCCCAATAAAGTGGATGGTTTTAATGCGCCGCATTTCTGGCACGGTAAACTGATTATTCTTATGATTCACAACTAACCTCTAAACATTGTTCTGCGACTTTTGTCGTTGCTAAAGGTTTGGCTAAAGCATAACTCGCAAGAGCCATAGCAAGACGCTTTTCGGGATGCGTAATTAAATCTAATAACAATTCACTGAGTTCAGCAGGCGTTAACGCTGACTGTTGCAGTAAAAAGGCAGCGCCCTTTTCACTTAAATATCTGGCGTTAAATGTCTGATGATCATCAACAGCAAAAGGAAATGGGATCAAAATGCTGGGTAAGCCTACGGCACAGATCTCCGCAATCGTGAGAGCACCGGATCGGCAGATCACAATATCTGCCCATGCATAGGCTTCTTGCATATCTTGAATAAAATCGGAAACCTGCGCTTTTATTTCACCGTTATCATAATTTCTTTTAGTGACATCTAGGTTATTTTTACCGGTCTGATGCCAAATTAAAGGACGGCATGATGCAGGCAATAACGCAATGGCTTGTGGGATCACGTCATTTAATTTGGTTGCCCCTTGAGAGCCCCCTAAAATTAATACCCGAACCTGAGACTGGCGTGTGCTCAAGCGATCGGTGGGTGGCAAAATATTTAAAATATCTTGGCGCACAGGATTGCCTGTTTCGACAATCTTGTTGGTTTGACGCGCTTTAAACGCACCTGGAAAAGCAACCATAATGCGGCGAGCAAAATTCGCTAAAACGCGATTGGTCCAACCGGCAATGGCATTTTGTTCGTGTAACACAATAGGGCAACGCATTGCCCAGGCTGCAATAGCGCCAGGTCCTGAAACATAACCGCCCATACACAAAACAGCGCTGGGGCATTCTTTCATCAGCACACGATAGGATTGAAAAATGGCTTTCAGAATTTTAAAAGGCGCTAGCAATAAGGTATAAGCTTTTTTGCCACGCAGGCCTTGGATATCGATAAAGGAGATCGGAAAATTTTCTTGGGGAACAAGGCGCGCTTCAATACCGGCATGCGTGCCAAGCCAATGCACTTGATGGCCCTGAAGGCGAAGATGTCGCGCAACAGCTAACGCGGGCATAACATGCCCACCGGTACCACCGGCAATGATCATGACTTTAATTTTATTTTCGGTAGCGTCCAATGGTAGTCTCCCGGCTAGCGGCTAAACGATTTTCATAATCAACCCGCACGACTAACCCGACCGCAATGCAAATAATGAGCACGCTAGATCCACCATAACTTAAGAAGGGAAGCGTTAAACCTTTAGTGGGCAATACGCCGGTATTGACACCAATGTTAATCAAAGTTTGCAAACCAACCCACAGGCTGATGCCGTAGCTCACAAATGCAGCAAAGCGATCGCCGCGCTTCTCAGCATTCAAACCAATTATCATACCACGCCAAACAAAGAGGATATACAAACCGATGGTGCCAAGTGCGCCGACCAAACCCAATTCTTCTGAAAGAACCGCAAAAATAAAGTCAGTATGTGATTCAGGTAAATAAAATAACTTCTGAATACTGCTCCCCAGCCCTACCCCAAACCATTCTCCTCGACCAAAAGCAATCAATGCTTGAGTCAGCTGATAACCACTATCAAATTGCACGGCCCAGGGATCTAAAAAGGAGGTAAGTCGTTGTAACCGATAAGGTGCGGAAACCGCGACCAAACCTAGCGTCAACGCCACCATCACTAAGAGCACCATGAATTGCCACAACGGCACACCGGCTAAAAACAGCATCGCTAAGGCGGTTGATAAAATGACGACCGTTGCTCCAAAGTCCGGCTCAAGAACCAGCAGTGCCCCCACTAAAGAAAGCAATAACATCGGACGAACAAATCCGGAAACGCGACTTTTTAGATCTTGGTTATGGCGGACAACATACCCTGCTAAATAAATCACGACTGCTAATTTTGCGAACTCAGAAACTTGGATCGCGGTAAATCCTAAATTAATCCAACGCGCACTGCCATTGACCACACGACCAATACCTGGGATCAACACCAAGACTAATGACGCTAAGGCTGCAACCAACAAAAATCCAGACAAACGAAACCAAATCTTGGTGGGAACTGCAGCAACCACCATGGCGCCAGCAATACCCAACACCATGCAAAAGCCTTGATGGAAAGTGTAATAAAAAGGATGTCCTAAACGCCTTTCAGCAACCACAATGGAAGCCGAAGTCACCATGATGATCCCAAGGGCAAGCAGTGTTAACACCGATCCAATAAATAAAGGATCGATCTTTGTGATAGAAGGATTAGCTGACGTTCGCATCGTTATGTAAAATCCTTTTTACGGCTTCGACAAAAGTATCGCCTCGATGCGCGAAATCACGATACTGATCTAAGCTAGAGCATGCTGGTGACAACAACACCACATCACCTGCTTTAGCTGTTTGGTAAGCGATCTGTACCGCATCGGCCATGTTAGTGGCAATTGAGGTGTCAACTTTTTGTGCTAAAGCTTGTTTAATAAGAGGGGTATCTTTGCCCATTAAAATGATTTTTCGACAAAACTGAGTCACCATTGGCGCGAGATCGTTAAAATCTGCCCCTTTACCATCACCACCCAGTAATAACACAATTTTGCCAGACAGTTGTTTGCCAATCCCTTCTAGAGCAGCTTGGCATGCACCAATATTGGTACCCTTAGAATCATTGATCCATTTCACTTGATTCAAATCGGCAACGGATTGACAGCGATGTGCTAATCCTGAAAACGTTCGCAAGATCTGTAACATTGCGTCCAGAGGTAAGCCTGCAGCGGTTCCCAGTGCTAAAGCACTTAAGGCATTCGCATAGTTATGCTGACCAAACATTTTCATGTCAGTAGTCGCAAGCAACAATGTCGTTCCTCTCGCTAACCAACAAACATTATCTTGCCAGCGCAAACCCCAAACACCTGCTTTGGGCTCTGCTAACGTAAAGTAATGACGTTGGGTTTGTTCTGTGATGAGAGAGCTGTCTGAAAGCGGGTCTTGTTGGTTAATGATCGCATGCTTGGCTTGATGAAAAATACGGTGCTTCGCATTCACGTAATCGGCAAAACTTGCATAGCGATCAAGATGATCAGGGGTAATATTTAAAACGGTTGCCGCTATCGGCGCTAAACTGCGGGTCGTTTCTAATTGGAAACTAGACAGCTCCATCACAATTAAATCGTCATCTTGTTGATCATTGAAGGCATCTAATACGGGGGTACCAATATTACCAATCACAGCAACTTTCTTTCCTGCTGCCTTGGCCATTTCGCCGACCAAAGTGGTCACTGTGCTTTTTCCATTGGCACCGGTGATCGCAATCACGGGCACACGATTGAAACGCGCAAATAACTCGATGTCACCTAGAATATCAACACCGTGTGAAGCAGCTTCTTGAATACAAGGCGTACCAATGGCAACCCCAGGGCTCACGACTAAACACTTTGCGTTATTTAAAACTGACTGCGGCCACTGTTTGCCGGTATAGACTTCAACGTCTGGATATTGTTCTCGAAATGCTTGCAGGTTTGGTGGCGCTTCGCGCGTATCCATCACCACAAAGGGCAAACCATGCCGGCTTAAAAAATGGGCGCAAGAAAGTCCTGTTACACCCAATCCAATGACAATATATAAATCTTTATTTTTCATTAGCGTAATTTTAGGGTTGATAAGCCAATTAATACTAAGACCACAGTCATGATCCAAAAACGCACAATCACTTTTGGCTCAGGCCAGCCCTTTAACTCAAAATGGTGGTGAATCGGTGCCATACGGAAAATGCGCTGCCCCGTTAATTTAAAGGAAGCCACCTGTAAAATCACCGATACGGTTTCCATCACAAAAACCCCACCCATGATAAACAGCACCACTTCTTGGCGTACCACAACGGCTATCATGCCAAGCGCTGCACCCAACGCCAAGGAACCCACATCACCCATAAAGACTTGTGCGGGGTACGCATTAAACCATAAAAAGCCAAGACCTGCCCCCATTAAAGCAGCACAAAAAACACTTAGCTCACCTACCCCTTGTACATGCGGGATAGCCAAATAGTGAGCAAAATCAGCATGGCCTGCAAGATAAGCAAAAATACCCAATGCTCCACCGACTAACACGGTAGGCAAAATGGCTAAGCCATCTAAACCATCGGTTAAATTAACCGCGTTGCTCGCACCCACAATCACAAAATAGGAAAAAATAATGTAGAAAAAACCCAGTGGAATTAACGCGTTCTTAAAGAAAGGTAAAGCCAATTGTGTTTCTGCGGGCGTGAGCGCTGTCATATAAAGATAGGTCACTGCTGCTAAACCAATTAACGATTGATAAAAATATTTCCAACGTCCTGGTAATCCTTTAGTATTTTTTCGAATCACTTTGCGATAATCGTCGACCCAGCCCACCACACCAAAGCCTAAGGTTACCAATAACACTACCCAGAAATAACGATTGCTTAAATCACCCCATAAAAGACAAGACACGGTAATCGCAATTAAGATCAAAGCCCCACCCATCGTTGGCGTGCCTGCTTTACTATAGTGTGATTGCGGACCGTCGGTACGTACTTGTTGACCCATTTGGTGCTCACGTAACCAAGCAATCATATGAGGACCAAACCAAAGTGAAAACACTAAGGCAGTCAGTGCCGCTAAAATCGTGCGCAATGTCAGGTAATCAAAAACATGAAACACGCGGCAATATTGTGATAAGAAATGTGCGAGCCAAAGTAACATCGTTAATCCTCGTGGTGTGCCAAAGCATGGGTGACAACTTCCATTCCTGAACTGCGCGATCCTTTTATTAAAACAACCGTCTGATCTGTTAATTGTCTTTTTAAATCGTCCACTAAAAGTGTTTTATCAGAGTAACTTTTACCACCCTGACCAAAAGCCTTGACAGCAAATTGACTTAAGCTGCCAACCGCAAACAACGACTCGACACCTTGTTGTTTGGCACGTTGACCAATTTGTTCGTGATAAAGCGCAGCATCTTCTCCTAGCTCAGCCATGTCTCCCATGACAAAGAACTTTTTACCCTGACACCCTGCCAACACATCAAGTGCTGCGTTCATAGAACCAGGATTGGCATTGTAACTATCATCAATAAGCCAGGCGCCATTCATGCCCTTCATACGACGTAAGCGCCCAGGCACGCCTTGAAAAGCGGCGAGTCCTTTGACAATGTTAGGGAGAGAAATACCCATCGCAGTACCGGCAGCCGCCGCTGCAAGAGCATTCATAATGGTATGCTTACCCGGGATCTCAATGGTGACGTGCTGTTGCTTATCACGCACACACAAATCAAATTCCACCGCAAACGGTGACATCACGATATTGCGCGCAAATATATCCGCTGGATGCTCTAAACCATAAGTGAGCGTGTTTCTTTCTTTAATGATTGTTCGCCAATACTCACAAAAGGGCTCATCGACATTTAAAACAGCAATGCCGTCTTTAGGGAGAATGTCATAAATCTCACCCTTGGCTTTGGCAACGCCTTCTAATGAACCAAACCCTAATAAGTGTGCGGGCATTACATTGGTGATCAGCGTGACCTTTGGCTTGGCGATGTGACCCAAATACTGAATTTCACCCATAGCGCTGGCACCCATTTCAATCACGCCATACTGATAGCTTTCATCAAGACGTAACAGCGTTAAGGGCAAACCAATATGATTATTAAAGTTGCCTTTGGTGGCTAAGGTTTTACCTTGCTGCTCACAAATCGATTCTATCATGCCTTTCACCGTGGTTTTGCCACAGCTTCCGGTAATGCCAACGGTAGCCAAAGAAAAACGTGCACGCCAAAACGCACCAACATCACCCAACGCTTGCGTTGTGTCTTTGACACTTAAAAAAGTGCAGTTTTTTTCTAAAGCGGTTTGGGGAGCTCTGGCCGCAATGACGGCTTTAGCCCCTTTTTGTAATGCGCCTTCGATGTACTCATGACCATCAAAATTTTCACCCTTGAGTGCAATAAATAATTCACCGCCTACTATCTTACGGCTATCAATCGCGATCAAAGGCAAATCGATATCTGGCCCATAAAGGGTCGCAGAGATTGCCTTGGCGATGACGGATAACTTCATGTGATCTCTTCTCCTAAAAATCCAGCGGCAACTCCTACATCGCTAAAGGGGAGTAATTCTTTACCTATCATTTGATAATTCTCGTGCCCTTTTCCGGCAATCAAAATGGTATCCACTGGCAAGGCATGCTTGATGGCATATTCAATAGCCGTTTTACGATCCATTTCTTTGATGGTTTTTTCCGTTTGTTCAACGGTCATCCCCCGCCAAATCTCATCGATAATGGCACTTGGCTCTTCTGTTCTGGGGTTATCACTTGTGATCACCACGCGATCAGCATAAAGCCCTGCGATGTGACCCATTTTTGCGCGTTTATCTTTATCTCTATCGCCACCACAACCAAATACGCACCATAAACGACGCTCGCAATGAACGCGTGCGGCTTTCAGGGCTTTTTCTAAAGCGTCTGGGGTGTGCGCATAATCAATAATAATTTGTGGGTTGCGAATGCCACCAATGCGTTGCATACGACCTGGTGCACTCATGGCAAAGGTGAGCGCCTGTAAGGATTCTTCTAATGAAAAACCTTGTAAGCAAAGCTCGCCTAATACCCCTAATAAATTGCTCACATTAAATTCGCCGAGTAATGGCGAACGTAATATGCCTTCACCCCAAGCGGTGTCGAGTTTCGCAATCACGCCTTTATGATTTAACGTTAACGAGGTAACACAAATCGGCAAGGTATTTTTGAATGCAATGCTTTGGTTCATCAAAGGCTGTAAGGTATAACTTGCGACCGGTATTTTTTTGCTAATGGCACGTAACATTTTTTCAGCATGAGGCGAATCGGCATTGATGACGGCACGCTCAAGACTTGGGAATTGAAATAATTTTTGTTTTGCTCTGCCATACGCTTCCATCGTGCCATGATAATCAAGATGATCTTGCGTTAAATTGGTAAACAGCGCACTTTTGATCTCAAGCGCATTCACACGGTTTTGCATTAATCCATGCGAAGATACTTCCATGGCAACCGCTTTGGCACCCTCGTTTTTGAGTTGATAAATATATTTTTGTAAGGATACCGCATCGGGGGTGGTTAATTGGCAATCGGTCAACGCAGGAATAAAGCCATAGCCTATTGTGCCAAGGACCGCACAGGGTTTTCGCAAACGCGTTAATGCTTGCGCTAACACATAGGTTGAAGTCGTTTTACCATTGGTGCCCGTCACACCAATCACATCAATCTCTTTACTGGGATCGCCATAAAAGCGCTTGGCGAGTTTGCCAAGGAGATTGTCTAAGTTCATCACGGGAATAATCGGAACAGGCTGTGAAGTGGTGGGTAAAAAAGCCTGTAGGTTTTCTGCTTCGCACACAATGGCGCTGGCACCACGTGAAATAGCGTCTGACAAATAGTGACGGCCATCAAAGTGCTGGCCTTTGATAGCAATAAATAAATCACCGGCTTGTAAATGCTGAGTATTGAGCGTTAATCCTGAAATCGATATCTCATCGTTTTCACATTTCACCCAACCTTTCAGCAATTCTGTTAATTTCATTTTGTTTTGCCATAAGATTAACTTTGCGTATAACCATGAGGTGGGATCTGTAACATACGCAACGCACCAAACATCACATTTGCAAAGACAGGTGCTGCAACCTGCCCACCGTAATATCGTCCAGACCTCGGATCGTCCACCATCACAACAATAACCACCCTGGGATCTTCAGCGGGAGCAAATCCTGCAAATACTGCTACGTGATTGTCATCAGAGTAACCCCGCTGGCTAACTTTTCTTACTGTTCCTGTTTTGCCAGCAACGTTATAACCTGGAACCTGCGCACGAAATCCCGTCCCTTCGGTAATGGACAATTGTAACATTTTATTCACAGCTTCTGCGACCTGGGGTTCAAAAACGGGCTCGGAGCTAACAATGCTGGGATCCGTTTTCAAAAAGGAAATAGGATGCTTTTTCCCCCCATCTGCTAAAACCGCATATGCTTGTGCTAATTGTAAAGGGGTTACAGACATACCATAGCCAAAAGACACTGTGGCTAACACAAAGGGATTGTTCGTGACTTTATTCGATAAGTAGCCAGCGCTTTCACCTGGGAAACCACTGGCAGTACGTTCCCCAAAGCCCACTTTACGCAAGGTTTCATAAAGACTTTCAGGGGGTAATTCCAAGGTCAGCTTGGCAATCCCCACGTTGCTGGATTTTTGGATCACATGACTTAAATCCAACACGCCATAATTTTTCCCATCACGAACCACTTTACCAGAGACTTTCATCCAACCTGGGTTGGTGTCCACTTCGGTATCCGAATCATATTTACCACTGGCAAGGATATTGGCCACGCTAAAACTTTTCAGTACCGAGCCTGGCTCGAACTGATCGGTCACTGCACGGTTACGAAAGCGATGATCGACCGTTTGATAATGAACATTCGGGTTAAATGATGGCTGGTTGGCCATAGCTAATACTTCGCCTGTTTTGACATCGAGCACTACTACTGAGCCACCTACAGCATCGTGCTTTTTAACGGCAGCGAGTAATTCGCGATAAGCCAGATACTGGATCCGACTATCAATGCTTAAGGCAATATCTTGGCCACTCACTGCTTGTTTTTTGCCATGAAGCCCTTCCACTTTACGACCTACACCGTCTTTTAAGACGCGGTAATGGCCACTCTCTCCGGCTAAGCGTCCTTGTAAACCTAACTCCAAACCTTGAGCGCCACGATGATCGACATCGGTTGTACCAATGATATGCGCTGCTACTTCACCACTGGGGTAAAAGCGTTGATATTCGGTTTGTAAATGCACGCCAGGAATATTCAGGGCTTCGATTTTTTTACCCAACATCGGCGAAATATGGCGTTTGAGATAAATAAACTGTTTGTCTTTCTTTTGGACAATTTTTTGCGCAATATGGGCTGGGTTCATCCCTAAAATATGAGCAAGCTTGATCCAATCAGGATGATCCATATCCGTACTCGTTGGCGCTACCCAAACGGACTTCACCGGCGTGCTAATCGCCATCGGCTCACCATTTCGATCGGTGATGAGACCACGTTTGGCCACCATCGGTACTGTCCGAATCGTACGGGCATCGCCCTGACTTTGCAGATAATGGTTGTCAACGATTTGCAACATGGCTAAACGCCAAGTCAGCGCTGCAATCCCTGCAACCCCGAGCAGCATTAAAGCCCCTTGACGCAAACGGTATTCGCGTTCGTAAGTTATCGGTCTCATTCCTTGATCACCACAACTTCTCTGGGCTCGGGCAAATGCATTTGCAGGCGTTCCCTTGCCACATGTTCAACTCGAGCGTCTGCCGCCCATGTCCCTTGTTCTAGCAGAAGTTGACTCCATTCAACTTGTAAAGACTCAATATCCTGCTGGAGATTCTGTAACTTCGTAAACAATTGACGACTTTGGTGTTTGTAATACACAACACCAATCGCCGATGCGAATACGAGGCCACTTAACAACGCAACTGCCAGTAGTTTTACCCACTCGACACGACTTTTGTTCATGAGCTGCTTTCCCTGCATTAACTCATTAAGGCTTTTTCAGCTACCCGTAACGTTGCACTGCGCGCACGTTGGTTTCGTTCTAATTCCTCATCTTGGGGTCGCTGTCTTTTAACAACCCACTTAAAAGGCGCTTTTAAATCTTTTTCTGGAATAGCGACGCCCTTCGGTAACTGAACTTTGGATATTTTACGAAAAAACTGCTTAATTTTTCGATCTTCTAGAGAATGAAAACTAATAACCACTAAACGGCCTTTGTGAGCCAATAAATCATGACAATTATTTAAGGCAACATCGATTGCCGTTAATTCTTGATTAATAAAAATTCGAATCGCTTGAAAGGTTTTGGTGGCTGGATGCTTTTGGTTTTTCTTCACATAAACACATTCAGACACTAAATTGGCTAATTGCTTGGTTGTTTCAATTGGCGTTTCTACACGAGTGGTGCAAATTTTATGCGCAATTTTTTTAGCGAAAGATTCTTCGCCATATTCATATAATACTTTAACGATCTCGGAGGCTTCTGCATGCTTCAACCACTGGGCAGCACTGATGCCACTCGTGGGATCCATACGCATGTCTAATGGGCCCTCGCGCATAAAACTAAAACCGCGCTCTGCGACATCAATTTGTGGTGAGGAAATCCCTAAGTCCAAAAGGATCCCATCAATTTTACCCAGAAAATGATTGTTTTTGGCAATACGATACAATTCGCTAAAACAGGCCTGATAGCATTCAAAACGCTCATCATGGCCAAGTAAGGCTTTTGCATGCTTAATGGCTTCAGGATCTTTATCCAAAACGATTAAGCGACCCTGAGGTCCGAGTTTTTCGAGAATCACTGCCGAATGACCACCACGGCCAAAGGTGCCGTCCACATAGATGCCATCGGGTTTAACCCTTAAGGCTTCAATGACTTCGTCTAGCATGACGGGAAGGTGTGAGGTTTGCGTCATAATGAGATTGCTAACAGACTATTTGGCATAGCTTGCAAATCGTCCGCTCCTTGTATCCAGCGGTCACGCGAAACATTCCATTCGTTCGCGTCCCATAATTCAAACTTACGACCTTGCCCAATCAAAACGACCTCTTTTTGCAATCTAGCGTAGCTGCGAAGTGGAGGTGGGATCAGTAATCGGCCATGACTATCAATTTGTGATTCGGTAGCATGTCCAATCAATAAACGCTGAACACGGCGTGCAGCTTTGTCAAAACTGGGTAATGCTTCAATTTGTTTTTCGATTTGTTCCCAAGCGTGTAAGGGATAAATCAGGAGGCAACATTCTTCGGTATCGATGGTAGTGATGCATTGGCCTTGGGATTCTGTTTGGAGCAGATCACGGTGCCGAGACGGAATGGCAATCCGACCCTTATCATCCAGTGATAGTTCACTAACTCCTCTAAGCATGACGGCATGAACTCCAAGCTAGCCCACTTTTACCCACATTGATCCACTTAACCACAATATAGGTGTGCCACGCAACAACTGTCAAGGAAAGTCTACACACTAACATGTTCCCGAAGGGTGATAGTTACAAATCTAACGAATACAGATTTAAGGCAGTCATTTTGCCCATGAAGCGAAATTTTAGCTAGCTTTTTTGTTAGCGTGTTGAATAGGTGTAGATGCAATTTACTCAGCTACCAATGACTCCTCTCTTATTTTGTTGCAAGATACTTGCTATTTCAGGAAGTTACTTACACAAAATGAAAATGATTGATCAGCTTATCCATCATGGAATGACAAATAAGCTATTCACCAATGAGGATTTAAAGCGCCTCCTAATGGGAACACCTGCGAGTCGTTATGCATTAATTAACAAGGCTCTCAAAAAAGGGGAAATCGTACAATTAAGACGTGGTATTTATGTCATGGGCCGAAAATATGCCCACGACCCCTTTAGCCAATTTAACATCGCTAGCCAAATGATCCCTCATAAGTTACGTTATTGAAGGCATCGAAGCTATTTGTGAAGAATACGGAATAATCACAAAAATTACTGATAAAAGTAAAACAAAATCTTCTACTCAGCGTCTTTTTATCAAAAATGACTCTATTGGGAAAATCATAGACTTAGGATTTAAGCACAACTCCTATGCTAACTTTTTAATTAAACTTGAAATTGATGTTAATCCCCCACTTGGCTCAAATCAAGAAACTAAATATTTAGATTTTCCATTACTGCATGCGATTGAAGCCCAAGATTTAGCCAGCAATTTTGCAGGTAAATGTCATGCCTTATTATGTAGAAAATATACCAAAGGCCGGGACTGGTATGATTTTTTATGGTATGTCGCTAAGAACATATCGCCTAATTTACATTTTCTACAAAATGCCATTAACCAAACAGGACCTTGGGAAGGACAAAGGATTAAAGTTACCCCACACTAGTTTATCGAAAAATTGAAAGAAAAAATCCAAAACATTCAATGGAATGATGCAGCCAATGATGTTGAACGATTTTTGAATGAGCAAGATAGAAAACAGTTATCTTTATGGAGCAATCAGCTGTTTTTAGATAGAGCTGATAAATTAGAGACGCGATTATAATTAATCAAATAAAATGAGAGTCAGCCGATAAGCCGGGTTCTGTCGTGGACAACCATTCCTCTGGGATATGCGTCGCCGCATACCTCAAGCAACCTACCCGGATCCAATGCGGGTCGCACCAATGGATCCCTATTTGGTCTTGCTCCAGGTGGGGTTTGCCGTGCCGTGACATATTACTACGCACGCGGTGCGCTCTTACCGCACCCTTTCACCCTTACCCTACTCTTCTCAATTTGATTTTATGCGTTGTTGACTTCGCTCTCTCGCTGCAGTCATGTACCGGAGTACATTCCCTTGCTCGAGATCTTGTCGCCTAGCCTAAAACCAAATTGATTCGAGTATAAACATATCACTATGTCAGGCGGTTTACTTTCTGTTGCACTTTCCGTAGGCTTGCGCCCCCCAGGCGTTACCTGGCACCTTACCCTGTGGAGCCCGGACTTTCCTCCAGAATGCCGAAGCATTCCAGCGGTTGTCTAGCCAACTCTCAAGCGGCAAGGATAGGGATTCGCCCCTCAATTAGCAAGCTAATTCTCATCTTCATTTGTGGGAGTGGATTTGCCTTGGATCTGCAACGCAAGTTCATAAAGCGCATTTTTTGGATGTCCTGTTAATTGCACCGCCAATTTAACGGCCTGCTTCACCGGTAACTCAGCAAGCAAAATCTGCATGACACGCATTTGCTCGGCAATTTCCTCAACGGTTTCTGTTTTACCTTCATCCGGCGCTATCAATAATACAAACTCACCCTTTAACGGGATCACGCCTTCTTTTACACGTTCTAAAATTACCTGCAAACTACCGGCATAAATGGTTTCAAATTTTTTGGTGATCTCTTTGGCGATGCACGCTTGGCGATCTGCCCCTAGGATTTGCGTGCATTCTTCTAACAATTCCAATATCCGATGTGGCGCTTCATAAAAAATCACTGTGCTTGGAAAGTCTTTAAGCGCAGCTATGCGATTACGACGCCCCGATTTAGCCGGTAAAAACCCTTCAAACAAAAACTTGGCACTCGGTAACCCTGAAGCACTTAACGCAGCAATGGCGGCACAGGCACCCGGTACTGGAATGACTTGGATCCCTGCTTGATGGGCCTTTTGCACAAGGTGATAGCCCGGATCACTAATCAGCGGTGTCCCTGCGTCACTGATGAGTGCTCCATTTTCGCCAGTAGTGATTTTTTCAATTAATTCATCTGCTCTATCACGTTCATTATGATCATGGTAAGACACTAAATGCGTGGAAATCCCTAAGCGCTGTAGTAACCCAAGACTATGTCGCGTATCCTCAGCAGCTATCCATGTTACTTGACTCAATATGTCTTGTGCTCTTTGACTAATATCAGTAATGTTGCCAATCGGGGTAGCAACCACGTAAAGTTTACCCATCTGTTGCATAAAGGGTCCTTAACCTAAGGATAAAATTGAATAATATGAGCAAATCCACTCTTTTTAGACGCTTATTGCTAGTGTCATTTATAAGTTTTCTAACTTGTTCTCAAGCTTTTGCATTTGGCTTCTTCAATCGCGACCGCAATCGTTTTAGCGATGAGACAGCCGTCGAAGAAGAACGCCCTGTTCGCAGCAGAGAATACAATAATCGCGCGCACAATGCTGGGGAAATACGTCAAATCGCCATCTTATTGCCTCTGAATGGCCAACATGCCGAAGCTGCCGTTGCGATCCGCGAAGGGTTCTTAGCAGCCTATTATGCCAATCAGCAACATCGTAAACCCAATATCCGTGTTTATGATACAACGCAAGGTGATGTCAAACGGATCTATGAAACAGCCATTTCTGAAGGCGCTGACTTTGTGGTCGGGCCTCTTTCTAAAGAAGATGTACTACAAATCGGCCGCCTGGGGAGAAATTTACAAATACCGGTGTTAGCTTTAAATAGCCATCCAGAGCTGTACCAAGCACCACCTAACTTTGTGATGTATACATTGGCACCTGAAACTGAAGCCGAACAAATTGCTGAAAAGGCATGGCAAAAAGGCTATCGCACTGCCAGCATCGTGGTTCCAGATAATGCTTGGGGTAAACGCACCGCCAACGCTTTTAGTGTGAGATGGCAACAATTGGGCGGCAAAGTGATGCGCAGTATTTTTGCGAACCCTAACCAAGATCAAGCGACTGCAGTAAGAAAATTACTCGGCATCGATCAAAGTCAAAAACGCGCGAACGATATTAAAAATTTGCTGAATGAAAAAGTCGAGTTCCAAGCAAGACGTCAGAATGTTGACGTGATTGTGATGGCGGCTCCTCCTGCTCAAGCCAGACAATTAAAACCATTGTTTGATTTTTACTATGCAGAAGATGTTCCCGTATTAGCGACTTCCAGTATTTATAGCGGTAGTCCTAATCCAAAAAGTGATCGTGATGTAAACGGCGTAGTCTTTTGTGATATGCCGTGGTTACTCGATGCTAATAAGAGTGCAACACTGCGACAATTGATCAATCGCGACGGACAAGAACATTCTGATCAATATAATCGCTTGTTTGCAATGGGTTTCGATGCCTATAACCTCACCGGTCAAATTCATGTGCTCCAAGGCAAAGGTCAATATGCTGGAGCCACTGGTAATTTACATCTTGGTACGAATAACCTCATCGAACGTAATCTTAGCTGGGCTAAGATGGTGAATGGATTACCCATTCAAATGAATTGATAATGTAGATAGTCACAGCAAATGATTTTTGGGCTAGGCAGCGAGTCTCGAACAACCGGAGTGTATTCTTAATACATGAGGATTGTGAGATGACGAAGCCAACAACCTGTCTTCGCTCTTCGAGCTACGCCAAGGCTTAAATTAAGCCACGCCGTAGCTACTTAGCGTAGGCGGGCGCCCAAAACTCAGTTGCGAAGACTACCGCCTATCTGGTACATTCCCCGCGTTATCTTTTGTCGCTATCCTTTTTTTTCTAATTCTTTATGATGAGTCATTGACTAGCATACCGCTATCAACTAGGTATTTCGTATAACATGGCATACACAGTAAACAAAGGCTCAAACTTCACCGGATTAACTATCGCCGATGATCGCTTTGCTGCTTTTGAAACCATTCGCGACGCTAATGATCCTTTAATGAAAGATCGTCGCACTCCTAGTGCTCCTCTTTCTGCCGATGATTATTTTGGCACCTCGCCTTCACAAAATAACGCGATGTTGCATCAAATGCGATTACACGCATTGGTTGAACAAGCAAAAAAGAAAATTGCACAAGATCAGTCTGATGCAGATTCACAGCGCCAAGAAGGCTATAAATTCAGCTTCTAAAGCTCCCCCCTTATCTAGCAATTACACTTTTTAACTACTTTTCAAAAAAATTTGGACACTTTTCAACCACAGGTGTTAGACTGTTAACTTATAGTAGTTCTTAAGTGGGGGGTTCAATGAGCAAAATCGGCTCATGGGTTAATAGTATAACCACCAGGTTTCAAATCAAACGAGATCAGGATCGAGCCGCGGCTAAAAATGAGCTAAACCCAAATGAACAACCAGACGTTAAAGCAGATCGATTAACCAAAAGTATTTTGGATATCATGCAAAACAAACCCAGAGGTTCCGTTGTAGATGACGAATTGGGTTCTAAACCACCTACCAAAACGAATAATAAACCTTAATTAAATTAATCTAATTTCACCGTAAAGCAAACCCCGTAACCACGCGACTTGGTAATATCAAGTGATCGCGGTTGCAATTGAGGCACTAAAGGCAAAATGTCGAGATCTGCCTGTTCAAGCGGACCCGCTTTGAAACTGTTTAATCCTATCCGAAAATCTTCAGACAATTGATAAGCCAACAATCCACGTAATTGATCTTTGTACGATTGCCAAGAAACAACCACTGGCTCTTTATTCAGCTTTGTATCGACTTCTGGTTCAACATACAGATATTGAAAAATAGGATGACTGATCTCTGCCGCATTCACTGCTTTCAGATGTGCAAAATGAGATGCTTTAAAATCAAGCATTTTATCTCGCAAAGAATGATGTTTGGCTAAGCATGGAAAAGATGCCGTGACAAAACTTCCTGTCAAGATCACGGCAATCAAAGGCCAACTTCTCACAACACCCATGTTCGTTCCTTGAACTAGAGCTTTGTAAACTAATTAACTTATAAGCTAAAATTGGCTGGCTGTAAAGAAAGTGTAGTCAAGATTTTGCGTTTGTCAGCTTCAAAAGAATTTTGACTAAACCTTGAGGCTCAGAATAAAAAGGGGAATGATCGCTATTAAGACGAAAAACCTCACAGGAAGATAATGCATTCATCCGTTGCTGTGATGATAAATGAATAGCCTGATCCTGTTCGCATTCAATATAAACCCGTTTCACGCTTCCATAACGTTCGGGGGTTATTTGTACAGGAGTTACCCACGGCAAAAAAGGCTCAACGCAAAACAAGGGTGACACGGCATTAAAAACCTGTTCGTCACAACCATGATAACTAAAAGCACGTATCGATTCTGCTGGAAAATAGACAGCGTTCTGTTCAGACACTATTCGCATAGGAGAGGTCACTTTGGTGGGTTTTTGCATCTTAGCAAGTGTTAGTAACGATTCACCGTTTTGTGGTAAAAAACTTGCCAAGTAAACAAGCCTCGCAATTTTATCTGGAACATTCTCGGCCACTTGGGAAATAATAATGCCTGCCATACTATGTCCTAGCAAAATGCAAGGCGTCTGTAGCGTTCCCAACACATCGACAACACAATCGACATACGCATCGAGTGTGATGGTGGCAATGGGCGTTTGATCTTGACCATGCCCCGGTAAATCGGGCGCAATCACTCGATGCCCTGCTTGCTCTAATAATGGAGTTACTTTTTCCCAACACCAAGCACCGTGCCAAGATCCATGCACTAAAACAAAGTTCATATCAATAAAGGCTCTAATTGCTGGCTAATCGTGGTTGCAGCAAGCGCTGCACCCTTTGCCGTGTAATGATAAGAATCATAGAGATGATCGGGTTGCTTAGGGATCGCTTTTGCTAAATCAATTACCATCACCTTTTCTTGCTTTCCCATTTCTTTAATCACCTCATTAAAATGATGATAAAGCGCATCTCCTTCTACTCGATTCGCTTGCGTCATTAATACCGGCTGGATTTCACGAATACGACAAATCGCAATAAAGGTACGCAAATTCTTGCTAAACTCGGCAATCAGATCTTGTTCTGTAGCTTGATGTTTATTTTCCGGAAATTCATATCGTGTTAATAAGGTTTTCGCATTTTGTACATGACTTTTTAATGAATCGGTATACCAATACGTCCCCTGCGAACGCAATACGACTAAATCATTAATGTTATGCATAAAAACCACTATCTGTGGTTTCATCGATAATACTTTATTCATTAAGATGTTTAAAGAATGCATCGATTCATTAGCCGATACCCCCCCATTATAAGCATTCACTTTTTTATGCAAACGCTCTTCTAATTGTTGACCAACTAAATAAGGGAAACGTTGCGCTTCTTCCATATATAAACATTCGGTGGTTGAACCGCCTAAAAACACAATTTTGATGTCAGGCGCTTGATGGTGAATGGGACCAATAAAACCCTGTTCATCAGTTGCCACACGATAGTATTTTCGCTCTATCGTATTAGGGGCAATATGGCTAATATAGTTTCGAGTTGGACGCTCTAATTTCACAATCGATGGCGCGTGTTCGCGCAATTTAATAAATCGTCCAACATTGTTTTCAACAACCCTACCCACAAAAAATTGTCGTAAAATCGTTTTCACATTTTTGCTTTCAAACTCAGTGTATTGATTGTTAAGACACTTCCATGAAATAAGACCATATAAAGCGAATAAAAAGAAAAATAAAAGAATCAATACCGTCTTTTTAGGATGTTTTTCAAAAACAGATCTTGTATTCTGTGTCACGTTTACACTTTTCCATGAGCAGTTGATGGTCAGTACTACTGATACGGGTAATCAGGCCGAAGAGCTTGCCAAAGATTATTTGCGCATGCAAGGCTTGCGCTTAGTCGAACGACAATATCGCTCCAAGGTCGGCGAAATCGATCTTATCATGCAGGATAAACAAACGCTGGTTTTTGTCGAAGTACGCTATCGACAGACCGATGAATTTGGGACACCTGAAGAAACCATTACACTGCCTAAACAACGGCGCTTGATCCGTACTGCACTCTTTTATCAGCAAACCCATGATTTTACCGAAAATTTACTGTCACGCTTTGATGTGGTTTCAATATTAGGTAGTGGACCAAATCTCAAAATCACCTGGATCCCGGATGCTTTTGGAGTACAATAACTGAATCGATTTCTATAGGTAAGCTATTAAGCTATAAAACTAATTTATGATCAAAGAAGAACGGATCCGAAAACTCTTTCACGATAGCATCGATACCAAATTGGCAGCCCTCGATGTGATGCCACCTTTCATTTTACAAGCCAGTGAATGCATGGTTGATGCTTTAAAAAATAACCACAAAATTTTAGCCTGTGGCAATGGCGGCTCCGCAGCCGATGCTCAGCACTTTGCTGCTGAATTACTCAATCGCTTTGAAAAAGAACGCATGAGTTTGGCAGCCTTTGCTTTAACCACCGATTCTTCTACCCTCACTTCCATTGCGAATGATTATAGCTATGATGAAATCTTCTCAAAACAAATAAAAGGTTTAGGACAAGAAGGCGATGTCTTATTAGCCATCAGTACCAGCGGACGCTCTGCTAATATCATTAATGCGATTTACGCTGCACACAGTAAAGGCATGAAAGTGATTGCCTTTACTGGCAAAGATGGCGGAGATGTGGCACGCACCCTAAAAGAAGACGATATTGAATTAAGAGTTCCTGGCCAATCCACCGCGCGGATCCAAGAAGTTCACCTTCTGTTGATCCACTGCTTGTGTGATTATATCGATCAAGAATTTGGACCCTTACCATGCATAAAATAAAACTCTTATGTATCCCCGTTATATTCGGATTGCTGCAAGGCTGTGCAGCGGTTGTTGCAGGAGGAGCGGCTTCAAGCGTTATCATGGCGCAAGATCGGCGAACCCCTGGTACTATCATTGAAGATAAAGGCATTCAGCTTAAATGCATGCGTGCTATCAATGATTATGCTGAAGATAATGCTGATGTGCACGTCGCAGCTGTGAGTTATAACAATCGCGTATTACTCGTCGGCCAAGCACCTACCCAGCAAATGCGTCGTAATATCGAGCAATCAGTCAAGAAAGTCGCCAAAGTGAAACACGTGCATAATGAAATTAAAGTTGACGCTGCGACACCCATGCTAACCCGCTCAAAAGACAGCTGGATCACCACCAAAATTAAAGGTGAAATGGCCGTCACTCAAGACTTTAATCTCACCCGTGTCAAAGTGGTGACAGAAGATGGCATTGTATATCTGATGGGACTTATCAAAAAAGATGAAGAATACGTTGCCGTCGATATCGCAAGACACGTTAAAGGGGTTAAAAAAGTTGTTAAAATATTTGAATATGAAAAAGCCTAAATGGAATTATCCGCGGGTTTTCTCACTCAATTAAAAGCGCTTTTTAAGCCTGAAAACCTCTATACCGAACCCAGCGACTGCTGGGTTTACGGCTACGATAACAGCCGTCGTCATGCCCTACCCAATGCCGTGGTATTTGCCCGCAATCAACAAGATATTATTAGCATTGTTAAATTATGCTATGAGCATAGCATCCCACTCACCGCGCGTGGTCGTGCGAGTGGCACTACTGGCGCTGCCGTTCCCGTTAAAGGCGGCGTGGTGCTGTCATTAGAGCGCATGCAGCAAATCATTAAGATCGATCCCGCGAATCGCCTAATGGTGGTTGAACCAGGTGTTTTAAACTCGCAAGTTCAAGCGGCTGCAGCTTCGCTAGGCTTTTTTTGGCCTCCCGATCCCACCAGCTCTCCCTATTGTTCCATCGGTGGCAACTTGGCTTGCAATGCCTCTGGACCACGTTCGTTAAAATATGGCTCAACCCGCGACAATGTGTTGGGCTTAACGGCAATTACTGGCACAGGCGATGTGATTGAATGCGGTGTTTACACTACTAAAGGCGTAGTTGGCTATGATTTCACTCGGTTGTTAATTGGCCAAGAGGGCACTTTAGCAATCATTGCGCAAGCCACTTTAAAGCTCACCCCTCTTCCTCAAGCCAAACGAACTATTCGTGCATTTTATCGCGATGCAGTCAGTGCGGCAGAAGCGGTTACCAAAATCATGTCGCAACCTGTTACACCTTGTGGCTGTGAATTCATTGATGGCAATGCCATTCAAATGATCCGCAAACATGCCAATGCGGATCTGCCTGAAAATGCCGGTAGCATGCTAATGATTGAAGTCGATGGCTCTGAAGGCGCTATGGAGCACGATGTTGCTCTTATGAAACAAGCAGCTCTTCATGAAGGATTGATTGAGCTGGCTGTTGCCCATAATAGCGCAGAAGCCGAAAAACTCTGGGCTATTCGCAAATCCCTTTCACAAGCCTTGCGCAGCTTATCACCGCATAAAATCAATGAGGATGTGGTAGTACCCATTTCACACATTGCTGCATTAATCGATTACACCCAAGAACTCGCGCGCACTTTTAACATCACCATTGTGAATTTTGGTCATGCTGGCAATGGCAATTTACATGTGAATTTATTGATTGATCCACATGATCCTGTGCAAGGCCCCAATGCTCAAGAAGCGTTAAATCTGTTATTTGATAAAGTGGTTGCCTTACAGGGTAGCTTATCGGGTGAGCATGGCGTGGGCATTGAAAAGCGCGATTACATTAGCAAAGAACTTTCCCCTACCAGCATTGCGCTGATGAAAAAAGTCAAAGCCCAGTTTGATCCCAAGGGTATATTAAACCCCGACAAACTCTTTCCTCTCTAAATCACCTGAATTTTGGGCATTTGTAATCTTTGTAGGGGCGAATCCTGTATTCGCCCATGAAAAATCTTTGAGATTAAGGGCGTATACGGGATGCGCCCCTACCCAACTAGAACCTCTAATAGTTTTGCGCTATAGTGATCAGCAATTAGAAACATACAATTAACTAACTTAGGTGTAATTATGCTATCTCCCGCCTTAATAACCGCTTTAGAAGAACTCCGTTTACAAGAGGCCAATCTCGTTGAAGGTGAGGTGGGTTTATTATCCCATGAGTTCTCAAGTACCCTTAAAAAACATATTAAAGATGTGATTTCCTTCGCCCATCTTAATTGGAGCAAACTAAGCTTTGCCGTACCTCCCGATCTCGGTCACGCTTTGATCATGCTCAATCGCTATGTTGGATTTTATTTTGACGTTCCAGAACTTAAAAATGAACTTAAGCCGCCGAAAGAGCAATTATTAGAAAATCTCGATCGATTGCTATTAATGATTATCGCACGACTGCTCGATGAAGAGATCGCCCCACAAATCAAAGCTGATCCACAATTGCACAAATGTTTTGCCGATTTGTGCTTGTTGCATGCCTATTTTGCGCATGAATTTCTTGCACAACGCTGTTTAGCAATCCCACAAATGAACGAAGAGGAACGATTGCTTGTCAACAAAGCGATTTTAATTGCTAGACAGAGCTTTAAACGCATAGATACTTCCCCCATCACCTATGCTAACCCTGTTATCGCACAAGAAATGGCAGTTCTTAAACAAAAACTCTTACATAAATTATATGTATTAGAATGCCTATATCATCCCAATGCATTTGGCTTTAAAGAAATGCAATTTCATCTCAATCGTAAGAATACGTTATCACGCGAAAGACAAAGCGGCTATCATGGTGAACTGATTTTCAACCCCAATGCTTTTACTCAACATCAAATAGATCAGCAAGTACTCCAAGCATTAATTGAGAAAATTGAGCGCATTAAGAACAAACAACAACCTCGCACCCAATTCATCGTGGATATTCTTGGTATCGGTCATGCGATGGTGTTAGATGTGGTCTACGACTCAATAAAAGACCAAGTACAGATAATTAATGTCGAGCCAGCTTGCATGTCTTTTCAAGCGACTTTTTTAAAACAATTAATTGCGGGTCTTAAAAATCGAAAAATAAATCCTGCTACAATTGCGATCCAAACTGGTTTATTAAAAGATTATCATAGCTGTTATACCTTTTCATATGCACTAAGCTCGGTTGTCAGTCAATTATCTTTCGCAACCTTATTAGAAGCCAAGGAAATTCCTCAACCTGATTTTTTACATATCGGTGAGAGAATTACGACAGATAAAGTAGCTAATGTGGCTTGGCGAGATGTGAGTGCCCTGGGTAAAAAAGCCGTAATGATGGGACAATCATTTTCTGAAATGAAAGAGAATTTGCTTAAGCTTTTCCCAGGCAAACTTCAAGAAGTTGAAGGTATGATAAAAGATCTGAAGCAGAGTTATGGCATGGGCAAGATCCTGCGTTATTCAATCCAAACAGAAGCGCATGAGGGATCTTACATTCATCTTAAAAGACATTCACTGCGTCAAAAAACCAAAGCAGATCCTTATGCAGATATTACAGTAGCAAGCGTCCTGGAGAGAATGAATGTGAAAACGCCTGGCATGGCTTTGCGTCGCTTAGCTTCAGGTTTTGGCAGAAGTCGCGATCTCGTTTTCTTAAGCAAAATACATCCAGAAGTACTCGACGAACAAAGCGAAAAAACCGGCAAAACAGCGCTGCATTTTGCTTATGATAAAGGCAAATTAAACAGAGCCTATCATCTAGAGAAAGCAGGTGCTTCTTTAACGATTGAAGATAAAGACTTAAAAAAACCCCGTGATTTACGAAAAAAATCGCAATAACGTTCTAATATGAAAGCGGATAACCATCCAGTTATCCGCCATGTGTACTTATTGCTGTTAAAGTCTCGGCGTTGCAGGCTTAGAAGCCTCTTCTACCGAGTGATCTGCCGTTACGGAGTTAGAAGCACTTGTCGCCGCACTTGTGCAGTTATAGCGTTTATTAGAAAAGTTTTCGTGTGGCTTTATCTAATTCGGCTTGCGAAACATGTTCTTTCAGGGCCCCAATGTATCGTTTAGATACAGCGGTTTTTTCTTTGGCTACAATGGCGCAAGGTAGCGCCTTTTCTCTGCCCAGTTTTTTAACAAACTGAGGTGTCAACATGGTCTGCTTATTAAAAACACCCTGGCAAGCAGAATAGCCACCATCTAAATTCAACGCCGTTTGCGCACCTAATAACTTCATCAATAAGGCAAACTTATCTAAAGTCATGCCATCTCTTTTAGAGGGATCTTCTTCACCCTTGACCGTGACCATCAATAACTCACCAGTAGAAGTTAAACCAACAGCTGAGCGTGGATTTAATTGATCGGCATGATAAAAAGATCCGGGTGGAACGCTGCCTGGATGAGATCCCAATTTATCGTAGATGACACTAAATTGGTAACGCGGATCTGTTTTCAGATCATCTTGGGTAAGAGTGACTTCGCCATTTTTAACCAAAACAGGGCCTGAAGTGAGCAAATATTCCGCTCTGGATAAAAATCGATCAAATGCTTCATCATCGTGGAAGTCACTATATTGTTGAATATCAGCGCTGCCTTCCTTGGTGATCCGAAACGCGGCATAGTGTTCTCGCACCGAAGCCGGTGTTTGCGTTTTTAAATGCAACTGTGTGGGAATTTCTTCACACTCGAAATCATCAAAAGGTTTGCTTAGATCATCATCTGCATGTTTAAAATATTGAGAAGTGGTGTCGATATCCGTTTTAATGGTATCTCTACGCACACCGACAGTAGCATTGTAAGCAAAACGGTGCAGCCCTATTGGCCTATCTATTCCTAAATAATAAAAACCATCAATGGCATAAAATCCGCCATTAATCACCGCGCCATAACTTGCTTCATAATCTCTAAGGTGTTTCATCAATGCATCTGGTGTACCCTGGTTAGTACTCAGCACTAAACTCACTTCGCGTAAGTTTACGCGCGTTACCATCACTTCATGCGTTTTATTTAAGTCAAGCGGAATACCTGCGTCACCAAATAACATACTTGGTAGTTTCATAGAAATCATAGTGCTAGTAATGCCTTTGCCTACCGGAGTGATTCTAAGGGTGAGATTTGTACGAGCTTGGTAGTTGCGAAAAGCTCGCTGTATAACTCGTGCAGCTGCATCTTTTTCAGGGCTATTGAGCATGGTTCACAGCTTATATTAAAAAGAAAGCATAGTAACAAACTATGCTCTCCATTTAAACTGTTTCTAATATCGCCGCCACGCCCATGCCACCTGCAGTGCAAATAGAAATGAGGCCGCGCCCCGTGCCTTTTTGTTTGAGCATTTTAGCCAAGGTAGCGACAATACGGGCCCCTGTTGCGGCAAAAGGATGTCCAAGCGCAATACTGCTACCTTGGGTATTCATTTTACTGTGATCAATTGGCCCCAAAGCTTTGTCTAATTTCAGTACTGTTTGACAATACTCATCTGACTCCCATGCCTTTAGCGTGCAAAGTACTTGACCTGCAAAGGCTTCATGAATTTCATAGAAATCAAAATCTTGTAACGTTAAATGATTGCGTGCTAACAATTGATTTACTGCAATGGTAGGTGCCATCAGTAATCCCTCGCCGCCCACAAAATCGATTGCAGCCACTTGTGCATCGACAAAACGTGCCCACGGTTCGCATTGATGAAGGTTCGCATATTCATCTGACGTTAAAAAAACCGCCGCGGCACCATCGGTTAACGGACTACTATTGCCTGCTGTTAAGGTACCTTGTCCTGTAAAATCAAAAGCCGGTTTTAATTTACCCAATTTTTCAAGCGTGGTATCGCCACGCAATAAACTATCTTGTGTTAAACCATGGTAGGGAAAAATCAGATCATCCATAAAACCACTCTCATACGCACGCACACCATTTTGGTGGCTGCGCAATGAAAGCTCGTCTTGAGCAAGGCGTGAAATCTGCCATTCTTTAACCATTTTCTCACAATGTTCACCCATGGATAAATGGGTTCGTGGCTCTACAACCGCGGGAAAAGTAGGTTTAAAATCACTTGGGCGCAAGCTGCCAAACACTTTCAGTTTCGAAGCAAAATCTTTTGCATAATGTAAATTTAACAGTTTTTTGGTGAGCGACGCACTCACCATCACAGGTAAATCACTATTGGTATCAACCCCTGCTGCAATCGCATTATCAACTTGGTAATTAGCAATTTTTAAAGCCAATTGCAATGTGGTTTCAAGACTCGTACCACAAGCACGCTGTAAAGTATATGCCGGCGTATGTGGTGAAAGCGTTGTACCAAGCACAGATTCCCTAGCTAAATTCCAGTTTTTTGAGCTATTCATAATGGCGCCTAGCCCAACATCTCCAACAATCTGACCATCTAGTTTCATTTTGGTTACCAATGATTGTAACGCATCGGTCATGAGTGTTTGTGTGGTGATATCACGATAGTGGGTCATGGACTTTACAAAAGGCGTTCTACTGCCGCCACAAATATAAACAGCTCTGGTTTTCATGAATAAGCTCCTTTTTGTCAAGCATACAAGTCAGATACTATTCACGCAATTGACAACCACTGTAAAAATGCGCATTGTATTTTTAGGACCCACACCCAGCTCTATCTAGAAACCCAACCCATTGCAACTGATCAGGTATAGGGGAAAAACAAAGATGAAAGTGCTTTCTCAAATTGACTGTCAATTCATTAGTGGTGGCTTTCCAGAAATCGCACCTGAACATCCAGGCAAAGTATTGAATAAAGATGATATTTGCCATCTTGCCACCTTTGGCATTCTGTTTGGTGGCATTACAGGTGTTGTGAAATTAGCAAGTTACCCTCTTATTGGCCTGACAACGGGCGCAGTCTTAGGTGGCATTTTGTTACCCATTGCAGCTCATTATCTCGGTAATATGATGTTAGCGACTTACGAAATGAGTGGCATAATCTAGCCGTTCTTTCTACACTTATATATTAGTGAAATGCATAAATACCTGATTATGACAGTCTATTTATAGACACCTGGTATTTTGGGCATCTTTTATTTGGAGGATACGATGGCTAAATCTACCAATCAATCAACAAAAGCACCCTTTGCTGGTTATGTGCATGATTTTGAAGAGCACATCAAAAAATTGCAATTTGCTGATTCAAGCTCTGAGATCTCGCAATTGTTACATGACATCAACGTGATCCTGGCAGATTATTTTAAAGCAATGATGGCTTTATGCGAAGAACAACATCAGCAGCTATTTGCATTAGCAGAAGAAAATCGCAGTACTTACAGCGAAAAAGCTAAAAATGCATTTGATCAAACTGAAGCTGCTGTTACTAATTACCTTCAACAAGCACGAGAATTAAATCAAACGTATTGGAACAAAGCTAAAGAACCTCTTAAGAACCCGCAAGATTTTATTCAGCAAACATTGAGCGATCTCCAAAAAAATGTGACTAATCAAATGCAAACGTGGCAAGAGATGAGCGAAACCAAAAGCAAAGAATGGGTTGCAGAGATTGAAAGCCTTCAAGACAAAACAAGCCAATTACTTAAAATTGCAGAACAAAATCATCAAGAGCTCCTTTCACAATACCGCGAACTAGAAACTCGCTTAAAAAATGCGCTAGCTAAAAAAGGAACTAGCCACTAAAATCAGTCCTCCCAACCCCAAGTTAGTTCTACTCTCTTGGGGGAAACCTTTGCCTGCTCTTTATCAACTTTTATTTAAGTCGAACGCTTTCTTTTGATGTTGAACTCAGTAATTTCTCTTCCTCTTCACCTAAAAATAGTCGAAATGAGCCCCAACTATACAAACAATCTGCCGGATCACGCTGCTCTATTAAGGCTCTAAGCCCTTCATTGACAGGGTACAAATCATGCTTTACCGCATTTTCATCTATTTGCACAGGTTGAGGTGGCTGATTCCGAGTCTGAAAATCATGAAGCATAAAATAAAGTTGTGTCAGGATTTTTTCTCGTTTGGTTATTAAAATGGGCTCAACAAATGCAGGATCATTCAATCTACTGAGATCGCTTAAATTTTCGGGACAAAATTCTTCAAAACAAACGGTTTGGATACCATGCAACTTCGCATCAAGCACGACCGAGGGGGTATCATCTAGCAACAAACAGTGTTCTGGTAAAATATCATGCCTTTGTGCAATATTGAGAATATAGGGTGTTTTCTCTTTATAAGGCACTATCACAAAATGTGAGAAAACATTTGTCGACAGGCATTCTTGTGTTTCGATGTCTGTTAAGCATTCAAACTGCAACGTATAACCCTGCTGAACCAGGCACCATTTGAGATGGCGCTCTTCAATATACATACCCGGATTAGCGATAGATAAAAGCGGTTCAAAAGCAATTGCTGCTGCTTCTGTAATATCATCAAATTTGGGTTTATTGGTAACCACAGCAAAAATAAGCTCTACGCCCTCTTTCGCAGCGATATCGATGCACTCCTGATAAAAGGCAAGCCACGCTTCTTTAGATCCTAACCAAGTGGGGTCTTTAGCAGCAGAATTAAAATGAGTAAAATCTAAATCCAGAACAAACAGCATTTTGGATCTAGGGCCATGATTGATCATTTTATCAAACCTAATATGTTAGCTAATTGCCATCAATTTAGTGTTAGATTATTGTCTAAAACACGGTGCTTTGCAATAAAATAAGGCTTTTAGACTATATTGTTAAGCACAAAATGAACCCTTTCTGGAACGCTGCACAATGGTAGCTCTACGATTTGGTAACCACTTTCAAGATAACCCTTTTTAATCGCCTGATAGGTATCCTCTGCTTCTTGAAAGCCTTGTTTGCGCAAGTCGTCATGTTCATAAATAGCTGCCCAAGGTGGCACCATAAAGATAGTGGGGTTATAGCGCAAGGCTTTGGTGATTTGCCAATGATCTTCAGGAATAGGTTGCTGGATCAAATACGAATACCCAATAAGATCGGGGATCCCACGATCAAAAAAAATGGGCTTATTTGATTCTGGTTGGTTAAGATAATCCGCTACAGATAGAGCCATCATCTTGTCTCGAAATGCCAATCTATCCCCTGTGTGAATCGCATTGCCTCCACTGGCAAGTTGATCTTGGATAATTTGGCGCCCGACTTCCGCGACCGTGACAAAGCCCCTCAAAGCTAATGCATTGAGCAAAGTACTTTTACCGGCACCAGGACCACCGGTGATGATGTAATAATGGTTCTTGAGTTGTAAGTTGTATGACATGTTTTGGTGATTCTAGGGGGAGGAACCTGTAAGTCATTTCTAACTTACAGGCTTCGTGTAGTATGTGCTAGCTTAGATCATTGCAACTGAAGCAGCTGCTTTCTTGCTAGGACGGCCTCTTTTTTTAGCCGCACCGGTTTTAGCAGGTGCTTTTTTAACAGCCGCTTTTTTCTTAGCTGGTGCTTTTTTAGCTTTAGCAGCTGGTTTAGCTTTTGCAGCCGCTTTCTTCTTAGCTGGTGCTTTCTTAGCTTTAGCAGCTGGTTTAGCTTTAGCTTTGGTTGGCTTTTTAGCAGCTTTAGGCTTAACAGCCTTCACGATTTTAGCAACAGCAGCTTTGGCTTTCTTAGCCATTGTTTTCTTAGCCGCTGGCTTCTTCGCAACCTTAACTTTCTTTTTAGCAGTAGCCATTCAATATTTCCTTTTTAAGTTTATTAAACAAGTCAAAACTTTTTGCATATTATAAGAAAAATAAAACAAAGTCCAAGTCTATATGCACATACGCCTTTAGACAAGGGAGTTAGGGAGTATCGCTCGCTAGGGTAGGAGGTGAGGATTGGAACAAAATGTCGGCTGGGGCAACCTTTAATTTCTTACGTCTAATAAGGTAAATCGGCAAGCCACTTAAAACAAAAAGGCTGCAAACGATTAGGGTTTTTAACGGCGTAGAACACATTACCCACGCACAAAAACTGAGGGACAACAAACCACAATACCACTGCCAATTGCGAGTCGTTTGCTTTTGTTGCCAAAGAATTTTTAAAAATGATAAGCAGCAAATAATATAAATAAATAGGAAGGAGGTGACCGATAAATCAATTATTGTGTTGACTTTCTGAGCGAGATTGTCGCTATGAGTAAAGTAAATTAAAGGCAATGAGCCAATACAGCTAAAGATCAGGGCAAACACGGGGGCCCCATGTTTATTGGTTTTTGAAAAGAACCTTGGCATGAGTCTATCTTTGGTAATGCTTAAAGCAATCTGACCACTAGCCAAAGTCCAGGCATTCACCGCAGCGATGCAGACGATACAAGCTATCAAGGAAATCAATAGGTGCCAATGCCCACCAAAAATCACCTTAGCAGCATCGGTATAGGGTGCTTCGGAGTTCATAAGGATATGTGAGGGGATCACGCCCATAATCCCTAGACTGCTGATAAAGTAAATCACCGCCACAAATAAGGTTCCAAGAACCAGGGCTTTAGGGAACACGCGAGCGGGATCTTTCACTTCCCCAGCGACAGCGGTTGCGGATTCAAAGCCAATGAACCCCCACAAGGTTAACAGCATCACATGGTTTAAAGGGCTGCTTTCTAAGTCTTCAAGCGACAATTCGATAGTTGCAATATTAGTCTTATCAAAGAAAAAGAGTGCAATAAGGGGGACTAAAAGGAGTGGCAGTATCTTAAAGGCAACAAACAAAAAATTCGTCTTACCCGCACTATAAACACCTCGCAAATTCACCATAGTAACACCGATGATGATTAAGAATTCCAGACAGAGTTCCAAGGCCATCGGTTGTTCCCCGATTAGGGGGGTAAGATATGCGACTGCTGAGGTAATGATTGCGGTTGTGCTGATCCAAGAAATAATCCAGTAGGTCCAACCGGTGAAGAAAGCAGCTTTGGGACCAAATGCCTCATGGACATAAGCATGGGGACCACCCGTTCTTGGGTAACGGATACAAAGAAGGGCAAACATGAGTGCTAAGATCATCGCGCCAACGCTTGAGAGTACCCACCCTTTTAAACCCAGCATCCCAAAGGGTGCTAAATTGGCAGGTAGCAAAAGCCCTGAACCAAATTGACTCACTGTAACCAGTTGAAAAACGGACCAAAAACCTATTTTTCGGGACATTCAGCGTTCCTCAGGTTAGCAGTGTTCGGGTATCAAAAAATTGGGTAGATCCAACAGAGTGGATAAACAAACTTATAACACAGAATTCACACTTGGCAAATAAAAAGTTCGGCTGCGCGATAAATGGTGAGATTTGCTGTTTATTTGGAAAGAAGCTCAACGATTAAAGCGTTTAGCGATGGCGATTTTTACCTGTTCTCGTTCACTGATAGGGTCAATTTTAATAAAGAGATCCGTCACGCCATTACCCGAATACCCATTGATTTTAATTCCCCCTTCTACGTCTGATTTAAAGCGGATGTACCCAGGTGGAAATCGATGCCGACAACTCTCAGAGATCCCTATCACCACCTTCGCTACCCCTGGGATACCCTTTAGCCATTCGAGGTTTTTCTTAACATGGCTATCGAGACTTTGATGTCTGCCCATGATGCTCCTTTAATCGTATCTTACCAGTAATTAGCCTGGCGACTTATAAAAAACTTGGCAGTTCCACCATATTGTTTCACAATACCGCCCAGTTTGTCCCTTCGGTACTCAAGGGAGGCACTCCATAGTGACTGCCAGCAGCCGTTCTTGCTTTATACCCATAGAAAGCTTAAAAAAAGTCAGCAAATTATAGTGTGCCTGAATTAAGTTGACACTCCGTATTTGAGTATTTAGTTTATGCGAGATTTTGTCTATTAAAAGGAAGTAAGTAATGGGTTTATTTAAAAATGCAACCGCAGCAACTGCGACGGCAACCGGCCTTACCGTCATATTTGATGTTCCGTTAGCCTGGACATCATCGATCCTCGTTTCTACTTTTGTAACAGTCTATCACCTGCCCAATATTGTCACCGGCGTAAAGGGGCTTATCGATCGAGCTGGAAACTTTATCGAAAATAACAAACCACGGGCGAGGGCACTTGCTAAGGACGCAACTAAAAAAGCGAAGGAATTTGCTTGGGCAGTCAGTCCCACAAACCCTGAACAAAATGCGACCGTCGGCGCTACTTTAGGTTTTGCAGCAAGCAATGTGGCAGGAACGCTGTTGGATCTGAGTGCAAGAAATTACCCGTTAGTCGTTGGGGCAGCAACAGTCGCTTCTGGCATAGCAGGACACTATCTTCCCAATAGCACAATTAAAGCGGGAACAAAAAAAGCAAGTTTACTGTTTAGTCCAAGTGCTGTCGGTAAAGTCGCTAAAGCAGCGCCTGCTACTAATGCACCTGTGGCTAAAGTCACTGCTGAGAAAGAATCAGCGGCAAATGATCCAGCAACAGCTGAAACAAAAGCAGAAAAACCCGCTGGCAAAATCGCTAAACTCAAACAATAATCTTTTCTTCTTTTAAAAAGGCAAGCCCAAACGCTTGCCTTTTTTTTGCCCCCTCTTTATGAGGACATCCATTTTAGGTTGACCTGCTCATTGCAGTTCGCCTATTGTTGGC
>CAZQMV010000011.1:0-81270 GCA_964594635.1 Uncultured Candidatus Berkiella sp.
ATTGTTCGAGACCTTGTCGCCTAGCCTACACGCCGATTGCTTTGAGCATGCTCTTTATACTCGACGCGTATGCATTGGTTTATCTATGTCTACTGGCTAAAAATCACAAATTTGATCTTAAAAAATGTTCGGGGTAGACTGGTTCTAAGCTCAAGTTCTAATTCAATCTTCATGTTTTTTCCATTCTAGATACCATTCTAGTAAGGAGGCTGCATGGTGCGAAAAAAAATTACATTGTATGTGATGCAACTATTTCTTATAGCGATATTGGCTTGCAATGTGGCTTACGCTAACTCGACCTATTTAGTAAACCCCACATTCGATGTGCCTGTGGTGACACATCACAAAAATGCATTCTTAAGCATTCAAGTAACACAAGAACCCCTCAATTTATTTGAAGCAATGCCAGCCAAAAAACATAAAGCACGATCACCTACGTTTTTTGATACTCGCGGCAAAAAAATCTCTTCTAAAATCAGACTCGCTGAGCAGCATTTTGTCAGTGGTAGCAAGGCAGAGTACATGCTCGTTGTAAAACGCCATTCATTGTTTTTGAAGTTCCAATATACTGAGTGAGCTTATGTGCTCATTCATCCAGTAAAACTGACAAATACGGTTTCACGGGCTATTATTTATCTTAGCCCAATGAGTTTAAGGATCGAACCCATGAATCACTCCAAAATTGTCTTCTATAGCGGTTTAGCTTTGTTAATGGGGTTACCCACCGTGAGTTTTGCAGAAAAGGCATTAAGCCCCGAAGCAAAAAAGCAATTTGAGCAGGTGATCCATGACTATATAATGGAACATCCAGATATCATTAGAAAAAGCGTGATGGCAGAGCAAGAAAAACAAATTAAAGCCATGATGAGCAATGCTAAGCAAATGGCGGTTACGGAAAAGAACAATTTATTTTCCACAATGAGCCCGACCTTTGGTGCAGATGATGCCAAAAAAATTATGGTGATGTTTTTTGATTACCAGTGCGGCCATTGTAAAAACGTCTCTGGAACAGTTGAAGAATTAGTAGACGCTAATAAAGATATGAAAATCGTTTATAAAGAATTACCCATTTTTGGTGATACATCCATTGTGTTAGCTAAAGCTGCTTTAGCATCGAACAAGCAAGGTAAGTATCGTGAATTTCATCAAAAATTAATGGCTAATAAGCAGGCGTTGGATGAAGAAAAATTAATGGCCTTAGCCAAAGAAGTAGGGCTTGATACCGAGAAATTAAAGAAAGACATGGAAAGTTCTGAAGTTGAGAACGAACTAAACGCCAACGTTGAACTGGCTAAGAAATTAGGACTACAAGGCACACCGGCCTTCTTTATTAGCAGCTATCCCGAAGTGACTGCTGAAAAAATGCAATTTGTGCCAGGTGGTGCGTCTAAAGAGCAGTTACAATCGCTGATTACTAAAGCGAATTAAGTCTTGTCTAATACATAGCAAAGACCTTACTGAAGATAAGGTCTTTGCTAGCCTATACCCGCTGCACCCTAGAAACCTCCCCATATCAGTATCTAAGCCCCTAAAATAGGGGATTAGAATGAGCTGGCTGCATAAACTGTTGATATAATGACTTACAATGTGTAATCTATTCAACTTTGATTTAAAGCATACCGTTGGATATTATTATGACTCACACACTCTCACCGAAAGATCCCCTGACTATTTTAAAAGGAGATGATAATGCTTAAGATGAGTCATCTTATGTTTGAAAATCCAGAATTTGAGTCAAATGAAAACAATGTGGACGCTTTACATTCGTTTAGGATCACAGCAAGAAATGTATTTAAATTTCTTTTAATAGGTGAAAATCGAAATTTATCACGGCTTTCCAAATCTGATCTTATGCAACTTCTCAAAGGCATGTTTTGGAAAAAAAATCCAACGTTAATGCTCATTTTTCGTCAAGAGGCCAGAGCAATATTAAAACGTGTTTATGATCAAGTTTCAAAATTAGCAGAAAGAAATGAAGCTATCGATGAGCTGATAAACTTGAATATTGTGAACATTTTGTCGCTGTATGTCTTGTTTGAGCCAACTCCATTTGATGGGCTAATTCAAATCCCAAGGTATATTGATGGCAAATTCGAACTGGTTGATTTCTCTTTAGAAGTACTTGAATTGACACCATTCTCATTATTAGATCCTAATGAAATAACCGATGATGACAGAGTATTTGCATATGGATTAACCCCAATTCAAGATGTCAATCGACTAATCATTTTTGCGGGGACAACATTTCCAACAGGTCAAGGCATCAATATCCAATCCTCAATCAATTATGATTACCCAAATACTAGTGTTGGGGAGATGTATTGTTGGGATAAAATCATCAAATGGTTAGGAGCTAATGACACGCTTAATAAAGTAGATCTATGTGGTGCATCTCAAGGCGGTTCTTTATCATTATTACTTTCTTTAATGCATCCTGAAAGAGTGGGGCGAGCTGACGCATTAAACCCACCTGGCATGTTAGAAGATTATTCTGAAAACCATCTTCTTTTTGGAGCTTGGGATAGATTGCGTAAGGAAAATCCTCAAAAGCTACCAAAGGTTGTGATACAAGCACAAACTGGAGATCCCGTATCAGCCTTAGGTTTTTGGAAAGATGAGTGGCAAGTCTATAAAGTGACGGCTTCTAATGGTAAGGGAGTCCAATGGCCACCGGTGTTAAAAAACTATTATGCACACATAGCCTGTTTCGCGGGGCAAGATGATATCGCAGCGAAAATAGAGAAAATGACAGGCAAAGAAGGTAACACGAGTGAACGAGCCAAATTAACTCAACGTTATTTTGTGAAGGGTAGATATCTCAATATGCTATTCCGGCGATATATAGGTCTATCAATGGATCTCATCAAATACCCGGCGAAGTTGTACCAGCGTTACTTTGGGGCGAAACCATCGATGGATAAAAAAGGTGTGGCGAAGATCCACTCAAAAGTATACTTTAACCAGAGTTTAGTGCATCTCAATACACAGGAAATTCACCAAGCTTTACTTTGGAGTGAAAAAGCACCCCAAACCAACTCTGAAACGTCATATCGCTATCAAGCGCAACCGGTTGCTAAGAGACGAGAGCTGCATAGACGTATTGGGCAAAGGTAGATCCCCGCTTGCAATGGGTACGATCTGATCCTCTCTTCCGGAGAAGCCCTCCCGACAGACGGTAGCCATCTACAGCTGCATGCCCTTGATTTGGAAAGCAAACTAATCTTGCTTTTGCAATGTGATCATGTAAGATGGATAGCCTATAAATAGGCCATTAATAAGTCATTCAACTTATATAATTTTTTTGAGGTTAAACATGTTAACGTTTCAAGCAATCGGTGATGGTAATTGTCTTTATAATGCTGAAGCCATTTTGTTGATCCAAGCGTTTCGGCAAAAAGAACTCGATCCCTTGTTTAAAAACAAACAGCATTTAATCCAATTTCATCAACTGTTAAAGATTTTCGAAAGAAATGAGTTGATTGAAATGAGCGACAAAATTACTCAAAAAGCGGTTAAAGATGGTTTTAGGCTTTTAGTTGACAGATATACAACAGAAGGCAAAATCGATTGGGACACACTCCAAGAAGAGATGGCGCCTAGTTTGCGTGAGTTCGTGCAAAATGCCATTATCACTGATGATGTTACAAATAAAAGCGTTAGAGCAGAATTGATTAAAGCCCTCGATTTCTCAATTGAGATCGGTGCCGCTGCTGTGGGTGATTTAGAAGAACGAGCGATTGATGGTTCCTATTTCGAAGAGATGCCCGCCATTAAAGCAAAAATTATTGAAATATTGGGTAAAAATGAACTGTCAGTTCATGCAAAGAAAATCGCTTTAAGTGAGTGGTTTTTTGAAGGTGAAGCGGTAGGTTTTAGCGATTATTTGCAAGGTGAGAATGGTATCGGAAATGAGGCTATTCACGCTACCAACCTTGAAGTGAAAGTGCTGTCATCTAAATTAGGCATTGTGCACCGCTCATATATGAGAGGGGCAGTCGGCAATGAGCAATCAGCAACCTATTACAATGGCTTTTTGTCCGATGAAAAATCACGTGAATTATCTAAAAACGCGATAGTTTTCTCCTTAGAGAAAGCTGCAATTCACTGGGATGCGTTATTTATCGATACGCCCGCCAATCGAGCATTAGTAGAAGAGCGTGAAGCACAAATCAGAAATAATGAGCTGGCAGTCTACTTAGAAAAACATGGCACTTATAAAGCGCATTGTGAATCACTTGAGATGAGCGAGAAGGAATATTGCACACTTTATGGGTTAACAAAGAAACAATTTGAGAACCCACCTGTGGTAGCAAAACCAAAAGCGGGAGTTAAAAAACCTGCGGCTGATGTTTCAGATAAATCTGCAGAAGTGAAAAAAGACGACACAGTAGCAGAAGATAAACCTACATCCACTGTCGCTAACACAAATGTTACCAAGAACTTTGCACTCAACTGGCTTGCAGCAAGTGCAATATTAGGTGTTGTATCTCACTTCTTTTTGATGCCCCTTATCACTGGCGCTGTAATGAGCAGCGCTTTGGTTGCTCCAAGTGCATTATTGATGCTAGGAATAACCCTTGCGATCTCTTCTGCGGGTGGTTTTTTTGTTGCCAACAATATGGGAAACACTGCAACCAATACGTTAGCTAAAGCTGTTGTCAGTGTTGAAGACAGTATCGTTTCCAGCAAAATCAAAACAGCCCATGTTGAAAAAGCACCGGTCGATCTGTTGGAAAAAACACCTTCATTTTTGGTTTACCAAAACACGCGTGCGCAAACGGCTAAACGTGCAGAAATTGCAGCGTTGGAAGGTAAGCCCAATCTTCCCCGCCACAAGTTGAACTAAAACTCTTCGCAGTCAACTCGTATGCGTTGTTGACTGCGGCTCTCTCACAACAGTCATGTACTAAGACATAAGACATACACCCCTGTTGTTCAAGGTCTTGTCGCCTAGCCTACGAGCTGACTGCTGTGAGTTTTCTGTCCATCCAGCCCCTCCCAAGAACTATACTTTATCGATATACTTTATTAATTCACCTTGGTAGGGGTTAGGGCCTGTGCAAAATCCTAGGATTTTGATTCTTGGGGGGTATGGTAACTTCGGTAAGCGCGTAGCCGCTTTGCTGATAAAAACCATTAATCCCGAGATTATTATCGCAGGTAGAGATTTAGCTAAAGCGCAAATGCAGGCGGAATTGCTAAAAACGAATTTTTCTGCCAACGTCATTCCTGTCGAGCTTGATTGGCGTGCACCTGATTTTAAACAAAAACTCCAAGCGATCGATCCCACTATTTTGATCCACACCGCTGGCCCTTTTCAAAATCAAGATTATTCTGTTGCGACAATTTGTATAGAGCTTAAAATTCATTATATTGATTTGTCAGATGGACGAGAATTTGTAACGGGTATTACAACGCTTGATGAAATGGCCAAACAAAACGACGTTGTTGTCTTAAGTGGTGCCAGCTCTGTGCCTGCGCTATCATCGGTTGTGATCGATCACTATGCTGCAAAATATAGCGATCTTCGAGAAATTGATTTTGGTATTGCGCCAGGTAATAAAGCAGAGCGGGGGAGCGCAACTATTGAAGCGATTTTAACCTATACCGGCAAACCCTTTATGCGCTTAGAAAAAGGCACATGGAAAAAGGTCTATGGTTGGCAGAATCTGCATAAGCATTATTATGGCGATAATCTTGGATTACGGTTACATGGCAATTTAGATATTCCCGATCTAGAATTGTTACCTCTGCGTTACCCCTCATTAAAAACGGTTACTTTTCATGCAGGGCTTGAAGTGCCTTTCTTGCATTGGTTTATGTGGCATATGTCATGGCTTACTAGGGCTAAAATCATTAAAAATTGGTCAACATTTATTCGTCCTATTAATACCATTGCTCATTGGTTTGATAAATTAGGCACGGATAATGGCGGGATGTATATTCACTTGTCTGGTTCTAATTTCGAATACCAACCGTTGGATATTTACTGGATCTTAGTTGCAGAAAAGGGCGATGGTCCGCAAATACCTGTTATTCCGAGCGTCATTATGGTATCTAAAATCATTGAAGGTCTAGTGCCATCAGGCGCTAGGCCGTGTATGGGTTTATTTACGCTGGCTGATTTCGACAAGGCGATTAAAGGTTGGCATATTTACTATACGATTCAAGAAGTGGCCTCTTAAGGTTAAAAAATGGAATACTACTTTTTCTTAAAATATGTTCACATTATAACCGCTACCTTTTTATTTGGCACAGGCATTGGAACCGCCTTTTTTATGCTCAGTTCTTACTTAAGCGGGAATATTGCCACCTTAAAACGAACGACGCGCCATGTAGTCATCGCTGATTGGCTTTTTACGGCGCCATCTGTCGTACTTCAACCCATTACTGGCATCGCCTTAATGTGGATTTTGCATTATCCATTTAATTCACTTTGGTTTGCCTTAGTGAGCGGGTTATATCTTCTTATTGGCTGTTGCTGGTTACCGGTGGTGTATATTCAATATCAATTAAAAAACCAAGTTGCCCTGTTGCCAGACAATAGCACCTTACCTGCTAGTTATCATCGTTTAATGCGCTGGTGGATAGGGTTGGGTATTCCCGCTTTTATATCCGTTATGGGGCTTTATTGGTTAATGGTCTCTAAAATGGGTTTATCCGTACTTCTCTTCCCACGATGATTTTATACCAAGCACCTACACCTATTTGCTGGATCTCTTAACGGGTAGAACAAGCAGAATTGGTCAACTTTGTATGTTAGTATAATAGATTAGGTATATACATTATCGGGATATTCATATGCTTAATGGTAGCGAACAAGAGCAGTCGATCTCACTTAGTCGTGAGGAAGTGATCGTGACTTCAAAGGACGCCACTACTGATCAAAGTGTTGAGATAACAAGAAGCCTTGATGAATTACCTGAAGAGGTTCAAAAAAAATTACACAAGACCTACGCAGATATTGTTAAAAAAGAGATCAACAATAAATTAAAGTCTCATCTGGCGCGTTTTCTTGAAAAGCTCGAATCGCCTGAATTAGCGGAATTAAAATCCACTATTATCGCTAACCTCAATCCAGAGGATAAGCAACTCTATCAGTCTTTTATGGATCCCAGCCAGCAAAAGAAAATGAGCTATGAAAATGTTTGTAAACTGTATCGAGCCGTTCAAGCCAGTGTCAAAACGAATGAAAAAGATCTTAAACAAATTTCCAACCGTGCTATTTTAAATGCTGCTCGTAATGGCTTAGATGCGATGCATGTATTTGTGGATTACAACATACCTTCATTGGTGGAAAAAGCCAAAAAAATCACGGTTATGCAAGAAACACGCTTTATTAGAATGCCTAAGAAAAAATCTTTCTTTCGTCGCTTAATAGAAACGGTTTTCCCCTTTTTTAAGAAACAAGATGATGAAATTATTACTAAAAAAATTGAAGAAAAAATGACATCTCCAGAGAAGATGTTATTAAGCTACGCAACGGATGCTGTTGCAGAATACTTTAGTAAATCGGGTGATGATTATTTCAAAGCTTTTGATAATGCTGTTGAGTATAAACAACAAGTTGCAAAAGGCAAAGCGATGGATCTAATGCCAACGCAGAAGCAGGCAATCAAAGAACAAGAGAAGACAAAAGAATTAAGTAAACCTAAAAGTAAAGTAAAAAAGACTGTCGAGGCAGCGAAAGCAGTTGTTCAAGTAGCTGTCGCCGTAGATACAGGGGTTAATGAGTGGATTGCTGCCAAATTAAGTAGCACGACACCGGGTGCGTTTTTAGAACAAGCATTAAAGCCAGATACCGATGTTCAGCAAACAACGCTTGCTGAGTATTTTCGTAATGAATTTATGATGGCATCCCAAAAAGAAGCCTATGGGGGGATGGTGCATTTTACGCGTCGTTTAGCTGAGCTTTATATCACAGCAAATCGAGTGAAACAAACCGGCTATGTTGATATGAGTGCCGAACAATTCGGCTTTAAGAGATTAGATGATCCTAAATTTGAAATATTCTTATCAAGACTTGTGGGTTCACTCGGTTACCCAATGAAAGGCTTTGAGGATTTACAGAACTTTTTATCAAGCACAGTGAATACGAATGACCTTCATGTAAAAGATTTTCCTTCTGTAGCAGCATTTGAAAGATATAAAACTGATCTGGAAACTGAACAACAAGCTGCATTTAAAAAATTTGCAGGTGCATTACCGCACGATCCTGCTTTAGGGATCCATGCAGCAGTGACTTTACTGTCAAAAGAACATGCTGCCACAATGCAAAATAAGGGTAATGAAAATTATTTTTACCTACTGAACTTGCAACAGCAAGCAATTAAACAATTGCAATCAAACGAAAGAGTTCAAAATGCAGTTGCTTTGGCATGCAAACAAACAAGTATCGAAGAAAGCCTTTACAGTCCAGATCACGGTGGCTTAGTGACCAGAATAACCGGCCAACTTAAAGGCGTGCTGGTAGGGAAAATGCCAGAGTTGGTACAAGGTTTTATCCATGATGCACACCAGCTGCAAGAGAATGCCAATAACCAATTCGATGTGATATCTGAAAATTGGTTGTCACAAATCTCTGTTATGCAAGAACAAGCCATAGAAGCTAAAACCAAAGCAGAACCCAAAGGGATGAGCGTGACAGAATTGCGCAATAAATGGGATAAAAGTGCTAAGAAATCTTCGAAGTTAGCATTTCAATTTGATGAGGTAAAACAGCTTGTCGATAAATTCCACGAAAGTGCGATGAAGCAATGGAAGGATTCAACGATCTCTTTAATGAAACTTTGTGGCGAATTACAAGGCCCAGATTTTTTGAATGAGGTGATCAAACAACTCAATGACAAATATGTCAAACTTCAAGCACAAGGTGCTCATGAATCATATAGTAAAGAAGTGCAAAAGCAAATTGTTGCTTTAAAAGGAATGCTCTTGCCTGATGGTAAAGGTTTTAATCCAAAAATGCTTAAAGCAGCAAGCCCTGAAATTTTAAAATCGTCATTAGATGCGCTTAACAATGGTATTGCTACCATGAGCCAGGATAGTCAGCTATCGCTGGATAAAAAAGAAAATCTCTATATGATGTCGCAAGCGTTGATGACCATGAACAATTCTTATCGAACGTTTGATTTGGCTAAAAAAGCCTATGAGGAAGTCTATCGAACCAACTTTGATGAGTTGAACAACATGCCATCTAGTAAAGTTGCCACTTTTATTGCAAAAAAGCTAGGGGCAGAGTTGGAAACTTCCTTGGTTTCATCTATGGATACACCTATTGTTCAGTTTGAATTTTATGCCAAGCAAAAAATGGCTGGTTTACACAGTTTGCCTGATATTAAGCCGGAGGCTGCTGCCAATAAACCACAGAGTTGGTGGGATTGGGGAAAAGATCAAGTTGCTTGGGCTGCAAGCTATGTCGCGCCTATTGCAGGACCTGTGGCAGCTAAAGCAGCTGAAATTGCAGCGCTACCCGTATTAATAGGCGCAGGAAGTGCTTATCTGGCTAAGTTATATCTCACTGATGTGACGCCTTCAGCTGAATCAGTTAATCAGGCTGTTTGTAATAATGCCAAAGTCTTTATCCGTGAACAAGCCTATGATGCGATGGTGCAATTATTACCTGAAATGTTTGGTCTGTGTGCAGCAGAGCAAACATTTCAACAAAACCACGCAGATGTCAATTACGATCCTTTTAAAGAATGTGGCTTAAGCGATCGAAAGCGTTTCTATGATTTAATGAATAATATTGCCAAAGGTTTGGGATACGCAAGTATCACAGAATATATAGATTTTGAAAATGAAATCGCCTCTAAACAGGCCGAAGTGGAAAAATGTAAACAAGCGCTTCATGCAACATGGATTTACAAATCAGAACCACAAGCTAAGCTGACTAAAGCAGAAGAGGAATTAGCATTTTTATTGCAAATTAAAGAAGATAAACGTAAACAATTTTGTCGATTGCCTAAGAACCAAGCAGAGTTAGATACTGATTTGTTTGTCACTCTAAAAGATGCAATTCAAACGGAATATGCAGCATTAACAGCTGATATTCAAAAAGGAAGATTAGGAGATGGTACAAATTATCTCGTATTGGTTTCCTCAATTAACGCATTGGTGCAGCAGATTGAACTAGTGCAAAAGGAAACCATCGCTGCTGAATTATTTGCCCCGGATATTGATGATGCTATTGGTTATGATCCCCAAAATACGGGTGTCATGGCGCAATTAAAGTTAGCGGGTCGGGAAGATCTGAAAACGGTTGGTACCCAATTAGCACGAAAAGGGATTTTATCACAATTAACAGGAGCCATTGATACCGCACGTTATTTTAGCGCGCAAATGATCAGTGCTGTTTCAGAGAATATGGATATTGCGCTCAAGAAGCACATAGAAAGTACACCTATGGTGAGTGCCAGTACAGGAGAGCAGTCAAGACGAGCATCCATCACCACCGCCTTCCGTCAGGATGAGACATTGAGTTTGAATAAGTTACCCCATCCCTCTGGAGCGCCTGCTGAAGTTAAAAAAACCGATGTAACCAAGGAAGCCAAGGAGCCAACCCGCTCACGAAGACCTTAGTTATTAAAATTACTGTATATTAATTAGCCTTTAGAATTTCCTAATACTGGCGCGTGTATTTAGGGCAATAAAAAGTTAAAATATAAACTAAACTGATAAGATCCACATCTATAGTGACGAGGACTCATGCAATACGGCCCCATTCCACTGAAAATCATTCGTACTGAACGCCTTATTATTCGCCCGGTGCGCATTTCTGATGCTGCTTTGATGCATGGTGCTATGAAAGCAAGCTTTCAGACATTGAAACAATGGATGCCATGGGCACAATCCTTAGCCTCTTTGCGGGATACCGAAGTGTATTTAGCCCATGGTGAAAAAATTTGGAGTTCCCCAGCTCATGAGGGTATAGAACAGCCCTTACAGATCATGGACATCCATGATCGCATTTATTATGGGGCGACAGGAATAAAACCCGCGAATCTCATGATCCCTAGTTTTGAGATTGGCTATTGGGTTAATCAGGGCTATGCCAATAAAGGGCTTATTACAGAAGCCATGAATGCTTTGTCTCGCTATCTATTCGATGTCTTAAAAGCAAAACGTATTGAAATTAATTGCGAAGAAAAAAATATCAAAAGTGCTCAAGTGGCTATTAGACTTGGATATAAAGAAGAAGGAAAACTACATAACCATCGTTTAAATGCGAGTGGTAAAATGCTGTCTAATTCGTTGGTTTATGGTTGTACCGACATTGCAAAATTACCCCCCTTATCTTATCAATTCGAAAAATAAAGTAGGTTTATGGTATCTTATTTTTACCTTGCGATTGCTATTTGCGCAGAAGTGATTGCGACAAGCTCATTAAAGGCTTCTCAGGAATTTACTCAATTACTGCCCAGTACATTAGTTATCTGCGGTTATGTTTGTGCATTTTACTTTCTGATGTTGAGTTTGCGCACTATTCCCGTTGGCGTTGCTTATGCCATTTGGTCTGGTGTCGGAGTCGTGATAGTCGCTATCATTAGTTATTTTCTATATCGCCAAGTCCTTGATTTTGCAGCCGTAGCGGGCATTGCTTTGATTATTTCGGGGGTATTGGTTATTCAATTGCTATCACGCACAGTTGCTCATTGATGAATGCCAATCACACTTTTTACTTTTTCTCTTACGTGCCTGCGATACGTTTTCATATCTCGCAACGTTTATTAAAAAGAGGGTGGGTCGAGAGTGAGAATGCGCAAAGTGCTGAACTTGACGATCGTCATTTAAGTTTACATGATGAAATATCTAAAAATCTGGAATATAAACATTTATTAGCTGAACTGGTTGCTGATTATAAACCGCCGATTATGCCATTAAGTTACACCATCAATGATGATAACTGTCAACAAGTGTTCGCTAAGATTATTTTTGAGCATTATCTCCATCATCACCAATACCAGCCCCGTTTAGAGGGAGTAGAGTGGATTTTAAAACCCTCGATGCTGAACAATGGCGATCAAATAAAACTCTTTAATAATATTGAAGACATAAAAAAGCATTATTATAACACTTCGCGTTTAGGTGGCGATCATGTATTGCAACAATACATCCATCGCCCCAAGTTAATCGATGGTAAAAAATTTACCTATCGTCTGCATGTGGTGGTCACCAACTATGCTGGTGTCTTCTTGTACGACCAAGGCTATATTAACCTGAGTGCATTGGCATTTACAAAAGATGATAATTTTAACAATCGTAAAATGCACATTACCAATTATGTGCTAGATGGTGAGTTATCGCATATTACGCAACGTTCGACCAATGAACTGAGCGATTTCTCTACAACCTATCAACAAATGGTAGAGATTGTTAAAAAGGTCATGAAAGCCTTAATCAAAAAAGAACCTTCTTATTGTAAGCCGCAAAAAATACGTAAGTTTGAAATTTTTGGTTTTGATTTTATGGCTGATGAATCCGGGAAACTTTGGTTGTTAGAGATCAATCAAGGGCCGGATGCGCCTACCTTTGAAGAAAATCATTTGAACGGTATTTTGTGGGAACGATTTTGGCAAGACATTATTGATGACTTTGCGATTCCAGTTGCATTGAATACTCCGCCAAAGGGCGGCTATGCACATTTTAAACAGATCCTCACCAAAGGCCAAAGTTACTCCACCTGTCGGAATATCATCCATCAACTCTTTCACTCACGCTCATAAGCTTTATAATGCAGGCTCTTGTCGAACAATGAGCGATAACTATCATGGCTAAAAATGGACCAGATGAGGCTAAATTGTGGGCCTACGAGCAAGATTTTGGTGCCGATGTCTTTAAAGAAGTCTTTGGTGATGTTGATGAGCCCAAAACTGGCCTTCTGTGGCTTGCCAGCTGCATTTATGATTCTACTGCTGCCCTCATTACCTCGGTGACCTGTTGTGGTCGTGCGAAGCGCTTAAAGCCGGATTAACGCTCCCTCCTATCTGTAAAACCATCCTGTAGTTTAATTTTTTAAATTCAACTATGTTTCACCTTATATCAAAGAGTTGATTGCTATGAGGTCAGAAATGTTTGAATCAGGGAGCAAAGCCGATACGGCGCTTAAATTTCTTTGCGCAGGTGCAGGTGGCTATATGGTCGCTTATATGGTTGGCCCTCTTGCTGGGCACCTTGCAGCAGGTTTATACAGACACGGATTTCATTTTTTATATGGTGCGCCAAATCCTTGGTGGTGGTGGCTTGATATAAACCAATGGCGTGGTTGGATCAATGAAGGGCATGTTTTTTACTATGCCTATGAATATGGGGATAAAGCCTGCGGCGCATTGTCAACGCCATTTTTTTATAACTTACCTGATCTGGTTCGCTATTGTATAACACGAAAAAAACCGGTTAATGCTGAAGATCGCGCGGTATTAGAAAGAGAACTCGAAGGATTTCAACGATTAGGTAAATTCTTGCATGAAATGCCAAGTGCTGCTTTACAAGTTGCCGAAGAGGTATTACCTGGTGAACAACGTGCATTCAATTTAAGAAGAAAAGAGAAAAGCGCAAAAAAGCCACAAGCAAGTAATGATGGCAGAATGATAACCCGCAGCCGTTCAGCCAATTCTTTGCTTTAGGTGGTCTTATCAAGTGGTGTTGAGTTTGGTTTTTGCACGGCAGGTTTTCGTAATGCTGAAGCTGCGAGTGCTTTTGCGATTTTAGCGCGCTCTGCTTGTGGTAATTTTAACATCAGTTGAAAAGTGGTCTTTTGCGACAAGCTGAGATTTTTAATCGATAACTGAAAAGACTGTTCAAACAGCTCACCAAGCAGTTTTTCGTTTAAAGGCTCTTGCATTAGGACTTGTGCGATCTGCAAGCGGATCTGGCGAATTTGATTTTGATTAATCATAATTTCTTGCTGTTGTTGTTTCACAAACTCGCCAAGCTTCTTTTTATTTTCTTCAGGAAGTGCTTTATACATTCCTTTCATATCTTGTGTAATCGGTGCGGTACTAGCTGATTCAATTGCTATGCTAGGTTTATGTCCCATGAAATAGCCGATCACGAAAATGTTCGAGGCAACCGATAAAATCAAAATAAGATAAAGCCATTTTGACTTGTTCATGGTGCATTTTCCTTCTATTTATTTTTATTTACCGTGTGGATTTATTCCCTTTGTTTTTTGTTGGATTGACACGGGCTTGCTTTCAACCTCTAATTCTTGCTTTGGATTGCTAGAAGTCGCTTCATAGCTAGAAGCGGCTTCGTTGCTTGAAAATAATAAGGATTTACGATGTGGTTTATTCTCATTTTCTTGCATTTTGTCAAGCACATTTCTGAAATGCTTGAGCATCTGTTGATTTGGTAGGTTCTCTAAAATTTGTTTAACTGTGAGTCGCTCTATTGGATTGATGCGTAAGCAATTGACAACAACATAGTACATTTTGTCAAATTCATTGGGTTCCTTTTCTAGTTTTTCCAATAATTTAGCGTATGCTTTTTCATCTTTAAGGAGATGTTTAACGACATCTTTGTTAATGATGCCAACATCAGAATACAGTGAAAGCATCATTGCTCCAATAGACCAAACATCATCCGCTTCAGACGCCAGAAAAGGTGGTGGTGAAGGATTATGAGTGATTTCATCATGATATAAAAAGTCGCATACCGCATCTTTGCATATGATGGGATATCTGTCTGGTTTTTTGTTAAAAAAGATGTTAGCAGCTTCTGGTGAGAAAAAATTGGGATCGCCAGATATTCTGGTTCGATCTTTCATAGATTCACCAAAGTCCATCACTTTGCCAAAAGGTTCTCCAAAATCATCTTTAGCCACGATAATGTTGGCTGGTTTAATATCGCGATGTAGAATATTTTTTTCATGAAGATATTCTACTCCCAACAAAAATGAATAAACGATTCTATCAATCGTCTTGGGATCAGGATGAACTTGTTTAATAAAATTTTCGAAATCACCACTTTCAGCTATTTCCCCATAGAGTGGTAGCCGTTTATCTTTGTGTTTAACAGAGACATAAGGTAAACCCGCAATGGTATTGAGAATATAGGGATTATCTTGCATGGACACTGCGGCTTCAATCCTGACTTCTTCAAAAGCAGCTTCTTTTTCTACAACGCTCGACCACCATTTTTTATTGGGTTTGTCGATTGTTCGTGGCCATAATAGCATGCAAGGGGTGCCATGCTTTACGGCGCCATGTGGCTTTTTATAATTGGGATCCACATCTAAAATCTTTTGGTCGATGAGTTTGCTTTTTGTTTCAATGATGATACTAAACTCACCATTAGGTAAGGTGATAATGGATAAAGTGCGTTTAGGTGCACCACCTTGTTCGTTTTTTGGAATGCGTAGGCCACCTTGTTGCTTTAACGCTGCATCCCAGGCGCCATTTTGTAAATTGCCTTGAATAAATGTCAGAATACCTTCAAGATCGTTTGCAGATAATTGGGGATGATTTTTGTATTTCGCTTCTTGGTCGACAATGGTCTGATATCTTGTCTTTTTGCTATTTAAATCCTCGACAAGTTTGGTGACCCCTATTTTTAAATTGTCTAATTCTTTCATACTGAATACCTAATCTACCTCTTATTCCTAATTAGAGAGCCGATAGACAGATTAGTTCCTTTTAGTAAAATGCGTGTGGTTCATCCTATTTTTACTGTGTTAATGGACATACTTATAGATCTCTTGTAAGGCATCAGTTAGCATAGAGGCGCTTTTTGAACATTAGTAGGGCATTACTAAACAATGAATAACGCTTCAAAAAAAGACCTGCCAATTGGCATTTTTGACTCAGGGATAGGGGGTTTAACCGTCCTTAAAGCTCTACGAGAAGCTCTACCGATGGAGCACTTCCTTTACCTAGGTGATACAGCAAGATTGCCCTATGGCACCAAGAGCCCCGAAACGGTCAAAAATTATACACTCAATGCCAATGAGATTTTTGCGGATCAAGTGAAAATGCTGGTGGTTGCTTGTAACACGGCGACGGCAGTCGCTTTGGAAGCCCTACAAGAAAAGTTTTACCCGATCCCCGTGGTAGGCGTTATTGAGCCAGGTGCAAAAGCGGCCTTATCTTGTGAGAATGAAGGCAAGGTTGTGATTTTGGCAACCGAAGGCACTGTAAAAGGCCATGCTTATCGCAATGTCTTATCACGTCTTTCACCTCAAACTGAAGTCGTGGAATGGGCGTGTTCTCCGCTGTTAGTGGCGTTAGCAGAAGAAGGGTGGTGCCACGGTGCATTGGTCGACGATATTATTGCCAAATTACTGATGCCATTAAAACAAATGTTGAGCAATCAAAAAGCGGCTTGTGCGGTGTTGGGATGTACGCATTTTCCTGTTTTGAAAGAGCCTATTCAAAATGTGCTAGGCGATATTCTGGTACTCGATCCGGCTAAACAAGTTGCCTTTGATGTAACCGCTTTATTAGAGTCACAAGATTTATTGCGCGAAACCAAAGATGTGCCCACCATTCATTTTATGGCAACTGATGGACCAGAGCGTTTTGCACGCACTGCTCAGATCTTTTTAGGGCACCCCATTGCATTAAACACCGTTAAATTAGTTTCAGTGCCTGCTTACGACTTAGGGGCGCGGCATGTAATCAACTTGCGTACATCGACAGGATTGTAATATCGCTACGATCGTGCCAAAGGTGAAGAGCATGAGAATCATAATAACGGTATACAGCCGATAAGTGGGTTGGAAAAGTTGAAAAGGCTCTAAAGCACCGGTGAGATAAACCACGGAAATCGCGAGCAAGGTCATACCCGTCGCTGCAGCACGAAAGTGATGCGCGTAAATATAAATAGCCACCATTAATATAATTGCCCAGGGAACAGCAAGTTTCGCGGGTAAGAAGAAAAATAAACTATGTCCAACGACCAGAGTGCCGCCTGCTAACCACGCCGGTAATGATCCTCTCACAAATAATCGTTTGACCGTAAAAGGCTCTAAGCTAAGACAAAGCGGTGTTAAGCATAAAATGCCATTCACTTCGCCGATAAATGCCATTAGCCAAGGTAGCTCAGGGTAGAAAAGATATTGCCAGCCAGTATGTAAGCCACAAAAGAATACCACCACCGCGATAAATTGCAGGCAAACTTTTGTTGCGTGCATCGGCGCGATTGTGCCAAAAAAACGCAGGCAACAAAAACGGATCAGCCAAAGATTGGCTGTAAAGAGAATGCTATTGCTAAGGCTCACTGTTAAAGGAAAATTGTTAAATAGATAACTAGTTAGAGAACCAGTAAATATACCCAATACGAGGATGTCACCCCGCAAAAAAAGGGCCGAAAGCCCAACCCCCGCAGCTGGCCAGGCGGGAGAATACATGCCGTTCTTTAATAGAAACTCCTGACCACCGAAAATAAGTACGGCGCTAAACAACCATTCAAACAATCTTCTGGTAATATAAAGACGGTTAAAACGAGATTGCAGGGCAGGTTGTGGCACAGCAAGCTGCTTGGATACCACTTCAGTCGCAAAAGTCTCTTGATTTTCGTTAAATGATGACACGGGTAAACTTAATGGACAAAGTAGCAATAGATTTACTATATCAAGGTTATTTCTCTAAAGTCTACCAACATACTCACGGGTATATTGCGTATAGCAAAGATGAACTGACCACTTTTGCTAAAGACAATGTGAGCCAGACGTATGGCGAGCTGCTTTATCCCAGTGTTAAAAAAATGATTTCAGAGTTCCATCCCAAGGAAAGCGATGTGTTTTTAGACTTGGGCTCAGGACTTGGCAAATGCGCTTTACAAGTTTTTACGCAAAGCCCTGTCAAAAAAGTGATTGGCATCGAGGCATCAACGGGTTTATTTAACCAGTCAAAGTTAGCAGAAGAAAAGTTAAAAAACGATTTTCCTTTTTTCTGGAATGATAATCGGGTGCTCGATCTGCGTTGTGCTAATTTTTTAACCGACGATTGGCAAGATACCACCGTTATTTATACTTGTTCTACTTGCTTTACCCAGAATTTGCTCGCAGAAATTGGTCGCAAGATCAATCAACACACCAGTGTGCAACAAGTGCTGAGTTTACGGCCCTTGCCGACGTTAGAAAGGCTAAAGCTGCAAAATGTATTTAGTGTGGAGTGTTCTTGGGATTCTTCATTATGCTTTCATTACGCATTGTAACCTGGAAATACAGTATCTGATATTTCCCCTTTCCCGCAAGCGGTAGAGGGGAAAGAGCCCGGGTCCCCTATTCTCCCAACGTAATCAATTTTTTTGGTTCCTCGGGAGCCCAAATACTTTCCCAGCGCTGCCAAACTAAGAAACCGAAGAAGCCAATTTGGGCCAAGATGGCTATCAGTGCGAGTGGGGTATTATTACCCCAGCTGGGGAGCACGGCGGGTAGCAAATATTGTAATTTCAATAAGCCCAATAACACGGGCACGGCAATCCACAGGATAGCTAAATACAAGATCACAGCAGATTGAGCGCGTCTTGGGTTTTTACTAAAATAGAAATAGTGCGCGAGTAAAATATCACGAACCAAAAATAACAGGCTGGTTAAGATGAAAACCGACGTCGAAAATTCTTTAAAATCATTCGGTACAAGGCATGTGATGATGCCAACGATAATCGCCAAGGTGAAAGAAATGACCCACCAAGGAATTTCTTGTAAGGTTTCAGTGATATTGTAAAGAGAGAGGCGTGTGAGTATTTTTCGATAGCGTAGGCTGTTGAGTGAATCGGAAAATAACCCAAAGTAGCAAAGTAGTGTGATCACGCTAAAAGCAATATAAAGAGGTGTTGTATCAAACAACTGGCGCAACTCAGGCATATCTTCCATTAGTTTAGTGTTGGCATGTTCTTGAAAAAATGAACCAAAGCCTGAAAAATAAACCATGCAATACAGGTTAAACACTAACCACACCCAAGGAATATTTTGATATTGCAGTTCTTTACTAAAAGAGCGATAGAGTGCGACAACAGTCCATGCGAGAAAAATGGTGTAGCTTAAGATAAAAAAGGCTGGTGTATTAAACTGGTGATGATGCCACAGTACCGTACCGGTATTTCTTTGTGCAACATAACAATACCCTGTAAACACGATACCTGTGAAAGCAGCGATTAAAAAATAGCTGAAAGTTTTGTTGGAATGCGCATGGCGGATTTGCGGTAATATTTGGATGCTAAGTAATAACCCCAATGCTTGTGAAAATAAGCCGCCAATGAGTAATGACAGTAATTCTGTAGCTGAGACAACTTCTCTTGCTGGTAAAGTGGATTGCAGCGGTAAAAAAAGGAGTAAGCAAATTAAAACACCATACCAGCTAAACAAGGTGCTACCGAGCCATTTGCCAATCGTCATACTCCAAGGTGAAATGGCAGATTGACGTTGAAAGTCCCAGGTATTATTACCGACTTCTTGCATCACGGTATCAGAAGCGGCGCGTGTTCCCCAGATAAACAGAAAAAAGCAACCCGCATAATAAGCAAAGCCTGCCCCTGCGCCATCACTCATCATTTTAAAAATATAAGTTAGTAGTCCTAAAATAAGCGGAGTGAATAATAAACGGTGCGGAGTAAAATCAAGCCAAATATTGCGTCTTAACTCAGGGTTGTGAATCATGTTAATCCTTCGTTGTTTTTGGATCTTTGTTTTGATTTTGGGCAATGTTTAAATAAACATCTTGCATTCGTTGCTTTTGCTCTTGCAGACTGACAACCGGTATATTCTGCATTACCAGGGTTTTGAGTAACTGTTGTTGATCTTGTTGATTGCCCTTCAATTCCAGCATGACAATATTCGCTTTTATCGATTTAACCGCCACATTCGGTAATTGATTGAATGCGGTGCTAAAAGGCGCAGCATCGGTTGAAAGGGTGAGGCACAAACTCAATGTGTTTTCTTTTTGTTGGTAGGTTTTAAGGGCACATTGCTCTAAGAGTTTGCCATCTTGTAGCACAAGCATATGAGTCGAATAATCTTCCAACTCCGATAAAATATGAGAGGAAACGATTAAGGTCATCCCTTGTGCTTGCAGAGTCAATAACAGTTTTGATAAATGATAGCGTGCTTCTGGATCAAGGCCAGAAGCGGGTTCATCCAGAAATAGGATTTTAGGATTGTGGATAATGGTTTGTGCGATAGCGAGGCGTTGACGTAACCCACGCGAAAGTTTACCCGCCGTTATTTTGCGATATTCCGTGATTTGTAATCGTTCCATCGCTTGGTCTATCAGTTTATTGGTTTGGCTACTGTCGCAGTTTCGACTCCAGGCAAAGAACGTTAAGTTCTGTTCTACGGTTAAGTCATCATAGAGTCCAAAAAAGTCTGAAAGATAGCTACTGATTTCATGGATTTTGCGTGGAAACCTGTCAGTATCCCAGCCATCAATGGTAATTTTACCTTGCATAGGGCTGTCCAAAGCCGAAAGGCAGCGCAACAGAGTGGTTTTACCAGCGCCGTTTGGTCCGACAAGAGCAGTAATGGTGTTAGGGGGAATCGTGCAGGAAATATGTTCCAGCGCTCGTTTGCCTGGGTAATCATAGCTTAGATCATCGATTTGGATCATAACGCTTTATCAATCCCTAATCAGAGAGTAATCAATACTATAGCGAAATTCATTCTTATATTCATTATTTTAAAGAATCAGGGTAAAGTTCTTAGGTAGTAGATTGATAGGGCATAACCTGTCTTAGCAAATGGAGCAAGGTAAATGACAAATAAAGAAACAATTGAAGCACCAGCCGCCAAACAATTAAAACAGTGGGCAACCTGGTTTGCAGATGGCCTTGAGGATGCTGCTAAAGCGATAGTGCTATTTCTGCCGAATGGTTTAAACGCAATGTATAACGACATGCTAAAACGGTTGCCGTTGGTGGGAAGCTTCTTTTCCCACAAAGGGGTTGAGAAACTGCTCAAGTTTTGTACCGGGATCAGTATTTCTCAAGAATTAGGACGAGATGTTGCTTACTTTTTATTTCGACCAGTGGGTTATGCGCTGGGATATTTGTTAGGTTTGCTGAATGCTGGACAATTAGCGCCGCAATATCAAGGCAAGATAGGCCAGTTTATTGGTAAATTTAGTGGTCAAACCACAGCGGGCGCTTTAATGGGGTTGTTCACGTCACTCCTGCTGTCTGCAAGTTTTAATACAATACTACTGGCTACCGGGATTGGCGCTTTACTGGGTATATCTGCCAAGACGATCTTTTTGTTTGCAGTACATTCGTTAAGTGAAGCCAATGCGTTGGCGGTTCGCAAAAATGTGCAAAGAGCGAAGGAATTCAATGCCAGACTCAAAGTGGCGGTAAGAGAAAAAACCAAAAGCCGTATTTTAAGGGAAGCGCAAGATATCATTCAGCAAATGAATGGACCACAGTCACAACAGAACTTAGCCGAATTTTTTCAAAGCGAATATGAAAAAATTTCTCAAAGTACCTACCAAAAAATTGAACGTCATTTTAATTATTTAGCCGATAGAGCATGTCATGGCGATGTGGAAGCCTTAAAGCGCTTATACCAACTTCTGCCAAAGCAAGTGGACCAAGGCACTGAACAAACCGCGTTGGAAACCATGCTTGATAGGATGTTCAATACGCGTGCTGTGGCGAGGATCAAAGACGAAGTTGATTCAGCCTATGACAGATGGCAGTATCGGTTTCTCAAAATGAGTCCGGCATAGACCCCACGCTGCGATTTACTCGCCTACGGCGTGTAAATCTTACGCGGGGCTAGGCTCTGTACAGACCTACGGGGCGATCCAAACAATGTATTTTCTGCGCGGCGTAGCCGCGTAGGATTCTAGCCCCGCGTGAGGAGCATTCGCCATAAGGCGAATGGACCGCTGCGTGGGGAGGGGATTTAATTCACCCAGTGATTCCTACGCCCCTGCATCAGAAAGATCTTCTCATTCCTCTCCCTCTCATCCTGCGTTACCGGGTATTGTTCATGCCACTTTAAATACAATGCCATTTCTTCATCCGTTAATCGAAACGGATAAGTATCTTTCATATAAAGATAGGCGCGGGCGATCATGCCGCGCTTACTGAGGGCAGGTTCCAGTTGCTTGCTTTTTTTATCAATTACAAAATGGCATCCCGACTTTTTGGATGGGGTGTTGCTCAATTCGGCAAATCGATAACGTTCGCGCTCTTTCTTTAACTGCCGTGTTTCGGGGACCAAATTGTGCAGATCTTTTTGCATTTCTTGAAATTGGTTATCGCGTTGGCAGCAGCGCAACCCTTGGCTAACTTTGCCCTTTTGATTAACACACTTTTGATGATAGCAAGCATAAAAGGGAGCCAGCTTTTTTAAAGGCACAAGATACATGCAGGTGATTTTTTCGTTTAAGGCTGGCTGATGTTTACTATGCTCATGGATTTCACCAAAGTTTGAAAAAGGCTGATCACAGAAAAACGTAGAGTGGTGGAGTGTTAGAAGCGGTTGGTAACAAGGCGCACTATGCGCGCCTTGATAAGCCATGCTTAACAACATAATAAGCATTAACTTCATAATCAGGATTGCTATTACTTTTTAACGAGTCCGTGTTGTTTTAAGGCATTGTGCAAGTCACCACGATCAAAGCCATCTAAACGGGTATTGCCTACAAAAATGAGCGGTACACCTTGACCATTTGCTTCATGAAATTTACGTTTGCCTTCTTCTGAAGTTTCGATGTCATAGTCAGTAAAGCTCACATTTTGTGACTTTAGATATTCACGCACTTGCTTACAATAGGTGCACCAGCTTGTGCCATAAAGAACAACGGTGGTTTCTTTAGCTTGTATGGGGGTGCTCAAAAAAGTCATCATAAAACTAAGCACAATGGCTAGCCTAATAAATAGATTTCTAGTTCGGTTCATAACGTTGATTGTTCCTATTGCTTGAATATGAGAGCATTACTGTTGATAGCATCAATTTGTGTGTCCAGTCAAATGATAGGTGATCCGTGTTCAAGGCGAGAGCAATCGCATTATTGATAGTTGGTCTACTTTCTTTTAAATTGTTCGCAGCAGCGCCTGCCATGCATGTCGCGTTAGGTGGGAAATGGCTCGCAACTTTTGCGCCAGAATATACTGAAGAAGAAAGGAAGCTGTTTTTATTGGGAACGGTGTTTCCCGATATTCGGTATCTAGGGGTGATAAGGCGAGATCAAACGCATTATAAAGGTATGACCTTAGAAAAGGTTTATGCTGCGAAATCACCCTTTGCACGCGGCATGTTGTTTCATAGCTATGTTGACGAATATCGTGAACACTGCGTCAGACAAAGCGGAATCGAAAAGCTGTTGAAGGAAGTACCCAGAAAACAACAGGGGACTTTTTTAAAATTACTGGAAGATCAGGTGTTACATAGCACTTATAAATGGACCGAATTTAAAAAATTCCTGATTTCTATTCCTGAAGATGAGAGAAAATTTGGTTTAGAAACCTCCTCACTCACGCAATGGCATACAGGGTTATCACTGTATTTCACCACAACACCCAGCAACATTTTGCAACAAGTGAGCTTATTTGAGCAAAGCATCTTAACGTTAGATGCGCCTACCATTAAAGCCTGGGGGGTATTATTGCCAAAGTATGCAGAGGATCCACAAATGCAAAAGCATGTAGCAGATCTGCTACATGCTTTCGATAAGGCCTTTATTTCGTTACATGCAGATCTGCAGTAATGCTTTCTAAGTGTTGCTGTAATGCTTGCATGTCATGCCCAGGAACGGTACCTACATTTTCCAAGATAACGGTACTCTTATTTTGTAAGGTTATTTCAAGGTTAGCATTTGGACCCTCTTGATGGAAGCTTGCTACTGCATCCATGAAGTCCACTTTACCATCGTGATTGGAATCTTGAACTCCAACAAAAGAGAGGACATTTTGTTTGCTCATTCCTAAGTCTTTGATGAAAATGGTTTCAGGTGCATGTGAATCACCTACATCGATAATAAAGTCATTAATACCTTTGCCGCCTTCCATCATAATCGCATTGGCATTATGGTTGGCAGTGCTCATGATATCATTGGCATCGCTACCCATGAGATTTACTAATGAAGTGGGATGTTCAAACACATTCACATCCAGTTTTGCATCATGCAGGTTACCCGTTGCTAAATCCTTCAAGGTATATGTGAAGTGTTCTACTTGGTCAGTTGCTTTAGGGCTGACAGTGTAAGCATATTCACCAGAGTTATTCGCTGCCAAACTACCACCTTGAGGTGTGGTAAATTCAATTTCAGCACCATCTTCTGGTAACGGGATATGAACAGTTTTGCCGTCTTTATCAGCGACTGCATTTAAGCTTTCCAAGTGGTTATCTTTAATGTATTTCGCTGCATCATCGGTTTCAAAAGAGAGCTGGATCACTTTTGCACCTTGAGCGCCTATCACATCATTCGCCATCAAATCACCTGCAAAAGGCGCTTTGGAGGTTGCAAAAGCGACATCACTATTGGCAGCAGAAACATCATTGTGAGAATCAGCTGAAGTGGTTTCAACGGAAAAGCTGGTAATGGTCATTTGCAAGCTTTGTGGTGCAATCACATGTAATTGTGCTTGCGCAGTGGTAGGGTCACCATCATTATCCACCGCAGTGTAGGTAAAGCTATCGGTTTTCCCTACTTGTGCATTGCCATCAATGGTGTAAGTGAAGGTACCATCTGCGTTAAGGTGTAATTTTTCACCATTAGGAGTCGCAATGTCAGAGTTCTGTGGGATAGGAATGATCACGTTAACCCCATTTACGCTTGCACCAATCAAGTCAGAGTGTGCATTCAAATACGCAGTAGCCGCTGCGGAACTTGCAAAAGCAAACTGAATTTGAGTGACATGGAGATTGCCATCCGCACCTGCGATATCATTGACAAGAATATTGCCGCTAATGTGTGCAACATCGCCGATGGTGCTGATTAATATGTCTTGTAAATTGCTCAAATTAGCATTCACATGATAAACCGCTGGAGTATCACCAGGATTTGCTAAAGGTGTTAAGTATTGGTCAACATTTTGTTGACTAGCAGGAGGTGCAATATTAATCACAATGGAATCAACGCCATTGGTATTAATATTATTTTGCCAAGTTAGGTAATTTCCACTATTGGGTGTACCAACGTTTGGCTGACCATCAGAGATAAAGTAGGTTTTATCTATGTACTCTGCTAATGCAGGATTCGCTTTGTCCGCATTCATGAGAGTTTGTGATTGGTTCATTGCTGCAGTATAGTTAGTCGAGCCATTAGCACTTAAAGCATTAATGAAGCTTTTAGCTGCTTGTATATTGTCAAATTCTTGTGAAGTTTGTGCATTTGATGCAAAAGTCACAAATGTGATCAGTAATCCTGAGCTTGCAGCGGCATAGCTATCTAAAAGAGCGCCATTACTGGTTAAAGATTCTTTTAGGATTTGTAAGCGGGTTTTACCTGTCCCTAGAATCATATCACCCATACTGCCTGAGACGTCTAAATTGAATATCAAGTTGTATTTGGGTAACGGTGGTTTGGTGATGCTGAAATCATCCGCATTTGCAGTTGGTACATCATCAACAATGTTAACGCTTAATGTATTGGTTGCTGTATCACCGTCGGTATCTCTGAGTGAAACAGTAAAGTCTTCAAACAAACTGTTTTTACCATTTCCGTTAGCATGGTTTTCATTGTCGTTTAAAGTATAAGTGTATGAAACCGTACCATTTGTCGCATTATAACCGGTAATGGAGAGGGTATTACCCAGCGGGGTGCTAAAGCTGGTAGTGGTAAACACGTTGTTAACGATGACATCGTGACCACCAACACTCAAGTTGGCGATGCCATCTGGAGCGCTGATTTTGAAGTCGCCTGCTTGAGTAGTGGATTCTTTGCTAGGATCGGAGCCCGCAGATTCGTTCAAACCGCGACTGGCAAGTAAATCATCTTCATTGACGCTGACATCACCACCTTGTGCTTTAGATGTTAAGTTAGTGATGGTAACACCTGCATCAATATTGAAACTAAGTTCTGCACTGGAGGTATCACCATCATTATCTTGCATGGTGTAGTAAAGCGTATCTTTGCCACCATTAATACTATTGTTAACGTTACTGACATAAGTAAAGTTACCATCAGATCCAATGTGCAATACATTACCTAAAGGAGTGACGATATTGCCATTTGGAATCGGAATAATAACTGTATTACCGTTGACACTAATGCCAGTTAATTCAGGATGATCATTTTTGTAACTATTTGCTTCTTGCGCATTATCAAAGTTGAAATATACGTTAATAACAGATGGGTTACCATCAGCACCTTTAATGTCGTTTGTTAAAACATTACCTTGCACTTCAGTTTCATTAATTGTGTCAACCAATAGTTGTTGCAAGTTGCTTAAATCAGGCGCAACGGTGATCACAGTTCCTGGTTGGTCATCATCTAAATCAGCTAAATGCTCGTTAATGTTGTTATTGGTACCACCAATGTTAAGCATATACGCTTCAACATTACCCTCGATGAGGTTATTACGCCAAGCAAGTTCTTGAGCGTCATTTAGCGCAGTGTTGCCTGGATTAGGTTCACCATCAGATATCCAATACATTCTATCAATGTAACCATTTAATGCTGGATTGGCATCGTCGGCATTGACATCCGCTGTGGCAGCAGCAGCTGCCGCTTGATAGTTGGTGGTGCCATTTGCGTTTAGAGCATTTATGTACGATTTAGCAGCATCCACACTATGGAACTCAATAGAGGTTTGTGCATTGTTACTAAAGGTAATGATGGTAAATACCAAATCATTACTCGCTGCTTGATAACTATCAAGCAATGCACCATTGCCAGTGAGCGCTTCTTTTAATAATTGGATGCGGGTTTTGCCGGTACCAGGTAACATGGTGCCCATGCTGCCAGACACATCTAACACAAAGGTTAGGTTGTATTTGGGTTGATCTGGAATAGGAACAGTGAAGGAATCGTTCACGGCGGTTGGCACATCATCGATAATTCTTGCAGACAAGGTGTCGTTAGCAGTGTCGCCATCCACATCTTTTAAGACCACCGCAAAATCTTCAAAAATACTATTTTCGCCGTTTCCAGTCGGATGATTTTCATTATCCCTGAGTGTATATTCATAACTGACTACACCAGTTGCAGAGTTATAGCCGGTAATGGAAAGCGTATTGCCTAACGGTGTTGAAAAACTGATTGGTGAGAACGCGCCGCCTGTAATAACGGCATTTCCACCAATCGTTAAACTATCAACCCCATCAGGAGCAGATATTTTAAAGTTCCCAGCTTGGGTGGTAGATTCTTTGCTTAGATCAGAACCTTCTGATTCATTAGGACCACGGTTTGCTAACAAATCGTCTTCATCAACAGTGACATCACCACCTTGGGCTTTAGGTGTGAGGTCGGTGATTAGAACGCTATCGTCATTATTTTTAATGTTAAGAGTGAGTTTGGCTGTATCGAAGTCACCATCGCCATCCGTTAAGGTGTAAGTAAAGTTTTCATTACCAATTCCGCCACCACCTAAAGCTTTGAAATCAGCATCATTTACATTGAGCGTGTAAACATAACTACCATCAGCGTTGATGACAATGCTACCGTAAGTACCATTTAGACTAACGGGAGTGACATTGGCACCGTCTGCACCTTGAATGTCATTAGTTCTCACATTACCTGTAAGTACTAAGTTGCTTTCTGATGCGATGCTTGCGTTAGTATCGTTAATCGCATCTGGCACGTCATCGATAATACGTGCGCTAAGAATAGCGCTTGCACTATCACCATCGATATCGGTGAGCGTGACTTGGAAATCTTCAAAGAGACTGTTTTCACCATTCGCATTAGGATGTTGTTCATTATCATTTAAGGTATAAGTATAAGTGATTAAACCAGTTGTAGGATTATAACCTGTAATACTTAAGGTATTACCTTCTGGGGTTGTAAAACTAACAGCTGCAAACACGCCATTGGTTATCACCGCATGACCACCAATGCTTAAATCACCAACACCGTTAGGAGCACTGATATTAAAGTCGCCAGGTTGAGTGGTTGATTCTTTAGTATTATCAGAACCTGCTGACTCATTTTGCCCACGATCGGACAACAAATCATCTTCATCGACGACGACATCGCCGCCTTGAGCTTTAGGTGTCAAGTTGGTAATCATCACGCCTAAATCAACAAGGAAGCACAATTCTGCGCTGGCGCGATCACCATCACCATCACGCATGGTATAGAACATATTATCATGATCGCCCTGATTTTGGTCATCATGTGACATTGTGGTGTATGTGAAATCACCATCGGCTTCAATATGTAAGATGTTACCCAACGGGGTAGTAATATTCGCATTGGGAATAGGAATGGTCACTTTATTACCATCTACTGTTGCGCCAATGAGATCAGAATGTTCGGCAAGATAAGCATTCGCTGCGGCATTATCTGCCAAAAAGAAGTAAACATTGACGACCTCAGGATTTTGATCGGCCCCTGCAATATCGTTGGCGAGTACATTACCTTGTACTTCACTTTGATTAATGGTATCAATCAAAAGTTGTTGCAAATTACTTAGATCAGGTTCAACTGTAATGACAGTGCCTGGTTGATCATCGTCTAGGTCCCGGAGATTGTTATTGATTTCATTAATATTTGTTGAGCCTATATTTAACATATAAACTTCAATATTATTTGCATTAACAAGATTTCGCCAAGCAAGTTCTTGAGCATCACTCAGGGCAGTACTAGCAGGCATTGGTGCACCATCAGATAACCAATAAAGCCTGTCGATGTGATCATTCAAAGCAGCATTATTGCTGTCACTGACAATGTCGGCTGTTGCGGCGGCAGCTGCTGCTTGATAATTAGTGGTTCCATTTGCTGAGAGGCCATTAATATACGCCTTAGCATCTTCGACACTATGGAACTCCATTGAGGTTTGTGCACTATTATTAAATGTTACAATGGTAATCACAAGATCTGAGCTTGCTTCTTGATAGCTATCAAGCAATGCCCCATCGCTAGTGAGTGATTCTTTTAATAATTGAATACGGGTTTTGCCGGTACCAGGTAACACGGTGCCCATACTGCCTGAAACATCTAATACAAAGGTTAAGTTGTATTTTGGTTGGACAGGTAAAGGGACATCGAAGCAATCGTTGACTGCGATTGGGCCGTCATCTTGGAACTTGAATGATTGACCAATATCTTTGGTTGCACTGGCAGTATCCAAGTCACCATCGTGTGCTGTAGCGGTTAACTTCACTAAATTAGCATCAGAGAACATGGTTGAGTCGTTGGGATCATTGGTATTAGGATGAACAACCGAGCGACTTTGGTCGAGTGTTATGACCCCCGTATTGGCATCGACTGAAATAGTCAATACAATTGGTCCGCCCAGTCCTGCACGTCCTACAACGACGCCATCTTCAAGTGTTAATAATACGCTTTGACCTGTAACGGTGTCGTGTAATCCACTGTCTGCGCCAGGAGCTGAAACGTTAAGACTGTAAGTAATGGCATCAGCATCCGCCACCCCATCATGATTCACATCTTTAGGACCATCTGCGCCAAAACTAGCAGTGAACAATCCAGCAAATGAGGTGCTGTCGTTGATTAAGAAATTCGATTCATCAACCACTAAGACAGGTGCTGCTGTTTCATTCACATCAATCTGTGGGCCATCATCTTTAAAGGTTAATGCAAGGCCAATATTGAGTGTTGCAGCGCTGTTAGCTTGGTCACCATCTTTGTCGATAATGGTTTCATGTAAGGTTAATTTAATTAATTCCGCAGCACTTAATTTGACTGCATCATCTGGATTGTTAGGATCAGGGTGTGAAATAGCTCTGATTTGATCGAGCGTCACAATCCCAGCATCATCGACAGAAACAGTGAAGACTAAGGCATTGCTAAGCGTCGTACGGCCTTCAACCACACCGTCATCATTAAGGGTTAAGAGGACATGTTGACCGGTTAAGACATCAATTAAGCCACTATCGGCATTAGGACTTGAAACTGAAAGGCTGTAATTGGTCGTAATAGAACCTGCGCCATCTGCGCCGTAGTTGCTGGTGACAATAAAGTTATCAGCAAAATTAGCAGAAGCGTTGATATTTAAATTGGTTTCATCAACGACTAACTCATCAACTGGAACAGTTGCGAGTGTCACATGGATGCTTGGGCCGTCGTCTTTGAAGGAAAGTGCTTGACCAATATTGAGTGTCGCTGAGCTATCAGCATGATCGCCATCTTTATCCACAATGGTATCAGTACGGGTCAGTTTGATTAAATTAGCATCACTTAATGAAACAGCATCATTGGGATTACTAGGATTCGGATGTTGTAATGCGCGAATTTGGTCGAGTGTAACAATACCGACACCATCCACTGTAACAGTGAAGACCAAATCGTTGCCAATTGCAGTACGACCTTCAACTACGCCGCCATTCACGGATAGAAGCACATGCTGACCTGTTGCGACGTCAATTAAGCCACTGTCTGCGCCAGGTGCCGCAATAGACAATTCATATTGAGAAGTAATCGTGCCTGCGCCATCTGCGCCGTAGTTGCTGGTAACATTAAAGTTATCAGCAAAATTAGCTGAGGCATTAATATTTAAATTGGTTTCGTCAACGACCAAGGCATCGGGAGCGACATCAACAAGCGATACGTGGATGCTTGGGCCATCATCTTTGAAGGAAAGCGCTTGGCCAATATTCAAAGATTGTGAATCTTGTGCTGGATCGCCATCTTTATCAATAATGGTGGCGGTCAAAGTGAGTTTCACTAAATTTGGGTCACTTAATGTAATAGCATCATCATGGTTGTTAGGATCAGGATGTTGGAGTGCGCGGATTTGATCCAGCGTTACATTACCGTGATTATCGACAGAAACAGTAAAAACAACGGCGTTAGAGCCTGAGGTACGACCCTCAACCATATTACCATTCATGTGGAGTAGTACTGACTGTCCGGTTGCAACATCAATCAAACCGCTATTAGCGCCGTCTGCGGAAATACTGAGAGCATAATTGTTAGTAATGCTACCGGGGCCATCTGCACCGTAACTACTACTAATAATCGTAAAGTTGTCAGCAAAGTTTTCGGTAGCATTGATTGCCAAATTTGTTTCATCGACTTGCAACAAGTGAGCTGCTTGTCCGGATAAGCCAATGTCAATCTGTGGGCCATCATCTTTAAAGATCAGCGATTTGCCGATATTTAAAACCGCATCGTCTGTTGCAGAGTCACCATCTTTATCTGTAATGGTATCTTCGCGTACTAATTGAACGAGGTTTGAGTTAGCCAAGGTAACTGCGTCATCTGGGTTGTTTGGATTTGGATGGTCAAGTGCACGAATTTGGTCAAGGGTAACAAGACCATTACCATCTACTGAAACAGTGAACACTAAATCATTTGTGCCTGAGGTACGACCTTCAACCACGCCGTTGTTTAAATATAACAATACAGATTCTTGAGTAGCAACATCAATTAAACCACTATCGGTACCATCGGCAGGGATTTGAAGATGATAGTCGGTTACAATGTTTCCAGGGCCATCTGCGCCAAAATTAGGATTAACAATAAAGTTATCTGAAAAATCTGCGGTGGCGTTAATGTTTAAATTGGTTTCATCAACGATCAGCTTATCGGGTGCTTTATCGGCAAGTGATACATCAATGCTGGGTGCATCATCTCTAAAATGAAATGCATTCGCAATATCGCGCGTTGCGCTTGCCACGTCACCATCGCCGTCGGTAATGGTTGCGGTGAGCGTAATGAGGCTATTATCACCTAAGGAAACAACATCGTTGTGATCATTAGGATCAGGATGGACAACGGCACGACTTTGGTCAAGTGTGACATCGCCATTATTGGGATCAATGCTAATACGAAATACTTCAAGATCACCAACTCGGCCTACTACATCGTCGCCATCTTTAAATAATAAAACAGGACTGTTAGTGAAAGTATCTACGATACCACTGTCTGCACCTTCTTGACTGATATTTAAAACATAAACAATCGATGCACCATCAGCACCAGGTACGGCATTGAATAAACCCGCAAAGGAGCCTGTGGCATCGACTGCTAGGAAAGATTCATCGACGATTAATGAGGCAAGTTCTTCTGAAACTTCGATTGAGGGTACGTCATCGATAATGTTAATAGATAATATACCGTCAGCTGTATCCCCATCGGTGTCGCTTAAATGAACATCAAAATCTTCAAAAATACTGTTGTTACCATCGCCTTGTGGATGTTGTTCGTTATCTAATAGCGTGTATTGATAGGTAACCACGCCTGTATTAGGGTCATATCCGGTGATAGAAAGGATATTTCCTAGCGGCGTTACAATATCGATTGGTGCGAACACGCCATTTTGGATCACAAATTGGCCACCAACCGTTAAATTATTGACACCATCGAGTGCCACAATTTTAAAATCACCAGGTACGGTAGTTGATTCTTTGGTTGTATCAGAACCTGCAGATTCATTTGGTCCACGGTTAGCTAATAAATCATCTTCATAGACAATGGCATCACCACCTTCAAGCTTAGGTGTGAGATCGAGGATCTCGACAGGATTGTCTATTTGGGTTGATTGGATCTCAGGAGGATTCTCCCATACTTTTTGTTCTGCAGGTGGAAATGGTCCTAAACCCAAATCGCGTTCTAAACTGGTTACTATCCCTTTATCACCTTGTTGAATGGTTGCTGGAACACTAAAGCCGCTACCGTCAGCTTCACCTGCTGCAGCGGCTTCTAATTTTTCAATATCTTCTAAAGTTAATTCTTTTGGTTTATCTTCTTCATCAGGTTTCTGGGCAGCATCGATAGGTTCACCATCATTATTCGGAGCACCTTGCAAAGCTTTGGCTGTAGCACCTGCTTCATCACCATGCGGCAACTGGCCGTTATCGCCAACGGCTTTTTCGGCAGCTTGTGCCTCAGTCGCAGGTATTTCCTCCGCTGTCGCAGGGACATTCTCTGCGGTCATACCTTTGAAGTACTGTTTGATGCTATCAAACATTGAGCCTTTTTCTACCGCACCCTCATTGGTGTCTTTGTTATCAGAACCGTTACCTTCATGGGGTGTTTTATCATCTATTTTGCTCATGGCTGTGCTCACCTACTAGTGAATATTCACCTATAACAAATACCGGAACAGAGACTGTTCCGGGTCATAAGTTAAAATTAATCACGAAACACCAAGTTCAGAACATTGGACTTTAGTACTACAATTGTTTAAATACATGTATTTTACTCAGTGTACTTAAACTTTTGTGGCTCTTATTAAGAGTCAATGTCTGACATTTAAGTTCGGTAAACCTGAAAAATTATGGAGGAGGGGATTTTGATAGCGTATCAATAAGTGCATCTTTTTCATGCCATATTTGATTGATCCACTGTTTGAATTGATTGCGATACTGTTCATCTTCCGTGTAATTGCCTTGTAATAAAGCAATCGGTATCTCACGTTCTGTTAATTTAACAATTATTTTATGTACACGTCCGCACAGAAAATCCCAGAAGGTTGTTTTACCCTCTGGATAAACAATCGTGACATCTAATACGTGCGTAATTTTTTTATCCATAGCATTAATCGCTAATGAAAAACCTCCCATCTTAGGCATCAGTAGATTTTTGAAAATCGATTGTTGATGTTGATGCTTTGCTTTGGTGAAACGCGTTCCCTCTAAAAAGTTTAAAATGGTTACCGGCATGTGCTTATATTTTTCGCAGGCTTTCATTGTCGCGATACGATCTTTGTTACGCAATTCTGGATTCTTTTCAATTTGTTCTTTTGAGTGACGGTGCATAATCGGAAAATCTAATGCTAGCCAGGCTAAATTGATGCCAGGTAACCATAACAATTGTTTTTTGATAAAGAAGCGTAAGAAGGGAATGTGATTGAGAAAAATCTTTTGCAAAATGAGAATATCGGTCCACGATTGATGGTTACAGATCACAAAGTACCATTGATCTTTTGAAAGGTGCGCCATTGATGGCACATCTAAATCAATCGACATGGTTTGTTGCATCATTAAGTTGTTTGAGCGGATCCAACCAGAACAGACCTTGATGATGCAGCGATTCGTGAAAGTGCGAAAGGCTGTGCTTTTAGCTAACAGCCTAAGAAAATAGAAAAAGTACAATGGCACACACCAAAACAGAGTGTGCAGTGCAATAAAAAGGGCATTGAGTGCGCCTTTAACCGGAGCAGGTAACCATTGGAGCATGCGTTCATCATTGTTTTTGAAACACTATTTTGCCGTATCTTATTGTACCTGCGGCTATCTCGCAACTGCACTCCCTCGTTAGGTAACTAAACTATGAATAAAGATCGCGTGAGCGCTGTGATTTGCTGGTAGCCATTTTCTGTTTGTAAGTCGATGGTTTGTATAGCATCAATCAGTGCAGAGCCAATGATCACTCCCTTTGCGCCTGCTTGATAAGCACTTATCACATCACTGGCATTTTTGATCCCGAAGCCAAAAACGATAGGAGGTGCTTGCATCTCTTGTAGCTGTGACACCATGGCTTTGGATAGATCCATCTGGCAAGCTTTATCAATCCCGGTGACTCCTGCACGGGTCACAAGGTAAGTGAATCCTGCAGAATATGTTGCGATCTTTTCGAGATCACAGGGTTGACAAGCAGGTGTTGCTAGTAGCACGGCTTCGATGCCGTGTGCTTTGGCGGCTTGTAAGTAGGGGGCTGCTTCTATAAATGGGACATCCGGGATCAGCACGCAATCAACACCACTTTGTTTTGCTTGTTGGTAAAAGGCGGTTACCCCAAAGCGAAACACGAGATTTGCGTAGACTAACAAGCCTATCGGTAACTCAGGATATTTTTCTCGAATGCTTTGGATCATATCAAAGTAGCTTTGGGTGCACAGTTGATGCTGACAAGCTCTGGCTGCAGCTTGGGCTACTATTGGACCGTCGGCAATCGGATCTGAAAAGGGGATACCTAGCTCCAAAGCATCAATGCCACTTGCTATCACGGCATCAATGACCTGAAGTGATTGAATTGGCGAAGGATCGCCTAACATTAAAAAGGGTATATAGGCCGGACGATGTAAGGCCGCAGCCTTGTTAAAACATTTGGCAAAACGTGTCATGAAAAATTCCTCATCAATTGATCCATATCCTTATCACCTCGCCCTGATAAATTTACAATGATGATTTCGTCACAGGTAGCATTTTCTGCTATTTTGATTGCATGGGCTAATGCATGAGAGGATTCTAGCGCAGGTAAAATGCCTTCTTTTTTAGCTAATAAATGAAATGCTTGTAATGCATCGGCATCCGTACAGCCAACATACTGTGCTCTTTTACTCATCTGCAAATACGCATGCTCAGGGCCCACGCCGGGGTAATCAAGTCCAGCTGCAATAGAATGGGATTTAGCAATGTTGCCAGAGGCGGTTTGTAAAAAAACACTCTTTGTGCCATGGAAAATCCCTGGCTCACCTTTTTGTAAGGTGGCCCCATGCTGTTCGGTATGTAAACCGAAACCTGCCGCCTCTACACCGATTAATTCAACGCTGTTATCTGGGATAAACGCGCTAAATAAGCCAATGGCATTAGAGCCACCGCCAACACAAGCAATCACTTTATCGGGAAGTCGACCTAATTTTTCAAGTATTTGGCTTCTGGCTTCTTCGCCAATGACACGTTGAAACTCACGCACCATCGTTGGAAAAGGATGAGGCCCTACCACACTGCCTAATAAATAATGCGTATCGTGATAAGAACTTGCCCAGTCGCGCAAAGCTGCACTCACTGCATCTTTTAAGGTACCTTGCCCGTCGCTTACCGCTTGCACTTTTGCGCCAAATAGTTGCATGCGTTGTACATTGGCGCTTTGCCTTGCGACATCTTTGGCACCCATATAGATTTGGGTTTCAATGCCTAATAAAGCGCCCACCATCGCAGTGGCGACGCCATGTTGGCCAGCACCGGTTTCTGCAATCAATCTTTTTTTATTCAATGTTTTGGCTAACAGCCCTTGTGCTAATACCTGATTGGTTTTGTGCGCACCACCATGCACAAGATCCTCTCTTTTTAGAAAAATGCTTGCTTTCATCCCTTGTGTTAGGCGCTGGCATTCATATAGTGGAGTGGGTCTACCTGCATAGTCTTTTAAAAGCGTATCCAGTGTTTTGTTAAAAACGGGATCTTTTTGCAATGATAGAAAAGCATTTTCAAGCGACACTAAAGCAGGCACTAATATTTGCGGCACGAAGGTGCCGCCGAATTCACCAAAGTACATTATGATTTTCCTCTTAACGTTTGGAAAAGGTGTTTGAGCTTTGATGGATCTTTAATGCCAGGTGATTGCTCCACACCTGAATTCACATCAAGTCCAAAAAGCCCTAACTGCTTTGCTTGCTTGACATTGCTGGGAGCAATACCACCCGCAAGAAAGCAATGCTGACGCATCCCATAATGACGGACAGATTGCCAATCAAACGAAAGACCTGTACCCCCTTGGTTGTCTTGCATATTATCGATGATACATTTATCAATATGGATAGGAAGTGCCGTAGGTAAAGATCCTTGCCCATTGATGGCTAACCAGATCTGATATTGTGGCGGTAACGCTTGGCGCAAGGCTGCGATATATTGGGGTGTTTCACCGCCATGCAATTGAACGGCAAAAAGGTTGAGTGAAATAGCATAATAAACAAGCAAGTCGATAGCTTGTAAAGAGAAGACGCCAACATAGCGAAGCGGTGCGCCTGCGATAACGGCTTGTGCTTTTTCGAGTGTGATACAACGCTTTGAGTTTGGCGCAAAAATAAGTCCGCCATACATGGCACCTTGTTGATAGGCTGCCAAACTGTCTTGTTGGCGGGTGAGGCCACAGACTTTAACAGATCCATAAACCAGCTCTCGCAGGGTAAGGGTAGGATTTTTACTCTTACTTAACGAGCTGCCAATTAAAAAGCCACTCACGTAAGGTGCTAATCGAGTGATTTCTTGATGGGTACTTATCCCAGAAGCAGCAATGATAATAGTTTCTTTGGGAAAATGAAGCGATAAATTGATCACGCGATCTTTATCTAGCGTAAACGTGTTTAAATCACGATGATTAATCACAATGGCTTTGGCTTTTAACTGGACAGCACGAAATAATTCATTTTCAGTCACCACTTCAGTTAACACGCCCATATTGAATTGTGCGGCGAGATCGTGACACGCCTGGTAAGTATCATCGTCTAGCACAGATAACATCAATAATACGCCATCGGCACCGTAGTGACGCGCTAAAATAATTTGATAAGGAGAAACAATAATATCTTTACATAATACCGGAACATTCACGTTATCACGCACTTGTTTTAAGTGATTCAAGCTACCATCAAAATACCGTTGATTGGTGAGTACTGAAATCACATTGGCAAAAGGTTCATAAGCTTTTGCCATGTCAATCACAGGGTATTCCTCACACAATGGACCTTCGCTAGGTGAGCGTCGTTTACATTCAAAAATAAAAGCTGGGTGATGTCGTAATGCGCCATAAAAATCACGGTCGCTGGGTTCTAATTTCTCTTGTAATGCGTGTTTTTTCATTTCATTTAGCATGACTGGCCTCTATAACCTGTTGTAAGCATTGATAACCGATATCTGTTTTAAGCGCACATAATGTTTGTTTAACACCCTCATTAATGGAAGGGACTTTCTCTGTTAGCCATAATAAAACACCGGTATTGAGCGCGACTGCGCTTTGATAAGCGGGTGTTCCATTACCTTGTAAGAGATCTAAAAAGTGCTGACGGTTAAAGGTGAGATCTTGGCCTTTTAGAGATCCTAAAGGGAATGGGGTTAATCCCGCATCTTCAGGAGTGAGGGAGAAGGGATGGATTTCACCATCGACTAATAACGTACCCGTGGTTGGACCATGTAAAGCGATCTCATCAAGCCCTTGGCCATGCACTATCAAAGCACGGCGTGTGTTTTGGTTTTGTAAGACTTTAGCAAAACGCTCGCAAAGCGAAGGGTGATACACACCGATAAGCAATGCATCGGGCAGCGTAGGATTTAAAAGAGGACCAATCAGATTAAAAATCGTTCGGGTTTTTAAGCGACTGCGAACTGCTTTGATGGTTTGCATCGCTGGATGATATAAGGGGGCAAATAAGAAGGTAAATCCAGTTTGAAGTAATGTTTGACGAGCTATTTGGGGTGTCATGGTGATGTTGATACCTACCCCTTCTAATAAATCGGCTGTACCACAAAGAGAAGAAACTGCTCGATTGCCATGTTTTGCAACAGTTAATCCTAAGGCTGCGGCCATGATGGCAGAAGGGGTTGAGATATTTAACGATTGCTGGTTATCTCCGCCTGTACCCACACAATCAACAATCGTGTGGGTGGCTTTAAGCGCTTCTAGTTCAGGAAAGGCGAGTGCATGTTGGCGCATGGCTGTGATGGCACCTAAGATTTCGGAAGTGGATTCGCCTTTAGATTTCAAAGCAATGAGTAGCGCCGACATTTCAACGTCACTTAATTCACCGCGTAAAATAGCTTGAAAATAATCTGCCGATTCACTGAGTTGTAGAGAGCTTCCCTGACAGAGTTGTTCTAGTTTGTTCATAGTGTTCCTCAAAAAAATGGCAAAAAAAAACCCACTGCAAGAGTGGGTTTTTTAAGAATTGGTTATTCTTTTACGCGCGAAGTGCGGCCCACCCGATTTGAGGGTGCCACCAAGAGGTAAGATTGAATAAATGGTTTAATTGCGTTTTCATTATTAGAACCTAACAAAATATCTTAGCAAAGGTCAATAGCTTGTTATATCATCAGATAGACGGTAAAAAAGCGCAGATAGCCTATAGTTAATATAGGTTAACGAATCATCTCTAATATTAGTCAATGAATTGACTAGTGTAAAATCATAAAAAATCGATGCGACAAGGGAATGAGGTACATATGGACGGTGTGAAGCAAGGGATCAAAGCTGCGATATTGTTGGCAGCACTGGTTGGCAGTTCAGCATTTGCTAAAGATCTGAGCGTTAAGCTCGATGTTTTAGAAAAGATCCATGCTCAAGAAAAAAGCGGTGATGAATTGTATTTTACAGTGACAGAGTTCTCTGAAAATAAAACGCCGCGTCATTATAGAATACCTAGCTACCCAACTCACTGGATGTCAGATTACCTTAAAAATGTTAAAAACATTACCCTTTGGCAAAAAAGTTTTGCGACTTGTGAAAAAACCGATGTGCTTATTTCCTTAGTGGAAGCAGATCTGCCGCCTTGGAATGTGGATGATCTGTTAGGATCGGTTGAGTTCAAGGTAACTTGCGATCAAGGCCAGATGAAGACCCAATGGTCGATCCCAAACAAAGAAAACACCGCACAAATTATGAATCAAGAAGGGGCTTTTGCGTTTACGGGTGATCATTCTGAATACCATACGCTATTTAAAGTAGATGAATCAAAAATCACCATAAAGCAAACGATACCTGATGAAGATACTATCAAGTCACCATCTCGGTTTAGGCAGCCAGATATGGGTAAAGTGCCGTTGCTTGATAAAGGGCGCTAATTAACTTTTAGGTGTGATCTTACTCTTTGGATCTTGTTTAGGCTGCTGCTCAGGTTCAATGTTAGTTTGTCTCTCAGGAATAGAAAACCGAACACTTTTTCTGGCCTGATGAGAGTCGCTTTGAATCGACTCATTAGCTTGCTTCACAGCAAGCGCAATTTTGTTTGCAACATGATTCACAATATCCGTATACCTTTGTTGTAATTCAGCTTTTCTCTGTGGATCTTTGTGATGTTGAATATGATTTTCAATTAATAATCTCGTTTTTACATTAAATGAGATTATTTTTCCCTTCCTTATTGCATACTCAGCATCTTCCAATGCTTGTATAGGATGATTGGCTTGAATCGTGGTGATATTTTTATCGATTTCAGATAGGTTCGCTTTTAATTGTGACTCTTTTTGACCACGCATACTCAGTTCTTTTTCAGACATATCAACATGAACATTCTCTTTCCTGATCTTGTTGCTTTTTATCTTGTCTGCTATCCACTTGATTGCTTTAAAAGGCGCTTTGACAATGGTTTCAAGTAAAGCAGGCGCTGCAAAAACTGCCATCCCTAAGCCTCCAACAATATAGGCCCCGACTTTAAATCCCACATGATCTTTACTATTCGCAAATTTAATTAAATGTAATGCATTCCTAAATGTATTGCTTGGTGTTAGTAATCCTTTTAGAAGGACTAATGGACTTGAAGCTAAAGAAATTGCCCCTGCTTTTATCCAAGCATTACTTTTTTGCCCTTTGCTACTATTGGGTGAAAGTGCAGTATGAACTTGTTTGCCAATGGCTTTTTCAATGGGGTTCCATCGTGCAATGCGTTTAAATAGACTGTCTTTGGGGCTGACATTAAGAGCTTTCATATAGTCTTCAGTATTATTCGCAATCGTTTGGGGCGTTGCAATGGCACCTAATGCTTTATTTCTAAATTGTGATTTTAAGTGTTCTCCTTTAGCGCCAGCTTCTAATACTTTGCCAACAGTAACAGAACAATTATTCACATTTAAATTAAATGGTACACCCTCAGTGACAATACTTTGCATCTGGGCTAACATGGCTTCTGCGCTCATTCCCCATGGTTCTCCATTTTCAAGAGAATCACTATCTAATCTTAATCTGTACTCAATCTCGGGAGGGAGCCCCATGGTGAGGAAAGATTCATGTTCTTGTGCACTAAAACAATCTCTCGTAGGTAAAATAGAGAGCATATTTGCATAGCGATCTTTTAGCTGTTTGGCAAGATGTTCTTGAATGTCCTTAAGGACTTCAATATTTGCCATAAGAGGATCAGGAACAGGACTTCCAAAAAAGTGCTCACGCCAATTAACCACATCTGTTACTAACTGATAGGCGTTATCTAAATTTTTCGCAAGTTCATCATCAATTTCAAATGGTACCAGATCTTCTTTAACTTTATCCTCTAATATGTCAGTAAGCGCGACGTGAACATGTTGTATTGTTATATAATCTTTGGTTGATTTATTAAATTGACGATACTTCACTAGGGCAGGATCCATTTCCAAATTGTTGATTTCTTGATTTAATTCTCTTATTTTTTCATTTTGTTTAACAATTTGAGCTTGTAATTCATTGATCTTTTTTTGGTTATCTGCCTTATTTGCTGTCTTGGGTATATTTCCATTTATCTCAATTTCAAGCTGATAATTGTTTGTTGTTTCAATTAAATGAAGTATTTCCTGTTTGGTAATGAAATTTTTATCTGGATCAGAAACATAAGATCTCCAAGATTGTCCTGAATATCTTTGTGCATGTTCTAAATATTCTTTTACATCATCATCAATTTTTAGTTTGCCCTTGGTTTTTAGGTATCGTGGATTAAGTGGGTTTGTAAATTGTTCGAAATATCGTAAAGCCTCTACTTTTTTAATGTGGTTATACAAAATATCATCAATTTTGTTAAGTTCCTCTTTTGATACTAGAGGTACTTCTCTATCTTCTTCAATTTCAACTAAGGTTTTCCAATCGATTCCGGTGAGCTCAGTGAATTCATCTAGTCTTTTTTTGAGTTTACCTTCAATATCCACAGTATAATGATCTTTTTTAAGATATTGATCACTTTTTTTCTTAAAATAGGTGTCAATAAAGAAATCACTTAATTTGATAAAAGGCATGAGGGGATCAGTTGCTTTTTCAATTTTTGACTTATGATCAATGGTTGCTTTCATTAATTTCTTTAATTCATGGCGTGTTATTTGTGAGGTGTCGGCAACAAATTTTTCCCAGTCCTTATTTGCATACCTGTTAGCAAATTTTAAGTGCGCCATGATCTTGTCATCTATTTTAAGAACATCATCTCGTTTTAAATGCTGTGGATTGTCAGGATTTAAATATTGTTCAAAAAATGAAAGCGCCTCGATCTTCTTTAAATGATTAAATAGAATGTCATCTATTTTATCAATTTCTGCTTTAGATATTCTAGGTACTTCCCGGTCTTCTTCAATTCTTACAATAGTTTGCCAATCAATGCCAGTTTTGGCTGTGAATTCATCAAGTTTTTCTTTCATTGTCTCTGTAATATTTACACAATCATTCCTTTCTTTTAAATATTGATCACTATCGTCGAGTAAATAAGTATCAAAGAAGAAATCATGCAACCCCACTATATCTGTTAATCCCTGTTCTGCTGCAAGTTGAGCCTTTAATATTTTTTTTTCACTTGTAAACTTGGCTTTGTCACTGTTTAGCATTTTTAGTCTGTAGCCAACGTCTTTTGCCTCTGGGGGCAAATTAACATAATCAAGTTGCGTTAGTTCATCATTCATTTTAACTATCGCTTCCTTGTGAGATTTTCTTAATTCTCTTGCTCTTTCTAACAATTGATTATATTGCCCAGCAGAGAGGATATGATTTTTATCAAACTCAAATTCTGCTCGCCAACTAGGTATGAAGCGATCAAACACAATCATTTCTGTTTCAGTAGGTTTTAATAACTTTTTTTCATCAAGTTCAATTTTTACTGAGCTATCACTTTTAATCCGTGCTATTGATTTCTTAATGTTATCAATTTTGCTATCAATTTCTGCTTTTACTTTCTTTCTTTGGCCTTTTGCTTTAGTCTTGTCATTTAGCGTTTCCCAATCAGGATAAAGTTCATTTAATCTAACCTTCTCTTTATCAGACAAATCTAATGTTGCATCATTATCAAACGAAGATCGTAAGGCCATCAACAAAGTGATATCCTTTTGCTTTTCTGAGAGCATCACTTCTTTATTCTCAATACCAGCCTTACGTTTTTTTATTTCATCCAATGCGCTTTGTTTTCCTTCGATTTTATTAATGCCAACCTTAAGTGATTGGGCAACGCTTGTAAGCATCTGCTCTTGTGCTTTGATATTGAGGTATTTTCTTTGATCGGACGTTAAAGCAAGATCACGTGAGTGTTCAACATTCAAAGCGCTATACGTCATTTTTGTACGTGCTATTTTGCCTGCGTGAACACGTTCTTCAACCTCGATAAATTCTCTGAATCTGGGATCCCATTCGCGATGCACTCCTATTCGCTCATCATAACCATCAGAATTGATGCTTGGGTTTAAAAAAAACGCGCCTGAACCTGGCCACCAGGAAAAGGTGATGGTGTAGACTTCTTCTTCATGTGCTGGGGGGGCGTCATGATCAGGTACCCAATTACCATTTTCATCTTGTTTAGCTTTTGGGATTTTGACAATTTGCTTTTCAACGGGAATAGGAGGGTGAGAACAATACTTCTTTATCATTTCAGTATTTTCGGGAGTGACAGGAATAGTTAAAGACATGGCGACATGACCACAATTTCCGCCAAAAAGCTCAGATTCAAGGTGATGTCCTAAGCCTTGATGTCCCCCAGGTCGAGCTCCCCAGACTGCCACTCTGACACCACAGACGGTTGATTTTGCCATTTGTGTTCTCTACATAAGCCATTATTGTTGTTATTAATGGTGTGACTTAGGTAGGTGCTTTTAAGTTCAAAGCTAGAGGAATTGCACTCATTTTCCAGGTTGGATGTCAGTAAATTCTCAGCAAAATTTGAGATTATCAGCGAAAGATTAAAGCATAAATGACGAAAGGATCTACAAAGAGAAGACCAAGAAGGTTATGCTAGCTAAGGCTTGGCGAACAAGTTATAGATTCAGTTTGGAGGTCACACTTCAACAGACGCTTCGCTTCTTGAAGTGTATTGGGTATAGATCACAAGCGGTATAGGTCACCAGTGCGTTTGTCCTGTATATTTAAGTGACTAAATTGGTAAAAGAGACAGTTGTAAGCATGTCTATTTTGTAATAACTTACAGTATTAACCCCTTGTTTTACCGATAAAATTTGCCATTTCAATGAATGGACCTACACTTAAGCAAATGCTTTGAGGGGGTCTTTGTTGTGCAAATTAATTCCAAAAAATTAAAGCGTGATTGCTTTATTGCGGTGGCAATTCCTATTTGTTTATTTGCTGTCTTTCAACTTTATTCCAAAAGTTTGCCAGCATTTGGCTTATTGGTGTTAACCACCAGTGGCGCCATGATTGTTACTTGGTATTTGTATCGCTTTTTTAATGGGTTAGAAGATATGACTTGGCGCGAACAACTCAGTTCGCTTTTAAAGGGTGTTACCACCCCCGTGATAATCACGGATCTTGATCATAAAATCACCTATACGAATCAAAGCTTTTTGCGATTACCCATTGCAAGTTTACTCTCTACCCATACTCATTTCCCTGAAATGTTGGTTGCTTTAGATACACAGCTTGAGCCACTAGAGCGATGTAAACAAATTAAGCACATTAAAGAAACCTTTAACGTTCTTAGCAGTAAATTAAAAGCCCATACCCAGTTCCAAGGAATTTCGTATGAATGGATTTTAGTTCCTTTATTTACACCAACCAACAATCGTTGGGGTACGGTGATTGAATGTGTGCCAAAAGGCCGTGATGTAGAGGCTAAAGATAATGCAGGTATTATTTTTGAAAACCCAATTATTTGTAAAGGTTTAGAACAAACTAATCAGGCACGTATTATTATTGATCCCCAAGGTCATATTTTAAATGCCAATACGGCGATGCTTAATTTGTTTTTAGCGACCGATGCCTTGGATAAAAGTAATAACTGGCAAACCAAGAACTTTTTTGATCTGATTGATGAAATAATCCCTGAAGTGATTGGGCCGATGCAAAATGCTTTAGACTCACAGAAAATCACTACATTCATTTGTGAATTTAACGATAAAGTATATGATTGGACCATCCAACCCATTTTCGAAGATGGCCAATGGAGTGGGAATTTAATTGAGGTTGAGTATCCTTCAAAACAAGAATATAAAATGTTTGAAGAAACTTGGCGCCGTGGCAGCGATCATAAAGAGATCCATGATCGAGAATACCTCAAAGATCTATCAAAAATGTTAGTCGAGCAATCGTCAAAAATTCAAAGCGAAATTGCGACTTTAGTGATTGAAAGGGAAAAAACCTCCAATCCGTTATCACAAGAAGCGATCCATAAAGCGATTAATAGTGCTCAAGTTGCTTTAGCTAAAACTATGAATTATGCAGAAACGGTGACGTTGATCTCACAGCAATTGCATGAAAACCAAACGTATATTGATCAGCTACAGAAGTTAATGGAAAAATTCACTTCATTACCGACCGAAGTAGCGCATGGTCACTTTACCAAAGTTTCCAAAGATGTGATTCAATCATTGAATAGTGTTAAGCAAGTATTATCGACTGGCAAACAGCGTTTGGCGGAATTGCTGGTCAATTTTGATGATTTACGTCAAAGTTGGCTAGGTGCAATGAGCGAGTTGCGCAATGGTACAATCGATGCCAATGCTAAACAAGTTCATCTTGTGCACGCCAGAGCAAGTGAAAAAATTGCTGCAAGATTATCGGGAATTATGGAAATAGCCAATAAAATCATGGATGAGGCCGAACGCCGTCCTGAAGTGGTAACGCCACCTGCGAATAATGGCCACCAACCCTTTGATCAAGTGTTAATTGATAAAGATGTGAAAAATCATACTGAAGCGGTATTACTAGAAGATGTTAACGGCGCCTTGCGTCAATAAGTGTCAATGTATCGTCCTCTTGAATAAATTTAATATTTCGGAGGGCGCTCATGCCTAATAACACTTCATCATCATCGTTCATATGTGGATTAATGGTTGCTTTGACATTATGTAACACGATGTGACCAAGCACTAATTCTTTAATAATCGTTTGATACACTTCAACCTCACCGCCAGCGGTTTGGGCTGTAGTCTTCATGCCTTGTTCGAGTTGTAATTTTTTTGCGAGGCTTCCTGGAACGACAACATGGCTTGCACCAGTGTCAACTAAAAAAAGCACTTTGTGCTGGTTGATAAGGCCTTCAGCTGCATAATGATTCAAATAATTTCGTTGTAAAACGGTTTGTTGAATACCTTCACTGGTGACAACCGTTGCTGTGGTGTTCATCTTATATTTTTTAAACCACTGATTGAAAAAGAATGATAATAAAGCCAGTATGATTACCCAAGTAATAATGACCATAAAGCGACCAAGGCCACTGGTGTCGTGGGGTGGCTGATGTTGTGGCGTTTGTTCGCCAGGGATAAGTTCGTTGGGTGTTGTCATAAGCTTAATATCGGCAACGGGGGCTAAGGCATGATAAAGTTGCTTTTTCAGGTTTGCAAACGATAAAACCCATGCATATTGATACACTCACAGGATTGCTTCGTGAAGCGAAATATAGTCACTCACCTAATTTTGATGAGCGACCAGCAGATTGCAACATCGATTTATTAGTGATTCATGGGATCAGTTTGCCACCTGGTGAATATGGTTCCGATGATGTGAAAGCATTCTTTACTAACACACTGGATCCCAGTAAGCATCCCTATTTTCAAACCATTGCCCAGGCGAAAGTATCCTGTCATTTGTTTATTCGCCGTGATGGGGAAGTGTTGCAATTTGTGCCATTTCATAAAAGAGCGTGGCATGCGGGTGTTTCTAGCTATCAAGGCCGCGAGAATTGTAATCATTTTTCCATCGGCATTGAATTAGAGGGGACGGATACCGATGTTTATACTGCCTTGCAATATGCTCAATTGGCTAAGGTCACGCGTGCTCTTGTAGAGGCTTATCCTGCTATGACGCTGTCTCGTATTGTTGGACATTCCGATATTGCGCCTTCACGTAAAACCGATCCTGGCGAGGGATTTGATTGGGAATATTATCGAAGCCTGATTAATAATATATCAGTCGACCAACAAAATGGTCAAAGAGCAGACATCATCACATAGCCATTCACGTTCACCATGGTATAATTCTCGGTTCACCGATTTTAAGAGGGATGTTGTAATGCTAAACCCCGCCGAAGCGGATATCGATCCACAAGAAACCCAAGAATGGCTTGAAGCAATGGGGTCGCTTATCAGAAATGAAGGGCCGGATCGTGCTCGTTTTATGCTTCAAAAGCTGGCAACAAAAGCAATGGATGCAGGCTGTCGTTTAGATATGCAACGCACGACACCTTATTGCAACACCATTTCAATCCATGAAGAGCCTGGTATGCCAGGAGACGCAGAAATGGAGCAGCGGATCCGCGCATTGATCCGTTGGAATGCGATGGCTATGGTGGTGAGAGCGAGTCATGTTGATAGCACTTTAGGTGGACACATTGGTACCTTTGCTTCTTCTGCAACGCTCTACGATGTGGGATTTAATCATTTTTGGCGTGGACCTGAACATCCTTGCGGTGGCGATTTAATTTATATTCAAGGTCATGCATCTCCCGGTATTTATTCCAGACTCTTTTTACAAGGTGATATCAAAGAAGATCAACTGATACACTTTCGTCGTGAAGTCGACAAAAAAGGACTGTCATCTTATCCGCATCCTTGGTTAATGCCAGAGCGTTGGCAGTTTCCAACTGTTTCCATGGGCTTAGGCCCTATGCAAGCGGTGTATCAAGCCCGCTTTATGCGTTACCTTGAAAATCGAGGACTGATCCCCAAAACCGATCGCAAAATTTGGTGTTTTTGTGGTGATGGTGAAATGGATGAGCCAGAATCTTTAGCGGGTTTATCTTTAGCCGGTCGAGAAAAACTCGACAATCTTATTTTTGTCATCAATTGCAATTTGCAACGTCTTGATGGCCCGGTGCGCGGCAACGGTAAAATCATTCAAGAATTAGAAGGTGGTTTTCGGGGTCATGATTGGAACGTGATCAAAGTATTATGGGGCAGTGGTTGGGATCCGTTATTTGCTGCCGATAAAATCGGCATCATGCAAAAACGCATGGAAGAAGCAGTTGACGGTGATTATCAAAACTATAAAGCCAAAGGTGGCGCTTATACGCGTGAACATTTCTTTGGCAAATATCCTGAATTAAAAGAAATGGTTGCGCACATGTCAGATGATGATATCTGGCGTCTTAATCGTGGTGGTCACGATCCACGTAAAGTGTATGCCGCCTATCACAGTGCTTTTCATCATAAAGGCCAACCAACGGTTATCTTAGCAAAAACGGTCAAAGGGTATGGCATGGGCACTGCTGGTGAAGCATTGAACATTGCGCACAATACCAAAAAATTGGGTAAAGACGAGTTATTTGCATTTCGTGATCGTTTCCATATTCCTATTTCTGATGACATGGCTGAAAACGTTAACTTTTTCCGTCCAAATGAAAACAGCCAGGAAATTCAGTACCTGAAAAAGAATCGCCAAGAAATGGGTGGCACGTTGCCACAGCGTCGACAAAAAGCGACCCACGAACCTTTAAGTATACCGCCGTTAAGTGCGTTTGATGCACAATTACAAAGCACTGGCGATCGTGAAATTTCTACCACCATGGCGTTTGTGCGTATTTTAACTCATCTAGTCAAAGACAAAGGCATTGGTAAACATATTGTACCGATTGTGCCAGATGAAGCGCGCACCTTTGGTATGGAAGGGTTATTTCGCCAAATCGGTATTTACTCAAGCGAAGGGCAAAAATATAAGCCCGTTGATGCCGATCAAGTGATGTACTACAAAGAAGCGATGGATGGTCAGATCCTTGAAGAAGGGATCAACGAAGCAGGTTCATTTTGTTCCTGGGTAGCTGCTGCAACCTCCTACAGCACTTACAACCAAACGATGATCCCATTTTATATTTACTATTCGATGTTTGGGTTTCAACGCATTGGCGATTTTGCCTGGGCAGCAGGGGATAGCCGTGCGAAAGGTTTCTTGCTAGGCGGCACCGCAGGTCGCACCACCTTAAATGGCGAAGGCTTACAGCATCAAGATGGTCATAGCCATTTATTAGCGGCGACCATTCCCAACTGTGTTACTTACGATCCCACTTTTGCCTATGAATTGGCCGTGATTATTCATCATGGTTTAGATCGCATGATAGCCAAGAATGAAGATGTGTATTTTTATATCACGTTAATGAATGAAAATTATACGCATCCTGCCATGCCCCAAGGTGCAGAGGATGGCATTATCAAAGGCATGTACTTGTTAAAGAAAGCGGACAAACCGTTAAAGCATAATGTTCAACTCTTTGGTAGTGGTACGATTTTGCGTGAAGTGATTGCAGCAAGTGAACTGCTGCGTGAATATGATGTGAGTGCTGATATTTGGAGTGTGACCAGTTTTAATGAGTTACGCAAAGATGGCTTATCCGTTTCACGATGGAATTTGTTACATCCAACCCAAAAACCAAAACAAAGCTATGTTGAGCAATGCTTAGCTAACTTATGCGGCCCCATTATTGTTGCGACCGATTACATGAAATTGTATGCCGAACAATTAGCGCCTTTCATTAAGCAACGTTATGTGTGCTTAGGGACTGATGGTTTTGGACGTTCGGATACGCGCGAACGTTTACGTAGCCACTTTGAAGTTGATCGCTATCATATTGCTTATACCGCGATTAAAACCTTAGTGGATGAAGGCGCAATTAAAGCAGACGTTGCAGAAAAGGCTTTGAAGCAATGGGAAATTGATGCTGATAAACCCGATCCGGTATTGGCATAGGGACAGAATGATGAAAGAAATTACTGTACCAGATATTGGCAATTATAGCGGCGTTGAAATCATCGAGATAGCGGTGAAAGCGGGCGATGTGGTTAAAAAAGAAGACACCTTGCTGACGCTTGAAACTGAAAAGGCGACGATGGATGTGCCTTCGCCGTTTGATGGCGTTGTTAAAGAATTGAAAGTGAAGTTGGGGGATAAAGTCTCTCAAGGCTCTTTAATTGTCATCATGGAAGAAACTGCTAGCGAAACGAAAGCACCAGTGCCAGAAGCACCTGTTGTTTCACAATCGGTTGCTGCACCCGTTGCGCAAGCACCTGCACAGGCTGTTAAAAGCAGCGAACCCACCATTGAAAAGAAAACCATTGAGGTGCCTGATACCGGCGGTGCGAATGAAGTTGAAGTGATAGAAGTTGGCGTGAAAGCGGGTGATGACATTAAAGTCGATGCCACCTTGATCACTTTAGAAAGTGAAAAAGCGAGCATGGACATTCCTTCACCCTATGCTGGGAAAATTGAAAGCGTTTTAGTCAAAGTGGGCGATAAAGTGAAAATGGGAACGCCCATTGTCGTCATGCAAGCACGTATTGAAGCCGCTGTCGCACAACCTGCTGTACAAGCTGCCCCAACGCCAGCACCCGTGCCACAGCCCCAGCAAGCAGCAACGCCTGTTAAACAAGCAGTGTATCGTGATGCGAGTACCGCTCATGCAGGCCCTGCAACTCGTCGTTTGGCGCGCGAGTTAGGGGTTGATTTAGGTAAAGTGCCAGGTACCGGCCCTAAAGGCAGAATTATCACCACCGATATTCATGCGTTTGTGAAAGCGGCACTGCAAACCTTACAACAAGGTGGGGGCGGATTAGGTATCGAAAAAGCGCCTGAAGTGGATTTCTCCCAATGGGGCGCGGTTGATATCAAACCACTGAGTCGTATTAAAAAATGGACAGCGAAGAATCTGCATCGTAACTGGGTTACCATTCCCCATGTGACACAATTTGATGAAGCAGATATTGGCGAATTAGACTTATTTCGCCAAGAAAATAAACAAGCAGCCGATGAAATGGGCGTTAAACTTACCCCGCTGATTTTTATTATGAAAGCAGTGGTATCAGGTTTAAAAGCGTTCCCACAATTTAATGCTTCCTTGGCGGCTAATGGGAATGACTTGGTTTACAAAAAGTATTTCCATATTGGTATTGCCGTGGATACGCCAAACGGATTAGTGGTACCGGTTGTTCGTGATGTCGATAACAAAGGGTTATTTGATCTGGCCAAAGAATTAAGCGAAATCAGCGCCAAAGCCCGTGAAGGAAAATTAAAACCGGATGAAATGACGGGCAGCTCGATGAGTATTTCGAGCTTAGGCGGAATTGGTGGTACGGCCTTTACGCCAATCATCAATGCACCCGATGTCGCGATTTTAGGCGTTTCAAAAGCGCAAATAAAACCGGTTTATGTTGATGAAGCATTTGTACCGCGCAAAATGCTGCCATTGTCGCTTTCATATGATCATCGTGTAATCGATGGCGCAGAGGCGGCACGGTTTATTGTGCATGTGGTTGAACAGTTACAAGATATTAGAAAATTATTACTTTAGAAATATTAATCAAACTCAAAGCAATTTGCTTTTAGACTAGGCGGTCAGTCTTTAAGCAGCAGGAGTGTACTCTTGTACATGACTGGTGCGAGAAGGCGCAGCCAACAACGTATAAAAGTAAATTGGGAAGAGTAAGCGAGGAAGAAATGGCAAATAATATTCAAGCAAAAGTTGTGGTATTAGGAAGTGGCCCCGGCGGTTACACTGCGGCATTTCGTGCAGCAGATTTAATGGGTGAAGGGGTTGTTCTAGTGGAACGCTATTCCGTATTAGGAGGCGTTTGCTTGAATGTGGGTTGTATTCCCTCTAAGGCGTTATTGCATACTGCGGCGATGATCACTGAAGCAAGCGAAATGTCAAAACATGGTGTGGATTTTGGTAAGCCGAATATTTCCATTGATAAAGTACGCGAAAATAAAGAAAGCGTTGTGAAGCGCTTAACCGGTGGTTTAGCGCAAATGGCTAAAATGCGTAAAGTACAAGTCGTTGAAGGCGAAGGCAAGTTCACCGGCCCTAACACGTTAGAAGTGACGGGTAAAAATGCTTGCACCATTACCTTTGAACACGCTGTGATTGCAGCAGGTTCACGCCCAGTGAAATTACCGTTCTTCCCAGAAGATCCGCGCATTATCGATTCAACCGGGGCTTTGGAATTATCTGATATTCCAAAACGCTTACTGGTTGTGGGTGGTGGTATTATTGGTCTTGAAATGGCAACGGTTTACCAAGCCCTCGGTGCACAAATTACCGTGGTTGAATTGACCGACTTTATTTTGCCAGGGGTTGACAGAGATATTGCAACACCGCTTTACAAGTTCATTAAACCTAAATATGAAAACATTTTATTAAAAACTAAAGTCACCGGCGCTGACGCGAAAAAAGACGGGATCTGGGTGACCTTTGAGGGCGAACAAGCGCCTAAAACCCCAGAACGTTTTGATAAAGTGTTAGTTGCTGTTGGCCGCGTTCCTAACGGTAAAAATATCAATGCTGAAAAAGCTGGTGTTAAAGTGGATGAGCGGGGTTATATTCCTGTTGATAAACAAATGCGTACTAACGTCAATCATATTTTTGCGATTGGTGATATCGTCGGTAACCCGATGTTGGCACACAAAGCAATGCCAGAAGCACGCGTTGCTGCTGAAGTGATTGCCGGTAAGAAGCATTTCTTTGATCCTAAATGCATTCCTAACGTTGCCTATACCGATCCAGAAGTAGCATGGGTTGGGTTAACCGAAGAGCAAGCCAAAGCCCAAGGCATTGAATATGACAAAGGTGTGTTCCCATGGCTTGCGAGTGGTCGAGCGCTTGGTATTGGCCGCCCAGAAGGCGTGACCAAAATGATTTTTGATAAAAAGACCCATCGGGTGTTGGGTGCAGGCATTGTTGGTCCGCATGCAGGCGATTTAATATCAGAAGTGAGCTTAGCCATTGAAATGGGTGCAGAGGCAGAAGATATTGCTTTAACGATCCACCCGCATCCAACCTTGTCTGAAGGGATTGCGATTGCGACGGAATTGTTCGAAGGGACTGCCACCGATTTGATGAACAAAAAGAAAGACTAAGCGTATTAGTGGTGCCCCCCTTTTCCCTATGTGGGGGCATCTTAAAACAAAATGATAAGGATTATAGGGTGCCCACAGGGCCTTTGGGATTGATCTTAACCACGCCTCCACCTACAATTTTTTCTAAATCCTTATTTGACAGCTTTTTCTTAGCGTTTTTTTGAGATTTACTTTCTTTCGAAGGTTGCTTTTTCACGTTACCCCCCCTGCTAGATGTTTTACTTGCTAGCTAAATTACATTAGATCGTTTTTTTACATTACGCTTCTCTAAACGACATTGCAATAATAAAGGTATTCATAATTTAATCTAATAATTGTTTTTGGACTAATTGATAAAAAATGCCTTTTTTATCAATTAGTTCCTGATAAGTGCCCACTTCTGAAATTTTGTTATTTTCAAGAACAAATATACGTTCGACTTTAACCAGTGTACTTAAACGATGAGCCACTACTATGCGGGTAATACGCATATTTGCCAGCGTATCAATAACTTGTTTTTGCGATATATTATCTAAAGAGCGGGTAGCTTCATCTAAAATAAGGATTTTAGGATTTCTGGCAAGTGCTCTGGCAATCATGAGTCGTTGTTTTTGTCCACCAGATAGGCCGCTTCCATCCATATTAATTAACGTGTTCATCTGCATAGGCATCGCCAAGATATCTTGTGTTAATCCAACAAGTTCAGCAATTTGCCATGCTTGTTCAATGGTTAATTCGCTAATGCCAGCAATATTAGAATAGATACTTCCTGGCACAAGATCATCTTTTTGTAAGACCACACCAAGTTGTCTTCGTAGTAAGTCGAGATCAATGTTCGCAATGTCTTTATTGTCATAATAAATTCTGCCTGAGGACGGTGCATCAAATCCTAATAAGAGGCGAAGTAGAGTTGTTTTGCCTGATCCTGATTTACCGACGATCGCAACATATTCTCCTGCATTAATTGTTATATTGATATCTTGCAAAATAGCATTATCGGTATCTTCATAGCGAAAGGTCACTTTGCTAAGTTCAATATCGCCTTGAATTTTACCGGGATCAATGGCATCTTTCTTAATTTCAGGCATACTTTCAATAAATATTTTAGATTGGTTGTATAACGGCATGACTTCGCTGATTCGGCTCAATTCTTCCATTAAATTGTGAAGTGTAATCGTAATTTGTCCTAGCGTCACATTAAAAGCTAAAAAAGATCCTATCGTAAAACTTGCTGTATGATTGAATAAAATGCCTAAAGAAAAATATAAAATAAAGATCATGAATAAGGGCATGATGTCAATTAATGAACGCAATAGCCTTGTTATTTTTTGTGTTTTATTGACTAATTGTTGTAGGTTTGCATATTCTTTAGCCCATTGTAAAAAAAATCGATGGGTTGAACCAGTTAAGCGAATTTTAGTAATAGCGAGAAATGCTTGACTGATCTGTCCAAATATTTTTGCATTCAGTAATACAATTTTATTTTCAATTTTTGCACGTTTTTTAATTAATAAGCTACTGATTACTATAAAAATACCAAGCGCAATTAAAACAATAATGGCTAACAAGCTTTGATAGTAAAAAAGTACAGTAACACTGACTAAAGAAAAAATAGCATCAAATAGCAACATAATGCTGATGCCAGATAATGTTGTGCGGATTTCTGTTAAACTGGTTATGCGTGAAACCCATTCACCAACGGTAAATTCTTTAAAAAATTTAATGGGGAGTTTAAGAATGCGCTCCCAAAAAGCACCATGTAGAAAGTAATCATATCGAGTTTCAATATTTAACAAAATATATCTTTTACTGAGTTCAAGAAAAGTCATAGAGAGTGTTAGTGCTAACAAAATAAGTATAATTTGCCATAACATGCTTATTTCATTACTAGTGACGACATTATCAATGATATATTGCGTCATAAAAGGAAAACTTAAGGCTAGCATAGCAATAATAAGACCATAAATAGATACCATGATTAAATCTTTAAAATAATATGGCATGGTAGCTTTCGTAAAGCTCATGAGGTTCATTTTTATTGCATTATGTTGAGGGTAAACAGTATAAGCAAAATCTAATAGATTCTCAGCTATTTTATTATTGACACGATATGGAATGTGTTGTTGGTTCTCATACAGTAAATTATCTTTCTCAGGAAGAATAGCAACAGGTGAGCTATTTGTTTTTTTAAAAGCAAGAAGAGGGCCATGATTTAATTTAAACCAATCACCTGATAAATGAACTTTTCTAAAAAATATTTTAGAATATGCCATAATATTTTGTAATCTATTACTTTGTGATAAATAATTTGTTTCGTAAGTATCAGGTTTAATTTCGATATTAAGATAACTTGTGATCATTTGAACTGCAACAAATAATGGATCATCACTTTTACTATAAGATATCATATGTGAAAAATTCATATTAAAGCTTAGACTTAAAACGCTAACAGATTGAGTGATAGCCTTTTGATTATTCTCGATTTTGTCATAAAGAATAATATTGTCATACAGTAATTGATTTTCAATTGAAATTAAACAGAGCCTAATGATATAGCTCATATATATTTCTAAAGCATCCCAGATAGCGTTATTTTGAATAAGATCGAAACTTGAATGACATGTGATGCGTGAATGATGATTAAGCACTATCCAGCTATCTGGCGTAACGGGTAAATAAGATTTTTCCTTTAACAGAAAACCCCGGTCGCCTATAAAATGAGCATCGCCTTGTTGTGGGCTAACCCAATATACGCCTTTAGTTACGCTAATGTACTCGCCTGCTTTACAAATAGTCTCATCAAATTCTTGTGCATCATGAAATTGTTTGGGAAAAGTTTCAATGATATAAGGTTTGGTGATTCGTAAAATAAGCGTATCAATTTGAGAGCTTAAATATTGTTGAATTTGATTGCTGGTCTTTGCAAAATATTCTTTTTTAAGCTTAAGCACGACAGTGTCAGAACAGACTCTGGCAATTATTTTCCAAGGAGCAGGAATGTCCTTGATGCCTATAATAAATTCACCTTGTTGAATGCGTGTGAAATGTGCTAAAGGATTTTTTTTGTTCTGTTGATTTGTGACAAATAAATCGACAGCACCTGATTGAATGTACCATAATTCATTTTCATTAGTTAAATCAAAACGACCACCTGGTTCGATGAGCTGAGGAGTTCCATTTTGATGGATGTCATTAATGATGATGTTCATGTGGCACTCATTAAATTTTTATACCAACCAGGGATCTCAATCAATGAATTATGTGTGCCAACCTGTACAATGCAACCCTGATCTAAAACGATAATTTTATCGGCATTGCGAATTGTATTCAGGCGATGAGCGATAATAATGGTTGTGCAACCTCTTTTGCGGATATTGTCATAAATAACACTTTCTATAATAGGATCTAATTCACTGGTGGCCTCATCTAAAATAATGATATTAGGATTAGCGATTAACGCTCGCGCAATATCCATTCGCTGTCTTTCGCCACCACTCATGTTAGATCCATTTTCTTGTATAACGGTGTTATAGCCATGTGGTCGCAGCGAAATTTGTTCATGAATGCGTGCTTCTTTAGTGCCTTGTATAATTTTTTTAAATGAAACAGTATTATCCCACATGGTTAGGTTGTCTGTTATTTTTCCATGAAATAAAATATTTTCTTGTTCAACCATGATAAGTGAATTAGCTAATATCATGCGATTGATATGTTCAATGGGATTATCATCAATGAGAACTTGTCCTTCCCAAGGATGGTAAAGTCCAGCGATCAGTTTAGCGAGTGTCGATTTTCCTGATCCAGAAGAACCAATAATGGCAACATGCTCGCCGGGACTAATGGTTAAGTTAATGTTTTGTAACAGCGGTGCTTCTAAAATATTAAATCCAAAGGAGAGATTTTTAATTTCAATCTGGCCCGATAACCTATGTGTTTCTTCTTGAATAAGATGTTCCGAATGAGAAAGTTGTAGTAAATTTTCTTGATCTTCAATAGGGTAAGACAAAACATCATCTAATTTAGCGATAGATCCTGAAATTTCTTGAATATTTCCTGCGATAAGAACAAGCCTATTCAATGGATTCATTAAACTAATCACAATAGTTTGTATTGCGACCAGTGTACCAATGCTCATATTGCCTTGCATGATGAAGAATGAGCCTAATGCGAGTATCATAATGGATGAGAGAACATTAAGTGCGAGCGGAATAGTGTTAAATAATATAGATTGTTGATTGAGAGTGTGTATGGCATTAGAAACATTGGCTTGTGAACCAACCACCTTGATGAAAACCTCTTGCTCTGCTCCACTTGCTTTAATAGATTCAATTAAACGAAAAGCACTAAAGCATTGGCAGTAATAATTGCTTAAATCAACACTTAAAAGTAAACTTTTATCTCTTCTCAGTTTAGTAATATGATAAAAAACAAGCATATTAATGCCCGCAATGATACTGATTAGTATGCCCATCAGAGAATTGAAATAAAATAGTAAAGCAAAATAAACAACGACCAATATTGCTTCTAATCCTGTTTGGATAAAGACACTTGCAATAAATCTTGCAACACTACGATTTAATTCCATTCGATAAGTAATGTCGCCAGCATATCGTTGACTAAAAAACCGCAGTGGAAGCTGCAAAACATGCCATAAAAATTTCCTTGAAAAACTAATGGCTAACTTATTTTCAAATCTGGCAAAATAGAAATTTTGTAGATAACTTAATCCAAAACGCAAGAGGATAGTTGTACTCAAACCAATAATGAGCAGTTTAATAATAGAGGTTGTTTGTTCTATCAGATATAAATCAACAAACATCTTGCCAAACAAAGGGGTTAAAAGACCTAACAGGGTAAATAATAAGCCATTGATAAATAAAAAAGTGAGTGTTTTCTTATTCCCTTTTAGTCTTTTTAAAAGTTGTTCTGAAACATGGATGGGCTTTCCTGCTGGCATAAAGTCAGATGTTGGAGTGAATTCCAAAACAACGCCACTGAATTCATTAGCAAAATCGACTAAAGGTACTTCACGATGTCCGGTTGCAGGATCGTTAATATAAACAACGGTATTAGAATAACCTTCAACAACGACAAAATGATTAAATCTCCAGAAGGCAATACAAGGTAACTGTACTTGATCAAGTTCATCGACCGATATTTTATAGCCGTGTGCATCTAAACCATATTTTTTAGCTGCTAGTACAATATTTAATGCTTTAGTCCCATCTCTAGAAACACCACAATCTATTCGTAATTGATCTAAAGAAACAAAACGTTTATAGAACCCTAAAATCATACTAAGTGCAGCAGCGCCACATTCCACCATTTCCATTTGAAATATTGTTGGCGTATGAAATCGTTTTTTCATTCGTTCACCATAAATATTTCTTTTACTTTTGGGATAAGCAGCTCAATGGGCCTTTTTTCTTTAACAGTTATTTTGGCATTACATAGAGTGCCGCTTTGAATTTGGATGGGCGGTCCTTCTTTGGTTGTCCATTTAAGTTTACTAAAAGTTTTTTCATCCGTGATTAATTCAACGACAACTTCAACTTGGCTTTGCTTAGCGAGAATTTGTTTTGCCATTTCTTCATTATGCAGAACCCGCATGATCCCTTTAAAAGTGGTAGGGTAGGCAGAAATGGAAATAACTTTTCCCTGTATAGAACCATATTCCTCTGGTTTTACTGTGGTTGGGATAATGGAGGTGGTCATGCCAGGCATAATTTTTTTACTTTCGAATGCTGAGACATAGATATAAGCTTGTAATTTATTAAATTCGGCATTAGTTGATTCTAGGAGAAGAAGCGTAGTTTGTGTGTTAACAACATCACCTTGCTGAGATCCTAACTCAAAGACTCGACCGTTATAAGGAGAGCGAATAACAGAATCAGTTTCATATCTATTTTCTAGAATATGCAACTCTCTTTTAAGGTTGCTTAAGATATTTTCATCTGTCATTTTGTCTATCTTGGTTTCTTCAAGTCTTTTATCGGATTGTGTAATTTGTTGCTTGGTTTCCAGAGAATCTCTTTCTATAATTAAGCCACTTTTTAATAAACGTTCTTGTGCCGCTAATTTATTACGTAAAGCAATTATTTCATCTTGATATTTTTCTTGAATGTTTTTACGCATGACTTCTTTATTTTCATTAATGCTGATTTGGTCTGCAATTTTCTGTTTGGCGTTCCTTATTTCACTTTGTAATAAGAACTGTGAAATGTAAGCAATTGGTTGATCTTTGCTAATATGATCTCCTACTTTAATATCAAAGCGCGTGATTTGACCACTGACATTCGCTGTGATGGTTTCGATGCCCCCTGAATTAATTAACATACCTGTGCCGTTCACTTTGCTAGGAATTTTACCTAGAAATAACCACAGAATACCCACGACAATTAAAAATGAGGCGCCCAATAAACTTAACCATCCTTTTGGATCGGTAACAGCCATTAGGGCATCTAATTTTTCAAATGCAACAAATTCATGCTTTTGTTCAGTCATGATATTCTTTTAATAATGGTTTATCCCAATTTAAGTCATCGGCATTTTGGATAAATCATCGAGATGAGATCAGTTGTGATAGGACTCATTTTAAATACAGTTATTGTGGGACAGTTTCTAACGTATCACTACAATAATCTTTAAAATTCATGATCTTGATTTGTTCTGTGAAAGGTTGCGCTGTTCCTGAATACAACAAATATCCTTTATCATTTTCAGACAGAAATTGTTCCATTGGCTTAATCCAGCGGTTATTAAATGTTGAATTTAATTTAATTTCGATAAATTCTCGATAACGATTTCGATCGATAATTAAATCAACCTCCACGCCATTATTGGTTCTCAAGAAATAAAGTTCAGAATGCGTTTTTTGATGTAACTCCCTTTTATAAATATCGGCAATCACAAAATTCTCAAATAAACTTCCCGCCATTGGACCTTGTTCATACTGTTTATGAGTCTCAATTCCGGTCAGATATGCGACAAGACCCGTATCATAAAAGTATATTTTGGGGCTTTTTATCATTCGTTTACCAAAATTATCATAATAAGGTGGTAGCAGGAAAATAATATATGAAGCTTCTAAAATGGCTACCCATCTTTTGATCGTTTTTACATCGACCCCTAAATCATTCGCATAAGTGGTATAATTGAGTATTTGTGCGGTATTGCTTGCGAGTAATCGAATTAAACGTTGAAATTCACGTCTGTCGCCAACCTGTGCTAAAGCACTTACATCTTTTTTTAAGTAAGTATCGATATAAGATGCATACCAATCTTGCGATAATGCATAATGTTTCGCAACTAATTCCGGGTAACTTCCTTTATAGATACTCTCTTCTATAAACTTGCTGGGGATTTCACTCAGTTGATAAGGCAATAAAGATAATAAACCAATACGGCCTGCTAAAGATTCGGTTACACCTTGAATAAATTGAAATTGACTGGAGCCAGTTAAAATGAATTTACCTGTTTTTTCTCGATCTTTGTCTACAGCAATTTTAACATAATTGAATAATTGTGGGACTTTTTGAATTTCGTCAAAAATAACTTCACTGTCATAGATTGACATAAATTTATCAGGATCATCTTCAAAAAAGCTGACCATTTTAAAATCATCAAAATTGACGTAGCGGTAGTTGGGTAAGCAATGCAGTAGCAAGGTTGATTTGCCGGATTGACGGGGCCCTGTTAAACCGACAACTGAAAAGTAATTGATATATTCCTTCAGTTTGTCTTGGAGTATTCGGTGTAGATACTTCATTTTCTTAACTCTATGTAAATATGCCATTCAATACCAAATATACATAGAGTTTCAGCTTCTGTAAAGGGCACCAATGGCTTATCCAAATAGTTGGGTACTTTTAACTCATTGATTTTAATGTTATTTATTGATATCGCGCTATTGGGGGGCTGGCCCGCTCCGATTGCGTCGTTTTGGGCGGACACCTGTTTTCGCTCGGGCTATGCCAAGGCAGGCAGAAGTCGCCTTTTTTGCGTGGAAAGTACTCATTTTAGTGATAATTTTCCGATATCAGGCAGATCATCATCTTTAGAGGTTTCTACTTGCCCCAAACGTGTGTAGTTTTGTCTTTTTTCTGTGTCACTTAAGTGTTCAAATTGCCAGTCTGAGGCAAAAGCGCTCCATGATTCTAAGCGTAAAGGTTTACCGGTATGCTCTGCACGTTTTCTGCCACTCCACAACGTATGCCAGTTCGATTTACCATGCAGTAATAAATTGGAGCCAAATTGTTTAATATCGCGATGGTAGTCAAAAGCGGGAGTCATTGATTGTCCCAGATCGCGTTTCGCCCCTTCTTTGCTGACAAGAACTAAAACACCTTTTTTCTTTTTATCGTCTGTATTTGCATAATCGTAACGCAGATCAGAACTATAGCGAATAATGATGGGTAATTGATTAGGGCATTTTCGCAGCGTTTTTAAGTGTTGCTGATAGAAGTGTGTTAAGCACTTTTCTCTAAAGGCATTTTGGAATGTTTCGCCTTTTTCAGAACAAGATAAACACATGTCGTAAGTGCCATGGAGATCCAGCACGACGCCATAGACTTTATGATTAGCAGCATTGATACCATATTGTTTTTTAAATTCTTGTAAATAGTGCGCTATATTTTCATCTTGCAGTAAATAAGCATAAAGAGCTTCTTCGGCATGGCCACCATATTGTTTTTCACGACCTGTGACACCAAAGCCAGGCACTTTAATGGGAATAGATTTAAACAGGCGACGATGTGGACCACTTTGTTCATGAGGTATATCACTGACAATTAAACCAAAATTGGCAATCACGTAGGTGCACTTAGGAAAGCCACGTTCAATATCATGCAAACTGGATTTGCCTGCGAAAATTAACCGTTCAGCCAAGGATTGACGAGCATGAAGATCTAAGTTGCTAGTTGGATCAATATCGACACCTATTTCACAGAATTTACTTTCTGTTTTAGAGCTTCGATGTAGTTTGAAATCTTCCGCGATAAAGGCGCGATCGGCAAATAAACTCACCAGTTGTTCTAAACGACGTTCAAGTGCTTGGATCATCTCTCCATCTCTGTTGTGATCTTTCTTTAAGTAATCGATAAAATCAACCAGCCTATTTAAACTATAAGTGGGATCACAATTCCACTCACGTTTACTTTCAATATAAAGCCGCAAAATCAAGAAAGGCACATCACTTGCCCCCATAATATTGTGCTCGTCAATTGTTGATGTTAATAATTGGTGAAGTTCTTCTTCAGCTGTTTGACACAGACCATCTTCATCGTTTTTGCCAGCAAAGTGCATTAGCATTTCGATAGCACTATGAATATATTTTTCATAATAGGGATCGACCACATAACTGTATTCACCTGATTCAAATACATCAGCAGCGATACCAAGCACTTTCATTAACACATAGAGTCTACTGTAGCTGTTTGCTTTATTGGCTGCTGCAACGGCCTGTTGCAAATAGCGATTACGAACTTCTAATGATACGTCCACTCCAGAACAACTATTGCGAAATATATCCATTAAATGATGAATGGCTTTATGATGGCCGTGATAAACGCCGAGTTTCACTTCTTTGGCACTTAACGTTAATAGTCGATCTGCTGCATATTCAAAATTGTCTGGTGTGCGAGCGAGATCTTCTAGTGCTTGGAGGAATGAATCATATTCATTCTGATCAAACTGTGCTTGAGTTAAACGAAAATCATTATTCAGTTCTGTGCTAAGTAATGGATGGTCTTGGAAGGGGCCTGACTGCATGAGGTGTTGCTTCGCTTAAGAGGTTACAATGGCCATTAGTTTAGCTTTCTACCTATTTCAGATCAATATTAATTTTTATGAGGTAAAAATACCCTAAAAATGGATTTTTTATACTGTGAATGGGTGTATTTACGCCAAACTGTGTTGTGTACCAAGGAATGGCACCACCTACGACAATTCGATTTCGATTTCTTTCTTGTTTTCAATCATCACAATTTCCATCATCTTTTGCGCCATCCACAATAAGGTGACAGAGCCATAGCAGCCCATCAGCATTTCAATGGTCAAGTAACGGCCAATAATCGAAATTTTAACGAGTAGCATTAAGGTCATAAAACCGGTAAGCACGGGAAAACTGTGTGTCGGTTTTAAAAACAGTTTGCCAGAGAAAAAGATCATGGTGCCTTGTAAGGTATACAGAAATAAGCGATCCAAATAAAATGGTACGTCGCCTTTAAAAAATTGAAAAATGGGCAACACGCCTTCTAGGAGTTGTTGCGGATGCAACGTGGGAATGCAAGGGTAGATTTGGTAGCACGCAAATCCAAGCCAAGTCAGGATACCTAAAAAGGGCCACAAATTTTGTCGATTGCCAACATCAATGCTATTGCTAACTTGGCGAAGCATATGAGGATAATAGCGCATAAAAAGAGTTGCCATGCTAGCGCCCCAAAATCCACTTATCACATTTAAGGTGATGTCTAGTAGAGAGGGGATGCGCACTGGGTTAAATGTTTGTAGCAATTCAACGGTTAAGCTAATGCAAAATGAAGCCAGAGTAGGGATCAGTAAAATCATTCTGGATGATAATTTTTTCTGCCATAAAAGACTGCCCAGAAATAAACCAAAGGGAAAGAACAGCAGTAAATTTTGTACGATGTCGAACAAGAAAATATGATCAAGCCAGTCATAGAAAAGGATCGTGAAGGTGGGACGTACCGGTACTCGCCAATCGTGAAACGGGAACAACGCGCCATAAAATATGAAAGCTGTAAATAAAACGAATAAAATAGCCAAAGGTGATTTAGGGTATGAGTCCGTAAATTGTGAATCAGAGTTGTGAACACTTTGTGCTTTCTTCATGACGTTCCTAGCTAGATGCCTTCATCTTCCCTATAATGGACTGCGGACTGAGCGGCTATAATGCCAGTTCTTATTAAAAATGCAACAAAAACATGAAGTTATGATATGAATTATGCAACAACGATAATTGCCTTTATTGGCTACTTACTTATTGTGGTAACTATCGCGCTGGTCGCGTATAGGATCACCCGTAATCTTTCTGACTTTGTACTTGGCGGCCGTCAACTCGGTGGCCCTGTCGCAGCCTTAAGTGCAGGCGCTTCAGACATGAGTGCGTGGTTATTACTGGGGTTACCAGGAGCCGTATTTGTGTTGGGTTTAAACCAAATATGGTTGCCCATGGGGTTGACCCTGGGTGCGTATTTGAGTTGGCGATTTTTAGCCAAGCCTTTACGTGTCTTCTCTGAGATAGCCAACGACTCTCTTACTGTACCGGCCTTTTTAGATAATCGTTTCTTTGATAGAAGCGGCATCATTCGCGTTTCATTAGCGTTGGTAACATTATTTTTCTTCGCGTTCTATACGGCTTCTGGTTTGGTCGGCGCTGCAATGTTGCTTGAACGGTTTTCGTTGTCTTATGAGCAAGCCTTGTTGCTAGGCACCACTATTATCGTTGCTTATACCTTTATTGGTGGATTCTTGGCCGTGAGCTGGACCGATTTTTTTCAAGGGACACTCATGTTCATTTGTATACTGTTGGTGCCCTTTGTTGCAACCCATGAAATGGGTGGGTGGCATAAACTCATGGGCATCGTCGCTTCATTTGGTGAGCATCGGTTAGATCCCTTTACGGGCTTTAGTACCATGTTGATTGTCAATTTAATGGCATGGGGATTAGGCTATTTTGGTACGCCCCATATTTTAGTGCGCTTTATGGCCGTGCGTACCACCAATGACATCCCAATTGCTAGAAGGATCTGTATCTCTTGGATGAGTTTGTCGATGTTAGGTGCGGTACTAACAGGCTTCGTGGGAATTGCTTACTTCTCAGAAAATAACATTGATCCTGAATCGATTTTTATTTTATTTTCTCAACGCTTGTTTTCACCTTGGTTGGCAGGTATTTTGTTTGCCGCTATTTTGTCGTCGATCATGTGTGCTGTCGATTCGCAAATGCTGGCTTCAACGAGTGCCCTTACTGAAGATATTTATCATCGGATCTTTCGCAAGAAAGCCAGCCAAAAAGAATTGGTTTGGATCGGGCGCCTCGGCATTGTATTGATCGCCATAGTGGCAGTGCTAATGGCAGTACACCCAGATAGCAGCGTGATCAAGCTGGTTGCCTTTGCTTGGGCAGGTCTTGGTGCTTCATTCGGCCCATCGGTGATTGGTGCTCTTTATTGGCGGCGCATGACAAGAAGAGGGGCGATTTGTGGCATTCTCCTGGGATCGCTCACGGTGATCTTATGGAAACTTTCCCCAACTCGCACAGGCATTTTTGAACTATATGAAATTATTCCGGGTTTTTGCTTTGGAGCATTTGGGGTCATTGTTGGCAGCTTGTTAGACAAGAAGCCATCTCATGAAATCACCGAACAGTTTGATAAAGCATGGCAGTTAATTAAAAATACGGGTGACTGAAGATGATTGAAGTAAATAAAGCATTTCATGCTATTGATAACCGTTATCGGATGGATGAAACGGCCTGTGTTCAAGAACTGTTAAAAGAAGCATCCTTATCAACAGAGCTTTTTAGCGCGGTACAAACTAAAGCGCGGGTTCTTGTTGAGCGAGTCAGAGAAAAGCGTCTATCGCAAAGCGGTATTGATGCCTTTATGTTTCAATATGATTTATCCAGCGAAGAAGGGATCGCCCTAATGTGCTTAGCAGAAGCACTGCTTCGGATCCCCGATAAAGAAACAATTGATAGCTTAATTCGCGATAAGTTAGCGCAAGGTGATTGGCAAGCCCATGCAGGCAAAAGCCACTCTTTATTTGTGAATGCGGCAACGTGGGCTTTGATGCTAACGGGGAAAATCATCGATGTACCACCCAAACACAAACGTGAAGATCACGAAAATACCTTAACCATGGCCCTAAAACGCTTAACCAGTTTTGGCGGTGAGCCGATTGTTCGCCAAGCCATTAATCAATCGATGAAAATTTTAGGTCGGCAATTTGTGATGGGACGCACCATCAAAGGCGCTTTGAAACGCTGCCGCAAAAAAGAAGAAAAAGGCTATCGTTATTCTTTTGATATGTTAGGTGAGGCCGCCTACACTCAAGCGGATGCCGAAAAATACTTTGAAGCATATCAAAAAGCGATCAATGCAGTGGGTGCGGCCAGTAATGGTCGTGGTCCCATTAATGGACCTGGCATATCAGTAAAATTATCGGCTTTACATCCCCGTTTTACGATTGCTAAACGTGAACGCTTACATGCAGAATTATTGCCGAAATTAAAAAAGCTGGTGGTACTGGCAAAAGCGGCTGATATTGGGTTAACCATTGATGCTGAAGAAGCGCACACGCTGATGATTTCGCTGGAGTTAATTGCTGAGGTAATGGATAGCGGTATTATCGGTGAGTGGCAAGGCTTTGGTCTTGCCGTACAAGCCTATCAAAAACGGGCGCCAGTCGTTTTAGATTGGTTAATTGCGATTGCAAGAAGTACCAATCAGCGCTTAATGATCCGCCTAGTGAAAGGTGCCTATTGGGATACCGAAATTAAGCTCTCTCAAGTGCAGGGCTTAGAGGGGTATCCCGTGTTTACGCGCAAAGTCACCACTGATGTGAATTATATTGCTTGCGCTAAGCGTTTATTAAAGGCATCCGACGTCATTTATCCGCAATTTGCCACTCACAACGCATTGTCGCTTTCTGTTGTTTATGAATTAGCGAAAGAATATGGCGTCACCGATTATGAGTTTCAATGTCTGCATGGGATGGGCGATGCACTCTATGATGAAATCGTCATGGATCCCAGCGGTAAACCCTGTCGCGTGTATGCACCCGTGGGGACGCATGAAGAGTTGCTTGCTTATTTAGTACGACGCTTGCTAGAAAATGGTGCCAATAGCTCTTTTGTGAATCGCATTATCGATGAAAAAATGCCCATTGAAGACATGATAGCCAATCCGGTTGAAAAATTGGCCGCTTTGGTTTTAAAACCTCACCCCGGCATTCCCTTACCAGCCGATTTATTTCAACCGTTGCGTGCCAATTCAAGAGGGTTAGATTTAAGCCGAGAGTCCTGTTATATGCCGGTGTTATCACAAATAACAGCTAATCGTAGCATGACCTATCAAGCTAAACCGACCACCATGGTGCCAGGCAATGCGCGTGAAAAAAGCGAACGCTATTCGCCAATCGATCGAACGCATCATTTAGGTCAAGTCACTTTAGCATCGACAGGCGATGTGCAAGAATCCCTTAAAGTCGCCGTACAAGCTTTACCAAAATGGCAAGCATTGGAAGCCAATAAACGGGCACACTGTTTAGAAAAAATGGCCGCGTTATTAGAAAAGCATGCAGTGAGCTTTTATAGTTTACTGATGTATGAGGGCGGTAAAACCCTAGATGACGCAGTGAGTGAAGTGCGAGAAGCCATCGATTTTTGCTATTACTACGCACTCCAAGCCAAACTGCATTTTCAAGAACCCCAAACCTTAGTAGGTCCAACCGGTGAATTAAATCAAATCAGTTTACATGGCCGTGGCGTGATTGCTTGTGTCAGCCCTTGGAATTTTCCGTTAGCTATCTTTTTAGGACAAGTCACAGCGGCATTGGCTGCCGGTAACTGTGTTATTGCAAAACCGGCAAGCCAAACCGCATTGATTGGGGCAAAAGCGGTTAAATTATTACATGAAGCTGGAATACCGAAAGAAGTGGTGCAATTGTTGCCAGGTAGTGGCGCAATTGTGGGCAATGCCTTAATTAATGATCCGCGTGTTGCTGGGGTTGTATTTACCGGCTCTACCGAAACCGCTTGGAATATTAATCAACAGCTCGCAGCACGCAAAGGTCCTATTGTGCCCTTTATCGCTGAAACCGGTGGTCAAAATGCCATGATAGTAGATTCCAGTGCTCTGGCAGAACAAGTGACCGCAGATGTTATCACTTCAGCTTTTAGAAGTGCAGGTCAACGTTGCTCGGCGCTGCGTGTGTTATTTGTGCAAGAAGAAGTGGCCGATAAAATTCTCACGATGATCCAAGGCGCTATGGCTGAATTAACGGTTGGCAATCCTATACACTTATCAACGGATGTGGGACCTGTGATTGATGAGTCGGCACAAAAGCAGTTACTTGCGCATAGTCTTAAAATGAAAGACAACGTTAAAGCCAAATTGTTGATGGAAGTCAAACTGGATCCCGCCTGTGAAAAGGGTTCTTTTTTGGCGCCACGACTTTTTGAGATCCCAAGCCTAGATATGTTAACCGAAGAAGTGTTTGGTCCTATTTTGCATGTGGTTCGTTATAAACGACATGAGTTAGATGAGGTCATTGCGCAAATTAACCGTACAGGCTTTGGGCTCACCATGGGGATCCATAGCCGTATTAATGAAAACATCGACTACATTCGTGAGCGAGTTCGTGTGGGTAACCTTTATGTGAATCGTAATATGATTGGTGCCGTGGTTGGCGTGCAGCCCTTTGGTGGTGAAGGGTTATCTGGCACAGGTCCCAAAGCGGGTGGCCCACATTATCTACAACGTCTAGCAACTGAGCGCACCATTTCAGTGAATACCACCGCATCAGGAGGCAATGCTTCCCTGATGTCTTTGTCTGAATAACTTTCTTTATATATAGGGGGCGACAGCCTTTCGCCCCTTCCAAAAACCGCATTTTTTTTTCTGACCTATTGTACCTTTGGTACATATCATAAGTTATTTGGATTGGTTAATATCAAATATAGATCTCGCAACATCGTGCGCGATTACTTGTATTAGCACGTAAAGACAAGAAAAAAAGGAACTTATAAAAACGACAGGAGTCCACCCAATAGGCCCGTAAAAATAATAGTAAAGCGGGCATGACAAAAGCTGGGGGCGAACATGTTAAAGAATAATAACGATGAAGACAACAGCAATGATCTTCATTTGGCAGATCATGATTACCGACACTTGAACCTGCCTAAACATGAAAACGTATCCATCAAAGAAGTGATCTCCCAGTTACAACAGAGTAGTTCGCAGCAGGCCAGTGAGGATCAAGCCTCGTTGTATCCTTTTCATATTAATTTGGCAGAAGCGGACACAGCCAATGCGGCACCCGCAGAAGATACGCCACCTGCTGATCAAGCCGAAGCTCAGCAAGCAGCTGAAGATGCCGTGGTTGAAGACGAAGAACCGCTTGCTGAAGATCCGGGTGTGATGCTTTTACCGGATACGATTAATGAAGTGGTTAGAATGGAGTCTACTCAAGAAGGTCAACAGATCAAGCTTCCGGTAGATGATGATGGTTCACAAGAGTTGTATCGAATTCATCATACCAATGAAGGGGGTGTGGATGATCAACCACGCGATTTAGGGATACCTCCTGTTGATTATCCTTTACCAAAAACCTATACCACACTGGTTGATCCTGAAGAAGTTTTAAGAAGCGCCAGGAGACAGGGCGGTGAACTCAATCAAACAAGAACCGACCCTGACCCTGACTGTTGCTCATCAATCGTTGAAATCAAAATCACTTCAAAATTACTGTATTTAGGTGATTATAATTGTGGTTGCCAGGGGGGAGATGAACTTACCCTAGGCGTTGCAGCATTTAGCAGTAATTATGGTTGGGACAGTGGTAGTGGTTGCGGCTGTGATTGTGGACCTTATAACCCACCAGCACCACCAACACCCAATTACATAATCGTATTTAATAGTTGCGATGGCCAACAATGGTTAGATATCACCATTTGCAATATTGACGTAGGATATGGTCAGACACAGCTCAGCAGTTACAGCAGCTATGATAGCTGTGGTTGCGGTGGTTATGAATCGAGTTATCAGCTGGATGGTTGCTGCACCACATATCGTATCGACATTCCCGCTGAATTTGGTTTAGATTGTGATTGTCCTATTGTAAGTATACAAACCGATCAAGTTTATATTAGCAGCATATGGGATCTTTATTATGGAGATACTCATCTTATTGATTGCCACGGCAATTGCTATGAATTTACTGGTCCGTCAAGCGCGCGCTTCGCTACTTTGGAATATGACAGTAGCGTTTCAACTTCCTTTAGCATAGAACCTTGTGAATGTTATGGATACGTTGATATAGGGTTAGTCAATCAAGATTGTGAGGGTGGTACATCATCAGGAAGTTATTATTTTGATCAAGGTTATAACTTTAATTTTGCCTTTATAAGTGGCGGTGGTTCCGATGTTGAAAGCATTTTAGAATTCACATTTTACAATAGTGCGCAATCAGGCAGTTCTGAATACATTTCAATTGAATTACCTGCTGGTATGAACTGTCTTTGCCCAATAGAAGAGCTTATTTTTAATCAAAATGCTTTTCACAATTATGTCAATAGTGTTTCAGATGGCAGTTCTGCACTAACCGCCACAAAAGTCTTAAGCTTCTTTAGCGAAAATGGCTTCTTTGAAGATTGCCATGACCAAGGTTATAGCCTTGTTAATAACGACGGCAGTTATAGTTTACAAGCAGGCGACGTTAGTCGTACCGAATTGAATGTGAGCTTCAGCTGCGATTTGGTCGATCGATTTTATAATTGGACTAACAATGTAGCATATGGCTCGTTTGATCCCTTCCAATTCTTTACCGATAATGTGCAGTTTTCGCAGGTTAGTTTTAACAACACTTCATTTATTGAGGTGAATTACCTTGGCATTGGTTCCGATCTAGGGAATGGTTATTATAACACCTATGAACAAACTCTTCGCATCAGTTTACCTGAAGGATTCTGTATTGATGATTTCAATGAAATGGTTATTGATCCCAAAATGCTCTATGAAGCCTATCAAGACAGTTGTTATCAATATGGCTATGATTTGGAATATGCGCTCTATAGTTTGCTGGATAATTATGGGCTTCATGTTGTTAATACCAAGACCGGTGCGGAGTATGAAGTTAATTGGAGCAGTTGCAGTTATTCATACGAACTGGCACCCGCTAGCTGCGAAGAAGCCATAGTGGGATGCACTGATTGCACAGAAACGCCTATTTATGTCAGCTTTACCGATGGCTCTTGCTGTGCTTGTTACCCAAGCGACTCTATCGATTACTTTAAGGCATCTTACTTCCAAAGCTTATTTAATCTAGAATATGTTAATTGCAATGGTGCAAGCTTTATTGAATTTACTTACTACTACAATAATAGTGATGAAAGTTGTCAATACAATTCCTTCCCCGTTTGTGAAGAGACTATTCGGATTAGTGTGCCTGAAACACTCTGTGGTTATGGTTGTGATGATGGTTCAGGTTCAATAAGCTACGATATTTCTGGCATTTTGCCGAATAACGATGACTATGGTAGTTTAATCAGTAGTCTACTGATCAAAGAAGGTTACTTTAGTTATGACTTCATCAACAGCTTCTTTGACCCTAATTTCAGTGATAGTTACGGTAATATTGATTACAATATCCCAAGTACTTGGGGTCAGGAATTCTTGGCTTATTTAATGGATACTCACAGTCAATTTACCACCAGTAATGGCATTCGCTACGAACTGGTAAATAATGGCAGCGAGTATGTGCTTGATTTAGCGTTTGATCCACAAGTGTTACATACAACAACTGGTATGAGCGGCATCTATGAGACTACCTTTTTGATTGTAGATTACGGTGATAATTGCTCTGATGGTGGCGCATTCCTGTTGGGTTTAGGTGATCAAGACGGTATTCTAGGCAATGAGCTGTATGAAGGATATAAACTTTTCTTACCTGATAATTATAATTGTAATGATGTTCAGATAGATCTCTGCAGCTTAAATGTAAACGCTGATGGATTCTCATTCAATGTGACGGATACCTATGGTGACATATTTGAATTCAAATATGGAAACGACAGTGGTCAATGGACTATCTGCCCTGAACAAGCAGCTGCTCCAGTCATTTTAGACTTAACGGGTCAAGGTATCGAATTAACCGATGCTGCTAATGGTGTTCAATATGATATGAATAACGATGGTGTGAAAGATCAAACTGCCTGGATAGGTAGCGGCAATGGAATATTGGTCTACGATGCCGATCAAAATCATACCGTGACCAATGCCAGCGAATTTGTGTTAACTGACCATGTGCCTGGTGCTAAAACCGATTTAGAAGCATTACGCCTTGGTTTTGATAGTAATCATGACAATGTATTTGACCAAAAAGATGCGGCTTGGGATCTCTTTGGTATCTGGCAAGATGCGAATAAAGATGCCATTGTAGATAATGGTGAATACCATACGTTGGCACAACTGGGCATTGTGAGCATTGGTTTAATTGGCGAGGGAGAAGATCAAATGGTGAATGGTAACGTCATTCATGGATTGGCATCCTTTACATGGGCCGATGGTTCTACCGGAGTGGTGGCAGACGTATCGCTTCGTTATCAAGATGTGGTGCAAGATAGCAATAGCGTGGTTACCGATCCTTCGGTTTCTAACCCAACGGTTGCTGAACAAGAGCACCAAGCGGTTGTTGCACAAAATGATCCTGTGGTTCAATCAACCCTTGATCAAATGGCACATCAAGCAGCGGTAGCGACAGCTTAGAACAATTCCCCCCACCCTAACCCTCCCCCGCGTAGCGGGAGAGGGTTAGGGTGGGGGCAACATTACACCTTAACTTGAATCACTCCCTCAATCACCCTCACCTCAAACACGGGTAAATCCTCAAACGCAGGTGGTGTCATGACCGCACCTGTTCTAATACAAAATTTGGCACCGTGGAAGGGGCAGGTAATGATATCGCCTTGAAGGGGGCCATCGCTCAAGGGTAGGCCTTGATGCGTACAGCTGTCTTCAATGGCGTAATATTCGCCATCAAGATTAAACAGTGCAATGGGGTGTCCATTAATGACTTTGACAATAGGGTGTGAAGATGTCAAAGCAGCTTCAGGTGTAAAATCAAACCATTCTGACATGAAGTGTCCAAGTGTAAATTTATTTGATTAAGGCGGCTTTCAATGCGTGCCAAGGGAGTGTCGCACATTTCACACGAAGGGGGAAGTGGTGCACGCTGGCGAAAACCGTTAATTTACCGAGGCTTATGTTATCAGGTTCAGTTCCCTTTTCAGCGAGATGTAAAAAGGCGGCGAAACTATCTTGTGCTTGGAGTAATGTTTTACCTGCAATATGCTCGGTGAGCAGAGACGCCGAAGCCATACAAATGGCGCATCCTGTGCCGGTGAATTGAATGGCTTGAATCGTTTGATCACTCAATATGACAAAAAGTGTAATCTCGTCACCGCATAGGGGATTATTACCCTCTGCTTGATGGGTAGCACCAGCAAGCTTGCCAAAATGCCGTGGACGACGGCTGTGATCGAGTATCACTTCTTGGTAAAGCGCTAATAAATCATTCATATTCAGTTACTCTCAAGCATTAACGTGCTGTTAAATTCAGCAAAAGTGTTATACGCTCGAAAAGAGATACGTGCAACTCCTTTTATCATTTTCCTTCATATTTTACTATAACATGCCTTTTCGCTTGGAAAGTCAGCTTTCAGTGAGTAAGCCAGGAAAACTCAACAATTAGCGTTTAAATAATGTAATAGCCTCATCTAAAGCAACCACCAACCGATCGATCTCCTCCACTGTGTTATACAGCGCAAACGAAGCACGAGCCACCGCTTTAATACCAAATCGCTCAATCGCCGGCTGTGCGCAAAGTTGTCCTGAACGAATCGCAATGCCAGAGCGATCTAAAGCAGTCGCAATATCATGCGGGTGAATATCAGCAAGGGTAAAGGCAATGATAGGACCCTTATCTTTAGCTTGTCCGATGATTGTTAATTCAGGGATTGTTTGCAGTTGATTGCTCGCATAAACAAGCAATTGATGTTCATGTTCTGCAATACGTTCTAAGCCCACGTTCTTGACATAATCAATCGCTGTTTTTAAACCTATCACCTCAGCAATAGCAGAGGTGCCCGCTTCAAATTTATAAGGTGGTTTTTGAAAGGTCGTTTTTTCAAAAGTAACGTTGCTGATCATATCGCCGCCGCGCTGATAGGGGGGTAAACGTTCAAGCCACTCAGCTTTACCATAGAGGATCCCAATACCTGTTGGACCATATAATTTATGGCCAGAAAAAACATAAAAATCACAATCAAGAAAAACGACATCAATGGCAACATGCGCGATAGCTTGTGCACCATCAACTAACACGGGTGTATTATTCTGATGCGCTAGCTCAATCATTTGTTTAATAGGATTAAGGGTGCCAATCGAATTGGCAATATGGGTAATAGCTACCAATTTGGTATGACTGTTTAAGAGCTGTTGGTAAGCTTCCAAGTCAAGTTCGCCTAGCTCATTGCAGGAGATAACTTGCAGCTTTGCTCCAGTTTGTTCACAGATCCATTGCCAAGGGACGATATTGGAATGATGTTCTAGTTGTGAAATGATGATTTCATCGGTTGAGGTTAATCCGAGTTGTAAAATACCGTGTGCCACTAAGTTAATCGCTTCAGTGGTACCCCGAACAAAAATACATTCTGCCGCAGATTTGGCATGAATAAACTCGGCAACACATTGACGTGTTTCTTCATAGGCGAGGGTTGCCTTTTCACAGAGTGAATAAACGCCGCGGTGTATATTGGCATTTTCGTACTCATAATAGTGTGTCATGCGTTGGAGCACACTTTGGGGTTTTTGGGTAGTGGCTGCATTATCGATATAAACCAAAGGATGTCCATGAACGGTTTGCTGCAAAATAGGGAAATCTTGGCGGTTCATCAAGCACCTCTTAGGCTGTTGAGCCGAGCGTGAACTTGTTCTTGCCATGCATTTTGCAAGTCAGGATGACTAATACTTTGCACGATCTCTTGGGTAAAGGCGTGTAATAATAATTTTCTAGCATCATTGGGGTCAATTCCTCTGCTTTCTAAATAAAACAAGGTTTGCGCATTTAATTGGGTAATGGTTGCTGCATGATTGCATTTTACCTCGTCAGCCAATATTTCTAATTGCGGTGCACTATCGGCTTGTCCTTTTTCTCCAAGCAGCAAGCTGTCACTGATCATTAGCGTATTGGCATGCTGAGCGGCTTGATTAACCGCAATATTACCTAAAAAGGAACTATGGCCTTCTTCTGCAATAATCGCTTTGATTTTTTGTAAGCTATTGCCATATTCAGCGTAATGGTTGATATGGCTTACCCAATCGCAGTGCTGAAATGTATTGGGTAATAATAAGCCGTGGCAATTAAAAATCGCATTAGGCTCTTTTAAGTGGATTGCCAGTTCATGGCGTTGATACTCGGCACCATAGGCAAGCTCGGTTAAATCAAGTTGAGATCGGCTTGACAACGTTGCATTAAAGTGATGAAAGCCCCAAGTAGATGGCACATGTTCAGTGAAGCGATATAAATGACAATGTGCGCCAGCAGCGCAAAAGAGCTCAGTATGGCCATTGAGCAGCGTTTTAGATTGAGTGCCAAGAGAAATGGTTTTTTCAATAATCGTTGCTTCACTGTTTTTACCTAAGCGAATATGGGTTTGAGGATGCACCATACTTGGTAAATCTTCTTCATTCACTAAAAAGTGATAAACAACAATGATTTTTTCCAAGTGTATGTTTTCTGGAATAATCACAATCGCGCCATCAGAGCAAAAAGCCGTATTGAGTTCAATAAAAAAGTGATCAGAGTGGGGCTTGTGAAAATCTGCTAGCAACTCAGGCTGTGCTTTGGCAAGGCGAGCCAAAGACTGTAAGCGAATATCAATGTGATTGTGATGAGAGAGCGAGGGTACAAAATGGCCATTTAAAAAAACAATATTCAGAAAATCCTCACGACTATCCACTTTTGATGTGATAACACTTTGAAGCTGTTTACTGGGAGCATGTAAATATGGCACAAAATCGTTACCAAGGAGATCAAAACGGGCATGCTTCCACTTATCAAGCCTAATCGAAGGGATATTTAATTGGCGAGCCTTTTCTAAAGCGTGTTGACGAATAATGCGAATTTCAGGTCGCCCAAACCCCGGCAAATAAGGAGCTTGCTTGTTAAAGCCATGAGTCAAGTTTTCTAAAAACAATGCACTATCCATCGCTATTCTCCAAAATGACGATAACCTTGCTGCTCTAAAGTAATTGCCAGCTCCTTTCCCCCTTGTTCAACCACTTTTCCTGACACCATTACATGAACACGATCGGGAGTAAGAAAACTCAAGAGCCGTTGATAGTGTGTGATCACTAAAAAAAGGCGATCAGGTGATCGTAAACTATCAATGGCTTCGGCAACCGTTTTTAAGGCGTCGATATCTAAACCAGAATCGGTTTCATCTAAAATAGCCAGTGAGGGCTTAAGCACTAATAGCTGTAAGATCTCATTCATTTTCTTTTCACCGCCTGAAAAACCCACATTTAAAAAGCGATCGAGTAAGTTTTTCGGCATTTTAAGCAATGCCATATTGTCTTGAATAACCTCTAAAAAATCCATGGCATCGACTTCAGGTTGTCCGTTGGCTTTTAGTTTGGCATTTAAAGCAGCTTTGATAAAATAACTATTGGTAATACCTGGGATCTCAACAGGGTATTGTAAAGCTAAAAATACGCCTGCATTAGCACGTTTATCCGGCGATAAGCTTAATAAATTCACGCCGTGATAGTTGATCTCACCGTTTAACACGGTATAAAGGGGATTGCCGGCTAACACAAATGCCAGGGTGCTTTTGCCAGAGCCATTAGGCCCCATTAGCGCATGCACTTTGCCGTCTTCGAGTTGTAAACTAAAGTTTTGTAAGATCACTTTGTCATTTACTGCGACAGTGAGATCGCGAATGTCAAGCATATGGGCTCCTTAGCCTACAGTACCCTCAATGGTAAGCTCTAGTAAGCGGCGAGCTTCCACCGCAAATTCCATTGGTAATTTTTGTAAAATGGTTTTACAGAAACCATTAATAATTAACACCACTGCTTCTTCTTGGGTTAATCCCCGTTGTTGGCAGTAAAATAATTGTTCAGGTGAGATTTTCGAGGTACACGCTTCATGTGAAACGCGTGCATTGGGGTTGGATACCTCAAGATGAGGAAAAGTATGTGCCCCACAGTGGTTACCAATCAATAATGAATCACATTGCGTATAATTGCTGGCATTGTTTGAACGGGGTGATACTTTCACTAACCCTCGATAGCTATTTTGCGCTCTTCCTGCCGATATCGCTTTAGAGATAATGGTGCTGCGGGTATTGCTGCCAATATGGATCATTTTAGTGCCCGTATCGGCTTGTTGATGATCTTTAGTGACAGCAATCGAATAAAATTCGCCTGTGGAGCCATCGCCTTTTAACACCACGCTGGGGTATTTCCAAGTAATGGCGGCACCTACCTCAACCTGCGTCCAGGAAATTTTCGATCCCTTACCTTGGCATAAACCACGTTTGGTCACAAAATTAAATATGCCGCCTTTACCATTTTCATCTCCAGGGTACCAGTTTTGCACAGTGGCGTATTTGATTTCGGCATTATCTAAAGCGATAAGCTCTACCACAGCAGCATGCAGTTGATGATTCTCGCGAATGGGTGCTGTGCAGCCTTCAAGATAGCTGACATAACTATCGGGCTCAGCAATAATCAGAGTGCGTTCAAATTGTCCGGTATTGGCTGCATTGATTCTAAAATAGGTGGACAATTCTAATGGACAACGGACACCTTTGGGGATATAGCAAAACGATCCATCACTAAACACCGCCGCATTCAAGCAAGCATAAAAATTATCATGAAAGGGAACGACTGTGCCTAAATATTGTTTGACTAATTCAGGATGATTTTGTACGGCTTCACTGAAGGAGCAAAAAATGATCCCAAGCTCTGCTAAGGTTTCTTTAAAGGTTGTACCGACTGAAACACTATCAAATACAGCATCAATCGCGACACCGTTTAGGCGCTTTTGCTCATTTAAGCTGATCCCTAAGCGCTCATAGGTTTTTAGAAGCTCTGGCGGTAAATCAGCGAGCGTTTTGTTGCTATCATAATCTCGTGGTGCACTAAAGTAAGAAATCGCTTGGTAATCGATGGGATGATAATGCACATTCGCCCAATGGGGCTCTTTGAGCGTTAGCCAATGGCGATAAGCCTTAAGCCGCCATTGCAGCATAAAATCGGGTTCTTGTTTTTTGGCGGAGAGTTCTTTGATCACAGCTTCATTTAAGCCAGGTAAGGTGGCTGTGGTTGGGATATCTGTGACAAACCCTGCTGTATAGCTCTTATTGAGCAGGGCGCCTATTTCAGGTTGTTTTGCATCACGCATCGAGTGACCTACACTTATCAGCAGGTGTGATATCACACCTCTTATATTTATTACTCTAACAAACATACTTTAGATAAAAAAGTTAACCGCGTTGAGTGTAGCTGCTAGAATAAGCCTCTATAATCGATCCAAAGGGTGACCTATGTGCAATTTATGGCAAAAAATATGCTGCATTGGCATCACCGTATTTTTAATGGGATCGGCCAAACCAATGAAAGAGAAACAACCCATGCTGGTATTAGATGAAGAATTCACTTATGAAATACCGCGAAATTTTCGCAGTACGCAAGATGCTTTTCGTGAAATGAAGGAGGTTCAAGAACCGACTCGAGAGGGTTTGGAAAAGCTGCATGCTGCAACCAGTGCACAATTTTCCGAAAAAACACTTAAAGCTGCACTAAAAAAAATACAAGCGCCAGTATGGATCATTGATTTACGTCGTGAATCGCATGCTTTTGTGAATGGTATTCCCATCAGTTGGTATAAACCACACAATGATAGCAATCGAGGTCTTGACACACAGGCTCTCTTGCAACGGGAATTAACCAAGCTTTCTGAACTAAAGCAACATAATCCGTTAACGATCCAGCATATTACCAGTAAAACAGCAGGCATTATTCATTCCAGTGAGCCTTTAGATATACCGGTTGAACGACTTGAAACTGAGCAACAATTAGCCAAGCGTTTAGGCTTAGGATACCGACGATTGCAAGTGCTTGATCGTAATAGACCCGATGACATCGTTGTGGATGAATTTATTCAAATGGTTAAAACCTTACCACCGAATACGACGTTGTATTTTCATTGTCGTGGAGGTAAAGGTCGCAGTACCACTTTTATGATCCTTTACGATATGTTAAAAAATGCGAAAACAGTTTCATTAGAGGAGATTGTTTTTCGCCAAGAACGCTTGGGCGGTGTTAATGTATTTAATACCAAAACAAAGCCCGGTGGTGAATGGATGGCGCAAATGCGCATCGATCGCAAAGCGTTTATCGAAGCATTTTACCATTATGCCACCGATGATAAAGGATATCCTCATCAAACCTGGGGTGAATGGCTACAAGCGAAAGGCAATTCAATGCTACCCAATTAACAGTGCTTGTTTTGCTATATTCTGCAAGACATTTTGGCATGCGTTCTTCAGGTTTTCTTGGATCAATTCTTCATCCGTCACCGGTTTTTTGTCCTTATCAAGGATATGTAAACGACCTTCCTTCACTTCTTGACGCGCATGCGTAATGAGATCACTTAAATTGCGAGTGCCATCTAATAAGGGCAATAGGCTTTTTGTTAACGGATCAAGTCGCACTGCTTGATGGCGTAAATTGGTGGCAAAAGGTTGTTTTGTCGCTAAATAACGCGCGTATGGGCAGGCGATGGGTTTGTCACTCACCGTTAAAATATAATTGGTCGTGCTGCTGGAAATTTGAATTAATCCAGCCAAGACCGTGCGCATCAAATTTAAATCTTCATTTAAATGATGTTTGATGACTGCCATATCTTTGGTGGCGCTTCTTATCATCACTTGTTCGCAGAGCTCTGTGTAGTGTATCGGTTTTTGTTGTTCTTGATACAAAATCAACATGGCTAATTGCGATAAGGTATTGCGCAGTTTTAAAGTCACCGTCGAATTGACAAAACTGATTTCATGCCCTTGACCGATATCTTTTTCACTCAAATTAGGAACGTCGGTTTTGCCGGTAAATTGTAGGTAGAAGTTTTCAATATCAGTGGTTTTTAATGAACGATTGATTTTTTGATCTTCATGGCAAAGTAGGGTGCAACGAAAGCGCTGATTGCGAATAAAATCCATATATTGCCCAGTGGTGACAATATTGTTAATTTTCTTTAATTCATTGGCAAATTGCGGTGGTAAGTTTTCAGTGAACATAGTCGCTAAAAAAGCGTCGGCTAAATAAGATAATTTAGCATGATTCGCTTTTTCCATAAACTGATGAAAATAAACAGGATCGTTATAAGAAGATAAATGTTCATGTAACAGATAACTATCAGCATGCATAGACAATAATTGAATTTCATTACGCAAAAAGGTAGCGTAAGGTGATTTATCTTCTTGTAAGCCATCACCGATAAATTTCAGTACCGAACGCGCTTGCGTGGCTTTCGCAACTGGATCGGTGAGATTTTTGGTGTGCCACAGCATCAGTTCACGCACACTGTTCACCATATTCCAACCGGGAAAGGTGTTATAGCTGATATAGGCAATACCATTTTTGGCTAAGTTTTCATTACAAATTTTCAGGATTTTTTCACGGGCTTCATTATCAACCCATGAGTAAACGCCATGACAAATAATATAGTCGAATTTACCTTCTTTCACACTGAAGTCTAAAATGGATTGATGTTTCAGTGTGACGTTCTTAATATCAAGATCTTTGATTTGTTGAATGCCGTCATCAATTTGCTTATCTGAAATATCAATTCCCAAGCATTCACTGGTTGGATAATGAAATCCCATGGGAATAAGATTCCCACCGCTGGCGCAACCCAATTCTAAAATACGTGCCTTTTCCACCGGTTTAGGATTTAATCCAAACAGTTTTGCAATAGTAAATAAGTGCGCGGGATGAGTATGGCTAAAGGGGAAGCTTTGATAGGGGGTTTTATTGTATTCATCTTCTAGAATACGCTCAGCAGATAAGCCAGCATTCAACATTGTTCTCTCTCCATGAGGTTTTGTACCATTCTAATCTGTCTTGAGCGATAAAAAAATCACTATATTTCAGTTAGTTACTATTAAAATTAAAATAGTTGGTTAACAAAGTATATTTATAGTGATAAAATTAAGGATTAAGTAAGCATGCTTTCGGCACTTTTTGGTTGTTGTTACACGGATCGAGTGCAAAAGGTATTGACCCCATAATTATAAAGCCATAGGAAACTGTCATATGGCGTTGCAAAGCATTACTTATAATCTAGATATTAAAGAAGCTTTTGATAGGGTTTATGATAGTCGTTCGCACTTGAAAGCGATTAATCTTGAAATGCAAAATTATCTCAATAACTATGGCAATAATTGGTTCTTTTTTACACTGGGTAAAGCGCATTATTATAAATGCTACCGTAGCTGGGCCAGAGTCAGTAATCACCTTCAAAAATTCATGAATGATCCCAAAAATAATTATACTTTGTTAATGTCGGTTATCGATCATGAATTAGCTAAATTTTCGCCACAAACATTTTATGCGAAGAAATTGGTGGAGTTGCAGAAATTGATTGTGTCGGGATTGCTTTTTATTCAGGTTCCTTAATCTCCCTGCGCTACGCGCTGCCCCTCTTTATAAAGAGGGGTATCGTTCGCTTGCGCTGACTTGGGTGCTCTTTCGATGAGCAGAGCGAATCATTAGCCCACTTTTGTAAAGGGGGCGACGAGCTTTAGCGAGTGGGG
>CAZQMV010000012.1:0-76492 GCA_964594635.1 Uncultured Candidatus Berkiella sp.
TATATAACCAATACACTTCAAGAAGCGAAGCTTCTGTTGAAGTGTGACCTCACGCGATGGGGGTTATCAGGGGGAGAATCGCGATTTTCCCCCTGATTGCAAGCGTGAATTGTATTCACGCGTAGCATTTAAACTAGATTATACCGCTCGCTAAGGACCAAAAAATCTCGCATCTTCAAAGGCGAGCGGTATATAACCAATACACTTCAAGAAGCGAAGCTTCTGTTGAAGTGTGACCTCACGCGATGGGGGTTATTAGGGGACCAAAAAATCTCGCATCTTCAAAGACGAGCGGTATATAACCATGATGATACTAAGTGGCCAAAGCACCCTCTTTAACAATGCTATGTAGGAACGTTTTAAAATCGGCACCTAATTCCGGATGCTTCAAACCAAGCGTGATCATCGCTTGCATATAACCAAGCTTACTACCGCAATCATAGCGCACGCCTTCAAACGCTAATGCCATCACCTTTTGGTCGGTTAATAAGCGAGCAATCGCATCGGTTAATTGGATTTCACCACCACGCCCAGGTGGAAGCGTTGCTAAATACGTAAAAATTTCTGGTGTGAGCAAGTAACGTCCAACAACTCCATAATTGGAAGGAGCATCAACGGGTTTGGGTTTTTCAACAATGGCCTTAATGATCCCTTGGCCTTTGAAGTTGTTATCAACATCCACCACACCATATTTTTCAGAATCTTGCCTCGCAATTTCCTGAACGGCGATCACACTGGCTTTTGTTTCGTGATAACAATGCATCATTTGCTCAAGACACGATTTTGGAGCATCAATCAAATCATCGGCTAATAAAACCGCAAAAGGGTGTTCGCCAATGACTTGTCTTGCACATAACACAGCATGCCCTAGCCCCAAAGCTTGTGGCTGACGCACATAAATACAATCAACGCCTTTAGGTACGATGTTTCGTACCATCTCTAGCAATTCTGATTTACCTTGCTGCAGCAAGCGCTGCTCAAGTTCATAGTTAGTATCAAAATGATCTTCAATGGCTCTTTTAGAGCTGCTCGTCACAAAAACAAGTTCAGTGATCCCAGCTTTAACAGCTTCTTCAACCACATACTGAATGAGCGGCTTGTCGACTATTGGCAGCATTTCTTTTGGACTTGCCTTTGTTGCAGGCAAAAAGCGCGTACCCAATCCCGCAACGGGAAAAATAGCTTTAGTCACTAATCGAGGGCCTGACATGTTCATTCCTTTTAAGCCAGCGTTTCAGTTTGCTCGTTGAGCATAGAAGTTTTTGTCGTTTTTGCTTGTCGTGTTTGACGCAATTCCGGCACCAGCTCTTTAATAATACGGAATATTTCCAGCTCTTGGCATTCGTTCACTGCAACTTGAAGCGCGAGTAAGCTCTTTTCAAATTTCAGATCTAACACGCGAGGGTGCGCTTTTAAAATTTTGGTATGTGACGTTTGCGCTAATTGTTCACGCTTATGGAACAGCTCTTCAAAGAGTTTTTCCCCTGGTCTTAAGCCAACATATTCAATTCGAATATCTTCATCTTTACGTTTGCCGGCCAAGCGGATCATCTGCTCTGCCATATAACGAATTTTGATGGGCTCCCCCATGTCCAGAACAAATAACTCACCGCCCGCGCCAATCGTTAGCGCTTGCAATATGAGCTGGCTCGCCTCTTGCACCGTCATAAAGTAACGCATCACATCTGGATGCGTAACGGTAAGCGGGCCACCATTTTCAAGTTGTTGCTGGAAGGTTTCGACGACGGAACCTCTTGAACCTAACACATTACCAAAGCGGACCGTGATAAACGATGTGCTAAAACGTTCATTGAAATATTGGCATACCAATTCGGCGATACGTTTGGTTGCGCCCATCACATTCGTCGGATTCACCGCTTTATCCGTTGAGACTAAAACAAATTTCTCAATTTTTTCCAGGACGGCGGCTTGTGCGAGGTTATAGGTACCTAAAATATTATTTTTCACTGCGGCCCGAATTTGTGGCTCTAACAGCGGTACGTGCTTGTATGCGGCAGCATGAAAGATAATTTGCACTTTATAGTCTTTGAGCATTCTTTCAATGGCAAACATATCGCACAAATCAATCAGCAGAAAGTGAAACTCCGTTTTGGTGTGTTCAAATTTATTGAGCAACTCTTGCTGCACACAAAACAAGTTGTATTCACTGTTATCCACAATAATCAGATGACTGGGTTCAAGTTTAACGACTTGACGGCATAATTCTGAGCCAATCGAACCACCGCCCCCACTGACCAATACCACTTTACCGGTTAGGCTATTGCTGATTGCTTCCCAATCAAGGGTGACAGGATCTCGCCCTAATAAATCTTCGAGTGAGATTTCTCTTAAATTCTTAACGGAAACTAAACCGGATACTAAATCGTTCATACCAGGCAAAGTGCGAACAGGCTTTTGTGTGGATTCACAAATAGAAACAATACGACGCATTTCAGAAGCATTAGCAGAAGGAAGGGCAATCAAGATCATATCGATTGCATGGCGCTTCACGACGGCTGGAATATCATCACAAGAACCCACAACACGGATACCATGTAATTCTCTACCGAGCTTTTTGTCTCTATCATCAACAAATGCAATAGGAAGGTAACTACGCTTACCATCTCGCAATAAATCGCGGACTAAGCTCTCGCCGGCAACACCTGCTCCGACGATTAATACTCGCTCACCCGGCGTTGAAATATAGCGCTTGTCTTTAGACCAACGATAAACAAAACGAGAGCCACCCAAAATCAGCAATAGCAGCATGCTGTAAAGTGGAATAACTGAACGCGGAATATGCTGCAGGCGCGTCGATAAGAAAATCGCCAGCAAAGTCATTAAACTTCCCATGATAATAGCTTTCACGATACGGGTGAGATCAGGCAGGGAGGCGAAACGCCACACTCCTCGATATAAACCAAACACCCAAAAGCCAATCGCTTGGAAAAACATCACCCAGGGCAACATGTGCATCGCTTGCGTTAAAATTTCATTTGGAACTTCATCCAAATTAAAACGCAACCAGTACGCACCAAACCATGCGGCGGGAATTGCTAGAAAATCATGCACAAACGCAGCCCAGCGACTACGCCATTGCAACCATACTGCCTTCATTTTTTTTATAACCTCTTTATGAGCAAGATGGCGCCAGTTGTATGCGGGAAATTATACCGAGTTTGCTGCGTTGAATCTAATATGAGAATTTAGTTAAGGAGACGACATTCACTGGGAGATTCTTATCCCTCTCCCGCTACGCGGGCCTCGAGGCCCGCGTAGCGGGAGAGGGATAAGAAAAGAAGAGCATTAATTAGGTTTGGTAGAAAGTCCGAAACATCGGCTTCGCCGCTTCCACCATCAAATACAGGCAGATCAAAAAGACCACAGCTCCTGCCAAAGCAAAGGTTTGCAAGCGCGGCTCTTCCACACTGATCCAAGCCAAACCTGATAACAGCCCATTCACTAACATAGTACTGATCAACACTTTTCGATGACTCCAGCCATGTTGCAGCATGCGTTGGTAAGCATGCTTGCGATGTGGTTCATACCATTTTTGACCTGCCAACATCCGGCGCATCAGTGTGATGGTGGCATCGAACCAAAAGAAGCTGGTGAGAATAATCCAAGCTACCAGCGGAATTTGAAAATACTTATAACTGATCAAGGCAAAAACACTGACTAAAAAGCCCAGGAAGTAACTGCCACAATCACCCATAAAAACTTGAGCGACTGGCCAGTTCCAAATGAGGAACCCAGCTAATAAGGCAACAAGCCCCCAAGAAATCATGGCTAATTCTTGCGCCCCAGCTTGGAATAAAAATAAACCGCCCATGAAGAAGATAAACATCCCTTGGGTAGCAGCGATACCATCTGAGCCGTCCATGAAATTATACAGATTCACCATCCAAACCATGGTAAAGACCATTAGCCCAAAAGCGACTGGCAATGGGACAAAGAACGGCAACCAGTCTTGCAAAAGACCGCCGCCTTCCTTGAGCAAAAATAAACTGCCGGCAGCACACAAACATTGGATAAAAAAGCGAGCGCTTGCTGGTAAGCCTTTATGGTCTTCCCAAAAACCGGCTAAACCCACAACCAACACGGGAGAAAACATCCACAACCAATGTTGATGCAGTAAATGATAATGATGGAGCGTGACAAGTAAGGCTACCCAGCCGACAAAAAACACCACACCAGCCCCACGGGGAGTTGGCGCAATATGCGACGAGCGTGGGCCTGGTTCATCTAACATGCCTTTATCAATCGCATAAGCACGAAAAATACCAACGCCTGCACAACTAAGGCCAAATAATAATGTTAAATATGCGAACCAACTCATATTGCTGTAATACTCTCGTGAATTTGGTTAAGAACTTGGGTAGGGGTTTTAGCATGCGTAATAGAGCGGCCAATCACCAAATAATCACTCCCTGCTTTAATCGCATTTTCAGGTGTCATGACGCGTTGTTGATCTTGTTTGTCATCTTCGGGTAAACGAATACCCGGTGTCACACATAAAAAGTGTGGCCCAAAAACTTTTTTCAATTCAGTTGCTTCATTGGCAGAACACACCACGCCATCTAAACCTGCATCAAAACAGAGTTTCGCCAAACGCATGACGCACTCTTGAGTCGTTCCTGTGTAACCAATTTGGTGCGCATCTTGTTCTGTTAAACTGGTTAACAGGGTGACACCAATTAATATTGTTTTATATCCTGTTTCTTTAGCCGCTTTATCAACCCCTGCTTTAGCGGCTTTTAACATGGCTAAGCCACCTGATGCATGGACATTCGTCATCCAAACACCTTTTTTAGCAGCTGCGTAACACGCGCCTTCTACTTGCTGGGGAATATCGTGGAATTTCAAATCAAGAAAAATCTCAAAACCGAGCGCTTGTAGCTTTGCTACCCATTGCGGGCCATATTGCGTGAACAACGTTTTGCCAATTTTTAAGCGGCACTGATTAGGATTTAACTTGTTAAGCAGCTCATTGAGCGGTGCTTCATCTTCGAAATCGAGAGCAATAATAATTTTGTTGGAAACTGCTGACATGGGAACTCCACTCAATAATGCACGGGGGATTATAAATTAATTTAGTTGGCTATTCAATATTCTAGAATATAATCAGTTTGTTAACTAAGATTATTCGCCTTCGATGCCTTGGATCGGCTTTACGCCAGCCCACTCTCTGCAACTTGGGCATTGCCAATGCAATGAGCGTGCAGAAAAACCGCAGCCGCCACAGCGATAGACTGGCTTTTTCTCAATTAATTGTTCAACCAAGGATTTCAGCATGAGAAGCTCGTTGCGCACTTCGCCCATCACGCGTGATAAATGAAATTCAATTAAATGCTTTAAGCCGCGCATAGAAGGATATTGATGCATATGGCGCGTTAAGAAAGCGGCAGCATGCTCTTGGCCTTGCTTATCTTTCACTTGCTCGGCATTTGCTAAGACAATGGTAATGCTAGGGCAGTTTTGCATGAGATAGCGCAGATATTCCGACAGAGCATCTTTATCGCCCAAGCGCTCATAGCATTCCATAATCATCACTAATGCTTCAGGTAAAAAAGAGATATCTTGATATTCAATGCGCTGATAAGCTCGTAATGCTTCGTTGTATTTTCCGGTTTTTTTATAAAAATTGCCCTCAATTAAGCTCGCTCTTGCACAGTGCTTATCAACACGCAAGGCTTGCTTTAAATGATGAAAAGCAATGCGAATTTTTCCCTGAGACCATACAAATTCCGCTAGCTCGCAATAATATTGCGCAATTTCTCTTGCACAAGATTGCCCACTTGAAGCCTCTAAGCGTTTCGCAACTTCAATTGCTTTTTCCCACTCTTTTTCTCGTTCGTAAATATCCATTAAGTGGCGCAAACTGTTATCTAAATCATCCGTAAAAGAGGTGGTGATTTCTAAGAGCAAGGATTCTGCACGATCTAACACCCCAGCGCGCAAATAATTACGTGCCAATTCAAATAAAATGTGAGAACGCTGCTTAGAGGTCAGCGTGGGTTTGGTGAGGAGGTTTTGATGGATCCGAATGGCTCTGTCTACCTCACCCCTTCTGCGAAAAAAGTTCCCTAAGGCAATAGTGGTTTCAACAGTGTCGGGTGATTCATCAAGCATTCTAATAAAAGCATCTACTGCTTTGTCAGTTTGCTCGTTTAATAGGAAATTTAATCCCGCATAGTAATCGGGACTAAGAGCAATGCCCTTTGATGAGGCACCATCAGCTTCAGAACGTCTACCAATGTACCATCCTGATACCGCTGCGATGGGTAATAATAAACAAATCAGTTCCAACATATACTCTTTCCATTTTGGCTTTATGCTGTGTTACCTGCGCTATCTCACGCAGTCATGTATTTGCATACATTCCTTTGTTCGATAGCTTGTCGCCTCGCCTAAAGCCAAACTGCTTCGAGTACAGCAAGCGCAAGTCTAACGTGGATGTCCTTATTTTACCTCATGAGGCTCTGCATTCTTTAATTTGCTTTGCAGCCTTGAATTTTGAGCCTTAAGCTTGATAAGGCTCACGCCAAGCAATAATACCGTAATGACAATCCCACTGGTTAAAGCAATCAACAATACAACCGCTAATGGCAATTCTGTTTGACCAATGAGGTAATTGATTTCAACGGCTTTAGCATTTAATGCCGCGAAGGCTATCCCTACAATAATAAGTAGGAGGGTTAACAAGATGCTGAGTATGCGCATTTTTTACCATCCATTCCTTTAAATAAAACATCCTACTGGATTCTAAACAAAAAAAAACGGTGTGAACATGCGTTCGACACCGTTTCTTTAATTTGAAGTTATTCAACTTCTTATTATTCGTCGTCTTTGTCACCGCGCATGTGTTCTTTGAGCAAGTCACCCAAAGTAGTTGCGTTGCCACCTTGATCGCCGCCTTTAGAATAAGCACTTAACGCATCAGCTTCTTCTTGTGACTCTTTCGCTTTCACGGATAACAAGATAGTGCGATTTTTACGATCAACACCCACAAATTTGGCTTCAATGTCTTCACCAACGGTGAGAATTGAACGCGCATCTTCAACGCGATCCCGTGCCAATTCAGAAGAACGTAAGTAACCTTCTACGCCATCGGCTAACAGGATCTTCGCGCCTTTAGCGTCAACTTCAGTCACTTTACCCGTGATCACGCTACCTTTAGCATGTTCTGCCAAGTAGTTTGAATAAGGATCAGCGAGTAATTGCTTAATACCGAGCGAAATACGTTCACGTTCTGGATCAACGGATAACACAATCGCTTCAACTTCATCGCCTTTCTTGTAAGTTTGCACGGCTTCTTCACCGGGGGTGTTCCAAGAAATATCGGATAAGTGAACGAGGCCATCTATGCCGCCATCAAGACCAATGAAGATACCAAAATCGGTAATCGATTTGATTTTACCAACGATCTTGTCACCTTTATTATGAGTCGCAGCGAAGGCATCCCATGGGGAGGCTTTGCACTGTTTGAGGCCCAAGGAAATACGACGACGTTCTTCGTCGATATCAAGAACCATGACTTCCACTTCTTCACCAGGTGAAACGATTTTGGAAGGATGAATATTGCGATTGGTCCAATCCATTTCTGAAACGTGTACCAAACCTTCGATGCCAGCTTCTAATTCAACGAAGCAACCATAATCAGCGATGTTGGTAATACGACCTGAGACACGTGTGCCTTCAGGATAACGACGTGCAACACCTACCCATGGATCTTCACCGAGTTGTTTCAAGCCAAGTGAAACGCGCATACGTTCACGATCAAAGCGTAATACTTTGACTTGTAATTCTTGACCAACGGTTAATACTTCGCTTGGGTGCTTAACACGTTTCCACGCGATATCGGTGATATGTAATAAACCATCAACGCCGCCCAAATCAACGAATGCGCCGTAATCGGTAAGATTTTTAACCACGCCGGTGATAACTTGACCTTCTTGGAGACCATCAAGCAACGTATCACGTTCTTGAGTGTTTTCTGATTCAACAACAGCACGTCTTGAAACGACAACGTTGTTTCTCTTTTGATCTAATTTAATGACTTTAAATTCAAGCTCTTTACCTTCTAATTGGCTCATGTCGCGTACTGGACGAACGTCGACGAGTGAACCTGGTAAGAATGCGCGAATGGAATTGATATCAACGGTGAAACCACCTTTGACTTTACCGTAAATAATACCTTTAACCACTTTGCTTTCTTGGTAAGCTTTATCCAATACTTTCCAAGCTTCTTGTCTTTTCGCTTTTTGACGTGACAGACGTGTTTCGCCATATCCATCTTCGATTGCTTCTAAAGCAACGGGGATCCTGTCACCAACGGCAATTTCTAATTGGCCGTCTTTATCTAAGAATTCTTCTAAACGAACATAGCCTTCAGATTTGAAAGGCGTATCGATAGTCACTAAGCCTTTTTCATGGTTAATTTTTAAAATCAGACCATCAAAAATGGAACCTGGTTCCATCGCCATTTTGGATAAATTTTCTTCAAGGAGTTGAGCAAAAGATTCAGCGGGTGCTGTGGTTGTGGTTGCGTTCATACAGTTAAAGTCCTTTGATTCTCAGTGTTATAAGTTATAAAACTAAGTATCAAGTCAAATGGTTAAACAAAAATACGAAGGAAAACCTTCCCTTCGCGCTATTTATCTTTTTAGGCTCGCGTTAAAATCCGCTCGTTAACATAATCCATGACGGCGGCAAACACAGATTCAATTGGCATTTGCGTGGTATCAAGGACAATGGCATCATGTGCTGGTACAAGGGGCGAAACACTTCGCTCTTTATCCCGCGCATCGCGCTTTTCTATCTCGGCAAAAAGACCATCAAGGCTAACATCTATACCCTGTTGTTTCAACTGGGCTTGGCGTCGTTTTGCACGCTCAAGAGGGGATGCTTCTAAAAAGATTTTCAAATCCGCTTCAGGAAAAATGACGGTTCCCATATCTCGGCCATCAGCAACTAATCCTGGCAATTCCAAAAAAGCTCGCTGCCTTTCTAATAATGCCGTTCTGACTGCGGGTACAGCAGCCACTTGGGAAGCGCCACCACCACATTCTTCCGTACGAATAGCTAAGGTGACGTTTTGACCTTCTAACCAGATTTCTTGCGGCTCATGCCTGAAAACCACATCTAAGTGACCTGCTAAAACGGCTAGGGCAACATGGTTATCAAAAGCCACCGAATGGCGAAGTGCGGCTAAGGCAAGCACTCGGTAAAGCGCTCCACTGTCTAAAAAATGCCAGCCTAAGGTTTTTGCTAGCATCAGACTCAATGTTCCCTTACCCCCACCGCTTGGTCCATCGACAGTGATAACAGGTACTTTAGTATTCATGACGACTTTTCCTCTGAATGTTCAGTAAGTCTTAAGCCTAAAAAATTGGCAATGTTGCAAAATGAGGGGAAAGAAGTCGCAATATGCTCAGCATTCAAAATCGTGATGGGCTCACTTGCTTTCAAGGCTGCGATGGCAAATGCCATGGCCACGCGATGATCGCCCCCACTCTCAACGATGCCGCCCGTTATTTTACTGCCTCGTATAATAATCCCATCAGACAAGATGGCAAGAGGTATTCCCATTTTTTGCAAACCATTTGCCATCACGGTAATTCTGTCTGTTTCTTTGTGGCGCAATTCACCCAGCCCCGCAAAATGGGTTTCACCCGCTGCGGCTGTCGCGACAATAAATAAAACGGGGAATTCATCGATAGCGCTCACTACCCATTCGGTTGGCACCACTATCCCTTTTAAATCGGCTCCCTTCACTTCAATATCTGCAACAGGCTCATTGCCCATGAGACGTTCATTATGCAAAATGATCTCTGCACCCATTGCTCGCAAAATATGGCAAAGGCCCATTCTCGTTGGATTGATCCCTATCCCTGTTAAAAGAATATGAGCGCCTTTTGTTATGCTGGCGCCAGCGATAAAAAAAGCCGCCGAAGAAATATCACCCGGAATGGTGATAGCTTTACCCATCAATGGACTAGACGGATCGAGTGTGATTCGATTGTTTTTCGTGGTTACATTGGCACCTAAATAGTGCAACATTCGCTCGGTATGATCACGACTGGCTTCTTTTTCGACGATCACTGTCTCGTTGTTTGCATAAAGACCTGCCAGCAACAAACAGGCTTTCACCTGAGCACTCGCAACCGGCATGTCATAATGAATACTCCGTAAACCGCTACAAGACTCTATTAAAAGCGGTGCCACCGCTTTTAATCCTATTTGTCGCCCACTGATCTTTGCACCCATCGATTGCAATGGTTTCACTATACGGGTCATATCGCGACGACTCAGCGACTCATCCCCTATTAAGGTGCTTTTAAACGGTTGTGCCGAGAGTATGCCGGCTAATAAACGCATACTGGTTCCTGAATTACCACAATCTAAGGGCTGAACAGGTTGCATAAAAGCGTGCAAACCCTGCCCATCGATCTCAAGTAACGTTTTGTTTTGACTAACACCTACCCCTAAGTGTTGCAACGCTTGTAACGTGGCTAAACAATCTTCGCTTTGTAAAAAGCCTTCTATTGTAGATGGGCCTTTAGCAAGCGAACCGAGAATAAGGGCACGGTGAGAAATAGATTTGTCACCTGGTATAGCGGTTTCACCCTGTAAGGTGCCACCAGGTTCCACGATTAACTTCATTTTAGGTATTAGCCTTTGGTTTTTTCAAAGTGTTGCATAAATTCGCTTAACGCTATGGCGCCAGCAAGTGGCATAGCGTTATAAAGACTGGCTCGACAACCACCAACGACTTTATGACCTTTTAATTGTTTTAAGCCTGTCTTTTCTGCTTGTGCAAGAAACTCGCTTTCAAGGGCTTCTGATGGCAACCGGAAAGGGATATTCACTTGTGAACGTGCGTTTTTCACGACAGGATTGGTATAAAAATCACTTGCATCGATAAGGTCATAAACAAACGAAGCTTTTTTCGCAACTTGTTGCTGAATGTTTTCAAGGCCACCTTGCTTTTGTACCCAATCAAGTACTAATCCCAACACGTACCAACAAAACACAGGCGGGGTATTCAACAAAGAGTGATGTTGTTCACAAAATGTATAATTTAAGGTCGGCGGCGTAAACGGATGTGCATTCCCAAGCAAAGATTTGCGAACAATCACTACCGTGATACCAGCAATGCCTAAATTTTTCTGCGCACTCGCATAAATCAAACCAAAACGCGAAAAATCAATGGGTTTAGTGAGAATATTGGACGTCATATCACTAACAAGCCATTTATCCGTTTTAGGAGGCTGAGTAAATTCAACGCCTTGGATGGTTTCATTATCGGTATAATGAACATAGGGAGCATCTTGCGTGAAAGTAAGCTCTGTATCAGAAGGAATGGTCGTAAAAGCATTTGCTTCCGTGGAAGCTGTCACATGGGCTTGGCAATAGCTACCTGCGTCTTTGAACGCAAGCTTCGACCAATGACCAGTAATAATATAGTCAGCAGTCTTTTTACCATTTAATAAATTCATGGGGATGGCTGAAAATTGTGTTCTAGCTCCCCCTGCGATAAACAGCACTGCAAAATCTTCTGGAATGGCTAGCAAAGAACGTAAATTTGCTTCTATTTTAGCTGCTAATTCCATCACAACGGGCAATCGATGACTTATTTCCATGATTGACATACCCTCGTACCAATTGGGTATGTCATCACGAATTTTGTCGAGGACCTCACGAGGTAAACAAGCAGGGCCTGCACCAAAGTTGTAAAGGGTTTCGTCCTTACTCTTGTGTACCATTATCATCGGCTTCCGTGTCTACATCTGAATCAAGGTCTTCGTCGCCTTCTTCATCAGAAGCACTGCCTTTTTTCGCTTCCAATTCAAGAATACGCTGCAAGCCCACTAATTTTTCTTCTTTGCTTAATTGGATCAGCGTCACACCTTGGGTGTTTCGACCAACCACTGAAATCTCATCAACCCGGGTTCGCACTAACGTGCCACCATTGGTGATTAACATGATTTCATCGTTGTCTTCTACTTGTACCGCACCAATCACATTACCATTACGTTCTGTGGTTTGAATAGCAATTACGCCTTGGCCGCCTCGACCCTTCACAGGGAAGTCACTGACCGAGGTGCGTTTACCAAAACCATTTTCAGTCGCAACCAAAATAGTGCAATCACTTTTCACCACAATTAAGGAAATCACGCGTTGATTTTCTTGCATCTTAACGCCACGAACACCACGAGCCACACGCCCCATACAACGGACAGTCGATTCATGGAAACGCACTGCTTTACCCGAATCGGTAAACAACATGATATCGCGATCGCCTTCCGTGGTTTGTGCGCCTACCAATTCATCATTTTCATCCAAATCAACGGCAATAATGCCGGAGCTTCTGGGACGTGAAAATTCTGAAATGTTCACTTTCTTGATAACGCCCTGCGCGGTTGCCATAACGATACAATGGGTATCGGTAAACTCACGCAACGGTAAAATGGCGCTAATTCTTTCACCCGGCTCTAAATAAGGGATCAAGTTAACGATGGGTTTACCACGGGAATTTCGTGATCCTAATGGTAATTGATAGACTTTTAGCCAATACACTTTACCTTTACTTGAGAAGCAAAGGATCGTGTCATGGGTATTCGCAACCAGCAGTTGATCGACATAATCTTCATCTTTCACTTGCGTTGCGGCTTTGCCACGTCCACCACGATGTTGGGCAGCATACGCATCAAGCGGTTGGGTTTTCACATAGCCTTGATGAGATAAGGTGACCACACGCACTTCTTCAGTGATGAGATCTTCGTTGGATAAATCTTGCATCGTTGCAATAATTTCGGTGCGACGATCGTCACCAAATTGATCGCGTGAATCATTTAATTCTTGTTTAATCACTTCCATTAAACGGTGTGGATTAACCAAAATTTCAATTAACGCAGCAATTTCTTTTAAAATCTCTTCATATTCTTTAAAGATCTTGTCTTGTTCTAAACCCGTTAAGCGTTGCAGTTTTAAATCTAAAATCGCTTGCGCTTGTACTTCAGACAAGTGATAACCATCTGGTTTTAAGCCTAAATCTTTGGATGCATCTTCGGGCTTAGAAGATTCAGCCCCAGTTTGTGCCAACATCGCTTGTACAGTGCCAGGTGGCCAGGGTTTAGCAACCAATTGATCTTTTGCTTCATGCGGTGTTTTAGACGCTTTAATCATTTGAATGATTTCATCAACGTTCGCTAATGCAACACTCCAGCCTTCTAAAATGTGGGCTCTTTCTCTGGCTTTGCGTAATTCATAAGTTGTTCGACGATTAACAACAACGCGACGATGACGAATAAAGCATTCAATAATTTGCTTTAAGTTCAGTGTACGGGGTTGATTATCAACCAAGGCAACCATGTTGATGCCAAAGACGCTTTGCATTGGGGTTTGTGCATAAAGATTATTTAAAATAACCTCAGCCACTTCGTTACGTTTTAACTCAATAACGACACGCATCCCGTCTTTATCAGATTCATCACGTAAATTGGAAATCCCTTCAATTTTCTTGTCTTTAACCAATTCGGCAATTTTTTCAACCAGTTTGGCTTTATTCACTTGATAGGGCAATTCAGTGATAATGATTGACTGACGATTATCGCTTTCTTCAATTTCCGTTCGAGCACGCACATAAATTCGACCACGGCCAGTGCGATAAGCATCGATGATCCCAGAACGGCCATTAATGAAGGCACGGGTTGGGAAATCGGGACCGGGAATATATGTCAGTAATTCATCAATAGTAATATCTGGGTTATCAATCAAAGCAAGACAACCTGAGATCACTTCACGCAAATTATGTGGCGGAATATTGGTTGCCATACCAACTGCAATACCGGAAGCCCCATTGACGAGCAAATTAGGTACTCTGGTTGGCAATACAGACGGCGCAAATTCGGTTTCATCATAGTTAGGAACGAAATCGACCGTTTCTTTATCAAGATCTTTCAATAATTCATGTGCAAAACGCGACATACGCACTTCGGTATATCGCATCGCAGCAGCTGAGTCACCATCGACAGAACCGAAGTTCCCTTGACCATCAACCAGCAGATAACGCATCGAGAATGGCTGTGCCATTCGAACGATGGTGTCATAAACGGCCGTATCACCATGAGGGTGGTATTTACCGATAACGTCACCCACGACACGGGCAGATTTCTTATAAGGCTTATTCCATTCGTTGCCAAGCTCTGACATGGCAAACAGCACGCGTCGGTGTACGGGTTTTAAACCATCGCGTACATCAGGCAAGGCTCGCCCGACGATCACGCTCATGGCATAATCTAAATACGATTGTTTGAGTTCATCTTCAATATTGACCGGATGGACTTCTTTTGCGAGCTCTGTCACGGACAATGGCTCCTTTGTTAGCTGGTAAACTTTAACTTAGAACGAGCGAAGTTTATGTATCAATTAAGAGTGAAGATTGTAACATAGAGCAGACTCAAACTCACCGATTCCCCGATAAATACCCCCCAATTGGGCACTCAAAATGATATACTCGAGCCGCACCAAACAACGCCTAAAAGCAAAGTGGGAAGAGTTATGAATGTTGACCAAGCAGAAGTTCAAAAGTTTAGTGACATGGCCGCCTATTGGTGGGACCTAAAAGGCCCTTGCAAGCCCCTTCATGAACTCAATCCGTTGCGACTACAGTTTGTTCAATCGCACACTCAGCTGGCCCATAAATCCATACTCGACCTTGGCTGTGGTGGCGGCATTCTCACCGAGGCTCTTAGCAATCTAAGTGCCAAAGTAACTGGGCTTGATCAATCGCCTGAAGTCTTAAAAGTTGCCAGGGCTCATGCTACCGAAGTGGGGCTAAGCTCACCTCCCCTTTATGTCGAATCAACAGCTGAACAATACGCGCTCGACAATCCAGAGCACTTTGATGTGATTACCTGCATGGAAATGCTAGAGCATGTCCCCTCTCCTATTTCGATCCTTAAAGCTTGTGGCGATTTATTAAAGCCGGGCGGAGATCTCTTTTTATCGACTCTGAATCGAACACCCAAGTCATTTTTGTTTGCCATTGTGGGGGCTGAATATGTTTTAAATATGCTTCCCAAAGGAACGCATGATTATGATCATTTTATTCGCCCAAGTGAGCTTAACAGCTGGGCCGTAAGCCAAGGCTTTCGTCTAAAATCAATGAAAGGGTTAAGTTATAATGTGTTTACCCGTTCGTTTTCTTTATCAGACAATGTCTCTGTCAATTATTTGATGCACTTACAAAAGGACAATGGATGAGCACTCCTGTAGAAGCCATTTTATTCGATCTCGATGGAACCTTGCTGGATACGGCGCCTGAATTTACCCATTGCCTTAACTTGCTTTTAGCCGAAACAGGTATGCCAACGGTGACCGTAGCTGAGCTACGTAGCCGTGTTTCCTATGGCGCAAAGGGAATGGTGGAGTTTGGTTTTAAGATCACTGAGCACAATGCACGCTACCAGAACATTAAAGAGCGTTTTTTGGCACTCTATGCTAAAGAAATTGGTTCGAAGACCCATTTCTTTCCTGGGATTGTTAACCTCCTAGAGCGCTTACAAGACTTAAAGCTACCCTGGGGTATTGTGACCAATAAACCAACTTGCTTTACTTTGCCGTTATTAGAAAAATTTGCCCCGCTATCCCAGGCAAGCTGCGTAGTCGCCGGAGATACCCTCAAAACGCAAAAACCTGATCCTGCTCCCTTACTCCATGCCTGCCAGCAGATGAGTGTGAACCCCAAGCACTGTTGGTATGTGGGTGATGCCAAAACCGATCAAGAAGCCAGCCATCAAGCGGGCATGCGCTGTGCCATTGCACACTATGGCTACATCCCTCCCACTGAAAACGCCCTCAATTGGCAGGCCGATTGCGATGTGTTTACCCCAAATGAGATTGAAAAACTTTTAAACCCCGTGTTATAGTGGACATCCATTCTTGCACTTCTCCTGCCCTCTACTATACTGCTCCTAGTAAATTTGTGATTTCATCTCACCGACCATAGAGATATCTCGCACAAACCTTTCAGTGTTCTTCTCTCTACCGATCATGTGTTCATGTCTCAAAATACACACTATTGAGCTTGAACGTGTTGGACGCTAAGAATGGCACGGAAGGTTCAAACAAAACGGAAGTTGAAGTTTAGGAAGTGGTTTTTTCGCAAGGAAGCAGAGAGGTTACAATGTCTGAGCTCAGAATAAAAAAAGGCGAGCAAGGTCTGTCTCTACAAATGGCCTTGTTACATTTGCGCTGGCAACAAATCCGACAAGAGTTACGCCTAGAGTTGGAGCAGTACCACCAAGTAAGCCATCAAGAAGTACCCTTATCACAACCCGTTAGTTTAGAATCATCTACTGCAGTCTAACGCTCACGAATACCCATACGAGGAAGTATTTAGTTTAATAACAAATATTTCCTCTAAAGGTTCCTACAACAGCCGCTTCGTTTTATACTCCCCCCATGAACCCAGAACCTACGACATCAAACGCCTATTCCAGAGGCCAAAGCCAATATTATGCTTTGCTTTTTGCTCCATCAGCACTGCAAGAGGCCTGTTACGGGTTAAGCAGCTTTTTCCAAGAAATGGGCGGGCTGATTAGCCATACACTTGAACCCAGTGTGGCCAAAGCGAAACTGCTGTGGTGGAAAGAAGAAATTGCACGCACTTATTTGCGAATACCCTCACATCCCCTCAGTAAACAGTTGCAGCCTATTATTGAAGCTTATGATTTGCCTGAAGCTTATTTTGAACAATACCTCAGCGCAGCGCTAACAAGGCTCACTCAACGTCGGTGGGATACCTGGGAAGAGGTTCATGCAGATTGTCGACAAATGGGTGGCTTGAAAATGCTTCTCATGACTCGCCTCATGAAAACCACTCATCCACATACTGAAGCATTTGCCATAGAGCTTGGCGGCGTATTAGAGCTTATCGATAGGATCCGCTACTTTGGAAAGGATCTGAGTCAAGGCAACATCTTATTTGCCCAAGATGACTTAGATTTTTTCAATATGACGCAAGCCTCATTGCTCGCTTATCAAACTCCTCAAGATCTCATTGCTTCACTGTTATACCGTCAAGCGCATCGCGCAAGAATGCTTTATGAAAAAGCATTGGAAGCCTTAGCAGAAAACGATCGTTTTAAAGTGGTTAGCCTGCTTAACTTAGCAAAAATCTATTTCGCATTATTAGATGAAATAGAACAGGCTAACTTTGATGTACTTAATCAGCGAATAAGCTTAACACCACTGCGCAAATGGTGGTTAGCTTGGCGAAACTACGCCCAAGAAAAACAGCGCTTTCGCACCTTGCAAAAGTTAATAAATGAAAAGGTGACTGTTCATGGATAAGTTGAGTCCTCATTGTTTACAAGATCACGTGATTTTAATTACTGGTGCTGGCAAAGGCATTGGTCGCTCATTGGCGATTGCCGCAGCAAAACATGGCGCAACAACCATTCTTGTGGGTAAGTCATTAAAAAATCTTGAAAGTGTTTACGATGAAATTACCAGTAATGGTTATCCTGAACCTGCTTTGCACCCGACTAACCTTTTGTTGCTTGATCCTAAAGGCGCCAATGAATTATTGGATAACATCACGCAAATGTTTGGCCGTCTTGATGCAGTGGTACACAATGCCGGGATCAGTGGCCCCTTGGCACCTCTTGAATTGATGTCACCCCAAAAATGGCTCGAGGTAATTCAACTCAATCTGAATGTGCCCTTCTTACTCTCACAGGCGATGTTGCCGCTATTGAAAAAAAGTAAACAGGCTTCCATCTTGTTTACGACCGCTCATGAAGCTTATCAAGCTAAAGCTTACTGGGGGCCTTATTGCGCAAGTAAACATGGCGTTGCAGCCCTGGCTAAAACCTTACACGAAGAACTGGAAAACAATACAGACATTCGTGTGAACTGCATTAATCCAGGCATTGTGCGTACCGGATTGCGTATGAGCGCTTTTCCAGCGATTGATCCTGCCAATTTTACCGATCCAGAAGATTTAATGCCTCATTACATCCATCTGTTAAGCCCCGCTGCAAAAGCGATTAGGGGACAAGTGCTTACTCCCCACACTCTCAAGCAGGCCGAAGAAGCTTTACTATAATGAGATAACGTTGGTTATCTCATTATGAGGCCTATATGGGCCAATCACCCCATATGATTTCGGCACCCCCCGATTTAGGACTGGTTTTACAAACCACACTGGATGTTTATGATCTGTTAAAGCATTTTCATCAAGTATTGCAAACCAAAGTAACATTCAACAGCTTTCAATTTACCCATCTAGAATCGAGCCACAGACTATTGCTTGGCACACTTGCTCCCTATGAGGCTTTATTTTCGTTAACCCACAACGGCGAGTCACTCGGAGAAATCTGCTTTACCAAGCTGAGTGATTTTCAAGAAAGCGATCGAAAATTGATTACTGATGCATTAACCCAATTGATCTATCCGCTTCGAAATGCCATTTCTTACCAAGCGGTTGTTATGCATTCGGTGACTTGTTCACTAACAAGACTAGGCAACCGCTCATTGTTTGATCAAACCATTCAACGTGAGATCCATTTGGCTAAACGTCATCACAGTACCTTTGCCTTGTTATTATTAGATATTGATAATTTTAAACGCATTAACGACGAATACGGTCATTTAGCTGGCGATGCCATTTTGCGTGAAATGGGTAATGTGCTTCAACAGCAGAAAAGAAATTCGGATCATGCTTTTCGTTATGGTGGCGAAGAGTTCGCTATCATTTTAAATCAAAGCTCGAAGATGGGCGCAGCTCAAGTAGCAGAGCGTATACGTGCGCAAATTGAACATCATGAATTTATGTTTCAAAGCACTCAATTTCACATCACAGTTAGCATGGGACTGACGCATTATCAATCAACTGATAATATAGAGAAACTCTTTCAAAGAGCTGATTCAGCACTTTATGAAGCAAAAGATAGTGGAAAGAATCGGATTTCACAAAAATAGTTAATTAATTATCTGGTTTCCTGCGCTTTATTATATTTTCCTTATCCATATTTTCTTTACCCAAGTGAGCTTTGAGTACCGTTTTTAGTCCCAACAGATGCTGATGAACTGCCAATTGCGGTTGCTCTGATTTTAGCTCCACTTTAATATCCTGAATTAACGCTTGTACATCTCTTGCTTTAATATTATTTTTTACCGATAACGCTTGGATCTGCCTTAGCCAATAATGATATTCAGCGATCTGCTTTTGCTTCGGAGAAGGTGCTTGATATAACAGTGATGTGCGCCCCCTTCTTAAGTCTTCTGGAGTTATTTCCATTGCTGTCAATGCGCTTTTGATGCTTTTTACACCATCTGTTAAAATCTTTTTTATTTCTGCTTGTTCTGATAATTTATCTGACACAGCTGCACTAGCTTGAGCAGGTCGTGCACGCTGTTCTTGTATATTTTGCGCTTCTAGCTCCCCCGTCAATCCCGCTCTAATTTGCTTGAGGACGGATAGAGTCTCACCAAATGTAGCACGTACTTCTGGATTGACATCAAGCATTTTTCTTATCGCTTGATTGATTGACCTCTGTGGCTCTTCTACATCGTCTTTAAGAATATCAGAGACGTTTTGCTCAAGGACCGGCGGTAAACCTGAATGGTTGGGATTTTGCTCAAAACTCGCTTTCACCTCCATGGCTTGCTCCGATGCGCCTCTCTCAAATCCCTCTTGCTGGGTGAAAGGTATTTCAACTTGTTGCGTTGAGAATAATTCCAACATGACTATCCCCGCAGCATACATATCTGTCTTAGCACTATAAATAATAGGTTCTTCATTGAACATTTGTAAAATCAATTCGGGTGCCAAACCAGTAGGCGTTCCACGTAATCGCGTTTCGGAAAAGTGTTGTTCACTATTCTTCGCTTTAGTAAAGCCCATATCAACCACTGTTAATGTTTTTGTTTCCTCATCCCATATCATGTTGGCTGCTTTAACATCGCGATGCACTAAACCGTGAGGGGCCTTTTCTCCTTGAGGTTGATGTAACTCTTCTAGCTTTTCCAATACTTGAATAGCAACTTCTAATTTTTCAACATCCGAATGCTCCTCATTTTCAGTATATTCGACCAAATTAACACCCCATGCTAAGTGTTGGGAGCCGATCTCCATAAATTCACTGATCTCACTCATTTGCTCATCGAGTGATTCTTGATAAATTGATAATTGTTCAGCTAAGATTTCTTGAAATAAATCTGGGGTTATATTTTTTTCAAAATGAGGCAAATCCATTTCAATTGATTTCAAATAACCGCTGCCTCCTGCCGCTAAGAAATCGCTTTTGAACTGTTGAAAATTTCCTGGATACTTTTTATTGATTTTCTCAACTATTGTTGCAGAAAGTTGTGAACTATTGCTTTCTAATAATTCTAAAAATTCTTTCTCAGAAATGAGCTGTAACTGATCCAGCGTTTTATACAAACCTTCCAAGGCTTTTAAATTAGCAACTTGAACAAAATCTTGAGCTAATGGTGAATTTTTAACTACAATTCGATCATCAAATCGACCTAAAATATCTAAAACAGATTCTTCTTCACGAACATCATTTAAGAGTTCTTCTGAACCTGGAAATTGGAGCTTAACTGCACGTCCTTCCCCTGTATCAAGATTGACGCCCACGTAAACACCACCAAAAGCGCCTTTGCCTAAAATACCCTGGGTACAAATAGCAATGGCTTCACCTTTCTCGCCGATATAGACAGGCCAGGTTAAATCAGGATGTTTTCCTGGAAGCAATAATTGATTGGTTAAAGGTTTGCCTTTTTTACCTTGCAGCACTTGGGTGATGGCATGATTGAGTTGTAATTGCCTGACATAATTGTGTGCTTTTTGATTAAGAAGATAACCCTTTCGGTCAACATCATCATCAATCAATTTAGAATGTACTCGACTGACAGGCGAAACCATGTAAACTCCAAAAGAAAATGACTCACTAATTGTCTTTTAGAGTACAAATTTGAGTTAAAGTTCATTTAAAGCGTATTTACACAGAATTTATATGCCAAATTCTTTTAAAAGCTCTGCGACTTCTTCAGGGGGTAATTCAAAACTTCTGCCTTTGCGCAGCCCGTTAGGTAAAACATAGGGGCCATATTGGGTGCGGATCAAACGGCTCACCTTGCAACCTTGAGATTCCCATAAACGGCGCACTTCACGGTACTTTCCTTCGGTTAGGGTCACATCGTACCACTGATTAGCACCTGTGCCGCCGGCAAACTTCACCGATTTAAAACTGAATACTTCATCGTCTATACTGACTCCGGTAGTCAGATTTTCCAAAATCTCTTCGGTGACTTTGCCTAAAACGCGCACTGCATATTGTCTGACTTGCGCAAAAGAGGGGTGCATTAAATGATGTGCAAGTGTGCCATTGTTGGTTAGAATTAATAAGCCGCTGGTATTGATATCTAGGCGACCTACCATGACCCACTTACTCCCCCTGACTTTTGGCAGATTTTCAAAAACGGTGGGTTTACCTTTTTCACTCTTCGCCGCACAAAGTTCGCCTTCGGGTTTATGATAAAGCAACACACGCGTTTCTTCTTTATCAAACGCTTTTAAATACATTTTTTTACCATCAACGACAATGGTATCTTCACTGGAAACGCTTTGTCCGATAGTGGCCACTTCGCCATTTACTTTCACTTTGCCCGCTTTGATCCATTCTTCTATAGAGCGCCTTGATGCAATCCCTGCATTGGCTAAGAATTTTTGAATACGCATTGGCTCATCAATTGACGCGGTGCGAGCAGGTTTCACTTCATTTCTTTTGCGCTTCAAGGGAATACCGCTTCGTGTACGACTGCTCATTGGGGCCCTCGCACGCGCCTTGGGCGCGGCTTTTGCTTTACCACCCGGATTTTTTTCATCCGTTGACCACTCTTCATCCCGAGCTATTTTGGCTTTAGCACTTGTTCTGCGTTGAGCGGTTTTTTTTCTATTTGTGGTCATACGTAAAACATCTTATTCATTGTCCGTGGTATCGGCGTTTTCAAGTTCATCCAGAATCGAGGACATTGATTGCACTTCTTCCTCTTCATCTTCTTCGATGGTTTCTAATTGATCTTCAATATCGTCATCTTCGTCTTCATCATCATCTTCGTCGTCGTCATCTTCGTCTTCTTCATCATCTTCATCTTCATCGTCATCGTCATCATCATCTTCGTCGTCGTCATCATCTTCGTCGTCGTCATCATCTTCGTCGTCATCTTCTTCATCAATTTCATCATCGATATCTTCTTCTGAAGCTTGAATGAAAGCATCTTCCTCTTCATCAATGTCTTGCATATCATCATTTTCAGAGGCAACGGCTTGCATAGCAGCTTCAATCGCTGCATTGGCAATGGATGCCGCTTGAGCTTCTGCTCCATCAATATCTAAAGACTCTTGCGTCATCAGAGCAGTTTCTGCTTCTAATGGCAGATCTTCCGACACTTCATCATTGAGATTGACCATATCAACCGCTTTCAATTCTGATAACGGTGGTAGTTCTTCTAAGCTTTTTAAGCCGAAATGATCTAAGAATGTTTTTGTGGTGGCATAAAGCGCGGGCTTACCTGGCACATCTTTATAACCAACAATACGGATCCATTCTTGCTCATCGAGCGTTTTAATAATATTGGTACTGACAACAACGCCGCGTATATCTTCAATTTCACCGCGTGTAATGGGTTGTCTGTAGGCAATCAGTGATAACGTTTCAAGCAATGCCCTGGAATAACGTGCTGGTCTGTCTTCGACGGATTTGACAATATAAGGAGCTACGGTATCTGAGACTTGAAAGCGAAAACCAGATGCAACTTCAACTAAGCGGATACCCCTTTTTTCATAACCTTTTTGCAAAAGTTCAATTACTTTGCGAATTTCGGCCAAAGCAGGCTTCTCTTCATCATCAAAGAGTTTAGCAATATCTTGCGCTGATACCGGCATAGTTGATGCAAAAATTGCTCCCTCAACAATAGGGATCAACTCATTCATCGGTTTGGAACGAGTCGCCTGTGTCCGGTTCTTCGCTGATTTCTCGGACGAGTTCACTTCTGGCTCTTGTGTCTCGCTCATCAACGGCTCCACTGATTCCATTGCTGGCTCCGCTTGCGGCTCCATCGCCAATTCCTGCGTAGAGATCTCCACCGCCTTCTTCGTCGATTTTTTTACGGACTTCTTCATAGGGCTCTTCATGGTCAACCACCTTTACATGTATGGGGCCAAAAGGCTCAGATTGCACAATATCAATCGCACCTAAACGCAATAACTCTAGCATTGCTAAAAAACTGACAACAACACCAAGTCGTCCTTCACTGATCGTGAAGCAATCATAAAAAGAAATGAAACGATTAGCATTGACCAATTCGAGCAAGCTACTCATTCTTTCTCGCACAGATAACGCTTCGCGTTCCACTTTATGGGTCGCTAATAATTCTGAGCGCTTTAAAATATCCATGAAAGCACCTAACAGCTCTGATAAATCAATCTCAGGCTTGGGTGCAGTAAAAATAACTTTAGGTACATCTGCTGAACCGCTAAAGGTATCTCGACCTAAGCGCGGTAGTGCATCAATTTGTTCAGCGACAATTTTAAAGCGTTCATATTCTTGTAAGCGTCGTACTAATTCTGCTCTGGGATCTTCTTCTTCAGGTGCATCTTCGGAACGTGGCAATAACATGCGTGATTTGATCTCAGCAAGCATAGCTGCCATCACTAAATATTCTGCCGCCAGCTCAAGTTTCAGATCTTTCATCAGATCAACATATTCCATGTATTGATGCGTTATTGCAGCAATCGGAATATTTAAAATATCAAAATTTTGTTTACGAATGAGATACAGCAATAGATCTAAGGGGCCAGCAAATGCATCTAAAAACACTTCTAATGCATCTGGTGGAATATAAAGATCTTCTGGCATCTTCATTAAACCAACGCCATTGACCAGTGCCACATAAGCGTGCTCTGGCACGACATCTTCTACCACTTCTGTGGGCAGAATGTCTGCTGGTGCTTCTTGTTCCAAAACGTCAGTCATTGACTCTCGCATTATCTATCACGGTGGGGTAAACCCATTACTTCTCTCACTTCTTCGAGAGTTTCTCTAGCAATATCGCGTGCAGCCTCACAGCCTTCACGGACAATTTCTTTCACCAATCGCGGATTGTTTTTATATTCTTCAGCACGACTTAAAATAGGTTGCTGTTGCTCGATGATCGCATCAGAAAGAGCCTTTTTACATTCAAGGCAACCGATTCCAGCGGTAGTACACCCTTTTTGTACCCACTCTTTTACTGCGGTATCAGAGTATACCTTATGTAAAGACCAGACTGGGCATTTTTCTGGGTCTCCCGGATCAGTTCGTCTGACCCGTGCAGGATCTGTTGGCATGACTTTGATCTTTTTCTCGATATTCTCCGGCAGCTCACGAATGGCAATGGTATTGTTATAAGATTTTGACATCTTTTGCCCATCTAACCCAGGCAATTTAGCATGTTGGGTCAGCATGGCTTGGGGTTCCGGTAGAATGATTTTGCCCGAGCCTTCCAAATGCCCATAAAGACGTTCACGTTCACTTAATGATAAATTCCCTTGCGCAAACACCATGGCTTGTCCACGTTCTAGTGCTTCTACAATACCGGTTTCCTGGAACTGACGTAAGCATTCTAGGTAAATTTTGGCATTTTTCTTGCCTAATTTATTAATGGCTATTTTGGTTTTTTCTTCATACCCTGGCTCTTTGCCATAAAGGTGATTAAAACGTCTTGCGACTTCTCGGGTTAATTCTAAATGCGACACTTGATCTTCGCCCACCGGAACATAACCCGCTTTATAAGCAAGCACATCGGCGCTTTGTAATAAGGGATACCCCAAGAAACCATAGGTCGCCAAATCACGTTCTTTGAGTTTCTCTTGTTGATCTTTGTAGGTTGGAACCCGTTCTAGCCAACCCAATGGGGTAATCATGGATAGCAGTAAGTGCAATTCAGCATGTTCTGGGATCCGCGATTGAATAAAAATCCGACAAGATCCAGGATTTATCCCACATGCCAGCCAATCGATAATGGTTTCCCAGACGTTTTCTTCAATGGAATAGGTATCTTCATAGTGGGTTGTGAGTGCATGCCAATCAGCGACAAAAAAGAGACACTCATACTCATACTGCAATTTGACCCAATTGGTTAATACCCCATGGTAATGGCCAAGGTGCAATGCGCCAGTTGGTCGCATACCTGAAATAACCCGTTGAAAATCATTTGTAGATCCGCTGACAGCCACAATCACCCTTACTCAATAAAGTTTAAAATACGATTAAAATTAGCAGATTATGGAATTGTAAGCTAATTGAACGTCGCTGTCTCTTTGACTCCGCACCTACAAATAGGTAGTATACCAACTATCTGAGAAACACCGAATAATTGTAGGGGCCGTCCCCTACAAAACCATGAGTGTTACATATAAAATTCGAATGCGAAGAGTATGATGTTTTTTGAGCCACTCCCTACTAACCTTGGCGGCCACAGCAATGACGCCATAGCCGCATTACTGACGCTAATGCTCACTGGTTTTCTGGTTTATATGTTTTTTCAAACAAAGCCCACCACTCAGCGGGCCTTTTTGCGTCTGATGTTCCAACCGGTATATGTTAGTTCACTAATGTTTACTTTATGGCTCTGTGCCATGCTTTTTTGCTACTATTTATCCACTTTAGTATATTGTCCTTAATGGATTCATTTCGACCTTGAGGACTGCATGCACTTTTTTTATGACCTACTGCCCATTATCCTGTTCTTCGTTGCTTATAAATTATATGGCATTTTTACTGCAACGATTGTTGCTATTGTCGCCGTGCTTGCACAAGTTTCTCTGACCGCGATCCGGGGTAAAAAACCCGAAATGATGCAACTCATCACACTGGGTATGGTTATCGTGCTGGGTGGAGCAACTTTGCTTTTCAAGAATGAGCTATTTATTAAATGGAAACCCACTGCCGTTTATTGGGTATTAGGCATTACTTTTGCCATTACTGCCATGGTTAGCAAAAAAAACCTTGTGCAAAAAATGCTAGAAAAAAACCTCGAATTACCGGAAAAAGCTTGGTCAACGTTAAATACTAGTTGGTGTGGTTTTTTCTTTTTAATGGGCATTTTAAACCTCTTCGTTGTTTACAATTTTGATACCAATACGTGGGTTAATTTCAAATTATTTGGTACTTTAATTTTGACGTTAATCTTTGCAGGCATTCAAGGTCTGCTTATTTCACGCTTTATCAGTAACAGTGAAGCAGCTGAAAAAAAAACACTGTGAGAAAAAACCATGACGTTACATGATGCCCGCAAACGTTGGATTGAAGAAAAACTTCAAGCATTAACACCCAGTGCGCTCACCATCATCGATGAAAGCCACTTACATTTAGGCCATGAAGGTGCCAAAAGTGGCGCCAGTCACTTTTCGGTTACGATTGTGAGTCCGCAGTTTAGAGGGTTATCAGCCGTTCAACGCCACCAACTCGTGTATGCGCAATTACAATCCTATATTCCTCATGAGATCCATGCACTTAAAATCAAAGCGCTAACAGAAGAAGAAACTGCCTGATCCGACCTTTAGTCTTAGAATGAATACTTCCTATCTATTACCATATGCTATTTATTGCATGCATTACGCACCAAAGTATAATTCGACTAACTAATTTTTTATACCTGGTGAAAGCATGAAATTTCTCACTAAAGAACAATTAAGCAATTGGATCCTCGATGGAACATGGTCGATCGGCCTTGCAACTTTACTATCAAGAGGAGTTATTTCCCCTTTAACGATTGGCGTTTCTGCTGCGTTATTTGCAGTTCAAGCAAAAGGTAATTTCCCCATCGCAAGAATAACGCGAGGGATCGTCGATAGCGCAATTCAATTTTATGATAATTATATTGATGGCAACTACAAGCCACCAGTCGATCCGGATCCCTCAGACAAAAGAGCCTATTACAAAGAATATGGCATGTCTAAACGCCATGAAAAAGCGATTGATGATGGGTTAGATAACGAATTACTTGAAAATACAGTAGAAACTTTTCAAGCGCCAGGCATGTTTACTTGGCTTTTTGGCGAGAAGAAAAAGACGGTTCAAGTTGCCCCAATGTCTCTGACTGAAATAAGAGATATGAGCTACGGTTCTACCCGTTCAGGAAACAGCTTTAAATTAAATTAAACAAAATGGCTTCGTTTTTAAACGAAGCCATTTTATGATCAACTTATTGGAATGCTTTAGCCACTTTCCCAATTGAATCCGTCGGAGCAGGTGTTGCAAGTGCAACTTTACTTGCTTCAGTTGCTTGACGGTTTTTCTCTTCGAATTGTGTCACTAAAGTTTTGGTACTACCATGCTCTTCGGTACCTACTTTCATTTTTACAGTATCAGTCGCCTTTTCTGCAGCAGCCAAGGCTTCTGTAAATCTAGCAGCTAAATTCTTTGGTAATTTACCAACAGATTCCTGCATTGAAGGCTGTACTTCCACGACTTTGCCAATTTTACCTACTGATTCCTGGGGAATACTTGCTGCAACAGGCGTTGGAGCAACATCACTGGTATTTGCGGCAACTGCTGGAGTTGGTGTCGTTTCTGTCACAGCGGTTGCTGCTGCTTCAACAGTCACTGGAGCAACTGCTTCAGCTTCATTACTGACTTCTCCTTCTTCAGCATCACTCTTTTGCGAAGCTTCTGATTCTGATTCTAATTCTGCATCGGCTGCTTCATCTTCATTTTCTGCAGATGATTGAGAAGCGCTTGCTCTATGTGATGCTTCTTGCTCTTCATCTGCTGCATTATCAACAGAAAATTCTGGATGTATATCGTCAGTGTGGGGTAATGGTAATTCTTCGTTGGCTGCTTGTGGCCCTTTCTTGCTCATAGTCATCTCCTTTTACTCATCAACCAACCATGGTTGAACTGCGATGCAGAGTGTATCAAAATCTCTGACAACAAAAAAAGAAATAATTTTTAAATAAAGTGCTCTAACAAAACTTGAGGAAAGCGGTCACCTATCGAAAAATAGGTGACCGAATGAGGAAAGATCATTGAATTGAAATGGTTATTTAGCCAAAACTGCTTGTACACCTTTACCAATGTCAGCAGGCGACTTAACCGTTTTAACACCCGCTTTTTCTAAAGCCTGATATTTCTCTTCAGCTGTACCTTTTCCACCCGCAATAATTGCACCGGCATGTCCCATACGTTTACCTTTGGGTGCCGTCACCCCAGCAATGTATGAAACCACTGGCTTGGTGACATGATCGTGAATATATTGTGCGGCTTCTTCTTCAGCAGAGCCACCAATTTCACCCACCATCACAATCACTTCGGTTTGTGGATCTTGTTCAAACAACGCTAATGCATCAATAAACGTGGTTCCTGGAATAGGATCACCACCAATACCAATACAAGTACTTTGACCAAAACCTAAATCGGTGGTTTGTTTAACCGCTTCATAAGTTAAGGTGCCTGAACGGGATACAATACCTACTTTACCCGGCAAATGAATATCACCAGGCATAATGCCGATTTTGCATTGGCCAGGTGTAATAATACCGGGGCAGTTAGGACCAATTAAACGCGTACCTGTGCCACGTAAGGTCACCATCACATCTAACATATCTAATGCGGGGATACCTTCAGTAATGCAGACAATCAATTCAATGCCAGCATCATACGCTTCGATAATGGAATCTTTACAAAATGGTGCTGGAACATAAATCACACTGACGGTTGCGCCTGTGTCTTTTACCGCATCTCTTACCGTATTAAATACGGGTAAATTTAAATGCTTTTGGCCACCTTTGCCTGGTGTTACGCCACCAACCATTTTAGTGCCATAAGCAATGGCTTGTTCAGAGTGAAATGTGCCTTGTCGGCCAGTAAAACCTTGGCAAATGACCTTGGTATTTTTATCTATCAGTACGCTCATTTTGCCACCTTAACTGCATCTACAATTGTTTTCGCTGCTTGGGTTAAATCATTTGCTGCAATAATGTTTAAAGAGCTTTTCTTAAACACTTCGCTTGCCTCTGCTGCACGGTTACCTTCCAAACGCACAACCACAGGAATGGTAATACCCACTTCTGCTACTGCGCCGAGGATCCCTTCAGCAATTAAATCGCAACGAACGATACCGCCAAAAATATTGACCAAAACGCCTTTGACATTTTTATCGGATAAAATGATTTTGAATGCTTCACAAACGCGTTCTTTGGTTGCACCGCCGCCTACATCCAAGAAGTTGGCAGGATCTCCACCATGCAATTTAATTAAATCCATGGTAGCCATCGCAAGGCCTGCACCATTGACCATGCAGCCAATATTACCATCTAATGGAATGTAATTGAGTTCCCATTCTCTGGCACGAATTTCACGTTCATCTTCTTGACGAGGATCGCGCAATTCATTGAGTCTAGGATGACGGTAAAGCGCATTATCATCAATATTGACTTTGCCATCTAAGCAAACGATACGATCATCTTTGGTAATAATGAGCGGATTGATTTCAAGCATGGTTAAATCGCATTCAACAAACATTTTGCCAACACCCGTTACGATAGTGGTAAATTGTTTGATGAGATCAAGTGAAAGACCTAATTGAAAACCTAATTCACGACATTGATAAGGTAAAACACCCAGTAAAGGATCAACCGTGATTTTAATAATCTTCTCAGGAGTATCGTGCGCAACTGTTTCAATGTCGACACCACCTTCGGTGGAAGCCATAATGATAACGCGGCGAGTTGCTCTATCTAATACTGCACCCAAATAAAGCTCTTGCTTGATTTGACTGATTTCTTCAATCAGTAATTCATTAATAGGCTGCCCTTCTTCTGTGGTTTGGTAAGTAACCAAATTTGTAAAAAGAAGTTTTCTTGCAAATTCTGCAAGCTCATCACGCCCTTTCACCAGTTTCACGCCACCCGCTTTTCCACGACCACCAGCATGAACTTGTGCTTTAACAACAACGTTCTCTGTGCCTAATGTCGTAATGGCATTGACTGCTTCTTCACTGGAACGAGCCACAACCCCTTTGGGGACTGGCAAGCCAAAATCAGCAAAGAGGCGTTTCGCTTGATATTCATGTAAATTCATTGTTCACCACTTTCAATTAAAAAAAAATCATGTCTTAAATATCGAGTAAGAATCTTGCAGGATCTTCCAAGAGCTCTTTAATTGTGACTAAAAATCGCACAGACTCAGCACCGTCGATTAAACGGTGATCGTAAGAGAAAGCGACGTACATCATCGGGCGGATCACAATTTCATTGTTCTCCACCACTGCACGCTGCTCTATCTTGTGCATTCCTAAAATACCGGTTTGTGGGGGATTCAAAATGGGGGTCGACATTAATGAACCAAATACACCACCATTTGAGATAGTGAATGTACCACCGGTGATATCGTCAATCCCTAACGTGCCTTCTTTGGCTTTTACACCCAATTCGTTAATGGCTTTCTCAATTTGTGCCAAACTCATTTGCTCTGCATCACGCAAAACGGGCACAACTAACCCACGTGGGCTAGAAACGGCGATACCAATATCAAAATAGCCATGATAAACGATATCTTTGCCATCAATTGACGCATTCACGACTGGAAAGCGTTTTAACGCTTCAATTGCAGCTTTGGTGAAAAATGACATGAAGCCTAATTTAACTCCATGCTTCTTTTCAAATTGATCTTTGTAACGGTTACGTAGATCCATCACTGGCTGCATATTGATTTCGTTAAACGTTGTTAAAATGGCAGCTGTTTGCTGTGCCTCGATTAAACGTTCCGCAATACGGGTACGCAAACGGGTCATAGGAACACGTTTTTCAACGCGTTCACCGGCTGGAATCGAAACAACAACTTTTTGCGCACTGGATACATCTTGCGTTGTGATCCGGCCACCTTTGCCACTGCCTTTAACATCTTGCGGATCCACTTCGCTTTCTGCCATTGCGCGTCTGGCTGCTGGACCTGCTGCTGCGGTTGCAGATACTGCAGGAGCAGACGGTTGCGCTGCTTTTTCTGCTTTTGGCTCAACCTTTGCTTCTGATTTAGCTTCCCCTTTAACAGGCTTGAAAACGGCAATCACTTCTTCCGCTAATACGGTATCACCGGTATTACGAATGATTTTTTCTAGCATGCCACTTTCAGGTGCTACCACTTCTAACACGACTTTGTCGGTTTCAATATCGACTAAGTTTTCATCTTGTTCGATCATTTCACCAACTTTTTTATGCCAGGTGGCAATCGTTGCATCGGCAACAGACTCTGGCAAAACAGGCACTTTGATTTCAATCGACATAACTAATCCTTAAATCAATAAAATATTATTTCAATGCGTCGTTAACGAGCGCTTCTTGTTGTTCATTGTGAGCCGAAGTATATCCCACAGCAGGAGAAGCAGAAGCGTCTCTACCCGCAAATAACAAGTTCTGTGAAGGTGTCATGCAAGCACGGAAATGGTGTTGCGTTGGGAACCATGCACCTTGGTTTTTAGGTTCTTCTTGGCACCAAACGATATCTTTTGCATTGGGATAACGCTGTAGCTCGGCTTTCAACTCTGGTTCAGGGAACGGATACAATTGCTCAACTCGAATGATAGCGATATTGGTTTTTTTCAATTCGTCACGTTTAGTCACTAAATCGTAATAAACTTTACCGCTACAGATCACAATCTTAGTCACTTTTTGTGCATCTAATTTTTGTACTTCTGGGATCACTACCTGGAAGCTTCCGTCGGTTAAGTCTTTTAGATCGCAACTTGCTAATTTGTGACGCAATAAACTTTTTGGTGACATAACAACGAGCGGCTTACGAATTTTACGAAGCATTTGTCTTCGTAACATATGGAAGACTTGTGCAGCATTACTTGGTACACAAACTTGGATATTATGCTGTGCACACAATTGCAAGAATCGTTCTAAACGTGCAGAGGAATGCTCTGGCCCCTGGCCTTCATAACCATGCGGTAACAGCATCACTAATCCACATAAACGACCCCATTTTTGCTCGCCTGAGCTAATGAATTGGTCGATCACAACCTGTGCACCGTTGGCAAAGTCACCAAACTGGGCTTCCCAAATAACCAATGAATTGGGTTCGGTAGTGGAATAACCATATTCAAAACCTAATACTGCTTCCTCAGATAACAAAGAATCGATCACCGTAAAGCGATGATCTTCAGGGGAAATATGTTTCAATGGCGTGTAAACTTTGCCGGTCTTTTGGTCATGTAATACGGCATGTCGATGGAAAAAAGTCCCGCGACCACAATCTTGTCCAGAAATACGCACCGCATAGCCCTGGTCTAATAATGACGCGTAGGCCATGGTTTCTGCAAAACCCCAATCAACAGAAGTTTCACCTCTGGACATTTTTTCTCTTTCTTCATAAATTTTTGCGACACGCGCATGTAACGAAAACTCATTTGGCATTTTTAATAATTTATGAGAGAGCGATTTCATTTTATCGGGTGTAATCGATGTCGTCACTTTTTCGCGCCAGTCTTTAGAACCATATTGGCTCCAATCAATCATATGAGAACCATTGGCTTGCTTGATCACATTCGTCGCAACACAATCGCCTTTATCAAGCGACTCACGGTTACGTTTAACCATATCGTCTGTTTGTTGCTTGGTTAAAACATGCTCTTTGATCAGTTGATCGGCATAGAGCTGTCTCACCGTAGCATGACTTTTAATTTTGCTGTACATCATCGGTTGGGTTGCAAATGGATCATCCGCTTCGTTGTGACCATGTCGGCGATAGCATACTAAATCAATCACCACATCTTTATTAAATTTAGTGCGATAGTCTAATACCCATTCTGTTACTAACATGACCGCTTCTGGATCATCCGCATTCACATGGAAGATTGGCGCCAAAATGACTTTCGCCACATCGGTACAATAGAGCGTTGAACGAGCATCGTGAGGATTGCTGGTGGTGAAACCTACTTGGTTATTGATAACGATATGCACCGTTCCACCAATACCATAGCCACGGGTTTGTGACATGTTTAAGGTTTCCATCACCACACCTTGACCTGCAAAGGAGGCATCGCCATGGATAGCAATAGCTAATACTTTATTCGCATTTTCATCTTTAGAACGCACTTGGCGTGCTTTAACTGAGCCTGCAACAACCGGGGCGACGATTTCTAAATGTGAGGGGTTAAACGCCAAAGCTAAATGAGTGTTTCCACTGGAGGTTTTCACATCAGATGAAAAGCCTTGGTGATATTTCACATCGCCTGATTCTACGTGAGATGAATGACGGCCTTCAAATTCATCAAATAGTTCTCTGGGATCTTTTCCTAATACGTTGATTAAAACGTTAAGACGCCCACGATGCGCCATACCAATCACGCATTCGCGTGTTCCTTGGGAACCGGCACGCTGAATAAGCTCATCTAACATGGGAATTAAAGCATCGCCACCTTCTAATGAGAATCGTTTAGCGCCGGGATATTTAACGCCAATATATTTCTCAAGACCTTCTGCTGCGGTTAAACGCTCTAAAATTTGTTCTTTTACTTTGGGTGAAAACTGCGGGGTGGCACGTGAACCTTCAACGCGCTGTTGGATCCAAGCACGTTCTTCATTCGAAGGAATATGCATGTATTCTGTACCAATGGAACTACAATAGGTATCGTTTAGCGCGCGATACAAGTCGCCCAGTGGCATCTTCTTTGGACCCACAAAAGTTTCTGTGTCAAACGAGATTGCCATATCAGCAACACTTAAACCATGCTCTTCAAGCGATAGCTCTGAAGCATTTTCATCTAACATTTCGCGCATCCCTAAAGGATCGATTTGCGCATGAAGATGGCCTTGCAAACGATAAGCGTTAATTAAGCGTAAAACTTGAATTTGTTTTAATTCATGCTCCATATCGCCACTTTGTGCGCTATGAACATGACCATTGCCTTTAACGAGATTAGCGAACTCGGTTTGAATAGCAGCATGGGAAACATCTTTGGCGCCCCCATTTGCTTTCGTTAATCCATCGAAATACTCGCGCCACTGTGGTGCTAGTTCATTAGGATTATTGAGATATTGTTCATATAAATTCTCAAGATAAGCGGAATTACCGCCATCGAATGCGGAAGATTCCCACATCGATTTCATGATATTTTCTTGCATGGCCTTCACCCTATTGTTCGAGGGAACATGTGAATTCCAACAAGGACCTTACCAGCTTGCTTATCCTTACACCCGTGGTTCCCAATCAGTCCATTATTAGTAATTCAATCAACTGTTAATATTAATAAAAGAAATTCAAAGCGAAATTATACAACATTCAGACTCATATTGGTGATGCTAAACATCCTCATTCATCATCTGAGTTCTAATTTCTGCAATGGCTTCGGTTGGATTTAACCCTTTAGGGCAAACTTCAACACAATTCATGATACTGCGACAGCGAAATACACTATATGCATCGTCTAACTCAGTTAATCTTTCGCGCGTTTGGGTGTCCCGGCTATCTACAATAAACCGTGTTGCTTGCAACAAAGCAGCTGGCCCCATAAATTTATCAGGGTTCCACCAGTATGAGGGGCAAGCGCTCGAACAGCATCCACATAAAATGCACTCATACAAGCCATCTAACTTAGAACGTTCTTCTGGGCTCTGTAATCGCTCTTTCGCGGGGGGTTCTTGGTTATTAATCAAAAAAGGTTTGGCTTTTTGATATTGATTAAAGAATTGAGTCATGTCGACAATCAAATCCCGGATCACCGGCATGCCAGGAAAGGGTTTTAACACAATGTGATCCGTGGAAATAGAACGGATCGGCGTAATACACGCCAAACCATTTTTACCATTAATGTTCATACCATCAGAGCCACAAACCCCTTCGCCACAAGAGCGGCGAAATGAGACGGTTTCATCTTGCTCAGCTTTGATTAACTTGAGCGCATCTAGCACCATGACTGCGCCCGATTTTTCTAAATCGAACTCGTAATCTTGCATGCGAGGTGCCTCGTCTTTTTCAGGGTCAAATCGGTAGATTGAAAAACGCATAGCTGATTCCTATTAGTAAGTTCTTTCTTTCGGTTCAAACGCAGGCACAGTTAATGGCTTCATATTCACTGCCCGATACCCAATGCTATCATCTGCAAAATACAACGTATGCTTCAACCAGTTTTTGTCATCTCTTGCGGGGAAATCTTCACGAGAATGAGCCCCCCTACTCTCTTGGCGCGCGCTAGCTGAAACAGCCGTTGCTATCGCCACGGCCATGAGATTATCAAGCTCTAACGCTTCGACACGTGCCGTATTGAAGATCTTACTTTTATCTTTAAGTACCGCATGCGCTAATCGTTCACGAAGCTTTTTGAGTTTCTCTACCCCTTCATCCATGACTTTTTGCGTTCTGAACACGCTGAAGTCATTTTGCATAACTTTCTTCATTTCACTACGGATTTCAAAAACACTTTCACCACTGGTGGATTGATCCCAACGTCGCAAACGCGCCATGGCTTTTTCAACATCATCGACAGCAACTAGCGGTTCATCCATCCCTTCATTCAGTGCATCTTCAACGTGCAAACCGGCTGCACGACCGAACACCACGAGATCGAGTAATGAATTACCCCCTAATCGATTAGCACCATGCACTGACACGCACGCACATTCACCTACGGCATACAAACCATTCACTGGCGTTGCTTCGCCATTTTTGTTCGTTGTCATGACTTGACCATGTACATTGGTGGGGATCCCCCCCATCATGTAATGGCAAGTGGGTACAACAGGAATAGGCTCTTTAATTGGATCGGCGTTAGCAAAGGTAATGGCAAGATCACGAATACCTGGTAAACGGGTATTAATCACATCTGCACCTAAGTGATCGAGTTTCAACAAGACATAGTCGCCTTTTGGACCACAACCTCGACCTTCACGAATTTCAATCGCCATCGAGCGAGAAACCACATCGCGTGATGCCAAATCTTTTGCATGTGGCGCATAGCGTTCCATAAAACGTTCGCCATTTTTATTGAGTAAATAGCCACCTTCACCACGGCTACCTTCTGTTACCAATACACCTGCTCCGGCAATACCGGTCGGATGAAATTGCCACATTTCCATATCTTGTACGGCAAAGCCAGCACGTAACACCATGCCAATACCATCGCCGGTATTAATTAAGGCATTGGTGGTGGAATTAAATATTTGACCTGCACCACCGGTTGCTAAAATGACCGCTTTGCTTCGCATAAACAGCGTTTCGCCATTTTCAATGTTCATGACAATCACGCCAGCAATCACATCATTTTGTGCTCTCACGAGATCGATAGCATACCACTCGCTAAACACCGCAACAGAGGCTTCCACATTTTTTTGGAATAAGGTATGAAGCAGTGCATGACCTGTGCGATCCGCTGCTGCTGCCGTTCTGGTTGCTTGCTCACCACCAAAATTTTTCGACTGACCACCAAAGGGGCGTTGATAAATTTTGCCATTATCCATTCGGGAAAATGGTAAGCCCATATGTTCTAGTTCATAAACCACTTCAGGCCCGATCCGACACATATATTCGATGCAATCTTGATCGCCTAAGTAGTCTGAACCTTTAACGGTATCAAACATGTGCCATCGCCAATCATCTTCATGCTGATTGCCTAAAGAAACGGTAATACCACCTTGTGCAGAAACGGTGTGTGATCGCGTGGGAAATACTTTCGAAACTAAAGCAACATTTTTACCCGCTTTGGCCAGTTCAAGAGACGCTCGCATACCTGCGCCACCGGCTCCAATTATAATCGCGTCAAAAGAACGCTCACCAGGAATGATCATTCCTCAATTACCCCCACAGAACAAAAACGCCCCAAATGACATAACCAAATAACGTAAATAAAATCACCCCTTCCAGCAGATAGCGAAGAATAGGCGGTTTGACATAATCTGTTAACACCGTCCACAACCCCACCCATGCATGAAATGCAATACAAACAAGCGCAAATAACGTGCTGATTTGCATGAAAGGCGAGGCGAATAATCCTAGCCAATCTTCATAGGTTAGCTCTTGGCGTAATAACACAAAGCCAACCAAAAAGAGCGTATAAATTCCCAAAAAGACGGCGGTATAACGCTGTACTAACCAATCGCGTAACCCAGTTCCACCTAAACTCATAGGGCAACTCTCCCTAATTTGTAGACAACTAAAATAACCAACACGAGGCTTAGTAAAATCACCAATCGTGCACTAAAGCGACCGGCTGTTTTTGATTCGCCGATATGCAGATCCATGAGTAAATGGCGAACGCCTGCCAGCAAATGAAAAATTAAACCTGCTGCCGCTAATATCGCAATTATTTTGTACACAGGAGATTGTAAGTAATCTCTAATGACATTGAACCCTTCTGGGGAAATCAATGAGATCTGTAGTGCCCAAAGAAAGAATGGAATGAGTAAGAAAACTAATATCCCTGATAAGCGGTGTGTAATGGAAACCAATGCACCAATCGGCAGCGACATACTCAGGGGATTGATATTACGAGGTCGTTTTGTTTGCACGCTGAATCATCCTAAAAGTATAAACAAATGAATAGGGAAACTAGCACTTTAAACACAAGTGAAGGACACCCAAAAGCATGAATGCGCTCAGTATATACCTCTCACCCATCAAGATGCGAGCTTGGCTTTATTAGGTGGGGGGATAAAAGATCAGACTGATTTTAAACTCTTTGAACCATCGGACTTCTACTATGGTCTACCCTTATATATACTCCGTGTAGCCGTGTTAACTGAATCAATTTTAGAAAAGCAACTAAGGAGCCACCATGGCTGATGAACATGCCAAATTGTCGTTGCCAGGTAAAGGGGAGCTTCTGCTTCCGGTTCTAAAGGGAACGATTGGATCAAATGTCATCGATATCGGTGAGTTAAGTAAGCTAGATGTTTTTACTTACGATCCAGGCTTTCGATCAACGGCTTCTTGTGAATCCAAAATCACTTTTATTGATGGTAACAAAGGGCTTCTATTACATCGTGGCTATCCTATTGAACAATTAGCTGAGAACGCTGATTTTTTAGAGGTCTGCTATTTATTATTATTCGGAGAACTGCCAAATCAAGTGCAAAAAGAAAAGTTTGTTGGCAAAGTTAAAAATCACACCTTAATTCACGAACAACTCATTAAATTCTACAGCGGCTTTAGACGAGATGCTCACCCAATGGCCATCATGTGTGGTGTGGTGGGTGCTTTATCTGCTTTTTATCATGATTCTTTAGATATCAAAAATGAAGAGCATCGCGAAGTTGCAGCGCTTCGCCTCATTGCTAAAATGCCGACCCTCGCAGCCATGTGTTACAAATATTCAATTGGGCAACCTTTTGTTCATCCATTGAACAAAATGGATTATGCAGAAAATTTCTTGTACATGATGTTCTCTGTCCCTACAGAAGATTGGTCAGAAAATAAATTATCGAATCCTATTTACAGCAAAGCAATGGATACCATATTTATTTTACACGCTGATCATGAACAAAATGCATCCACTTCAACCGTGCGTTTAGCGGGTTCATCTGGTGCAAATCCTTTTGCTTGTATTGCAGCAGGTATTGCTGCTTTATGGGGACCTGCGCATGGTGGTGCCAATGAAGCGGTTTTGAATATGTTAGAAGAAATTGGTGATGTTTCCAATATTCAAAAATACATTGATAAAGCAAAAGATAAGAATGATCCTTTCCGCTTAATGGGTTTTGGACATCGTGTTTATAAAAATTTTGATCCTCGCGCAACCGTTATGCGCAAAACCTGCCATGAAGTGTTAACGTCATTAGGCCTGCATAATGACAGACTTTTTGCTATTGCCATAGAATTAGAAAAAATTGCCCTGCAAGATCCTTATTTCATTGAGAAGAAATTATATCCAAACGTCGATTTTTACTCTGGGATCATTTTGCGTGCGATTGGCATTCCTTCCAACATGTTCACCGTGATTTTTGCACTAGCCCGTACCGTGGGCTGGATTGCACATTGGAATGAAATGATTAGCTCACCCGATCAAAGCATTAATCGTCCCCGCCAATTGTATACGGGTTCACCGATGCGTGATTACATTTCAAAAGATAAACGACGTTAATCGCCACCATGACAGGTAGTATCCTCGTTACAGGCGGAGCAGGTTATGTGGGTAGTCATGTGGTTAAAGCATTGACTGCCTTACAACGACGCGTCATTGTGGTTGATAATCTCAGCACTGGCCACCTTGAAAATATTCAAAGCATTCCCTTTGTTCAAGCGAATGTCCAAGATAAAGAAACCTTGGCCAATATTATTCAAACCGAGAATGTGACTGCTGTCATGCATTTTGCTGCATCGACGGTTATTCGCGATTCACTCGAACGCCCATTAGACTATTATGAAAACAATACTGTTGGCACGCTGTGTTTGCTAGAAGTGTGTGCTGCCGAAAAAATAAAACATTTTATTTTTTCTTCCACAGCAGCCGTTTATGGCCCTGCACTTGGTAATATAACCGAAGATTCTCCTTTACTCCCCACCAATCCTTATGGCCATTCAAAAGTCATGAGTGAACAACTTATCAAAGATGTATCGAAAACAGGCGCGTTATCATTTGTGATCTTGCGCTACTTTAATGTGGCTGGCGCTGATATGACAGGCGAGATTGGACAACGCACTGAAAATGCGACACATTTATTAAAAGTTGCGGTGGAGGTGGCTTGCCAATCAAAACTTCACATTCCCATTTATGGTAACGATTACCCCACAGAAGATGGTACCTGTATTCGCGATTTTATCCATGTCGATGATTTGGCCGCAGCGCATATCGATGCACTCACCTATCTTGAAAATCAAGGCGAGTCTGTCACTCTCAATTGCGGTTATGGCAGAGGCTATTCGGTTAAAGAAGTGATCAGCGCTTTAGAAAAAGTGATTGAATGCCCCCTCCCTGTTGTTATCGAAGACAGACGCCAAGGCGATATCGCGCGTGTCGTTGCTGATAACACGTTAATCAAAAAGACTCTCCACTGGCAACCACAATATGATGATATTCATATGATGGTGAAAAGTGCATATGAGTGGGAGAAGAAATTAAACGCACTTTCGCTTGCCATGCCGTAGCGACACCTTTGCTCCAAGCCACAGGAGCCCTCGCCAAAAAGAATAACAGGTATCATCAATGCTACATTCACCAAGCCAACTCAAAATATTAATCACCGGCGCTGCAGGATTTATTGGTACAAATTTGCTAAAAGCGCTATCTAAAAAGCATACCGTTATGGCTGGGCTCCATTACCGAAATGAAAAGAAAATGGTTTTTCAAGCTAAAAAATTAAAAAGGATTGCGCAACCTGCTTCAATTATATCTGGTAATGTCGCTGATGGTTTTATTTCACTCGACAGAATGCGAGAACTTGACGTTAATGTCGTCATTTATGCAGCTGGACAGTGTGATGTCAATCAAGCAGCTCAAGAATCAAAAGAAGGCGATTGGAAAAATACATCAACCATGCAAGTCAATGCATATGGACCTCAAAAGTTAGCAGAGATCTGTTCCTTCCTTGTTAAGGAAGGCAGATCCATTAAATTCATTTATTTGAGTTCAATTTATGCATCCGATGTAAAAGAACATATCAGTCATAGTCCAGATCATGCTCCTGAAAAGCATTACGGTTGCAGTAAACGCTTTGGTGAGCAGTTACTAGAAAGCTATCCACTGTTAGATATAACCATTGTTCGTCTTCCGAGAATGATTGGATCACATCAACATACCAGTGCATTAGCCTGTCGCTTACGTGAAAACATATTATTTGGTAGAAGGCTACCCTTATTAGACGACAATAAAATGTCGTTTACGCCTGCACAGGTGTTAAATGATGAAATGTCTTCATTATTAGTGAAGCCGTTTGTTTCGGGCGCATATTCTATCAAAATGTTATCTTCTGAAGCAGATATTACAAGTTCCTCTCAGGAACTAGCGGAAACGTTTGATCAAGTCATCTCTAAAAGACTTTCATTCACGCCATTATTTCAAAATGTCACTCAACATAATCCACAACTTTCTAGTTTAGCAAAAGAAATCGTTGAAAACAGAGTGGAACATTTTCAAGATGCTGCAAGAACAATACAAAAAGCATATCGTCAGCATAAATCGAAAAAAGAAATGTGAAGCAGCTACCGCTGTATTTACCCAATACACTTCAAATCGCGATTTCCCCCCTGATTGCAAGCGTGAATTGTATTTACGCGTAGCATTTAAACTAGATTATACCGCTCGCTAAGGACCAAAAAATCTCGCATCTTCAAAGGCGAGCGGTATATACCTCTTTTCTTAAAAGTCATCAAATGGCAACGCATTTAGTCCTGAATATATAGCCGTTCAGGCTACTAAACATTGAAATAAGCTGGAATTTTTTCATATCATGTGTGGCATCAGATAAAGGGGGGCAACATGATTTCAAGTACTATCCAACTGTTTAACACCTATGCCCTCACCAAAAGAGAACAAGCTTATAGCGAGTTTTTAGCGCTATTTGATCTGAAAGAAATCAAGGCAAAGGACGTTATTGCGTTGGGTGCAAAATTAATGAAAAAAGCATGCCTACATCCCCATTTTTTTGGCAATAATACCGTTGAAGCCATTGCTCAATATCTCACTTTTCACGTGCTTAAAAAACAAAATAACTTTGATGCAATCGTATTAAAGCATCAAGCTGTAAAAATAATTGATCTATTTGAAAGAAGAATTGCTGATCGCATACCGGTTGAATATATGACCAATGAAGCTTGGTATTTAGGTCGTAAGTTTTATGTGAATGAAAACGTATTAGTTCCACGTTCCATTATGAATATGCGCTTTCAAGAATTTTTGAATGAAACCCATTGGGAAAACTATCGGGTATTAGATCTGTGCACTGGCTCTGGTTGCATTGGGATCAGTTTAGCGTTGCTTGATCCCCGCATTACAGTTGATCTGGTTGATCTTTCACCAAAAGCCTTAGTCGTCGCAAAAAGAAATATTGAATTGCATCAATTACAAGATAGAGTTAACTGCATTGAGAGTGATTTGTTTACTAACGTTAAGCATCAATATGACCTCATTATTACAAATCCACCTTATGTTTCCACCAGTGAATATCATGCGACACCTAAAGAATTTAAAAACGAACCAAAAATGGCATTGGAATGTGGTAAAGACGGCTTAGATATCATCCACAAAATTCTTAAGCAGGCTAAAGCGCATTTAAATCCCCGCGGCAAACTGATAGCAGAAATTGGTTACCCCGCAGCTGCTCGGGTTAAAAAGCAATATAAAAAGATCCCATTCAAATGGTACAAATACCGCAATCCACAAGGTAAGGAAGCTTTTCTTGGCATGCATGGCGTATTTGAGTGTAAAGCCAGCGATTTAAACTAACTAGCGTTCAAGTAAATCGCGGAAGCGACTATACAAACTATCCTCAGATAAGTAGACCGATTATGTAAAGCACTTGAAGCGTGTACTTACCTCATCCTGCAAGTTGTATTCCGACTCCAAGAATGCTATATTTTTATTAACACTAAAGGTTAACAATTATATCTCGGATGTTAGTAGTGGAAATTGACTTCAAAACGGAAAAGTTACAAAAAGTATGTAACAATGACAAATTAATGCTTAAAACCTACGGTAAGCAAAGCGCACAAAAACTAAGAGATCGGTTAGACGACTTACGTGATGCCTCAACTCTACATGAAATGAAAACACTTCCAGGGCATTGCCATGAACTTACAGGAGACAGAAAACACCAGCTAGCATTGAATTTGGCACAAGGTTTGAGGTTGATTTTTGAACCAAGAGGTGAGCAAATTCACAAGGCTGATGGTGGTCTTGACTGGAATGTAATTAACCAAATAAGAATTTTATCAATAGAGAACTATCATGACTAAGCAATTTAAAAATACATATGAACCAAGCAGTGTTTCCCCCCCTGGCAACACGCTTGCAGAATTGCTTGAAGAAAAAGGTATGAGTCAAAAGGAATTTGCAGAGAGATGTGGGCGACCTGAAAAAACCATTAGTGAAATAATTAAAGCAAAATCCGCTATTACTCCTGAAACAGCTTTGCAATTTGAAAGAGTACTTGGTACTCCCGCTGAATTTTGGAATAAAAGAGAATATCGTTATAGAGAATTTCTTGCTAGACAATTAGAAATTGAAAAATTAAAAGAGCAGGAAAGTGCTCTTAAAAGATTTCCGATAAATGAGATGATTAAACTAGGTTGGATAAAAGATTATCGAAAAAACAAGCTTGCTCAAGTAATTGAGCTTTTGAATTTTTTTAGAATAGTATCCTTGGAACAATGGGATATTGATTGGAAAAAAACTTCAATTGCATACCGAAGATCTAAGAAATGCAAAACTTCCGCCGAAGCTGTTTCAGCTTGGATAAGAAAAGGTGAAATCGAGGCTTCAAGTATTAATTGCGAACCCTATGATAAAAAGAATTTTCAAAATGCTTTAACTGAAATTAAAAACCTTACCGTTGAACCTGAACCTGAGAAATTTCTACCGATTCTTAAAGAAAAGTGTCGACGTGCTGGTGTAGCAATTGTATTTGTTCCCAATATTAAAGAAGCACCCGTTTCTGGTGTGGCACGATGGTTAACTCAAGATAAAGCACTCATTCAATTAAGTCTAAGACATAAAACAGATGATCATTTATGGTTCAGCTTTTTTCATGAAGCAGCACATATATTATTACATAGTAAAAAGGAAATTTTCATTGATTTATCTAATGAAGAGTTAAAAGAAGAGTGCGACATTGAAAACCAAGCAGATCAATTCGCTTCTGAGCTCCTTATTTCATCGAAACTTCTCAATGGATGGATAATCGAAAATGGTGTTTTCTCACATGACAATGTCATTGAGTTTGCAAAAAGCATCTGTGTTTCTCCTGGTATTGTAGTTGGCCGCCTTCAACATATGAATAAAATACCTAGAGCAAATCTAAATAAGTTAAAAGTTCGTTATGAATGGGATTGAAACCAACTGAAAATGAAAGGGAGCAGTCAGGGCCTGGGGGCTCCCCACAAAATTATAAAATAAATAGAGTAAAATCAGATGATTATAATTCAAAAAACATGACTGGTTGCGTAGCAACCAAAGATCTCTCCTTGTAAAGGGAAGAGGCGTGCTTTGTGCACGCACAGATGGATTTTCTCAAGATAAAACCTCTCTTGCGCTCAAAATTCACTTGGTCGTAAGATATTATTCTCGCGTAAGATTGTGAGCTTTCCTCGACAATCACAGGGTGGGTTCAATCACATACATCACACGCCACACTTATTCAGTTGACAAACATTTTATTTTCTCATCTTATCGCAGATAATGGTATAAATATCTTTTTATGTGAGGTAATATTTCCATCATCTTATTGTGTTCGTTAACTTTCAATGGTGATGAGATGCTTGATCAAAAAACACTTCAAAATCTGCTTAGTACAATACCTGCAGACATAACATTTGCTGATTTTTTGAGCGAAAAAGGCTACAGCACGCAAATTAACCACCTCAACATTCATTTAAATCCCTCACAGAAAATCGATTTCTCGGGTTGCCAATTTAATGCAGTGCAATTTACAGGGAATTTTCACGGATCCACCTTTGAACAGGTTTCATTTACAAATTCGAATTTTCGAAAAGCCATTTTTTCCATGAGTACTTTTAAAGATTCAACCTTTCATAACTGTGGTTTTGTTGACTCGAATTTAAAAGGATCCTCTTTTATTAATAATGAATTGAACGCTACAAAATTTTGGAATAGTGATATTTCTAATGCAGCATTTATCAATTCAAGCATTAACCATGCTGTGTTTGCTAAATCAAAATTCGACAATGTGCTAGATTATGAAAATAAAATTACTGATCTCCATATTGTTTTTAACCAAGATTACTACAAAGTGGATTATGCCTTTAACGAGGCGCATTCGCACCAAGTCAAGCCCGTTATTGCCATAATCGGTGATACACAGTGGCATAGCACACCGTATTATATTCTTGACAAGTATTCAGGTAAGCCTGTTACTATCGATCAGGATGCTCCTGCTAGCATTGATACTGATGCATTAAATGTTGAAATTAAACATGTTTTAAATGAAATTAAAGAGAGTGGTCTAAAGTATCCCAGTATTGTTCAACAAATATTGCATTCCGAACAGCCCATGATACAAACTATTAAAGCCAGCGCTTATCAAGCGATGGGAAATGCCGATGCCGTATGGATCCCAGGTGGCCCCGATCTTCACCCTGAATTTTATGGTGAAGAAAACACCTACTCTTACCCTTCCTATGATTATTATCGCGAAATTCTAGAATTTTCATTAACTGAAGCCGCCTTGAAAATGGATAAACCCATTTTAGGGGTTTGTCATGGCTCGCAACTGGTGAATGTCTATTACGGTGGCACCCTTCATCAAAATGTTGATGGTCACGGTGGTGGAATAACGCCACAATTAGAAGTGCATACCCATGACGGATTACTAGGCTCAGTGATTGATGGCCCAATTCATGGCCCAAGTTACCATCACCAAGCTGTTAAAGATGTCGCCCATCCCTTACAAGTCGTCGCTACTTATAATGGCGTGATTAAAGCCACTCAAGCAACCGATGGCAGCAAAATGATGCTGACGCAATTTCATCCTGAATATGAATACGATAAAAACAGCGAAAACATTTTAAATCTGTTTGTGGATTTAAGCTCTGAGGAGAAAATGCGGGCAAAAGCGATCCAAATCAGCGAGGTGGTAGATTTTGGGACATCGTTAGAAAGTATTTTAGCGAATGATAAACCTATTGAAGCTGTTCATCATCATCAAGGATCAACATTGAGCGCATATTTGCCACATTTTGTGACACAGCTGTGTTATGGTGAAGTGGAAGCGGTGACTGTTATTTAAAACCGCCCCCTCCCTAGCCCTCCCCCGCGAAGCGGGAGAGGGGATCGAGAAAGCTGTTGCTGTTTCCCTCTCCCGCTTCGCGAGATAGTTTACAAATCCAACACTTCCATTGGTGAATAAACCTTCAGACCCAATGCCGTTGCAACTGCAGGGTGTGTAATTTTACCGCGATGAACGTTTAAGCCTTCGCGTAAACGGCTATCTTCTAACAGTGCGCGCTTATACCCTTTATTTGCGATATCAATAATATAAGGAACAGTTGCATTATTGAGTGCAAAAGTGGAAGTACGAGGTGCACCACCTGGCATGTTCGCCACGCAGTAATGCACAATGCCATCAACCAAATAGGTAGGTTCAGCATGTGTGGTGGGCAAACTGGTTTCAAAGCAACCGCCTTGATCAATCGCCACGTCAACCAATACAGCGCCGGGTTTCATGTTCTTTAACATGGCTCTTGAAACTAACTTGGGCGCCGATCCACCTGGCACCAAGACCGCGCCAATAACTAAATCGGCTTTGCACACATAGCGATCGATCGCATCTTGGGTTGCGTAGATAGTATGTAAGCTATGACCAAATTGGGCATCTAATTCACGTAAACGTTTCAACGACTTATCCAGAACGGTTACTTGAGCACCCACGCCTATCGCCATCATTAACGCGTTGGTGCCGACAACACCTGCGCCCAAAATCACGACATGACCTGGCTCAACCCCAGGAACCCCACCCAGCAGGACCCCACGGCCACCTTGGGCTTTTTCCAACGCATGAGCACCCGCTTGTACTGACATACGGCCTGCTACTTCACTCATGGGTGCAAGTAACGGTAAACGCCCTTGGTCGTCTGTCACGGTTTCATAAGCAATAGCTGTACAACCTGATTCAATGAGTAAATTAGCTTGGATAGGATCGGGGGCTAGATGTAAGAAGGTAAACAGGATCTGTCCTTCACGGAGCATTTTACATTCGTTGGGCTGGGGCTCTTTGACCTTAACGATGAGATCCGTCGTCGCGAAAATCTCAGCAGCCGTATCTACTATAATGGCCCCTGCTTGGCGGTAATCGTCATCGCTGATATCAATACCAGCCCCCGCATTGGTTTCAACAAATACTTCGTGGCCATTTCCAACGGACTCACGGACACTACTTGGGACCATGCCCACTCGGTATTCGTGATTTTTGATTTCTTTTGGTACACCAATTCGCATGAACAAAGGCTCCGTGTCGTGTCAAAAATTGAGAAGAACATTAAGGCTTAATCTGGTAGAAGTCAAACATATACCCATATAAATAACCCAGTTTAATAACATATTAATGACCTTGGCAAAAGCGGAAGATGCTGTGATCTATTAGCCATAAAAATTGCGATCCGCTTGATTTAGACAGCAAATTTCCTTCTGATTTAGAAAAGATCCATAAGCTAAAAAAATAAATTGAGTTAAGGGCCATATTGGGTTGCCCAACTACACTTTATCTGTCTTACTGGTTATACCCTTCAGTAAACAAACATCGACAAGGAATGTCATGGGTAAGTCAACAGAAGGTGTTGTCTTAAAAGACGGCCAAATAAAAGAGACTTTATCAAACGCTCTTGCACAGCTTGATATCTCATCAGTTGTCAATGATCGCGAGATAGAAGCTCGTTCACAATTTGTCCAAGATCTTAAAAAAGCGATTGGTGATCTCACCAACCCGCTAATGCCGATTGGCATCAAGCTAACCTTACAGCGGCTAATTCTAGAAAGTGTCTACTATATCGAACATGGCAATGAAAATACTTTTGTACGGCTATGTGACGACGCAATCGAAGTCTGCGGACAAGGGTGGAGTGTTTTAAGTTATTGGATGAGTACTTCACAAAATATTTGTTACGCCATCCATTGGAGTTTAAGGGATGCGCTGGACAAGCATAATAAAGAAATGCTGAAAGTAACAACACAACAGAATCATGCTTCTAAAAATGATCCTGTTGCCTCATGTTCAAATAATCCGAATGCAGCAAGAAACTTGGATGATAACTCCATACCAACGAAATATTCATTTCCTTTGTTTAACACAACGTTGATGAAGCGTATGCTGATGCAATGTGGTCAAGAACAACGCAAAAATGAAGCTTCGTTAGTTCTGGTGAATCCCGATCCTTTTGCTTCTTGCCAAGAGCTATATAAAAATAAGTTTTAGATCTCGTTATCGTAGTAGATGTCGTAGTGGAAGTATAAGTTGATTTTTTGGTAGTGCGAAAAGCAAAACTAAAAAGAATAAAACTTTTGAGATCCCGACACTGCATAAGATAAAGCCCCTCTTCTGGGGCTTTTGTTTTTCTAGAATTTACTTCGTTTTCGAACAAGATTTGTTACATTGTTAGGCTTGAGTATGGAACCTATTTCTTGAGTGATGGTTTTCAATTTTTTCAAGCAACCACATGATGTACAGGTTCCACCAAAAGCCGTTAATCCGACTGAATTCTCTTTTTGGCTATGTTTGCAAAACAAGGATAATGCCTCTTTTAGTACTGCGAGTGATTTTGTTTTTTCAACTTCAGCAAACGTTGTTAATAAAAAGGCTTCAACTTCTTTTTTCTGACGATATTTTTCCAAAACACTTTTCGCATTCGCAAAAAATTGCGGGAATTGGCTATCAGTTAACATACCCTACTCCTTTACTGATAATTCTCTTTCCGTCATTGCAAGCTTTTCCATTAAATTATAGAGTGTTGGCCTCGTTACACCCAACAATTCTGCTGCTTTAGACATATTGCTATCGCAGTAGTTGAGCGCCGTGGTGATCGCCTCCTTTTCTGCTGAATCACGTATTTGTTTAAGATTAAACGGCATAGCATGTAAATCATTAAACGGTAGATCCAGATCCGACAGCGTTATTTGAGAGGTGTCTGCCATCACAACTGCCCGCTTGATCTTATTCTCAAGTTCTCGAACATTCCCTGGCCATGAATAACTGTGAATGGCATCTAATGCCTCTGGCGTAAACCGTTTCACCGGTCGTTTATATTCTTGGGCAAATCGACTCAAAAATAACCTTGCCATCACCGCCGCATCACCAATTCTCTCTCTTAGAGGCGGTATAGAGATGGTGACTTCGCTTAAACGATAATAGAGATCTTCACGGAAAGTGTGAGCTTGGATGGATTCTTGTAAGTCATGATGTGTGGCACAAACGACCCTTACATCAACCGAAATCTGGCTTCTGCCACCCAAGCGTTCAAACGTTCGCTCTTGTAGAAAGCGTAACAATTTGGGTTGTAACGATATGGGTAAATCACCAATTTCATCAAGGAACAAAGTGCCTTTATTAGCCATTTCAATTTTACCCAGGGTTTGCTTAACTGCCCCGGTAAATGCCCCTTTTTCATAGCCAAACAATTCACTTTCAAGCAATGTTTCTGGAATGGCTGCACAGTTGATCGCAACAAAGGGTTCATGTGAACGATCACTATGCTCATGCAAAGCATTGGCTAATACTTCTTTGCCGGTGCCACTTTCTCCTAATAACAAAATACTAATATTGTTAGGAGCCACTTTTTGCACCGTACGACACACTTTTTGCATACTGGGGCTGCTGGTTAAAATGCCCTTAATTGAATGACTTAGGGTTAGCGTGTTTAATTGGTTATATTCTTTTTCTAAGGTGTGCAGATAATAAGCTCTGTCTACAATCAGACTTAATGCTTGAGATTCAATAGGCTTAACATAAAAATCATAAGCACCCATATTAATTGCTTGCATGGCGACAATGCGATCAGATTGCCCTGTTACCATGATGACTTTAGTGCTTGGTGACAATGAAACAATCTCTTGTAGGATATTTAGTCCTTCTTCATAACCACAAGGATCAGGTGGAAGGCCTAAATCTAAGGTGACTACGCCTGGCTCATAGCGCCTTAATTTCGTAATGGCTTCAATTTTATCTTGGGCTGTGATGACTTCATAGTTGCTAAATGCCCACTTTAATTGTTCTCTTAATCCTTCATCGTCTTCTATCACTAATAAATAGGGTTTATCAGTCACTGCTACTTCCTTTTATAATGAACTACGCAAAACTCTGTTCTTTCCCACACTTTGGAACCATCGGAAATTCCAGTGTAAAAGTTGACCCTTTATCTTTAATGGTTTCTACTGATAGCTTACCACCTACAGTGTGGACATATTCTTTCGCTTCATAAACGCCAATGCCCATCCCTTTTTCACCTTTGGTTGTGATAAAGGGCTTATATAGATCGCCATGTAAAAATTCGGCTTCCATACCACAACCGGTATCTTTGATGGCGATCAGGAGTTTATTGCCTGTTTCAATGACCGATAACACCACTTCACCGTGTTCTGGCGTAGCTTCTTGCGCATTTTCAACCAAATGGCATAGCACGTTCACCATTTGATCTTCATCACCCAGCACTTGAATATCCTTATTTTTGATTTTCCATTCCATTCTAGGAACAGGATGACGGTGATTAGTTAATTGGATCACTTTTTGAATGGTTGAAGCGATACAAACCGTTTGAGGACTAAGGAGTCGCTCTCTATCACGCATTTGCAATAACAGCCGGTCAATTTTATCTGCCGCATGCTCCATCGTTAAAAACGCACTACGAATAAATCCTGGATTATTTTCATGCTTTTCACGGTTACTATTCATGAGTTTTAATTGGGATTGAACATTTTTCAAATCATGCATCACAAAGGCTGATAATCGATTAAATCCTTCAAACTGGCGAGCGATTGCCAGCGCTTCTGCATTCCTTTCTTGCACCAAGCAAATAACGGCTTGGCGACCCGCCATTGAAAGCAGATCTAATACTTCCCAATTAATATTAAAAAACGTCACTCTAGGATGAGCCAAAATCACAAAGGCATGTAACCGATTACCATGTAAGAGCGGCACTAATAACCAAGCCCAGGAAAACTGGCGAATGGCTTGCGGCACACTGACAAAGGAAAAAGCACGATCATTTTCACTCAAGTGTGAAGGAATTTCTAACGCACGTTGTGATTGCTGTAAATAATCGGTAAATGCGCATGGCTCGATGACCACTTCTTGATTGGGGAAAGCGCTATGCCAACAATCTTTTAGAACATATCCTCGGTTTTCTTCCCATTCAAATAAGACGCCCTTACGGCTTTGCACCATATCCGCCAGCGCTTTAATCACGCGAGTCGTTAATTGTCTTTGATCATCATTGGCATATAACAGTAATGAGAATCGGATCCACTCTTCACGATAATCGTAACGAAGTTTGAAAAAGTTTTTTGAAATAAAGACTTTGGTCCAAGCTCTAGCACGGCCCGAAGATAACATGATAGCTAATAAAACTAAGGCACCGGTAAAAAAGAGGATCTGTAATGCATCTCCCCATGTGCCAGCCCATTCCCTAATAAAGCAACTGACCATGATCATGGTCAACAAATAAATACCGCTGGAAATGAAGATGGTTGAGCGAAAAATAACGGTCCGTGAAGGTAAGATTTCAGCTTGCCATTTATGATGACGCAACGCACTCAACACGATCAATGGCGCAACAAGCGTAGAAATAGCTCCTCTTGCTTGCCAAATGCTAATGCTAATGTTGTTTAAGATAGCTGCATTGGCATACATATAGAAATCGTAGCAATAGACAATGCCCATCCCGATACATAAAAATTTGAGCCGCCATCTTTGGTGCCCCATTGAACCGCGATAGATTTGCTCAATGAGTGCTAAAACTAAGATTGAAAATAATACCGATTCACTATAGGCATAGGTACTTAATTGATCAGCAATGTCAGTTTGCCAAGCGACTATTTCAATTACACTAATGCAAAAAACAGAAAATAATAAACAACCCACAAACCCATAAAAGGCGTGGTTAAAAAACCAGCGCTTTTCTTTTGCTTGATGCGTCAGTTTTAATAATTTGATAAAGCATGCAAACCAAAACGCATCGTTCACAATTTCTGATAGGGTAACAACCGAATAGTTTGCGATAAAACCCGCTGCATAGAGGGTCGATAAAATAGCCCACACCATTGCTGTGCAAGCACTTAGCGCTAAAATAGGAAACTGTAAACGGGTAGGTCGATGAGACAATAGAACAAGCGAGACAAGTGCAAAAGCAATTGCGCAGGAAAGATAGCTGGCAACTGCAATTTCTGGCATCGTTTCTCCTGAGATAAGGGATCAAAACCGACGGCTACTGCTTTCTATACTACCTCTACTTGTCAATAATTAATGCTAATTGACTAAATTCGTTTAACAAGGCCTGACATAATGCATAACTGCGTTGTTCTATTTCAACGGCATTATTAATAACTTGTCCATCTTCATGTACTAATCCTACCTTCTGTTGGGTAAGGAATTCAGTAAGCTTTTGGCTTAACTCTTTGACAGAAATTTGCCCGTCGCAATTTTGTAATAAAAATCTTTCAATATCGCTCAACGAAATCGTTTCATGCCGACCATTCGTTACCCACGACTGATGCTGTAACTGGTAATGTATCCACTCTGCCGTGAGCGGATTTTCTCCCGGCTCTTCGGCATAACTTCCACTACTTGAATGGATTTTAACCAATCCCCCCAGCACTAAGCGCATGAGATTCAATTCTTCTATCAGATACCGCTCTACGGACGCACGATCAAGTTTGGCCATATCCTTCATGACACTAACACATAATTCATCAAAAGCAATCGGTTTTCCTTTTTGAGCAGCTAATTTAAGCATGGCAACTTTTGCTAAAGGGACAGTCAAGCTCAACGTAATGTGCTGCCCTATAAAGCGCATGCTGTTTTCATTCATGAGATCCTTTTCAGGATCTCCCTCTACTATCCCAGCAAAAGTTAAATAAAATTCCTTGATTTGTGAAGTATAAAGACTGCGGTTTATCTTGACGTTTTCGTGGCAAAGCAATGTACAGCGAAAGCGTTGATTTCGAATAAAATCCAGATATTGTCCACAACTCACCACGTCATTGATTTTATTCATTTCCTTTGACAACGATTCTGGCAAGTTACTCGGATACATTTGAGCTAAATCGGTATCGGCCAAGTAGGCTAAGTGATATTTTTTGGCATTTTCAACAAACTGATAAAAATACAGCGGTTCATTGATTTCACCTAAATGATCATGTACCAAATAGGAATCTGGTTGCTTGGCTAATATATCAATTTCAGTCCGTAAAAATTTAGCATATGGAGAATCATCTTCTCCCAAGCCTTGGACCATAAATTGTAATACTTGACGTGCTTCTTTGGCTCTGGCGATAGGAGATTCAATGAATTTGGTATGATAGAGCATCATTTCGCGAATACTTCTAACTACATTCCATCCAGGAAGGGTGTTATAGCTAACGTAAGCGACACCATGGGGTGCAAGATGTTGCTGACAAACGCTTAATATCTTTTCTCGAATAGCTTCTGGCACCCAAGAGTAGATCCCATGGCAAATAATGTAATCGAATTGGCCAAAGGAGGGTGTGATCGCCTCTATCCCAAGGTGAAATACCTTGATGTTAGTTAACTTGAGTTCTTTTATGCTGCGCTCTGCTTTTTGAATTTGTACCGCGCTTAAATCAACACCTATAATGTGAGCAGAGGGTGCCTGACAGGCCATAGGAATAATATTGCCGCCACTTGCACACCCTAGCTCTAAAATACGCGCATGAGCAAATTCAGTGGGTGCTAACCCAAATAATTTCGCCAATGTATATAAATGATCCGGGTGTGTTTGCGAGTACGAGCGACTTTCATATTCAGTAATATCGTAGGAGAAAGCAGCGCTAACAGACATAGTATCTCTCAACTCAAAAAGAATACTATTTCAGTTAAGTAAAATGGCTGTCAACTTATAGCCGGCCATTTGGCATTCAACAATTAGTTTTCTTACTAGGAGCTGCCATGTTCCAAGTTGTCGTTGGTGTTGGGATCTTTACCAGCGCGTTTTTAATCTTCTTTATTCAGCTCTTGTTGGCTAAACATATGCTACCTCAGTTTGGTGGCTCAGCCTTTGTTTGGATAACCAGCATTTTATTTTTCCAAACCGGTTTATTACTCGGTTACTTCTATGCTTATCTATTAGCCAAACTCCCATCGAAGCGCTTACAAGCCTTCATTCATTTTGGCTTACTCCTTGCTTCACTTTACTTTATTCCTATTCAGCTAGATGGTTTTGTTATAAACAACCAACAATGGCCACCTATTAGCGTTTGGCAGCTTCTGTGCTCGATTTCATTATTACCTTTTATTGTTATATCGGCTTCAAGTCCACTATTACAACATTGGTACTGTCAAATCAAAGAAAGTGAATTCCCTTACTACTTTTACTCGATCTCTAATACGGGATCACTATTAGGACTGTTGGGATACCCCTTTTTAATTGAACCGTTCATTGGCCTTCATCAACAAGCGCAGCTGTGGACGTTAATGTATCTTTGCTATTGCTTCATTTGTCTTATTTGTATGGTCCATCTCTTACGGATCAAAAAAACGCCTATGTATGCTAAAGTTCCTTTCAATATCACAATCATCAAAGCAAACCAATGGCTGTTTTTAAGTTTCATCTCTAGTGCATTACTCTTAGCGGTGACACAGTTTTTAACTCAAAACGTGATTAATTTGCCACTCATGTGGGTCATCCCGCTTGGCTTATACCTTATCTCCTTTATTGTGACTTTTTCCAAAACAACTGGCTATGATCGTCATTTTTGGTTTAGCGCATTTCTCATTTTCTTAACACTCACTTTGTGGCTCATTTATATGGAAAGCCTCTCCGGGTATGATGTAGTCATTGTATTACTCGGTTTACTTTACAGTGCCTGCATGATTTGTCATGGCGAGTTGATTTTAAGAAAACCCTCCCTTCGATCGTTAACCACCTTTTATCTGTTTATTTCACTGGGTGGAGTACTAGGAAGTCTTTTTGTGAATCTTGTTGCCTATGTATTATTAGGCAAATGGTGGGATTTTTATATTCCGTTACTACTGCTTACCATCATGGTTGTAACAATTAGCTATCAAAAATACAGAGCAAAACAATTAACTTGGGAAACAGAAGTACTCACCAGCACTTGCCTTATCATTATTGTTGGGTTAACAATAGTCTGCATTATTCAGCCTAAAACAGAAGTGCTTACTGAAAAAAGAAGTCTTTATGGTTTTATTCGCATTTTTGATCATCTACCCAACAAGAAATATGCGTATCGAGAAATGCGTCATGGGCAAATTACCCACGGTGTTCAAGCCTTGGCAACCGATAAACAAATGATACCAACCACTTATTATGGTGAAAAATCAGGTGTTAAATTAAGCATTGAATATTTACGGCAACATAAAAAGGAACCCTTAAATATTGCTGTGATCGGTTTAGGTGTGGGCACCATTGCAAGCTTGGGTGCAAAAGGTGACAATATTGATTTTTATGAGTTAGATGAAAATGTAAAAGATTTTGCTTATCAATATTTCACATACCTTAAATCTTCCCCTGCCAATATCAAAGTGATTTTGGGAGATGCCCGTCTTTCAATGGTAAAGGCACAATTTTCTCCCACCTTTAAACACTATGATCTCATCGTTGCCGATGCCTTTAATGGCGATGCGATACCCTTTCATTTATTGACTCATGAGGCCATTCAGTTATATCAGCATTTATTAACGAAAGATGGCATCATCGCTTTACATACTACCAATACGTATCTCTCGTTTTATCCTTTAACCTTTAATTTAGCAAAAGATCAAAATCTTCAACATATCTGGGTACAAACACTCGGCCAACCTTTAAAACTAAACTATACGAACTACTGGGCATTGTTAAGCCAAGATCCCGTATTGACAGCATGGATGAAGCAGCAAAGCGGAATCAAAATAGTCGACTTTACGCCAAAATCAGATATTTTATGGACAGATGATTTCAATAGCATATTGCCGTTGTTAAGAATATTATCACTATAATTTATCATTATCATGTTTTTGAAATGTGTCTAAAAAGACATCTTTTAACCGTGAATGTAGCTTGATAAACCAGGTATAGAGCAAAGAAATTAAAATAATAGAGACAATACAAATCACAATTAATAATTCGATTGGCGGCAATATACTAATACTTAAAGCGCAAACAAATAGCATCATACTGATCAAAGAAAACAACGGAATAAGTTCAGCAACAATTTTATGCCATTTTAATTTTAAATCATTTTCATCATTCTTGATGTTTAACTCAGTCATCATTATGCACAAAAATTGAATTTTACGATAGGCTGCAATTAAAAATGGCAGTGAGATAATAAAGGCAATGGCCCAAAATATGGCTTTTTGAATGTGATGATTAGAAAGCGATAAAACAAATTCTCCCCAAGGGGTTCCTGCAAGATAAGCCATCGTGAAAAATATTCCCATCACAATAAACAAGTTAACAACAACCTGAATAATGTTGTAGGTTTTATAACGCTTCATATGCACATTTTGTGCTGTATCTCTAATACTTAGCCAACCACAATATTTATTAAACTGCTTGCTGACACTATTTGGAACAAAGAAAGCAATAACACGCGTGATTTTATCTGAGTATTTTATTAAATACGGCGTCAGAAGGGTTGTAATGGCAGAAACGGTTACCGCAATGGGATATAAGAATGCACTGGTCACCCCAAGAGTTACCCCTAATGTTGCAATAATAAATGAAAACTCACCAATCTGCGCTAACCCTAAGCCCACCCGCATCGACGTTTTGCCGCTTTTACCGGTGATTAAAATACCAAAACTGCTACTGATAACTTTACCGAAAATAACTACCAAGGTGATCCCAATAATGGGTAAGGGATGTGTTGTAAGAACGCTTGGTTCAAACAATAAACCGACAGAAACGAAGAAAATAGCACTAAACATATCGCGCAGGGGCAAAATCAGCGATTCAATTGTCCCCAGATGCCGTGACTCGGCCATAATGGCCCCAATGATAAATGCGCCTAATGCCACACTGTATCCTAAACGAATAACCAGTAAACAAAAACCAAAACACATTCCCAGCACCGAAATGAGCAGTATTTCCCTATTGTTGAATTTGGCAATATACGAGAGGATCCTGGGAATTATCAGTATCCCAAGGAATAATGACACAACCAGAAAAGTTGATAATTTTCCGAGGGTAATAATAAAATCCTCAGCATGCATCGAACCTGTAATCGAAATTGTTGAAAGCAGTGCTAAAATAGCTATGGCAAAGATATCTTCTAATATCAAAATGCCAAAAATCAGTTGCGCAAATTTTTTATTTTTTAATCCCTGTTCTTCTAATGCCTTTAAAATAATCGTTGTAGAGGAGATAGCGAGCATGGCCCCCAAAAAAATAGAGTCTGTTTGGCTCCAATGAAAAAAGCGACCAATGGCATATCCCAATCCTGTCATCAAGATAATTTCCAGTAACGTAGCAATAGCCGCAGGTTTACCCACTTTACTCAATTTGCGCAAGTTGAACTCAAGTCCTAAAGAAAACAAAAGGAATATCACGCCTAACTCAGCAAGCGTTTGAATCGTATTGAGATCTTGAATAAAAGAAAATGGTGGCGTATGAGGGCCAATGAGCATACCTGCAACGATATACCCTAATACCACAGGCTGCTTAAAACGATGACACAGCACCGAGATAAGACCCGCAACCAGCATGATAACTGCTAAGTCTTGAACGAAAATGAGGGCATTACTGTGCAATAAACCACCTTAACTACAATAAAAAAGGGTTCCCCATTATTTAACTTAGCAATGAATTAAAAAGGATGATAACTGTATATAACAGCAGCATTTAATATAAAGTAATTAAGGCACCAAAGATGACATCTATACTTTATGAAATACCCTTTGCTGGAGAGCCATATAATGCAAACCCCATTAAGTGTCCTATTAAAGGAAAAAAGCAATAAAATTCAGACATTAACTGCAAATGACAGCTGTTATCATTGCGCTGAAATATTAACGAAATTTGGCATCGGGGCTTTACTTGTGATGGAAGGTGAAACCTTACAAGGCATTATCAGCGAAAGAGATTTAATCAATAAATTGATCAATAAAAAATTAGATCCCAACACCGTAAAAGTTTCCGAATTAATGACGCGTAATGTTCTCACGGTAACACCGGAAACCACAGTCCAACAAGCCATGGAAATTATGACTGAAAAGCGCTTTCGTCACTTACCGGTATTAGAAAATAATAAATTGGTTGGTATTATTTCTATCGGCGACATCACGCGTTGGGTAATGTTGCAACAACAACAAGAAATCTCAGCACTCACAGGCTATATACATGGCTAAGCAACGACTGACTTGTCATGAGTTAAGTGATAGGTAATAAAGGCTAAAATAACCCCTCCTGCTATTAGCATTGATAAATTTGCCATCGTTTTATCATTAAACAAAGTGACTAAAACGGTGGCAAAAACGCCAAAGCTATTCATATAGGTTGAAAAAATAGACATTCGCCTACCCATCGACTCCGTGCAAGCATCAATGGCACTTCTGTTTAAAGGACCAAAAGCAATAGCTGCTCCTATTGAAAAGAGCATCAATAAGACGATCAGTGAATAATAGGCCTCATCATTCAAACTGCTCACCGCGACAAGAAGTAAAACAGCAACGACAGCAATCCCTATTCCTATGTTGATCAATCGGTTTGGAGTTACTTTTCCAGCACAATAATGCACAATTTGCGCCCCTGCGATAAAGGCACCAAACACAGCTAATTGAACATAGCCATACTCCAAGGGAGTTTTATGAAGCGTTTCAATGATGACAAATGGGCTTTCTACAATCCAACAACAAAAGGATAAGAACAACAAGCAATACGGCAACATGAAATGTAAAAATTGCTTTCGTTTAGCAATGATCACAAAGTCTGCCATGATATCTTTGAAATGAAGCGGAACTTTGATCGGGTTGGTTTCAGGCATCACTTTGCCTAAAAATAACATTGCAAACAAAGACCAGAACCCTAAAACATAAAAAATGACTCGCCAATCAAAATAGGTCACTATCACCGCTCCTAGCAATGGACCAAAAGCGGGTGCCAATATGGAAACGGATCCCATCATAGCGATGATTCTAATCGCTTGAGTTGTGTCATACGATTCATGAATTGCGGCATATCCAGCGACAACCATAGAACATATCGAGCTTCCTTGAATAAACCTAGCTACTAAAAACAGAGGGATGTTAGAGGTTACAGCACATATGAAACTAGCCACTATATAGAATATACCGCCACTCATTAAGATGATTTTACGACCATAGCGATCGGATAATGGCCCCATAAATAATTGCATCGAAGCTGAACCTAGAAACCAGAACAGCAAAGTATATTCCGCTACGTCTTGTGAGATATGCAAATCGCGGGATATCTGCGGCAAACCAGGCAAATACATATCGTTCGATAAGTAAGTAACTATCTCGTAAAAAACGAGCGCCGCAGGAAATAGAATCGATTTGTTTAGGGTATTCATGCTTTTATTTTTAGAAAGTAAATGTACCTACATCATATGCTAATTTTTTGATATTAGCTAGCAAAGTACATTCACTTACCATGTAAACAACATGGTTTAAAGTCGTTTTAACGATAAATCAAAATTGATCTTAACATCATCTTTGATTTCATCTGTGCTAGCCCAATCGCCTTGCCCAATACCAAACGCAGTCCTTTTAATCGTCGTTTCACCAATTACTTTGCTTTTATCTTTGGATGCATTATCGATGATAAACTCAATCGTCAATGGGAGTTTTTTATCACGGATTTGTAAATCACCTTTGGCTTGGTAGGTATTGTCTTTGACTTTCGTCAGTTCTGTTGACTTAAAATTCGCATCTTTGAATTTAGCAACATCAAGCCAATCACTCATTTTTAAAGTGCTAACTACTTCTTGATAGCTGGTATGAATTGAATCTATATCAACAATAATATCAACTTTACTGTTTTTGAGATCTTCAGGGGAAAATTCAATATCCCCATGCAACTTTTTAAATGTACCACTGACTGGCGCATTATTTTGAGTGGCGGTAAAGCGCAACGTACTATCACTTGGCACAATTTCCCATTTGGCAACTTCTGCTAATGCAATCCAAGGTAAAAAAACGAGTGAAGTTGCAACTAATTTGTTGAGCCTATTCATGGTAACATTCTCCGTAAAATATCGTCTTTATTAATAAAATGGTGCTGCAATGCTGCTCCGACATGCCCACAGATAGCAGCAATTAAGCCATAAGCTAACCATTTATGTATTTCAGTGAGTAGATGGCGCGTTTGTTCGTTCGCCAAGATCAAATCAGGCAACACAAATAATCCAAAAAATGAAACAGGTAGCCCTGCAGCACTTGAGAGCATCCAGCCAGTTATTGGTAAGGCAAACATAAAAATGTAAAAAAAATAGTGCATGCTATGGGCTGCAATTTGTTCCCATTTAGGCATTTGTGGTGGCAATAAAGGCGTGGTATTGGTAAAACGCCATGCTAATCGAACGGTCGCTAACATGAGTACCAAAACACCAAACTCTTTATGCCAGCCATAATACTTCAATTTTTGTAGACTAATAGGCAAACCAACCATATAAAGGCCCAAAATAATCAGGCCAATCATGAGTAACGCCATCAGCCAATGCAAAAGCATTGCAATCATACCAAAACGAGTGGCAGAATTTTTGAATTCCATATTAATACCTGTTTACTTATTGGCCTCAACTTCAATGACAAGGTTAATATCATCGCCTAAACCAGGTAAATATGCGCTAATACCATAATCAGAACGCTTTAATATCGTTTTTGCTCTAAACCCTGCGGTATCTTTATTAGCCATATTTTTTGCTATTTTTTGCGAAATCACTTCTAACACGACGGGCTTGGTCACACCACGTAAGGTTAAGTTACCATGCACTTTAGCGATTTTTCCATCTTGCACTTCAATTTCATCACTTACAAATGTCGCTTTAGGGAATTTCTTTACATCAAAGAAATCAGCGGATTTAAGGTGCTTATTTAATTTATCATTACCGGTGATCATGTCTCCAACTTTAATGGTCACATCCACTTTGCTATTTTCAGGTTTATCTTGATCAAGCCACAATTTGCCTTCAGCTTCCCATTTACCAAAATAATGTGAAAAATCAAAATGGCTGATTTCCCAATTGACTGAAGTATGACTTTTATCTAATTTGTACTCTTCCTTTTCGCACCACCCAGTGATGGGTAGCAAAAGTACCGGAAGAAGAATAAGGGATTTAGTTAACCGTTTCATAGCGCTGTTCCTTCTCTTTGAATATTTGAATTATAGCCCCAAGAGTCATATGACGCTCTCTATTGAATATCTAAAATACCTGCTGTTTTTGACATATCCTCAGATTCATTAATGCACTCCACTAAATCCCTATCTTTCCAATCTAGCGTTGACCAAATGGCTGAATGAATAGATTTCACTTTACTCTTCGCAAAGGTTTCTTCTGCAATTTCACGCGCTCGCTGCTCACTTTCAGCTCGAATTCGAATGTACCCATTTTTGTTACTTGGATTTTCGCTTTTGGGTGATAATTTCCACACTTTCATCATATGCCTCATATATTTTCAGTATATCTATAGGGTAAATATAAATATTTATCGACAATTCAGCGTACATGCTAAGTTTGTAGAGATTATCTTAAGGGTTAAGGTAATGAAAAAGGTATACAGCATCGGGCTATTGTTCATTACCCTGCTTTGCATTTTCCCTGCGGTTATCTTTCAATGACCAGACGTATTACTTGGCAACATCACAGCTCAATATAGCAACCGTGTACTTCCACTTCTATCTTTCACGCTAGGTCATGAAATTAATTGAACTAATTTATCTTCATTGTGGTCTTTTGTTTATGGTCACCTCATTAATGAGACATCTATGGAATTTACGCTTGATCAGAATTCGCAACTTAAAATTGATTTTAAAATTGAGCAAGGACAATGGACTTATGATCTTAAAGGTGCGTTTAACGAATTTGATCAACATATCAGAATCAAAACTTCTGATGGCATTACTTTTACATTAAATGAATTAACGCAATTAATACCCTCTCCAACTGAGTTTGAAGTAGTTGTTGGTGATCAAACAATCGGCAAGGTGTTATCTACAGAAAACACTGTTTCAATAAAACAGGAAGACGTTCAAAAATTATCTGCTTATGAAATCAAAACGCTCAGTAATACGCAACGACTGCCTAAAATCATCAATGATGTTGATCTTAAAAAAGTTTATAAACCAAAAACAGATTTACATACCCATATGGCAGGTGCCGTAAAAGCGGAAGATTTAATTAGCTGTGCCACCAAGAATGGCACCAAACCTTATTTTTACCCACTAGGTCACTTAGCATTTTGCGGCATTGATGTTCAAAAATATATGACAAAAGCTCAAACATCAGATCAATTCGCTAACGATCAAAAGCACAATATTGATAGTTGGTCTTACCCTCCAGAGCACCCAACTAGTAATCTGTTTAAAGATACTTTTCAAAATTCATGGGGTGGAACAAGTAAACATTACTGGTATCTTAATCTCAATGATTTAACACCTGAGGATAAAGCAATATTTCAGGACAGTTTATCTATTACTTCAACTAAGCAAATTATTTTTGACGATATGGAAAGCTATTATGAACTTAGAGGTATGTTTACCACTGATTTTAGTTTATTTGAGTCATACCTAGAAGCCTTAGCAAAAGATTACCAAGCTCAGGGTATAAAGCATGCCTCTATTTCTTTATCGGATATTGCAAAATCATCGTACTTAGAGAAAGCAGAAAAAGTGCTACCTGAGCTGGAAGCAAAGTATGGCGTAAAAATTAAATTTCTAGCTGCTTTAGTTCGCCATGAAAGTAAGGAAAGTTTACAGAACTCTTTAGAATATATTAAAGTTGCGGCCCAACATCCTTGCATAGAAGGGATCGATTTTCTTGCAAGTGAAACCAATTCCACTTTTGAGTTTTATGATGCCTTGCATTCGATTGCTGCTTGGGCACAGATCCACAACCCCCATTTTGTATTGCGAATTCATGCCGGTGAAACACCTTATTATCCTGAAAACGTACGCGCAGCATTAGCCATTGCCAAACAATATGGTTTAAAAGTGCGAGTTGGTCACGGTATTTACGGTGTGGACGAGGAAACCATTAAACTAGCCCAAGAATTGGCTCAGACCGGGCAAATTATTGTTGAAATGAACCCAGATTCAAATTATTCCCTCAATAACATCGATAACACTGCTGAATATCCTTTGGTAACTTATGCGAAAGCAGGGATCCCCGTTGTATTGGGATCTGATGGTCATGGCTTATACCAAACTGATAACTCTCAACTCGTTCGTCATCTACAATATCTCGATTTAGGTGGCGCGACAATTGCGCAAATTGAAGAAGCACTAATGAGTGGAGATGCGCTGTATCAAGCGTGGGAAGCAAAACTAACGGCTGAAAAAACGCTTGAGTATGATGCAGCCTTAAAACAACAAGGAGATTTTAAAACCGTTTTCATGGCCCCACAAGATAGTTTAATCGATGCTAAAACTATCAGAGCAAAATATGATGCCATTAAAAAAGAACATACGCAACAAGTCGATGACAAGCTGCGGGACAATAACATTGTATTTGATGACTCCCAAGTACAAACTGCTATCAAAGGTAAAACGCCAATTTTTTTCAACATATCACTTGATCCTTCTGATCCTGACTCATTTCGTAAATGTTATGCGATGTTAGAAACAATTATCAATAATATCGATCCTAACAAGGCCTATATCGTTACTTCAGGAAGAGATCATGCATTTGAACCCATTATTCATGCTATGATCCAAGAGAGAAATAAAACTGCTCCTGATAAATTAATATTATTAGGAGCGATTGGTAAAGATACTCCTGCAAAAGACATCTCCTCCGCAATTACCCATGCTGTTAGAGCCTATGATAAATGGTTTGATTTTCCAAAGTATTTTTGTGATCAAATTGAAAAAAATAAAGCGCAAGCTATTTTCGTTGGTGGTGATATGTTGGCAAGAGATATGATTCAGGCTGGTTATAATCAAATTACAGAAGGTATCCCAAGCGCTGAAAATACTCAAATGTATTTATTACAAGGCCCGAAAGGCGCTGCTAACGATAAAGCAAATCATTTACCGCCCCAATTTAAAGCCCCAGATGAAGATGATATTTTAAAAAGATTGATGGTTAATGCTAATGTGTTCCCTACAGAGCTAACAGAGCAAGAACTTCTTATTCAACATCGCCAAGCGGTCGCAAAATATGACAAACAAAATGATGCTGAATTAATGCAAAAACAAGGCTCGACTGATAGGCATACCCTTGATGATAAAATTAGATGGTTTACAACAAATTGTAACATTCGCAAGATTACGGATATTACACCCGAACTGATAAAAGATTTCTTAAAATCAGAGAATCCAATAGAACATGAAGTTTACAAAAAAATTAGACATGATCGCTTTTTGGTAGATGAAGTATTACCAATGATTATCTCAAAACCAGGTGTAGATACACCACAACGCCGGGTTGCACCTGTCTTGTTAAGTACGTCATCAACTTCACAACCATCGTTGTCTGCTATCGCTACCTCACAAAAGGTTAAAGTAGAGGCTGAGGAAGAGAAAGAGAAAGAGAAAGAGAAAGAAATGACAAAACCCCATCAAACCATAGTATCAAAACCTAAATAAGGACTATTTATATAGAAGGATATACTGTAAAATGCGACTAACTTAATTTTGGAGATGATTTAAATGCATAAAATCAAAAGATTAGACATTAGCATAGATCCTAATGATGTCATTACAGTATCTCTTACTAGCGTTAGCGACGTTAACATTGAACTAGACACCTGTGATGAGGTTGCTGATAGAATAGCAAATGATGCCGGTCTTCAGGTTCAGCCTAATACCTGGCAACCGGTTCATCAACATTTTGATATGCTTTTAGAAACACATTTTGCCGGACATACATTATTATTTAAAGAAAAAAACGTTCCTGAAGGGCCGTCTGGGAAAGGTAATGTATTATCTGTCATTCCAGCTACTTTTTTGCGCCTAGGACTCATTAGCGAAGAGGAATATACAGCTTTTAATCAGGCGATTGTTAGTCACCCCATTTGTAAAAATCGCTTAGATACAGTTGTTCAAAACAATTTAAAAACTCAGCAAGAGATCATGACTGATTTTAATCAAAGGTTAGCGGATATCAAAAAATCCCATAGAAAATAAAGCCAATAGCGCAACCTTAATACTTCAAACTTTGTTTTGGTTGCGCTGTGAGCAATAATGGAATAGCACTTACTTTGTTGGCACTCAAGGTATCAGCATATTGTAAAGTCAAGGTTTTAGGAGTGACTAGAATCGCCCTTGCTTGTTCTTCCTTAAGCATTTTTTCCCGCAATTCATCTAGCTGTACTTTTTTTTCTTTGATTAAATCGCAAATTTTACCCGATAATGCTTCAAATTGAGAATGAGCGCAGATATCTGATTTTATTTCAAAGCGAAAAGCACGAAATTGCTTATCATCCGTATTGGTAACTCTATGTAGACCTTCTTCTGGAATGACTGCAAATCGCTGCTCGGGATTATTAATAGTAATAGACGCTTCATCTTTTATGTCTAAAATAATATTGGCCGGTATATCAACATACATGACAGCACAACGTTCATGGGTATGAAAGGTTTCTACTTCGTGAGGCGCTACGATAACATCGATCACTCGAAGTGTCTCATCCTCAAATACGACTTGATGATGGCGCTCGTCACATACCGCTCCATCCATAGCCTGTTCTTTAAATAATTTTAGTTGGATTTCTGGCGCTTGCTCTTTAATGAGACTTTGGATAGAGGTAGATAATTTTGCAAAGAAACCAAGCATGCTAATACACCTGTTATATATAAATACAAAGTTTAACATTGTGATTTAAAAGCGTGATAAGCACAAGCCTTTCAGGAATATTTTGTTAGAGCTTGTATAAAGTAGGATGGATGTAAATAACCCAAAGAAATTGCAAGATAATTACATGATAAAAATAAATATGTAATGAATAACGTGAAATAAACAGCAATGGCCACAATAACACTTTAGGGCAGGGTAATACTTTCAAGGTATAATAGCGCAATAGGAAATAAACTCCTGCTGTCAAAAAGACAAATGAGTACAATAGCGATGTTTCGAAAAACGAAGGGAACATCATTAATTGCCAAATAAAAAAGACAACATTTGTTAAGGCAAACCAAAAAGTTGCCTGTGGATCGTTAATGGCAATCATGCGCGAACTGTAAATGAAGTAGATCCCCAATATACCGTATTCGACATGACCATAGATAAGAAAATTAATTGGCAGCAATAGCAAGAAAAAGATGCTGCGCCAAAGCGTTGAAATCTTTTCAACTGGAAAATAATGAAGCAGAGCTTGATAGACAATAAAATTCAGTAAAATATTAAACCATACTTTTTGAAAGATAAACGTTCCCGTGATTGATAAAATGATGCCATAAGCAATCAGGAAGTAATTGATCCGCAGTTTATTCACATACCCAATCAGAAAATACCACATGGGCAAGCCAATTCTGCCTACCATGCGAAACCACGGATTATCATCCATCAAATAGTAACCAACGTGATCGATTACCATAATAGTAATCGCAACAACCTTGATCAAATCATGCGTGTTGAATGATTTGCCATATCGGTAGAGTGTGCTGGATATGTTGTTAGTTGCCAAAGTATTATACCCAAGCTTCCAAAGATAGTTAGTTACTAAGCAATAAATCTGCAAACATTGCCACAATCAACCTTCAGTATAGTCTGCATTGAAGTTGCAAAAATGTATTTCCAAAATGGCCATTAAAGCCTAAATAAAAAAGCCCCTTACATTTAGGTATTAAACTTGAACTGTGATTGTTTTCGTTCGACCTTTTAGCTCACTCACGGCATCTGAATCACAAAATGCTTTAAGGGCTTCCCACACTTTAATTTTCTCGTTTAGTCTTTGGATAAGCATTTCTGGCAAACAGGTTACTAAATCACTGCTTAAAACCTTTTTTGCAGTTGAAGGAAACTTTTCACACAAAAAATAAATAGGATTATTATGCAAAAACTCATCTTTTTCAGCTTGGCTGCGCGGTGCACAATTGGGAATGAGTTTTTGCTTAAGTTTATTCCTCATTAAAATAATACCGGCAACGATGGGGTCGTTTCCGCCTAGAGCGGCCAACTCTGGCTTTGTCAATTTATTTAATAATTCATCTTGATTCAGCACAGTTATTGCTGCTCTATTATCAGAGCGACAGTGTACAACTAATTTTGCACCTGATAATTTTCTTAAATCTTCGTTGGGATCATATGCTGCATCTTCATCTACTGGATCGGGTTCATCTTTTACAGGTAAATCAGGGATCTTATTTTGATCTTTAAATTGCTTTATTTGATCGTGTATCTTAGCAAAATAATTGATAAGCACACATCGATCATGACCCTTAACAGTAGGATCCATTATTATTTTTAATGCAATATAGCTATGAATTTTTCCTAGATTTTTTTTATCTTTAACGCTGAGAGTGCTCATGATTTCTGAATCTATCAGCAAGGTTGCGAGTTCTTCAAAATGACCACAAATTTCGACAATCTGCTTAATCGATAACCTTGCAATTTGATAGGGATCTTGTAACGCAGAGATAGCAGTATTTAAAGACTCGAAAAGAGACAAAAACCATGCTTTGGTGGGTGGTAAGGATTGCGGCAGCGGCGACGCATTAGCTTGACGATATTCTGTAAACTGACGCAGTAATGGCGCACCCAACATACTCTTTCCCTCAAGTTATACACTAAAAAAAGACCTGCTCATTATTTCTACCAACTTTCCACTAAAAGTGAAAAGGGGTCAAGTAACAATCTATGAAAGGTAGAGTAAATTTACCCATACACTCGTTCTAGATGCTCCGCAAATAAACAAAGAAAACTTCTGTAACAAGCTAATATAAAATTATAGGAATAAAGGGGCATTGGCACCTAAATACCGACTGAGATCCCCCCCTCGCAAACAATCTCAGAGTTCTATTTCTAAAATGCCCGTCAACTCATTGCTACCATTTATCCTGATAATATTTTTTCAGATGAAACAACATTAAAGAAAATAGGATAAATAGGCAATTGTCATTAACCGATGCTGGCTGACGCTTAACTGGACATCCACGTTAATTTCGAAAGATATCTGGGTGTCTCATTAAGCTTAAGATTGAGGATTATGATAATGCCTCGTTTGGACGATTTAAAAGCTTAAACCAATTTATAAAAGTAAACCCTTTGGTAGAACGGCAATAGGTTTCTTTGATAAAAAACAAACATGCAAAAGATAGTAAAAGCAACACAATAATATATGAAAAGGCAAAGTAATAATTTTCAATATATATCGTGGAAGCATTATGATGACCTAGTAAAGTCCCAATAATCGGTGCATGGATGGAGGCCATCAACGCTATCATCGCATTATTAAAGCCAATACCCATTGCTAAATAAGTTTTATTACATTGTTCTGCCATAATAGCAAAACCGATACTTTGCCCACCAGCTCCCATTCCTAACATGAAGAATGCAATTGCTAACGTATATTTTGTTAATGGAATATATATAATATACACCATTGCTAATAAACAGCTGAATGCGCAAAAAATCATAATTGGTTTTCTTCTTTTAAGAAGATCTGATAATAATCCCAAGAAAGGACATCCAATAGCATATCCAATCCAACCAACTGTTAACACATATGATGAAAAATGAGAGCTAAAGCCTTTGAGTTCTAAAAATGCTTTCCCTTCATTTTCGGATAAATATTCTAAAGTAAAATAGACTAACGCTGAATATATTGCTATTAGCCATGTTTGTTTCTGACTTAAAAGTTGCGCCAAACTTTTGCTCACTAACATCTTTTTAGTAATAATGCGAGGTTTTCCCAAATTCTCTTGAGCATTTTTTACCAAAACTAATACCATCACCAAAAGAATGATCCCAAAAACACTTAATGAGAAAAAAATGGTTCTCCAATCATAATTTCCTTTCATGGCGATGCTATTAATTGGTCCCGCAGCTATCATAGGACCTAACGTTCCTATAAATTGAGAAAGACCGATAAAAAGGCCATAGGTATTTTTTGGCATCCAATTATAGACAGCCATTAATAAGCATACAAAACCAAAAGACGACCCTAGTCCCATCAACATTCGAATAATCATTGCAGAATTAAAATCAGTCACATAAGAAAATGCTAGGCTACTCAGCGAACATATACTTACTGCTATAATCAATGAACTTTTTAAGCCAAATCGCTCTGTAATAACACCTACTGGTACTTGCATAAAACCATATACCAATAAATAGGCCGATGTACTCATTACCGAAAATGAAACAGGCGTTAAAGAAAGTTCTGTCATTATCGGATATTGAAAAGTACCCAATACGGTTCTTAGCAAAAATTCATATGTGAAAAATAAGGCACAGATCAGCCAAATGGTAACACCTAGTCTATTCAGTTTTCTTTCATATTGCATATTCTAACTTTCTTCTCGTAAGCACTCTTCCCAAGTACCAATCGTGTTTTCAGCTCTATCATTATCAATAAATGACGCGATTTTAAAAAGAGAAAGCCCCTCATGAATAAGCGGAGTTGTATTGATTCCCACCACAATGCCATCTTGGGAAGCGCACACTTCTTCTGCCAAATCAGAACTAAATGGATCGGAAATAGTGCCCATTCTATCTCCCTTTTTAACTACCTGGTTAAGTGCCACTTCAATATGTAGAATTCCACCTTTATGCGCGATAATCCAATCCTCGTCTTGTGAGAACACAGGGTTAATGTGTGTAATAGGATCTTCCTTGGAGAGAATGTTAACCGCACGCATAATATTCTTAGTACCTTCAATCCCAATTTTAATCGCATTCTCATCAAAACGCATAGCTTCTCCTGCTTGGTATACTACCAAAGGCACATTTAAGCTTTCCATGGTATTGCGCAAAGGATTTTCTTTTAAGCTAACATTCGTGATAACGGGAACTTGAAAGACTTTCGCAAGCTGTTTTGCTTTTTGATTATCAAAATTGCAATACACTTGTGGCAAAATATTATGATTAAGATCGCCAGTGTCTAACTCAATGCAATAATCAGCTTTTATTAACAATTCTTGTGTAAAAATATAAGCAATCCTTTCTCCATATCTACCATCAACCTGACCTGGAAAGCATTTAGCTAAATTTTCGCCTGAAGGCATTGTTTTTGGATAATGCGTTAACCCATAAACATTTAACACTGGAACAGCAATAATGGTACCGCTTATATCGTTTGCATTAAAAGATTTTATTAAACGATTTACAATTTCTAGCCCATTCATTTCGTTGCCATCAAGTGTAGAATAAATCAAAAGGCAGGGACCAGGCTTTTTACTGTGAATGACTTTGATAGGCATGTAGATAGGTGCACAAGAATAGAGATCAGGCATTTGCAAAGCAAGATCTACCTTTTCTCCCGCTTGGATCTGTTCATTACAAATTGTTATAGTTGAATTTTTCATGATATTTTAAAAGTAATATGTTCATAATTGCTAAATCACCCCTAAAATTTGTAGGAAGTACTATAGTCTTCAAATTAACTAGCAATAGTACCACCACTTCTCGGCAACATTTTCTCAAAGAAATGATCTATATAAACATATTTTCTTTATCTCTCCTGTTAGAATATGTCTCAGCAATTGTTTTACAAGTCAATGACTGATACAGCATGTATTTTTAATTATAAAATTTGGTATAAACGCTAATAGCTTTTTTAAAGCTTTAACTGTCATATGCACATTTAGGTGTTTTACTGAAATACCTCTAGCTAAGTGCGTGATAGCATTAACAAAATGAGGTTATTGATCTAGGGTTACAATCTTACATCAAATTTACCCTGATTTATAGTTAGTTAGTCTTTAAAATATCAATGATCTACATGTTATTTATCATTTCAAGCCAAAATATTCTTTATAGATGCTACATTTCGCAAAAATCAATCTTTTTTTCGTCAAATTAAGCATCATTGCAATGCGCTATGAGAAAATACGATAACAGCTCTTATCGCTGGGAAAACACAAACATAAAAAGGAAAATCACGACTGCCTCATTTAATAACATTTTAAAGGCTTTCAATCATGTCTTTTACATTCTGAACTGTTGCCGACCAATCAATGACCTTTCAGTTGCTCGAACATTAAACACCGGTGATAACCGATCTTCAAGGCGTAACTGACTGAATCCGTGCAAAATAAATTTAATCGATGAGTCATCAGCTGTCTCAGCCTCGGAACTAGGTCGTCTATTAATGCCCATCTTTTGTTGAAGAGATTGCATTAATAATATGTGGCTTTCAAAAGCTCGACCAGTAGCTACATGTGTAGTAAGCATTTTTAACGTTTTTAAATGGATCCCATCAGATCTTAAATCACTTTTAGGGTGATTCATGATCCATTCCGCCACTTCAGGCATATCATCAATAATTGCAACGAACAACACAGTCTGACCATCCCGATCCGATGCATTAATATCCACATTTCCAATATCAACTAATAATTTTAAAAGCATCAGCAGATGATTTTCGGTTTCGGGTTTCGTTTGCACCGTTTCTAATATGAGAGGTAATTCGTTACCATCTATGTCATTTAGCTCTATACCGCTTTCTATTAAAAGGCGAACCATCTGCAAATGATTCGCATTATTTGTGCGCAAGGCTAACCGAAGTGCTTTTATCTTTGTCGGGTTATCTAGATCTTGTTTTAAAAATAGGGCCAGCATCTCAACAAGGCCTTGCCTTATACAACTGAATACTTCTTCGGCTTCTATTAAAGGAGTTGTTGCTCTTGAAATACGATCATGAATCAATGATCTCGTAGTGGCTTGAGACACAATCGAAGCCTGAGCAGCATGCGTTTTTTTTAAGCGGAACCTTCTTGGTAATTCTGTATATAGAATTTCCGCATGCCTAAATTGATTTCCAATGTGAATATAGCGTTCATATTTTGCCTTTATCTTTTTTCTTTGTTCGACAGTTAATGAATTCGTTCCAACGGTAGTACCTTTTACTCTGCACTCTGCTATCGCCATAGTAGCGCTGCTAATTTGTGCTATGAGCAATCCAATCGCATTCCCTCTTATTGCAAGTGCAGTTTCTCTTGAGACTGGTCCTTGACTGTGGCTCTCTGGATGCTGATTAAAATAGGTAATTATGGTGTCTAAATATATTTTTAGATTAGGTAGACCTTCAACTATCGTCTTTTCATCTTCATTCGCAAATTTATTGATGCCGATAATTGTACGTATTAGGCTTACAAATTCCGTTGAGATTCTATCTTCTACTCTAAATGGCTGAGTCAATGCCGGGAATGAATGACTAGCTGCCAACTCTTGACGACAATGTTCATAAAGGTGAGAAAATAATAGTCTTAGATTCTCAACCGACTCTCTAAGAATAATATCTGTAAAATGAAAAGATACATTCCGAAGCTTTGCTTTAAATTGCTTATTTATAACATCTGAGTAAACAGGGTGAGCTTTTAAAGCGGCTATCATTGAGCCCATTGCACCCAAAAGTGGGATTTGGCGATAAAGTGTATCCTGCACCCAGTAAATCAACTATGCCAACGGTAATATCACTACCACCACCAGAAATACTTTGTTATAGCAAAGAAAGCGCTATCGCTGAAAAATTTGAAGCAATGGTTAAGCTGGATGAGATCAATAGCAGGATGAAAGATTTTTATGACATCTGGGTACTATCACGACAGTTTGATTTTTCAGGTAAAGATTTAGCTCAGGCAATTCGATTACTCGTGGATGAACCATATATAGTCTGTGAGAATTTTTGTTGAATAGCAAATGCCAGCTTGAATAATGATTTTGTGAAATAGCGTGTATTCAAAATTAATAACCTAAACAGGGCTTTCTTTATTCAGTTTAGGCAAATTAATTGGCAATTAGTTGAAATTAGCATTCCCACAAAAAGCTAGACGACTATATTATAATTGCTGACATGGTGCGTAATATTGAAGGCGGAAGCGCTCTTATAAAAGATTTGACTATTTTTTCAAGAATAACTTGATAAATAAATACTACGTTGTAAACTAGATAACTTAATTGCATTAATTAGGATATTTTTACGATGAGCTTACAAAGCATACTACCTTTCCTTAGAACACTCTTTCAACAAACCAATCACCTTCTCAAGCGTGCAATATTCGGTAGTAGCACATCCGAAAAATCTTATAGCCACATCAGTACTTATTTGCGAGAACATGGTATTATCAAGCCAACTGAAACATATCGTGATTTCCTTATCAAAGCAAAAATCATCAGTGAAACGGAAACACCCGATACGATGTTTCAACGAGTCGCATCAACTTTAGCAAAGGGAGGGGAAAATTTTTATGGCAGCTCTCAAATACCCCATTACCAGGGTATTTTTCTTGATATGATCAGTCGCCAAAAAATTATTTTAAGCACACCACTTTATACCAATGCTGGCCGGCATCTTGATAAACCTCTTTCAGCATGCGCCGTACCTCCCGTAAATCTCGCGAATATGTCATTGGACGTCTTAGCCAAAATGGTATCTTCCTATCACGTTAAAGGCATGGGAACTGGTTTTAACTTTGATGAATCTGCTGATCCTATTGCGACTTTATTAATGCTGAATAAACTCGCTCATGCAGAAGTTACTGAAAATAAAATTGAACGTCCTGTAGGCAATATGGGGATCATCAGCGTCGATCATCCTCAAGCACTTGATTTTGTAAAAGCGAAAAATAACCCTGATGTACCCAGCTGGAAATTTAATATTTCTATTAATCTAACGTCTGGCTTCTTTCAAGCCCTTCACAAACAGGAATTATATAAAACACCGGATGGCAGAATGATTGATCCTGATGCGTTTCTCCAAGACATCGCAAAGCAAGCAGGTGCAACAGGTGATCCTGGTGTAGTCTTTATGCATAAACATGAAGAGCACAATAAAGTGCCTCATTTAGGGCATTATGTTTCAACAGCACCTTGTGGAGAAATTCCATTACTGAGTGGGGAGGTGTGCCATTTCGGCTACTTGAATTTAAATGCTTTTGTTTGTGAAGGCAAGATGGATTATGCTTCACTAAAGGAAAGCATACATTACTTGGTGCTCATGTTAGATAATGCAATTGAAGTCAGCATACAATCAACGTTGATGCCAGAAAGTATCCATTTAACGCAAAAAATCCGTAAAATCGGCATTGGTGTTTGTGGGTTTGCTGATATGCTAGTTAGCATGGGGCTTCAATATGATTCTGAAGAAGCAAGATCATTAGCGGAAAATATTATTAGCTTTATTAATTTTGAGTCGAAAAAAGCCTCAGTAGAGCTTGCCAAACATCGACAACCCTTCCCTGCCTACCATGATGAGCATACTCGACGTGATTTAATTGTTGGCAGATATTTAAATCAATCCACTCAAACGGTGAGCACGGATGACTGGCATGAATTACAAGAAATGATTAACCAACATGGCATTAGAAATCTTTCAACGGTAATACTACCACCTGTTGGCAGAAGTTCCTTGTTAGGTGGGGTCACCGCTTCTATTGAACCTATTTTTAAGTTGGCACTTGATCCTAATCTTGAAAAGGCACTAGAATCGAGCTGCGAACGTCATGGCTATGTCGGCGACTTTGATAAAATTCGCCAAATTATTAGGGATACGGGAAGTGTTCAAAAAACCGATCTTCCTGCTGCCGTTAAAGATGTATTTTTAACGGCAATAGAACTGTCTTCTCAAGCACACTTATCTATGACACACGTATTTCAACGCTTTACTGATGAAGCCATTTCTAAAACCGTTAATTTACCCCAAACAGCAACAATAGATGATATCACTGGTATTTATAGAGCCGCTTATACCTCAGAATTAAAAGGAATCACTATTTATGTTGATCAAAGCAGGACTTATCAGCCCAAAAAATTATCACAGCAGGATCTAGAAAGCACGCCACCACTTCAAGAAACAGGCAAGGTGTTATTATTGTCTCAAAACTCATCGACAAATATTGATAAAACATCTGAGGAAAAATTGCTAGATCAAAAGTCTGACATTTCAAGCGATAATCAAGATCTGCGCAAAGTTCGCCCTAGATCTCACAGAACCTCTAAACTAAAATCTCATTGAAATATAGTTATCACTTGAGATTTAGGTATCCGATGTGGGCAAAACTTCGTTAGCCCACCATTCCTAAATAAGATGGTGGGCACCTGTCCTTCAAAGCTTTAGCATAGTAGGACGCTAAAGCTTCGCCCACCCTACGGTTCGCGACTCCTAAAACCAAGCAGTGCATTCATGCATCTTGACTTCCTTTGGAACCGGTAGTCCCCATACGAAGAAAAACAAAGCCAAAATATAAGACGCTGAAGATAGTTGCGCCTATCCCAACAGAAGCCATGTATTGTGGACCGGGTATATGCCCAACCACAGCAATATTTACTGCGCCCAGCTGAGGAACTGTAATATTAGCAAGAATGATTGGGCCAGCTAATTGCCAAACTTTTCGATGCATAACATATTTCTCAAACGTTTAAGCCAGTTGAAAAAAATACAAACAAATTAATTCTCCACTCTATGGCAAAATGTCAGCACGCCGAAATGCTCTTTTAACAGCACAAAAAATATCATCATATTCAGGCAGTGAAGCCATTTGTTGTGATAACCTCTTTTCCCACAATTTTTTCAGCCTCGCTTCCTTTTTTAAAAACTCATTTCGGTTCTTGTCAAGGGAGCTGCCCTTAAACTTCATTTTGTCTTCTATACAATGAATAAGAGATGCTATATCAAGTCTTTCATTCTCAATTAGATGATAAATATCATACAGGTCGCGAGGTTCATTTCTTGCTGGTGAAAAAAGAGCACAAATTTTTTCAATCGCAACTTCATCTAGAGAATATACTTTTATTTTTGGCTTATCTAAAAAATCATCATATTCATCATAAGTTTTAATAATGCCCTTTTCTTCAATTGGCTTGATGATTTTCTCTTTAAATGTCACGTCCACCTTCACTTCTTTTTCTTTCCCAGGAAGTGGGCCAATATAGCTAATGTAAAAAGTATGTGTATTTATCGATGATGGTTCTCGTCTTACATTAGCAAAAACGATCCCTGACTCATCTTTCACCCAAATATATATTTTTTCAAATCCATTCAATATGTCATCAAGTGTTCCCCGTCAAGAAAAATAATAATTTATATCCTCTTTAACACTATAATAGCGTATTAATATGGATATGATTTATAATTTTTTATTGCATGCACTATGTCATTTTTGTAGTGAAGTTTAAATGCGTTTAAATAATAAGCTGTACTTATTAAATAGGAACAAATTTAAACTGAGGATGTTTAAATGATATTAGGATTGAGCAGCCTATATAAGATTTGGCTCTACCCCATTAAAGGGGGCACTTTAACCCTGATGTATTAAGCTAAGTATGT
>CAZQMV010000013.1:0-48402 GCA_964594635.1 Uncultured Candidatus Berkiella sp.
GGGGCGACGAGCTTTAGCGAGTGGGGGATTTAGGAATATGCCACAAGATCCACTATCGCACCCGAGAGCGAAGACGGATGCGAGCGGGGGATTTAATTAATGAAACCTCGCCACCACCAACCACCCTATCATCGCCAACAAACTCATATACGCAACAAACCATAAAAGCGCGTCTTTTCGATGCTTCCAAATCACTTTTTTCTCAGCAATCGACGATAAAACAAAAGGGCTTCGTTTATCTAAGCCACTTTTGCTTAATAGATTTACGCTATCATCCGGGTCGAAAAGACTGGCATATTTGGGATATAAGGCGGCAAATTGCTGTCCGCTATAAGTATGAAAATTACCCATGGCACGTAAAGACATCCCATCGTTCATGGTCCATTCGGTATAACGATACTTACCAAATGAACCCCATAAACGGCCTACCCATGAGGCCGGTTTTTTATTCGGATAACGCGCAAAGCCTTGCCATCGGTCGATTTTGCTTGTTGTGATATCAGCATCAGCAGGATCAATAATACAAATACCGGTTCCATCGCGCAATTCAAAGAGCTGTGAACTCATTCCATGCTCGATTAAACGCCACCCATTTTGTGGATCTAAGAATTCGATTGCGTAACGGTGCCAAGTACAGGGAAGTCGGCTTAATCGTGTGATCTCAGGTTTACCTAATATATGTTGTTCACCGGCAAGTTCAACGTATCCTTGTGCGGCGGAACGGATTTTGGCAGTGGGTGTGTCTTCTAATATGCGCGCTCTTTTGATGCTTTTATAGGATTGATACATAAAATAGAGGATGAACAATCCTCCCATACCGATCATCACCCAAAAAGCTTGTATCGGGATCGTTTTAAAAGCCATCTGCGTATTAAAGAAGAGTTGTTGTAAAGTATTATGTAGAGTCATTTTGAGAATAGCTGATTGATATCGACATCTTTGGTTTCTTCTTCACCAAATTCTAGCGGCACAAAATGCTTAAAGCCAAACAGTTTGGCGACCAGTATATCGGGGATCTGTTCAATGCGAATATTGTTTAACGTGACGCTTTCATTATACAGTTCACGTCTATCGGCAATAGAATTCTCAAGCCCAGAAATGCGACCTTGTAAATGTAAAAAGGTTTGATTGGCTTTTAAGTCAGGATAGTTTTCTGCAAGCGCAAACAAGTGACCGAGAGTGCCCTTAAGTAGCCCTTCGACTTTACCCAATGAACTAATATCACCTTGTTCACGCGCTTGCATTGATTTAGCACGTAGCGCGGTGATTTTTTCAAGCGTAGGGGCTTCATAGGACATATATTGTTTGCAAGTCTCAACTAATTTGGGTAATTCATCGTGACGTTGCTTGAGTAGTACATCGATATTTGCCCAGGCTTTTTTAACGTTGTTTTTTAATGAAACCAGGTTATTAAAAATCATGATGATATAAAGCAGAACGAAGACTGCAAGGCCTATCCAGACATAATGCATGTAGTTACCGTTCAGTTCCATACAGCCCTCTCATCATAAATACGGTTAGCTATTATTATAGTATTGTACTATTTCCAATTTATTAAGTGTACTTACGCCTCTATTTTTTGAACAGTAAAAATATGCCCAAGTACCGGGATATCTTCTTGGGTGCGAAGTGTTGCCTGCGTTTGTTGTAAAATCGTGAATTGATTTTGTTTTAACAACATTTCGACAAAACTTGGACGATGCGTATAACGTCCTGTTGGCATCAGTTTGAAATCACCAATTTCGGCTTCTGGTAGGGTTTCAATTGAAAAGCAAAAAAAGCCCATCGGCGTTAACACTCTATGACATCCGGCAAAAACAGCTTGTAAGTCTCCAAAATAAACAAACACATCTGCGGCAATAATGAAATCAAAGCTGCTCTTTTCTTGCTGTTGTAAAAAACTGACAGCATCAAGGCAATAAAGTGCATCATAAACACCACGCTGTTTCGCGACTTCAATCATATTGGGTGAAAGATCAACCCCCGTCATTTTGGTCGCAAGATCAGCAAATAAAGGCGCACAAAGACCACTGCCGCAGCCAAGGTCGAGCATATTCCAGTTCGTGCGACTACTGGTGTAAGGAGCCATTGCTTGACGCAGCAGAGAAGGGACTTGATAATCCAGCTGCTTTTTAACATGTTCATCGTAACTATAAGCATATTGATCAAATAAAGCGCGGGTAAAGGCTGCTGGCGCGCCTTCTGGCAGCGTTTTCCCTTGTATTGCGGCAACCATATGAGCTGCCGTTTGATTGTTAGGTTCAAGCTGCAATGCCGTTTGAAAATGGCTAAGAGCCAACTCTCGTTGGTTTAAATGCAGATATATCGTGGCGAGATTATGATGGCTTGTTGCATGATTGGGATTTAATTCAATGACTTTGCTAAAGTCATCGCGGGCCTTTTCGGTTTTGGCCAAGGCACTTGCAATCACCCCTAAATGGTACAGTGCATCGATGTTTTCTGGTTCTCGTTCAATCACACGCTCTAATAAAGGTTCAGCTTCTTGATAATGTTTTAAGACGCAAAGGGTGATCCCTAAGTTATGCATGGCACCTAAATGATCTGGACGTCTTTTGAGGACTTCTTCAAAGTGGGCTTTGGCATCCAGAAAACGGTCTTGATGGATATAGGCATTCGCTAAATTGTAATGGGTGTCGACACTGGTGGGATCCATGCTGATCGCCTTTTGAAAGTGACGAATGGCCTCATCAAAGTTGCCCATCTTATAAAGTAGAGCTCCTAAATTATTATGTGCTTGCGGATAAGGAGATTTTAGCCGCAGTGCTTCTTGATAGTGACGCTGTGCTAAAGGAATTTGTCCTAGACCTTTATATACATTAGCAAGATTATTATGAAATTCTGCGATCTGTGGAGCAAATTGTACGGCTTGTTGGAGATAAACGAGTGCTTGATGGAAGTCGTGGCTTTGCGCAAAGGCCATGCCAAGTGCATGAAGAATATCGCCATCGCGAGGTGCTTGTGTTAGAAGATTCTGTAACAAGGGGATTGCAGTACTTAACTCATTTTTTTGTTGTAGCGCAAGTGCTGCTTCGAAATTCTTTTTCAACGAGTCATCCATGTTATAATGACCTCCATGCATAACGATATTATTTTTTCCATTTTTCTCATTTTTTCCGGTGCCGCGGTGTTAGCAACGTTAGCGTTGTATACCCGTCAATCCTTGTTAGTTGCTTATATTATTCTAGGTATTATGCTTGGTCCCTTTGGATTCAAGCTTATTGCTGATCCTATCATTTTGAAAGACATAGGTGATATTGGGATCATTTTCTTATTGTTTTTACTAGGCTTACATCTTGAGCCACACAATTTATTAAAAACCTTAAAACAAACGACCATTATCACAGTGTTGGCCGCAGCAGCCTTTGCCATAGTAGGTTACGCCGTAGCATTAGCCAGTGGCTTTTCGCAAGCAGATGCCTTGATAATTGGCGCTAGCATGATGTTTTCTAGCACGATTATTGCGTTAAAACTCTTACCAACCACCGTATTGCACCATCAACGCACCGGTGAAATTGTCATCAGCATCTTATTATTGCAGGATATTATCGCTATTTTTACGCTGCTCTTCCTGCATGGCGCAAGCAGTGGCACCTTAGGCTGGTTAGCATTGGTGAGGGCTTTTGTTGCTTTGCCCTTACTGATTGCATTTGCTTTTTTAGCTGAGCGTTACCTGTTAATTAAAATTGTGCATCGGTTTAGCCGAATTCATGAATATTTATTTTTGGTCGCCATTGGCTGGTGCTTAGGCCTTGGCCAATTAGCTGAAATGATGAACCTTTCATTTGAGATTGGTGCTTTTGTGGCGGGAATATCGATTGCACAAAGCCCGATTGCCCGGTTTATTGCAGAAAGTTTGCGACCTATCCGCGATTTCTTTCTGATTTTATTTTTCTTTTCCTTGGGCGCGAAAATTCATGTATCGTTAATCCATGATATTTGGTTGCCAGCCTTAGTATTAGCAACCTTAATGTTGGTTGTCAAACCCGTTATTTTTCAGCAATTACTCAGTAAAATTGCGCCTTCTAAAACGGCCGGCTGGGAAATCGGCGTGAGGTTAGGTCAGATCAGTGAGTTCTCGTTGTTGGTCGCTTATACGGCAGAAAAGAACCAACTGATTAGCGAGGCAGCTTACGCCTTGATCCAAATTTCAACCATTTTCACCTTTATGGTTTCAGCTTATTGGGTGGTTAACCGCTATCCCAATCCCATTGCTTTCTCTGAAAAATTGCGTCGTGACTAAGATTAAGAAGGATATGCTTCATGCGCTTAATATATCGGTGGTGTTTATTCTTTTGTTTCATTGCGTTAAACACGGTGCTTGTTGCTAAGGAAAGCTACATTGATCTCTTGGGCGTTTCTTTGCCCAATCAAATGATTTTAGAAAATACCAAAGAAAAAGTGATCCTCAATGGTTATGCTGTCTGTAGTCGTTGGGGTAAACAAGTGTATGTGGGGGCACTTTACACTAACGCCATTGAAAAGCGGCCTGAGATGCTGTTATTGAATGATAACCCAATGGCGATGGTATTTTTCTTTGTTGAAGATGATATTACCCATGAAATGCTCATGGATGCGTTTACTGAGAGCATTATGATTAACAATGACGATGCAGAAAATAAACGGGTTGATAAAAAGCGCTTGTTGGAGTTGAAAGAAAATCTGCTCGATACTTTGAATGCAGGGGATATTTTAGCCTTTCAATATTCCCCTCAATATGGCGTGACGATGTTAGTGAATGGCAAAATTCGCCACCATTGGCCCTATGCGAAGAACTTTTTTAACATGTTACTGCGAATGTGGATTGGGCCGTATCCGGTGAGTCGGAATTTTAAGCGCGCCATCCTAAATTTCCCAACAAAGTAGGTTACAAAATCCCTCTGCCGTCAGAACGGCGTCTCCCTTTTACAAAGGGAGAAAATATGTCGCTACGCGATACGCACAATCAACGTTTTGAGGTTGCGAAGCAACCAAAAGATCTCCCTTTGTAAAAGGGAGAGGCGCGATAGCGCAGAGGGATTTTTAAATGGATCCCTCTGGCGTAAGCTTTTTTTATTTTACAGTCTTGGTTGTTGTAGTAGCTGCAGCGGTATTATCTTCGCCACCTACATTCAACAATTCAACTTCAAACAATAATGTGGAGTTGGGTCCAATTAATTGACCAACGCCATTTTCGCCGTAAGCTAAATTAGCAGGAACAAATAATTCCCATTTAGCACCTGGTTTCATTAATTGTAGTGCTTCTACCCAACCTGGGATAACGCCATTCACTGCAAAATTAGCGGGTTCACCACGGGTGTAGGAACTATCAAATTCGGTACCATTGATCAATTTACCGCGATAGTGGGTAGTAACGGTATCGGTCGCTTTAGGTGACGTGCCTTTACCTTCTTTGATAATGCGATATTGCAAGCCACTTGGTAGAGTGACAACACCTTTTTGTTTTTTGTTTTCAGCGAGGAATTTTTCACCTTCTGCTAAATTTTTTGTTGCTTGTTCTTTTGCCATGGTTTTGTGCTTTTCTAACATTTCGGTTTGTAATGCCATTAATGTTTGGCGAATTTCTTCTTCAGTCATGAGCGTTAATTTGTCCGCTTGGCCATCTTTGAATCCTGCTAAGAAAGATTCAGGATTGACTTCAATTTTTTGTTTTTGAATGCTTTTGCCTACATCGACACCGATGCTATAGCTGATTTTGTCTTTTTTATCTGTTAGTTTTGTTGCTTGATCTGCAGCGAAGGAATGTTGTGCAAAGAAGCAAACGCTAGCAGCTGTAAGGGCGATAAGTGTCCGTTTCATTCAGTTATCCTCTAAAGTTACCCAAAAATGCGAGAATCTCACTATAACAAGTTTTAAACCCGACGCGAAGGTAAATAGTAGGTTATTTTGTCTGAAATACAGCGTTCTATATTGGTCTACGGAGCAAATATATTGGTAATGTGCGCCGAGGACAGTAAAATGAAAACAGTGTCCTAGCTATTATTTAACGAGCAAGCTAACTAATGAAAAACAACCCTGAATGGCTCAATCTGCTGCTTCAAAAGAAAATGTTATTGATTTTGTTATTGGGTTTTGCCTCTGGGTTACCGCTTGGCTTAAGTGCCTCAACGTTACAAGCATGGTATGCAATGGATGGTGTCAGTATGGTCACCATTGGTTTTTTAGCGTTGGTTGGTCAACCTTATGTTTATAAATTTTTATGGTCACCTGTTTTAGATAAATACCGCTTACCCTTTTTAGGGCTGCGCCGTGGTTGGATGCTAGCCACACAAATCGCTATTATCGTTGTGCTCATTCTCATGTCATTTATGCAACCTGCGACAACGCCTTATCAATTGGCATTTTTAGCGCTGTGCTTAACCGTTTTATCAGCTACCCAAGATATCGCCATTGATGCTTATCGAACGGAATTGCTCACGCTTCCTGAACGCGGTATGGGAACTTCCATGGCGGTCACGGGTTATCGTATCGCCATGCTGGTATCAGGTGGTTTGACGATGATTATTGCTCACTATAGCAGCTTTTCTTTTACCTATTTATTAATGGCCGTGCTAATGGGAGTGGGGGTATTTGCCACCTTGTGGGGTAAAGAGCCGCAGCATTATCGTGAAAAACCAGTCAACTTTTTTATTGCCTGTCTTGAACCTTTTAAAGAATTTTTCAGCCGAAGAAATGCCGTCGCCTTATTAGGGTTTATTGTTTTATACAAATTGGGTGATGCTTTTGCTGGCAGTTTAACGACCGCTTTTTTATTAAAAGGAGTTGGGTTCACGCTAGTTGAAGTCGGTATTATCAATAAAACCATTGGCTTGGCTGCGACTTTGATTGGTGTTTTTGTGGGCGGTGTTTTAATGGTGAAGCTGGGGCTTTTCCGCTCATTGTTGTGGTTTGGTATTTTACAAGCCGTGACTAATCTACTGTTTTTTGGGTTGGCGATGGTAGGGCAAAATATCTCTTTACTGGTGGCAACTGTTTTCTTAGAGAATTTCAGCGGCGGCCTTGGTACAGCTGCATTCATGGCCTTAGTGATGAGCTTATGTAATGCGCGTTTTACCGCAACCCAGTTTGCCTTATTAAGCTCATTTAGTGCGATTGGACGTGTTTTCGTTGGACCTGCTGCAGGCTATCTGGTTGAAAGTGTGGGTTGGGCTGATTTCTTCTTGTGGACCGTATTATTTGCGGTACCTGGCTTGGTTTTATTGTGGTTGATCCGTGACACTATATTTAGCTATGAGCAACGGCAGGAAGTCATCGCAGAGGCAGTGAATGAAGCCCGAGCTGAAGCTTAGGCTTCATTCATCATTACTTCGGAATGCCACCTTTGGTGAGGTGGGTAGGATCGAGCAGTTCAGCGAGTTGTTTTTCGCTTAACTCGGTCATTTCTTTAGCCACATCCATTAAAGGTAACTTTTTCGCATAAGCGGTTTTCGCAATTATTGCACCCAGCTCATAGCCAATAACGGTGTTAAGCGCAGTGACTAAAATGGGATTGCGTGAAAGTTGCTCTTTAATATGATCGGTATTCACCGTAAACCCAGCAATCGCTTTATCGGCAAGGAGCCTCGCACCGTTGCTTAAGATCTGTAAACTTTGTAACAGGTTATAAGCTACCATCGGTAACATCACATTTAACTGAAAGTTACCCGCTTGGCCGCCAATGGTAATGGCTGAATCATTGCCGATCACCTGCGCACAAATCATCGTCATGGCTTCTGGGATCACCGGATTCACTTTACCAGGCATAATGCTGCTGCCAGGTTGTAAAGCAGGTAATGCAATTTCACCAAGGCCTGCTAATGGACCACTGTTCATCCAACGTAAATCATTAGCAATTTTCATTAAACTGACAGCGGTTGTTTTTAATTGCCCCGATAAGGCTACCGCTGCATCTTGCGAACTCATGCTGGCAAAACGGTTAGTGCTTTCTGTAAAGGGGATACTGAGTTGATGTGACAATGCTGCGCAGACCCGTTTACCAAATTCTGAGTGGGCATTGATCCCCGTTCCAACTGCCGTGCCGCCGATGGCTAAACTTTGGATCCCAAGTGGGCTAAGCGCAGTTGCAGAGAGTTGCGCGATATTATCGGCTATCTGTGCTGCATAACCACCCAATTCTTGCCCAAGCGTCACGGGCATCGCATCCATTAAATGGGTGCGGCCTGTTTTGACCACGTCTTTTAACTCGTTCGCTCTTTTTTCTAAGGTTTGTTGTAAGTGCGTTAAAGCAGGCAACAGATCTCGTTGTAAGGCAATACTGGCACTGACATGAATGGCTGTTGGGATCACATCGTTACTGCTTTGGCTCATATTGACATCATCGTTGGGATGAATAGGTGCTTTAGCAAAACGCGTTGCAAGCTCTGATATGACTTCATTGGCATTCATATTTGAGCTGGTGCCAGAGCCAGTTTGGAACACATCAATCGGAAAGGCTGTATCATAATCGCCCTTGGCGACGGCATTGGCTGCGTTAATGATTGCCGTTGCTTTTTTCTCATCTAGCAGCCCTAAATCGACATTCACTTTCGCTGCTGCCGCTTTAATGTAACCCAGTGCTTGAATAAAGCCACTAGGCATCGCTAACCCTGAGATAGGGAAATTTTCGATAGCACGTTGCGTTTGCGCGCCATAAAGTGCATCGATAGGTACTTGCATATCACCCATGCTGTCTTTGACGGTACGAAATTGTTCGCTCATCTTTACGCTTCCTTAGACGGTTTAGCCAAATGGCGCAACACATAATGTAATATGCCACCATGTTGGTAATATTCTAATTCTTTGGGGGTATCAATGCGTACTTTTGCTTGGAAACTGTGCACTTTACCTTGACTGTCAGTTACGTCAACCGTAATGGTATCTTGCGGCTTAATACCTTGTAGTGAAATGGAAAACGTTTCTTTGCCAGTCAAGTTCAAGCTAGCCGCATTTTCTTCATCCAGAAATTGCAATGGCAGAACACCCATACCAATTAAATTGGAGCGGTGAATACGTTCAAAGCTTTCGGCAATAACCGCTTTCACGCCTAATAATACCGTCCCTTTTGCTGCCCAATCGCGCGATGAACCGGTGCCATATTCTTTACCCGCTAAAATGATAAGTGGCACATTTTCTTCTTTATAACGCATTGAGGCATCGTAAATGGACATGATGTCATTGCTGGGTTGATAGGCTGTCCAGCAGCCTTCTTTTCCTTCGGCCAATTGGTTTTTCAAGCGAATATTGGCAAAAGTACCGCGCATCATGACTTCATGGTTGCCTCGTCTTGAGCCATAAGAGTTGAAATCTTTAGGTTCAATGCCTTTGCTGATTAAATATTCGCCAGCAGGGGATTTCGCATCAATAGAGCCTGCCGGTGAGATATGATCGGTGGTGACAGAATCGCCCACTTTCACTAACACGCGCGCATTTTGAATATTTTGCAAGCTACCCACCGTTAATGTCATGTCATCAAAGTAGGGTGGGTTTTTGACGTAAGTTGAATTATCGTCCCAGGCAAACAATTCAGAATTGGGCGCAGGTAATTTTTGCCATTGCTCATCACCCGTGAAAACATGTGCATAACGTGAAGAGAACATGGAAGGATCAATGCAGGTATTCATCATTTCTTGAATCGCTTGCGGAGTAGGCCATAGATCAGCCATGAAAACCGGTTTACCATTTTTATCTTTACCGAGTGGCTCTTTAAAGAGATCGATATCCATGGTGCCAGCCAACGCGTAAATAACCACCAAAGGAGGTGATGCTAAAAAGGCATGTTGCACTTCAGGATGGATACGACCTTCAAAATTGCGATTACCGGATAATACCGCTGCAACAGCGAGTTTATCTTTTTGGATGGCCTCGCTCACTTTTTCAGGTAGTGGGCCTGAGTTGCCAATACAGGTGGTACAACCATAACCGACCAAGTTAAAACCCAGCTTATCGAGAGGTTTCATTAAATCACAGCGATTTAAGTAGTCGGTTACCACTTGGGAGCCTGGCGCTAAACTGGTTTTAACCCATGATTTCGTTTTTAAACCGATGTCGACTGCGGCTTTAGCAATAAGCCCAGCAGCGATCATCACCGCGGGATTAGAGGTATTGGTACAGCTGGTAATAGCGGCAATAACGACAGAGCCGTGATGGATCTTGCCATCATCTTCAGGTTCAGGTTCAGGCTTTGGCGTATGACGTTCTTCAATGTGCGCTCCTTCATTCAAGCCGCGTTCAATGGCTTGTTTTGCTTGACCATTGGTATTTGTAGGGCCGTCTTTTAATAGCGCTTCTAAAATATCTTCATAGGTCTTCTTCGCTTCACGTAAATTCACACGGTCTTGTGGGCGTTTGGGACCAGCAATACAAGGTTCGACATCATTGAGGTCGAGTTTTAGCACATCACTGTATTCGGCATGTCTTGTTTTGGGATCATGGAATAAACCCTGAGCTTTCGCATATTCAGCAACAAAAGCGGCTTGTTCCTTGCTGCGACCTGTTAATATCATAAAGTTTAAGGTTTCTTGATCGATAGGGAACATGCCACAGGTTGCGCCATATTCTGGAGCCATATTGGCAATGGTGGCTCTATCAGCTAAAGGAAGCGCAGCGAGTCCTTCACCATAAAATTCTACAAATTTTCCGACCACGCCTTTTTTACGCAGCATTTGTGTCACGGTTAAGACGAGATCGGTGGCTGTCGCGCCACCTGGAAGCTTACCTTTGAGTTCAAAGCCCACCACTTGTGGGATCAACATCGTAATAGGCTGTCCTAGCATAGCGGCTTCTGCTTCAATACCGCCCACACCCCAACCTAACACGCCTAAACCATTGATCATGGTGGTATGTGAGTCGGTACCAACTAAGGTATCGGGGAAGGCCTGTAAACGGCCATTGCGCTTTTCGCCAAAGACGACGCGTGCTAAATATTCTAAGTTAACCTGGTGCACAATGCCGGTACCTGGAGGCACTACTTTAAAATTTTGAAACGCTTGTTGGCCCCAGCGTAAGAAACTATAGCGCTCATGGTTACGTTCAATTTCGATCGCAGTATTTTTTTGAAAAGCATTATTGTTACCGAAATAATCAACCATTACCGAGTGGTCAATCACGAGTTCAACGGGGGAAAGCGGGTTAATTTTAGCAGGGTTTCCGCCGAGCATTTTCATGGCTTCGCGCATGGCAGCTAAATCTACCACCGCTGGTACACCAGTAAAATCTTGTAAAATAACGCGGCTAGGGGTGAAGGCAATTTCGGTATTGGGGGTGACTTTAGGATCCCATTTCAACAAGGCTTCGATATCTTGTTGACGCACGCTGACACCATCTTCGGTGCGCAGCAAATTTTCTAAGAGTATTTTTAAAGAGAAAGGCAACCTGTCAACATCATACGCTTTATCCAGTTTCTTCAAGTTAAAAAATTCATAACTCTTATTATGGACAGTTAATTGATCTGCCGTTTTAAAACTGTCTTTCATTCCAGCCTCCAAAATGCCTGCTAATCCACCCAGAAATAACCGTTATTTCTACTCACTGTAAGCAGTGAGTTTATTCTTTTTTCCAAAATATTGCGAGAAATAGCAAGGAGTTAAAAAATATTTAAGAAATCTGACTATGTTGCTCTTGCAGGGAGGGTGAGCGGGGGTCTACACTTTTTGTAAGGAGGAAAACCAATGGAAGCTAGCGAACCTATTAATTATCGACAGATCAATGCCAGGTGCAGCTGTTTCAATCTACGTAAGGCAACCCGGGCGGTCACGCAGTTTTATGACCATTGCCTAGAGCCTGCCGGTATCCGTGCAACACAATTTACGTTGCTGGTATCGATGGCTTCGGTGTCTGCTCATACGTTAACCGAGATGGCCAGTACCTTAGTTATGGACCGAACAACCTTAACGCGTAATCTCAAGCCCTTAGAGAAGCTAGGGTTAATAGAAACCGTAGAGCCACGTGATAAGCGCTCTAAGGCCTATGCCCTGACAGATAAAGGACGTGAAACCTTAACGAGAGGGATCCCGTTATGGAATGGCGCGCAAACGAAGATTGTTGCAGGTTTAGGTCAAGACAGATTTGAGCACTTACTCAAAGAACTGGATTACCTTACCAAGATAATTGCAGAGATGTAATAACGAGGGAACCTCATCATGCTAAAGGATTGGCAAGCGTCCGTCGTCAAGGATGACGACGAACAAGGAAGTGCTTTTCTAACCATTGACAGTGAAATTGAAGCTGAAGAAGACGGCTTAGACGAACTGGTATTGTTAGAAGATGAGGAAGCTCCCTTAGTTTTACAAGAAGAGTTCTCTGAAGAAGACGAAGAGATGTGGTCGCAAAAAGTCTCTGAAGGTCCAAATAAAAAGAATACATTCGATGCAACGCAAATGTATATGAATGAAATTGGCTATGCGAGTTTACTTTCTGCAGAAGATGAAGTGAATCTATCACGTCTTTCCTTAAAAGGCTGTTTGCTATCGCGCAATAAAATGATTGAAAGTAATTTGCGTTTGGTGGTTAAAATCGCCAGACGTTATTTAAATCGTGGTTTACCGTTAATTGATTTAATCGAAGAAGGTAATTTAGGTCTTATTCGTGCTGTTGAGAAATTTGATCCTGAAAAGGGATTTCGTTTTTCAACCTATGGTACTTGGTGGATCCGTCAAACCATTGAACGTGCTTTAATGAGTCAAACCCGTACTATTCGCTTGCCCATTCATGTGGTCAAAGAACTGAATGTCTATTTACGTACCTCTCGTGAACTGATCCATAAATTGGATCATGAGCCTCGTGCAGATGAAATTGCGAAGCAAGTAGGCAAAGACACGAATACCGTTGAAAAGATTTTATCGTTAAATGAAAAAGTTACTTCCCTTGATATGACGATTACCAGTGAAATGGAAAAATCGTTGGTCAGTAATATTGCCGATGAAGAAGAACAAAATCCTGTCCAAATGCTTGCTGAGAAAGACTTCAAATTTGAAGTTGACCGTTGGTTAAATACCCTCAATGAAAAACAACGTGCTGTGATCACAAGGCGCTTTGGGTTACGCGGTTTTGAACAATCTACTCTTGAAGAAGTGGGTAGCGAAATTGGCTTAACTCGCGAAAGAGTGCGTCAAATTCAAGTGGAGGCGCTTAGCCATTTGAAAGAGATGTTAAGTGAAAGAGGTATTACGGCTGAGATATTTCATACTTAGTGTGGTCTTGATTCATCCAAACTTTTGTTTGGTTTCTTACCACATCTTCGAGTGATTCAGGTCCCGTATATTGTTTACGAAGCCATTCAGCATCGTTGCTGCGTGTTTCACTATATTTATTGATATTCTCTAATGCTTGCACACTTTGCAAATTTTCGGCAAAAGGTCGGATTATTTTGCAGGTGTTTATAATATCTTCAGCAAGTGAAAAAGATTTCTTCTCAACCGGATCAATATATTGCGCATTCAAACCATAGCGAGCAGCGCGAAAGCGGTTTACAAGGTAAGTTAAATAAACTTCTCTCATTGGCTTGGGTCGCTTATGTAGTAAATAGGCTGCGAGTGCTTGAGCAAATGCAGCAAGTTCCACGGCTTTTTGTATCGTCAATGGTGTGTCACAAATTCTGAGCTCCACTGTGCCAAATTCGGGTTTCGGTCTGATATCCCAATAAAAATCCTTCATACTGCTAATGATTTCCAGCTCTGCAAGTTCATTAAAGTAATTGTTGAATTCAGACCAGGTTAACAACCATGGCGGTGTACCGCTTAATGGAAATGCCGAAACGGCAGCTAAACGAGAGCAATCAAAACTGGTATCAACCCCTAACTGAAAAGGAGAGGAAGCAGAAAGTGCAATAAAATGTGGAATATAGCGCGCGAAAGCATGGCATAAATAAAGCGCATCATCGCCATTAGGGCAACCAATATGAATATGCTGACCAAAAACCGTAAATTGCTTTGCTAGAAAACCATATTGTTCAGAAACGTTGGCAAATCTTTCTGTTGGGAATATTCTTTGTTTTTTCCATTTTTGAAAAGGGTGAGTTCCTCCTCCTGTAATACCTATATTGGTTTTTAAACAAGTGTTGACTAAACTAGATTGAATGAGTTGCATTTCAGCTAAAAGGGCTGCGTAATGCTGATGCACACTTGAATTAATTTCAATCATTGATTGTGTAATTTCAGGTTTAACCGCATGGTAGATAATATTATTTTCTAAGCGACGGATGATATCGGCAGCTTCTGTAGTTAAATTGTAGTGATACAAATCAATCAGTTGCAATTCCAGTTCAATACCGAACGTCAACTCTTTGCATTCTGTAAATGGAGGTAAAATGGCTTTCATCATTCATCCCTTAATCTGGGACCCTCAACAAGGGCTTCTTTGGCTTGAATCAGTGCAAATTGAGTTGCAATAGGGCCGACAATATTTAAAACAGCAACAATGCAGGAAACGATAGGAAAAATATCGGCACCGAGTTCAACGTTGGAGCTGCCCACGACACTTGCCATTCCTATTGCAATACCCCCCATGGGATAAAGAGCTAAGCTGGTTGAAAGGCTTTGTGTTTTGGAAAGGCTGCTTCTTTTAGAGAATAGAGAGATTGCAATAAATTTAGAAACTAATCGGGCGCATAAAATACCGAATATGGTTAATGCCAGCATTTTTAAGCTTGAGAGTTGCAGGTTAACACCAGTAATGACAAATAGCAGAATAAAAAATAATCTTCCAAACCAACCAAAATCAATTTCCATGAGCGATTGTCGACGATCTAAATTTCGAGCACAGAAGCCGTAGACTAATAGTGATAATGAAGCAGAAAGCCCATAAGTGTTAGCTAAGCTAATTGTTAAAATAACAGTGGACACATACAGAACAAATTGACTTTCCTTATGCTTCCCTAATAAACAAATCGCAGTTTTGGCGACTAAAAAAATGAGTGCACCTAATAAGGATGAACCCACTATTTGATACAAAGAATGAGTGAAAGTCATTGAATCCAAATGCATAACGTGTTGTGTTAATGGCAAAATACAGATAAAGAGCAGCAAGCAAATTAAATTATTCGCGCTTGTTAAAAATAACGTGCGACGTGTGACTGCGCCCTCAGCAGATAAATCATTTGCGACCATCATAATGACAGTGGGAGAGGTTGCAATACTTAACACTGCAATCACTGCAGCGGATATAAAAGAAAATTTAAGTAAAATGAGCAGAAGCAAAGTGCCTGTAAATGTACATAATGGCTCAAATAAGGCCATAAAAAATAAGCCTTTATCATGACGTAACCATTTGATATCCAAATGACGTCCCAGCTCAAACATGATCAAACCAAGACAGGTGTCGATAAAAAGTGCACTTTGTGAAAGTAGAGTAGGTTCGACAAGATCCAACGCATGTGGACCTATCATAAAACCTACTAACATGTAACCTGAAATTTTAGGAACAAATGGAATGCATCGTGCAATTTCACCCCCCATTAAACCAAGTAATAATGTTAAACCAAATAAAGTGAAGGGATTTTGATGAATAATTGAATATAGTGTAGACATTGAATCCTTTAACTAACAAAAGAGGAGGCTATAATATATAGGATAAGCATCAGGTATATCAACCCTATTGTAACTTATCACAATTATCATCATGTCAATGAAAATAGCATTTCTGATTTTTAATTTTTTTTGCCAATGATTTTCAGTGCTTTTTAAAAGCAATTCCTGACAAGATGGATACTGACATTATTATCGGCTTCTTTATGTGAACTAATTTGCGCAACCTTTGTCTCATAACTGTATTTCTGTTTAAGGAAGGAATCGGTTATGAAAACAATCTTATTGGCCATAGCGCTTATGCTGTGCTCATCATCAGTAATGGCAAAAGCTTACTATTATAATGATCGTGATGGTTACCATCATCGACATCATCATAAAGGTGCTGTAGTCGTTACCCCCCATGGCACATATTACAAAAAAGGGCACAAACATCACCATAAATATAAACGTTGTTGGATACACAACGGACATAAGCACTGCAAGTGGTATCGCCGTTAATGACTGCTGAAGTCTATAGCAAAATAATCCCCATATAGAATTAGTTTATCTTCAAACTTATATGGGTGTTATTCATGGCATTGATTTTCGTCAGCAGACCCTTCGTAGGGATTTTAGGGAATTAAATAGGACTATCTGGCTTTACGTAAGTTTGAGTTGAGAAGTTTTTTGGGTTAACAACTCCACTGCCGCTTCGCGAGGCAGCATTTTCACGGGGAAAGTTATGTATTGCGGTGTAACGTCAGAATGGCACTGCTTGTTATTGATATAGTATTCGCTTTTTGTGGCGGGACATTGAAGCGATTGATCAAAAAAAGCGTCTTGTACGTAAGCAGCGGCGGCGTTATTGGTATTAATTGTACAATAGTAGCCACGATAGCCGGACGCACTGATTTTGGAATAACCTAGTTTAACCATCTCATCATAAAAGCAGCCTATATAAGAGGTTTCAAAAACTTTTTTTAAAATCTCCTCTCTTGACATCGTGTCTTTCACATCAACATAAGCACTATTGCAAGTATGAAATCGAAAATGAAAGGCGGTATCGAGCAATTTTGCCTTTAATTTGTGTTGCTCAAATAATGTATCCATTTTGATTGCAAACTGACGAGCTGAGATTTGCTGAATAGGATCGAGTGGCCCAATACCATAAGGACTACCATGCCCAACTACATCAAAGCAGGGGGAAAATTGTTTTTCATTCTCTATTAATTTGATGATTTGCGCAAAATCTAAATCTTTTAATGCGGTTTCATGGCTTTCTTTTGGATCATCCGTTATTAACGGAGTTGGAAACACTTTACAATTAGCGTTATTGAGCATCTTTAATGTATTAGCACTAAAGTCTACGATCTGATCCGAATCAAAATCAAGCGTAGCGACCTGTTGATCATGAGAGAGCAAGGCCAGCTTGACTGGAATTAAGACAAAATGATTAAAACGCGATTTTATCGGTTTGCGTGTAGCAGACCTTTTAAAATAGTGCGTAATTGCATGTTTTGAATCAATAAAAGCAGTCACATCATTCGTATTGTTGAGAGATGATTTTGTATTTTGAGCTGAACCCAACATGTCCCATGCCTTAATGAAATAAGATAGCAAACGAACCTAATAATATCAAAACTTATATGGACTGTCCATCTTTAGGCAACAATCTGACTACCTTCAATTCATAGTGGGTGTAAGTCTGCTGGTTGGCAATAGCACTACTGGAAAAGTCGCATTAGCTAATTCTTTAGGTAAAATTACCTGAGGTTGCCCGTTAATGACTTTAACGGTATGTAACGCTTTCTCGCCTATGAGGTAGCGCTTATTTGGAGAGTCATTAATGGAATCAGTCACAGAAATACCTGAACCGTTCTTTTGAGCAACATAGTAACCACGATAACCATGTACGATGATATTGTTATAACCTAATTTATTCATTTCCTCAGCAAATTTCCCTATTACAGATTCGGTTAATACTTTTGACTTAAGCGTTTCTTTATTGTCATCTATTGAAACATCGACTAATGCGGAATTACAGATATCAAAATAAAATTCCAGTGGCTGTTTCTTGCTTAATAAAACTTCTTTCAATTTGCAACTTTCAACTATTTGATCAAATTGCTCTGCAAGTTCTTTTGGTGTAATGCGTTTTTCGAAGGTGATTGGCCCGACTTTTTCTTGATTACCGTGACCTGCAAAATGAAAAACAATCGGTGATTGCATTTCTTTAGTAATATTATCCAAAGTGTCTTCTAAAGTATGACCTTTGTGGATTTTTTTCGTTAACGCATCTTCAGTTGGCTGAACCCCTGAGCGCAGGTATAGTAATCTGGGACAAGCTCTTCCAGGTAACGATTTAATATATTGCAAAGTGGTGTGACCACGTTCTAATAAATCAAGATACTCTTGATCCAGATCTTTGTCTGGATGATAGCTGTCATCGACACCTGGATGTCGTGCAGGGAGTTTAGGTTCGCCTAATGCGATTACATACCGACTAAATCGTTTACCCTTTACGTTTTCTTTATAGCCGGAAAGATCTCTCACTTTTTTAATATTCTTTAATTCTCTATTACTTGCCGCTGGCTTGTTTCTAGCTGCGTTTAATACCGTAGGTGCTAAGGGTTCTAGAAGATGATTTTCTGAAGCTTGTTCCTCTAAAGCAGCGTTAATTTCAGAAAGCATTATTCTGCGAATATAGTTAGATGCAATGGCAGGATTATTTAAATCAAGAAATTTTTTACTGACTAATAAAATGGCACCTTGTTCTTCTTGCTCTGGGGTCAATATAATGAATTCGGGATTGTGTGCAGGGTCGCTTTCAGTTATTTGACGTTGTGTTTCGTTATGTTTTGCAATAACTTCACGAATTTTTGTAAGCGCATTGCTTATTGCCAATTGACTATCAGCTTGAAAGGTTATAGTTGGTCCAGAGTGCATGATCCCGTTCCTCTTTAAGATTTTGTTTTTATAGTGACGATATGAATTTAGAAAGGATATTTTACGTCATAGGTTAATTTATTAAAAGTAACTAACTTCTCATATGTCTGGTCATATAACCCTTCTGTCATATTTGAGCAGATAAAAACCTTCTGTGATGAACTACACACAAAAAGAAAATGAGATTAAGTACAGAAAAAGCCTGATATCAATGACCTTCAAAGGAGAGCAACACATCGGCACTGGATCCTTCAGTACCAGTCGAAGCTTCTAGTGTGAGATTTTTTCCGAGTAGATATCGCAAACCAAAGTTATTGGCTGAATCGACAAGTCCTAAACTGTAGTGTAAGTAGAGACGATCTGATAATTGTTTACCCATGGTAAACGCCGTATCTTCAAGAGGACTATGTCCTGGCAGATGACTTCCACCGCTGGCATTCGCTTTTTTGGTAAAGCCGAATTTATCGAGCTTTAATCGTTCGGCAAAATTTAATTGAACGTCTTGACGTCCATTACCCACAACGCTGACTAATTCCGAAGCGGCTTGTAGGAGTAATTCACCTTGCGCTTCACTGACTTGGCTTTGTGGACGCCCAATCACTAAATACGAAATCACATCGGCATCGCTCATGGCGGGGGTGGAATAAAAATCTATTTTAGGCGATTTTAAATTGCCATGAAATTTAAGCCCTGCTGTCACAATTTGTTCAGACTTAGCAGAAACCAGGCTATTGGAAGGCGCAATTTTGCGTTGAGCGCGAATATCTAATAAAGGATCGTTAATAGGGCCACCTGAAAAAACCAGTTGACCATGATCGATATCAAAGGTTTGACCATAGCCACGGTATTTACCGTTGATGAGATCAATTTGACCCTTTGCATTTGGCATTTGACCGGGTGTTTGACGAATTAATAATTTACCTGTGGCACCGGCGGTGAACCCGTGACCTTTATAAGAGATTTTTTTACCGAGCACGATTTCAATGTTAGTTGTTAGCCCTGTCGCAAAACTGCGTTGATTAAGGGGTTTTGCCACAGGCGCTTGCTTGGAAACAATCACGACATCACTTGAAGTGGTGATCATATCTGGGTTTTTAAGGCTTTGAATTTCAGCTTGTGGTATCACAATGGTACCCGCTAAAACTGGCTCACCTTTTTTGATAGTGAGGGTAAGATCAGGATTGGCGAGAATATAATACTCTGGCGTATCGCTTAGCAGTAAATTTTCTCCTTTGAGATTTAAAGCGAGAGTAGGTGCATTATTCTTGAACGAACCTTCCCCTTTAAGCGTAAATGGACCGCTACCCCAGGTGCCTTCTCCCTCAATTTGAAGCAACTTATTAGGCTGTAAATGAACGTTCAGTTGTGAAATGACGGCTTTACTGCCCCACACAAAGTGTCGAAGCTTGACCTCTTTTAGTAAAATATCGCCAGTGATTTCTGGTCGAGTCAGATTGCCGCTCACAGCTAAATTCACATTGCATTTGGCTCGCCATGGCTTAAGATCAGGAATCAACGGTGCCAGCGTTTTAATTTCTTTAACTTGCGATTGAATGCTACCAGAAAGCGCATAAGGCTTTTCCTTTTTAGCTTTAAGTGCAATAGCTAAGGGATAGCGATCCCAAAGTAACGCATCGAAAGAGGCAAGAATATGTTTTTTGTGATGCCAATCCAAAATAAAAGTGCCTTGCGTTTTACCCATGTCATCCCAACGATCGTGTTCAACAACCAATTCATTGAGTTTGGCTATCCATTTCTTACCCTGTAATTGCCCAGCAATAATGCTATTAACCGGATATCCATCAACGCGTGCCGAAACAATGGCTTGATGTTTGGCTAAAGTGCCAGAAAGCTGGAGTGATACATTCTCAAGCGATTTAAAAGTTTTAATGTGAGTGGCGTGTAGTGTCATATTCAGCTTGGTCGCATCACTCTCTAATTGATTTTTGAGAAAAAGAATATGGCCTTTCGTATTCAAGTTGCCATTAAAGTACTTGGTAAAATAGGAATTCTCGACTAAATGTAAATCCCAATGAATGTTCACGGTATCGGCAATGGTCGCATCGAGTGAACCTGCGCTTCCTTTGTAATGGACTTCTTGGAACAGGTTATCAAGACTTGTATCGGCATTGAGTAAGACCAGTGTATCAATGTGATGATCTTGCTTTTCCCAATGAACGACACTGTTTTCTAATTCTATATTGGCTATTTTAAATGGCACGGGTATTTTATGAATTTCTGTTTTGACATCGACTAGGGTCGATTCCAAACTTTGCGTGGTTAGCGTTTGCGTTGTTTTGATCTCGGGTATTGGAGTAATTGTGATATCGGCTTGTTTGGCAATAATCCGGGTAATGGTTCTGTTGGAAATAAATTGTAGCCAGTCCCAGTCCACATTCAGCGAGGCGGCTGTTAAGGTAAATTTAGGAGAAGTGATGCTGACTTCTTTTAACAGAAGGGTTGTGCCAAAGGAACCTTCTGATCCGCTAAAGGTGATCTCATAAGGTGAAAATTCAGCCATGAGCAATAAAGCGGTTTGGGTTCCGTTAGGCGTGAAAAAGCAATAAGTCGCAAAAGCCACAAAACCTAGTAATAGGCTTGCAGCGAATTTAACGATTTTCTTTAAAATCGATAGCGGTTCTAATTGCCGGTATAAAAATGATGCCATGAAATTTCATTCGCTTTTGCAGGGGCGGACCTCTGTGTCCGCCCGGATAATTAGCACGTAACCACACGATTTATCTAGCTAACCGCATTATACCGACTGAATTACAGATTGGGTAGACTTAACTCTTTATTTTGTTTTATAACTAAATTAAATGAAAGAGGTCTGACCCCTTTCCAAAAAACTTGTCCGGCGAAGCGAGCGAAGACGGATTAAATCTCCGGCCCAAACGACGCATGTATTCGCCATGCTTCACTATCTTTGCTTAACGGTTTGGCAATGGCAAATTTGACTGGACCTAATCGGGTTTGCCATTCAACACCCACACCGGTACCCACGGCAATTTCATTGTCAAAGGTGCGAAAGGCATTACCCGCATCCACAAAAGCAAGTACCCCAAAAGGCTTTTTAATGGTTTTGACTATCTCAAAACTGGCAATCCCCAAATAGGCACCACCGACGGGGAGGTAATTACCGTCTTTATCGATCTCATTGGGTAAAGAGCGATAGCCATAACCACGGATACTTAAATCACCACCGGCAAAAAACCGCTGACTTAAGGGTAAGCGTTCACTGTCATCGGGCAAGGTGAACCCTAATTCAGTACGCACTAAGGCTTTTAAGGTATCATTAAAAGCATGCAGCCACTTGCATTGCATATAGGCTTGGAAAAAGCTGGTATCACTGAATAGCGCATCCACTGAGCCGCGCATATTGATTTCAATACGGCGTCCACGCGTTGGTGCTGCTGTGTTATCTCGTTTAGTTTGAATAAAGGTGACACTGGGTAAAATCAATTTCGATTGAATAGGCTCATTGGTTATATACGCGGTGTAACTTTCATGTAAGTAAGCTAAGGCCAGTTTTCGTTGCCACGTATTGAATTCGCGGATCTGTGTGATCCCTGCCTCATAAAGCTCTGAGGTTTTTTCGGTATATTCTTCTTCAAAGTAACCGCCATGCAGCGCAATGTTATCAGTTGCTGGGTATTTGCCGGGAATAATATAATCTGCTTCAAATTTATCATACACTTCTGAGATGCGTGCTTCGGCATGAAAACGATGGCCTAACGAATTTAAGCGGCGCCTTGTCCAGGCGGCCTTGCCTCGAATACCCGTGTCAGTGCCAAAGCCTGCGCCTAACACATACAGATTGGGTTTGGCATCTTTCAGATCGACTTGTACTGGCACAATATTTGAATCAGGTGTGGTTTGTGGCTTTACATTCACTTCTGAAAAATAGTCGCTTTGCCCTAAATGACTTTGCAAGGTAAGTACTTTTTCAGGCGAGTAAATATCGCCTGCTTGAAAGGGCAGATAACGATTTAATAATGTATCTGACAATTCGGTTTCACTAAAAGTGACGGTGCCAAAATAATGGCGTTGTTTGGTGTCTAAGGTTAAAAAGAGTTCGCAACTTGCCGTGTCAATATTGACTTCAACCCGATGCTGACTAAAACTCGCATCCAGATACCCATTTTGGATCGCTTGTGTCAGCAACGCTTTTTTGCCTTGTTCATAAAGCATATGATCAAAAATCTCGCCCGGTTGCATTTCAAAGGCTTGTTTGATATCGCTTAAACGAGGATCGTTTTCACCTTCACCCGTAATCGCAAGAGTCATTTGGCGAATACGAACGGGTGTGCCCAAATCGACGCTGATCGTGACGATTTTCTGCTGCGGTTCGGTTTTAATAGTGATCTTGGGTGAATAGTAACCAAATGGTTGAATGGCTTTGGTTATTTCTAGAATAGCGCGCTCTTCGTATTGAGCGATTTTCGTTTTATCGTCTAGTTCACTTTGTTCTGGCGTGAGTGTTAAATTGGCCCGAATATTCTCTTCAATGGTTTTACTCACGCCACTGATGTGAATGTTAAAGTCATCATTTGCAAATAAAGGCGTAAAAGTACTCAGGCTACCAATCAGTAGGGCGGTACAAAAACGTTGCCGATAACTAACGGGGATTTTCAAGGCTTAATATCCCTGAGTCATAATCATAAGCAAAGATTTCGGCATAACGTCCCCAGTCAATCATCACGGTTAGCACGCGCTCAGATTCCGTTTCACTTAAATGCTCTTCAAGCTCTCTTAAAAAATACTGTTCAGATTCACGATGATTAGGACGATTATCAAGGGTGTCACGAATATGTTTAGCTAATGGAACATGTTTTTCGAGTTGTTTTGCAAAGAGTTTTTTACGTTCTAAAATGGTCGCATCTGCAAAAGCTTTACCATTGTCAGTGAGGGTGATGTCACCCTTTGAAACGGTTGCAAAATGCAGAATTTCCAACGCTTCGGTTAAGGGGAACAAGCTATCCACTTCTAAATGTAAATTTTCAGCCAGTAAGGGTAAGTCAATGTCGGCAGCTTGTTCATCTTCTGCCCAAATAGCATCGATTAAACCGGTTAACTCGGAAATGCCGGCATCGGGTAAGCGATAAGCAAAGTCTACTTTTTGCGCTTCATCCATGCGCACGCGTTTGCGTTCGCTGGTGGTCATCAATGTGTAAATATCATCGACGAGTTTACGAAAGTGAGGATCTTCCGAGTCTCGTGGTAGGGGAGTGCTCACCTTAAGTTCTGCGCGTATGCGCCCTGGGTTGCTGGCAAAAATGATAATGCGATCAGCCATTAAAGCAGCTTCTTCAATACTGTGAGTGACAAATAAAATACCTTTGGTCCGAGTGCGTTTTGCCAGCCACAAATCGATTAAATCGCTTCGTAAGTTTTCAGAGGTTAACACGTCCAGCGCTGAGAAGGGTTCATCCATGAGAAGAACTTCAGGATTGACCACTAGCGCGCGTGCCAAACCGACGCGTTGGCGCATACCGCCTGATAACTCTTTAGGATAGGCTGACTCAAAGCCGTCAAGACCAATCGTATCGATCGCTTTTAGAGCACGTTGACGTCGTTCCTGACGCGGAATGCCTAAGGCCTCAAGACCAAGTTCTACATTTTGTAAAACGGTCAACCAAGGCAGCAGGGCAAAATTTTGAAATACCATGGCAATGCCGCGGACGGGCTCATGAACCAATTGATCACGATAGACCACTTGTCCACCAGAAGGTTTCATAAGACCTGCGATAGTGCGTAGTAACGTTGATTTACCAGACCCTGACTTACCAATTAAGGCCACGATTTCATTTTCATACATGGTAAAGTCAACCGATTCGAGGACGGTTAATTCTTGACCTTCACTGGATCGAAACGTTTTTTTAAGATCTTTGACCGTGAAAATGACATTTTTTGAATCTTCAGCCATATTTAACTCACTTGATATCTTTCTTCAGCAATGTCATAGAGTTTTTTCCATACAAGGCGATTGATCACCATAACATAGATACACATCACAGAAATGCCAAGTCCTATACGGACAAAATCACCTACGAGCGTATATTCTGCAATATAACCCCCAAGGCCTTTTGCGTGTAAAGTTTTGCCACCCCAACTCACCACATCTGCTACTACGCTGGCATTCCAACAACCGCCAGCAGCTGCCATGGCTCCTGTAATGTAGTAAGGAAATATGCCTGGCAGAATCACTTTGCGCCACCACAGCCAACCTCTGACGCCATAATTTTGTGTGACGAGATGAAGTTCTTGAGGCAAATTGGAAGTTCCGGCTACCACATTAAACAGGATGTACCATTGTGTGCCTAAGATCATTAAGGGGGCACTCCAAATGTTGATATTTAAGTCATAGGTAACAATCAACATGAATAGGACGGGGTAGACCAAATTAACTGGGAAGGCTGCTAAAAATTGCGCTATTGGCTGCATAATTTTGGCAACGGAAGGTTTTAAACCAACCCATACGCCAATGGGTACCCAAACCAGGGAACACAGCAGAATTAAAATAGTGACTTTAAAGGCAGTAATTAACCCTAGCCACATGACATAAAGTACTTCGCTGATGTGCAGTTTCGTTAAAATAAAATGCCCAAGTAACCCAGTTGAACCAATCAGACCAATGAATAGGAAGCTATTCCAAAATGTCACAGCAGTCCAAGATAACGCTTGGCGTACTCGTGGGGGCAGGCGTTTGAGTTGCGGCTTTTTCGGAAAAAAGGGACCGGTTAACAAATCGCGGATCCGCGCAAAAAACTTCATGACATGTTGAGTCATGTGAGCTCTTTGTAACAAATTTAAAAACCAGGTTTCGGTTTCAGCATCGGGGTTATGTTCCATTTTGAACTTTTCTGACCACGTGATGAGCGGCCGGAAAATGAGCTGATCGTAAACCAAAATCACAATGAGCATGGTTAATATGACGTAGCTGATCGCTGCATAATCACTTTGCTGCGTGGCCAGCATAATATAAGAACCAATACCCGGTAGGGTAATAACTTGATTATTGACTGAAATCGCTTCCGAGGCGACCACAAAAAACCAGCCCGCCGATAAGGACATCATGGTATTCCATATGAGTCCTGGTGTTGCAAAGGGCACTTCTAAACGCCAGAAACGTTGCCAAGGACTTAAATGAAACATGTCTGCTGCTTCACTGAGATCTTTGGGAATGGTTCGTAGTGACTGATAAAACGATAAGGCCATATTCCAAACTTGCGACGTAAAAATCGCAAATATCGCGGCGCACTCAGGCCCTAAGCGACTACCTGGAAAAAGATAAATAAAGGTTGATACAGTAATCGATAAAAAGCCCAAAATGGGAACAGACTGCATGACATCGATAAAGGGCAGAATAAATTTTTCAGCACGCTGATTTTTTGCCGCGAGCGTCCCAACCGTAAAGGTAAAAAGCAACGAGAAAAAAAGTGCGATGCCCATGCGAATAATGGTACTTGTCGCATAGCCTGGCAACATTTCAGGCGAGAGTGAAATAGGAATGTGGTTGCCCAGCGCATAAGGGAGCGTCATCTTTTGCGCGCCCCACGCTAAGGCAGCAAACAAACCAAATAGTAGAATCAGCACAACCAAATCCCACTGGTTCAAAGGCAGCGTCATTTTGCTTTTGGGTTGGCTGTAATAGGGCTTATTCGACATATCAGTTATCAAATCATTATTTAAAGTATTGCACCATTATAGGGGGCCTCTTAGAACAAACAACAGGGGTATTTTCAATGCGATCATATCTAGGTAGGGGCGCATCCCGCCCGCCTACGCTAATAAGCTTCGGCGTGGCTCGGTATTAGCCTTGTCGTAGCTCGAAGAGCGAAGACAGGTATGCGCCCTTTTAATCTTAAAGATTTTTGATGGGCGAATACAGGATGCGCCCCTACAAAGGGTTAATTAATCAATTGAATAACTATATTGATTGAGCTTTACGGCTGCATTTGTTAGCATCGTTTATGCATTATAAAAAAGTCTTTCAATTCCTTATTGCAGGGTGGTTATTAGGATGGTGCACCATGGCAATTAGCCAGCCGCTAACCCAGAGTAATCACTTATTTTCGCTTATCAACCAGCGCCTCATCCTCATGCAACAGGTTGCTCATTACAAATATATCCACCAGCAACCACTCTTTGTTTCTGCCGTTGAGCAAAACATCCTGCAGATTGTTGGAGACGACGCTAAGGCCGCAGGGATTGATGTTGTTAAAATGCAAAACGCGATCCAGCTGCAAATGCAAATGGGCGTGAAGGTTCAGCAAGCTTGGACGGATGAGTGGCAAACAGGGATCAAACCTGTTGCTCCCTTAATCGAGCTAGACACCCAATTAAGACCCGCTCTTGCTAAAATAACCCATGAGATCGTGTTGCAAACGGCCAAAGCAAAAGCTGAATTAGCCGATCCTGCGAACCATGCAAGCTTAACCAATCAAATCAACCGGCTCATTGAAGCGCGTTTTGTCACAGAGTCGGATAAGCAATTGTTGTTGCAGTCATTGTTGGATGTTGTCAAAAAATGAAGCTTGTACACTGGGTAAATGATATCGCCGCATTATCTTTGCCGCCAACTTCGAGCATTGCAAAATGGCTTACCCAGCCGATTATTTTAAGTCATACCCTAAAGCGTCATTGTCAGCAGTTATCCGTTGAGGTGTTGTCACAGCAATTTATGGCAGTCGATGATACAGAAAGTCTGTTAAGAGAGGATGTGTCCCCCGAGCCTTTTGTGCGGCGTGTATTTTTACATGGTGATAATCAACCCTGGACTTATGGCCGAGTGGTGATCGCTTCTAGAACCTATCAAGCCTATTTTTCGCAATTTCTTGCTTTGGGTGCAAAATTGTTAGGTGAAACGCTGCTTTACAGTAACCCTGATGCCACCCGTAGCGACTTTGAGTATGCAAAAGTGCCACAAGAGAGTGCACTTTATCAAGAAATTCACCAACGTTTAGCGTTAACCCAACCCATCCTATGGGCACGTCGTTCGTATTTTTATTTAAAAGAAGCTCCTCTTTTAGTCACAGAGGTATTTTTGCCAAAACTTCCTGACTATGATGCGGTATGAAGGGGAAAAGTGGTGGTTCGGTTTCCCTTAGTTGAAGAATTGAATGACTGTTCCTCGCTCGCGGTTTTTGCCAGAGTGCCACGCGAAGGCGCTTTGTGGCTAGATAGTGCCGCTACCACTTCAAAACAAGGGCAGTATAGTTTTATTGCTTTTAGTCCATTTAAAACACTGATAAGTAAAGACGCCACTCTTAATCCTTTTGATCAATTAGCTACCCTATTAGCACAATACACGTTTGCACCACTTGCACAGTTGCCACCTTTTCAGGGGGGAGTTGCGGGTGTGTTTGGCTATGAATTGGGGGGATATCTTGAAAAGTTACCGCGTGCAAAGGCTGATAATGTTGCTTTTCCTGATTTAATGGTGGGTTGTTACGATTTAGTGATTGCTTTTGATCATACACAAAACCGCTCTTGGGTGTTCTCAAGCGGCTTTCCAGAGCTGGATGAACAAAAACGCATAGCCCATGCTAAAGAGCGACTTGACTATGCAAAAGCGTTACTCAAAGAGGAAGTGATACTTGCACCCGTTACCCATGATTTGATAGCAGATGAGAGCATTTCGTCACCCTTTAGCCAAGCGACTTATGAAGACATGGTCAAACGCGTTATAGAATACATCCGCGCCGGTGACATCTTTGAAGCCAATGTGTCGCAATGCTTTTCTGCGCAATTGCCAGAGGGATTGGATCCTTTCGATTTATATCAGCGTTTGCGCCAAAATAATCCAGCTCCCTTTGCGGCTTACATGCAAATAGGGGATTGCGTGATTGCCAGTGCTTCACCTGAGCGTTTTTTTCAATTGCAAAATGGGGTTGTGCAAACGAGGCCCATCAAAGGAACAAGGCCAAGACATGCCGAGCCGTTAAAAGATATAGCTCAGGGTAAAGAGCTACTGGCAAGTGAAAAAGATTGGGCTGAAAATGTCATGATTGTTGATTTAATGCGCAACGATCTCTCTCGCGTTTGCTTACCCCATTCGATTAAAGTGCCGCAACTGTGCGCCTTAGAGTCATTTGCGACGGTTCATCATTTAGTATCGGTCGTTGAAGGGACTTTACAGGAAGGTGTTGGTGCGGTTGATCTGTTGAAAGCGACTTTTCCTGGCGGCTCGATCACTGGGGCACCTAAAATTCGTGCTATGGAAATTATTGCAGAATGTGAGCCAACGCTACGAGGGCCATATTGCGGCAGTATTGGTTATTTAGGGTTTAATGGTTTTGCTGATCTTTCCATTACCATTCGCACTTATGTTATGCGCGGCAATAAACTCACTTTTCAAACCGGTGGGGCAGTGACGATTGATTCCGATCCCACAGAAGAATTTGAAGAAACACTCGCCAAAGCGCAAGCTTTACGACGTACCTTATCCACTCCACCCCAGTAACGTATATAATACATAAAGAATAGCGGCAGATTTTGCTAAATATTAGTAAGTAAACTAATACAATTTGAGGTCGCCATGGCGAACAACAAGATCATTGAAATTGGCTGGGAAGAATGGGTCGCACTCCCTGAACTAAACTTGCCTGCCATTAAAGCCAAAGTCGATACTGGTGCAAGAACCTCGGCATTGCATACTTTCATGGTTGAAAAAATTGTGGAAGATGGTGATGTTAAAGTGCATTTTGGTATCCATCCTATTCCAGAGCGCCCTGAAATCGAAGTCTTTTGCAAAGCACACTTGGTTTCTGAACGTGAAGTGACAAGTTCGAATGGTCAAACAGAGCTGCGCTATGTTATTCGTACGATGGCACAGTTTGGTAAGAAGAAATGGCCGATTGAAATTACGCTGACCGATCGCGAAACCATGGCGTATCGTATGCTAATTGGCCGCCAAGCAATGGAAGGCAAATTAGCGGTTATTCCAGAACATTCTTTTATGCTAGGCACGTTATGTCCATCTGAATATAATCATTTGGTACCTAAACGTAAAAAGCGCAAAATGAAGATCTGTATTTTGGGCCGATCACGCGATATTTATACCATCGATCGTTTGGCGTCGGTTGCTGAAAGTCGTGGTCATAAAGTTGAAGTGATCAACACCACCCGTTGTTATGTGGATATTAGCTCGCATAAGCCCGCCATTCATTACCAAGGCCACAGCTTGCCCCGTTATGATGCGCTGTTTGCGCATATCCGTCCGAGCATGACCTATTATGGCGTGGCGATTTTACGTCAGTTTGAATCGTTGGGGACATTTTGCCTCAATAATGCAAGTGCCATTGCCAATTCGCGGGATAGACTCTTTGCTCATCAATTATTAGGGCGGGCGGGTGTTAGCATGCCCACCACTGCCTTTGCGCACTATCCAGGTGATACCAAAGACATGATTAAAATTGTTGGGGGTGCGCCTTTAGTCGTTAAATTGCTAGAAGGTCAGCAAGGTAAAGGTGCCGTATTAGCTCAAACCAATAAAGCGGCCGATGCCGTGATCCAAGCATTTCGAGGGCTCAAAGCCAATTTTATTGCCCAAGAGTATATCCATGAGCCTAAAACAAAAGATATCGTTTGTGTGGTTTTAGGGAATAAAATCATAACGGCGATTGAGAAGGAAACCACGACGTTAGAATTATTGAATGATGAGGCGCCACCTAAAAAATCCCGTCCGATTGAGATCACGCCCATTGAAAGAAAAATGGCGATACGTGCAGTCAGGGTATTGGGTTTAAAGTTTGCTTCTGTGAATTTTCTACGAACGAAGGCAGGCCCTCGTATTATTGATGTGAATTGTTCACCATCGTTTATTAAAATTGAAAAAATATCGGGTATTGATATGGCGGCTTTGATTATTGACTATATTGAAAGTCATGCAAGGCCTCGTTTGCCCAAACGGGTTATTGGTTATTCTGTTTAATGGTTGTTTGTTATGACTGAGTTGTATTTAAATTTATTTAAAACCTTAAGTGCGGTTGTTTTTCTGTTGCTTATCGATTTTGTGGCTGAGTTTTTACTGATCCGCAATATCAAGGATAAAAAGAAAAATTTTAAAATCCGTGTCTCGCTGCGCTATGTGTTATTTTTCTGCTTTCTATTTTTCATGGCAAAAATTTGGGTAGAGGGCTTTGGCTACTTACTCACTTTTGTGGGTGTGATATCTGCGGCGTTAACTATCACTCAAAAAGAATACCTCATGAATTTCATCGGTTGGCTGATTATCATGTGGCGTTCATTATTTACCGAAGGTGATTATATTGAGATTGGCAAATATAGTGGCTACGTGAAACATATTGGGCCTTTGTACTTCTCATTGGAAGAAGCAAGTGAGCTGATTTGGGGTGATAAAACAGGACGTACCATTAAGATCCCGAATAGCTTGGTAGCCAATCATCCGATTGTGAATTTCACACTCGACAGAGCTTTCATTGAAGGGAAATGTAGTTTTACTTTTACCTTCGCTTCCTCGTTAGAGAAAATCCAAGATTTAATTGAAGAAATCAATCGGGAAACGGATAAGTTGCTCATCCATTTGCATAATGATTGGTCGAAAAAACAACAATATGAGTTTGATTATTTAAAGAAGAATGGCCAGCACAAAACCCATTTTCTATTGCGAGTTCAACAAGACCGGCCCCTTGGGATCCAATTAAGAGTGCGTTATTTATCACTGCGTAAAGATCAAAAAACCATTGAAGATAAGATCTCAAGTATTGTGATGCTGTGCGTGAATTCACAGTCGGAGATTGATTTAAGTTTAGCGACTTAATCCTCGCTAAACTGTTCAGCGAATTCAGCTTTGATATCATTTTTAATTTGTAAAATGACATCATCATAAGGCAGTAATTTAGGAATTTGTTTTTCTAATCTGACCTTCCAATTTTCTTGAATTGAAGTTCTACTATTCAAATCACGTAATAAATTATTCCCTTAATTTCTGATAAAGGAATCATGCCCACACGCTCGCTAATATTTCATCGTTAGGTAAGTTCACTTGTACTTTCCATTCACTTAAAAAATGACCAGATTTTAATCCATTGGGATCCAGCAATATATAATCCATTTTATCAATCAGAATTTCTTTTAAAAGGGGCAAGCATTCAGTTCCAATATTGATGGTTTGTAGAATAAATCCCAAACGCTTAATAGCAGCTTTAGAATGATAATGACTAGCATATTGTACTAATTCTTTCCAATTAATTTGTTTTTGTTTACTCCAAATTCCTCGAATAACATCCTTTAATCCTCCACAAAGATCGGGACGATCTAACCCATCTAAAATGGTTCTTTCGAGTGAGCTGATTGTCACTTGATGTTGTTTTGTGACCCAGTGTTCGACTGTGCCCTAGTCAACTAACATAATGAAGTGTTTTTAATTGATGTTAGTTACTAAACGGAGTAAAATTCCCCTGATTTTCATCGATTCAGGGTTCCCAATGAAAGCACTTAACCAATATACTTTTGCAGGCGCAGTTTCAGCCGTGTTTCTTGCTATTGCGAGCTATTATGTCAAATTCGCTTCAATGAGTGTTTTAGCCCTTAGTTTTGCCACTGTTGGGGTGTTTTCAACTGCTTTAGTCTTCTTTTTGGCTGCGCAGTTAACCTACACCTATTTTTTTCCAGAAACGGCTACCTCACCGACAAAACAAACAAGCTCCGATAAGCTTGATGCCGTTGTGATACCAGACAGGCTGAGCGAACAAGCGCAAGCTGTGATTGGCATAAATATGAATAAAATTTGCCAAACCAGTGGTTGGTATAATAATTGTGGTCTAAATTGCATGACCCACTTTATGTTTACGAAATTATCAGCGATCCCTAAAAATCAATTTGCCCGCTTTTTAAAAGACAATCCAGAATATGATTCGTTCTTATCAACTTTTCAAACCTATTATGGATTAAGCCAAAAGCCCGATTGGCCGGTTGTTTTAACCTTGTTAGCCGATCATACTCGTAGCGATCGAGAAGCAATTTTTGCACCGGTTTTACGTTCACATATCGGTAAAATCATGCCCACTTTTGCAAATGAACTTTTTGATACAAAATTATCAGCCGCCCTTTCTGACTATATAAAAACGGGTAGAACAGGTGATAATGCAAATGCTGTTTTTAAGTCTAACCAGCGCTTCTTTGAACAGTACAAAGCAGAATTTGGTTTAGCATTAAAAAAAGTTGAAGCGCGTAAACCCACAAGAGCAGAAAGAGCCAAAGCAAATGTAAATTTGGAAGCTAAAAAGAAGAACAAAGATTTTTTGGATTTTGTGATTACCGAAGAGGATATTTTAGATAACATTCAGTTGCAACGTAAATCTAACTTAGAAGATAAAATGCTTCCAAAAGCAAAAGCGCACTGGATATCACAAGGTTGTAAAGCGTATGCAGATTATGTGGCTGATTTAGATAATGCAGAAATGATTTCTGCTGATCAACTGCAATGGTTGGGACAGCAATTTAATATTGGTGTTGAGATTTATACGCCCGCCTCCATGGAGAGAGCGATTTCAGATCCTACATTAGGCGCAATAAATCATGGTATGCAATCGAAGCCTGAGGGCGATTTTAAATGGACCATGCGAGTGCACAACAGCGGTGTGCATTGGACATTTGAAGAGGCAAATCAAAGCCAAGATGCAGCGAATGAGCATAATGCCAACTTTTATAGACAAGGTAATAAATCGAGTCAATTAAAGAAATTAGGAAGTCCAGAAAGCATCGCAACGATTAAAAAAGCCATTCATGAAATGATGAATGCACCTAAAATGTTGTTACACAAGCATACCCCGAGATCCAGAAAATCTGCTGCACCCGCCGTAGTGCTTGCAAAAGCATTGGCGAGAAAGAGAAAGGCACCAGCCAGGTAAACTATCCTAGTTTCTCAAAATCTTGGCATTTTCCTACCAACGGCGCTGATCACGCGCCGTTTGACCTCTCGGTAAGTCACCTAAGTCTATATAATGGTTCCCATAGCAGAATTACGAACCAAAGCGTACTTACACGCTTTAGTCAACGTGTTAATGGGAAATTTAAAGATGGCAACGACTGGCGCAACAATATCGAATACGCTGAATCCAGCAGAATTGTGTAAAACCACGGGTTGGTACAACAATTGTGGCTTGAATAGTTTGACTCATTTTTTGTATGCAAAATTATCAGCTATCCCAGCAGATGTGCTTCCTCATTTCTTAGAACAGAATCCAGAATATGATGCGTTACTCGCTACCTTTAAGCGTTATTATGACTTAGATAAAGCGATTACGTGGCAGGATGTTTTAGGTTTGTTGCGTGATCATCCTGTACCGACCGATAGAGAAGCTATATTTGCCCCTGTGCTTCGTGCTCATTTAGGTAAAATCATTGCTCAAAGTCCTAATGAATCATGGGGCTATGATGCTATAGGCGCTATCTCAGATTACATCAAGAATGGTCGAGTTGAAGATGTGGCTGAACCCTTTTATGCTTCAAATAAAGAATTTTATGATTCAATGAGAGCAGATTATCAACGTGCATTGGCGAATAATTTAAAGAACAATGCGACAGAAATTGAGATCCAGCAAGCGATAATTGGACTCATTGAAAAAAATGAAAATCCATTCAATAAAAATAGAATTCCGAATTATAAACCCGAAGGTGTAGAAATTTTACTCAGTGTTATTGAATATCGTAAAATTCAAATTGAAAGCGAATATAACGAAGCTTTTCAAAATAATTGGCTAGAGCAGGGTTGTAGACGATATGCTGACTATGTTGCGAATATGAATAATGCTGTGATGGTGACTGCACCTCACTTAACCCATTTGTGCGAGGCCTTGAATATTGGTGTTGAAGTTTATTCACCAGCGGGTTTGGCATCGGCGCCACAAAGACAATTTCCATGGTTATTTAAAGTGTTAAATAGTGGATTGCACTGGACGTTTGAAGAACCCAATAATAACAATGAGGCCCGTACCTTGCATAATCGTCATTATGAAGTGGGTAGAACCAATGAAATGTTGGGTAAATATAAAATACATACCGGCCAAGCCGCTTCTAAAGATCGCATGATTGCTGAAGTACGTTGTTTATTTGGTGAAATGAAGGTTGAAGAACTGGAAGAACTTAAGCAAGTTGAGTTGTTAGCCGCACAGCTGGTGCAAGCATCGCTTAAACCTGCAACCTCATCTACATCGCTTGCAGCCCAATCTACAACGCTAAAACTGCATGTGCAAGCCATATTAGAATCCTCAAAAGAAGGTAAAGACTATATTCAGATGATTCTTGCAAACAAGGACTTGCTGAAATTGGTGAATGAACAATTCGATGTGGCATTAACCTGCACATTTATTCAAAGTTATGGAGCAATCGTTGAAAAAGTGAAGTCGCGCAATGCTGCTACGCAAGTTGCTTTTTTTGAAGGATTTTTAAAGCAAGCAAGACTTAAAGCATTGAGTGAAGTTGGTGCTGTTTTATCAGGGACTGCACCTCTACCCGCAGTGGTCACGACTGAAAGAGTGGGTATGAAGCTAGCCTATTTGGCCATCCTGCAACAAGATGAATTTGCGAAGCAGATGGTAGAGCCGATTGAGAAAAATGCAGATGTGTTAAAAGCATTTAATGCGTTTTCAGAGCAAGGTGTGCGTGCTTTTGTACAGTTTTGTCATATTCCAGCTAAATTTGCGGGACTTTTGAAGTTAACACCTGCAAAGTTACAGGATTTTCTGCAAAGGTTTGAAGGCGTATTTCTTCCTAAATCCGATATTTCACCTGCCGTTAAACCTCAATAAATAAAAAGGGCTCATGATGAGCCCTTTTTAATTGGTGTTTACTCACCCGCCTTCGCTAGCGTTGCTAGCTTCGGCGAGGTTTCGTGAGCATGTCATGCTCACTCATCCCAGCTTAACGCACCGCCAGTTTGATATTCCGTCACGCGTGTTTCGAAAAAGTTCTTTTCCTTTTTCAAATCCATCATTTCACTCATCCAAGGGAATGGATTGGTTACGCCAGGATATTGTTCAGCTAAACCAATTTGTGAGCAACGACGGTTCGCAATAAATTCTAAATATTCACGGAACATTTGAGCGTTTAAGCCTAAAATGCCGCGTGGCATGGTGTCCATCGCGTATTGATATTCTAAATCAACGCCTTCACGAATGAGCGCAATCATTTCTTTTTGGAATGAAGCGGTCCACAGTTCAGGGTTTTCAATCTTAATTTGGTTGATCACATCAATACCAAAGTTAAGATGCATCGATTCATCACGTAAAATGTATTGGAACTGTTCAGCGGTACCAACCATTTTGTTGCGTCGACCAATCGACAATACTTGCGTAAAGCCGACATAGAAGAAAATCCCTTCAAACACCACGTAAAACGCAATCAAGTCTCTTAAGAGGCGCTGATTGGATTCAAAGGTGCCCGTATGGAAGTTAGGATCGCCTAAGCTTTCAGTGAAAGGGAGTGCCCAAGCAGCTTTATGCGCAACGGCAGGCAATTCACGGTACATGTTAAACACGCGGCCTTCATCCATGCCTAAGCTTTCAATCACATATTGATAAGCATGGGTATGTAAGGCTTCTTCAAAAGCTTGTCTTAATAAATATTGACGGCATTCAGGATTGGTAATATGACGGTAAACCGCTAATACCAAATTATTTGCCACCAACGAGTCAGCCGTGGAGAAAAAGCCTAAGTTACGCTCGATGATCATGCGTTCATCAGGCGTTAAGCCATCATTGCTTTTCCACAATGCCACATCGGCCGTCATGTTAATTTCAGTTGGCATCCAGTGATTGGCACAAGCGACTAAATACTTGTCCCAAGCCCATTCATATTTAAAGGGGACCAGCTGATTTAAATCAGCACGGCAGTTAATGATTTTTTTATCATCAACCCGAATTCTGGCTGCGCCCATTTCTAGGGCTTCTAAACCAGTGGCACCGCCACTGGCTCGTTTTTGGGTTGCGGGAGTCATTACTGTCATGTCTTATCTCCTATTGGCAAGCTTCGCAAGACGGATCATCAATTGGGCAAACCTGGGGGGCTACCATTGCGGTTTCATCCATCTGGCTTTTCACAGCATTCAACGTGCTGCGTGTTACCGTTGATTTTTCCGCATCTGAGGCGCCTAAGGTACGACAGTAGTAAGTGGTTTTCAAGCCGCGTAACCAAGCTAATTTATAAACCGAGTCAATTGCTTTGCCGGAGGGCTTCGCAATATAAATGTTTAACGATTGGCTTTGATCGATCCATTTCTGACGACGTGAACCGGCTTCAATTAACCAAGCTGGTTCAACTTCAAAAACAGTAGCGTATTTGGCTTTTAAAGACGCTGGAATGCGATCAATCTGTTGAACACTGCCATTAAAGTACTTCAGATCGTTAACCAGTACTTCATCCCAAATCTTGAGTTTCTTCAAATCGTTCACTAAGTAAGGATTAATCACCGTAAACTCACCGGACAGATTCGATTTCACATACAGATTTTGATATGTCGGTTCAATTGATTGAACCACACCACAAATGTTGGAAATGGTTGCGGTAGGTGCAATTGCCATCACGTTAGAATTACGCATCCCAACGGTTTTCACGCGTTCGCGCAAAGTTTTCCAATCAAATGTTGAACTACGATTCATTTCTAAGTATTTGCCGCGATAGTCTGCTAATTGATTAATGGAGTCGATTGGCAATATGCCTTTACTCCATAATGAACCTTCAAACGTGGCATAAGTGCCGCGCTCTTCGGCTAAATCAGTTGACGCTTTAATCGCATAATAACTAATGGCTTCCATGGTGGTATCTGCAAACTCAACAGCGGCTTGTGAAGAGTAGGCGACATCAATTTGATAAAGCGCATCTTGAAAGCCCATTAAGCCCATACCAACAGGTCGATGACGTAAGTTGGAACGACGAGCTTGAATCACGGAGTAGTAGTTAATATCAATCACGTTATCCAGCATACGCAATGCCGTATTCACGGTACGTTGTAGCTTTTCTAAATCCAGTTTGTTGTCTTTGATGTGCTGCGACAAGTTAATACTACCCAAATTACAAACGGCAATTTCGTCATTTGAGGTATTTAACGTGATTTCGGTGCACAAATTAGAGCTATGGATCACACCCGCATGTTGCTGAGGTGAACGCAAGTTGCAGGGATCTTTAAACGTCACCCAAGGGTGGCCGGTTTCAAAAATCATACCAAGCATTTTGCGCCATAAGTTAACGGCTGGCACTTTCTTGAAGTTTTTGATGATTCCATTAGCGGCTTTACGCTCATAGTTCTCATAAGCTTCATCAAAAGCATTACCATAAAGATCATGCAAATCAGGCACATCATCGGGAGAGAACAGTGTCCACTCTTTATTTTCCATCATCCGTTTCATGAATAAATCAGGAACCCAGTTAGCGGTGTTCATGTCATGGGTACGGCGACGGTCATCCCCGGTGTTTTTACGTAAATCTAAGAATTCTTCAATATCCAAGTGCCAAGTTTCGAGGTAGGCACACATTGCCCCCTTACGTTTACCACCTTGGTTAACGGCAACGGCAGTGTCATTGGCCACTTTTAAGAAGGGTACAACACCTTGTGATTTACCATTGGTGCCTTTGATATGAGCGCCCATGGCACGGACAGAAGTCCAGTCATTGCCTAAGCCGCCCGCAAATTTCGAGAGCAGGGCATTGTCTTTTAATGAACCGTAAATACCTTCCAAATCATCGGGAACCGTGGTGAGAAAACAGCTGGAAAGCTGTGATCGCAAGGTTCCTGAATTGAACAAGGTAGGGGTTGAGCACATGTAATCAAATGATGACAACAGGTTATAAAATTCAATCGCACGTTCATTCTTTTGCGGTTCTTTGAGTGCAAGACCCATCGCAACGCGCATAAAGAAGACTTGAGGTAATTCAAAACGCACATCACGCTCATGAATAAAGTAACGATCATAAAGCGTTTGCAAACCCAAATAGGTAAACTGATGATCGCGCTCAATCTTTAAGGATTGAGCTAATAAATCAAGATCAAATTCCTTGAGTTCTGGGCTTAGTAATTCAAGATCAATCGCTTTATGGATAAATTGGGTAAATGCTTGCTGATAGATAAGCGCTTTCTCTTTATCGTTTTCAGGTGCAGGCAAGCCAAGGAATTTGCAACCTTCGCTCACAAGATCGTCTAAAAGAAGACGAGCTGCGACAAAAGAGTAATTGGGTTCTGCTTCGATCTTGGTACGTGCGCTCATGATCAAGGCTTTGCGCAAGTCACTTGCTTTAATACCATCAAAAATATTGCGCTTGGTTTCAGTGACGATGCCCATTGCATCAACATCACTTAAGCCTTTGCAAGCAGCATCTACGCGGCTTTTAAGTCGGTTATCATCCAGTGGAACACGTTGGTCATTATCCAGCGTAATGTGCACCGTATCGGCTTGCACTGGCGCTTTTTGTTTTGCTTCTCTGGCTAAGCGTCTTTCTTCACGGTACAAAATATAAGTCCGTGCTTCTTTGTGATAGCCATGTCGCATTAAGGCTAGCTCAACTTGATCTTGAATTTCTTCAACGCGAATGACGCCGCCTGTTCTTAAATAGCGGGAAACCGCCTTGGTGACATAATCGCTCAGCTCATCGACCACTTCGTGGACACGACGAGATGCCGCAGCATTACCGCCTTCAACCGCGATATAGGCTTTGGTAATAGCGACTTTAATTTTTTCAGTATTAAACGGAACCAATGTACGGTCATCACGACGCATGACATACAATTGGCCCGGTTTTGGTGAAATGGGCAAACTTACTAAATTGCTTTGTTCTGTGTTTAACATATCGATTTGCATGGCTCCTCCAGCGCATTTGGAAGAAAAAAAAGTCAAAATAACGTTAGTGCCAGACTAAATAGTGGCAAAGTTTATATACTAACTAGTGGTGAATCAATTTGGGGAGATACCTTTTGAACCCCAACATATAGAAAAAACCCAACAGCTACATACAAGATAGTGCGGTTCGGATTTGAATGCAAGTGAAGAACCTGGGTATAACTTGTGGAAAACCTGGGAACAACTTATGTTTCAGAGACTTGGGGTTATGGCATGAACGATCGCGTTCATGAAGAATGTCTAGAAGCTTACAGGCAAAGTAAAAAAAAAGCACCATGGAGAGGAATCGCATGGTGCTTTTCGAGAGGAACAGTAAATTGTATTTGCTTAAACTGACTCAACCCATTGGTTTAAGTATTCGCCCTGACGAGTAACGAATTGTGGGTCTTTGAAAGTTAATGTAATTAAGTTGATACCTTGCAAGCTAGCAACTAAGTTAAGAGCTAACTTTGAAGAATCTTCATCAGTTTTACCCAATGATTTAAATTGCTTTTCACACCAGCCGATAATGTCGTTCATTAACTGGGAAGCTGCTGTGCCAATTGTGCCACCTTGCTTACCTAATTCTTGACATAAGCTGCCTAATGAATCACCAAATTTAGCAGATTCATCAGCCAAAGTGCTTACATAATCAATCAAGGCACGTAAACGGCCCTTGATGTCCATTTGATTGTTCCATTCGCTGAACAGGGTCGCTAATAACTTTTTACGACGTTCAATAACCGCTAAGGTGATAGAGTCCTTAGACTTGAAGTAGTAGTAAACGTTGCCAAGCGGAACATCAGCTAAAGTCGCGATATTCGCGAGGGTCGTGTTGCTAACGCCTTGTTGGTGAAAAAGCGCATCAGCGGCTTCAATTAATCGTTCACGTTTATCGTTGCGTCGGGCCATGATTACTGTTCCTATATGTTTTTTGTATTTTACTAAGAGAGAAAAAAGCAAGCTAGAACGATAAGAGTCGTTAGTTCGCTAAATTGAGAGCATTATACCGCATACGTTTGCTAGTTCAATAGTTAACTGAAGAAATTTCAAAAAAATGTCAATAAAAGACAGATAGTTAGCCTTATGTGTCGATAAAAGGCTGATTTAAAGCTAATTGCTTGAAAAAAGGCACAAAATAATGCTATTTGTGCAGCTACACAGGCAGGAGAAAACAAGATAATGAGCCAACATTCGCTGATCCCACGTCATATTTTATTTTCAGATCCTGAAAAATTGAACGTTAAATTGAGCCCCAACGGGCAGTTTGTAAGCTATCTAGCCCCTCACCAAGGGGAGCTCAATGTGTGGTTAGCACCTATCCATGCTCTTAAAGAGGCAAAGGCTGTTACCCAAAGTCATCAGCCAATTAAAGAACACTGCTGGAGCAGCGATGGAGATTTTCTACTTTACATATATGATGAAAAGGGCGATGAAAATTGGCAATTACACGGATTTGACATTAAAAGCAATCAACACATTGCCTATACGCCAAAAGGGTGTCACGCCAAAATCATTCACCAAAGCACAAAGGTGCCAGGAAAAATACTCATTGGGTTAAATCAGCGTGATAGACATTATCACGATGTGTATTTACTCGATCTTCAGCAAAATCATTTAGAATGCGTATTGGAAAATAACCATTTTTGGGAATTTATTGCCGATGATGAATTTAACTTAACACTTGGGATCAACATTACTACCGAAGGCGGTGAGTACATCAATTTACGATCGGCCAATCAAGAAGTGCTTGCTAAAGTAACCCAACATGATTTATTTGGACTTTATTTTTACCCGCGTTTACGCTTAGGGTTATCAAGTGATAGTGAAAAATTATATTTAGCAGAAAGCTTACAATCAAATACATCCAGATTGATTGAAGTGACGTTGGCGAATGGCAAGCGTCAAGATTTGGGTGGACAAGAAAAAGCAGACATTTGTGATGTATTGCTCGATCCCCAGAAACAACCGCTCGCTTATGCAGTGAATCAACAACGTAAAGAATGGTTTAGCTTAAATGAACAAGCACAAAGCGATCTCACTTTTTTGCGCACTTTTACGGATGGTGATATCGATATTGTTGGGCAAACCCTGAACAATGAGCAATGGTTGGTGGCTTATGTTCATGATAATGGACCTGTGGGCTATTACCATTATCAACGTGGCTCGCAAACGATGACGCATTTATTTGATAGTCATCCTTCTTTTAAAAACTATGCTTTTACGAAAATGCAGCCTTATCTGATTAAAACCCGCGATGGCTTAGAATGTGTAAGCTATTTATCCTTGCCCCAAGATAAACAACAACCTGTACCCTTAGTGCTAATGGTACATGGCGGGCCTAATTTTCGAGATTTTTGGGGATTTAATCCCATCCATCAGTGGCTCACGAATCGTGGTTATGGTGTGCTCAGTATCAATTACCGTGCTTCCACGGGTTTTGGTAAAAAGCATGCAATGGCCGGTAATGGTGAATGGGGACGTAAAATTCAAGATGACTTATTAGATGGCGTTAAATGGGCCATTGAAAAAGGCTTCACGACGAAAGAGCAAGTCGCTATCATGGGGCGCAGCTTTGGTGGTTACGCGACTTTAATGGCATTGACCCAAACACCGGAAGTGTTTTGTTGTGGTGTCGATATTGTTGGCCCTGCCAATTTAGAAACCATGGCCGCTCATTTCCCACCCTATTGGAAATCCATGCAAGCGATTATTAACGGCATGATGTTAGGGTGTGATCCCAAAACGCCAGAAGGCAAAGCCTTTTTAGCCTCGCGCTCGCCTATTCATTCCGTTCAACAGATCACAAAGCCAGTATTAATAGGCCATGGTTCCAATGACGTGCGCGTTTTACAAGCTGAATCTGATCATATGGTCGAGGCGATGCAAGAAAACGGCATTCCTGTCACTTATGCTTATTTCCCCGATGAAGGCCATCAGTTTATGCATCCTGGCAACCGTATGGCGTTTTATGCCTTGGCAGAAGCCTTTTTAGGAAAGGTGTTAAAAGGAAGAGTAGAGCCGCAAGACAAAAGCATCGACACCACCATGGTGGTAGCAGTCGATGATTTTGGATTGCAAGAATAAAGCTTATTTTAGCTTGTTGCCAGTCACTCCAGGTTTTGGTGGCGGTTCTTTACTGATTCTGGCCGCTGTCGCTGTGAAATTGAATTGAGCATTATTTGATGTAAATTCATTTTTTGTCCCTGGGACAGCGTTGTCAATTTTAGTTTGTAAATCGTTGCACAAATCTCGCATGCCAGAGTGTTTTCCTAAGGTTCCTTTGACATTTTCAAGACAAGCATAAGCAAGTACAGCTTTTAAATCGTTAGGAATTGTGTTGTCTTTTTTGATGGCAGAGAAAGTGTTATGAATATCATTGATTTGCTGCTCCCGTTGACTTACGGTTCCATTAATATGCTTAACAGCAGTTTTAGCAAGATTAAATAGACTGTGAATCGTTTTGTCGTTGGCGTGTTTTGCATCGTTGAAGTTCTGGTAATCTTGTGACAGCTTTTGGGTTGATAGCTCCAAGAGCATATTTAAATTTACTTCCTTTGCATTGTAATTAAAATTTGGAGTCTGGATTTGTTTTACCTTAAGTAATGGGGGTGGATTATGAAAGATTAATGGCTGCTGAACTTGAGGTGATGCCTGAATAGGTTGCGGTATTGCCACACGGAAGGGTGGGGGCGCAGGTGCTGCAACAGGCGCAGGTTGTGGTTGTGGTGGGGCAACAGGCGCAGGTTGTGGTGGGGTAACAGGTGCAGGTTGTTGTGGGGTAACAGGTGCTGCGGCTTGAGGTTGCACAATCGGCGAAATAGCAGGAATAAGTGCGTTAAGCTCTTGCAGCATCCTTTCGGCAATCCTGGCAGCATTGAACCCGCCTTGTTCTGGTTGTTTAGCAGCTGATAGATACGTATTTGAAAGTAGCGTAATCATTTGCTCATTTTTTTGTTCTGATGAAAGTGCTGGATTACGATCTAAAGCAGCTAAGTTATTGATAAGAGGGGTGAGCCATTTGCTCCTTTTATCCTCCTCTGGTTTAATGGCTTCTGTCAAATGAAAGATTCGTATTTGGTTTATTATATCTTGAACTTTCGAAGGAACAGCAGGTGCTGCAACAGGCGCAGGTTGTGGTGGGGTAACAGGTGCTGCGGCTTGAGGTTGCACAATCGGCGAAATAGCAGGAATAGGTGCGTTAAGCTCCTTCAGCATCCTTTCGGCAATCTCGGCAGCATTGAACCCGCCTTGTCCTTGTTTAGCTGATAGATACGTATTTGAAAGTAGTTTAATCATTAGCCGATCTTTGTCTGCTGGTGAAATTTTTCGACTACGATCTAAAGCAGCTAAGCTCTCGATAAGAGGGTCAATCCATTGGCTCCTTTTATCATTTCGTCCAATGGCCCATTGTGCCGAATGAATGCTTTGTATTTGGTTTATTATATCTTGAACTTTCGAAGGAACAGTAGGTGCTGGTGGCAATTGGCCAAAGCGGCTGCGAGCAGGTGCTGCAACAGGCGCAGGTTGTGGTGGGGCAACAGGTGCTGGTGGCAATTGGCCAAAGCGGCTGCGAGCAGGTGCTGCAACAGGTGCTGGTTGACTTGGTAAATGCTCTTGTAATTTCGGCATAGGAGCAATAGCTGCCCGTCTTGCACGAATTTCTTCCGAAGTAGGTAAATTTCCAGATTTACGGTCTTTACCTTGAATATGTTGTTGGAAAGCGGGTGACTGAGTGACGTCAAAGGAACGCTCTCCGCTTTTAGTCTTGATTTGAATTTCTCGAGTGACTCCTTCTTGATATGGTGTACCATCACGTGATTTAGGGGTTATTGTTGCACCTTCAGAAAAAACACTTGGTGTCTGGCTATCTGATGCTCTTTTTTTGTAATGTGGATTTTGAATCGATTCCATTACGGTAGTTGTGCCATCAGGATTGGTTTTGATGCGATGAATAGCGACAATATCTTTTGGATCAATCTGAGTCATATCTAATTCAGCATATCTATCGCCACGTTGTTCGTAGTTTACAAGTGCAACCGCTGTTTGGTCCTTTTTAGGACGAACTTCAAATACCCAACCTTCATCCGTCTTTGCTCTGGACGTTGAGTAACTGATGGCGATTTGCGGATCAAGTGTCGTCGCGGTAGCATTAGATGCAATAGTAGCACCACCTGGATGAGCAATCTTATTCCACGGGGTTTTAATTTGGTGGGTACCAATGTCTCCCATATCTGTAACAGCACGATGAATATTATTAAAACCTGCTAATATTTCTTCTCTTGTAATGAATTTAGCGGGTATGCCTCGATAAAGCACTTCTGTGCCATCAAATTTAACACGCTCAACATTGTTCATTCCTTCAATTTCTTGAGCAAATTTCTGATGAATTTCGCCATAGATTTCATCTTCAATTTTAGCGGCCACTTGTTCTGGCGATTCAATTTTGCGCAAGATAGCAAAGCTATTCAAGATGCTGTTTAGTTTTTTATCGTTACTAGCAAGCGCAGGGGAAAGAGCGCCAATGGCTTGTTTAGCGCTTTGTGCATCCATGTTACCTTGTGTAAAGGCTTGAATAATTTCATCAAATTTCGCTTTATTATTCGTATAATCATTTGGCACTTTGCTTTTGATACGTTCTGTGATAAGCATCCCTTTGAGAGAGCTGACTGCTGCTTTGAGTTTGTTGGGATCATCATAATCATTATAAATGGCATGAATATTTGCTTGTAACTGTTGTAACAGTGCAGGATCAGTTATTTTAAATTTTTCAATCACGCGATTAAGGCTTCGTTGCATCGCTTGGTTTTGTGCCCATTCTACAAGTGATTTGATATTGGCTTCATTATTAACTGCTGTAAACTTATCAGGAATTTCATGCGTCCAGTATGCTCCCCATCCCGCATGTCCATAATAGGTAGGATCATCTAGTAAATCGTCTGGTAAATGAACGCCTGCGTGATAATGAAGGAGATTGGCTAACCCTTGATATTTTTGTGGGGTAAAAGATTTTGTAAATGATGCTTGTACACGACTGACCATTTTACTTTTTAAAGGGCCATTATTGCTCATACATCTTTCTCCGCAATAAAATACTGACCTACATTTCAGCGTATCCTTTTTAGAGAAAATAATTAAGATAGTTTAATAATAGGTCGTTTAAAAGCACAGCTTATTTATGGCGTGGTGCTTGCTGATTATTCAGCTTGGCTGGTTTTTGTGGAAGAATATTGAGTGTTTCTTCGTCGCGTGATAGTACAACGTAAGCTTCATAGGCTGATAAACCTGATCTCATTGTTTGATTGAGTTCTTCTAAAAAATGTTGGATCTGAAGCTCGTCTCGTTGGGTACTTCGATCATGAGGTTTGAATACACAATAATTAATTGTTTTGGAGCGGTAGGCTGCTAAAATATCTTGTTGCACGGTGATCAATTGACCCTTTAAATCGGGGTAATCATCTATTTGTTTTTCCCAAAAATTATTCCATTGTTGTTGTTGTAGTTGTTGAGTTTGAGATCCCAAAGCTCCTTGAAGATCCACATTAACGTTTTCGAAAAGAAGGTAAGTGTGTTCAACATTTTGAAGCGTGTGGGGTGACATGAAAGTACCATTTTGGTAATGACGAGGTGCGTTGTAGATGAATTGATTTGCCGCTTCACCTAATTCACTAATACGATTTATCTGTGGGCCATTTTTTGAGAAAAAATGCAGTCGTTCATTTGCCTGTTCGAAAGCGATTAAAATACCAGTGTCTTTATTGTAATCAATAATTTCCTGCATTTTAGTAATAAGAGCACTAGCCATATTATCATTCGCCTCTAAACGGGAAAGCATAATTCGGACTATAGCTCAATGGTTACTGTAAGAAGAGATAGGGGGGCGTTGTAGGGGACAAAGGTCGCCCCCCTGAGGGATCCCCACGAATATTGAAAGAAATACGTCGCATAGCGACAAATTGCTCTTCCCTTGTAAAGGGAAGAGGCGTGCTTTGCACGCACAGATGGATTTTCTCAAGATAAAATCTCTCTTGCGCTACGCGCCTCTCTCCTTTACAAGGAGAGATCTTTGGTTGCTACGCAACCAGTCATGTTTTTTGAATTATAATCATCTGATTTTACTCTATTTATTTTATAATTTTGTGGGGAGCCCTCAGGGTCGCCCCCTACAAGACGATGCTACTTCGCAAATTGTTTAGCGACAAAATCCCAATTGACTAAATTCCAGAAGTTTTCAACGTATTTAGGACGTGCATTACGATAATCAATATAATAAGCATGTTCCCAAACGTCGCATGTTAATAGCGCTTTTTGACCAGCAGTCATGGGCGTTTGTGCGTTTGATGTGCTTACTAAATCGATAGAGCCATCTTTGTTTTTCACTAACCAACCCCAACCTGAACCAAAAGTGGTGATGGCAGTTTTGCTGAATTGTTCTTTAAATGCTGCAAAAGAACCAAATTTTTGGGTAATTGCATCAGCCAATTCACCCGTTGGTTCACCGCCACCATTGGGTGATAAGCAGTTCCAATAAAAAGTATGATTCCATATTTGGGCCGCATTATTAAAAATACCGCCACTGGAGGTCATAATGATGTCATCAAGTGATTTACTAGCAAATTCAGTGTTAGGGATCAGGTTATTTAAGTTATCGACGTATGCCTTATGGTGCTTGCCATAATGGTATTCCAAAGTTTCGCGTGAAATATGGGGTGCTAATGCATCCATTTCATAGGGAAGTGCAGGTAATTCGATAGCCATAAAGTGCTCCTAACTTATTTAGACAAGTAACAAATCACTATTTGAGTGGTTCATTTTCACAAAAATACAGAGTGTAGGGAGCACCTAGCCTAAATGCAAATTGGAATGAGTATCTAAATACTCTACAATGCGAGCCATTGGTTAACTGAGGTAGAGTGAATAACAATGGATACATTACAACGCATCAAGCAGCAGATTGAAACGCACGATTTACTTTTGTATATGAAAGGGACGCCACAATTTCCACAATGCGGTTTTTCAGGACAAGTGGTGCATATTTTGAAAGTATGCAAAGCTAAATTTGCGTATGTGAATATTCTAGAAAACCCTGATATTCGTCAAACGTTACCCCTTTACGCCAATTGGCCGACTTTTCCGCAGCTTTATTTAAAAGGCGAATTGTTAGGTGGTTGCGACATCGTGACAGAATTATTCGAAAAAGGTGATCTGCAAACCCAATTATCTGCAGCAAATGTGCTTGCAGAAAGCATGGAAGCGGTTGCCGCAGAAGTCTAACTTGTCGCCCTTGTCCGGCGCAGCTTCTTAGCGAAGACGGATAGCCTAAACTCAAACGGGTTTGAGTTTATCATTAATTTAGTTGACGTTATAAATAGATGTGAAGGGCTTGACGGCCCTTTTATCGCCAGTAAGATGAAGGTAAGCAAATTATGTTTATTTGCTTACTTGTTTTATTGGATAGGGGGAAACCCATGATACGTCAATTATCAATGCAAGAAATTCAAACCGTTTCGGGTGCAGCTTTTTCTGCAGGAAATAATAATTTTTCAACCGAAATGTGGCAACGGTTCCAAGCAGACGCAAAACGCGAAGCAACACTGATAGGCGTCCTCTCAGGTGGGTTATTAGGCCTAAGCGCAGTCACTCTCGGCGCGCCCGCTCTAACGACAGCGCTTGCCGCTACTATCGTTGGTGGGGCTGTCTACCAGTATCAATACGAAAACTATGAATTTTGGCCCTGGAACTTCTAATTCTCCTTTGCTCTTCCCAGTTTGCCTTTATGCGTTGTTGACTTCGCCCCTCTCAAAGCAGTCATGTACTGAAGTGCACTCCTGCTTTAAGAGAGCTCGTCGCCTAGCCTAAAGACAAACTAGTTTGAGCAAAAAAATACTTAAAGACTTAAGATACCAAAGTAAGGGCCGCAACAGCGGCCCTTTTTAATTTCCATTATGAAATCTCCCTTCGGCGTATATACATCAATTTATTCACACTGAACTTTTTTACTCAATCTAGGGTCGAATTAAATATGTTGATTTTCTAGGATAATCGTCATGGCTGATGAGGACAATGATAGTGATGACGAAGACCTTGATGATGACGAAGACCTTGATGATGACGAAGACCTTGAT
>CAZQMV010000013.1:48502-60085 GCA_964594635.1 Uncultured Candidatus Berkiella sp.
ATGACGAAGACCTTGATGATGACGAAGACCTTGATGATGACGAAGACCTTGATGATGACGAAGACCTTGATGACGATGAGCTTCTCACTAAAGCATGTGAAGAAGAAGACATTGTTGCACTAGATACACTGCTCAATGACTTAATAGAAGATGACGAGCTTTCTGAGCATCTGAGCGAAATTGTAACTGAATTAAATGATGCAGCAAGACATGGAAGAGTGAGTGTTGTAAACAAATTATTAGAATTCAAAGAGGTTGTTGCGGAAGCGACATCATACAGTAATACGGCCTATGAAAATGCGATTGAAAATAGACATCCTGAAGTGGTTTCTAGTTTACTGAAAATAGATCGTATAAAAGAGAAAGCAGCAGAAAGTCTTCATGATCTCATTAATGCAACCTATACCGAAGGGAACGAAGAAACCATAGCAGAAAAAAATACAGGCAACCTAGAATCAATTCAAGAAAATTTGGATGTATTACAAGATAATGCTGTTCTATTGAAAAACAAAAATGGATTGAATCCATTACATGCAGCTGTATTGCAAGAACGAAGTGATGTTGTTGATCTCCTACTCAAAGATCGTGAGAGTGTTTTTAGAAAAAACATTAGAGATAAAGATGATTATGGAAGAACGGCACTTGATATAGCTGTTCTGCAGGAAAATGAGAAATTAACTAAAGAAATTTTGGATGTGTATGAAGACATTTTGTCGGACGTTTGCGAAAGTGGCACTGCAGAGGAACTGGAGTCACTTCTTGAGGAAATATTTAAACATGGAGAAATTGATGAAAAAATGTTACGTGCTTTGGTTAGTGAATTGGAAGAGGCAATAAGGATTGACAGGGTAGAGATTGCCAACCAATTAATAAAATATGCTGATATAAATAAGCATGCTGCTGGAACTGAAAACATTGCATTCAATGCTTCCATCAGAAAAAATCAACCTGAAATTGCTAAAATGCTCTTCTCAAACCCAGCTATCCAAGAAGTAACGGCACAGCAAATTCAGGATATGATCTATGGTAATGTGTCATATGTTAATGTCACTGGTGATGATGAAGAAAATGAAATTGAATATGAAAGCGAAAGTGAAAACGAAAATGAATATGGGCATGACGATGAAGAAATAGATGAAGTGCCTACAGAAAATGGACCCTATTTATCGTCCATCATGAAATTTGTTAACAATTTAGAAGATGATGCAGCCAATATCCTTTTTTCACAGAAAAAAAATCTTCTGCATATGGCTGTTGAAAGTGGTCGTTTAGATTTACTTGAAGCACTGTTAAAAGATGAGGATGGCATCTTTTTTAAAAATATCAATAATGTAGACACTTATGGCAGAACTGCTCTTGATATTGCTATTCATAAAAACAATCAATCAGCAATAGAGCTTATCCAAAAAGTGCCTGGAGTTGATTTAGAAGCTGCCAAAGAAAAAGCTAAGACATGGTGTGATATTGGGCAATCACGCAATAATAAGCAATTGACTGATTTTTTGAAATTACAGGGACGAGATGGCGAGAATGTAATTGATCAAATTGGAGTCTGCAATGGTTGGGGCTTCATGAATCAAGTATATCTTTCATCAGGAAGAGAAAAAGAATTTTATGATATTCTTAGAGCCATTTCCCAATGGGATGGAAAAAAAGAATCATTACAGAATAAAGCGCCTGAATCGTTACAAAACCGTTATCAAAATCTAGGAGAGCTTTTTGAACAAGTCTCTAATGACCTTGTATTATTTCATTATAACGATAATGTTACTAATAATTTACAGCTAGATGGTTGGGGGCAAAACTCACGTATTGCACAATATGACCTTGTTAAAGATCCGAAAGAAGGGCGAGAGCTTAGAAGTCTATTCAACTATTCACAAAAAGATGCAACACGCGAACAATTAATTGAAATCCTGACGCATGCATCAAGATGGCGTGATGTTACTTTTGATGTCACAGGCGCGCAGCATGCCACCAGCCTCTATATCACCGATGATGGAAAATTTAAATATTTTGATTCAAATCAAAAGGTGCAAACACCTGAATTTACCTCAGCAGAGGCTTTGGCAGACTTTATTATCCAAACAAAATATAAGGATCTCAATCTCATAAAACCAAATGGCAATTTGGATATTAATTTAAATGCTTATAAATTTTATTCAGACAAAACAAGCGCTGTTCCTGAAGTTCAGCCACCCATGGTTGAGTTGCCCTATACGTTGGGTGATTCATCACCAAATGGGTTTACAGAGCTCCATTACGCCGTCATGGAAAATAATATTGATAAAGTTAAGCAGATAATTGAAGACGATCCAGATGCTTTGCTAGAAGTCAATGCGCATGGTGATACTGTTATTCACATGGCGACTAGCAATAATAATCAACAAATGTTGAATGTGCTCCTTGCTGCTGGCGTTTGTGATGTCAATCAAAAAAATAATTTTGGCAATACACCATTGCATGTCGCGCTCAACTTTGGTTATGAAAAGAGTACATCTGCCTTATTAGCGAATAAAGATATTGATTTGAATGTACAAAATACATTTCACCGATCACCGCTTGCATTTGCAATTGAAAGAAGTAATCGTTCAGCTATAAAAGAATTATTAAATGGCGGGGCTAAGCTTGATGTATTTGCCCAAGATGCACTAGATGAAAGAAAACCTATGCGAGATTTTATTCAACAGCTCCAAGCACTTGATAAAATCGAAAATCCCCCTGCTAAGCCTATAGCTATAGTAAGCCTCTTCCAAATGAAACGCAGTGAATCTAAGCCATTGGTTAAAGAAGAGTCAGCAATAAGCATGGACGCCCCTAAAACAAAGTCCCCCTCAAAACCATAACCTTTCAAATGACTATTTCGACCGAATGTCATAAAGTTGAATGACTATCTTTGCTTGCAAATAGGAATCGTTGTCAAATGGCAATCTAGGGGAGGCCATGTTACGATAATATCCCGAATTTGGTGTTTAATATTGAATAAGTAGGAGAGACACATGAGTGTTTTGGTTGGACGTAAAGCTCCCGATTTTACCTGTGCCGCAGTGTTAGGTAACGGCGAAATTACCAGCAAATACAAGTTTTCAGATGCTTGCAAGGGTAAATATGGGTTAGTTTTCTTTTACCCCTTAGACTTCACCTTTGTTTGCCCTTCAGAATTAATCGCGTTAGATAAACGTATGAATGAATTCAAATCACGTGAAATTGAAGTGGTTGCTGTTTCTATTGATTCGCAATTTTCACATCATGCTTGGCGTAATACGGCCATCAAAGATGGCGGTATTGAAAAAGTGGCTTACACCATGGCAGCTGACGTGAATCACCGCATTTGCCAAGCATATGGTGTTGAACACCCAGAAGCAGGCGTTGCATTTCGTGCGGCTTTCATTATCGACAAAAATGGTATCGTGCGCTCACAAATCGTTAACGATTTACCAATCGGTCGTAATATGGACGAAATTTTGCGCATATTTGATGCTATTCAGTATCATGAAAATCACGGCGAAGTTTGCCCAGCGGGTTGGAAAAAAGGCGACAAAGGTATGACAGCATCAACGGATGGTGTGGCCAAATATCTTGCAGCTAATTCTGACACGCTCTAGTAGTCTCTCGTAGGGGCGGGCAGAGGTCCTCCCCTACATGTTCGATCATTACAGGGATGTTATGTCACAGAACACATTTGCGCATTTACTTGCCCCTTTAGATTTAGGGTTCACTCAGCTTAAAAACCGCGTTGTGATGGGCTCCATGCACACCGGTCTTGAAGAAGCCACCGACGGTTTTGACAAGATGGCTGAGTTTTATGCCGCCAGGGCAAGAGGAGACGTTGGCTTAATCATCACAGGTGGCATTGCGCCAAATCGTGCTGGTTGGGTCGCTCCATTTGCTGCCAGATTATCCTCAACCTCTCAAATTCCCGATCACCAAAAAGTCACTCAAGCGGTGCATGACAATGGCGGTAAAATTGCCATGCAGATCTTGCATGCGGGTCGATATGGTTATCATCCTTTAGCGGTTGCACCGTCTCGAATTAAAGCACCCATTAATATCTTTACGCCATGGACTTTAAGCGCAAAGGCCGTGCAAAAAACCATTGACGACTATGCAAATTGTGCATTATTAGCCAAGCAATCGGGCTATGATGGTGTGGAAATCATGGGTTCTGAAGGCTATTTAATTAACGAATTCCTTGTCACTAAAACCAATCACCGTAGCGATGAATGGGGTGGTAGTTTTGAAAAACGCATGCGTTTTGCGGTCGATATTGTTAAAAAAACACGCGAATTAGTCGGCAACGAATTCATTATTGTTTATCGTCTCTCGATGCTTGATTTAATCCCTGACGGGAATTTACGTGAAGAGACAGCGCTTTTAGCCCAAGCTGTTGAAGCGGTAGGCACCACCATTATCAATACCGGCATTGGTTGGCATGAAGTCAGGATCCCGACCATTGCAGCTAAGGTGCCCCGAGCAGCATTTACGTGGGTAACGCATCAATTAAGGCAAGCGGTGAGTTTACCGTTAATGACCAGCAATCGGATCAATAATCCTTACGATGCTGAAACGGTTTTAGCGCGCAATGATGCCGATTTGATCTCCATGGCTCGTCCCTTTTTAGCCGACCCCGATTTTGTTAAAAAAACCATCGAGAACGATCTCGATTCAATTAATACATGTATTGCCTGTAATCAAGCCTGTTTAGATTATATTTTTCAGAAAAAGCGCGCGACTTGTATGGTAAATCCTTTTGCGGCTTATGAAACCGAACTGATTGCGGTTAAAGCGAAAAAAGCCAAAAAGGTTGCGGTCGTGGGAGCAGGTCCTGCGGGGATGGCTTGTAGTTTACAAGCCGCTTTGCGTGGGCATGATGTCACATTATATGAACAACAAAGTGACATTGGTGGGCAATTTAATTTAGCCAAGAAAGTGCCTGGTAAACAAGAATTTTATGAAACATTACGCTATTTTAAGCATCAGCTTGCCAAAGCTGGCGTGAAAGTGGTGCTAAATACCGCGATTGACGCTGCCACGTTATTGACAGGCGGCTTTGAACAAGTGGTGTTAGCCACAGGGATCACGCCGCGTCCTATTCAAATACCTGGCAGTCAGCACCCCAAAGTGGTGTCCTATGTTGATGTGATCCAAGGTAAAGTGACGGTGGGTGAGCGAGTTGCCATCATTGGTGCGGGTGGGATTGGTTTTGACATCGCTGAATTTTTATCGCATGGTGATGCGAAACATCCCAGTCTCGATATTAAGGATTACCTCAGTTATTGGGGTATTGATCCGAATAATGCCGTTCGCGGTGGGGTTGCCAACATTCAGCCCATTGATATTCCCTCAAAGCGTGAGATTTACCTGTTACAACGAAAAAATGAAAAATTGGGTGCGCGCTTAGGGAAAACCACCGGTTGGATCCATCGTACCGAATTAAAACGCAAAAAAGTAAAGATGATTGCGGGTGTTGAATATCAAAAAGTGGACGATGAAGGTCTACATATTATCGTGAAGGGCAGTCCACAAGTATTAGCGGTTGATCACGTTGTGGTTTGTGCAGGTCAATTGCCCCTGAAAACCTTATATGTAGAATTAGAAGGCAAAGTGCCAGTTTGTGTGATTGGTGGGGCGGATGTTGCGCTTGAATTAGATGCTGTACGCGCTATTCGTCAGGGGACAGAGGTGGCTCTTCAGTTGTAACAGGCAATTTCCATTGATTCACAATGTGACAAAATAATTCTGCCGTTTGTCTTGCATCATATAATGCAGAATGGGCTTCTTCAGTATTATGACTGATATTTGCCGCAGCGAGTGCCTTAGAGAGTACCGTTTGTCCAAAGGCAAGGCCACCTAAGGTTGCTGTATCAAAGCTGGTAAAGCGATGAAAGGGATTTTTATTAATGTGGCTTCTATCCATGGCGGCATTCAAAAAATGTTGATCAAACCAGGCATTGTGTCCTACCAATACCGCTCTTGAACAACGATTCTTTTTGCATGCTTCATTGACTTTTAAACAAAGATCTTTCATTGCGTCTTTTTCTTCAATGGCAAAACGCAAAGGATACAGTGGATCGATTTTATTAAAGGCTAACGATTTAGGATCTAAATTTGCATTTTGAAAGGGAAGGATATGGTAATGAAATTCTTCTGCCGGAAAAACTTGGCCATTAGGATCCATTTCAATCGTAATAGCCGCTAGCTCTAGCAATGCATCGTTTTTGGGCTCTAAGCCGCCGGTTTCCACGTCGATAACAACGGGCAAAAAGCCACGGAAACGTTTTCTGATTGCATTTGTCATTCTGCAGTTTTCCAAGTGAGGGTTTCACCCGCTAAAAAGGGGACTAAGGTTTCTTCACCAAAAGCTAAAGTTGTTGGCATTTGCCAAGATGCTTTGGTGAGGGTGAGTTTATCACGGTTAAGGGGTAAACCATAAAATGTTGGGCCAAAGCAGCTTGCAAAGTTTTCTAATTTATCTAACGCGTTGGCTTGTTCAAAGGCGGCCGTGTAAAGCGCCATAGCAGAAAAAGCATTGTAAACGCCCGCACAGCCACAAGCGGCTTCTTTTTTGGATTTTGCATGTGGCGCACTATCGGTGCCTAAAAAGAATTTGGGGTTGCCACTGGTTGCCGCTGTTACCAAAGCCTTTTGGTGGGTTTGTCGTTTGAGAATAGGCAAACAGTAGTGATGGGGTTTAATACCGCCGACCAACATATCATTGCGATTTAATAATAAATGATGGGGCGTAATGGTTGCAGCAATGTTATTAGAAGCTTGTAACACAAATTCTACGGCATCGGAGGTGGTAATATGTTCTAACACGATTTTAAGCTTTGGAAAGCGCTGGGTGAGTGGCATCAAATGACGTTCAATAAAAATACGTTCACGATCGAAAATGTCAATTGCGGGATCATTCACTTCACCGTGAATGAGAAGGGGGAGGCCGACTTCTGACATTACTTCAAAGACCGCATCGCATTTTGAAAGCGCCGTGACGCCCGCTGATGAATTGGTGGTTACTCCGGCAGGATAAAGCTTACAGCCGATGATAAAGCCGGATTGTTTAGCTTCTTGTATCGTTTGCGGGGAGGTTTCATCCGTTAAATAGAGTGTCATCAAAGGAGTGAAGTTAATGTCGCTTGGGATCATCGCTTGAATGCGTTCACGATAGGCCATGGCCATGGCTACGGTGGTAACGGGAGGAACCAAGTTTGGCATCACCACTGCACGTCGAAACTGCCTAGCTATATCGGGTATAGTTGCTCGCAAAAAATCACCATCACGTAAGTGGCAGTGCCAGTCATCTGGATAAATAATCTCTATCGTTTCCATAAAGTGTTATAGCCTTTGGTCGATGTAAATTGCGGCACCTCGGATATTTTAGCTGATAAGGATAGTTGCCTTATGCCGTCTCCTAAGCTTGTGCAGGGTATTGTAGCGGTTTCTCTTCTGTTTAGCCTAGTACTAGGGCTAAAAGCAGAGGAATTTGAGGCTACTATTGCGAGCTCACGCTGGCAAAGCACAACGAACAAAATCCATTGTACCCTCACGCATACCATTCCAGGCTATGGCAGGGCTATTTTTAGCCAGTCTAACGGCGAAAAACAACATTTTGCTTTAGAGTCCATTTTAGGGCGACAGCACAATGGAAACGCCCATGTCGTGGTTTATCCACAAGAATGGAAATATGAGACGGAACCTAAAGTATTGGCGAAAGTTCCTCTTAAAATGGGGCAGGAGCCTGTCAGCTTAAATAAAGATACCGTTTATGAGTTATTAGCAGCGCTTCGTAATGGGCAAAGTGCCGCCATTATGATGAAACCTATCGATGCGCCTTATCAGGAACAGTGTTGTAACAAAGATAAGATCATCTTAAGTGCTGTGGGTTTTCAAAAAGCCTATAAAAATTATCTCAAATGCATCGATGATATGGTTCCCGATTCTTTCTCAGAGCTTAAAGAAATGGTCATTTACTTTGACAGTGGTAGCACACTGTTGTCGCATGAAGCAGAAAGACAATTAAGTGAATTAAAAGAATATATTTTGGCCGATGGTAAAATTCGTCGCGTTGATGTGGCGGGTCATTCAGATAGCAAGGGCGGTTATATAAGCAATATGCATATGGCGAACCAGCGCATGTGGGCTGTCAAAGATTACCTCGTGTTTGCAGGTGTAAAACCTGCCGTCTTTACGTTAAAAGGCTATTCGGATAGTACGCCTAAAGCGACCAACAAAACGCCAGAGGGCAGAGCCAAAAACCGGCGGGTTATTATCAAGTTGTTCCATTAAAGTTTCCGCTTAGGTGCAATTAAGGCTTCTCGTTGTTTGTGTTGCATTCGTTCAACATGACTCAATAGAAAAGTGACAGTATCTTTTATCCATGAAAGGAATTTTGGAAATTTACCTCTGGTATCTTCAAAAAATTTTTTAGCTGCATTGTCATGTATTTTGACGTCAATGCTGCCATAAGTGTGTTCAACTTGCTTATTTTGTGTTTTTAACTTGGATGAAAGTGAAAAAGTCGCAATGGGACCACCTGTGACAGTTTGATATTCAGTCGAGTTGTCTTGATCTGAGGTTCGAATATGCTCGATATCAAATTTTTCAGTATAATCAATAGAACCATCTTCTTCTATGGTAAAAATAGCTTGGCGATTGCCAGTTCTTAACTGCGTTTCTGGTGCAAAATAGTATGCCATTAAGAGTTCGGTTAAATGCAAAAATGCGCCTTGATGCAGATATTTCGATAAATAATCATATAATTCATCGTCATCCTTGGCAAGACCTCTAAGAAAATCGCTGGTTTTTTGTGCTGTGGCAAATTGCGAATTTTTGATTTTTATCGTTCTACCCGTGATTTTATTGATCACTGTAATATTAGGATGTCTATCGAGATCATTTTTGACTTGGTCAATATCGCCTGTGGACATTAAATTAGCACTACGCTCAGCTTGTTCTGGCCTTAAGCCGTCACCAATTAATTTTTGCTTAAATTCTTCTCGAACTTTTTTCAGGTTTAATTCACGTTCAAACGCCATCTATCTACACCTTATTATTGATATACAATTTGCTTTTAAGAGAGACAGAATAAGGCTTCAGAAAGTTCAATTATGTTGTAGATACAAACGTTAGAATGAATAGCGTAAATAGCCGTCATGAATAGCTTGATTGAATAGCTCAATTTTATCTTTGCACCCCAGTTTCGCTTTTAGTCTATTGATATAGTCTGCAATGGTTGGGATCCCAATAGATAGCTGTTGGCTCATTTCAGCCAAGGTATAACCTTGAAGCAATAAGCGATAACAAAACAGTTCTTGTTGAGATAATTTGCATAAAGGATGATAAATTTGCTTAAGAAAGTGTTTGGCTGAATCATCCAAATCGTCTTCTTTAATAAGATTTAGCCACTGATTGTCAAACTGATATTCAATAGCCCCTTGATGATGAGCTTTGTGAAATAGTTCACTTTTAGTGCGACACTGGAGCTTCTTTTTAATGAGTGTTAACTTTTTTGAAATCAATTTAGGGTTTGAATGCAGTTTTGATGCAAGATCATTGTTAGCGTATCCACGTAATATATAACTTAAGAAGCATTGCTCCTGTTCAGTTAATATTTCTAAGGGAACAGCATTTTTGCAAGGAAATAAAGCAGATGGATAAGGTAAAGTTCTGCCTTTTATCATCCACTCAGGAGGCATAATAGGTTGTTGTCGTCCGATGGCGATGAGATCTTTGCCAAGTGTATTTATAAAATATTGCCCAAATTTTCGGAGTAGTCCCGGATTATTCTTGTAGAATTCTAGGCTGCTTGTGTTATCTGGTCTTGAGCCAAACTCAAATATAACCGTTTTATCTTTATGGCGTTCAATATAGGTAACAAAATTTCCCAAGTCTTGTGCATGTGCTACTTCTAAAATTTTTTGAGGCATTAAGTGATCAAAGACGTGCCATCCTTGTAAATGAAAGCCGAATAAGATCCCCTCATTTTCAAACCAACTTTCATAAAAGGTAGCGTTGGTATGTAGCGTAAATCCAGAGGAGTTTGGGTAGTTTTCACCATAACAAAAATAGTCAATACCTCCCAGTTTATTGAGAGGTTTTATCATTTTTCGAATAGAGGACTCTGCCTGATAGGAAATATGATTAACAGGAATAGGGTGTGTTCTGCTTGGTAGATAAACATCGTTAACCATAAAACCAACTACATAAAATTGCTTTAGTTATTATAATGCTTTTGGTTGAAAAGTGAACCGCTAAAAAAACCAATTCTCCTGTAAAAAGCAACGTTTATCGTATTCTGGCGAATATTTATGGCATCTTTTTGCTAAAGCCAGTGCTATTTTGGCTGTCATTTAGTCTTGCTAACTTGTTTTTAGAAAAACATCATGTTTTACATGATGATGATGAACATTCTTTTGGAGCATTAATGAAGACTTCACTGCCTATCTATCCGTTTTATCATTATATGGATAAAGAAACATTGCACAATAAAGTTATCAGGGTCGGAACACTGATTGATAAAAGGGATAAACAAGGTTTTACATTGCTTCATCATGCGGTTCGCCTAGGTGAAATAGATATTGTTACATGTTTAATTAAAAAAGGGGCGAAGTTAGATATTTGTGATGATCTTCAAAACCCGCCCATTAATGTTCCTTCTTTAAAAAATGGGGCAGAAATTCGAGAGCTGTTATTGAAACATGGATCACCTGAACATGGCTGCAGTAAAATTCATATTGCTGCTAAAGCAGGCGATCTGAAAACAGTCAAAAAAAGCATTGATGGACTTTCTTATTATGATAATTTTAAAAAAGATATCACGGCGTTATATTACGCTGCTAAAAATGGCCAAGAGAGAGTAGTGAAATATTTAATAGACAATGACTATTATAATGGAGGCGATCGTATGGATATTCATGGTAAAAGTATCATTGAATATTCTCAAAAAGACGGTAAAGATACAATCTTTACCAAATATCTTAGAAAAAAAATTGAGTTAAACACAACTGATATTGTAAGGTTTGCAAAATCATTAAATACGATTCTTTCAAAAGAAAAGGGAGTTGCAGAGGCACATAATAAGAAATTATTAATCATGTTGGGAGAAGAACATTATTCGTATAAAATAAAACAGCTTGAAGAACTCATTGTTGGTATAGCGAATAAAATGGGTGTTAAGCAACTAGCGGTAGAGCTTCCTAAAGGAGAGCCAATAGAAAGGATCTACCGAGGTGCAATATCATCCAACATGTCTACTTTGCTTGTGGACAATCATCCATATCGAAACGATACAAAGGGTCCTGGTGCGAGTATCCAAGAAAGAAATATTGTGATGAAACAAGTGCTTGAACGCGATCCTCAACATAGTGTATTAATTGTGGGTGCAGCTCATATGAAAGGTCTTCTTGAGTCAAAAAGTGCTAAGATTAATACAGATATATTTCATATTGTGCCTTTTAATTTAGTGGGATTAATATACAAGAAAAATGATATAGACTCTAGTTTGACGGAGGAAATAAATTTTTTCCTTAATAAAAGGAAAGTAATACAAATAACGAGCAAGTCGATATCTTCATCTAAAAAGCC
>CAZQMV010000014.1:0-42092 GCA_964594635.1 Uncultured Candidatus Berkiella sp.
GCATGCTTAAAAACGAAGTGATTGCAAAGAATAAAGTTGGCTAACGTGGCAATGACAAAACTAAACGTAGCAAGAATTAAATAGTGATATTCAAAGTGCTGGCGAAGTAGCAAAAATAAGCTAATGTCTAGTACAGCACAGGAACCCCCCGCAAGAATATAGCGGTAAAGCTTAGGATCGCGGATAAGTTGTAAGATAAACTGGAACATGTTTCAACCCTCAATCTCTATTATTATCGCCGTTAAGAATGCCAAAGCGTATTTAACACAAACTTTAGCAAGCATTCGCGCCCAAGGCTATCCTTCTTTAGAAGTGATTGTGATCGATGGCGGCTCAACCGATGGCACGCTTGACATTATTATGCAAAATCAAGGCATGATTGCATTTAGCCTTTCTGAACCAGACGAGGGCATTTCCGATGCTTTTAATAAAGGTTTAATGCGGGCAACAGGTGAATACATCAACTTTCAAGGTGCTGGGGATACACTCTATGCACCAGATTGTATAAAAACACTCTTTGCCGATCTCGATTCTAGTTATCGTTTAATTTGTGGCAAAGTAGAGCGGGTTAAAGAAGATGGCATCACGCCATTATGGGTGGCACCAAAAACCATAAAACCCTTTAAGAAACAGTCGTTATTATTCAAAATGTCGTTGCCACATCAAGGCTTGTTTACACATCGTTCCTTTTTTGAACAATATGGCGACTTTGATAAAAAAGCACGTTTTGCCATGGATTATGAAATATTGCTGCGAGCCTATCAGCATTTTCCAAAAACGATCATTAAAGATGTCATGGTGTCACGCTGGCGAGCAGGTGGGGTTGGCACTCATCGTATTATGGAAATATTTGATGAATATCATCGCATCAAACAACAACATGGTGTTGCCGGAAAACTGACGTTAATGGCAATCGATTTATTCACACGTTTTAAATATCTGCTTAAAGATAAAATATTAAAAGTGGCTTATTAATGAAAAAGATTTTACATATTTTTCAATATATCGTTGAAAACAATTCGCCTTTGGCAGTGCCTTATCGTTTAGTGTTGGCTTGTGTGTATCAAGGTTATAAAAGGGTTGTTAAAACCGTTTTTAGTAAAAAATTATTTAATGGGAAGAAGATTTTTCTTTATCCCAATAATCGGATTTCTTCTGCATTTGTCTATGCAAGCCACCCCGATCGTTTAGAAATTGCCGCACTACGTAACATGGCAGATCAGCATTCGGTTTTTTTAGATATTGGCGCAAACATTGGTGCTTATAGTATTTTACTGATGGATAAGGTCAAAAAGCTTTATGCTTTTGAGGCACATCCACAAACAGCCAATTTATGTAAAATGAATTTTTTACTCAATGGCTTATCTGAAAATCAAGTAATTGAAGCTGCTGTCAGCGATAGCAATCAGCCGCTTTATTTTAGTAATTTAAGCGATGGCGATCCCCTTAATACCATTGTTGAAAAAAATCAGCATGCGATTGAAGTACCCTCTTTAACGCTTGATCAATTTATGCAACAAAACACTTTTAGTAGCGATACCAATTTTTTATTGAAAATTGATGTGGAAGGGTTCGAGCACCAAGTGTTGCAAGGTGCAAAAGCATTTTTAACGCATGCAAACATAAAGGCAATTTTATTAGAAACCTTTTCAACCGAACATCAAGGCATTCAAGACTGGCTCACATCGCTGGGTTTTAAAATGAAGATGTTAAGTAAGCATAATATGTTGGCTTATCGATAACACGCCAAAAATCGTGTAGTTCATCATTTTTATTTCCTTTCATAAAGGTTCGAAAAGATAGCTTTCAACACGTTGTTTTTGCTTATAAAAGAACATACAATTACTGTACACTTTTCAAGTGTTGGCAAATATTTAATCAAGAGGATCTATACCCTTTAAGGGTATAGATGTGCTATGATATTTATTGAAACAGTAAAGGAAAGAGGGGCGGAGTAAGAATTATATATTACTCCCTTGTATCAAAAGAGGTTATCTACTTTTTGACCTTATATGCTAAAAATGAAATGATAGATTTAACTGTCAATGATAAAAAGCAATTAAGGCAAATATTAGACTCCATGCTACAAAGGCACTAACCATGAAAAACAAGCAAAAGCGAAATCTATTTGAGGAGCTAAAGTCAGGGCTTGAAGATATAAGTGCTCATCAAAACAGCAAGATCACTTTGCGTACACACAAAATGGTACAAAAGCCGCTTACTAAAGTCGATGCTGCATTGATTCGTGAATTGCGTGAAAAATTACACATGTCTAGAGGCGTGTTTGCTTTAAAACTGAGAGTGTCATTAAGAACACTTGAAAAGTGGGAGCTAGGAGAAACAACTCCTAATGATCAAGCTGCAGCCTTGATTCTAATGTTAAAAAAATATCCTGATACGTTAAAGCGGTTAGAAGAGTTATAATTGCTGCCTTTTTGGCTACAAGTGTTGCTCAAAAGGCAACAAGACCGAATAAGTTTATCTGATCTCAATGAAACGGAAAGATATAATTCATCCACGAAGCCATGCGCAGTAATACTTTTCGTATCACAGCCACATGATGAAAATGCTTACTATAGACAGCAGATTGTCCGGCAGCACCACCTGGAATCGTACGTTCATATTCACTAAATTTTGGATCGATAATTTCAAGCAACACAGGTACTCTGCCTGGTTGATTAAAATTGACTTGTACTAAATCACCTGTGGCGGTAATTTGACCTTCTGCAATCACGGGTAAGATCTGAGTGACTTTGGCAGAGAAAATGACACCAGGGATGGCATCGAAGATCACTTCTGCTTGATCATCCGGTGTTAAGCGTAACAGACTATTTTGCCGAAACCAGCCAACAAAAATCTGTTTCTCATTGTGCACAAAAATCATCAAAGGACGAAATGGTAACGAGGTAGCTAGCATGCCTTCGCGGATCAATATTTGGGTTGCATAACCATCTGTTGCTGCTCTAACGGTTGTTTGCTCTAAATCATAAGTAGCGCTGGCCTTTTGCGCGGTTAAATCATCAAATTTTGCTTGCATTAAATCACGATCTCTTATGGGTATGGCGTTTTTTTCCACCAGCTCATTAGCTCTTTTTAAATCACTTTCAGCAGAAATTAATTGCGCTTGAATGGAAGCGAGTTTATGTTGAAAAGGTTCTGGATCAATTTTAAATAAGACATCGCCTTTTTTAAGTGGCATATTCGCTTTGACAGGTACTTCAATCACTCGTCCTGTAACACTCGGAATCACTTGGGTTGTAATAAAATATTCACGGCTCATTTCAGAATAGGGATGATTGTAATTCATCAAAGCTAATAGGGCACCAATCAGCAACACGCCACCCAGGACGGCAGTGGGCACAGTCCATTTTGTTAAAGGAATACGAAATAGTTTGAAAACAGCAACGCAAATGGCGGTATAGGTGAGAACAAGTAACAAATCCATGTACGCTACTCCTTGGAACCATTTTGGGTTGCTTGTAGCAAGAGGATCATCTTTTCTAATTCAATTTGTTGCTTTTCGAGTTTAGTTAATTGTTCGTGATGGTGATTTGAAGCAATCAATTGTTCAAGCAATAGTTGAGTTTGTTTTTGTATTTCATGAATTTTTTGCGATTCAGGCGACTCTTGAATAAACCCCCAGCCCCTGTCTTCACGATACAGGGTTGCCCAGATCCATAAAAAGGGCCAAATCGTGTGCAAGGTAAACAGGCTTATCCAACCTGCCACATGAATAGCATCTTGTTGCGGATGTTTACGCGATTTAGCTATTTCATAGGGGATATCGTGAATAGCAATAATGCCGTAAAACAGCACTATGCCGACAAAAAATAATAAGCCTAATGCAAAGCCATTTAACATGTTCCAATGCCTAGTAAGGTCATTATCATATAGTATAGCTAATTTGCTAATTAAGGATTGTATAAACACGTTATATAACTATTTGCAAATATCCCTTTGAGGGTATAATATAAAAATATACCCTATAGGGTATGAGTTAAGAAGTATACCCTACAGGGTATATTTAAAAAATATACCCTATTAGGTATAAGGAGCTAATGATGTTTACACGTGGTCCAAAAGAATTAGCGCTACAGGTAATAAGTCAACGAAAAAAGCTAGCATTGACTCAGGAAGAGGTTGCAAACAGGGTAGGTTTAAAGCAAAAAACCATTTCTGCCTTTGAAAATAAGCCTGAAAATACAAAATTGTCGACATTGTTTTTAATATTATCAGCAGTCAATCTAGATATGAAAATAAAAACTAAAGATTCTTCAAAGGACAAGAATTCAGCTTGGAAGTATGAGTGGTAGGTCATGCGTAGAAAAAATGTAATATTAAATGTTTTGATGAATGGTATTTTGATTGGGAAGTTAGAAAAAAAAAGCAAAGGGAATTTAATATTTTCTTATGAACAATCTTGGTTGGAAACACCTGGCTCTAGGCCTGTTTCATTATCATTGCCATTGAGTGATCGACCATTTTCTGGTGATATTGTTTATAATTTCTTTGATAATTTATTGCCTGATAGCCCTCAAATAAGGGCAAGAATTCAAGCTAAATTTAATGTACCAACAAATCAGCCGTTTGATTTGCTTGCAAGTATAGGTGAAGATTGCGTGGGTGCCATACAAATATCACAATCGAAGATAGCTAATTTAACTGAGGAAATAAGATTTAAGTCAATGAGTGAGGCAAGGATTGCTCAGATTCTAAGAAGCAATCAGGAAAATCCATTAGGGATGGTAGATGATGTTGAAGATTTCAGAATCTCAATTGCTGGAGCGCAAGAAAAAGCGGCTTTTTTATATTATAAAAAAAAATGGAAAATGCCCTTAGGTCAAACTCCAACAACACACATTTTCAAATTGCCCATTGATCAAGTTCAGAAGATGGATTTAACAGATAGTTGTGAGAATGAATGGTTTTGTGCGCAAATTGCTGAGGCATTTGGTTTGGCGGTTGCAAGTTGTGAAATTCTTCAATTTGAAGAAGTAAAAGTATTAGCGGTTGAGAGATTTGATCGAAGGGTATCGAGTGATAAAAAATGGATAATGCGCTTACCACAAGAAGATATGTGTCAAGCATTAGGAATTTCACCCAACCTGAAATATCAGGCTGAGGGTGGCCCTGGGATAAAAAAAATAATGCAGTTACTATTAGGTTCAATAGATCCCACTAGAGACCGTGATAATTTTTTCCGAGCACAAGTGCTATTTTGGTTATTAGCAGCAATTGATGGGCATGCAAAGAACTTTAGTCTATTTATTGAACCTGAAGGAAAATATCAATTAACTCCTTTGTATGACATTATATCTGCGTATCCATTAATAGATAAAAAGCAACTTCATGAGAAAAAAATTAAAATGGCCATGGCTCTAAAAGGAAAGAATAATCATTATTATTGGCATTCTATACAACGACGGCATTTTATTGGCGCTGCCAAATCAGCAAATTATTCAACGGAAAGGGCAGAAGTCATTTTGGATGAAATGCTGGCGGAAGTAGAAGCAGTAATAGATAAAGTTTCTGCTGTTATTCCAAATACGTTTCCTGCGCAAATATCGAATGCTATTTTTGAAGGAATGCGTCACATGAAGAAGAAATTGAGTAAGTAGATATACAATAAAAAGGACACTCAATAATATTGAGTGTCCTTTTCCCCGATTAACCTAAGCGATTCTGACTTGCAGGTTCAGCTGGAGTACTTTCTGCAACAGGTGAAACGGGTGGCTGTGATCGCAAAAAGGACGGTAAATTAACTTGAGCACGTTGATACAACCAATTTACAGGTCTTGTGATTTGTGTGTAAGCGAAGCTCGCGGTGCTGGTGTTTTGTGCGGGCTCTGAGGCGGGTGCAGCCGTATTGGTTGCACTCGCTTGGGTGCCTCTAAAACGATTGATAACACTTTGTGAATTGGTGCTAATAAATTGCCAAACACTATTGGCAGAGCTACTGGCTAAATGCCAAGCGAATTGTCCAAAGCGTTTTGCTTGTTCGGCATAAATAGCACCATGGGTGCGAAATGAATGGTAAGCGTTTGTGAATGTTTCTCTCATTGTATTATCCTCGTTTGTTTAGTTGTTTAGATCACGGCGAAGAAATACCACGCAGGCTCTGTGAGTTCCTAGTCTTTGAAGATTAACGTTATCAAGTTTCCGACACGCTGCAGTAATTAGTTGAATAACTTATGTATATATTTGAGAGAAGAACTTTAAACGTGAGGGCCGTCTTTGGGCTTTAAAAACTTTCTGAAGTAACGAGATTCATATTCGCCATCGTTTTTATAACCATGGGAATCATAAAAATCATGTGAGCCATATTTTAAACGCTTCAAACTGCTGGTTAGTTCTAACACGCCGCAGTCCTTTTCTCGGGCATAACGCTCTGCATGATCCAGTAATTGTTTCCCCACACCCAGACGACGAAAAGGCTCGTCAACGACGAGGCTGACAATTTTTGCATAGCGCTCAGTGCAATGAAAAAGATCATAAACATGTACAGCGATTGCACCAATTATTTTCTCATCATTCAAGCCTACCCATGCAGCATCATTATAACCTTGATAAAGTGCGAGTCTCGCAATTAACTGCTCTTGCGTAATAGGGTAGCCTAATTGAGCCATTAAAGGTAACAACGATTTTACATCGCATAAAGCGACTTTACGTATTTTAATTTTCATGTAATTACTCTTGCGCTTTAATCACTTGGTTTAAATCGGGTTGAATCATGTTGGCCCATTGCTCATGTCCTGCAATGGAAAGATGAATTTCATCATGGAAGTATTGTTGAATTGTTGTTGGTGGAACATTGACTAAACGATCTTTTAAATAAATGACATTCAGTTGGTTTTCAACAAACAACTGTTTTAGAGCAGCGTCACAGGGTTGAAGATTTTGCACTTCAGAACGACTTGGCGAGATATAAATCAAATGTGTTTTGCCCTGGCTTTTTAAATAATCATCGAGTTCTTTTAAGTTTTTCACGGCAATGCTAGCAATGTGGGTTCTTTGGGTTTCAGTGAGATCATAAAAATGCGTCGGCGGCATTTGACGTAATTGAAGTTTATAAACAAAATAATGAAGAAGCTCTTGTAAAGCAAAGCGCGGTTTTATTGTCCAAAAAGGCTGACCACCAATGCGCATCAAGCCACGATAAAAATCCCCTTCTGGAAAGACACTGATATAAATATCTGCAGGTAAGAATTGCATCTCTTTAACCAGCGCGCAAACATTATTCACTCCCCAGCCGTTGACACCGGCATTGCCACTTTCATAACCCGTGAACGGGACAACAGCGAGGCTAGAGAAGAGCTGATCGTTGCTAATATAGCTCCCGCCATAAGTGACCGAGTCGCCTAAAAAGAGCACCTTATGCTGTGATTGCTGAATGTCCCAATCTTGATTTGCTCGTAATCCCAAGTTATTGATCTTCACCTCGTCGTGTTGTTTGCGAGAAACGTATTGATTGGGTTCGGGGCGATAACCATATACAGGATGTGCCTCGTAGATGACCGGTTTACCAAGCCCAAATAAAGTACCCGCAAGCCATTCCAAGCTACAAAGACCTGCAACACTAAAAAGAACGAGCACCCAAGCTAAAGTTAGCTTGGGGTGTTTTTCAAAAACACTTTTTTTCATGGATTAAAACAGCGTATAAATGAAGGGAGCAATTGCCGAACCTTGAGTTAAAACAACTAATGCGCCTAATAATGCTAAAAATGAAATAATAGGCAGTAACCAAAACTTTTTACGAACGCGCATAAAGCGCCAGAGATCAATCATTAAATCCATCATTAGAAAGGTTTCTCCATGTGTTGAATGCTTTGTACACTGACGTATTTGCGATAAGTAGTGGCCTGCTTATCAAATTGTAAGCCTAAAGTATCTTTACCCAGCAGGCGACGAATTAATCCCGTTGGGGTAATGAGCACAAAAAAGATCGCCCCTAAAATGATGCGAGTATTGATCCAACCTAAAATGTGGCCAACTTTCATCCAGGGGGTATAAATGACTTTGAGCATTGCTGGCTTTGTCACCGTGGGGATCAAGATCAGCGTGCCAATGATAAAAGGCCAGGTAGGCATGGCTTTTTTTAATAAAAGTGGCAGTAACAGACCAAATGCACCAATAAACACGGAAGTTAAGGTGAATCCAAACTTGCGTAGCTCAGGTATGCTTAATTGCTCAATTTTCATGGTATTCCCTTAATCTAACGCAAATTCTTCTTGCCAACGGCTGGTTTCTTGCCAAGTTGGTTGCTCTTTTTTAACCAAGACGATGTTTTCTAAAATCAGATAATCCATTTCAGTTCGCATAAAGCAACGATAAGCATCCTCTGGTGAATGAACGATTGGCTCGCCTCTGACATTAAATGAGGTATTAATTAAGACGGGGCAACCGGTCATTTTTTCAAATTCATTCAGCAATCCATAAAAGCGCGGATTGGTTTCTGGATGCACTGTTTGCAAACGAGCAGAGTAATCCACATGAGTAATCGCTGGTAACGTCGATCGAGGAACATTTAATTTTTCAATACCAAACAGTTTTTGTTCTTCTAGCGACATATCCAGTCGATGGTTCTCTTTAATCGGTGCCACCATCAGCATGTAGGGGCTTTTTCCTTCAAATTCAAACCAATCAGAAACGCTGTCATGCTTAATCACTGGAGCAAACGGTCTAAACGATTCGCGATATTTAATTTTTAAATTCATGGTCGATTGCATTTTAGGGCTTCTGGCATCGCCAATGATTGAGCGACCACCCAAAGCGCGTGGTCCAAACTCCATGCGACCTTGGAACCAGCCAATCACATTTTCTTTGGCCAGCAAATCCGCAACATGGGGTAGGAGTGCATCGTCAGTGAAAAAGTGATATTTGGCTTGGATGCTATCGAGATATTCAACAATTTCTGCATTGTTAAAGCAAGGACCAAGATAACTGCCTCTCATGCTGTCGTCAGCTTGTGGGGTACGTTTATTTTGTAAATATTCATACCAAACACTCAAGGCCGCACCTAATGCGCCACCGGCATCGCCTGCTGCGGGTTGCACAAAAATATCTTTAAAGATTTTTTCTTTAGCAATTTTACCATTGGCCACGCAATTTAGGGCAACGCCCCCTGCCAGACACAAATAGTCGGTGTTCAGTTCTTTTTTCACGGTGCGTGCCAGTTTCAGCACAATCGTTTCAGTGACGCATTGAATTGAGCTTGCGATATCCATTTCTCGTTGTGAAATAGTCGATTCACTTTTACGCGGGGGCCCACCAAATAACGCATCAAATTTCGCATTCGTCATGGTTAACCCGGTAGGGTAATTGAAATAGTCCATGTCAAGGCGGAAAGTGCCGTCGTCTTTTAGATCTAATAATTTATCGAGAATGATATCAACGTATTTGGGTTCGCCATAAGGCGCTAAGCCCATCAGTTTGTATTCACCGGAATTGACTTTGAAGCCGGTGTAATAAGTAAAGGCAGAGTACAAAAGTCCCAAAGAGTGGGGGAAGTCGAGTTCCCAGGCCAACTCAAGTTTGTTTTGATTACCTAACCAAACTGAGCTGGTCGCCCATTCGCCCACACCATCAAGGCAAAGCACCGCTGCGCGTTCGAAGGGGCTGGGAAAAAAGGCGGATGCCGCATGTGCTTGGTGATGTTCAGTGAAAAGCAAGGGAGGCAATGCTTTCACTGAAAGCTGCCCAAGTTTGGCCAAAGATTTTTTTAACAGATCTTTTAAGAATAATTTTTCTTTCATCCAGATAGGCATGGCTTGCAAAAAAGAGCGAAAGCCTCGCGGCGCAAAAGCTAGATAGGTTTCTAAAAGGCGTTCAAATTTGACCAGCGGCTTGTCATAAAAAACAACATAATCAACTTGCGCTAAGGAGATACCAGCTTCTTTAAGGCAATATTCAATTGCTAAAGCGGGGAACGCAGGATCGTGTTTTTTACGGGTAAAACGCTCTTCTTGTGCTGAGCTGATAATGATCCCATCTTGCACAATGGCGGCGGCGCTGTCGTGATAAAAAGCAGAAATGCCTAGAATTGTGGTACTCAAAAGAACTCCTTTATATTGCCGCCTTCATAGACTATGGCCTTGAGGGCTGTAAGGTGAAAAAGTGTAACCAAATTGAATTCCTAGAGCTAGTCTTTCCTCTATAGAACGATTACGGCAGAATACGCCCATTCATACCATTTCATAAGATAGTTGGCCGCAATGACAAACCATAAAGAGTTGGAAAGTATACTTAAATGCCCGCTGACGCATTCTAATTTGAGTTGGCAGGCTAATGATCAGCAGCAAGCCTTGGCATTGTCTATTGCGAAGGGTGAAATCCAATCTCAACATCCTGAGTTTGATCAAAGTGCTTACCAGGGGGTACTGAAAGCCTCTGGCCATGAGATTTATTATTTAATGATCGATGACATCCTTTATTTGTTACCCGAGTTTGCTTTACAAAATCCGCATCACAATTTGCATACGAGTCATGCAACGAAAAGTTCAGTCAAGCAATTTTACGACAGTTTCGGCTGGCAACAAGAAAATGGTGTGTTCCAAGATGCTATCGATTCTGAAGATCTGCGTGAAGTGTCAAAAGAATATATTGACAACTGTCATGCACGCCTTAAAGATCATTTACCAAAAACGGGGCGATATTTGCTGGATGTAGCCTCTGGCCCCATTCAGTATGATGCTTATTTAACCTATAGCGAGAATTATGATTATCGCATTTGTGGCGACATTTCATTGCGTGCTTTAAAAGCAGCTAAACAAAAGTTAGGTTCAAAGGGCATTTATTTATTATGCGATGTGACTTGTTTACCGTTGCAATCTGGCGTGTTAGATGCCGCTATTTCCTTACATACCTTATATCATGTTCCTCAAGATCAACAGCTACAGGGATATAAAGAGATCCAACGTGTGTTAAAACCCAAAGGCGTCTCAGTCGTGATTTACAGCTGGGGGCGGCGTTCATTATTAATGAACTGTTTAATGTTTCCGATGAAAGCGTGGTCGTTGTTGAAACGTTTGTTGCCAGCAAAAACATCCGGTCCAACACTTTATTTTCATGCGCATTCTTTTGCCTGGTTTCGCCAATTTATTCAATTACCTTATGACTGTAAGCTTTATGCGTGGCGCAGTGTCAACGTGCCCTTTTTAAAATGTTTTGTTCATAAAAGGTGGGGGGGGAAAGCGATGTTAAAAGTGTTTTATTGGTTAGAGAGTCGCTATCCTGTGTTAATGGGGCGTATCGGTGCTTATCCTTTATTTGTTAGCACGAAGTCTCCCCTTTGATGAAATCCTATGACACCGTGTTTGTCACGCATTTGCCCGCGTTTTACAAGGTCAACTTGTACAATGAAATTGCAAAACGCCAACGTGTCTTTGTGATTTTTATTGCTGCAACATCAGTGATTAGAGCCAAAGATTTCACTCCGGCTGACTTTGGATTTGACTATGTTATTTTAAATAACGGCTCCTTTGAAAGAAGATCAAAACGAACAAGTTTATTTTCCCTTTATCAACTCCTTAAAAACATCCGCTATCGTCAAATCATTGTTGGCGGATGGGATTTAATCGAATTTTGGTTAATCGCTTGGTGCTTTCCTAAACAAAGTAATGCACTGGCTTGTGAATCGTCTATTTATGAAAGCAACACGAAGAAGCTGACGGGTTGGTTAAAACGTATTTTTCTTAGCCGAATACACTGTGTTTATTGCTCAGGACAGCCTCAGCAAGCGTTGATTGAAGCACTGGCTTTTAAAGGCGAAATGAAGAAAACGCTGGGTGTGGGGATTTTTAATTATACGGCTAAAACCCCATCAACCAGGCTCTTTGAAGGTAAGTGTCTTTATGTGGGGCGTTTATCACCCGAAAAAAATCTTGAAGCGCTTGTGGCATTATTTGCAACGCTTCCTGATTATCATTTAACGCTGATTGGGCAAGGGCCATTAGAGGCAAAGCTGCAAGCAATGCTGCCCAAAAATGTTTCTTTGATGGGGCATGTGCCAAACGAAGCCTTAGCAACCTGGTATCAAAGTCATGACATTTTCATTTTGCCGTCAACCAAAGAACCGTGGGGGCTCGTGGTTGAAGAGGCACTGTATTATGGGTTGCCGGTCATCGCCTCAGAGCAAGTGGGATCGGCAGGCGATTTAATAACACACTATCAAGCAGGTGCTTTGTTTTCACCGAATGATCCACAATCATTCAAAGCTGCTCTTAACCTGTGCGTGAAAAATTACACGCAATTGAAAGAGAATGTGCAAAAGATCGATTTTAAAGTGCGCGATCAAAGCCAGGTGAGTCAATATCTAGAAGGCTTGCCCCAGGTATGAAGATATTAATAGTGCACAATGCGTATCAGTCTCACTTAGTGGGCGGTGAAGATATCGTTGTTAAGCAAGAAGTGGCTGCTTTACAAGCAACGTTGGGAGAGGGGCACGTTTTTGAATATGTTGTTAGTAATGATAATATCAAGTTAAGTGAAGTTGCCCAAAATATGTGGGGTGATTGCCAACACTATCAAGCGATAAAAGATCTCGTTGAAAAACATCAGATCAGCATTGTACATGTCCATAATTTTTTTCCTTTGTTAACGCCCAGTGTCTTTGCTGGTGCAAAAGCGGCGGGTGCCAAGGTTATCCACACGTTACATAATTTTCGTTGGTGGTGTTTGGCAGGTACTTTTTATCGTAAAGGAAAGGGTGCATGTGAAACATGTGTAGGGAAACCGTTGGCATTGCCTGGCATCATTCATCGGTGCTATCGAGGCTCCTATTTACAAAGCACTGCAGCGGCGTTTGCTTTTGCGTGGTATCGATTCAAAAACTATCAACAATATATTGATGCCTACTTTTGCTTGAGTCACTTTCAACATCAAAAATTAAGCACGTTGATAGCGCCTACTAAATTATTGTATAAGCCCAATCCCATTCTACCTGCAAACACACTGATACCGTTGGCAGAAAAAAAAGGTTATTTGTTTGTTGGTAGACTTGAATCGGCGAAAGGCATTGAACTCTTGCTGGAAGCTTGGCAAAAGCTGCCTTCTCACTTTGAACTGACCGTGATCGGCAAGGGAGAAGATGAGGCTCGTTTGAAAGCACGCTTTACAAGTCAACAAATTGTTTTTTTAGGGCAGTTGCCACACGAGCAAACCTTAGCATACATTGCCAAAGCCAGATATTTGATGCATACCTCAACGGCTTATGAAACCTTTGGCTTGACTATCGTTGAAGCCTTGGCGCGTCAAACGCCTGTGATTGGCTTGAACTATGGCACACGCAAAGAAATGATTGCCCATGGTAAAAATGGTTTTTTATGTGAAGAGGAAGAACTAACAAAGATGATTTTGCTGTCTTTTGAAGAGGCTCATTATGAGCAAATGGCGAATGAAGCACTCAGGTGTGCAAAACAGTTCTATATTGAGCCAGTAATAAAGCAACAAATAGTTCACTACCAAACGATTTTACAAGAAAATGCTCATGTCTAAACCATTAACAATATCGATTATTACCGTTTGCTATAACAGTGTTAAAACGATCCATGAAACATTGCAATCGGTTGCATCACAACGTTATCCCCATGTTGAGTATATTCTTATCGATGGTGGATCAACGGATGGCACCCTCGATGTCATTCACTCTTTTGGAGAGCATATTGCTCAGGTTGTATCAGAGCCCGATAAGGGCATTTATGATGCGATGAATAAAGGGATTGCCCTTGCGACAGGTGACATCGTGGGGTTGCTAAATGCGGACGATTTATATGCGAATGAAGATGTGCTCACCAAGGTAGCGCAAACTTTTCTTGATCAACAGCTTGATGCTTGTTATAGCGATTTGATCTATTTTGCTTCCCATACCCCCGACAAAGTCCTTCGCTATTGGCGCTCTAATGCTTTTCGTCCTGGCCTGTTTGCAAAAGGGTGGTGTCCGGCACACCCCACTTTTTTTGTGCGTCGCAAATTATATGAACGTTATGGGGTTTTTGATACCGGTTTTAAAGGTGGCAATGATGTTGAGTTGATGATGCGTTTTTTGGAAAAACATCATATTCGTACCTGTTATCTACCAGAAGTGATGGTAAGGATGCGTTTAGGTGGCGTTTCCAATAACAGCATCAAAGGGATCATTGAACAAAATCGTCAAATTTTGCAAGCGGCTAAAAAATGGGATATTCCGATTTCGCCAAGCGCTTTCTTTTTTTACAAAGTGTTATCACGGTTAAAGCAATGGTTAAGCAAACCGAAGAAGGACTATCACTATGCAAAATAGCCCTTTAACGGTATTAGTCACGGGAGCTAGCGGATTCCTAGGATTACATTTGTGCCAACACTTATTAAGCCAAGGCTATTTGGTGCGAGCGGTGGGTAGAGGTAATACCTTTCCTATCGTCGATTCCCATTTGACGTATCATCAAATTGAGAATATTGATGGTAAAACTTCCTGGCAGGGCTTGTTAGAAGGTGTTGGGGTGGTGGTTCATCTTGCAGCGCGGGTGCATCAAATGCACGATCGTAAAATGAAAGCCTTAAGTGCTTATCAAGAGGTGAATGTCAGAGGCACGCAGCAGCTGGTACGCAATGCTGTCAAAGCCAATGTGGCTCGATTTATTTATATCAGCACCGTTAAGGTCAATGGTGAAAGAACTTTTGAAATGCCTTTTAGAGCCGATGATCAACCGCAACCACAAGATGCTTATAGTTTATCGAAGTTGCAAGGCGAACAAATTTTACAAGAGGAAGCCAGACGTCAAGGCATGGAATGGGTCATTATTCGCCCCCCTTTGATTTATGGGCCTTCGGTGAAAGGCAACTTTGCGCAACTAATTAAACTTGCCAAATCTATTTATCTATTACCTTTTCGTTCAATTAAAAACAAGCGCAGCATGGTGAGCGTTTTTAATCTGGTGAGTTTTATAGAATGTTGCTTAGTCAATCCCAATGCGCACCGCGAAATTTTTTTAGTATCTGACAATGAAGATTTATCCACGCCTGGTCTTATTCGGGCGTTACGTAAAGCATTAGGTAAGCGAAGTGGTTTAATTCCCTTTCCGTTGTTCGTGCTCAAATTATTGGGGTTATTAACCGGTAAGCTAAGACAAGTAGAGCGCCTTACCGATTCTTTACAAGTGAATATTGAAAAATCCATGCGTTTGCTGCAATGGCAGCCGCCTTATTCAGTAGAACATGCACTCAAAGCGACGGTGGCGAGCAAAGAGTAGGGGAAGATCCTGTCATTTGGGCCCGATTCCCTTATAATGCTGGACTTTGCGGTTGTGTTGTTTGAAGTTGAGTTGAACTTTTGACTTATGTTTTAGATTTAAAAAGGTTGTGGGATGATCGCACGCCGGTCACAGAAAGCCAGCAAAGGGCAGCTGCGAACGTGCATTTAGATCCCAAGCAAAGAGTGGTTTCGGTTATCGTGGTCATTCAACATGATGATCTCAGCTTTATTCCGACACTCCATTCTGTTTTGTCGCAATTGATGGTTCGAGAGCTGATTGTCGTCAATACAGCAACCTCCTCGTCTGTTGAAAAAGCATTGAACCACTTTATTTACCAACATCCTCGCACGCTCTTGGTATCAGGCCAAAACACGCGTGGCTTGGCATCTGCCTATAACTTAGGCGTACAATATGCCTCAACCCCCTTTTTGCTCTTTTTGGATGCTCACTGCATTTTACCTAAAGATACCGTTTTACATTTATTGGCAACAGGTGTGCGCAAACAAAGGCCGTGGGTGGTTGGGGCATCGATTGTTAAAACACCAACGGGATTTGTGCCAACTGTTCCTGCATTTAAAAAATATTTTAGTAAAACAACACAGAATGATGTGCCGGAAGTGTCTTTACCAGGTGGAGGGCATTATGCCCACATCGTCCCTTCGCAATGTATTTTGATCCCAATGCCCACTTTTGCTGAGCTAAAAGGCTTAGACAAGGATTGTTATCACACGACTTTTCACTGGGATCTGTGTTTGCGAGTCCATGAATTGGGAGGCAGTGTTTTCCACGCAAAAGAGGTTGTTTTAACGGTTAATGAGCCCCAGATCGCCGATCTTAGTGCATTATGCCGACTAGAATGGCAATCCTTTCGCGGTTGGTGCCGATTTTATCAGAAAAATTTCAGCAAACTAACAAATTTTGTGTCAGCCTGTTACTTTTATTGCAGCTTAATTTTAATGAGTGGTTTGTCATTTGGTCGTAAAGCTCTACAATATTTGAGCAAATACCTGCCGCCCGTCGTCGTTAGCACTGTGCGGAACAGAGGCACTTAACTTATTTGTCATAAACGTGATAGACTCTGCTGGCTTTTTAGCCCTTGAGTTTTAGGCAAAGAAGTATATAGTCACGGCTGTATAACAAGACTATCCTATGGTGATCTTGTCGGTCCCTCCGCAATGATACACTACGAACCCCGCCAGGCCCGGAAGGGAGCAACGGTAGTAGTGGATTCATGTGCCGGAGTGTGGCTGGCGAGATTACCACCATCTCAATCAGAATACCTCTAAGGGATGTGTTGTGACCTATCAAGTGTTAGCACGTCAATGGCGACCAAAAACGTTCGCAAGTTTGCGCGGACAAGAACAAGTCACGCGAGCGCTGACCAATGCCTTAACAAGGCAGCAAGTTCATCATGCTTATCTTTTTACCGGCACTCGCGGCGTGGGGAAAACAACCATTGCGCGTATTTTGGCCAAAGCATTGAATTGCCAAAAGGGGATTACCCCAGAACCTTGTGGTGAATGTGCAACCTGTGTCGATATTGATAATGGACGCTCAGTTGATCTGATTGAAGTTGATGGTGCATCAAGAACACGCGTCGAAGATACGCGTGAACTTCTGGATAATGTGCAATATGCACCAACTGCTTCGCGTTTTAAAATCTATTTAATTGACGAAGTGCATATGTTGTCAGGACATAGTTTTAATGCCTTATTAAAAACATTAGAAGAGCCGCCAGCTCATGTTAAATTTATTTTGGCGACGACCGATCCAGAAAAGATCCCTGTCACCGTATTGTCACGTTGTTTACGTTTAAGTCTCAAAGCGATAGCGCCGCTTGATATTGTGGCGCAACTACAAGAAATCGTTATCAGCGAAAAGATCACTTATGAGCAAAATGCGCTCATGCGTATCGCGCGCTTAGGTCAAGGCAGTATGCGTGATGCCATTAGTTTGCTGGAGCAGGCTATCGCTTATTGCAATCATGATTTAAAAGCCGCTGAAGTAGATGAATTGTTTGGCTTAAGTTATTACCGATATTTACCTTCATTGTTAAACGCTTTGATTAACAATGATATCAAGCAATGTTTAGCGGTTGTGGAAGAAATTGCCACGCTGGGCGTTGATTATGAAAAAATTCTGGCCTCACTCTTACAAAGTTTACATGCCATTGCCCTTGCTCAAGCATTACCGACAGAAACTGCTTCGATTGCAAGCATTGCAGAAATAGATGAAGCCACTTTAGCGATGAAAGATAAGCTGAGTGAGGAAGCGGTACAGCTGTTATATCAAATTGGTTTAACGGGTCAAAAAGATCTTCATGTTGCGCCATGTCCGCGCACCGGTTTTGAAATGACATTATTGCGCATGGTGATGTTTAAACCGCGTGGCATATCACAACAAACCCCATCTGGGCAAAAAGCGTTACCCATTGTGCCCCCTGTTGTTGTTGTGCCACCACCAGTTGCCGTTGCGCCCCCTCCTCCTGTTGTTGTTGCTCAACCACCGGTTGCTGTAGCGCCACCCATTGTTGCAGCCTCCACTTCAATTGAATTAAATTGGTTAGAGCTCAGTACGCAATTACCGTTAACAGGCTTAGGTCGCATGTTGGTTAAACATTGCGAGTTGGCAAAGTGGGATGCTGATAATAAAGTAATGATTCTTACCTTAGAAGAATCACAAAATACGTTGCTGAGTGTACAGCGCCAAACCCAAATACAAGATGCGCTTAAAAGTCATTTAGGGATGGATATCAAACTTACGATTAAGCTAGGAGCCGTTAAAGGCACAACGCCAATGATGCAAGAGCAAACACAACAAATTGAGCGGCATGATCAAGCAACGCGTTCTGTTGAAGAAGATCCGATTATACAATCCTTGGTATCCACGTTTGATGCCAAGGTTGAAGATATTAAAGCAGTATAGATTAGACAGGTAGTGAAATAATGGATATGAATAATATTGATTTAAAAACCATGATGTCGCAACTCATGCAAAATGCACAAAAGATGCAAGAAACGATGCAAAAAAGCGATAAAATTGTCACAGGGAAAGCGGGCGGAGATCTCGTGATTGCAGATGTTAATATGCAAATGCAAATAAAGCGCTTAGCTTTGGCCCCGGCTTTATTTACAGAAAGTCCTGAAGTGATCAGTGAGCTGATTATGGGGGCGATTAATTCCGCATTACAAAATGCTAAAGAAACCATGAAACAAGAAATGCTTGAAACCGCTAAGAAAATGGGTGGGGGCTAGTTTTGGCTTTTAGCCCATTGGTTAAGCAATTAATTGAAGCGCTGCGAGTGTTGCCAGGTGTTGGTCCTAAAAGTGCGCAGCGTATGGCATTTTATTTGCTTGAACGTGAACGAGAAGGAGCACAGCGTTTAGCGCAAATGCTCACACTCGCCATTAAACAAGTGGGAAAATGTGAAAAATGCCGTTCGTTGTGTGAAAAACCCATCTGTGCAATATGCGAAAACAAGAATCGTGATCGCAGTGTATTGTGCATTGTCGAAGGGCCAGCACATCTTGCTGCCATTGAGCAAACGGGTGGTTTTCATGGCGTTTATTTTGTATTAACAGGGCGTTTATCTCCCATTGATGGTATCGGCCCTGAAGATATCGGTATCGAACATCTCGTCGCGTTGTTAAAAGAAGGCATGGTCAAAGAAGTTATTTTAGCGACCAATTCTACAGTCGAAGGCGAAGCAACCGCTTATTACATTGCCGATTTAGTAAGATCTTTTAATATTCAAGCTACACGTATTGCACACGGAGTCCCCATGGGGGGAGATCTTGAGTATATTGATGGTGGCACTTTAGCTAAAGCCCTTGCCGATCGCGCAACGGTATAAATTTAAAAAAGTAAAAAAAAGAAACAGAGGTTAACGATGACAGTCGCAACAGCAAAAGAAACCCGCGGTTTTGAAACAGAAGTCAAACAACTGCTACATCTGATGATTCATGCGCTTTACAGCAATAAAGAAATATTCTTACGAGAGCTTATCTCGAATGCGTCTGATGCGATTGATAAATTACGTTTTGCCGCTATTTCTGCCCCCGAACTTTATGAAAGTGATACCGATTTAACCATTCATGTTGCCTATGATAAAGAAGCAAACACGATCACTGTCCGTGATAACGGTATTGGTATGTCTCGTGAAGATGCAATATCTCATTTAGGAACGATTGCTAAATCAGGTACCCAAGCATTTTTGCAGAACCTCACTGGCGATCAAGCAAAAGATCGTAATCTGATTGGTCAGTTTGGCGTAGGCTTTTATTCCAGCTTTATTGTGGCTGATAAAGTGACCGTCAGAACGCGTAAAGCCGGTTTACCTGTTGAAGCAGGTGTCTGCTGGGAATCAATGGGTGAGGGCGACTATACTATTGAAACGATTGAGAAAGCAGAACGTGGTACGGAAGTGATTCTGCACTTAAAAGAAGCAGAAGATGAATTTTTAAGTGGATTGCGTTTACGTAACATCGTTGCGAAATATTCGGATCACATCAATGTGCCGGTTTACATGAAAATGGAGCCGTATAGCAATTGGCAAGAAGGTAAAGTTATCCCTGAAGATACCACAGAACAAGAAGTCGTTAACCGCGCAACCGCATTGTGGGCGGTTCCAAAAAGCGAAATTGACAATGAGGCATATTGTGAATTTTACAAACATATTGCTCACGATTTTGAAGATCCTTTGTTATGGGCCCATAACAAAGTGGAAGGAAAGTTTGAGTATACAACATTGCTGTATGTTCCAAGTAAAGCCCCATTTGATATGTGGCAAGCGAATAAACCACGCGGTTTAAAACTGTATGTCCGACGTGTTTTCATTATGGATGATGCAGAGCAATTTCTTCCTAGTTACTTACGTTTTGTACGTGGTGTTATCGATAGTAATGATTTGCCATTAAACATTTCACGTGAAATTCTACAAAGTAATAAATTAGTTGATGCAATTCGAGCTTCGGTTATCAAACGTGTGTTAGGAATGCTGGGTGATTTAGCGAATTCTGATAGTGAAAAATATTTGACATTCTGGCGTGAGTTTGGCCAAGTGTTAAAAGAAGGCCCTGCTGAAGATTTTGTGAATAAAGAAGCAATTGCGAAGTTATTGCGCTTTACCTCAACACATAACGATAGCGAGAATCAAACCGTATCGTTAGATGAATATGTTTCACGTATGAAACCCGATCAAGAAAAAATCTATTTTATTGCTGCTGATACATTTAATGCAGCGAAGAATAGCCCCCATCTTGAAATTTTCCGTGCCAAGGGTGTAGAAGTGCTGCTCCTAAGTGATCGCATTGATGAGTGGTTAATGTCACACCTCACTGAATATGAGAAAAAACGGTTCCATTCAGTTGCAGCAGGGAAGCTTGAGAACTTTGATTTTATTAAAGATAGTAATGAAGCCAAAACAGAAGAAAAAGATAAAAGCGCTAATGAAGAATCGTTTAAAGAACTCTTAATCAAGGTTAAAGCAGCGCTTGGTGAAAAAGTGGCAGATGTGCGATTAAGCGAAAGATTAACCACGTCACCCTCTTGTATTGTGAGTGATGAAGGACACATGAGTAGTCACATGCAAAGGATTTTGCGTCAAGCAGGTCAAGCGGTGAATGATAAACCAACATTAGAGCTAAACCCTCATCATTTACTCGTGACGCGTCTAAAAGACGAACACGATGTGAAGCGTTTTCATGACTTGAGTGAAATACTGCTTGATCAAGCTATTTTAGCGGAAGGTGGCCAACTAGATGATCCGGGTACATTTGTGAAGCGCTTTAACGAGCTGCTTCTCAATGTTGCACATAAAGGTAACGGTTCAGCTAATTAAGAGAAATATAATGTCATCAACTGCAAGCAATTGTGCCGCGTTTGAAAAACGGGGTTATATTGATTACTTTCTTTTTTTCTATAGCATGCTCTTGATATCCGCTAATTTTGTCGGTGATCAAACCTTGCAACTTTTTTACTTTACTTGTTCTTCAGGCACCCTGTTGATCCAGTTGGTATTTTGTGGCGTGATTTTTTTAAATGAAACCATCGGCCATCGCAAAACGAAAGCCATTATTGGTTACTCTGCAGCAATAAACTTAATTATTGCCCTCTTTATTTATTATGGCTTGGCTTTACCCATTCCTGAATTTTGGGTCAAAGACGATGCAGAGAACATCGAAAATTGGCAGCAATTCGCGATAGTGTTGATGTTTACGCTCAGCTATTTGCTGAGCGCCAAATGGTTAGTCAAGGCAGGTGGTTTTTTAAAAGTAAAATTGGGTAAAGACTGGTTGTTATTACGAGTCTCATTACTGTTACTTGGCGTGCTGATATTAGACATGATGATTCTTACGCCGGTTTTCTATTTGGTATCGGGTGATTCGTATCTTGCTTTGTGGAAAATGCTTTCATTACTCTCAGTGAAGATCTGGCTGAGTTTATGTACGATTCCCATTGCTTATCTGTTGGTGAAGTTTCGTGGCAAGATAACGCGCCGTCACGCCTAGGCTCTCGGCGTTCCTGAGCTTCTTTGACGTTCTGGATTTAACTCAATGGGCTCAACTTCTTGCCCATTCATCCGTTTTGATATTTCTTGATGGTGACTTAGAGCAGCAAGCATTCCGCCGGGTCTTGGTGCGGCCTCCTTAAATACTTCGGCTGCTTTCTTCTGGCTTTGATAATCTTTTTTGAATGCTTTAAAGTCAGTGGGATCCGCTTTGTTATCCTTCATATCTTTTTGCAGCTGTTCAGCATAAGCCGACAATAAATTCGGATGATCACGAAAATGCTTCAAAGACTCCAGCTTAACTTTGTCACCATAGACAACAATAGCCGCTTCAACCTTATTTTTATATTCGCCGTAGCGTTCTTTAGAAGATTGCCGTTTAGGTGTTGCAGGTAAAGGGGCTTCATTTTGTTGAGCGGGAGTGGGTGGTAAAGGAGGATCTAAATCATAAATACGTTTACGGATCCTCTGTTGCACTTTATCCAATTCGTCTCTTGTTGATTGTTGAAGATCACCGCTTAAGAGTTCTTTTGATTTCAAGGTGGGTTCAGGGATGACGTTTGGGTCTTGATCAAGAAGCGCATTCATTTTTTGAATCACATCTGCTGCAGAAACACCACTTACTGGTTGGATCTTTTTGGTGCGTTCTTGTACTTCTGGATCAGGTGCAATGACGACTTTATTGGGATCATTGTTTAGCGCATATTCAGTTTTTGCCTTTTGGATCGCGTGGGCAATGGGGTCGACAATGGCTTTTTTAACCCCATATTGAATTCCCGCAAAGGGAGATAAAACACCGACAGCAAGTGCAACGGGTGCTGATAAAACTTTTAAAACGGCTGAATTACTATTCCATGCATAATTAATAAAATGAACGGAGTTGGAAAAGGTTTTTAAGGGATCAACGCAAGCTTTTGCGGTTTCGACAATAGCAGCAGCTGCTGCCATTGGCAGTAAAGCGACACCTAAGCCGATTTTGGCCCCTATGGACACATTACTATCAACCAGTTTGCTTAAAATCTTGCCGCCAACATAAGAAACAACATTCAAAGGATTATAAGCCGCCAGTCTGTCGCCTAAGGGTTTTTTCCCTTTTTTATTCGTAACAATTTTTTGGTATTGTACGGCACCGTTGAATACTTCCTGTGGGTTACCAAACCCCCCCCAAGCTTTTTGTTGCATATAGGATTTAAGTTCAGGGCCTGCACCTGCTGCTAAAATTGCGCCTGTCGTCGCCGAACAATTTTTAGTATTTAAATCAAATTTTTGGCCATCTTCAGTGAGCTCGCGCATTTTTGCGAGCATATTTTCCACATTGAGGCCGCGACGAGCATTTTGAGCTGCATGAGGACCATTATCTGCCTGAATGGCAGAGACAGGTAACACAACGAGATTATCAGGCGTTAAGCCTTGGGTAATAAAGCGTTCATATCCTCCCGCGTGAAAAGCATTGGTTACATTTAACACCGGCGCTTCATTTTGGAGTTCTATATTTCTTGTTTTTAGCTTTAGGCGTTTTTCATTGGCTGCATTTTTGACAGCGGCAAGGATCTCTGGACTCATCGTATCGCGTGTCACGTTGTGGTGTTCGGGGGGTAACAGATCTCGAAAGGCAGTTTGCATATCACGCACTTTCTCATCAGCTTTTTGGATGGTAGCAGTGATTAAGTCTCGATCTTTGGTTAAGGATACTTTTTTTTCGTTGAGTTTATCTATTGCTGCTTGAATGGACTTTTTTGCTTCCTCATCATTTTGCGCGTTAAGTTCTATTAGCTTGTTACCTAATAATTTGTCGATACTTCCTAGGTGATAATTAATTTTTTGAAGTGAACTTTCTGCTTCATGATGTTCTGCCAATTTGCCATCGAACAGAGCACTTAGCACTGCTTGTTTCGATGCATCATCTGTTGCAAAATCATAATATTGAGCTAGTAACTGTGTTAAAGGCTCTAGGGATTTTATTTCTTTTTGGACGAGTTCGGATTCATAGGCATTCCAAACCCGAGCTGGAAAGCCTGCCGAGCGCTCTTCTAGCATTTTCTGTTGCTCTCGTTTGGTGAAATTATCTAATACATTCGCTAGCACATGGACTTCATCGTCTCTTTGTTGTTGTTCTGCTATTAGAAAACCAGTAATTAGGGCATTGATGTTGATCTGGTTTTCTGTTGCTTGTTCGTTAACCTCGGTGATTTGGGTTTTGATCGCTGTTCTTAAAACGGCCATATTTTCCTTGGTAAAAAATTTTGGCGTGGGTGCATCGTTGTCAAGCCCAATCAGTGTTTTCCAATTAGGTTGATGTTTATTCAATAATTTTAATAATGTGCCTGCAGCAGGAACGGTGTCTTTATTTTCTGGTAATTTTTTTAAGATCACCTCTAACGTTGCGATTCTATTGGCTAGTTGTTCTTTTTTTTCTTCGGCTTGTAATAGTGCTTTCTGATCAGGCGTTAAACTACTGATATCCATCGTTGTTCGTATGGGAGCAAGATGGTTATTAACTGAGCCAACCTTCCCGCGACTAATGCGCTCTTCTGCTTTTTCCAACGCGTGGGGATCATCAGACGCTGTAAAGCGAGCAGCACGTGGGCCCATATTGACCCCTTCACGTTCTAAAGCAGAATCTTGGTTTGGATTAGAATTTAATCTAAAACCCGTTTTGTCGCCTGGCCACCAACTGAAATTGACTCTAAAAACTTCTTGGGTAACAGCTTTATTGTTTTCATCTAAGACTTGCATGGTGGTTCTTTCAAAAGGAATGACGGTTTCTCCGTTTTTTCTGCAGTATTTGGCGATGAGTTCTTCACCGGCTTTATCTGCAGGAAAGGTAATGCGAACAGCGGCGTGCCCTACGTTGCCTCCTAATAGTTCTGAATCTAGGTAATGTGCCATCCCATTACCACCATGATGGTGTGTGCCCCACGTTGAGAGTTCAACAAAAGTTGATTGGCCGACATTTTTTTTAGGTCCAGTTTTGCTCATTATTTTCAACCTAAAACATGGTAATTACACGGATACTTCTTGCATTGATCACTTAATCTTATAAAGACAGTTCAACATGTAAAAAGGTTCAATATAGTTAACGGGGTGGTACTTTTGTGTTGATTAACTCATTATGATAATATGAGCCATCATAAATCTATGACGGAGTTGATATGTCTATTGAATTTCCAAAGAAAGGCGAGAAGATTGATATTGTTGCATATTATCGCTTATCAACTACTGAACAAAGGCAAGCGAAAACCTGGCTTGAGGTAAATGGCACAGAACAAGAAAAAGCGGCATTTTCAAAAATAGAAGACGCAGCGCAAAAAAGATTTGCAGAGCAAGCTGAGCAAGACAGAGTGCAAGCAGAATTGCGAGCCAATATGCGAGAGGCTCCTAATAAACACGGAAAGAAAAAGAAGCCAGGTAGTGGTAGCTGTAATATTCAGTAAAACCGTTTAAGCGCATTTAAGAGTGAGTGAATGATCTTTTTTGCGCCACCACTGCCATAAGAAGGGAGGCGCTGAAAACAAGACAATACCCGTCAATAAAGTTAATGCGTAAGTTTTTTCATCAAAATGATATTCTTGTGGTGGAATAAAGCCTAACAAAAAGGCAACCACGCAAAATGTCGCTCCAGTTCCCGCGATCAACCATACGCCAAATTTACCGCCTGGAATACGATAAATACGTTGCACACCAGGTTGGGTATACCGCAAGCGGATCACGCTTAAGAACACCATCAAATACATTAATAATATCAACTGAGCAGCTTGTACTTGGAAGATCCAATAAAATTGATTCATGGTGGGAATGAATAAATTCATGCTAATGAGAACGGTGCCAATCAGTGCTTGCATGATCAAAATCACAATGGGCGAACCATTACGGTTGGTGTACTGCGTGAATTTAGGTAAATCATCGTTCATGGCACTGGCATGTAAGCCTTTACTTGGGCCAATGATCCAGGTGTTTAACAATGCAAGGCCGCCGATCACTGAGAAGACCGCAAATAAGGGAACTGCCCACGGTAAGTGTAAAAAACGAAAGAATTCAGTCATTGCTTGCATCATGCCTGAGGCAAGATTGAGATCTTCTTTAGGGATCACAATGCCAATCGCTAAAGCACCTAAGACATAAATGGTAATAATGATTGCGGCTGAGATAAAAGTCGCTCTGGGAAAAGTGCGCGTGGGATTCTCAGTGTCTTGTACATAAAAAGCCGCTACTTCAATGCCGGCAAAGCCTAAGGCAATTACTGTAAAGTACGATAATGAAGACAGCGATGATAGATCCGGCAATAAAGCCTGTGCGGATAATTCAATTTGCACGGGTTGCCCTGTGGCAAACCACATGGTACCAAGCGCAATAATAATAAAGCCTGGAATAAGGCTGCCAGCAATAATGCCAAGGGTACTCACCCAACCTGAAGTTTGCGTACTTAAAAAATTAAGTAAGGTGCCAGACCAAAGAACGGTTAGCATCACTGTTAACATGAAAGAACGATTTTGTGCCAGTAGCGGATCCACAATATAAGCGATGGCAGAGGCAATGAAAGAGAGAACGGTGGGTAACCAAACAACGCTCTCAATCCATTCTAACCAGACGGCTAATGCACCTGATTTTTCTCCAAAAGCTTCTTTAACCCAGGCGTAAACGCCACCATTTTTAGGCCAGCCGGATGCCAGCTCTGCGCAAGAGAGTGCAACGGGAATAAAGAACAGCACGGCAGCTAGAACCAAGATAGAAACGATCGAAAAACCATTTTTAGCAAGCGTGGGTAGGTTTCGCAAAGCAATAATTGCTGAAACACTGATCATCGAAAGCGTAAACAAGCCTAATTTTGCATTGCGTTTGGTTGTCGGATCCACTTCTAGCCTTTGAGTGTTAAGATTAAAGGGGGTAATAGTAGCATCGTTTAACCTAAAATTAAGCAGTCTAGTCGGGTTTTTAAAGCAAAAGTCTCACAAGGAGTGTGGAATGCAGAAACTATTAGTGGCAGGTGCGGGAAAAATTGGGAGTTTAATTGCCACTTTATTAGGAAGCTGTGGTGACTACACGGTGTGCCTCGTTGATAGCAAACCTGAGTCAATCAACATAAGTATTAAAGATAACAAAAATAAAGCATATGACTATGTTGTGATGGATGTAAACGATCCCAAAAAACTGGATGCCTATCTTAAGGTACAAAAGTTTCAAGCCATCGTTTCATGTTTGCCTTACACTTGTAATACAACCGTTGCGACAGTCGCCAAAAACAACAACCTGCATTATTTTGATCTCACTGAAGATACCCAAGTTTCTGCCACCATCAGCCAACTTGCTGCTAATGCAAAGACGGCTTTTGTGCCACAATGTGGATTGGCACCGGGATTTATTAGTATTGTCGCTAACGATTTAATGAAAACCTTCCATCATTTAGAAAGTGTTTATTTACGCGTGGGCGCTTTACCTAAACATTCAAATAATGCACTCAAATATGCGCTAACGTGGTCGCCAGATGGTCTTATCAACGAATATGGCAATCCTTGTGATGCATTAATAAATGGTAAATTAGGAAAGTTACAACCTCTTGAAGATTTGGAAACGATTGAAATTGATGGTTTACCTTATGAAGCGTTTAACACCTCAGGTGGGTTAGGTACTCTGGCTGTCACTTATGAAGGTAAGGTAAACACACTAAACTATAAAACAATCCGCTATCCAGGTCATTGTGAAAAAATGCGATTTTTAATGATTGATTTACAATTAAATCAATCGCGCGAGGTTTTAAAGACCATACTGACCAACGCGTTGCCACAAAGCGCAGAAGATGTGGTGCTGATTTATGTTGCCGTCAAAGGTAAACAAAATGAAGCCTTGATTGAAAAGAATTATATGAGAAAATTCTATCCCACACTCATCAACGGGGTAGAATGGTCGGCCATTCAAACAACCACGGCGAGTAGCGCTACCGCAGTTGTCGATTTAGTGTTGCAAAACCCAGAAAAATATCAAGGGATGATAAAACAAGAAGCATTTGATTTAGAGGCATTTTTACAGAATCGCTTTGCGCAGCCTATTTTTAGCGGGGAATAAAAAATGGATTTTTTAAAGAAACTCGGTTTGCAGCCTGAAAATCAAGGCAGTTGTTGCGATGGCAACTGGTTGATAAACCAAAGCAGCAAAACGGTCATTATTTCCGAAAACCCAGCAACAGGGCAAGAAATTGGTCGTATCCATGGATGTAGTGCTGATAATTATCAGCAGGTCATTGCTTCATCACTCAAGAGTTTTGAAAAATGGCGCCAAGTGCCTTCCCCTAAGCGCGGTGAATTAATACGCGCAATGGGTGATGCTTTACGGATGCATAAAGATAGCTTGGGAAGCTTGGTTGCTTATGAAATGGGTAAGAGCAAGCAAGAAGGTGATGGCGAAGTACAAGAAATGATTGATATGGCCGATTTTGCGGTAGGCTTGTCTCGTATGCTCTATGGCTTAACCATGCACTCAGAGCGACCATTGCATCGTATGTATGAACAGTGGCACCCGTTAGGTGTGGTAGGAGTGATTTCTGCTTTTAATTTTCCGGTTGCTGTTTGGGCATGGAATGCTTTTTTAGCAGCCGTTTGTGGTAATACCGTGGTATGGAAGCCCTCTTCGAAGGTGCCCTTATGCGCAATTGCCGTACAACATATTTGTAATCAAGTGATGCGCCAACATGGGCATACCGGTATTTTTTCATTAATTGTTCCTGAAAATCACGATGTTGCAGAGCAATTTATTCAAGACGAGCGTATTCCATTGATTTCTTTTACTGGTTCAACTGTAGTTGGCAAACAGGTGAGTGAAACAGTGGCAAAGCGTTTGGGCCGAGTCATTTTGGAACTAGGGGGCAATAATGCCATTATTGTCGATGAGACGGCGGATTTACAATTGGCCATTCCAGCCATTGTTTTTGGTGCCGTAGGAACTGCAGGCCAACGTTGCACAACGACCAGGCGGTTATTTGTCGAACAATCCATTTACGCTGATGTAACCAAACAGTTAGTGCATGCTTATCAACAAATTACCATTGGTTCACCGCTTGATGTTACAAATCTCATGGGGCCATTAATCGATAAAAAAGCAGTTGAACAGTATATAAGTGCGGTCACAGCAATCAAGAAAATAGGCGGAGAAGTTCTTTTTGGTGGTAATGTGGTCAAAGGAGAAGGGTACTTTGTAGAGCCAACCATCATTAAAGCACAAAATGATTGGCCCATTGTTCAACAAGAAACTTTTGCCCCCATTTTATATGTGATCCCTTATCAAACTCTCAATGAAGCCATCACCATGCAAAATGCGGTTAAGCAAGGACTATCGTCTGCCTTGTTTACCAATTCATTACGCAATAGCGAATTGTTTTTGTCCTGCATGGGTAGTGATTGTGGTATCGCTAATATCAATATTGGTACATCGGGTGCTGAAATTGGTGGGGCGTTTGGGGGCGAAAAAGAAACCGGTGGTGGACGAGAAGCGGGATCGGATGCATGGAAAGCCTATATGCGTCGTCAAACCAATACAATTAATTGGGGTGATCAATTGCCGCTTGCTCAAGGTATAAAATTTAAGCTTCGCGGTTGAACAGTGATTATAAAACGGGAATGGCAATTTTAGCTAGACGAATGTTAAGCTCACTATTTAATTGCTCCATGGGTGCTTTTTTGTTCTGCTCAGCCCGCATTCTTGCAAGTGGAGTAGATGTGGGTGATTGAGTCGCTGCTTTGTTTGTAACAGGCAGTTTTTTTGACAAAAGTATTGATAATTGGTTTTTGTAAGCATCTGCAGTTGAAACGCAGATTGTCGATACAGCGCTACAGGACGCTTCAATAGTTGCTGGCAGCATCGGTGGCGTAGGAAGGGGGCGCGGTCGAATGATTAGATTAGGAGTCGGAGGCAACGGACGTGCTTGTCGGTTGCTAGCAATCACTTCTTTCGCAGTTTCATCTAGGCCAGGTAATTTCGCCAAGGCTGCGACAAGGGAGGCTTTCACTTCTCTAAGTTGGGGACGATTTTGTGGTTCAGGTGCAAGCAATTTTTCATACAGCGTATTGTCTAGTTTAAGATCATTTTTAAATAATGCGCCCAGGGCATAAATATCTGAGGCAAATGAAAATTGACGTTTTGAAAGTTTCGGATTCACTGTATTATAAATTTCAGGAGCAATATACCCCTCAGTTCCCTTAGCTTCATCAATCACCATCGCTTTTCCTTTTTCAATAATAATGGAAAAACCAAAGTCTAATATAGCGACTTGGATATCATTACCATTAACTGTTGCTAACATGTTATCAGGTTTAATATCGGCATGAATAACGTCTTTGTTATGGATGTGTTGTAATATTTGGCAAATGCGAATGGCAATGATCAATTTTTGTATTGAGTTTAAAGGGTTTTTCGTGTTTTTATAAATAAGATCATATAACTCAATACCTTCTTCTTTGTGTACTATTTTATAGGTCTTTTGTTGAGTTATCCGCTTTGTTTCTTTCTTACCTTTCCAGAAATCCTTTGCTGTTGGAAGGGTACGCTCGATCATGCCAATAAACTTTCCTAATAGTTGCATGGCTGTTATTTCTTTAGTGGTGCGATGATCAATTCCTTTGCCTTCAATTTTAACAACGTGATTAACGCCTTGTTCGGTTTCTACGATTTTAACTTTTGAAAATCCACCTTCGCCAATATACTCACCATTGGCCATGGCATAAATGACATCATCTACTTTAATAAAAGAGCATCCAATTGCACAATTCTCTTTTTTAGACAATTTTTTGGCATGTTGGTTAATGCTAAAAAAATCTTTTGCAATTGTCCATTGTTCAGGTTGAATGTTAAGGGTGCCCATCATTGCCTCAAGCGTGATAATACACTTAATAAAAATTTGATTAACCTATTCTTACAGATCGAATAAGTATGATGAAACAAAAAGAGATTGATGGTAGCAGTTACCTGAAGAAGAGAAAGAGTGCCTGTCGCTAGCTACAAAGCAGGTCTTGTCTTCGCGAGCATTGTGAAGTCTTTTAAATCCCCCCACCCGCCACATTCTCGCTCACGCTCGTCTGTGTCACCCTCCCCAAGAGCCGGGGGTTTTGGGAGGGTTAGGGAGGGGGGATTTATGAAGATGGCACGTATGCTTATGTAGAGCTAGTTGTTCACGAGATGAAAATGCCGCAAGGGTCATACTGAATTGGACATTATTTGCTAATGCCACTGGTCTGGAGTGGTAGAAGTTTTGCCACGTTGAAGCAAAAGAAACTCCCTCTATCAAGATAGCTGTTAGCTAACGAGCAGAGGGAGTAGTTCATAGGCGAAACAACTATTTAGGTAGAGATTGTTTTACGCTTGATCTCATTCTCAAGAACGCCTTGATTTGATGCACATCCTATCTCAAGACCTGCATAATAGGCTTTAGGATAGAAGTAAGCAGTTGGGCGGACCATGCTCTTTAAATAACCAACGAACGTGCTAGATTCAATCCCCGTTTTGAGGGCATACAATTCAGAACGATTGGTCATGTTCTCAATTTTGGTAATTGAATCATATTTGGTTTTAGCATGTGCACACCAGAGATTGCGTGCAACGATGACTGAACCAGCAATTAAGCTACCCAAAAATAAATGGGTTCCAATTCCTAATCCAAATAACCAGCTAACCCCCATTGCGATTTGCACAATCGATGAAAGAAGAATATAAAACCCTAACTTCCAGCGCTTGGATTGAACGTAGTCCAAAGTGCTCATCTTAAAGTTTGCTAATGCAAAGTTAATACCTTTGACAAATAGCGCCTTCTTGCAACGAGCAAAGAATGAAGCGACTGATTTCATAAACGCTTGCCATTTACTTCGAATATGGAAGAAACGTACTTTATCACGGTGATTTGCATAAGATGCTAAGTGAGCATATTCAGCCTTGGTATGGGTTGGATGCTTATTGTCACTAGGATACAAATAGGCATCACGCAATCGCTGCCAAGATTTATCTGTTAACAGATTGGTATCTTCAGCAATGACAGCAGGTTTTAGTTTTCCATCTTGCAGCATCATCTCTTTCAATAAAGCAAGTGATGAGCCCTTGTTGGGATGCAGAACAAGCAATTCATTTTGCAGATAGATAAATTTAGCTTCAGCATCTTCTTTAAACCAAGATAATGAGCCATAGTTTGCTGCTAAGTAAACGATGTCAGCATTATAGAACTGCACTTGTTCACGCAACCTATCTTCTTTAGGATGCAGGTCTTTTTTGACGGGTTGTTTTCCTGCATAAGGAATGCCACTTGGGGTTTCAATCCAAATCTTGCGATCATTTGGTAAATTACCTTGTTTTAATTTCTCTCGTAATTCATCTGCTTCTTGCTGAGTAATCAATATTTTAGTTAATTGATTACCAACTTGCAGGCTCATAATATAAAACAATGGCTTTTTGAAACGATTCAACTTATCAGCTGATTCTCTATGACAGGTGTTATAGAAGTTTTCACTCACTTGCAATTCACTATCAAATTTCCAATGTCTTGGAACACGATGTGCATTGGCAATACTTTCCATGCTCATCAATGAGACAGTGTTGCCTGGTTTATATTTACTTAAATCTACTTTTTCCCAAGACTTGTATTTTCTTTCCTTTATTTTTGCATCTTGAACTTGAGATTCCACTTCAGTTTCATTTTGACGCTCATTCTGTACTTCAATTTGCGAAATAACTTGATTTTCACAGTTATTATTAAGCGGTGACAATTGCTTTTGTGCACAAATCTTCACAGACTTAGCAATCACTTTCTTCATCTCGTCATTGATACTTGCAAGCTGCTGGCTATCTGCTTTCTTCTGTGCATTCTCTAAACATGATCTCCAAATTTTTATTGCTTTATCTTGAGCAATGTTGAGTAAGGATTCAGTCTCAATCATTGTTTCAGGAACGCCATATTTATCAAAATAGGATGAGTTATCAAATTGATAGAGCATCTGCTTGTAAGCATCCGATAAAATGACTTTATCCATAATGGTAGAAGCACTTCTAATTTGACCCAACACGTTCTGACGAACAATATTGTTGATTTTATTAAAGGCCGCAGATAAATGTTCTTGCATTAAAGTTTTAGCTTGGTATTGCAAACAAACATTTAGGATGGTTTTAACATCCCATTTTTGGATCGATGATTGATCTTTCGTCAATGACTGCATGACAGCAAACTCAACATGATGAGAGTCTTTCAAATCTCGTAAGCGCATGACTGCTTGCAACACATCGCGCAGCATCGATTTTTCACTGACGGTAACAATACCAATCGTGTTTGCTGCTTGTTTGATGTCAGTACCTGTGGTGTGCGCTTGATCATAGTAAGTAAAGTACTCATGATTTTCACAATCCAATTTACCTGCAATGTTGTCACTAGAGCCTAAAACCAAGGGCTCTTCATGTTCTGGATGCTCGCTCACTTTAAGGGCACAAAGCACGTTGTCTTTGTTAAAATACAAAACGTTTTTAATGCCAGGCGCCGGATGGTTAAAGTAAAACTGTGCAAGACGGTTCGCCACATCTCGGTTAGAGACACCTTTAAATTGTGCACCAACGTCAATAATTGCTCTAACGTCATTTAAAGACCTGTGATTTTCTAAGAGATCAAACAATACTGTTGAATTGTTTTCCTTCAGAACATGGGTTTTTCTCTCTTTGTTAATTAAGTGAGAAATAGTTTGTCCATCGGTACCAAAACTTTCCGTATTATCTCTATTAATGCTGTCATGAAAACATCGATAGTTGTAATCTGTCCCTGTAAAACCCACCGTGCTTCGATAAGCTGAGACGTGATTTTGATCATTCGAGCATATTGTCAATGGGTTTGTTAATACAGCAGGTAGAATGTATTCCGTTAAGCAATGCTCTTTAATTGCTAGTGAATCTTTAAATTGCGCATGAATCGTATTGATTTTTTTACTATCATTAATATCTAAAAGATTCAGATCAACAGCGTCACTAAACATGGCTTTAAACTTAGCTTCCACCAGGTGAGAAGGCTTAGCGGCATAGGCGTTTAGATTCTTTTCCGCTGATAATCTTGCTTTAAAGTCTTTTAACATAGCTTCCAAGACATCTACCGATAGACTCTGAGCCATGTGAGTCTGAATGGTATAGTTCATGGTGACTAAATGATTCTGGAACTTAGCAGATTCATTGGGAGTATTATTGCTTACATAAGGTATGGCAATTTCTTTTTGCATTCCCACTTTCAGCGGATCTTGCGTCAGGCCAAAATTCTCATGGAGTTTTCTTGAGAGAGAAACAGGTAACAAGCGATTAAGATGTTCTTTGTAGACAGCCAAAATAGACTGATCTTTTAAAGACATTGCTTTAATACACTCAGGAACTCTGCTGAATTGATTAGTTAAAAAGTTTTCAATTTCTTTTAACTGGTTGGGTTGTAAATTTGCAAGGATAGCTGCAATGGGTGATTGCTTGCTATTAACTAAGTGCTTCATCAGCTTTTCTAGCATGATTTGTAAATTTTCTTCGCTCGGTTTTTCACATTTGAGTGTGATCACATCATGTAAATTAACTTTGCTACCATTAATAGTATGATCTACATGAGCGAATGACTTATACATTGCCACGATGGATTCGATGATGAACTTAGGAGTAGGCCTGCCTTCTCCAACCGTATAGATGAGCTGATCTCTGGTTCGTAAGTTAAGATCGATTTCATCGAGAATAGCATCACCCTGATGCTTGATTAAGTTAACAATATCATCGAGATACTTAATTTGCTTTTCCCATTCAACAAGATTGTCCATAGGATTGGTTAGCACATCAATGTACTTTAATTCGATAGATTGTATGCTTTCTCTTGTTGTAACAAGATATTCTTTATTTGCAATAACTGAGCGTAAATGCTCTCGCATACGATAATAATATCGTGAATCAGCATCAATGTTACGGTCAAATTTTAGCAAATGTGCGTTTTGATTTAATTTTTTCGATACGGCATGTAAGTCGTAGAAGTTAGTTTCAAGCAAAGCGCCTGGTACTTCAATAACGGTTAAGTTAGTGCCGTTCGCCCGCATTTTAGCTAACAATGGCAGCAAGACTTTCGATTTACCACCACCCATGATTAACTGAATGGCAACACTTTCATAGCCGCCATCGCCTTTTTGCTTGAGAAGTTTTTCAAGCATCGAGATTTGTTTAGGGTAAACCATCTTATTATCTAGATATTCAAACAACAAAATACTGGGATGCTTGTTAATATCATAGCAACGACGCAAGGTCAGCTCTGTACCTAATTGATTTATCAATGTATTAAGATTCGTGGCGGATAAACCAGGAGCCGCCATTTTCTCTAAAATAGCTAACGTTCGTTGATATTGTTGTGACTGTGTACCTTCAACCAGATATTGACTAGTTAATTGCAGTAATTTCTTAGCATCTGCGTCGTCAAGATGATGCTTTTCTTTGATAGAGGTTAAACAACCTTTATCAAAAGCTTTGAATGCATCCGCCAAGGTGAATTCCTTGCGAGTCTTAGCATGCAGTGCCAATTGCCATTGAATTTGTGCTTTAGGATCTTTGGGCCCCTGGTTTAACAATGTAACGATGTCATCGCCTAACTTGCCAAATTTTGCGTTATGCTCAGCAAGGACGCCTTCAATAGAGGTTCTCAAGCGGTTACGAGTTTGTGATTCATTGAGCGCTTTGAACCATTGCTGTTGAACTTCATTTTGAATAAAATTATCATTTCGACCTTTTTGATAATCTTTATTCGATTCATCAATTAATCCCTGATAAAAAGCATCCTTATTTTTAGCATTGCCTGAAAAGACTTTTTCAGATTCTTTGGTTTTACTCGCTGTATGAGTATTAGCGAGTTGTTCTTTGAGCTTTAAAGATGACAGTAACGCATCAAGTGTTATTAATGTCGATGCATTAGAAGATTTGTCACTGACATATTTTCTCTCCAAAATATTCGGTATGAAACGAATGTTAGTTTTATTTCCCTCTGCATTTATAGCCTTAGGAACATGAAATTGAATCGATTGATGCGAGAGTGCAAATGTAATGGCGCTATCAACATTGCTACAATATGTAGTATCCATTACCCCATTGGTAATTTTTGTATAGCCGCCACTTCTATTGTGTTCAACTCGCTTAATAACATCTTGGACTTTTGCTTTATTTGAAATCATCGATTTTAATAAAGCATAAGCGCTATCTTCATTTGGGAGTTTGAAAAGATCCGGTAATTTAATACCATCCAAGCTTTGGATGAGGTTTTGAATAGGCTCTGGAAACCTCATTCCTTCAATTTGTTCATCATTTAATTGAATGATATCGAAGTCTCTTGATTGTCTATTTTTATGCACACAAGCAATCAATTTAGCATTGAGAAAGGCATGGAGCTTCGCTTCTTTAGCAGGATCGTTTGCTGCTTCCTGGAATAATGCTAAATAACTGTAGCCAACTTCAGCACTGGTTGTTTGTGGCGATAATTCATCTATTGTAATAGTTGAACGAGTGATCGGCGTTCCCGAAGCTGAGTATTGGTGATTGTTATAAGAATTTGAGCTGCGGTTAGTCAGATCATAAACCTGAGGAACAAGTTTTTCTGCTTTTGGTGTAAATTGATATTCTTTGAGCATCTTCTCTTTTAAAGTTGAAATGCGCTTTTTTACGCTCTCAGATTGTTGGCCACTTATTCTGTTTAAGCTATGATATTCCTTAAGTAGGTTTTTGAGCTTTCTTTTCTTGTTTTGAATATCCAGATAAAAATTAGGCTTATCTTGCTTCACAAAGTCAATCATTGTTAATTCTTCACGTCGATTCAGACGCATCGATTTAGGAATGTAATCTTTAAGTACTAAATACTGTACCAGAGTTTGCATTGCAAGCGGTTTAAATTCCTTAAGCGCTTTAACAACTTCAGCACTGGTTTCGTTGTTACCCGATTCTTGTTTATTGATCTTTTCAATCAAACCGTTAAGAGTATGTCCTTGACGCAGATATTGCACAATGGTGTAGCAGCATAAAGCTTTGGTAGCTTGTGCTTGGGGTGTTTGCTTTTTATTGGTTGCAGCAAGTCCTAGTAAACTCTGAAGTTCATTGGCAGAGCCTAAAAACCGATGTGAATATTTCGAGAGTATTTCGTAACTTATTTGTTCATTTTCAGAGGCTTGATACAAAAAAGCTAGATAAAAAGCATCAGCAGCACTAGCTGGCTCAACATCAACCCCTGCATGGTAATAAGTTGCGTAGTGCTTAATCATGGGCTGTTTAATTGCCGCTCCCTGCGCAAGAAGTGGTTGTATAGCAAAATCTTTCGCTAAAAGACTTTTAATTGGTTTTTGTGGTTGACCATCATGCGGAACACTGGCCAGAACCAATGCTTTATTATGGTGTTCAACGGGTGATTGATTCGATTGTGTTAAACAAGTTTCGTGATCATCATCATTGATAAAGTATTGAACCCCATTAATTAACTGCGAGGTAAAGTGAAGATTATATCGAGTCAAATGGATATGCGTGTTATGCGTTATTAGGTCCTCACTGATTTCAATGAAATCAGGAGATTCAAATTGACTTAAAAATCTTAATTCGCTAGATGCACGTTGGGTAAGTGTCTTAGGTAGCAGTTTTCTAACGCGATTGCCTTCTTGATCTAACAAATAGGCAGTTCGGTCAGCTGTTGAGTATGTCATTTTAATGAGGTTTGTTTTTTTATCAACGATAACCACATCACCCTCTTGTGAGCGCCAAATCCTGTTGGCGTCGTTTATTAAGCTGCTGGGAAATTCATGATTTAAACTTATATCGTCGCTTGATGCGAGTTGATACCATTTTGCTTCGCCATGAATAGCGATATTCTTTTGGAGAATGAATTCGCTATTATAATAATATTGACGAGAAACAAGTTTATAGTTTTCTCTCTTATATTGAAATTCATACTGACTACCACCTAGTGAGCTGCTAAGAATATCGTCATTACCAAAAATCTCTTTAAATTGTTCATGTTGATAAGCTTCTTTAGGTAGAGGCTCGGATTTTGATTTCTTACTAATGATTTTAGCATTAATAAGATCAATTTTAGTTTCACCGCTTATAACGTGAGGATAAGCAAAAATAAAACGTTTCTGATCAAATGGCACATCTAAGGTTTTGACTACATCAAGTAACACACTTTCTGTTGTTAATGAGGGGGTTGCAAGAGCGTAAGCTTTTAAAGCATTTAAAGCAAAATCAACTTCTTTATTCAAGAATGGATGTTGTGCCAGTTCTTTTGCAAAACGTAAACTAAAATTCAGCTCATAGAATTTTCTTAATTGCGCTTCGGTTAATTTGCCCTGTAGTGTCAATTGATTATTGAGCTCTAATACCGACAATACTTCTAAGTTTTTTTGTAAGTTTGATTGCAGTTCACTCTTTTTTCTCGCTTTTGCGAGTGTATGATGAAAATTATCATGCAGTTGGCTGAGTTCTTCTGTCTTAGCCAAAATTTCTTTAAATTGAGGCGTATTTTTGGGACTTGCAGCGAGTACTTTTCTTAAAAAGGTATTGATTTGACAATAAAAGGCTAATGGCTGTTTTAATTCATCGTGTGAATAATATTTTAAACTCGATTCTATAATATCCAATAGTTTTAAAATCGCGCTTGGATTTTCTTTTATTTCAGTAGCAATTAAACCTTTGTCAAAAAGTAACATGAACAGGATTTGTTGAATGTCTGTTTGTTCTATATTAGTTGCATTTGATTGTAAAAACTCAATGGCACATACAATTTGTGAACCACTTGCGGCGCCAATCTGATTTAACATTCGTCGTAAATCTAATTTTTTATCGATATTCTTGGCATGAAGTTTAATTTGAATACTGTTTGGCGTGATTTTTGTTGGACGCTTGTGATAGCTTGAGTCAATTTTAAAATCATTTAAAAATTCATCTGAGATAGGGTGTGATTCTTCAATGCGATTACCGGAACGATATGAAAAATATCCATCGGAGGAGAGAATTTTTCCACGCATTTTATTGTAGTGCGCTTTCTCTATGAGATCTTTATGCGTTTCTTTAGTTGTTGCAGAATATGTGCCATGACCACTTCCAATAAAACTAGCGACATTCATAGCCAGTCCTTTATATGCCATGCAAAAGCTAGCATCCTGATAAGTATCAGGATATTGAGATTTCAATGTTTCGCAATTGTTGCGAAAGTATTGGCCCACTTTTACTTTGTCTTGATCAGATTTTCCAGAAATACCGGCTGCTTGCTTTAGCGCGAGATTGTCACTGGCAATAATATCTAAAGTTATTTTACGAGAATCTTTTGGTGCTGATGGCTTTCTTTTTAAAATAGCTTGAATTAAACGCAATCGTTCTTGTGTATTAGGATCGGTCTCAGTAAAGAAGTGCGATCGTAAAGAATATTCTAATACTTTATGACGTTCTGGTAACGAATCTTTATCATCTTTAGACAGGAGGTCCATGTACTGAAGAATGGGATGTGAAATGGACGGCAATTTCATCATCAATTGTTCAAGGTCTGGAGCATCTGAAGAATATGAATATAAATTGGTTAATATGTGCTCCCTTGCTGAGAAATGTTTATTGGCAAGTAACTCAAACAACGCTAAGGCGCTATAGATGGCTACTTGTCTTTCAGCAAATGGGACTTCGCGTTTTTGGCTACAAACTTCAATGTATGCATTTACGAAATTACTTAATGTAAGCGTGAATTCGTGTAATTTGATACTGTGTGGTCGTGCAATGAATTCATCAGTGAGCGGTAATGATTTTAAAAAGTTTTCAAATTGCTTAATATCTTTGATGGATGAACGCTTGTGTTTATCAAATTGTTTTAACATTTTCTGCATAGCAGAATGTGCTTCATCTAAGTTATTAACAGTTGTTGTAGGTTCAACAGCGAAATCGGAGCTTTGTGGATTATCTAAGTTATCATTACCATACGTATTAAAATGATGCCATTGACCATTGGCTCTGACATTAATAGGATGCTCGGTTGCTAAGATGCGTCGAAATTGGCTCTGCCTTTGTGTTTCAATAGGGTGTGGCGCTGGTTGTTTAGCAATGAGCTGTTTAGCTTTGACAATTAAATCAAGCCCGATTTTTTGGCGCTCTATGCTGAATTTCTCAGCTGTTGCGACTTGTTGTAATTTTAATGCGAACAAGTTTACCATTTCTGCAATTTGAAGCTGCGCTTCGTGTGATCTTGCTATGTCATGGGAATGTTTTTTTAATAATGTTTCAAAGGTATGCTTTAGAATTTCATATTGTATTTCATCCGCATTTTCTTCCTTGATTGAAGTATTTTGCACAAATGCTTCAACCACTTTCCAAGGAGAGCTTCCTTGTTCTTGTGGGGTAATATCTTTTTGATAGTAAGGTGCACTTTCAATTTCAACGCCAGAGACAAAGCTGAGCTGACTAATCAGATGTTTATAGTATTCTTTGTCGTCGACTTTTGCTTTACCATCAAAATCAGGTAAGCCAAGTGAGATGCATTGTTCAATAAACTGTTTCAAATTATTTTTGTCGAGTTGTTTATCATTAGCGCAACGAAAAACACGAACAGGGGCATGTTGAACATCATTTTCAATAGTGTCTTTGCTGAGATTTTCTTTTGCACCAAAGCCTAAATTCCAGATAAGGAACAGAATTTCACCTTCATTTGATTTTCTAAATTCGCAAATCATTTGTGCGCCTGGGCCATTTTCGTTTTCTGAGCTAACGGGAATGAGAACACGATTATGGGCATTAAAGTCGCGCAATGCTGTTGCTGACAGCTTGTTTAACGCAACGTTATGTAGCTTTTGAATTTTTGCTGCTTCGGGTGTTGATGGCACAGGTGATTTGTTTGTTTTTGTTGTTGTTTTTCTATTGAAGCGAGAGAAAGTCGTTGACTGATAAAATGAAGGTTGGCTTGGTGAGGGCGGGGTTGCAGGTTTTGCTGATGCAAGGATTTTCTTTTGATCTTCTTCTAATTTAGTCGCTTGTTCTGTAGCCTCTTTGGCCAAGGAAACGGCACGATTCATACAGCCGAGTGTAGGTTCGAGGCTTTTCTTAAGCTCTGCGATATTGAGACGTGAATCAGCTGGAAGTTTGATTTCGCCGTTTAGAAGCTTTGTAAAATACGCAGTTGAATAACTTATCGCTAAGGGTAGAGGAGTGCCGGGTAGTCCGTCTGATGTGGCTGGTGGGTATTTTAAAATGTCGACAAATAGTAATAATTCGTTTCTTTCGTCGCTAAATGATGCCATGGTATACCCTTGCGTAAGTTTGATAACAAAAAGATCTAGATATTACGTTGGCTCACTTGTCTGTGCAAGGTTAAATGGATTAAAAGTGAGGAGAATTTGTAAATAAGTATATCATCTAACATTATTGGATCGTGTTTTTACTTACTTTGTAAAGTTAATTTTGTTTGTTGGGAGAGTTTTTTATGATAAGTTCACGGATTTTTTCGATAGCCAAGATCTAAAATGTTACCGACAAAATCTTCACTACCATGATGAGAGAGGGTGATACTTAAATCGGCATAAACCTTACCGCCGATTTTTCCCCAAAGCCTGCAAAAACTATAATCACTTGATAAGTATTCGCCATTTTCATTTTCTTGTTCAAATAAAGAATATAGGTGATTTTGCACCTTTTCTGGCAGATCTTTAAAGTTATTAATTTTTCTGGTCGGGTAATGTTCACACATTTTTTCTAATACTTCGCGCTTAATCATCATAAAGGCGGTTGCGACATGTTTTACTTCAATGATATTGTTTTTGACTTCACGATTGTCGCCAAAATTAATAGCATAATCGACTAAGTTTGCTTTAATTTTCTTCTGGAATTCTTCTTGACTTAATTTATCATCCATGACAATGGCTTTAACTTGTTCTTGTCGTAGTTTTTCCCAAATATATTTTTTCTTGGGAAATGTTGCAGCAATAATTGGTTTGTCGCTGTTGAGTAATTTTCCGATATCTTCCGGGTTCCAATTAATATCTGCATCGATAAACAATAAATGCGTTAAAGTGGGATCGCTTAAAAAATAGGCAGCAAAGTGATTACGTGCCCTGGGTATTGAGCAGTCATGCAAACGAAATTGATGCAAAATATCAACGGTTTTACTTTGTTGAAAATATCCATATGTTCTGACTAATGACAATGCATAACCAGTATGAACTTGCGCATCATAGCTTGGTGTCGCGATAAAAATGCGAATAGGTCTGCTGGGTTTTTGGTCAGTGTCTGGCATGGGTTACTCAAGGAAATTAACATCTATTGAATATATCGGCATTGTGCTGCTTTCTTAAATCCCCCACTCGCATTTGCTCGTCGCCCCCTTTACGAAAGTGGGCTAT
>CAZQMV010000015.1:0-40493 GCA_964594635.1 Uncultured Candidatus Berkiella sp.
TTTTAATGGTATTCTGGAAATGGATTCGAACTCCCGACTTATAATAGCAGTTCGATTAAACGGCAGGATTGCCGTTTAAGGCGCGCTTTAGCGCGGGCGAAGCCCGAGGGCCATGGATGGCCCGAGCCAATCTCTCCGGGCACGCATCACTAACAACCACCCTCTGGGTGGTTTTTTTTTAATGGTATTCTGGAAATGGATTCGAACTCCCGACTTATAATAGCAGTTCGACCCGTCTTCGCTCTACGAGCTACGCCGGGCAAGTTAAAAGAGAAAATCTGTAAATTACAGCCACACCATTTGTTAGTTTATTGACCAAATTTTTACATGTAAATAAGATGTATATACACATATATGACTAGGCCCTACATGATGAAGAACCGTATATCTAATCAAGGACAAAACGAGAATGACAGCAATAAATTTCTCGAAGAGCTAAGCTGTGCAATGGAGACTGATGAGCCAGAAATAGCATTACCGACAGCTGCGGATGCTATTCCTCAAAGCGATAATATTGACGATATCGAAGACGCAAAATGTAAACAACCATCTTAAGCGTTATCTCAATTTGATTTTATCCCTTTTGATGTTGTTAGCAAAATAATAGGATTCGCCACACCTTGTGGGGAAATAGTGCCACAGAACATTAACCTAATTCCTCGTCTTAAAGATGCAGACGATAGTGCAGCCAATCCCGCTATTAAAGAAACACAAGAAAAAGAATTTGTGTAGCTATTAGCAAATCAGGAGCCCTTCTGATGAGATTGAAGAAAGGAGAGGACCAAGACCTTAAAAATGGTGCACCCATCAACTGATGGTTAATCCATATCCAGCTGCTTAAACACAGAAACCAATCGCGCCACCATAATCGCGATATAAAAAATGCCAACAATCCCTTCTAGCATCGCCACACTTTTAGCAAAACCCGTTTGGGCAATAATATCCCCAAAACCAACAGTGGCTAACGTAATAAAACTGAAGTAATAAAAATCTCCTGGATTATGGATAGGCAGTGCACTTGCCTGATGAATAAGTGTATTCACGTTGAGCAATTGTAAAATCATAAAGATCAAAGCAAAACAAACACCGATTAATAAATAAACACAGATTGAACCGAGTAAAATATCTGATGTAACTTGTTTGCTTGTGTAAATATCTTTACACAATAAAATAATGGCATAGACATAAAATAAAATAGAAATAACTCTACTTAACATATCCAGCTGTTTAAAGTGAATTTCTGCCAGATTAATGCAAAAGATAAGTAAACCAATCAACATAAAAATCAATACACTTCGATTACCTTTTAAGCCATAAAAAATGCCTACGAGAGTGAATAGGAAAAAAAGCACAAACACAAATTTGCCGAATGCGAGCTCATCCATGAGTGGAAAAGTTAACATCATGGTTAAGAGCGAAAGCAATAAGATAAGATATTTACTTTGAAATAGCGCTTTAAAGTGGGGACCGATTAATTGCATGTAGGGATACCTATGTTGTTAGCTTGAAAACCTAAATCACCCATTTTAAAAAGATCTGAAGTGTGTTATTTAATATTATGATTAATTAACATCGAAGGGAAGCAGGGTGTTGCATGGTTAAACAATGGATGAAACCTTCATTATATTGGCTTTTCCCTTTTTTCTTCATTGCTATCTTCTTAGAGCACGCACAGCCAGAAAAACATACGCTCATCTTTATCTCGTCTTGTTTTGCCATTATTCCCTTAGCAGCCTTATTAGGTCGGGCAACTGAAGGTCTTGCAGCCCGTATGGGAGATGCATTTGGTGGCATCCTTAATGCCACTTTCGGCAATGCAGCAGAATTGATTATTTGCTTTATTGCACTTAAAGCGGGGCAAATTCAAATTGTTAAAGCGTCATTAATTGGTTCTTTAATCGGTAACGTGTTGCTTGTTTTAGGTGCATCTCTATTAGCAGGGGGGTTCAAGCATCCTATTCAGAAGTTCAATGTTCAAGGAGCAAAATCACAATCCATCGATTTTAGTATTGCTGCGATTGCCTTGATTATTCCTGCCGCCTACTATGCTTTAACAAAAGATAGCATAACGCCGCAAACTATGGCGCATTTGAGTATCAGTATTTCCATCATTTTAATCGCCATTTATGCCCTTTCCTTATTCTTTACGCTTTACACAAACCGCTCGCATTTTGCCAGTACGCAAGTACCCAACGAAGTGCATGAACACCACAAAGAATGGGGCTTTAGATTGTCACTGTTGATGCTATTTATTTCTGCCGCTTTGATAGCCTGGATGAGTGAAATTCTGGTGGGTTCAGTGACACAAGCTGCTGAAGCCATGGGCATGTCAAAAGTGTTTGTGGGTGTGATTATTGTTGCGGTGGTCGGTAATGCCGCAGAACACAGCACGGCGATTGTCATGGCTCTTAAAAACCGTTTGGATTTGAGCATTACGATAGCGGTTGGAAGTGGCATCCAAATTGCGTTATTTGTCACACCTTTATTGGTTATTTTAAGTTACCTATTACCCATTGAAAGAATGGATCTGATTTTTGGCAAGGGTGAAATCTTAATGGTTGTTTTGGCTTCCTATGTGTTAAGCCAAGCAACAGAAATCGGCGAATCAACCTGGTACAAAGGTGTACAATTGCTTACTGTTTACGCCATTATCGGGGTGGCGCTCTACTTGTTGAAATGAAAAAACAAAGCAGCTCTATTTAGCCTCTAAATCTATGTAAATAATGTAACCGTATTCAACACGATCGTTACTAATTGATTTAAAATACTTCAAGCTCTTGAGAAAAATCTTATTGTGCAATAATGAATTTTGATTGCGAAATTACACATAGATGTATATACATTCATAGTATTTACACCATGCGCCTTATATAATTCAGCAATAAATAACCAATCTAAAAACGAAGATTCATAGACGAGGATAAATTGACAACATTAAGCAAATACAAAACCCACCTAGTATTTTGCCTATTAAACATCATCATATTTCCTGTCATCGTAAACGATATTCTGCCCTGAGCAAATACTTGCGTTGCATTACCGAAACCGCATTTCTTTAAGGGCATTATTGCAGAGGTGCCTTTTGTCGATGTGATAAATACGATGCAGGATGCCGATATTCCACTGACCACAGCAGAATATACAGAATGGGGAAATCCTAAAGACCAAATCTATTACAATTACATGTTATCGTATTCTCCTTATGACAATATCAAACCCGAGTCCTATCCCAATATCTTGGTAACAGCAGGTTTCCATGACTCACAGGTACAGTATTGGGAAGCAGCTAAATGGGTGGCTAGGTTAAGGGACACTACAAAAAATGATCATGTATTGCTACTGCAAACAACCATGAACGCAGGCCAGCTTTAAAAGCAGCCGCTGAACCTTTCCTAGCCACCTTGGGCTGCGACTACTTCAAATAATGCACTATTTCTTTTTGGGCCCCTTTAATCCCTCTTTATCCACATTCTCCAATGCTAGTTTTTCATAAAACTCAACCCGTTTTGCAACGTTGCTTTTTGGCACATCCACAAAACGAACAGCGGCAGCCCTCTTCTGGGCTTCTGGAGCTGGGCTTGTTTGCGATGCCTCTACTTTTGACGCCTCTACTTTTGACGCCTCTACTTTTGCTGGTTTTGGTTCCGGTAATTTTTCTATGATACCGCTTAAGAGATCGCTGAATTCACCTCGCACTTTTATTTTTTGTGCTTTAGCGTCAAGCTGTGCCTGAAATTGCTGTTGTGCATTTGCTTTTACAGTGGGCAATAGCGCTTGCAAATCCGTTAAATCAAATTGATCGTTTTCTAATTGGCGCTCGTTTTGATCACGTAATGGTGCAAGTTGTGCTTTTAGTTGTGTTAAGTCTTGTGCATTATTCTGTAGCAATATACTGACTACTTCTTGCAATATGCTCCATTTTCGCTTGATCTCGACTTCAAAACTCGATTGTTGTTCAAGCCGCAAAATATCTGTTGATAGCTCAGTGACAAAGGCAATAAGCTTCGTAGGATTTTCAATCAGCTCATCTTGCTTGAGTAAAAAGCGCATTTCTTTTTGTGCTTGATATAATGGACTCGTATTTTTTTCCACAACAGCATCGTACTTAGCTTGGATGTCACTTATTCTGGTATTCAAATCTTTTATTTTAACGTTGAGTTTTTTGAATTTACTTTTTTCAAAGATACTCATTGCCTTCAGCAGTTCTCTCTCTGATTGTATTGGCTTCTTTGCAGCTTTTTGCACTTTGGCAACTTTCTTTTGAAGTTGCGCTTCTAAAGCTTTTTTTTGCTGAATGAAAGGAGCCATTTCATTATCAGCAGCCGCTTGGGCTTTTGTACTGATTTCATCAATAAAGTTTTGGTAACGCTTATCTTCTGCTATTAAATCTGCTTTTTTGACCACGATATCACCTTTATTTCAGCATCATTTTCAGATTGGACTCAATTTTAAAATAAAGGTTCAGGTTAAAGACGGGTAATATCACGCAGCGTTCATTTTATGTTTTCGTGTGTAGAAATAGATGGCAATCGGTGCAAAGTACCAAATGATTTGCAACCAGGTAGCCAGATACTGGCAAACCCAGTCGTAGAAAGTGTAAGAAATCGCCCCCATCGCTAATAAGACGCTACGGATGGGAAGTCTAGCGTACTTGGCAATGGCCTTGTTAATAAAGCCCTCATTGCCCTTTTGGTTATAGCCACGCATTGGCATCCCCCAGTAGGCTAACCAGACAATGGTCATCCCTTGGCTGGCCAGAATGGTTTCCATGTCGGCACCTTTGGCATGCAACACCTGCGCCTCAGGCATGATGGCAATTGTACATCCTAGCAAAAAGCAGAAGAGCGCAATCCATAGGGCAAGATTGATTTGCTTGCCTTTGACGAACCAAATCAAGCTGAGACAACCCAGAATGCTACTGCCCATCACAAACGTCCAACTGGTGTAGTCGACGTATCGGTTAACCATGATGTCGACAAGGCCTTTGATAAATTGATTTGGTAAACCAGCCTTGTTTAAAACTAAGTAGGCCAGACACGCTACTAGGATCAAAGTCACTGCCGATAACCATTTCACTAAGGAACGGTTCAGCCAAGCGCTAGCAACAAGCATGCCACCATAAGCCCCCGCGACCAACATATGGGGCCAATGCCAAATCCTTTCGGTCACATCGTAAATTAACGACAAACCAACGCTGTACCAGATAATTTGGGAAAAAACGAACATGGCGGAGAAAGGCAGAGCATCATCAGCTTTTATGGAAATTTTCCCGGGCAGAATTGCGAAACTTGTTTGCCTGGTAGTTAAGGGGAAGACACTGCTTCCGCTCATATGCATGCCCTTAATGATTCTTGCATACCTTTTACATCTTGATTGTAGGCATAATGAACTCAATTGCAATATCTAAATTGATCATCTATTCAATTTATTTTCATGCCCACAATTTTCACTGTCGGCGCAAAAGAAAAAGTCCTTAGTTGTCATGTGGTTGGATAATTCTCTGTCCAGACTTGAGACGGAAAAAGTCGGCTTTTTTCTCACAAAAAAAATCACAGCACTCTCAAAATTTAGCGCCAGTTGCCGAACATTTTTGTGATCACTCTATATATATAAAGATGGGCTTTGGCGCGCGGGAGGAGATCTTTCCTTTCGCCCGCTCTTGTCCGGCGAAGCTAGCAACGCTAGCGAAGACGGATGCGGGTGAGGGAGACACACACGAGCTTTAGCGATGTGTGTGGCAGGTGGGGGGAACGCGGTGCGGTTTATGATGTTGTGAGAGAGGGATTGATTGACTCGCGCCCTCCTTGGCGCTCGGGACTTCGTCCCGTGCTAAAGCACGTCCAAAATGGCAGTCCTGCCATTTTGTCGCCCATCCTTGGCGCTCACCCTTCGAGCACTTTCGCGTCCAAATCGGCTGTCCTGCCGATTTGTCGAACCCTCTATCGAGGGTTCCATATCCCTCTTTTCGCCAGACATAAAAAAACCCGCTGTGCGGGTTTGTTTATGTCTGGCGGAGAGAGAGGGATTCGAACCCTCGATGGAGTTTAAGCCCCATACTCCCTTAGCAGGGGAGCGCCTTCGGCCACTCGGCCATCTCTCCGTTCAAGTGGGAAGCATCATAACATTGTCTAGGGCGAAGGTTAAGCTTCTTAAAAAAAATGATGTAAGTCACTCAAGGAAATAATGAATGAGGTAAACACCATCGGTGTCTACCTCATTCAGATTCATTGCGGTGGATTAGTGGGTTAGTGGGTTAGAACGTGAAGTTGCTTCACTCCACCCATTAGGAAGCAGAAGAGTCGTCTTTTGGCGGTTCTTTATGGCCAGTCGCTTTTTCTTGCTGAATACGTTGATAAATTTCTTCACGGTGTACAGAAATTTCTTTAGGTGCGTTCACGCCAATACGTACTTGGTTGCCTTTCACACCTAGTACAGTGACAGTGACATCATCACCGATCATTAACGTCTCACCCACTCGTCGAGTTAAAATGAGCATAGTGGTCATCTCCTTTAATACACAAGACGTCTTCCTCGCAGCTCAATGCGTTGATTCACATCCTGAATTGTTATTCTAATCAGCACTAAGCGCGGATCCTACGAGGTTCAGCTTCCTCTTCGTAGGGATCCTGGTGCAGACGAAACGCTTCATGCAGTGCCCGCACTCCCAACTCTAAATATTTTTCGTCCACCAACACCGAGACTTTAATTTCGGAGGTGGCCACGAGCTGGATATTAATTCCCTCTGCGCCTAATACTTTAAACATGGTGCTAGCAATTCCAGCATGGGAACGCATGCCAACACCGACTAACGATACCTTCGCAATTTTGGCATCGCCCATCACACCACCTGCGCCCAGCTCTTTATCAACCTCGCGCAAAATGGCCAAAGACTGCTCATAATCCCTACGGTGGACAGTAAAGGCAAAATCCGTATTACCATCGTCGCCTAGGATTTGCACAATCATATCGACTTCAATATTGGCATCACTGATAGCCCCTAGAATGCGCCCAGCCACGCCTGGCTTGTCAGGCACGCCACGAATAATCAATTTAGCTTCTTCGCGACTGAAAGCGATCCCTGAAACAATGGGTTGCTCTAACCCTTTTTCTTCAAACGTAATCAATGTGCCCGAACCTTCTTTAAACGTAGATAAAACTCTTAATGGAACGTTGTATTTGCCTGCAAATTCCACCGCGCGGATTTGCAACACTTGCGCGCCAGCACCTGAAAGCTCAAGCATTTCTTCAAAAGTCACTCGAGGCATGCGGCGAGCATCACTCACCATGCGCGGGTCCGTCGTATACACTCCGTCCACATCGGTATAAATTTGGCATTCATCTGCTTTTAAGGCTGCAGCCAAAGCAACTGCTGTGGTATCAGAACCCCCACGACCTAAGGTCGTTGTGTTCCCCAACAAATCAGCACCTTGAAAGCCCGCCACGACAACGACAGTACCTTGTGCTAAATCAGCACGAATTTTCTCATCTTCAATATGTTCAATTCTGGCTTTGGTATGGGTCGCATTGGTGCGAACGGCCACTTGCGCGCCAGTATATGACTTCGCAGGGCATCCCAAACTGTGTAATGCCATGCAAAGCAAAGCAATCGACACTTGTTCGCCTGTAGCTAATAAAACATCAAGTTCTCGGGGTGAAGGCGTTTCCATGATTTGATGAGCTAAATCATCTAAACGATCTGTTTCGTGCCCCATTGCAGAAACCACCACCACGACATCATGGCCAGCGCTTTGCGTTGCTTTGATTTTTCGCGCAACATGCATCATTCGCGCGATATCTGAGACCGAAGTTCCGCCGTATTTTTGAACAATTAAGCTCATTAGCTAATCCATTAAAACGTAGAATTCTAACATTTTTGACGTTATAACATCAAAATCCCAATCCACTAAAGTTTTTCTTGCACCCATGCCTTTACTGACGCGAGTGCCTTATCCAGGTGTTCTGGCTCGTTACCTCCGGCTTGGGCAAGATCTGGGCGACCGCCCCCTTTCCCACCGACTTGCATCGCAACGAAATTAACCAGCTCTCCTGCCGAAACTTTATGAGTACAGTTGTTAGTGACACCAACGATTAACTGCACCTTTGCATTATCTACGGCTGCTAAAACTATAATCGCCCTTCCTAGCTTATTCTTGAGATCATCCATTAGCTCGCGCATGATTTTAGGTTCAGTATCCGATAATTTCTTCACGACAAGCTTAATATCCCCTAAAGCAATGGCTTCACTGGTTAAATCCCCTCCACTGCCACCACTGGCAAGCTTCGCTTTTAACCGCTGGTTCTCTTTTTCTAAATCTCTGACTTTATCCAGCAAGGAAGTGACCTTTTCTTCAATTTGGCCGCGAGTGCCTTTTAGTAGTGTCATTAAATGGTGAACGCTTTTATCCGCTTCTGATAACCAATGCATTGCCCCACGGCCCGTCAATGCTTCAATCCGACGCACACCCGCCGCAATTCCCGTTTCAGTGATAATTTTAAATAGACCAATATCACCGGTTCGCTCTGCATGCGTACCACCGCATAATTCCACCGAATAACCATGCCCCATATTCAGAACACGCACCTTGTCACCATATTTTTCACCAAACAACGCCATCGCGCCGGTTTTAGCAGCGTCTTCCGGGGACATTTCAGTCACTGTTGCAGTAGTGTTCTCTAAGATTTTTTCATTGACCCGATTTTCAACTGCCTGAATTTGTTCTGGGGTTAGCGCTTCAAAATGCGCAAAGTCAAAACGTAAACGATCGGGTGCAACCAGCGAGCCTTTTTGCAACACATGTTTCCCCACAATCTCACGTAAGGCAGCATGCAGTAAATGAGTTGCCGAATGGTTTAATTTGGTGGCTTGGCGCTTGTCATTGTCGACAATCGCTTTTACCTTATCACCTATTTTTAAAGTACCCTGCTTAACAATGCCGCTATGCGCTATGGCTTCATTTATTTTTTGAGTATCAGTGACTTCAAAGACAACGTTATCATTTTTAATGATGCCACGATCACCCACCTGACCACCCGATTCTGCATAAAAAGGTGATTCTTTAAGAACAATAACGCCGTTGTGTCCTGCTGCTAATTCGGTGACGGTCCCTTTCTCTTCAATGATAGCAATAACCGAGGATTCACCTTCAGTGGCGTGATAACCAATGAATTGACTCTGCGCATCTATCTTGAGCCCTTCATTGTAATCGACTTGAAATTGACTAGCGCCCCGTGCCCGTTCACGCTGTTTTTCCATTTCCATTTCAAAACCGGCAATATCTACCGATAAGCCCTTTTCTCTAGCAATATCAGCCGTTAAATCGACAGGGAATCCATAGGTGTCATACAGTTTAAATACGGTTTCACCACTAATGAGCTGACCTTTTAATTGTTTGATATCTTGTTCAAGAATACGCAACCCCTGATCTAAGGTTCTGGCAAATTGCTCTTCTTCTTTTAAAATGATTTTTTCGATTTGGGCCTTTTGCTCTTTTATTTTTGGATAAGCGTCGCCCATGACTTCAACTAGTGGGGTTACCATTTTAAAGAAAAAGGGCGCTGTTGCCCCCAAGTGATTTCCATGGCGCAATGCTCTGCGCATAATACGGCGCAACACATAACCGCGTCCTTCATTGGAAGGGATCACTCCGTCGCTGATTAAAAAGGTAGCTGAACGAATATGATCGGCTAAAACACGTAATGATTTTTGCTGACTCTCATTGGGTTTTTGTAGCGCCAATGTTGTCATGGCCGATTCGATTAAAAATTTAAATAAATCAATATCGTAATTGTTGGTCACGCCCTGCATGACAGCGGCGACACGTTCTATTCCCATGCCAGTATCAACCGAGGGTTTAGGTAATGGTGTCATATTCCCCGCGCTATCGCGGTTATATTGCATAAAGACCAAATTCCAGATCTCAACATAGCGATCACCTTCGGCATCGGCGCTACCTGGCGGACCGCCTGCAATACTTGGACCGTGGTCGTAATAAATTTCCGTGCAAGGGCCGCAAGGTCCGGTATCACCCATCGACCAAAAATTATCTTTTTCACCACAACGTGAAAAACGACTTTTATCGATTTTTATTTCGTTTAGCCAAATGTCTTCAGCTTCTTGGTCTTTTTCATAAACCGTCACCCACAGTTTTTTGGGATCGATTTTTAATTCTTGGGTTAAATATTCCCAGGCATATTGGATCGCTTCACGCTTAAAATAATCGCCGAAACTAAAATTGCCGAGCATTTCAAAGAAAGTATGATGACGTGCGGTATACCCCACATTTTCCAAATCGTTATGCTTGCCACCGGCACGCACACAACATTGGGCGCTCGTCGCTTTGTCATAGCTGCGTTTATCCTTGCCTAAAAAAACTTCTTTAAACTGCACCATGCCAGCATTTGTAAAAAGCAAGGTATCGTCGTTATGCGGAACTAATGAACTACTCGCAACAACGGTATGCCCTTTATTTTCAAAGAAGCGCAAAAAGCTTTTTCTAAGTTCACCAACTTTCATATTTCACCTAATGACTGGAATCATGAGAGGATATTTTTTAAATTTTTACTGGTTGTCCCAGTTCTGGCTCACCGCAATTTTAATTTGCTGGGACGTAAATCCGCGTTGTTGCAAATACCGTGACTGACGAATTCTTTCTTCAGGGGTTTTTTCTGCAACTAAACCAAAGCGCTTGGCGCATAACATTGTCGCACTATTTTGCCACAATTCTTCTTGCCATTCTTCGTTGCTTTGCCAAAGGGAGCGATCAATACCATGTTCTTTGAGTTCGGCACAAATTTTTAAGGGCCCAAAGCCACGCGCGCGCCTGGAACGGATAAAACTGGCAATAAAACGGCGCTCATTTAGTAAGCCTTCATTCTCTAATTCATCGAGTACTGAAGGGATCACCTGGGCACTAAAACCTTTTTGAATAAGCTTGCGGATAAGTTCTTGACGAGAATGCTCTCGGCGAGCAAGTAAGTAAATTGCCTTATTTTTAAGGGCTTGTCTTTCTTCAGAAGCAGAGGACGGCGCACGCGCCGTCCTCGTTCCAAAAGCGCTAGATCTCTTCTTCTTCAAGAACACCGGATTCCATTATCCCTTTTGCTTTGGCTACTTTGGTGGTTTTTGACTCTTCTTTTAACAAAGCAGCTGCATTAATCGGTGCCCGCTGATTGATATCGGCTGACAATAATTTAGCACGAATCGCTGCTTCTAGCTCTGTCGCGATGGTTGGATTTTCTTGCAAATACTGCTTCGCATTTTCTTTACCTTGACCAATGCGATTACCTGCATAGCTATACCAAGCACCTGATTTTTCAATCAAACCAATTTTCACGCCAAAATCAACCACTTCGCCAAGGCGGGAAATGCCTTCGCCATAAATAATTTCAAATTCAGCTTGGCGGAACGGCGGCGCTACTTTATTTTTCACGACTTTAACGCGAGTCTCACTGCCCGTCACTTCATCGCCTTTCTTAATCGAACCAATACGTCGAATATCAAGGCGTACCGAAGAATAAAACTTCAACGCATTACCACCGGTTGTGGTTTCAGGGCTACCAAACATCACACCAATTTTCATACGAATTTGGTTAATAAAGATAGCTAAAGTATTGGAGCGCTTTAAGTTACCAGTCAGTTTACGTAACGCTTGTGACATTAAGCGCGCTTGTAAACCCATATGCTGATCACCCATTTCGCCTTCAATTTCAGCTTTCGGTGTTAGTGCAGCCACTGAGTCGATAACAATCACATCGACAGCGCCAGAGCGGACCAACATATCTGCGATTTCTAAAGCTTGCTCGCCTGTATCAGGTTGTGAAATAAGCAATTCGTCTAATTTAACACCTAATTTTTCCGCATAAACAGGATCTAAAGCATGTTCAGCATCGATAAACGCTGCCACACCACCCTTGCGTTGACATTCAGCTACGACTTGTAGGGTTAAGGTGGTTTTACCTGAAGATTCAGGACCATAGATTTCAACAACGCGTCCTAAGGGTAAGCCACCGACTCCCAACGCAATGTCTAATCCTAATGAACCTGTTGAGACAACTTCGATATCCGAAATCGCACCCTTATCGCCCAGCCACATGACTGAACCTTTGCCAAATTGACGATCGATTTGCGACAATGCTGCATTCAAAGCTTGTTTTTTGTTGTCGTCCACAAGACACCCCCAAAGTGAAAAAAATATGACTAAAGAAAAAGTGAATGTTGATATTATGGCACAGAACATTCGTTTGCGATAATTTTTGTTACACTAATCATAGTTAACAAAAAGCCTTAATCTTGAAAGCATTTTTTGAGTATCAACTAAGAATAGAAAGTTAAATGACAAATATTAAAGACACCGAACACACTCCTATGATACAGCAGTACCTTGGCATCAAATCACAACATCCCGACCAACTGCTTTTTTATCGCATGGGGGATTTTTATGAATTATTTTATGACGATGCCAAAAAGGCAGCCGCGCTTCTGGATATTACGTTAACTGCGCGTGGACAATCGAATGGTCAAGGTATTCCGATGGCGGGTGTCCCTTACCATGCAGCAGAGAATTATCTTGCCAAGCTGCTACGCTTGGGTGAATCGGTTGTGATCTGCGAACAAGTGGGCGATCCAGCGACTAGTAAAGGGCCTGTAGACAGACAAGTCAGTCGAATTCTCACGCCAGGTACTGTTACTGATGAAGCGTTACAAGAAGCCAACATTGATAATTTACTGGTTGCAGTATCTTTTGATAAAAAAAATCATTTTGGTATTGCGAGCCTTGATCTGGGAAGTGGCCGTTTTGTTCTACAAGAAGTGGCTTCATTCAATGAATTACAAAATGAACTAGAGCGCATCAAACCAGCAGAGTTATTGTTGCCTGAAAACTTTCCTTATGACGAATGCTTAAAAGGCCGCACTCTCATTCGTAAACGGCCTTTGTGGGATTTTGATCATACAACCGCTTATCGTCAATTATGCTTGCAATTAAAAACGAAAGATCTGGTTGCTTTTGAATGTGAATCACAAAAATTAGCGGTTGTCGCAGCAGGCTGTTTGTTGCGTTATACGCATGAAACACAACGCACTGCCCTACCCCATATTCATCGTATTCAAGTAGAGAAGGCCACCGATTATGTGCAAATCGATGGTCATACGTTGACTAACCTCGAATTACTCAACAACCTGCAAGGTGGGCGTGAACATTCGTTGTTATCTATTTTAGACAATACGGCCACACCAATGGGGAGTCGCCTACTGGCACGCTGGATAGCGCGTCCTTTAAACGATCGTAAACCCTTAAAAGAACGCCAAGGTACAATAACAGCTCTCCTTGAAAGTGGTCTCATTGACTCTCTCACGCTTTTATTAAAAGACATCGGCGATATGGAGCGCGTGTTAGCACGCGTTGCTTTGCAAAGTGCCAGACCCAAAGATTTGGTTAAGCTCAAGAATGCTCTCAGTGCGGTGCCAAAAATCAAAGCGACTTTAAAAAAGGCGGCAGCATTAAAGGATGAAGAACTCGCAAAACTCCAAGCACTTCCCAGTGTTTGTGCTCTTCTTAAAAAGGCGCTGGTCGATAATCCACCCCAAGTGATCAGAGACGGTGGCGTTTTTGCCAACGGGTATGATGAAACGTTGGATGAATTACGCAGCCTCAGTGACAATGCTGATAGCTATTTGCAAAAATTAGAGCAAAAAGAACAAGCGCGTACTAAACTGAGTACGCTAAAAGTGGGCTACAATCGGGTGCATGGTTTTTATATTGAAATTAGTCGCAATCAAGCCGCCCTTGCGCCTAAAGATTATGTACGAAGACAAACACTCAAAAACGTTGAACGTTTCATCACACCAGAATTAAAAATCCATGAAGAGAAAGTCTTAAGTAGCCAAGAAAAAGCGCTTGCACGTGAGCGTTTCTTGTATGAAGCATTATTAAAAACATTAATTGATGATCTCAAACCGATGCAAGAAACAGCGTCACAGCTTGCCAACATCGATGTCTTAACCAATTTAGCAGAACGCGCTAAAACCTTAAATTATCATTGTCCAACCTTAACCATGAAACCAGGCATTTGGATCAAGCAAGGTCGGCATCCGGTGGTTGAACAAGTCACCAACGATCCTTTCATTGCGAATGATACAGAGCTTTCACCAGAACAAACCATGCAGCTGGTGACTGGCCCTAACATGGGTGGTAAATCAACCTATATGCGTCAAACCGCATTGATTGCATTAATGGCCCATATGGGGAGTTTTGTCCCGGCAGCTGAGGCAACGATTGGCCCTCTCGATCGCATTTTTACGCGCATCGGTGCCAGTGATAATCTAGCGAAGGGTCAGTCAACCTTTATGGTAGAAATGACTGAAACAGCGAATATTCTGCATTATGCGACCCCACACAGCCTGGTGATTATTGATGAAATTGGTCGAGGCACCAGCACCTTTGACGGCCTTGCGTTGGCGTATGCAACCGCTGTCGACTTGTGTCAACGCGTAAAATGTTTCACGCTCTTTTCAACGCATTATTTTGAATTAACCGAATTAGCAGCAGAGCTGCCAAACGTTAACAATATTCATTTAGATGCGAAAGAATACGAAGACTCCCTCGTGTTCTTACACACGGTAGAGAAGGGCCCAGCCAATAAAAGTTATGGCTTACAAGTCGCTAAATTAGCGGGGTTGCCTAAAGGTGTTTTGCAAACAGCGACAACAGCGCTGCGCAATTTAGAACAGAAAAAATCGCTGTCCAATCAGGCTAAGCCGCCCAAAAAACTTGCTTCTTCAAACAAGCTCAAGCAATTTTTAGACAAGCTTGCTCCGGATGAGTATTCACCTAAAGAAGCCTTACAGAAGTTGTATGAGATCAAGGCAATGATGGAAAACGACGAACTAGTGAATGAAGTGTAGGGGCGGACCCTGTGTCCGCCCTATCATTACGTTACTGCGGCGCTGAAATAGACGATGTTCCGGTATCTGGCGCAGGTCCAACACCAGGTTGGGGTGCTGCATCTGGTGCAGGGGCTGCTTGTCCCTGCATTTTGGCTTCGAAAAAGAGTTTCATTAAATCAATCGGTTTGCCATTAACCATCAGCTTACTGTCTTTGAATTCAAACTCCATAAGCAAGTTCGAACCCTTTTCTTGCCATAACCCTTCTTTTACTTGAGAAGCAATTAATTCATTAACGGCAGTTGTTGTTTCTTGTTCTGTTGGAGCAGGTTGCTGTGCTTTGACTCGGCCTTGCGCAACCATTTCTCCTAGCACTTCTTGATAAAGCGGTTTAGGCAACAACACATTCCCTTTGGCAAAGATAGATTGAATAATCGCTTGGGGGTTTTTAATATCATTGGCTTCGGCTCCACCAACCGCAATACCCAAAGCCGATTTAATCTCGCCTTGTGGAGCACGCAAACTGAGATCTTCAATTACTAATTCTGGGCGCGTTTTTAAGAAATCCGGTATGAGCGCGAGGAGCTGATCAACATGTTGTTGCTGTTCACTTTCTGGCGCACTTTCCATTGCGTTGGCAATATCGATAAAGGATTTCATGACACTCGGAGAAATATTTTTAACCGAGCCACTGTAATTAGCAGGACCAAACTGTTCTTCGCCAAACTTGAAATTTTCGATGCGTAAGGTGCCAGAAGATTCAATCATGTCATTTTCAGTATCTGTCACACCACTTGCAGCAAGTCCTGCGAGGGTAAATACGGTTTTTTGCGCGACATCAATTTGCAGTTTTTGCAAATCCATTTTCACGTTCCCTAACCACAATCCTTCTGGCGTTTTAAACCGTTCGGTTTTAAACACAACATCTTCACCAATCATGCGCTTGTCTTCAAAAATGGCATCAAAACCGGGCATAAGCATATTGCATTGCAAGCGTTTGAAATCGCGGCTTAATTCCCAATTACCGGTTAGGCCTTTCCATAAAACATGTTCTTGTGAGTCTGCAGCGATTTTTAGCTCTTTGCCGGTTATTTTGGCTTTGGTGGTTCCATCAATGGAGATCTCGCTGTCCATGCTTAACACATCTGTTTCACCCACTACCGCCATTAATTTCTTATTGGCTTCTTCTGTTAAGGCAGAATGGATCGTGGCTAAAGCAAAAGTCCAATTTGCATAATCACCCTCTTTCTGTTGTACAAAAGGGCCATGACGAATATCGTGTGTCACTAAAATGTTTATCGTTTTAGCATTAGCACTCGTCGATACTGTTGACTTACCAGGAAAGCTGGCATGAAAACCATCAACCAATTTACCAGACAAGGTGACACGCGTTACCGCGTGAGATTTACGCCACCCTCGGTCATATTCCACCATCTCAACTTTAGCTGATTCTAATTCTGAAGCCACCTGCACGACATCTTTGAACCGTGCTTCAACCAAGAACCCCACTAAATAGGGCGCTGCACCGATAATAAATGCAATTAAAACAACATAGATGCCAATTTTACGTTTCATGGTGCTTGCTCTCAACTTTTAGTGATGTTTAAAACTTAACGGCTGAAGGTCAACTTTCTTGCGCTAAATATGACTTATTATGGCGTAAAACACCACAGCGCGCACATCGCCTGAGATTAAATCAGGGGTTACCTTAAAAATAGTGCATACACTCAGTTTTGAGTTCGCTTGACCCTTACTATACTTCGAGAGATAGTTTACTTATATACAGCATCGTTTGGGGGAAAAAATGAGTACTTTGCTCGGTCTTGGTCTCTGGTTAGGCGGCTTAATAGCATTGGCTTATTGCCGTACCTCCATACTCACCGCAACGGGCTTTATTGCTGCAGGCCTTATTCTAACAACTTTCTTGTCTTCGCTGGGTTGGTTCACTCTGCTCGTCCTCTGGGCGGTGTTTGGTAGCATTGCTTTTGTCCTGAATAACCCCGATCTGCGAAAACGGTTTATCACGAACCCTGCTTTTGATGCGCTCAGCAAAAGCTTACCGACTCTTTCCGAAACCGAGCGAGTTGCCCTTGAAGCGGGTACGGTTGGCTGGGAAGGAGAATTATTCAGTGGTCAGCCCCAATGGGAAAAACTGCTCACTATCCCTGCTCCTAAACTCTCTGATGAAGAAGAAGCGTTTCTGAATAATGAAGTTAAAACGCTCTGTGAAATGGCTAATGACTGGGAAATCACCCATACCCTCAACGATTTACCTGAACCCATTTGGCAATACTTAATTAAAAATGGTTTCTTTGCGCTCGTTATCCCCAAGAAATATGGTGGTAAAGGCTTTTCAGAATATGCTCACTCTGAAATTTTATGCATGTTGGCAGGACGCAGCTTAACGTTAGCCTCAACCGTCGCTGTGCCTAATTCATTAGGCCCCGGCGAATTATTATTACGTTATGGCACCCAACAACAAGCTGACTACTATTTACCTCGCTTAGCAAGCGGTGAAGAAATCCCATGTTTTGCTTTAACGGGTCCTGAAGCAGGTTCTGATGCCGGCGCTATTCCAGATACTGGCATTATCTGTAAAGGACAGTTTGAAGGAAAAGACATTGTTGGTATAAAGCTTAACTGGGATAAGCGTTACATCACGCTTGCTCCCATCGCGACTTTACTGGGATTGGCTTTTAAACTTTACGATCCCGATGGATTATTGGGTGAAAAGAAAGAACTCGGTATTACCTGTGCATTGATCCCCACTAAAACACCCGGGGTTACGACAGGTCGTCGTCATTTACCTAGCAATATTCCTTTTCAAAATGGTCCAACGCAAGGCAAGGATGTATTTGTTCCGCTTGATGCAATCATTGGTGGCCCTGCGATGGCCGGACATGGTTGGCGCATGTTAGTGGAGTGCTTGTCGACTGGCCGTGCTATTTCGTTACCTTCCTCTAGTGCCGGTGGCGCAAGGGGCGCGGTGTTAACCTGTGGTGCCTATAGCCGGATCCGTCGTCAATTTCGCACCAGCATTTCGTCGTTTGAAGGTATTCAAGAAGTGTTGGGCAGAATTGGCGGTATGACCTATCTTAGTGAAGCCGTTCGTAATCTCACCGTTGCCATGGTTGATGCAGGTGAGAAACCTTCTGTTCCTGGCGCGATTTCCAAATACCATGTCACTGAACTGGGTCGTAAAATTGCCAATGACGCAATGGATCTGCACGGTGGCAAGGGCATTATGATGGGCCCCAATAATTATCTTTGCCGTAACTATCAAGGCGTTCCCATTGGCATTACCGTAGAAGGCGCCAATATTTTAACACGCAACATGATTATTTTTGGACAAGGCGCTATACGCTGCCATCCCTATGTTTTAAAAGAGATGCAGGCAATACAACATCATAATGTGCAAGAATTTGAACACTACATGGGGCAACATATTAGCTTCACCCTATCCAATGCGGCACATGCCTTGTTTCACGGACTCACTTTTGCGCATTTTGCCAGCACGCCAACGACGACCTTTGCTAAACGCTATTATCAGCAACTCGGACGTGCCAGCAGCGCCTTTGCGCTCGTTGCCGATGCTTCGATGGCCATGCTCGGTGGGAAATTGAAATTTAAAGAATCGATTTCTAGCCGTTTAGGGGATCTCTTGTCCATGATGTATTTAATGTCGGCAGTCTTAAAGCGTCATCAAGATCAAGGCTTACCCGCTGCTGATATTCCACTTGTGAAATGGTCGCTGGATTATTGTTTGGCAGAATACTGGAAAACCATGAATGAGTTGTTACGCAATTTCCCTAATCGGGCTATTGCTTTTGGATTACGCGCCTTGATTATGCCATTTGGGATCCCTTGCCATTATCCAAATGATCAATTAAATCGTGAAATCACCACTATTTTGACCACACAAAATGAAGCAAGAAGCCGATTATTACAACGCGTTTTTGTTTCAAACAATAAAAGTGATCCTATTCGCACCATAACAATGGCATTTGAACAAGTCATCACTCATGCAACTTTGATGAAAACCGTGTTTGATGCCACCAAAAATCATGAAGCACATGGTACGTTAGCGCAAAGCATTGAGTTTGCTTTAGCATCCAGCATCATTACCGATGAAGAAGCGCAAACACTTAACCAAGTGAATGATCTATGCCAAGCGGTGATTGCTGTGGATGATTTCGCAAAAGAAGAGTTATCACCTCACGTTTCTTTTGATAAAAAAGACAGCGGCGTTAAAAAGGCTTCTTCAAAAGAACACCACGATCATGAACCACGCCATTTGAATTAAGCGCTTTGTTGTGGCGGTAAACTGTTCGTTGGTTGCGTTAATGGCACAGCCTCTGCCACGGGGGCTGGCTCTACGCTAGGTGCGGCCTCTGCCACAGGGGCTGACTCTACGCTAGGTGCGGCCTCTGCCACAGGGGCTGACTCTGCGCTAGATGCTTCTGCCACAACAGGCACAGCCTCTGCGGCAAGCGCAGGCTCTGGTTCTGGCTCTTTACCCTTCCCTATCTTGATATTCATCTTTTTCAACGTCACTAAAAGCGCGACTAAGCGTGGCTGCACTTTAGCATAAAGGGCTCGCATCTTCGCTTCTTGGAATACCCATACAATCCCCAGCAACAGCCCAATAAACAAAATCACTAAAACCACGAACAGCCCAATGAGCCATTTACGCCATGGTGACGGCATTGGTAGCGGTTTAGTCGCAGCTACTATAGGTGTGGCTTTGACAGGCAAAGCTACTACTCCCTTATTTGGCTCTAATGCTTTTACCGCTTGGTGCTCCGATACCGGCGCACTCAATTTTTCAACCAACGTTATAGGTTTGGGTGCAAAAATAAACGGTTCCCAAGCTTTTAGTAATGATTCTTGATATGTCGGATATTCGCGTAAAGGGATCGCAGATTTCGGCAAATCTTCATTGACCGAAAATAATAAGCGTTCCAATATTTTATCTTTTGAAAAACCTAACATGAAACTCAATTGACGATCTTCGTTTTGTTGCCAAAAAATCCTCCATCTTTCTGCCCAAAGTGATCTCACATCACTCAGATTATTTTGGTACATGGTAAAGACATCGACATCGGGGAAAGTGATATTGACAAGACGTCTATCGATGGTATAGGCATTTAATAATAAGTTCATTTTATGCGTTGCATCGGAAACTGGCGTAAATAGCTGCCATTTCGTATCGGAGATTTTTCGCAATGGCACACTGCTCATCTCGCCATCTCTCCCCATATAAAGGGCGGTAAAGCGGCAAGTGGGTTCATCTAGTATCGTATTTTGTAAATCAACTTCAATGAGTAGCTCATTGGTGTCAGAAATGATCTTCGTCGTAAACGTTGCCGGGTAATCATAAAGATAAAATTGCTGCTCTTGTTGACGCTGGAACAATAAACTCATCACATCAATCGATAATCGATACACGCCGGGCAATGTTTGCAAATCATAATCAAAACGATAAATACCTTCTGGCTTGGTTTCATCGTCAGTCAGAAATATTTTATACTTCTCAAACGTGGCCACATTATGTAAAGTCGCAAAAAATTGTGTTTGCGATAATATTTCTTTAGACATGACGCGCTTATTATTGTCGGTTAAATAAGCACTAATGGTTAACGTTTCACCACGAAACAAATTATTAGGAAAATCAGGCGTTATCAACTTTAAGGCAGAATCAACAATGATCTTAGCCGTGGCTAACATTTTGCCTTTGATTTCCCATTGTCCAATAGCTGGCTTTTTTATGGTAATAGCGAAAAGCTTATCAATTTGCTGCCAATTAATACTTTCGTTATTTTGTAAAGGAAGAATTTCAATGCCACCTGGCCCCAGGATTTTAATCGATTGCACATCGTCAGTATTGATGATCACTTGTAGGGATTGAATGTCTTTATCAACAACAAAACGATTATCATGAACTGGCACACTCGTTTCATGCTCAAGAGACGACACTAAAGCAGAGGGTGCGCTGATCTCTGTTTTTTCAATTGTGGTGGAGGTGGCATTTGAAGTCAGACAAAATACACACAATAAGGCCATCCACGTTGCCGCCGCTAGTCTTTGCATGGGCTCCCGGACCCTCTAATCCCATTGTGTTACCTAACAATAGAGAATAGCGCACTTCTTTAATACATGCTTAATTCACTGACTATTAAAACAGCTCTAAAATAATCTTTGGTGAGCAAAGCGAACCGTTCCCTTCTACCGCTCGCGGGAGAAGGTGGCGCGTAGCGCCGGATGAGGGCAGAAAAATTCACAATACCACTTCCCCTCACCCGCCCTTCGGGCAACCCTCTCCCGCAAGCGGTAGAGGGTGATTGTTCGCGCAAGCGCTCACCAGAATCACTAAAAGCATACGTGCCATTGTTAACGGGATATGCTTATAATGGAACGGATTAATTAATTGATAAAAGCAAAAGAAATATGGAAATGGAAGCAACTTTAACAAAACCTCTTACCAGTCTTGCTCTCAAAGGCGGCATGTTTACGCTGACTTCAATTATATTGCTTGACCATGATCTCGATAATTTATCTTTGCAGTTAGACGATAAAATTAAGCAAGCACCTAATTTTTTCCATTTTGCCCCCATCATTGTCGATGTCTCTCGTTTATACCAACAAGGCGATGTCTTCAACTTTACCGCTTTGGTGGCAATGATGCGCGCTAAAAAGCTCATTCCCATTGGTGTCAGAGGCGCTTCAAAATCCCTTAAAGAATCAGCCATTGCATCCGGTTTAGCATTATTTCCCGAAGAAAAAGTGATTGCTAAGAAAAAAATAACGGAAGAAGTGAAAAACCAAGAAGCCATTATCACGGCTCCCGTCCGTATCCGAGCAGAACCGGTTAATCATACTGCCACGCGCATTATCACAACCCCTATTCGCTCAGGGCAGCAATTTTATGTGCCAGGTGGCGATTTAATTATTTTAGCAGCGGTCAGCCATGGCGCTGAGGTATTGGCCGATGGCAACATTCATGTCCATGGTCCCCTACGTGGACGAGCATTAGCAGGCGTTATGGGCGATCAAGATGCCATGATCTATTGTAAAAGTTTGGAAGCTGAACTGGTATCTATTGCAGGTCAATATCGCGTTAGCGAAGATCTGAAAGAAATTTGTTGGAAGCAATCGGCTTGCATCCAACTCAGCGAAGGTCGCTTGAACATTCGCGCCATTTAGGTTAAACACTGTAGCTATAGAAGTATTGTTTACTTGAGAGAGGATCTAGAGCCTTGAAAAATTCAACCTCCAAAGTCATTGTGATCACCTCTGGTAAAGGCGGGGTGGGTAAAACGACTACCAGCGCAGCAATCAGTGCGGGTCTTGCTAGCATGGGGTATCGAACTGCAGTTATCGATTTCGACATCGGCTTGCGTAACTTGGATCTCATTATGGGCTGCGAACGTCGCGTTGTGTATGATTTTGTGAATGTTATTAATGGTGACGCCAATCTAAGCCAGGCACTCATCAAAGATAAGCGCATTGAAAACTTATTCATACTACCTGCTTCGCAAACCCGCGATAAAGATGCGCTCTCCAAAGAAGGGGTTGGCAAAATCATTGAAGAACTCAAAAAAGAGTTCGATTACATCGTTTGTGATTCCCCTGCCGGTATTGAAAAAGGCGCCATGATGGCACTTTATTATGCTGATGAAGCCATTGTTGTTACCAACCCGGAAGTCTCTTCAGTACGTGACTCAGATAGGATCCTTGGCGTTTTGGCCAGCAAATCTAAGCGCGCTGAAGACAAAGACACGCCAATTAGAGAACATCTGTTACTCACACGCTATTCAGAAGCGCGTGTTAAACGTGGTGAAATGCTATCGGTTGACGATGTTTTAGAAATTCTGTCGGTCCCTTTATTGGGTGTTATCCCAGAGTCTCCTGCTGTATTAACTTCTTCAAACCGTGGTGTGCCAGTCACTTTAGATACACAAAGTGACGCTCGTATGGCTTATGAACAAGCTGTACGACGATTGCTGGGCGAAAAAATTCCCTTTGATTCCTCAGCAAAAAATTGGACCAAGAAAATATGGGATAAACTTGCGCTGTTTCGGAGCCCGGCATGAAGATTATCAATTTTCTACGCTTTTTAACGCAAAAACGAACACCTGCCTCGGTAGCGAAAGAACGGTTACAAATCATTGTTTCGCATGAAAGTAATCGTAAAAGCGGCACGGATATCATCAAGCAACTACAAGCGGAATTGATTGAAGTGATCAGCAAATATATCAAAGTTGATCAAGATCAAATCAAAGTACAGCTTGAAAGAAGTGGCGATTATTCTGTATTAGAGCTGAATGTGACCTTGCCTGAAGGTGCGGCGCTGACGCATGAGAAAGAGAAGACTGCGTTTTAACTAAATCCCCCACTCGCTAACGCTCGTCGCCCCCTTTACCTGTCTTCGCTAAAGCTACGCCAAGGCAGGCAAAAGTGGGCGATTGTTCGCTTCACTCTCGGTGGAATAGTCAATCTTATTGCACCTCCCAAATCCCCCACTCGCTAACGCTCGTCGCCCCCTTTACAAAAGTGGGCTATTTGTTCGCTTCGCTCTCGGGTGCGATAGCACTTGCAAACAATATCAATTTTTGTTATTTCCAATTTTTGCTATTGCGATGCGAGCATCGCGAGCATATTACCCACTTTCGTAAAGGGGGTCGCGAGCACTTGTCCGGCGAAGCGTAGCGAAGACGGATGCGAGCGGGGGGATTTATGACGGATGGTACAATGTTGGATTACCAAAGAAAATTGAAAGACTATTCTCGTGATCTGCGGAACCAAATGACCAGAGCTGAGAGCATACTGTGGCAACATCTTAGATGCCGACAAATACTGGGTGTACAATTTTATCGTCAGAAGCCGTTATTAAATTATATTGTCGACTTCTATGCACATCGTGCAAAATTAGTTGTTGAATGTGATGGCTCTCAACACTTGGAAAATGAGTTTCTCATAAATGACCAAGATCGAGATGCGCATTTACTTCAAGCAGACATATTGGTATTGAGATTTACTAATATCGAAATTTGTAAAAAATTAGATTCAGTATTATCTGTTATCTGGGAAAATGTTAATACACGAATCAGTAAATCCCTCACTCGTTAACGCTCGTCGCCCCCCTTTACCTGTCTTCGCTAAAGCTACGCCAAGGCAGGCAAAAGTGGGCGACTGTTCGCTTCGCTCTCGGGTGAAATAGCTGATTTCTTTACTGCGATACGAGCATCGCGAGCATATTACCCACTTTTGTAAAGGGGGTCGCGAGCTTCGCTCGCGGGGGGATTTATGAAACGAGCAAATTGCCCTTTTTATTTGTGCTTTTGTTCTTCCTCTTCACGTAAAGCGCGACGTAAAACTTTGCCGACATTGGTTTTTGGCAGCTCTGTTCTGAATTCAATTTCCCTCGGAACTTTATAACCCGTCAAGTCTTTGCGGCACTCTTTAATCACCTGCTCTGCCGTTAAGGCAGGATCGGACTTAACGATAAAGGCTTTCACAATTTCACCATGCTCTTCATTTTTAACGCCAATCACGGCAACTTCTTTGACGCCTTTGATTGCAGCAACCACATCTTCAACTTCATTCGGATAAACGTTAAACCCAGAAACGATAATGATGTCTTTTTTGCGATCAACCAAACGAACAAAACCTTGCTCATCTATTGTTGCGATGTCACCGGTATGCAGCCAACCATCATTATCTAATACTTCTGCTGTTTTATCAGGCTGATTCCAATAACCACGCATCACTTGCGGTCCCAGTACACAAAGCTCGCCCGTTTTGCCAAGAAATACTTCTTTATTCTCATCATCGACAATTTTAATATTGGTTGAGGGTAACGGCAAACCAATTGAGCCGTTATATTCATGCAAATTCATAGGATTAATCGTGACTGCAGGACAGGTTTCGGTAAGCCCATAAGCTTCAATTAAGGCCACGCCGGTGACTTGCTTCCAGCGCTCTGCAACCGCTCTTTGCACCGCCATTCCACCGCCTAGCGTAAAAATAAATTTCGAGAAATCGACCTTAGCGAAGTCATCATTATGTAATAAAGCATTAAACAATGTGTTAACGCCGGTCATAATCGCAAACGGCTGACGATTTAATTCTTTAATAAAACCTGGAATATCGCGTGGATTGGTAATTAAAATATTGGGGATCCCAACGCGCAAAAAGACTAAGCAATTCGCCGTGAGCGAGAAGATATGGTAAAGCGGTAATGCGGTAATGATACCGCCCTCAATTTTTTGCTGTAGAATAGATTTTTCAATCCAGGTATAAGCCTGCAAGACATTTGAAACCATATTACGGTGCGTTAATATGGCGCCTTTTACGCCCCCTGTCGTGCCACCGGTATATTGCAAGAAAGCAATATCTTCCCCAGTGATCATCGCAGGTTGAAACGCTTTTTGATGCTTATCATTGATGATTTCTTTAAAGCGGTAAGCATGCGGAATATTCCAAGCAGGTACCATTTTTTTAACGTGCTTGACCACCATGTTAACTAAGGTTCCTTTAACGCACCCTAGCAAGTCACCAAGTTCAGTAACTACCACATGTTGAATTTGAGAACCTTCCAGCGCTTGCTCTAGCACATGGGCAAAATTAGCCAGCACCACGATACATTTCGCACCAGAGTCTTGCAGAACGCGTCGCAGCTCCCGAGGAGTATATAGGGGGTTCACGTTCACTACCGTCAATCCAGCGCGCAAGGTACCAAATAGCGCAACAGGGTACTGCATAACATTGGGCATCATGATTGCCACGCGTTCGCCTTTAGCAAGGCGGCACGTTTGTTGTAAAAAGCCAGCAAAGGCTTGGCTCTTCTCATCAATTTGATGGTAGCTAAGGCTGGCTCCCATATTGGTGTAACAAGTCTTGTCTTTAAATTTCGCAAAGCACTCAGTTGCTAAATCAACAAGGGAGGCATATTGATCAGGGTTAATGAACTCAGGCATTCCGGGTTCATAGCTTTTTAACCATAACTTTTCCACAAACAATCCTTATGAAACTTTCCAACATTCTTCTTTACATCTACCATAGCAAATATTCTGTTGGTTGGTAAATAAACTAATTAACCAATCGTGGCGTACAAGGCTATCAAAAAGTGCGCTATTTGACTATTAGCTATCCTAACGACATAATGCCGGCTATAAAATAAATCAAGTTAACTTAAGTGGTGAACCGTGCGAAACCTTACTAACGTAGAAATCGGCCAAATCAGTGGCGCACTTTATGGCGAGCTGTTACTAGTGACTGTCATCGTAACAATGGGATTATTAGGCTGCCGGTACTGGAGAAACAACCCCACCCCTAATTATGATGAAGCGATGACTGCCTATTTAACCCAAGGACATTGCGCTTAAATACAACCGTTATTGAACTTATCGTCTATAACGCTGTCTCATTAGTAATCTCATTAAAAATATAAAGATTGATCCTATGGCAGCGTTACAGCAATCTCGGTTTAGTGTTTATGACTTACAAGGGTTTCGTCGCACTCAAGAAAGTCTCGAACAATTACTGATTCGCAAAGATTATCGATTAAGTGAACCTACACTACAAGAAAAATTAACCCAGCCTAATAAAACGCAACAAAAGCGAAAAGAAGAACTGTTAACAAAAGCCTGCCAAGAACTTGATCTACCCAGTATTATTTTTGAATTTAAATCGATCGATTTAGTGAACGACAGAGTTGCTATCGAAGCACTTGCAAGGGTGGCCATTCAAGAGCAGAAAAATATACTTGATTTAATGCTTTCGGTGCGAGTCAATCGCAAAATTGTAGAACTCTTAGAAAAAGAAGCTGCCCAAATCTTCGCTTATAATGAGCAACTCAAAGCTGCTAAATTAGAAATAGCGGCTCTTTTAGCTCAAGAAGGCAATGAAGCTTTCTTTCGTAATCAAAATGCTCTCTCGACAAGCAAAATGCAATTGGAAGCGCAATTATTTGCTATGCGCCAAAATATCCATAATGAATCGATAACAAAATTGAACGATATTTTAAAACAAGTCGAAAAATTAGCCAAACAGTATACCGACACTCAAGAGATGCGTGAAAAAAATCATGCCAGACATCACAGCAACATGAGCAATAATATTAATAATATTGAAATAGATGGTCAAAAAGTTTTCAGCCAAGAAGATAACACTAACTTGGTAAAGCTCTATGAAGAAAAGAATGACATTAAAAATGAAATGGAAGCCATAGAAGAAGAAACCAAAGAACTCGCTCAAGCTAAACAAGGCTTTAAACAAAGACGCGATAGCTGTATCGCTGAACAACAGCAACTTATTGAAGACATTGGTGAGCAATGGGTTCAAGCACTAAAAGAAGACGCACAAGCGGAAATTGAAGAACACATTGTGGAAGAAGAAGAAAAAAGATGTTCAAAGGAACTTGACGAAATATCAAATGAGAAAGATGATCTTCAATCAAAAATGAGTAAGCAAGAATCACAAGTCAAAACGCAGCTCATGAAAAAAATTGACGATCTTTCTATTAAAGAATTGCGTTTACAAGAAAAATTAGCTGACTTAAGAATCCGCAAAGAAGAAATGGCAATAAAACGTCAAGAAAAACTCAAAAAATTCCTGGACAGCTCAAGTAATACTGCTATTTTACTACTCAAAGTAGGTAGATTAAAGCAACTCAAAGCAGAAGAAAAGAAACTTAATGCAAAAATACAAGAAGCAGAAGAAAGAATGATACATTTAGAAACAAAAAAAGAGGCGCTCTCACAAAAATTCAATCAGGTTCTTGATTCGATTGAGACCACTATTGATAAAGCAAAGAGCTTGATTCGAAATGTCTTTATTTCTAAAAGAAAATTAGCCGGTTTACAACTGAATGAGTTAAAACAAGATGCACTGGGAGACAGAGCAACTCCCGCAATGCCTGCTGAACTTGATCAGAAATTGAAAGAAGTTGACAAATTACAACAAAATTTAGAAGACGAATCAGAAGTCTCTCGTCAAGAAGATAATGCTTATGCTGAGCACGCGGCACAATGCGCAGCACAAATGCACGACCTTTCTGCCTGTGCTGCGGCAGTTGCAGCAGTTGGAGCAAGCTGTGATGCCCAAATAGGTAACGTTGCTCCACACAGCCAACATAAAGCAGCCGTGACACAATTTCAAAATAAAGAAAATGCTGCTGTCGGCGCAATCCATGCAGCCGTGGGGGCCGCAGTAGGTGCCAGCATGGGTGCAAGTCTACAGGCACGAATAGGATAGTGATAGTGACTCAACTTTAATTCTAGGTCATCCTTTCGTCGAGAATTAGCGGATTAATTTGGTGTACAAGGCTAACTTCGTCTATGGCTTGTAAAGAGTCACCTCTTACGAGTCAAGGAGTTTCCCATGCCAAAAAGTGATATCAAAGGCAGCTCTGTTACCTTATACACCTGGGGCACCCATCCTAATGGTGGGAATGGGATGTCACATTTTATGGATTCTAGCTTTTTTGGTGGCAATGTTGGTCATGCATCTATCGAAATCACTTTACCTGCCAATCCCAAAACCGAACAACTCATCCAACAGTATTGTCTTAAAGGTAATAAAAAAGTCATTCCTTTTGAGCGCACAACGCAAAATATGCTTGATGAAAATAAGCAAGTCAAAAAACAAGATGTCTATAAAGTGTATTTTAGCTGGTGGCCAGGTGACAAAGATGGCTTTGACTTAAGAAAAAATGTGAATACGGATAATGAATCTGAACGCGCGGGCGTTGATGTGGGAGAGAGTACATTCGCTCCGCGTGAAAAGCGCACTTATCATGGCCCATTAGGTTCTAGAACCGTTCATTTAGCCAATAAAGAAATCGCCCATCTCACCTCGCTCACGCATGAGCAAATTGCTTTGATTCAAACACAAAGAGAACTCAATGATTTTGATGATAAGCTAGCAGCCATTGCGATTCTTGAGAAAAAATTAAAAACGGATAAATCTTTAAAAGTAGAAGGTTCATTGCTCAGTTTATTACAACAAAATTTGAATAATTGGCAGGTGAATGTTAAAAGCGTGAATACCCTTGACCTCGATGATATTGAAAAGATCAAAGCGGAGCTGCAAGATAAAAAACAAGAGATCTCTGAATTGAAAGATATTTTAATCACTAAGCGAGATATTATAAAAGGCACCATGGAATTAGAAGGTGACACAACAATAAAAAATGAAGTCACTCAAATTCGTGCTTTATCAGACATTGAGCGCCTCCCTTTGCAAGAAAAACACGATGAACGCTTTTCACCGCAAGCGTGGATTCAATATGAACTTGAAGAAACCACAAAAGTGTTAGATCCTGCACAAAGCGTTTCCATTTTCTGTCAAATGCGCCCTTTTGAAACAAACAAGGAAAAGATCCTGGAAATTCTTTTTGATAAAAATTACCCTCCCAATTTAAAAGATACAGCCAATATTGAGCAATGGCGTCAATTTTTACCAGAAGAACACAAGCATATTGAACGCGATGCAATGACTAAAGAAATTTACGAGCAAGTGCAAAAAAATGCTAAACAACAAAAAGATCTGATGTTTGATAAACAAACAACCTTATTTGCACAAAAACAATTGACCGATAAAATCGACCCTTTTTTACAAGGCGATTTTCAATCACATGTTACTCGCGGACATTCGCCAGATGATACCGTTCATTTAACTGGAATGAATATTGAACGAATGCTGGCAAAAATGCGCAGCTTCACTGAAGATGGTAAACAATTTAATCTAGCAACCAAAAATTGTTCAGAAACGACAGGGGCTATTTTAGCAGAAGGGGCCGATCCCTCTTTGAAAGATTACTTTAAACAAAAAGCCTGGGGTGGATTCGGTAATCCACAAGAAGTGTTAAAAGGAGCGATGGAATATCAACACACGGTTGTTGCTAAAAACGGGAAAAAATCGTTCTGGGAAAAATTAAGTGCTTGGAATCCGTTAAATGCAGTAAGCTGGTTGGGCGGTAAAATGCTTAAAAATATAGTCGATCCGTCAACTCCCCTTCTTGGGAAAATTGCTTTAGGAATAGGTTTGATACCCATGGCAGGGGTAGCTGCTGTTACCGAAACGATCAAAGCCGTCTTCAATCCTAAGAAAACGTTTCAAAATTGTTCCCAATTTGTCAAATATGCGTGGAATAATAATTCCATTTTCTTGAAAATATGTTCTCTTCCTGCGGCATTGATGGCAACGGCAATGGCAATACCTGCCGCTTTGCAACATGGTGTGCAAAAAGCGATTATTGAGCCTTTAACGAAAACAACGTTGGAACGTGCAGTCTTGCTTGAAAAGGAAAACCAACCAGAACCGGTTATGAATAGAGTCAAACTCAGCAAAGATAAGCTAGCTGAGGTCGACGATCCCAATCCGGTTACTGCTTTAGCCACCTTGCAACAGCTCTTGCAAGAGCATCCCGATAAAATCCCGATGTTCTCACCCAAAACGCAGTTAAGTGTTAACAATTATCTGAAAAGCTTAAATAGAACAGATCCACAACAAATGGAAACACTACAAAAATATGAAAACTCAGTTAAACAAATTTATAGTAAAGTAAATGAGAATGCATTACCTCCACAGCATTTTGAAGGTCCAGTTAACGATAATCCCCGACGAGACTCTTTAAATGCTTTTGCAAGACATGTTGAGCAGCATGATAAACCTGAAATTATTCCTCCTGTTGATCAATCGTCTTCTACACGTTCAACACAGCGCCCTGAATAAACCTATGATAAAAAAAGTTTGCAGCCTTTAAGATTTATGAAAAAATAACCCTGCTACGAGGGTTATTTTTTTTCAAGGAACGAATGATGCGAAGTTTATCAACTAATGAAATTCAGATTGTTTCAGGTGGTGTCGATCTTCTCGACGTAGCTTATCTTTTTGCTGGGTATCATCATTTAGATATGAGTTATAGTTTGGGTGCAGGTGCGGGAATGGGGTTCCTTTTGGGTATTATGAATGTTGCCTTCCCTGCTGCGAATGCGGCTCCTGTTGTTGGGTTTATTTCAACGGCCACTTGGATAATGGGTCCTGCTCTAATGGGTGCAACGCTAGCATTTGTGGAATATCAGATCGGCAGTTATTGTGCTTCGCTGGTGAATGCAAACTAAAGTCATGGGACGACTTTCGATGTCGTCCCCTACATTTTATCTACATTACCATTCATAACGCATGCGTAAGAAGCCTGCGTTGGCGGTGTAATCGTCCTTGGTTTCGTAATCGTAGCTCATGGTAATAATGTAATTGCTAAAGTCACTAAACACCGAGAGACTTGCACCAACGTTATAGCTCGTAGGCGCTGGTGTGAAACCGACTGTCACAAAGCTTGGACCACCCCCTGTAAATTGCGAGGTAGTATTCATGTTGTCGTTAATAAAGTCATAGAACAGATTAAAGCGCACTTCTGGCTGGAAGATGATTGAGCGTCTATCACCCATATTGTATGGGCACGTATAACCTGCTCTAACACCTGCGCCGCCTTTTAACATCGCATAATGCTGTGCGTCGACGCTTTGTGATGCGGTATCGGCACCCGATTCATTATAACCACCCAACGCCAAGTAAGAGTAATACAACGAGGTATTCGGAATAATATGGTAGCCATTGTAAACGTATTCATAACCAAACTCGCCTTTGGCACCAAATTGCCAGCCAATAAAATCAGCTTTAGGCGCAAGCGGTAATAATCCAAAAAGGAAGCTTCGTTCGGTGGTGTATTTGTTATAGGCAACGGATGTCACCCAGTTAAAATAGAACCACTCACAGAAATCTTGTTCGCCGTATATGGCACCTTGTAGGCTATACAATGAAGTGGTGCTGTCTGAAACATCGTGACCGATGTAAGTATGCGATAAATTCGCGGATACACCGACTAAGGTCAAATCGTTTAAGCTCACATCACTACCGATTGCCAAACCCCAGGTTTCTGCGTTATATCCAGCGACACGTTCGCGTTCGTTTTGATCAGAGTATTGGCCGTACAATTTAAACCAACGACCGTGGCCATTTTCATCTAAACAATCATCGCCTGAGGAAAAACCAGATTCAAACGGTGCTTTCATACCAGGAATGATCTTGCGTTGTCTAACATGACGCAACCTATCAGAAACGGCACCATACCCTAATAGTTGAGCCGCAAAGGTTTCTTGCGTAAAGCTACTATCAACAATCGGAGCAAGCGCGGCTAATGCATCGTTAAATTGTTCTTGGTTTGAAAAATACGGCAATTGATCAAGCAACAGTTGCAATGTACCTAAGAAATCACCTCCTGCCATTGCATCTAATGCACCGGCAACACCGCGGGTGTTAATGCGATTGGCATACAAAGATGCGGGGCTGACGTCGATGTGTAATATCAAGTCGTTCAATGGCGCGTTAATTGCTTCAAGTTCAAAGGTGAGCAATAAGCTATCACCGATAACGCTGTTCGGAACGTTAATATTACCTAATGCAGTTGCATCTACCAATTTGATATCATAAACACCCGCAGCATAAGCTTGCGGCGCATTTGTTAATACCACGGTTGAGTCTGCATCAATAAACGCAGCATTATTCACTTTAATGTAAGTAGGAATATTGACGGTATTTAAATCAAACGACAACGTTGTACCGGTAGGAACATTTAAGTCGCCCGTAATTGTTAAGGGTGCACCATTTGCAGCAACGGCTAATGTGCTACCCGTAGCAGCAGTTAAATTGACCGTACCACCAATTGTCACTGGATTTTGAGCTAATAAGGTTCCGCCACCTGTTACATTCACATTGGTTGCATTGATATTTTGAAATAATGATACTGTCGTACCAGCTGGGCCATCCACATTAATGCTATTTAACGCTAATCCATCACCGATTTTATTATTAACATTAAAATTACCTAAAAAGTGTAAATTACCTTGAGAAGGGGCAGTTGTTGTTATAGGACCTGACACGGTTATGCCACTTGCCAGCGTTGCGTCGCCATTATCGGTAAAGGTAACCGTTTGAGCATTGATATTTTTGGTAAAATCAACGGTATCGCCAGCTGGCCCATCTAAATTCACTAAGAACAACGGATTTGTTGCGCCGATTGTGCCGTTCATGGTACTAGAGCCTAAAAAGGTTAGCGTACCAATATTAGGCGCAACAAGATTATCGATATTGCTCGTAACATTTGCAACTGTGCCTGCTTTACCAATCTGCAATTCAGTGGCTGCTATAGCATTTTCTGTAAAATTAATATTTCCCGTTCCAACATTGGCACCACTTTCAAGGAGCACGACAGCGCCCGCGCCAAGTTTATCCATAATGTTAATCTGGCAAAGAGCATTCGTTTGACCAATTGTTCCCGAAACAGAACCATCACCTGCAAAATTTAATGTTCCTGCAGTCGTGCTGTTTGTAGTGTTGTCAACATTTCCTGTGATATCGACACCATCAGCTAAATTAATGGTGGTGGCACAATTAGCTAATGTAGAGAAATTCAATGAGCCAGCTTTGATATCACCTGTAAAATTAACGGTTTTGCCAGCCCCTGCAACGTTAATAAAATTAAGCGCATTGGTCGCACCAACCGTGCCTGTTATGGTGTGGTCACCTAGTAAAACTAGTTTTCCTTGACCTGCAGCAACTGAATCAATATTACCTGTCACATCACTGCCATCGGTTAGCGTCAAGATGTTGTCTGCCTGGAACTGTGTAGTCGTCGCAACAATATCACCATTGATTATTGTAGGGCCAACTGCGCCTACCTTAATTAATTTGAAGGCCCCCGCCGTACCAATATCACTATTGACGATCGCTGCTTGATTAATATCTAACGTACTTGCACCAGGTGTAATACTTTGAATTCCACCCGGCGTGGTTAATATCATTGCAGCATTATCGAGCTTTAATGTTGTTGAAGGCCCGTATACATCAATATCTGCTGCTCTGACAAGGTTTCCGGATAATGTAACCGTTTCAAGTGCACCGCCCGCTGTATTTACATTAATTAAACTTAAGGGATTACTCGCACCAATATTTCCGGAAACAGATCCTGTGCCTGCAAACTCTAATGTGCCTTTGTTATCAACGCCGCTGGTATTATTCACGTTGCCAGTAAAATCGGCATCATCCGCAATAATGACTGTGCCATCATTGGCAATATTAATATTATTAACAAAGGTATCATCACCAATGGTTAATACTTTATTGAGTCCTAATAAGTTAATTGCATTTAAATGCAAAGCAGCGGAGCCAATCGTACCTGTAATAGTAGAGTTGCCTTGTAATGCTAAAATACCTTGATTATCGACGGTGGTGGTCACATTGCCATTAATATCGCTGCCATCGGTCAGCGTTATGGTGTTATTGCCATTGAACTCTGTAGTTGTCGCAAAAATATCGCCATTAATCTCCGTATTGCCGTTCTGCGCTACTTTCACTAAGTTAAACATTTTTGCTGCAGTACCAATATCACTATCAATAAATGCCGCATTAAAAATATCTAAGGTATTCAATTTGGTTGTTGTAACAGGAACGATTCCAGCAACGCCTTGGGTGGTTAATTCCATTGCTGCGTTATTTAATTTCAACGTTGAAGCATTTGCCCCGTCATCATGTAGATTAATGGCTGCAGCATTAATGACTGCACCATTTAATTCAATGGTTTCAGTCGCTCCAAGTCCTGAGTTTAAATCAAGAAGTAATAATGATTGCGTGTTACCAATATTACCTGTCACTTGGCCACTGCCAACGAACTCAGCTGTGCCTTTATTGGCGATGCCGCTGGTATTGTCAATCGCACCCGTGACAATCACATTATCAGCATATTTGGCTATTCCATCGGCAGAAATATTGGTGACATTCGCCGTAACATTACCATCAAATTCAACGGTGCCAGCACCGTTTAAATTAATTATATTGAGCGCTTTAGTCGCGCCTATTGTGCCAGTGACTTGGCCATTATCATCAAAGTTGACAGTACCATTACCAGCCACACCAGTCGTATTATCAATATTACCCGTCACAACAACGGTATCACCTAATTGCAAAACCGATGTCGGAGTTGAACCCAACGCAAAATTTAAATTACCAGGTCCAACGGTAACATCACCTTGCAAATTAACTACTTTGCCGGCGGCACCATTTAAATTGATTGTATTGATGGCTTTAGTTGCGCCAATTGTGCCACTAACAGTACTTGCACCTAAAAAGTTAACAATCCCAGCATTAGCGAGAGTTTTATTATCAATGCCTGAACCACCCAGTAAATCTGCACCATCTGCCAGATTTAAAATCGTTGTTGTGGTAGCCGCTCCACCAAATGCGATAGGTGCCGAAATATCATCACCTAAGGTCACGGCTGTCGCCGCAGCACCATCTATGGAAACCAATTTAATTGGACCCACAGTGCCTGTCACGCTACCATTTCCGAGAAATTGTAAGGTACCAGTGCCTGCACCAATGGTATTAACATTGCCGTTAATATCTCCGCCATCAGATAGCGTTAAAGTATTATCTTCTTGAAAGTTTGTATTGGTCGCAAAAATGTCACCCGTAAAAAGCAGATCGTCTGTTTTACCAACTCTCACTTCCGCTAAACCGATAACATTGGTACCAATATTGCCTGTGAAGGTATCAGCATCAAAAATATCAACAATATCTAAATTATTTGTTTTAGCGGTAACATTGCCCGTGATTTGTCCAATAGCATTGTTAAATTTTAAAGTTGATGCCGTAGCGCCATCGTCATTTACTAAAATCGTTGCTACTTTTACAACAGGACCTGAAAGAGTGACTGTTTTAGTAGCGCCGCCATTTGAATTGACTGTTAATAATTGGAAAGCATTAGAACCACCAATGCTACCTGATACAGATCCTGTACCCTCAAATTGAATGTTACCCTTATTTGCTGCCACAAGGTTATCTATAGAACCTGTAAGATCAACGCCATCTACAAAAATAATCGTGCCGTCAGTCGCTGCTGCTTGCAATGTGATTGCTTGGGCTATTTTTACATCATCATTAAATTGGACCGTTTTATTAACACCAACAAGTGAAATGCTATCAATGGCGTTGGTCTTACCAATTTGACCTTGAACTATTGAACTGCCAAGAAATTCTAAAATAGTATTGGGGAAAGGGGCGCCCGCACTATTGTTATCTACCGATGTTCCAGCCGCAGCATCTGGTGTTCTACCGATAATGTAACTGTCTGTTACGGATAGTTTTGCTGATGCTGTGAAATCGTAACCACCCAACCCCCCTGCTCCGCCACCGGTATCTGGCGTAATTGCAGTAGTAGTTGAATCAGGAACGGGTGTTAATACCGCATTAGCTGCTAATGGAAATCCACCAAAGAAAGTGGAAGCTAATACTGCTTGCCATAAAAAGGATTTTTTATTACGGGAGGTATATTTCATCGTGTCTTCCCTGACAGATCTTAAAAAGAGTTAATCTTCTAAGTACATCCTTGGGTAGCTATGATTCCCACTTAGATAGCAGAATAAAGATCCACGCCTAATACATACATATAACAGTGGATTATGCTTTTGGCTAGAACGCTTAAGATGAAAGTGTCTTTTTCTTACAAAATATTAATAGTAAGAAACTTGGCTATTTACTTTTTACTCGCACTTAATGGAGAGTTCGACTTTTTCTTCTTTTTGAATTCATCTACGGGGTCTTCTTGTGCCGCACTAGACGAAGCTGAAGCAGAACGTTTTGGGTCATATCTGACTAGCAGTGTATCAGAAGGTATCAGCCTAAATGTGGACAGTTCTTGCGTTAAAGAGTCTACCTCTTCTTGCATTGCGGAAGATTCTTCATCGAAGCGTACTTGTTTAGATTGAAGTGATTTTTTTGGATACCCAGATTTTAGCATTACTGCTAATTTCGTTTGCATTGAAAGGATTTCTTTTGGATAAAGTGTCATGAGAGAAACCGCACTGGGATCTCCTAACGGCCCTAGCAGTTTTGCTTTTATAGAATAAAAAGCACCTTTTGATAATCCCCATTGTGAATACAATTGTGCATCAAACGGCTGATCAAAAAGAGGTAACTGCAATAACACTTCAGTTACTTTTGCCATACAGGAAAATTCTTGTGCTAAGTCATCAGACACTAAACGTTTATCTAATTTTAAACCTTCTAATAACGCTGCACCAATCATTTTAGCGGTATAAGGAACCCCCATACTACATGCTGTAGAAAGTGCAATTTTGCGCCCTAGCAATAAGTAATTGTGTAATGCTTGCGCCGCTTGTAGATTATCGACTTTTACTAATTGACCAATGAATCCTAAAAATAACCCTTCGACGGCATCGGGTGTGACGGTTTGCATCGGTTTTAGTTCTTTTAAACCCGCATGCAAAATGTGCCAACAACTTACCATTGACATGCTATCGAGGTTAATCATTGCACCTTTTTGCATATAATGCGTAAAAAGGTAAGCGAGCAAATGATGACGATTAAAAGAATGAATGTCGCGCTCTAGGTCATCAAAAGTCGTTGTCACTGATTTAGCTAATTGCTCTACATCTTGGATGCCAAAACCCAGTTTTACCCGCATACGCTCATCAAAGGCAGCAGCCACTTTTGCATCATGGGGAAGCTTTAAAAGTTGGAATTCGTCACAATTTAACAAGCTTTGTGTGACATTCAGTAAATTGTTGATTTCAGTTAACGAATATGAGCCTGATAGCATGGATCCCCCTTCAACAAGGGAGGCATTGTAACTGAAGCTAAGCTAAGGAGCTACTGCTTCGATCTTTTTTAAGGTTTGTGTTAACGTTTGTGTCGATTTCAAACCATTATCTAACACTGATTTTGAGCTTTGTGCTAATAATTCGAATTGGGTATTGACATCAGGGTAGGCATTCGTTTTACCCGGATTATATTGGCTAATGCCAGTTAACGATAAACCGTTACGAATATAAACGGAGACAAACTTTTCAAAATTGCTATTTTGTGTTTTGCCAAAAGCAATAAATTCATCAATCAGTTGATAACAATGAATAATATCATCTTTTAATTTACTTTTTAGCTCAACCAAAGCATGACGATGTTTATCATCTACATAGGCTTCTAAATCTGAGAATGACAATGTTTTTAGGATAGGTCGATTTTGCGTCAACTCTTGGTTAATTTTGGTGAGCAGCTCTAAAACGTGAGTGAGTTCTTGGTGATATTGCTGCAATACCGCTTTGTCTTCACTGGAAGAGCCTAGTTTTTCTTGAAACCAACTGCTTATTTTTTTTCCAAATTGCGCAATGTTATCCATAGTTTGCCTCGTTCGCCTTGTTAACTTCATTTTAGCTAAGGATTTAGGGTTTGTCTTGAACACTCCCCCTCTTCGCTCACTTTGTGAGCTACGCCGGGCAAGCTGTAAAAACATCTAGACAAATCTAAAATGATCGTGTAAAAATCTGCCAAATTTTACGGTATTTTTAGCTGTTTTTGAGGGGATAAACAATGAAAAATGTAACTACACTATTATGCGCATTACCACTTTCTTTACTGGTGGGTTGCAGCAATATGACAACCGGTGAACAAAGCGCATTAAGCGGCGGTGCATTAGGCGCTATTGGTGGCGCAGCCATTGGGGCACTCAGTGGTCATGCCGGCGAAGGTGCGTTGATTGGCGCAGGCGTAGGAGCTGTTAGTGGCGCGGTTCTTGATGAAGACAGACAGCGTGGTGAAGAAAAGCGCCGTTATGAGCAACGCCGCAATAAAAATCATCGTCATGAAGTTCATCATTACTACGATGCACAAGGCAATGAAGTGGTTGAAGAAGAATATTACGACGAATAACTAAGAGGGCGCATACGGGATGCGCCCCTACAGTTGATCTCGCGTAGGGGCGCATCCCGTATGCGCCCTCTTCCATAACATAGTTAACCACCCAACATCAGCATCCTTCTTATAAATGGTCTATTTATAATGGATGGAACAAATTGAAATCTTTATCGCCCTCTTAGGCATTATTGCAGTCGCAGGGATCCTTTTCCGTAAAGTATCGGTACCCACCTCTTTGCTATTGGTAATCATTGGCATGCTGATCAGCCTATTACCATTTATGCCAGAAGTGCATATTAAATCCGATTTAGTTCTCGATATTTTTTTACCGCTGCTTATTTATGAAATGAGTGCAGAATCGTCTTGGCGTGAAATGAAAGTGAATTTACGCCCGATTTTGTCGCTTTCCATTGGCCATGTACTTTTCATCACCGTCTTAGTTGCCGTCGTTATTCATACCATGATCCCTTCTCTTGGCTGGCCGCTCGCTTTTGTATTGGGTGCCGTGGTGGCCCCTCCTGATGATGTGGCGATTATGGCCATTGCAGAAAAAGCCAACATCCCTGGGCGTATTCTGACGATCTTAAGAAGCGAAGCTATGCTGAATGATGCCACGGCATTAATATTGTTTCGTTTTTCTTTAGCAGCCTATTTAACGCATGAGTTCTTTGCACCCAAAGCGTTGGGGGCATTTTTTCTCATTGTGATTGGCGAAACGTTGTACGGTCTAGCACTTGGGAATGCCATGGGACGTTTGCGCTTAAAGTTAAGCGATCCACGCCAACAAATGATTTTATCCTTTATTACACCTTTTTTAGCTTATTTACCTGCAGAGCGTTTAGGCGGCTGTGGCGTGCTTGCAACTGCCGTTACAGGACTTGTGATCAGCCACCGCTATTATGATAAATTCTTGCCCGAGGTACGCCTTGTCACGCGATCAGTATGGACATCCATCAGCTTTGCTTTACAGAGCGTCTTGTTTTTACTGGTTGGATTAAATTTAAAATATATCATCGATCGCGTTGACGATAGCATAGATCATCAAGATATGCTGATTTATAGTTTAGCTGTGACATTGGCTGTGATTATTGGCCGTTTCCTTTGGAATTATCCCAGCACTTATTTACCACGCTTTTTGTTTAAATCTTTACGTGAAAAAGATCCTTATCCTCCTTGGCAATATCCTTTTGTGGTTTCATGGTCTGGTATGCGAGGCTCCATTTCATTGGCTGCAGCTTTTTCTATTCCTGCATTAACGAATACCGGGCTTGGCCCACATAGCCGCGATTTAATTATCTTTTTTACTTTCTCTGTGATTTGCGGCACCTTGTTAGTGCAAGGTTTAACGTTACCTTGGATATTAAAAGTATTAGGCGTTGCGCGCTATCATCAAAAAGAAAAGGTCCAAGAAGAATTAGAAGAACTCAAAGCGCGCAAAAAAATGTCGACGGCAGCGATTGCTTGGTTAACCGAATATGAAAGCATTGTTAAAGATGATCCCAAAATTAGAGCCATGGTACTGCTGCATATTGAACAATACAAAATGCGCAAACATCAATTGATCGAACGTTCGAAATCACTCAAAGATGGCCAAGAGCAAGATGAGATAGCCGATCTTAGCGCTAACGTAAAATTAGCTTCCAAGATTTTGGAAGTTGAACGTAAAGAGCTCTCAAGGCTTTGGCATAATGAAGAAATTTCGCACGCAACACGCAATAAATTAATGCAGCAATTGGATCATCGGAGTAAGCATTAGTTTGTTCATAAACATCGTGCTGTCTTCTTAAATCCCCCCGCGAGCAAGCTCGCGACCCCCTTTACAAAAGTGGGTAATATGCG
>CAZQMV010000016.1:0-37868 GCA_964594635.1 Uncultured Candidatus Berkiella sp.
TTCCCCAGTTATTCCCGAAGCTAAATCAGAACATAAAGATGTATGCGACGTATCTGTACAAAGAAGACGTTAAAGATAAGAATCTTTAATTAAATTCCGCGTTTAAATCTCCCTGTGCTTCGCACCCCCCTCTTTACAAAAGAGGGGGAATTGTTCGCTATGCTCACTAAGAGTGCACTGCCCTTATTTAGTATTTATGGTAAAATATATTTTACTTTTACTAAGTTTTACCTAGTATAGTAAAATATATTTTACTATACTTAATCTATTACGAGCATGGAGTAAAATTCATTTTACTATGGCTACATTATTGTGGGGCAAGGTATTTTATAATCACCAGTTCGCTGGCATTCTCCAACAAGAACCAGGCGAAAGGTACAGCTTTACCTACGATAAACATTACTTAGCAGCAAACCCTCGTCCAATTAGCTATAGCATGCCCTGCAAAATTGAAACCTATACTTATACTGGTTTACCTCCCTTCTTTGACAATCTCGTTGCAGAAGGTTGGCTTGAAGAAGCTCAAACGCGTGTGCTTGGTAAGCGCCAAGTATCTCGCTTTGAACATTTATTAGCTTTTGGCCAGGATTGTGCCGGAGCGATTTCTGTCGTTGATCCTTCACCATCAACATACTCTGAAATGCTCATTGATAAATCGGATCCAAGAGAAATTGCATTATTAACGAATAGAGCTTCTCTTTCCGGAGTACAACCAAAATTAACGGTTCAAAAAAAAGAGGATCAATACTTTCCAACCAAAGTCGGTGAAACCAGCACCTATATCGCTAAGTTTCCATCAAATCACCATAACGATTTAGTTATTAATGAATTTTTGAGCACGTTGGCCTATAAAGCACTTTTGCCAGAAGATACTGTTGTTGAAATGCATATCGGAGAAATTCATGGTTTTTCAGAACAAGCACTGATTATAAAACGGTTTGATAGATTGCGTTCTGAAAAAATACATTTCGAAGAATTTAACCAACTATTAAGTTATTCCTCTTTGGCCAAATATGACGGCGATTATAAAGATATGTCTGCGTATATGTATCGAACAGAAGGTTGCTTACCTGTTGAGATCTATCGGCTCTACCAACGCATTATCACAGGGATCTTGTTAGGCAATACCGACATGCATTTTAAAAATTTCGCAATGTTTCATACTAAAGATGGTTTAAGATTAACACCTAGTTACGACATTGTTTGTGCTACTCTATATCAATATAAAACAATCGCACTTGCTATCCACAATACAGCCAATCTTCAATGGGGAAATTTAAAAGCAAGCCATTTGGTCCGATTAGGCGAAGATTTTAAATTATCTCGAAATGCTATTCTCATGGCATGCGAAGAAATAGGCAAAAACAAGGAAGCTGCTAAAGAAACGATCCTTAATGCAAAATGGGGTTCAGCTACTTTTAAAGATCAACTTATCACTCACCTGGAGAAACGATGGAACAGAACCTTCGCCTCGATTGGTCAAGCTTTGTCAAAGAAGCGATAATTAGACGTAAGGCTCAAAAATTAACGCAAAAAAAGCTTGCAGTATTAGCAGATGTCAGTGGTCCTACAGTTAATCGATTTGAGCAGAAAAAAACCAATATTACTTTAGAATCGGCTCTAAAAATTCTACGTTGTTTGGGACTCGCTTGAAATACCATTGGAACCTTGATTGCGAGAACAAGCAATATTGAATATAATTTCATCAATACTGATACATAAGCATTTTAAGGAGCCGAATGGCACACGATCATATTATTGAAGAGCATATTTTGAATTTGGTGCAAACACACCACATTCAAGAACAATCTGAATTACAAGAATTGCTCAAAGTGAGGGGGTTTGATGTCCCACAAGCGACTCTCTCTAGAAAACTGAAAAAGATGAAAATTGCTAAAGTTGATGGGATCTATAAAGTTGTTCAATTTAATTTGCCAATTTTGCCTCCCATTCTCAATCTACAAATTTCTGAGTCAGGCATTATGGTGTTGCATGTTCATCCAGGACAAGCAAGCAGCTTGGCGTATTTTTTTGATCAAAAATATGTTTCTTTTTCCGTTCAGAATCTATCCAATACAGGTATTTTAGGAACTGTCGCCGGCGATGATACCGTGATTTTGGTTCTTCGATCTAAAGCTGATGTGCCCAAGGTGTTAGAAGCTATCCAAGAAGATTTTCCCTATTTGGGGTTATGAGCATTAGAGATCCTAATCTTAACGTAAATTACCCCCATATTGCTGCTAAAGGAACTGCATATAAATTATCGCCAAAAGAAGTCGTCACATCACCATCATAAAGCAATATTCCAATATGAAAATCATTTTTTGCAGCTTCTTTTAATCGTATCAATCCTTTAAAATCACTTTCTCTAAGTGTCGCAGTTGCTTTTACTTCAATTCCTATAATTTCACCAGAAGGACCTTCTAAGACAAAATCTACTTCATATTTGTCTTTATCTCGATAGTGATAAAATTGAATAGGCTGATCTAACCATGATGCCTGCTTCTTCAATTCACAATAAACATAAGTTTCTAATAAATGACCAAACATAATTAAATCATTTTTCAATTTATTTGTGCTTATTTTCCTTAAAGCACATAATAAACCTGAATCCACAAAATGAATTTTAGGTGTTTTAGTGAGCTGCTTAATTTCATTTCTATGCCAAGCTGGTAATAACTCTACCAAAAATAATCGCTCTAATAATTGCAAATATCTGGCAGTTGTTTGTCGCGAAATGTCAACTGCCTCACCAATATTCGTTACATTAATTAGCTTTCCCGAATATGCAGCAAGCGTTTTAAGAAATTGGGGAACAACACGGAGATGTTCTATATTTGCTATGTCAGTTAAATCTTTTTGAATTAAACTGTTGATATATTGCAAATACCAAGTGGCGCGTCGCGCTTCTGATCGAGTTAAGGGCTCTGGAAAATTGCCTGCAACAATTTTTTCAATCAGTAAATTTCTAATTCGATTCTCTTTTGTGTGAGGAGCTTTTTGAGCCAATAGTGTAGGCAGAAAATTAGATTTTTCTCCTCGGATTTCACATTCAGACAATGGTAGTAATTGTATCATTTCAAAGCGACCGGCAAGAGAATCCAATACTTGCGGTAGTAATAAAATATTAGCAGATCCTGTCAATAAATAACGTCCAGGAGCACGTAACTCGTCAACCGATTGCTTAATAGACATTAATAACTCTGGCACTCTTTGAACTTCATCTAGTATTACCTGAGTTGCTGTTTGATTACGTATAAATCCAATAGGATCTCTTTTTGCAATCTCTAATTGAGCGCTATCGTCAAAAGTAATATATAGACTTTGACTACTTACCACACTTTTGGCTAGTGTTGTTTTACCACATTGCCTTGGACCTGCAATCATCACAACAGGCGTATCAGCTAATGCTTCTTTAATTTTGTGTGTAATATAACGCTTATACATAAATACTTAATTAAATGGGTAATGACTTCCATTCTAGCATTATATTATCGTCCATGGAAAGACTTAAATACGTCCATAGATAGACGAAAAATCGTCCATATAAAGTGTGAAATATATTATATGTGATTGATTATACTGTTATTTTTTCAAAGTAATGACAGATAAGCATTAAGAGATTCTAGGTTTTCCTAGGTGATTCATTTGCCACGCCATAAGGTACGTGCGCTGAAATCACCTCACAACTGGCTTTTTCAATATGTGTCTTTTGATCGTCAAAGAAGATGTCCGCTTTAAAGGCTTTGAGAAATTCCGCTTTAGAAAGCCCACCTAAAAATAACGACTCATCAATGCGAATATCCCAATGACGTAAGGTATTCACTACCCGTTCATGCGCAGGTGCTGATCGTGCCGTCACTAAAGCGGTACGAAGCGGAATAGGCAGATCGGCTTCTTTTTGCAAGCGTTGCATTGCCAACAAAAATCCTTTGAATGGACCATCAGCGAGTGGTTCGTGTTTTGAGAGAATTTCCGATTTATTAAATGCTTCTAACCCTTTGGTTTTAAAAATGCGCTCAGCTTCATCGGAAAAGATCACTGCATCTCCATCAAATGCGATATTTAAAGCATTGGGATCGTGGCAGCTTTTGGTGCCTGGCCAAATGGTTGCCGCAGCACAGCTAGTATTTAAAGCTTGTTTAACATCTTCTGGATTTAACGATAAATACAGATCGGCTCCAAAAGCATTAGCATACACATAAGGACTTTTGCCGCCTGCAAAAGCAGCGCGAATAATATTTAAATTATAGTGTCTGATCGAATTAAAAATACGTAAACCGGTATCAGCCGTATTGCGCGATAACAATAAGACTTCTACCAGGGCATCTTCAGGTTTTCTGCCCTCATTGAGCTTCAGAAATTTTTTCACTAAATCAAATGCGCCGCCTGGCGGGAGAACTTCATGTTCTTTTGCGCGCTGATGCTTACGATAAGCATCGATGCCTTCTTTTTCATAGATCTGATGACTTTCATCGAGATTGAACAAAGCGCGGGACGAGATGGCAACTACTAACTTTCGTGAATCATTATTAGTCATTTAACACACCATTATCTAATTCGCTAAAAACCTTTGCTAATGGAAAGTATAACGCACAACGAACAGGCCGGCGTTCCAAGGAACTGACAATTTTACGGTATTTGTCTAATTGCTTACGATATTTTGCCTGTTCATCAGCTAATTCCACCTCGGATAAAGAAAGATGGTGAGTTAATTTATAGTCAATGATCCAGCGCACACCGTCGTTGTCGACAAAACTATAGTCAATTATGATATTTTCAATCCCGTGATGGGCTTTATAGGATAGCGCCCATTCACTTTTGCGCTCAAAATGCGCAGGATCAACAATCCAGCGTCCTTTTTCATCATTAAGCAGATTTTCGATGGCTTGCAATACAAGTTTCGCAGCCGTATGTTGCTCATCATTTGTTAACCCCATGCGTTTTAAGGCTAATTGACAAGCCGCGCTGATCTCGTGCAAATGAATCACCGCATTATCTGATGTTAACCGTTGCAACATCCGATGAAACACAGTACCTGCACATCTTGCAACAAAATCACCCACCTCTGGATGGTTTAATTCATCACTGCTCTCTTGTACTAGAGTAATATCCTGAGGCAACTCATAAACCTCTTTTAATCTAAGAGGCTGCTTATCTTTTATGGCAAAGGGCAATCTATCACGGGTTTGCGCAACGCAAAATTGGGTATCAACATAGGGCATGAGCATTGCCCAAAAGCTTCCTTTGGGTGGAGGTTTGATCTCTCCTTTTTCATTATATTCATATTCACCTAATAACACTAAATGGTTTTTAGCTCGGGTTACACCCACATAAAGTAAACGTGCAATTTCAAAGCGATCTTTTTGCGAAAGGCAATGATCAACATAACGATATAAAGGATCGAAGGCTTGTCCCACAAAACGATAAGGTGCTAGCAGTAAATTCACTTCGTTGGTTAAAGCATATTCAAACCAGAGCAATAAGGCAGGATCATTACGTTTAGGCGGCATATGCAAATAAGGCATAATGACGGTATCAAATTCTAAACCTTTCGCTTTATGCAAGGTTAATAATTCAACTGCCACCGTTTCTACATTATGTGCCTCTGGAATATGCTCAACGTCAGCATACAATTGCCCCAAACGCTCTTCAAATGTTTCCCAATCAGGGATAATTCCCCCTGTTTCACAATCGCTGATTAACTTAAAGACAGCATCCAGATCTTTTTGCACCGGATCTTGATAACAATAAGCACCGCCCAATAATAGCCATAAACCTCGAAGCCATTCATGGAGGGGTTTTCTTCTACGATTGGCTAACCAATATTGCATGCGTGGCACCCACGCGGTTAGTTTATCATGTGCCTCTAAAGATAAGCCCTTACAGGTCGCATATTGCAATAATGCATTCCATATGATACCTGTTGAATTGTGTTGCGATATCGCAAAAATATCCGATAAACTAAGGCCTAACCATGGAGCACGAAGTATGGCATACCAAGAAATCTTGTCGGTCAAATCGATGGTTGCACGAAGCAATGAGACACAATCTATGACATGCATACGCTTCGCTAAATAATCGACTTCATGTGCCACAAAAGCGATATTCAATTGTTTGAGTAACGCAATAATCGGTGAGAGATGCTTGCGAGTGCGGCCCAATACGGCAATTGAACCTGATGGATCCTTCGCAAGCTTTTCTACAATAACATCTACTGCCATTGCGGCTAAATCTTCGACCCCTTTTTGCACAGGGATAAGGTCAACTTGACTTGCATCCATTGCGCTCTTTGCTGCAAAGGCACGTGAATAGGAGATCCCACCAAATGTTTTATTAGTCGTATGAGGAAAAATATCGACAAACGTTTGATTGATCCAATCAATCACTTTTTCATTGGAGCGAAAATTCACTTGCAAGGTTAAGGGTGTTAGAGAAATCGCCCCTAAACCGTTTTCTTGCGTGTGTAAAAATAAGCTGACCTCCGCGCCTCGAAAGCGATAGATCGATTGCATCGGATCACCAACCAAAAATAAGGTACGACCATCGAAGGGTTGCCAACCCGCCACTAGTTTTTCAAACAAATGGTATTGTGAAACAGAAGTATCTTGATATTCATCAATCAAGATATGGCGTAACTGATAATCTAACTTCAATAATATTTCTGAAGGCTCTAACGCATCGCCCAAAGCATTGGAAGCACGAAGATTCACTTCAATAAAATCGATCTGCCCTGTTTCTTGAAAAAGCACTTGCAAGTGTGCGACCAAAACCGGCAGCAATTCGCCCAAGGCCTTCAATACCGATAAATGCTGTGTAGACAAAAAAGGATCGGGTAATAACGCCACTTCAGCTAATAAGTCGTTTAAACCATCGACTTCACTTAATTCAAGCATAACCGCTTTCATGCTTTCTTGTGCTGCTTTTCGCTCTGCTTTTTCTTGTTTATCTTTTGCGGCACTTTGACTTAAAAAACCAACGCTTTGATCGAGTCTTTTACGATAACTGCCATCCTTTGTTAATAACAGTTCCTGCAATCCTTGCCAAAGCGGTAAATCTGCTGCAATGGGTTTAGGCAATGTTGTGCAATCTTGCAAACATGCAATTTTGGCAGAGTTACCTATAGATGCGCATACCTTAGCTGCTTCACTTGCCAGGGCCATTAATGTATACGTTGTTGCTAAAGGAAAAGCGCTTGCCAATTTTTCTAAATGGTTTTCAATCAGTTCTACTAAACTGTGATTAAAGTATGCTTGTAATTCCTCTTGTGAACTTGATAAATAGCCTAAATACGGTAACCATTGATCACGCTTACTTAAGAGCAGGACTAATAAATTAACAATTTTCTCAATACGATTATCGCAATGGAGTAATAACACACTCAAGGCATTAGACCATTTCTCATCAATCGTTGTTTGTGACAATAAAGCTCGTGCAGCTTGATCGTAAAGCTTTCTTGCATATTCAACAACACCAAAATCTCCCCCTACCTGAGAGAGGATCGGCATTTTGCTCACCAATTTAGAGCATAATGCATCGATAGTGACTATACGTAAACGATTCGGATTCTCAATTAATTGCCAGACTTTTGCATCGTTGATTGCCAACACCGCTTTTGCAAGTTGCCAGGTTTTAAGCTCATGTTCCTTGGCGGGTGGCACATGTTGTGCTTTCGCTTGAATTAAAGCATTGATGATCCGTCCACGCATTTCACCAGCTGCTTTTTTGGTAAAGGTAACCGCTAAAATCTCTTCGGGGGTATCTTTGACTGTCGCCAATAAAGCCAGAAAGCGTTGGGTCAATAACTCTGTTTTACCCGCACCTGCTGGTGCTTGCACAATAAAAGAACTTCTCGGATCTAATGCGGCATTTCGGGCTTTCTGATCAATTATCATCGTTGACATCTCCTACCCGACAAAGAGGTCCAAGGTCGCAATAACGACAAGTGGAACTATCCAATGGGTCGACTATCGTGTCGCCTTCTACAAAAGAAGTTATTAAGCCACTCAAGGAAGCTGTCCAGATCTCTTTTAATTCATCCCAGGCATGGTATTTTGGTTGAACCACGCCATCTATGTCCATAGCATGATGAGAGATCCCTTCATAGCCCAACGCTTGTCGATTAAGCTTTGCTACCAATAAAGCTTGCGGTGCATCCGCAAATGCGGCTAGATAATAAAGTGGCAATTGGGGGGCTTTGGGTCTTAACCCCCAAATATCATTGATATTAAATTGCCCTGTTTTATAATCTAACAAGAGAATTTGTCCATCACTCGTTTCATCGATTCGATCTAAACGGATATGAAATTCAATATCTAGCAAGCGATAACTTTTGCTACTTTCTATCGCAATGACTTTAAACGGACTACGAGTTTTTTCGATTGCTAAGTAATCCTGTAAAATCAAAGCTAATCGGCTCTTTTCGACTGATAGGTAGTAATGCGGCGTCTTTGGCTTAATATGCTTTTGTAAGGCTTTATCAATCAGCGTTGCAATAAGAGAGATCACCGCTGCTTCATCCATTTCAAGCAGCGTTTGTTGAGAGCTAACAGTTTCCCAAAAATGCTGTAACACTTCATGTAAAATAATGCCTTGTTGGTGTGGCGCAATCCAATCGTCTTCTACTTCAATTCGTTTTGCTTGCAATCTTAATTCGGCAAACGCTTTAAAAGGGCAAGCTGCTTGCAAGGTTAATAAGTGGCTCGTGATTGCAACTTTTTCAGTGACTTGCAATGGGATCATTTCATCTAACACTCTTGGTGTCAGTGATGGTTTCGCAAACTGATCTTCAAGACGATCTTTTATGGTTAAATCCACTCCCCATGTGTCATCAAGCATTGGAATGTGACGGATCAATTCACTTAACTCCAATGTTTTGGCTTTGTCTTTCTTGGGATAGCTTAAAATCACCTCATCTGCACTGGCCACTAACCGTTCTGTCATTGTTTTCGCGTATTCCATTTCGCGCTCAGAACTCGCATGTGGCATTTTTAACTGGCGCTGTAATGGCAAAGGAATAAATGGATTAGGTTTTGCAAGCGGCGGCCAACTTTCAGCGTGAAGTCCTACGACCCATAGGCTATCAAAATGTAAACCTAATGCTTCTAGTACCCCCAAAATTTGCACATTGGCGCTTTTATTTTGTGCTTGAAAAGGGATCTGCGAGACAATGCCCCGTAACACGGACAAAGCTTCTTTAAAGGTTGCAGGCTCTAATGCAGTATCGGCCAAACGCAATTCGGCAAGGGCTTGTGCCCAGCGTGCTACGGCTTGATGTTCTATGCTGTTTAATGCGCGTTTGCCTGGCCAACCTGAAATAGTTAATAATTGCTCAAAATGTTTTGCAAACAAAGCATAACGCATTTTTTTGGGCGCATGGGAACCCATGTTGACAAGTTGTGACAGAATATCACGCAAAATAGGCTCATGCAGGGATTGCATGATCTTCGTGAACGTCAGCGTGGTTTGATTTTGAATTTTGAGTTGTTCATAGTGTTGTAAAATAGCCGTTAACTCACCTTCACCCCAAGCAAAAAAGGGAGCATTAATGATAAGAAAATAGTCATTTAAAGAAAATGTACCATTAACCATTTTAAGTAATAAAAAAGCACTATGAATAATGGGATAATGATCAAGTGGAATAGCAGCTGATATATTATAAGCTTCACAGACTTGTGCTTGTGGAGAACACACGGCTAAAGGCTGGAAGACTTCCTTAAAGGTTTTATCAACAAGCGATCGTTGGTTGGCCAAATCAGGCACCACAATACCGATGTTTTTTTTGCCTGCATTGTTACTTGCTTTAGCAAAATTGGCAGCCGCTAGCAATTCTTGTTCTTGATCGTAATATTCTTTTCTGCCAAGTAATCGTGGCTCTTTTTTAATCGGTTCGATAAATTCAACATGCCACAGATGGGATTGTAGAGTATCTATTAACTGTTTTATTTGTGGGGAAATTTCTTCAAATCCATATAAGACAATCATTTTAATAGGAGAAACGCGCTGCCAAGCTGATTGATATTCACTTGCGAAGTACGGTTGTACCGCACTCGCTAATTCATAGCTATCCAAAGCATTATTGTTTATTAGCCATTCTTCATAAGCATCTGCAAAAGTTTTAAATGTTTCTTGATCAAGCGTCAAAGGGTGTTCATACCAAGAATCCATGACACGCCATTGCTGTAACAAACCCCACGCTTGTGCTGCCATTTTAGCAGTGACTGACACATTGAGTAATTTTTGACTAACCGCAAATGAACGAATAATCGCCGTCCAAATCAACAAGGATTGAGAAGGATCCAACAGATGTTTTTCCAATACGCCTTGGATTTCTAATTGCTGCCAAATGGCCTCTAGCCAGTCTGATAAAGCGAAGATGTGAGGAGTCGCCCAAGCTCGTTCGTTCTTTGCATAATGGGAATTCGCTTGGTTCAGCAAATTACTCGCTAAGCGACGAGAAGGAGTAATAATCGTGCTATTCTCTTTAAGATAATCGGCTAGTTTAGTGTGCATTGCTTACTACGACGTAAAAGAAACCGAGTATACTAGAAATAAGAGGCTAATTGGCCATTTATCACAGGGAATGTGCCCCATGATTTATCACGATTTTACCCCGGCTCCTCCTGCAGACCAATTAATTGGTCATCGCGGCATTGCGGCACTTGCGCCTGAGAATACCATGTCCAGCTTTAGGTTAGCTGCATCACATAATGTGAGCTGGGTAGAGTTTGATGTTAGACTAACAAAAGACAATGCATTAATTATTTTCCACGACGACACCCTAGAACGTACAACCAATGGAAATGGGTATGTTTACGAACATACTCTTCGCTCATTAATGTCTTTAGACGCAGGAAGTTGGTTTTCAGCTAGATTTGCGGGCGAAAAAATTCCTATTTTTAGTGATGTTTTTTCTGAACTCGTGATCCTGGGTTTACAATGTAATATTGAAATGAAATTCCCTCCCCAACCCAGTCCTTCTCATATTGCGATGCTGGCCTATCGGCTAGGCCAGATCTTGGAAAAATGGCCTAAAGGACATCCATTGCCCCTCGTTTCCAGCTTTGAATGGGAAGCCATAGCCTTAGTCAGACAGCAGTTCCCAAAGATGCCCATTGGCTTTTTAACGGAACAATGCACTCAAGAAATCATTGCATTGGTGGCAAAAACACCCAATGCGGCGCTGCATTGCGACTATCTTAGTTTAACAACAGAGCTATTAACGACGGCTAATGGCATGGGCGTCCCTATGCTAGCTTATACCGTCAATGAGACTATCATTGCGGATCACTTGCTTCGCCAGAGCGTTTTTGGATTATTTTCTGACAACCCACTCGTTCTTCGCAGGACCTTATAGCCGCTAGTGGCGGCATATACCCTCCTAACAGCCTATGTTAATATGTGGACATAATTATTTACTTTATCCATATATGCATGATCTCAATAAGAAATCTATCTAAATATTATAAAACCCACCAGCAACCGTTTTACGCGTTGAAGAATATCAATTTAGATGTCAAGTCTGGGGAAATTTATGGGATTATTGGCCGAAGTGGTGCAGGTAAAAGCACGCTGATCCGTTGCGTGAATGGTCTAGAGCACCCCTCAAGTGGCAGTGTGCTCATTGAAGGAGTCTGCATTACGACCATGACTGCTTCGCAATTACGCGAAGCACGCCGTCATATGGGAATGATCTTTCAACACTTTAATTTACTCCAATCACGCAATGTGACAGAAAACATTGCATTGCCATTAGAGTTAGCTCGCGCCTCGAATAAAGAAATCCAAATTCGTGTTAATCAATTATTAGAATTAACAGAACTCGAAAATCATGCCAAACAATACCCTAGTCAATTAAGTGGTGGCCAAAAACAACGCGTGGCAATTGCCAGAGCACTGGCGTGTTCTCCCAAGATCATGTTGTGTGATGAAGCGACTTCTTCTCTTGATCCGCGTTCGACAGTATCGATATTAGAATTACTTCGCAATATTAATCACGAGCTGGGGATCACCATGCTCCTTATCACACATGAAATGGATGTCGTTAAATCGATTTGTCATCGTGTCGGTGTTATTCATGAAGGCGAAATCGTTGAGCAAAATGGCGTGATTGAAATTTTTACCAATCCGCAAACACAAACCACCAAAGATCTGCTCAAAGCCTCTTCACGCATGGAAGTGCCGCGAGTTATCAAAGATTTGTTACAAGCTAATGCAACACAAGATAGTGGCACTATTTTGCGTATTGCTTATCATGGTGCCAGTGCTTCCCAACCTATCATCAGCTACTTAATTCAACAATATCGAATTATTGTGAATATGTTGCAAGGAAGCATTGAAACCATTCAAGATCAAATTGTCGGCGTCATGATCGTTGAAATTAAAGGGGATCGAGAGAACGTTGATAAAAGCATTGCATTTTTAGAACGCAACGGTTTACATGTCGAGATATTAGGTTATGTTCAACGAGATCCTTAAAGCATTTATTGAAACGTGCACGATGGTGTTCTTTTCAGGCTTATTTGCTGCCATGGGGGGCTTACCCATCGGTGTGCTCTTAGCACTCACCAAAAAGCGTCAACTCTTAGAAAATAAATGGTTGCATTGGGCATTAGGTGGGATTGTGAACGCAACTCGCTCTATCCCATTTATTATTCTCATGATTGCTGTTATACCTTTAACACGCTTTCTTGCAGGCAGCTCTATTCAAGTCAAAGCGTTGATTGTACCTTTGACGTTAGCGGCAATCCCCTTCTTTGCACGTACAGTAGAAATTGCTTTAAATGAAGTGCCAACTGGCCTCGTTGAGGCAGCAAAAGCCATGGGCGCTACACCATTTCAGATTATTTATAAAGTATTGCTTCCTGAAGCGATGTCCGGTATTGTCGGCGGTCTAACACTTACTTTAGTTAACTTAGTCGGATTCTCTGCGATGGCAGGTTTTAATGGCAGCGGTGGCTTAGGCAAACTGGCTATTGATTACGGCTTTTATCGTTACGATACTGAAATTGTCTTAATAACAGTTGTGATCATGATTGTACTGGTCCAACTTTTACAAAGTGTGGGTGACTATGTGCAACGCAAAATCTTTACTCATTAGCCTGTTCGGCTTATTCCTGATTGGATGCACACAGCAACAACGGGGTGAAAACGAAATCATTATCGGCACGATCACGGGTCCTGAGTCTGAATTAGTTGAAACCGCAAAAAAAGTGGCCAGTGAACGTTATGGCTTAAAACTCACGATTGTGAGTTTTGAAGATTATGTGATCCCCAATACCGCACTTGCAGAAAAAGACATTGATGCCAACATGTTTCAGCACCAACCCTATCTTGATATTGTGCTTGAAAAGAAACAATACGCAATTACCTCTATTGGCAAGATGTTTATTTACCCCATGGGCATTTACTCTAAAAAGCACAAGCAGTTAACTGAACTGCCAGAGGGTGCAGTCATTGGTATTCCCAATGATCCCAGCAATGGTGCCCGTGCATTGCGTTTGCTCGCTAAGGCAAAATTAATCACCATTCCGAATGTGAATGATCTTGAGTTGACACCGCAAAAAATCACCTCGAATCCACACAAGTTGGTGATTAAAGAAATTGTTGCTGCTCAATTACCACGCGTGCTGAATGATTTAGATGCTGCGGTCATTAATACTAATTTTGCAATCCCTGCGGGTATCTCTCCCAGCAAAAACGCTTTAGTTCTAGAAGATCGTAATTCACCTTATGCCAATATTGTAGTAGTAAGAACCAGTGAAAAAGACGAAGAAAAATATCGTAAACTGATGGATGCTTTACATTCACCTGAGGTACAAGAACAAGCTAAAAAATTGTTCTCCGATCAGGCAATACCTGCCTGGTAGTTAAACTCACAACAAGGGTAATGCCAACCTATGGTACAGGAATCCAACACATCCTCCCGCTGGCATCTTGGTGGATGGACCTTATGGTCCATCGCTGCCTTATTTTATGCTTATGAGTTTATCCACCGCGTTGTTCCTAGTATCCTCACCGAAGAGTTACGCAAAGGACTCTCTATCAATGATCATCAACTTGGCGCTGTGGGTGCCATGTATTTTTACGCCTATGCAGCTTTTCAATTACCTGCTGGCGTCTTAATCGATCGCTTTGGGGCTAAAAAATTATTAGTCACCGCCTCACTGATTCTAACCATCGGCAGTTTTATTTTTGCTAGCACCTCATCCGTTCATGTTGCACAACTCAGTCGTTTTTTGATTGGGATGGGATCTGCCTTTGCTTTTATTGGTTGTCTGAAAATTGGTGCTAGCTGGTTAACCATGAGTTCTTTTCCGCTGGTGGTCGGATTAACCAATTTATGCGGCACGCTAGGTGCCTTATTAGGCGGTAAGCCAATGTCTTACCTTGTGCATGAATTTGGTTGGCGCGAGATGCTTATGCAACTCAGTTTTGCAGGTCTGTTTATTACTTTGATTTTATGGCTTTTCTTGCAAGATAAACCCGCATCAAACGATAAGCCCGATCAGTATCAACCTGGCTTACTCACAGGCTTAATCACAGTAATGAAAAATCCGCAATCCTGGATCATTGCTTTATACGGCATGCTACTGGTGGCTCCCATCGCGGCAATCCCTGAAATGTGGGGAGTTGAATATCTGAAAGTCGCTTATAACATCCCTGCCACCCAAGCGGCGGGGATCACGCACATTATATTTGTCGGCACTGCGATTGGTGGCCCTGTTATCGGTTGGATCATGACGCATCCCATTGAAGAAGTGGATTTTATGATGATTGCGTCCTTGGGTGCTCTCATCTTACTTTGCATGTTTTTATATTGGGTCAACATGCCTATCTCTAATTTATACATTGTGCTGTTTAGCTTTGGACTTTTAACCGCTAACATGCTGCTGTGTTTTTCTTTGATTACTGAATGCCACCCGCCATGGGCACAAGGCGCAGCCATTGGCTTTATTAACATGGTGATTATGGCTGGTGGTGGTTTAGCGCAAGACCGTGTTGGCTGGTTGCTCGATAAGTTACGTGCCAGTCATGAAGGCGTTTACTTAATCGAAGACTACCATATCGCCTTAAGTGTGCTGCCACTATGCTTACTGGCCGCCATTGGATTAACCTTATTTATTAAACAAAAACGTAACGATGTTTAAAAATACATGCAAATACCTATGCTCAAACCATTTTGCTTATAGGCTAGGCGACAAGCGTTCTCAGAACCTGTCTTCGCTAAAGCTACGACAAGGCTCATACGAGGCGCGCCGAAGCTTCTTAGCGATTCAGTACATGACGATTTTGAGATACGCGCAGGCAACAACGCATATAAGTAAAATGGGAAGAGCATAGAGATGTTTAGCTACGAACATAAATACCACGCTGGTTGTTTTGCCGATGTTCACAAGCATTTAACCTTATTTGCAATCGTCGATTATTTATTAAAAAAACCGACACCCTTTTGTGTCTTAGATACGCATGCGGGTGATGGATTGTATGATTTAAACAGCATTGAGAGCCAAAAGACTGCCGAAAAAACCAATGGCATTGATAAATTATGGAGCTTAACAGAAACGCTCCCATTGGTTTCACAGTTCTTAGATCTCATTAAAGGCTACAACCAACCTGGTGAATCTCGTTATTATCCTGGCTCTCCTGCCATTATCCTTTCAATGTTAAGAGAAAATGATAGGGCGTTGTTTATTGAAAAACACCCACAAGCTATTGCAGCATTAAAGGCATTTACGGCGCATGAAAGCAAAAAAGTCCATGTGCACGAACGCGATTCCATCGAAGCTATGAAAGCATTGATTCCTTTTGCAGAGAAACGCGGTTTAGTGTTTATTGATCCCAGTTATGAAATCAAAAGTGATTACGAAGTGATCGTCGAAGCAATGCATCGTGCCCATGACAAATTTAACCATGGTATTTTTGCTTTATGGTACCCTATCCTAGCTGAAGGATACCAGGCTACGTTATTACGGCATTTAAAGAAAAGTGCCATTGCTAAAATCTGGCAATGCGAATGGATGCCTTTCCCTAATCAAAAAACCGGCATGTTAGGCAGTGGGATGATCGTAATTAACCCGCCCTGGCAGCTTGATACCGTATTAACTGGAACGTTTGATTCACTTAATCAATCACTTTTTTCAGGTGGGCAGTTTACACAAAGGTGGTTAGCATAATGTTCAATCCTTTTCATTTTATCGACAAAATTAAACAAGCGATTTTCATGAAACTCATCAGCTTAGCTGCCAAAGCGCAAGCGCAAGGTTTACCGATGATTAAACAATCTGCATTTTTACATCAATGCGATGCCAAAAAATTGCAGGCACGTAATGACAGCGCCTTAGCTTAGACTATCACTTCCTTGACATCACTCAGACCGTATGCGAATATTCACTCACATTGGATAACTCAGAGGTATATTTCACATGAGAGAACTCAATAATAAAGAGCTGAATGCAATTTCTGGTGGCATGGGCCCTATTGATCTTGGACCTCTTTTTGCAGGATTGGTGGGTATAGGTGTTATTAGCGGACTGGTGATTGCTGGTATAGGCTTTGGCGCATACCAACTTTATAGTTCTTATACATTGGTACACGTATAGACATGGAAAGTAGCGGCCTGGTAACCATTCCCTTCTCCCGCAAGCGGTAGAAGGGAATGGTTCGCGCAAGCGCTCACAAATACATGCCGACCTAAAATATCTCTTGTTTTAAAATGTCTCGCATAAACGTCATATGTGCTGCCACTTCATCTTCAGTAGGCATAACGACTGGCGTGTCCCATGTTTGCACATATTGGGTTGTTTCTGTGATTAAGTGCTGAGGTTTTTGCTGTTCAGCATTATCATCTAATACCAGTGCATTTTGACCACCGGTCATCACTAAATACAGATTGGCGAGAATATCAGCATCGAGTAACGCACCATGCTTATCACGGTGTTGATTATCGACATTATAACGTTTACACAAGGCATCGAGGTTATTTCTTTGACCAGGATGCTTTTGTCTTGCAAAGGCTAAGGTATCAAATACGCTACAATGCGTGGTGAGGCTTTTCCAAACTTTATCTTTCAGTAATTTAAATTCGTGCTCAATAAAGCCCACATCGAAGGGAGCATTATGAATAATGAGCTCTGCGCCCTGAATAAAACGCTTAAAATCTTCTACAACCTCTTTAAAACGTGGCTTACCTTCTAAAAAGCTATCGGTGATCCCATGGACTTTCATCGCTCCCGGATCAACCACTCTGTCAGGTTGCAAATAGGTGTGAAACACTTTACCCGTTAAGCGTCGGTTCACCATTTCCACGCAACCAATTTCGATAATGCGATGACCACCTGCTGGCGATAAACCCGTGGTTTCAGTATCTAAAACGACTTGTCTCATCGGTTCAATTCTCTTTTTTGGTTAAGCGCAATAATTGCTTCGCGTGCTAATTCATCAACCAAATCGTTTTCTGCATGACCGCTGTGCCCTTTAACCCAGTGCCATTCGACTTGATGGCGCTTTACTTCAATATCCAGCGCTTCCCATAAATCTTGGTTTTTAACGGGTTTATTGCTCGCGGTACGCCAATTTTTTTTCTTCCAGCCTTCTAACCACTCGGTGATCCCTTTTTTAACGTATTCTGAATCGGTGGTTAAGATCACATGACAACCCCGTTTAATGGCTCGCAAGCCCATAATGGCTGCCATTAATTCCATGCGATTGTTTGTCGTTTCGGGTTCGGCTCCGCTTAAGGTTTTTTCGTGTTTACCTTGTCGTAATAAAACACCCCAACCGCCAGGGCCTGGATTACCGGAACAAGCACCATCGGTAAACATTTCTATTTTTTCAATTTGAGTCATTTTTTTTATTCTATCGATTGGTGGTCGTGGGTTTTGGCAAACCCTCTTGAGGTTGCCAAATTCTTTTTTCAGGTTTAAACCGCGCCCTTATCGGTGTGAGAGGGACAACGCGTTTAACCGCGACGAGTGTATAGGCCCCACCAAAAAATGGCCAGCAGTTTTGACCCCAACGCTCTAAAAATTCCAAACGACCTAACCATTTGGCATTCGATATCGGTGGACGAAAGTAAAAATTTCGCCCGCTGACAATTTGAAAATTAAGCAATTTGAGCCAGTCGCGCAACCTATTTGTAGTAAGCATTTTACCACTTCCAGGAATTTTACCCGTCATCTGTTTCCAGCCATGCCAAATGCCCCAAAGGCTAATGGGATTAAAACCGGTAATGACAACATGTCCTTCTGGGATCAAGACTCTGTGAGCCTCACGCAACACCTCATGCGGGTTAGAGGCATGCTCTAAGGTGTGCGGCAAGATAACAACATCCACGCTATCGGTGCGCAATGGAAGCGCTTCTACCTCGCTGGGTAAGGAGCTAAGCGGCGAATCTTTGGTGGCTGCTGGGTTAATCAAAATCCGGTGGGAAATTAAACTGGTTTCTACTAAAGACGTTAAACTAGAATCGCCGATAAAAACCAAGTGATAACCATATAATTTTGCGAGAACGTCTTCTAACTCTTCTTTTTCAGCTTCAATGATCTTAGCTGCAACACCTTCGGTGTACCATCGTTGTGCATATTCATTTTCTGCTACCATGCTATAGGATCTACTTATAAAAAGTAAGTTATATGAATACTATTGTTGCCATACCTGCCTTTAAAGATAATTACATTTGGGCTGTTCACAGTCTACACAAACCCGCAATTGTTGTTGTCGATCCAGGAGATGCCTCTCCTGTACTTGCCTATCTGCAAGCTAAAAAACTTGATCTCGACGCTATCTTGATTACTCATCATCACTTTGATCATTCAGGCGGTATACCAATCTTAAAAGATCATTTTCCAGAAGTGAAAGTCTATGGTCCCGCAAATGAAATCATTACAGGCGTTACCCACCTACTAAAAGAAGGTGACACGATTTCATTGGCTGATTTTGGATTGTCATTAAAAATACTGGATATTCCGGGTCATACTAAAGGTCATATCGCCTACTATAACGATGATCTCTTATTTTGTGGCGACACGCTTTTTTCTTGTGGCTGCGGAAAATTATTTGAGGGAACACCCGCGCAAATGGTGAACTCGCTTCGTAAAATTCAACAGCTCTCACCTGCTACGCTCATGTACTGTGGACACGAATATACCAAAGCCAATATTCAGTTTGCCAAAATAGTTGATCCAACCAACCCAGATCTTGATAAGCGATTAGCAGAGGTAGAAGAAGCCTTGACGAAATCCCGCCCCACATTACCCATTTCACTTGAAAGTGAATTTCTAACTAACCCCTTTTTGCGCGTGAATACAAAAGAAATCATTCGATCAGTACAAAAACATTGGAATTTAGAGGAAAATGATCCGGTAAAACTATTTTTCCACTTACGTGAATGGAAGAATCATTTTTAATTTTACAAGTTAATCAACTAAATCAATAGCTTGCATTTTGACTCTTTTTTCATTACTATAAGCATCGAACTAATTTAGTAGCTTAAATCGTTGAAGAGTAAAGTGTATACAACATTTTCTATCTCGGTTCATTTTGCATTCTCGGTACTTTTCACACATTGCGAAAAGTATACAACCGTCATTTTCGGTGTAAGGACTTTCCATGCAAAAAACGGGCAATCAAATAATGCCTTTCTGTAAAACCTTGCTGTGCGTGATATTAACCATGCATATAGGTATGGCACAGGCTTTTGCACAATTTAGTGCAGCCAAAAATTATAAATCCACGCAATTTGCAGAGACGACGTCTACAGAGATCTGGGGCCGCGTGCGCGATCAGTTTCATTTGAATGCACCCACCTCTATGCCTTCTATGCAAAAACAAATTCGCAAGCTCACGCGCTCGCAAGACTATGTAAATGAATTAGCACAAAATGCTTCACCCTATTTATATTTTATTTTAGAAGAAGTGGAAAAACGTGGCATGCCAAGCGAAATCGCTTTGCTACCCATGATTGAAAGTACATTCAATCCTCATGCTGCAAGCCACATGGGTGCCGCAGGTTTGTGGCAATTAATGCCCTCACTCGGTCGCTTGCATGGTCTGAAGCAAAATGCTTGGTATGACGGCCGCAAAGATATTTACGAATCCACCAAAGTCGCTTTGGATCATTTAGAATATTTGCATAAACGTTTTAACGGCAATTGGCTCTTAGCACTCGCTGCTTATAACTCTGGCGAAACCAAAGTCATGACAGCCATTAAAATCAATCGTATGCAAAGCAAAAGCACCGATTTTTGGTCACTCAAGCTTCCTAAAGAAACGACCGAGTTCGTGCCCAAATTATTGGCTTTGGCAGCATTGATTAAATCACCCAAACAATATGGTGTGTCACTTCCTTCTATTCCTAATCAACAAGTGTTCACACGAATTAACACCGGGCGTGCCATGGATATTGCACATGCAGCCAAACTGATTGATGTTTCTGAGACTCAATTACGAAAATTGAATCCTGGGCTTCATAAGCGCTCTATGAATCCTAATGGCCCCTTTAACTTAGTGGTACCCGTAAAAGGTGCAAAACAATTTACCGCTCAGAAAACACAGGCTGTAGCAACTAAAACGGTGGCCGCTGTTGCATCTGCCTCAAGCACACCGGTGACTACCGCTAAAAAAGCAGCACCTATTGTGTCAAAGCCTGTGGCAACAACCTTTTCAGCAGTTCGTTATCAAATTAAAAAAGGCGATAACATAGAGAAAATTGCGAAGCGCTTCAAAACGACACCAAAAGCCATTCAGCAACTTAATGGCTTGCCCAATGATGTGGTTGTTATCGGTAAAAGTTTACAGATCCCAAGCACAGCGGTTTCAACCCAAAAAGTGAATACTGCTACTCAATCGCCAAAAATACATATCGTGAAAAAAGGTGAATCTCTACCTTTGATCAGCGATAAACACCACATGAAATTAAAAGATTTATTGGCTTATAACAATCTGCGCTCTAGCGGTACTGTTATCCAGCCAGGACAACGCCTCAAAATCAGCGCCGAATAGATCTATCGCTAGGGATAACTGTCAATTCATACAATCACATGAACTAAGTTGGCTTGCTTATATAAGCAAGCCCTTCTAAACTAGAAATGGGAGAAATCTCATATATGACACCTGAAACCGATCTCTATCAACTCTATACCCAAAAACTGGACTTAAAGCACAGACTCAAGCTATTTGCTAAAGAACGTGGCATAGAGCTCACCATTGCGATTGTGGGCTTATTTATCGGTATTGCGACCGTGTTTGTCAGTAACAAGGTGGGATTACATCAGGAAATTCTGCAAGCCAGCAGAATGACGGATAGCTATTTTAATGGGGTCGCCGATCTCTTTGCTCGCGGGATGGATGAAAACCAACGCATTAACCTCATCATCATTGCGCGTACCGAAGCGATCATTGAAGATCTCAATCAAATCAATAAACCAGATAAACTGGCAAGTATTGTCACTTTCGTTTCACATTTAAAACCTAAATTGTTCTACCGAGATGATGAAAGTGAAACCAAGCGCGATAAATTTATCTATTTAAGTGATATAAATTTATCAGGCAGCTATCTGCGAAATATAACCTTAGAAAAAGCCTATCTTGTGAATACCGACCTTAGCGGCTGCGAGTTACAAAGATCCAATCTAAAAGGGGCTAATTTAAAAAGAGCGAATTTAGAAAAAGCAGCTCTTGATCAGGTGAATTTCACCAATGCCGATTTACGCAGTGCCAACCTTTACAAAGCTCACATTAATGGTGCCATCTTTACCAATGCTAACCTTGATAACGCCATCTGGATCAATGGTGACAGGTGCAAGAAAGGGTCAATAGGCACCTGCAATTATTAAACTTAGTGGTTAAATATTCGCTCCAACTACCAGTGACTCAGCCTCTCTCTTGGCGACTTTGTGCAGTTCTTTGAAAGTGCTCTTTAATGAGTCTTTAGCAAAGGAAGTATGGCCAGTCAGTAACTTTTTATGATCTTGTTTAATTTCATTAAAGCGATCAACAAACCATCGCTCTGCTTTAGAAGCTCGATCAAGTTTTTGACTTACACCAGACAATTGTTCCTGCACTTCTTCAATTTGCCGCCTCAGTGTTGTCTTATCTGCTTGTGGTTGATTGCTCTGATCTCTAAGCGCAGTTAATTGATTTTCCATTGTTGCTTTATCATTTTTTAATGTATCAACTTCCTGTTGTAAAGTTTTAATGTTATCTTTAATTGCATTAAGCCTGTCACCATAAAGTTTTTGAATAACTGATAAAACTGCATTTTGGTTAATTACCACATCGATGTTATTAACTTTTGAAGATTTTGAAGTAAGAAAACTCATTCGACTAGGCCTATGAACTGGCGCATTTGACTGTAAATGAATTTCACCTGATATCACTTTTTGAAATAATTGATTGAGTTGCTCAAGTGATTGCAAAGGTTGAGAGCTGATCCCTGTAATGATCGCTTTTTCAATTGCCACTGGGTCTTGTAGTTGAGTCGATGTCAGTGATTGGATCTTATCAGTAGCTGCCGTTGTTTTATATTCTTTAAAGAGTGCTTGACCTTTCTTAATTTCATTTACAATCTCAGCATTCGAAAACATATCAATTCGATTTGGATTTTCATAAATGCAAGGTGGCAAACCATTTTGCATCAGTAATTTATTCGTTAAAATGAGCATTGTTCTACAATTGCCGTCATAAAATGGATGAAGCCTTTCAATTTGCGAAATACAACTTGCTATAGCAAGTAACTTTTCATCGTCCGTCTTTGCTTTTTTTATGTTTTGATTAAATTCTGTGATATAGGTTTCAACAAATTCCTCTGCATTACCCTTAACTAACAGTTTTCCACCTTTCTCATTAATTAAATTGCAATAAATTTGTGCATTTTGTTGTGCAGAAAGCGTTCTATCAACAACAAAATCTTGAGTAAATCCCTTATCGTCTATAGAAACCAATATTAACGGCGGGAGGTTGGGGTCATTATCAAGTACCTTTTGAAACAATTCTGCTGCACCTTCTACTGATACATTGCCAAGCAACGCGTCCGATTCTTGGCTTACCAAGCCAAAATCCCCTTGGGTTGTGCGATATTCAGTCTCATCAACAACGCCAGCAACAGCTTGTTGACCTTTTCCCTTTCCAACACAGTAATCATGTATATTCTTTAATTCAGCTACAGATAAAGGAGCAGTCAAGGTTGTTAGCATTCTATCCCAAGAACCTTGCATCGCTGCATAATACCCTTGCTCAGCCCCGGCACCACTGTCAAAAGCCCATTTCCCTTCATGCTGCCTATAACCATCAATAAAAAAGCGCCAGTTTTCAGAAGCGGGGTAGTCATTAAGCATCTTCTACGCATTTTTCTTAGCATTGGTAACAGTCATGGCTTTATTCCTACATTCTCCCTCTCTGTAAAATGGGACAATTCAAAATGTAAAAAGTTGCATTGCATAACGTGTAAATACATTATTTTCATTTATCATTTATGCTATTCTAACGACTTAATTTCTATATTTAGTGAGACTAAAATGCATAAAGGTCCTTTCACCATAGGTTCTGATGTGTCTGTCGTATTTAATGCAAGTGATGCTGAAAAAACACCAAATCAATTTATGCTTGAAAGATACCGAGCATTTATCCCTAGCGGTGATGCATGCACATTCATAGGCAGTTCTAGTCTCTATCAAAATAAGTCATTGGCAGGAAGCCATCACGTCTGTGATGCCTTTCATTTAAAAACACCTGTATTTAACGGAGACTTTACTGTGCTGGCGCAACGCACTGCCGTAGCAGATGGCCTCGGTTACAGTGAAGATGACGAAGAATTTAACAATAGTTTGGCTAAAATCGCATCAGCAGTTAGTCAGAGTTTCGTTGAACTTCCAGTACCACCTGTTGTAGATTCAACACAAGTTCTAAAGCTTTGCACTGATGTTCTAAAGCATTCCAGCCCTAAAGAGCAGTCTAAAAGCGCCAAACAATATCATTCAGAATGCTCCATTTCTACAGGGATGCTTTCAGGAGATGATAAGCAATGGTCAGGTTCTTTTATTAATATCGGTGATGGAATGATTGTTGTTCTAGATAAGAATACACTAAAGCCAAAACACATTGCTCCTGCAACGATTAAACACCGAAGTAGAGGAAATTATAGCCCAGAAAGCGTTCAAGAATTGACTAAAAGACCCGATGAAACAGCATTACAAGCAACTCAACTTTTATTAAATGAAGACGATATTGTGATCTTTATGACTGATGGTATTTACTCTAGTTTTTCTCTGCAAGTGCAAGATTCGCCTGTTACTGAGGAATCTTGGGGGGAAATGTTCCCAGTCAAACGGTTCATAAAGATCACCGATGATGCATTTGATGAAGCATTAGCCCCTTTAAAAGGTAAAGCGAATATTTCTGCCTCTGATATTGCATTTGCGCTATTACAAAAACAAGTTAGTTATTTCTTACTTGAATTTCATAAAAACAAACAGTTACTCAAAAAACTGCAAGTTCATATAAATGCAAAAGACGCTCTCTTAGGCCTAACATTAGCCGAATTTCTTGACTATTTGCAAGAACATGACCCTGATTTACAGGTAACCTTACACACTTACCTCCATTCTGCCGGCCTGCACGATGGTGTAACCTTTATACCAACTAAATCTTTGGTTGAAGATTTAATTCGAGTACTAACCACTCAGGAATATGGTGATTGCTCTACGCTCAGTGTTGTCAAAGTACCAAGCTTTAAAAAAGAGCTGATTAAATCTTACTTGGAAACTCATAACCCATTTGTTTTGCAAAACATCACCAAACTCATGTCGCTTGAGGAATGCAGAGCTATCATAGAAAGCATGCATCAAGACGAATATTCCGCGCAAGGACTACCCACCGATGGCGTATTATTAAAAGATTTAATTCCTAGCAAACAATATTCATCTCATTTGCTCCTCGAACTACTAAAGACCATACAATCGGCATACTCAGGAAAGGGGTTTGGTTTATGGAATAAATTCACTTTTCAACTTGAGGCTGCTTTACCTTATTTAAGCTTTAGACCAGCAAGCAATAAAGAAGAAAATACCGCTAGTAGCTCTCCTGCTGTGCCCTCTGCTCCTGCAAGTTTTCCGAATAAAGACAACGATAAAAAGCCGTTTTGAGATGAAGACCCACTTTAAATAATTAGTTTTAAAACTAACAATAATGGATAACCACAACAACCTTAGTTGACTCACGCCTAACTGCAAAGCAGAATGGGTATATTATATGCTGCTCAGACCTTGCAAGGATTAGCCATGTCTTTTAAACGGATTTTTACTCACACTACCCTACTTAGCACCCTTTTCTGCGCTCCTATAGCACAAGCAGCTTATTGGAGCCCTCACCTGGGTGCCGATGTGAAATATTGGAACGCTGAACCTTCCATTGGGGTCAATACTGACAATGACTTGCTTTACCCTGAAATTACCAAGGCTGTTAATCTTTACATTGGAACTCGTATCAATGGCTATTTTGGTATCGACTTTGGTTATGAGCAATCTGCAAAGAAAAAGGGTTATAAAGTTTTTGATGGAACAGAAATCTTTTGGGTAAGCCAAGAAACTGCTGGCGATGCCGCCACGGTTGATTTGCGCTTACATGCGTTGCATTTAGATTTTAACTTCTATTGGGAAGTGGTTAGACGTATTGAGATCAATTTTATGATGGGGCTTTTATATTTACATCCTGATACCCACATCATGCATCTTACCGATGGTAATTGGTTAGAATTTCGTAATAGAAGCGATGAAAAATGGTCTGGCAGTTATGGTATCGGTGTTGTTTATACGCCAATCGATAACATCAGCCTAAGAGCCTTAGTTGCCTTTGATCATACTAATAGAATCAGTTACATAGGGTACGATGAAGATAATCAATGGTATGATGTCCACCCCTACAAAAATGCTACTACTTTTAATGCTGGGATCATTTGGAATATTTTACCGCCTAGACGAAATAAGTCTTGTGCGAACTTTGAGTACAGGTGATTCTGTTTCCGCTTGCTGGTAAATAAGTTTTTTTGCATTTAATTTAGATATTCTCGCTTGGTTTCTCACTAACTGCTCGGAAATAATTGGCTCGCAAGAATGATTATCTTGCAAAATATTTTCGAGCTGCGCTGTTAAGATGGAGCGTAATTGTGCATCTTGAATTTTTGCAATTTGAAATTTCTTTTGCACCATAAATTGCTTCATTTTCTTCGTTTCATTTTCGCTCATTTTATGAACGGCCTGGTATCTTTTATACAGATCCGTCAAACTGACTATCCCTGCCATGACACCAATCATCAACATAATGGGTTTGAGGTGATGAGAAACTTCGGCAGTAGGAATCAATGCCAAAACCAGTGCCATCACTGCAGAAAAACCACCAAAATCGACATTTTTTGACTTCGCATCTTCATTTAATTTCGCTAACCACAATTTATTTTGCATTAAAGAAATATCTTTCACTTGTTCAACAAGAGGCGAAAAATCAATTGGGCGACAAAGAAAGCTTTTCTTTTCCATCAGTAACATTTGTTGTTGTGATATTCTCTGATGAAGATCCGCAATTTTATCTTTTAAAAATCGTTGTAATGCTTTCTTAAAATCAGCTCCTTTTTTCAATTGCATTTTTGTTATAAAACCATCAGGTAAACACGGAATACCTCCCTGTTTAAATGCTTGCAATCTACTTTCTAATTCCAACTTTCTTTTTAACAAATAATCATTTTTTGCAGAATGAGCACCAGGTGGTAAAGATCCAATCAGCAAATTAATTTCCTTCAAGATCCCAAGAAGTCTTTTATATTTAATGCATTGAAATTGTATAACGCCAATTTCCGTGAGTTTTTGCTGATTACCTTCCTCGGCAAGCTGTGGTGCTCTTTCCAACAATGCTTTAATGGCAACTTCCGGATCAAAAGTTTCAAGATCCATTTTCGCAAAGTAAGCGGCAATGGTTTTATTTTTTGCAACTTTAGTTGCTTCTTGATCTTTAAGCGTATTCCATACCGATTCAAGGGTTGATTGGCGACTGGTTAATTTCAAAAAATGAATATACTCTTGTCGTTCTTTTTCCAAATTTTCTATCGCACCATCGGTTTCTTTGAGATCTTCGATTAAGGTTAGATTGGTATGAAAGTCATTATTGTTAATGCCCAATTGCTGCTCTAGATCCCAATGCTTTCGGGCTAATCCTACTTGATTAGCTTTCTCAACAAACAAATCAGCCATACTTTTTAAAAGTGCAGTAGAGCAAACAATGGCAGTCGCAACTGGCGCGCTGACATCTGTTGCTCCAAATAAGACAGCAGTGGTTAAACTGATTGATCCTATATGTAAAGCATATAAGGTCGATAATATGGTCTTTGATTGCCAGCTTTGCTCTTCACTGGCATCATACCAAATTTGCCTTATGCCAAAAGCAGTTGCACCGATTCCAGCTAACTTTGCTCCAATAGATCCGATCTTCGTCGTTTCTTTAAAAAAGGTTCCTAATCCGCTTATCATGTTACGTTCAACTGCTAGTAAAAAATGTCCATCCTATCGTAAAATGCTTAATGGGTCGATGGGTAAACCCGTACTTGTAAAATGCGAGAGCCTTTAATTTTAACAATTTCTAACGTAAAGCGATCAAATTCAATTTTATCACCCTCTTTAGGAAAGTCTTGATACTTATCTAGAATTAAACCGGTGACAGTATTGGATTTTACTTGCGTTAATTCAATACCCAATAATGTTTCCAAAGTAAATACTGAAGCACTTCCTTTAATAAGATAGGTACCATCTTCTAATTTGATCCAATCTTCTTGGGTAATATGAAATTCATCCTTTATTTCCCCAATAATTGACTGCAATAAATCATCAAGTGTCAAAAAGCCTATGGCTTTACTTCCTGAAAACACAATGGCAAAACGAGGTTTTCCTTTTCTGAATAAATGAAATACTTCTAGTACAGGATCATTTTCTTTTACTTTTAAATGTGTGCGAATAAATCGTGCCAAGATAGTAGAATCATAAGAATCAGCAGGAATTAAAAATAAATCTTTAATGTGGATCATACCAATGATATTACTGGTTTCACCCTTATAAACAGGATATCGACTATAACGTTGCTGAACAATTTTCTTAATTGCCTCAGTCACTGTCAGTGAAACATTTAAAGTTGCCATATCATGCAACGGACGCATGACATCCGATATTTCAAGATCAGTAAACACCAAGCTTTTTGTTAGAAGGTCAAGTTCAGATTTGGTAAATTGTCCGTAACGATGACTTGCTCGTAAAATAAGTTTTATTTCATCAGGTGAATAAGATTGATTCTCATGATTAATTTCATCCAATTTAAAAAGCTTTAGCAACATATTAGAGCTTGCATTTAGAAACCAAATAGCGGGATACATTAACCAATAAAATAAATAAAGTGGCAATGCTGTCCAAAGTGAAACCACCTCCGTCTGACGGATAGCAATTGATTTAGGCATCAGCTCACCAACAACAATATGCAAATAAGAAATCACACCAAATGCAAATATAAATGAAATAAACTTGATCGTTTGTTCGGACTGGATTTCAAGAGCTTTAAATAAAGGCTCTAACAATAATGCAAAAGCCGGTTCACCTATCCACCCTAAAGCGAGCGACGCTAAGGTGATACCCAGTTGACAGGCAGATAAGTAAGCATCTAAACGACTATGAACCTTTGCAAGTATTTTACCACGTATACCTCTGGTCGATTGAAGTTCTTCAACTCTTGTATGCCGAATTTTGACAATTGAGAATTCAGCGGCAACAAAAAAACCGTTTAAAATAACGAAAAATAATGAGAGCAATATATACATTAATGTTGTCATATTATTTTTTTTGCTTAGCCCTTAACATAATCAGCTCTACAAAACCGTTTATCGTTATGCAAAGCTCTTTAAAAGCATCATAGGTATTTTGGTCCAAGGCTCTAGTAGTCACTTGCCGATCACAATAATAGAACCCCATGATATTGTCTTGTAATACAAATGGCGCGATAAGGAATTCGCCTTTCCCAATTTTTTTGTTAAGCGGAGTATTTCGCAGTTTAGCGGAATAACCCTTATCTTGACTGCCAATCCAAGCTGCTTTACCATTTCTTAACAGACATTGAAATAACCATCCCTCTGGCGCGTTAAGCTCAAATTTAAATTCACTTAAGAATCCACTATTTTTCTTCTCATCAATTGATTTCCCCTTTAAATACAATCTATCTTGATTCAAAAGAGAAAATACGGCTCGATCTACATCTAAACTATTGCGCATGCCTCGTAAACCAACAACAATTAAATCACTCATGCTAGGAGAAATCTGATTTCCAAGTAAAATAGACATTTCTTGAATGCTAGCTGTTACACGACTTGGATTCAGTTTTATCTCTTCAGTAGAAGGGCTACTTGTGTCTATCGATTCAGCCACTTCAGGCAAGTGCAAGAGATCCATCAAAGGCTCAGAAAAGAGCCCTAATGTTTCAAGAGCGCGAAGCGTTCCTTCTAAAATAAGATTCTTTGCTTGTGGAAACGGAATGCTCAGAAAGGAACCCAATTCTCTAATTACATCTTGAAAAGCATCAGCCTCCCAATCTTCCTTGTGCTTTTCAACAATTTTTCTTGAGAGATGAATAATATGAATAATTTCATCGTCAGTTGCGGGCTCTTGTGCCTTCGTTAACGTTGGACCAATAAACCATTTCTTTCCTAAATCAATCGTTAAATCTTTTAATAAAAACCCTATTAAGTTTTGTTCCTCTTCAGGTGTTATTTTGGAAGATGCAGCAATGTCATTGTATTTTTTTGCATTGCTACCGCCAAAAGTCATAAAAAGTAACTTACCTAAAGAATATAATAAAGTGGCTGTAACGAGAGGTTCGCAATTAATTGAACGGATCTTTCGCTTTGCAATCATTCCAGCTAATGTTGCAGAATGCAGCGCCAAAGCAATTTCTTGCTTAAAAGACTCTTCTTGAGCATTTTTTAATAGGTATGAAAACATTGCGGCACACAGTCCTAAACTACGCAATGTACGAAAACCTAAGACAATAGTCGCTCTAGATATTTTTTCTAAATGTAATTCAGAAGGATTAAAATAGACATCATTGACAAATCTAAGGATTTTTTCTCTTAAGTTATCACTATCAAATAATGTTAAAATAGCTGGTAAATCATTGGGATCAGAAGGCAAACATTTCAAAATAGCAGCAACCTCTTCACCAAGAGGAGGATTATTTTCGTCGTTTAACAAGGCCACCCAATCCGCGATAGTTTTTGCATCTTCAAAATTCAATCTTGCATTTTGCAAGTCAGCTGCTGGCGCAGTTTGTGGTGCATTAGTGGCCATTCATTTTCTCCTTTTTATCAACGGGAGCATATAAAAAGCATTTAGTTGTATGATGCGTGCCAACATCATATGTATCAGGGTAGCGCTGAAAACATTTTGGCATTGCACTTTTGCATCTTGGTGAAAAATGACATCCTGATGGTGGGTTAGAAGGTGATGGGATTTCACCCTTAACCGATTCAAACGATTTTTTGAAATCATGCAAAGAAGGTACGGAATCTAATAGCATTTGCGTATAAGGATGCTTTGGATTATTCATCACTTCATCCTTGGGACCATATTCCACTATTTTACCTAAATACATGACAGCTACATAATCAGCAAGATAATTAACCACTGCTATATTATGAGTAATGAATAAGAGACTAATCGCTAAATCATTTTGCAATGAACGCAATAAATTAAGAATTTGTGCCTGTACCGATACGTCTAATGCGCTAGTGGGTTCATCACAAATAAGTAACTGAGCCCCCACCGCTAATGCTCTTGCAATCGCTACCCGTTGTCGTTGCCCACCTGAGAGTTGATGAGGATAGCGCTTCTTTAATTTGATTGATAAACCCACTTGATCTAATAAATGATTAATTCTATCTTGACGCTCAGCTGGGTTAGATCCAATTTTTAAAGCAATCATACCTTCTAAAATAATTTCCTCAACCGAATATCTAGGATCCATTGCTGAATAAGGATCTTGGAAAATCATTTGAAAATGACTCCGATAAGCTTGCAATTTCTTATCTGACATTCTTAAGAGATTCTGACCTTCAAATTCTACATTACCGGCAAAAGGTTTCACTAATCGCGAAATCGCTTTACCCACTGTCGTTTTACCACAGCCTGATTCGCCAACCAGAGCTAATGTTTTTCCTTCAAGTAAATTAAACGAAACATCATCAACTGCTTTGACATAACCAACGGTTCGTTTAAATAACCCCTTCTGAATGGGAAAATAAACTTTGAGGTTTTCAACTTTTAAAATATCTGTATCTTCTACACTATTGTCAGAAAAAACGTTTTTTGCTTCTGCTTGCTTTGTTTGCTCGTTTAATACATTAATATTGAGTTTGGTTGGGATTTTCTTTAGTGCATTTTTATCATACCAGTGACATCGCACTAATTGCTGTGAATTAGGCTCAATCATTCTAGGTTTTTCATGTTCACAGACTGAAAACACTTTTTCACAGCGTCCTTTGAAGCGGCACAGCGGAAAAAACTGATCCAATGAAGGAACATGACCTGGAATAGTCGCTAATTCATGATGTTTGTTAGTATGTTCTGGTAAGGATGCAAATAACTGTTTTGAATAAGGATGCAATGCTTCTTTGAAGAAATCTTTCTTAAGTGCTCTTTCTACGATATGTCCAGCATACATGACCGCGACTTGATCAGCCATTTGTTGCACAACACCTAGATCATGCGATATTAATAAAATTGCCATTCCAAACTGTTGATTCAGATCCTTAATGATACTCAATACTTGCGCTTGCGTGGTCACATCCAGTGCCGTTGTTGGCTCATCAGCAATCAGTAAATCAGGAGATTTAGCCAATGCTATCGCAATCACGACTCGTTGTTTCATTCCACCTGATAATTGATGTGGGTAGTATTGCAAGAAAGCATCCTGATCAGGGATCCTCACCTTTTCTAGTAGTGAAAGCATTTGAGCTGTGACCGCACTGCTTTTGATGTTTTTATCATTTGCAAGATAGATGGCTTCAGAAAGCTGTTGTCCAATGGTTAGCACAGGGTTTAGTGCTAATGCAGGATCCTGAAATATCATACCAATTTTTTTGGCACGAATTTTACGCATTTTATTTTCTGAAAGTTGATGTAAAGGCATTCCTTCTAAAAGAATTTCACTGCCTTCACCTATTCTTGCATTGTTAGGTAATAAACGATTAATGCCTAAAGCCGTCATCGTTTTACCGCACCCTGACTCACCCAATAACGCAAAGATTTCACCACGTGCAATCGATAAACTCACTTCGTTAACAGCGTGAATATTTCCGCTTTGAGCATAGATTTCCACGCGTAACTGATTCACTTCCAGTAAAGATTCTTGACTCACATTACACCTCTTCGTTCACTGTGAGGATCAAATGCGTCTCGCACGGCATCTGAGAAAATATTTGCCGCCAGTACTAAGGTAAACATGAAAACAAAGGCAGCCGATAAGCTCCACCATACGACGGGTACTCGCGCCATTTCTAACCTGGCACTATTAATCATAGTTCCCCAACTATACGAAGCAGGATCAACGCCCACTCCAACATACGACAAAACAGCTTCAGCAAGAACAAGTCCACTGAAATCCAGTGTTAAGGTAATGAGAATGATGTGAATAACATTCGGTAAGAAATGTTTAAAAATAATTTTAAAATCTTTGACACCCAACGAATGAGCAGCTTTAACGTAATCCATTTCGTTGATTTTCAATGTCTCACCACGCAGTAGCCGGCAAAGACCCGTCCAGCTGGTTATTCCCAAAATAGCGCATAAAGCAAGCAATCGGATATCTGAACGCTGTAGAGCAGTTGCAAACCAATCTGCATGTCTATCCATTACCAGCTGTAAGGTCAGAACCGCAGCGGCAATGAGTAAAACACCCGGTATAGAGCTTAACGTGGTGTAAACATATTGAATAACATCATCAACCCATCCACGAAAATAACCAGCCATTATGCCAAACAGTATTGCAAACGGTAGCATCACTAATGTCGTTACGGTGCCAATCACTAAACCGGTGCGAATGCTTTTAAGAGATTGGTAAAGCACATCTTCACCGACTTGGTTGGTACCTAAAATATGATAAAAAGGGATCAACGACATCATAGCAATCACTAAAAAAATAATGACACCTAGCATTAATAATAACGTTCGCCAAGGAAATACTGTTTTGCCCATGATGATGGCACCAAACATTGGCTCAAATGATATTCGATGTTTGGCGCAGGCATATAACAAAATGAGGATAGAAAGTGCTGCCCACACGATTATTGATTGGGATGCTATTACAATAAAGCGCTTTTTAAGATCGATAACTTGATCATCTGCTGATTTTAAATGCGAACCTGCATAGGTTAAACGTGGGTAAGCCCTGATAACCTCACCTGTTGGTAAGGTGCTACTTTCTTTAGTGAAGGCATAAATGGCAAAGGGTGCAGAAAATGTTCGCTCAGATTGAATAGAAATTGGTTTGAGCAGTTTATCAAGAATGCTAATAATGCTGCCTTTTTGTTGCTCACTCACCTCAGTTGGTTTGAAATGGATCGTATCAAGTAAGCCCACAATGATATAAACCGCAAGTATGATCCCAGCGCACAAATTGATTGGACGATAAAATATTTTACGCATGAAAGGTATTAGCTCATCTTTGCGCTGTGCTCGAATGACTAAAACAATACTGATTATCACCAATAAGAATATAAGGTAATCAGTTGAAAGCATGACCATATTCATCGCATTCTGCCTTATTGGAGCCTGATCCGTGGATCAACGAATGTATAAGAAATGTCAGTTAAGATAAGTCCTATCACGTAAAGTAACGATCCTAAAAAAACCATTCCTCTGACGATTGCAAAATCCTGGAGCTGAATGGCATCAATGGTATAGCTACCAAGTCCTGGTATCCCAAAAAAGGACTCCATTAATAAACTGCCCATAAACAGTAACGGTAAAATAGCAACAACCCCTGTTAAAATTGGGATCATAGCATTTTGTAAAACATGCTTAAATAATACCGCAGATTCCTTCACGCCTTTTGCTCGGGCCGTCCTGACGTATTCTTTGTTAATTTCTTCTAAAAACAATGTACGGTACCATCTTGTTCCTGCACCAATTCCGCCAATAACACCAATAAAAATGGGAAGTAAGATAAATTTCCACAACTGCCAACCGGGTTCATAGCCTGAGATTGGAACAACTTTTAATACGGTAGAAAACAGATATTGCCCGCCAATAATGTAAAACAAGCCTGAAATAGACATCATCATGACACAAACCACGACACCTGCCGTATCAAGATAACTATTTCTAAAAAAAACGATTAATAAGGCAATCATGATGTTGACCGCCAGCCCTAATATGAGCGTCGGCACAGCAATTGCCAAACTTGGCCACATGCGTTGGTAGACATCATAACCAATATCACGTCCTGCATCCGAATAACCAAATTGCAAGGCAAACAGCTTAATCGATTTCTGAAAGAAGATGGTATCCGTTATTTTATGAAATCCATTTTCTTTATTGTTAATAAAGAGGGGTTTATCATAGCCATGCTGTTCTTTCCATGCATCAACGCTGGCTTTGGTGACATGCTTTTGTCCGAGGTGCACTCTGGCCATATCATCGGGTGTATTAACAATAAAAAACAACCCGAAAGTGAGAATATTTACCCCAATTAAAATGGGGATCATGTAGAAAATGCGGCGAATGATATAGCCAAACATGTTCTATGGCTCCCTTGCTATTTTTGCTAACACTAATGAACGATGGATCTTCTTCCAATAGATGAAAACAGCTGGCAGACAAAGTAGTATTAATATGAGCAATGCTATGGTTAATGGCCAAACAATTGGCTGATTCCACGCATGACGATACTGTTCGCGCAGAGGAGCATTGATGGAGTTGTATTTCAATGTGTAACGAGCAATACCATTGGGCTTGGTTAAACCTACCCATTGATGACGTAAAGAATACAGCTTAGGATGATAACCGCCAAACCAAGGGCTATCTTCTTGTAACATGACATTAAGCTTTGAAATGATCTCCTGACGCTCTATGCCATTTTGCATACTCTTCATTTTGTAAAATAATTTATCATACTCTGGATTTGCATAATTGCAGGCATTTTCGCCCTCAAATTTCACTCGACTATTATTGCTGTCAAAAAGGAATAGAAAATTTTCAGGATCAGGATAATCTGCAGCCCAACCCCAACTGAATATCTGAAAATCCCCATTGCCAATTTTACTTTGAAAACGATTATATTGCGTAGCACGAACAATAAGCTCTATGCCAATTTTCTTAAATTGCTTTCTGATCCATGACAATTGTGCTTGCGCGGTAGGACTGCCACTTGATGCAACATCTAAATATAAAGTTAATGGATTTTTTGTTTTTGGATCGATACCATTAGGATACCCTGCTTCATTCAGCAGTTTTTTGGCTACTGCAATTTCTTTACGCTTAAATGATTTGTTTTTTTCATCAACCTCATAAACCACTTTATTAATCCCAGGTAACGATTCATCAAAACCAAATATGCCAGGCGGTATTGGGCTTTGAGCAATAACACCACTCCCATTTAAAAAAATATTGACGTATTCTTCCATGTCCATTGCAATCGCAATCGCTTGTCTTAGTTTCCGCTTCTTGGTCGTATAGCCGCCGACCTTTTCGTCTAACATGTTGAAGCCCCAATAATAAAAAATGGGCAACACCGCAGTATTTAAACGTATTCCTTTATCCAGTAATTCTTGTGAGAGATTGATATTACTGACCGATGTTGATTGCATTGCCTGATCATAGTTATCTGAAGTCACGGCTGATTGGTCATAATATCCTTGCAAAAATTTGCTCCAAGCAGGAATATTTTCCTTTTCTAACATAAATATAATTCTGTCTAGAAAGGGCAGCGGTTTGCCAGCATATTTATTAAGTAACTCCTGATCATCTGCGTCACCTTCTGCAGGATAAGTTTCACCATGAAAATTGGGATTTTTTTCTAAAACCATTTTTAAATTGGGGTTGTTTTCAGTTAGCAAAAATGGACCAGAACCAACCGGATACCAATCAAGAGAAATGTTGCGTTTTAATAATGATTCTTGCGCATAAAATTGTATTGCTTCCCATGGCATGGGTACAAAAAATGGCATTGCCAGCCAATAAATAAACTGTGGGTATTTACCAATCATGATAATTTCATATTGATAGCGATCAATGACTTTGACACCTTTTAAATCAAAGTTACGCAAATCAACATACTGCACATCACCATCTCGAATACCATGTTCTTTGTAATAAGCTTTTAACTCAGTCGATAGTGCTTTAAGCCCTTCAATATGCGTTTCCATTAATCCTAAAATCGGGCAATTCAGTGTGGGATCAGCTAATCGCTTGATTTGATAAACATAATCATCCGCGATCACTTCACGGGTACCTGTTTTTTCAAAGTCTTGCAACGTGTGTTTATCACTGACTTGATCTTCTGTGAGATGAAGATAGAGAAAATCATCAGTTTGCGGATTTTTTGCAAAAGCCGGATGTTGCTGATACAACATGCCTTCCTTAATTTTTATCCGATAGACAGTGAATGCAACGTTGGTGTCATTTTCAGCGACCTCGTTACCGTCTTTATCCTGATAGATGATCTCCGGCATTTCCCTTGCACTTAGAGTAGTGAGTTGATAAGGTCTTTTTAAATAATGATATTGCAACGGAGGTTCATAGATTTGATAAGTAAAGATAGCTTCTTCAGAGCTATATGACACCGCGGGATCTAAATGTTTTGGTCTTTCACTAAATGAGGTGTAAAGCGTATTATCGTTTTGTTCCCTGCTAGGATATGGATTATTCCATGCATCATCGCAACCACTCGTTAGTAGTGAGCTTGTGATCAATAATAACTTAGTCAACTTATAAAGCACGCTGATCATCCTTAATCTACTTTACATATCCCACACCATACCAGGTAAAATTAACAACCGACTTCTCGCTTTACAAACAAAGAGAACAACATGGGATTTTTAGCAGGCAAACGCATTCTTATTATAGGTCTAATTAGTAATAAATCGATTGCAGCCGGAATTGCAACGGCAATGCACCGCGAAGGAGCAGAACTTGCCTTTACCTATCAATCAGATCGCTTTGAATCACGACTAAAAGAACTTATCAGTGAATGGCAGTCTGAGATCTGTATTCCTTGCGATGTGGGCAGCGACGAAGAAATCAGCCATGCCTTTGAAAAGCTTAGTAAAACTTGGGATCATGTGGATGCAATTGTGCACTCCGTCGCTTATGCACCAGCAGACCAACTTAATGGTCAATACCATGATGTGTTAACCCGTGAGGGCTTTAGGATCGCTCACGATATTAGCTCTTATAGTTTTGGAGCAATTGCCAAAGCGGGCTTGCCCTTAATGAAAGGCAATGGCGCTCTCCTGACCTTAAGTTATCTTGGCGCCAATCGTGCCATCCCCAGCTATAACGTCATGGGGTTAGCTAAAGCCAGCTTAGAAGCCAACGTTCGCTATTTAGCGGCAAGCATGGGGCCTTTAGGTATACGCGTGAATGGGATCTCCGCAGGCCCAATTAAAACCTTAGCGGCTTCTGGCATTAAAGGGTTTAAACAGATGCTGAGTTACAATAAAGAAGTGAGTCCGCTTAGAAAGAACATCGATGCTATTGAAGTTGGTAACGCTGCGGCATTTTTATGTTCTGATTTAGCTTCAGGAATAACTGGGGAAATTATGCACGTCGATGCGGGATATAATATTGCGGCTATGC
>CAZQMV010000017.1:0-884 GCA_964594635.1 Uncultured Candidatus Berkiella sp.
GCCAACAATAGGCGAACTGCAATGAGCAGGTCAACCTAAAATGGATGTCCTCATAGTATTTTGTTGTTAAACCTGCTAAAAAAAAGCTCCTGCAGTTTAAAAGCTGCAGGAGCTTTTTTTATAACTTAATGGCGTTTTTTTACCTTCCAGTCATCGAGTAACGATTCTTCCCACGCAAATGGATAATCATCATTCAGTGGTGCAACAGTAAGTTGATGTAATGATTCGCTATTGTAGCCTTGGAATCCAAATAGCAAATCTTTTGTTTCGTTATAAACTAAGCTATCACCCATAGGATCTTCGTCTAATTCATCGAAGATACTGCGAGAGGGAGGGAAAGAAGCAGATGCTTCAAATGGTGTTTCATCAAGTAACGCACAGAAATCCCATTCTGGAAATTCACCGAATGACACTTCAACAGGCTGTGCTTTAACAAGTGTTACAGCTTCAACTGGTGTCACGCCTTCAATTTGTGGAACTGAAACAAGGTTATGTTGGGTATTTTTTTTGCTTGTTGAAATAAGATCGAGTTGAGCATCAATAATAGCTTTTAAGATACTGGATGCATCAGTAAAACCATGGTTTTTATGTATGATTAAAGAAGGTTTGCGAGTCACATTTTTAATTTCATGAAGGGTTTGTTTCAATATCTGTGAGCTTGAACGTACGGAAGCTAACACTCGATTAATAATACGTTGGTTAGCTTCGTTTTCGAAATCAGGATGAGTGGTAAGGCGGAGCTTGGTACCTTGTAGTTCTGCTTTCGTGAAAAGAATTCCACTTGCCAATGCTTCTCTCACTTCGTTAATAGACTTTGGCGCTTTCGTTGCCGCTGCTTTGGCTTTTGCCGCTGCTTTGGCTTTTGCTGCTGCTTTGACTTCTGC
>CAZQMV010000017.1:984-16383 GCA_964594635.1 Uncultured Candidatus Berkiella sp.
TGCTGCTTTGGCTTCTGCTGCTGCTTTGGCTTCTGCTGCTGCTTTGGCTTCTGCTGCTGCTTTGGCTTCTGCTTCTGCTTTGACTTTAAGTAAAGCGCGTTCCTTTTTAGGTAGTGCAAAATGGCTTAATGCATTAATCATGTCGTTCGCAGAAAAGATTTCATGATTGGGTTTTAATACTAACACCAGCGGTGCTGTTTTTTGAGGTCTTCTAAAATGACGTCTAAATTCTTTTGATCCGCTGTGTAAATTCGCAATTGTAATGGCTATTCGTGCAATCAGATCAGGTGTCGCGTATTGTTTAAGAGGTTTAAGTGTAACTGTGTTATTAATAAATGCGACATCAGCAAATAATTTCTTTTCAGCTATCAATTTTTTCCAGTGCGTCATGGGATTATTCTCTATTTTTAGACCATTAAATTATCTCCATACATGGAAGTGTAAAAGTCCATTTGTAGTTGGATTATAAACTAATACGTTAGTTTTTGGAATATTTGCTAAAGACTTAGAATAGAAGCGATGTGTCATCTAACTTAGATATATTGTCGATTCAGACCTTTCTTTTGCCTAGAAAACGGCTGTGGTAATTAGGATCCTTCATTCGTGCCAAGCATGTTTGGGTCATATAAGAATCATTCGGTAACAGTTCGATCTGTTCTTTCATTTCTTCACTGTCATTGTAGAAACTCAATATTGGTTGAGCACTCACAATGGATGATAAGCCAAAATGACCTGCTTTCTCTGCTTCATCAGCATTAGCCACAATGATTGCTTTTAAGCTATCAAGCTCTTTAATCAAGCTGCAATGTATCCAGTTATTTAGAGTTTCCACCTGAAAATGTCTGACACCTTGATTGGGTAGATTTTCATTTACTTGTGAATGATCTTCAAAAACTAACGGTGTTGGAGATTGAGTTTGGAATGATAGTAAAGCAGGAAGCATTTCATCATACGTTGGTTTGTAGTGACCGGATTCATTGCTCACTGTGATGATGCGTCCATTAAGACAATAAATCACTCCAGCTGCTTTCACGGGAGAGCCAGAGCTTAGGTAGGAATGAAAAAATTTTCCAGATGACCCTAGCTCCAAACCATATAACCTATCATTGGGCAACAAAACATACATATATGCACCGTGTAAAACATTTTCTTGCGAATCTCTATAGAACCTATCAGTATGTTTGAATGCATAATGTTCCCGCTCTTCATCACTTAAATAATGCTCACTACTATCTAATTCATTTAATGCCTCTTCCCAATATGTGGCCTTCATTTTAATCCTGGCGAACATCGGTAATACAGCTGATTCGAACATATCTTCACCGCTTAGAAATAATTCAGGTGAAGATTGGGAGTTATGCAACGAAGAGGAGATAGGGCCGTTTTTATCACGACTGGCTTGTAAAGTTGGTGAAGGAGTTGAGGATTGAAAGAGTTTCATGTTGCCTCTTCTTGTCTGTGATTAATTTCAGCATCGTACTTTAAATGCGTAATTTAACTGTACTCTAGTGCAAAGCAAAAATCGACAAGATTTCCCAAGTTAGCTTTACCAACTAAAATAAAGAGATAGCGATTGGAAACAATGAACGATAAGAATGGATATCCGTATAGTGACGCTAACAAAATGATTGAAGGGCAACAGAATAATCATCACCGAAAGCGTCTGCTGATCTCCATTGCTAGCGTGTTTATTGTCCTTGGGATCATCCTATTTTGTTATTGGATTTTTTGGGGCCAATATACCGTTTCAACAGATGATGCCTATGTTGATGGCAATTCAGTTCAAGCCATGCCACAAATTGCAGGTCGAGTGGTGGCAATATTAACAGATGAAACTGATCAAGTGAAAAAAGGCGATGTGCTGGTAAAGCTTGATCCAGTTGATGCAGAAATTAACTTAAAAAAAGCAGAATCTAATTTAGCACTTGTGACACGACAGGTGAGTCAATATTATGATAACGTCAATGAATTAAAAGCCAATATCAAAATTAAAAAAGATACTTTGGAAAAAACCAAACAAGATTATGAACGTCGTCATGGATTGGTTGTTAATAAAACAATTTCGGCTGAAGATTTAAGCCATTCACAGCTAGCCATGGATTCAGCACAAAACGACTTAATCCTTGCAGAACAGCAATTGGCAGCATCTATTAAATTAGCGGGTAATACCGATCTTTATCATCATCCGCAAGTCGAACAAGCGATCATCAATTTACGAAATGCCTATTTGAATTGGCGTCGTACCATTATCTATGCGCCGGTATCAGGTTTTGTTGCAAAACGTTCTGTACAAGTTGGCCAGCAAGTGAATGAAAAAACGCCACTGATAATCATCGTGCCTCTCAATGAAGTATGGGTTGAAGCCAATTACAAAGAATCACAATTAACAAATATTAGAATTGGTCAGCCTGCACAAATGATTGCAGATGCCTATGGTAGCAATGTCAAATTTAAAGGAACAGTAGTAGGTATCAATCCTGGAACGGGTAGCACTTTCGATCTGTTACCTCCACAAAATGCGACCGGCAACTGGATCAAAATTGTGCAACGGTTACCTGTACGGATCAGTGTTGATCCTAATGATCTCAAAGAACATCCTTTGCGTATTGGGTTATCTATGACAGTCACTATTGATACTCATCAACGTCAAGGTCAAATACTCAAGAATCAAGAAGCGCCAAAAGTCCTTTATGAATCGATTGATTATAGTTCCGATCTTAAAGACGCAGAAGTCTTGATAGAGAATATTTTACAAGCAAACAGCAAGAACACTCAGCCAATTACCCCATAGATTTTGAAAAGGCAATGGAATGCCAGCAATTAAAGGATTTCAGCTAGTTCTTCTCACCTTCGCAGTATCATTGGGTATTTTTATGAATGTGCTTGATACTTCGATTGCCAATGTTGCTATTCCAACGATTGCAGGAAATATGGGTGTGAGTGCAGATGAAGGAACCTGGGTTATCACCTCGTTTGCGGTTAGCATGGCAATTGTATTGCCACTGACGGGTTGGCTAGCAAGACGATTTGGAGAAGTACGTTTATTTGTCTGTTCAACAGCACTATTTACGATTGCCTCTGTGTTGTGCGGTCTTTCAAATAGCTTGCCCATGTTAGTCATATGCCGCGTTATCCAAGGAGCTGTAGCAGGGCCAATGATCCCCTTGTCACAAAGTTTATTATTGGCAAATTATCCTGATGATAAAAAAGGGTTAGCCACGGGTTTATGGGCTATGGTCGCGGTGGCCGCACCGGTTATAGGCCCCATTCTTGGGGGGTACATCACTGATAACTATTCTTGGCCATGGATTTTTTATATTAACATACCTATTGGAGCCTTTTCAGTCTATTTTACTTGGCAAATTTTACGACATCGTGAAACTAAAATGTCCAAGCAGCCAATAGATTATGTCGGCCTCATTTTGCTTGCCGTTGGAATAGGTTGTTTGCAGGTTTTACTCGACAAAGGGCACGATCTCGATTGGTTTAACTCAAATATGATTTGTATACTCGCAGCCATATCAACGATTTGTCTTACCTTTTTGATTGCTTGGGAATTAACTGACGAGAATCCGATTGTTGATCTTTCATTATTTAAAATAAGAAATTTCACTGTTGGGACGGTTGCCATAAGCGTAGGATACATGACCTTTTTTGGAAGTGTTGTTGTGTTACCCTTATGGTTGCAAACGCAAATGAATTATACCGCCACTTGGGCAGGATTAGCGACTGCACCTATTGGGATCTTACCTATATTGTTGTCACCAGTGGTAGGTAAACTATTAACTAAAGTTGATGCAAGGATCATTGTCACCAATGGTTTCTTCTTTTTTGCTTTTTGTTCATTTTGGGTTGCGAACTTTAATACCAATGTAACATTTGAGAATGTGGCATGGGTTCGCTTTGTTCAAGGTGTTGGCGCTCCATGCTTTTTTATTCCACTTATCGCTATTTTGCTGTCAGGTCTGCCAAATGATCGAATTGCAAGTGCCGCAGGTTTGTCCAACTTTTTGCGAATATTAGGGGGTAGTTTTGGAACCTCCATTAGCGTGTCATTGTGGAATCATCGAGAAGCTGTTCATCAAAGTAAATTAACTGAAACGTTAATTGTTTCTAACCCTAATATGATTGAGGTTATGAAGCAATTACACTCGATTGGATTTACTGATAAAATGAGTTATGCAGAGATCACGAATATATTAATCAATCAGTCCTATATGTTAGCAACCAATGATGTATTTTGGGTATCAGGTTTCATTTTCCTAAGTTTGTTATTTTTTGTGTGGTTTGCGAGACCACCTTTTATTGCAGAATCTAAGGTGGCAATGGAATAGCCATTTCCAATCAAACTGTATTATTTTTAGAAGTGCCAACATAATGCGTGTCATAGAGTGCCATTGATGGCATCTGTTACTGCTTGAAAATCGGCATGGCCGCTAATAATCATTCGGATCGTTTGTGGGTATTTAATTTTAACTTGAGCTAAAAAATCAGAACCGGATAACTGTGGCATTCCCTGATCAGATAAAACCACAACAATATCATTTTTTTTAAGTAGCTCTAAGCCTTCAGCAGCGCTTGTTGCCGTAAATACAGTATAACCTTCCATATCTAGCTGTACAGCAATTGAATGTACTATCGCTTTTTCATCATCTACAACGAGGATATTTCGGTTCATATGCACATGACTCATTAAGGGATCATATCGGTAAGGCAGGTAGATATCACTACTTGCACATTTATACCGCTCGCCTTTGAAGATGCGAGATTTTTTGGTCCTTAGCGAGCGGTATAATCTAGTTTAAATGCCCCATCGCGTGATGGTCACACTTCAACAGATGCTTCGCTTCTTGAAGTGTATTGGGTATAGACTCATTTAGATTCTATGTGATTTGATACGCGACGAGCGTGTTGCTTCAATATTGCCTGACAATAAAACATATTCACGGCCTAATTTATTTTTAAGCTGTGGCGCAATCATAGTGGGCATAACGGCCAGACTTGCATAAGTTGCCCCATCTCCCTTTGGCTTGTAGAGAGGATGACTCTGTATATATTTTATTGAGGCTTTTAAATCCCTTATAAATCTTTTAGTAAAGTCTTTATTTTGTAAATGATTGGCAGTGAGGCAAAGATGCGTTCCTTTGACTTTTTGAATATTATTTAAATGCCAGCCTTTATCATGCATTTGCTCGGATATAGCATAAATATTGATATTTTTGGCGTCAAAGCCAATCACACTTAAATCAGCGTTTCCTAGTAATGTCAGTTCAGGTATTTTTTTAAGCTCCATAACAATTTTATCTTTCAGCTGCAGAATATTTTTAGTGACTTCTACATACTTATCATGCCCCATTGCCAAAAGTGTTCCCCATGTCATTAAAATATTGGCACCATTGCGACTACCTGCTTGGTTAGGAGTAATATACATGCCAATGGGTGAGTCTAGTTTAATATATGGTTGGTATTGACCAATAAGTTTGCGGAACATCAGAACAGATGAGCCCTTTGGTGTTTCCCCATATTTATGGGTATCTGCTGAAACACTTGTTAAACCTTCCAAATCAAATCCAAAAGGGCCAATATCAAATCCTGCTTCTTTCGCAAACGGAATTAAGAATCCACCTAAGCAAGCATCAAGATGCATGCCAATGTTTCGGCTTTTTGCTAGTGCACAGAGTTCTTGAATAGGATCAATTGCGCCACAGGGGAAACTGGGTGCTGAGCCCACTAAAGCAATGGTATTGCTATTGATTTTTTTTGCCATGGCAGCGACATCAGCTCGCTGGGTTTGGGGATCAACCGGTACTTTAATGAGTTCAATGCCATAATCTTCAGCGCCTTTATCGAAAGCTGCGTGCACTGTACTTGGCACAACCATGTTGGGCTTAGTAATACCTTTGGTTTCTTTTGCCCATTTTTTATAAGTACGCATCGCTTCCATGATGCTATAGGTACCACCTGGGGTAATATTTCCACATATTGTGTTATCGCCGCCATATAATTTGGCGCACCAGGCGATCACTTCCGCTTCGCATTGCGCTAAATCTGGCCAAGCGCCACTGTGCAAAGGGTTAGTATAAGAAGCAAGTTTAAAGATCTCGGCATTTAGTTCATCTAAATAAGGATCAGACAAGTCACGATAGATCCCGCCTGAAATGTAATCAGCCAAATGTTTAGAATCAGCAATTTGTTCAACTTGCTTGAGAATAATATTTTTGCTAATGGGTTTTTTGGGAAGTTCACGATAGCGAACGGTTCTTTTTTGATGAATACTTTCATCTAACTTATCTAATTCGGGATTAAATTTTTTATCGATTGATTCTGAAAACTTATGCCCGATATAGGGAATGCGAGGTAAAACATCAAATAGCCGCTGTTGCCATTTGTCTTTTTCTGCTTTCCAGTCGTGTTGGTAGGCCATATAAGCAATGGGGATTGCTGCTCCCAAAAGTGTTTGCTTTGTCACCCATTCTTCAGTTTTGTCAACAATCATTTCAGCAATGAAATCAAGCATGTCTATTCTCCATTCATAATATAGTAGTATGACTTTTGTAAGTGTAAATACCACTTTAAAGGATGCTTATCGCCGAAAGTCAAATTACTATGTTTTATTTTTTTGCTTAGTTGTCTTTTTATGATAAAAGTCCTGTTAGTTAACAATAATTGTTTAAGCAGTATAACGGAGTTATCAATGTTAAATATGCCGCAATCCTTAACGCAGATCTCTGAAAGTGAGAATGGGAACATTTATGAAACTAATTGTTTTAAAGATGGTCTATTTTTTATTCAACAATTTTCGCAATTGCATCCTGGTAAACGAAAAATGGCGGCGTTGGATCTCGATAATACAGTTGTAAGTTATCGTCATACCCTAGGTACAGATCAATGGTTTGATTTTGATTTTAATGCCTTTATGGAACAGGGTTTAACGGTGGCGCAAACTAAAGATAGTCTCTTGCCAAAATATTTTAGTATCGTAAAAAATATTCATCCTGATGATATTTATGTAGTAGAAGAAGATACTCCTGCTGTGATAAGGAAAATGCAAGAAGATCAGGTGGAAACCATTGCATTAACGAGTCGTGGTTCTCATTTGTTACAAGAAACAATTGATCAATTAGCACGTTTTCAAATAGGTTTCAATTGTGGTGCTTATGCAGGTACGGACAAAAAATTACCACCAAGCGAAGAAGGTCTATTCACGCAGGGCATGATTTTAACGGCAGGGCAACATAAAGGGCAATGTTTATTAACAGCCTTAGAACAATTTGTCGATTTACCCGATTTTATTATCATGTGGGACGATAAACTAAATAATCTAGAAAGAGTTCGTGCTTCTATTAAAGAATATAACGATGCTAAGCGAGCGACTAATCCAAATTTTGTTCCTGTACAGTTTGTTGGTATTCGCTACAGCAAATTAGATCATTTAATAAATAGCGTTGATCCACGAGTCATTGAATTGCAAAAACGTTATTTTCAAAGGATCATATCCGATGAACATGCGGCTGTCATTATAAAAGCAGAACAGAAAAAAAGCCGTCAGCATTTTGTGAATATCGATTTCCAACCTCAGGAAGATAAAATAGTGATATCGATTAACAAAGCAGAAACGTATAAAAAACTGCTAAATCTTTGCCCGGATCTTGATACTTATCAAATAAAAAGTATTGTAAAAGCGTTTTATGGCAAAGAAAAATTAGCGATGCAATTTGAATTTACCATTGAACAATTTGAGCCACTATTTCACCATTTGAGTCAACATGGATTAATTGAAGCAAGTCAATTTGCACTGTTAGATCCTATCTTTCATCGAAGCTCAGCAGCTGTTGTACCTTATCAACAAATGCAAGCTGCAAGAGCGCGTGAAGAAGTTGCATCAGCAGCAGAATTGTCAGTGCTACCACTTGGTAACTTATCGCTTACAGATAGTCCACGTCTTAGAAGCGTATAAATTTCTAAACATATACCCAATACACTTGTGTGACCTCACGCGATGGAGGTTATCAGGGGGAGATCGCGATTTTCCCCCTGATTGCAAGCGTGAATTGTATTCACGCGTAGTATTTAAACTAGATTATACCGCTCGCTAAGGACCAAAAAATCTCGCATCTTCAAAGGCGAGCGGTATACTCATGTTCGCACAGTTAAGCTAATCTATTCTATTCGCTGTGCGACATGTTGAAGTCATGTTTTGCATGACATATAGTATGATATGCACCTCTATAAAACGATTAAGTTAACTGCTATAATTGACCTTTTCTTGTTGAGTGAAGAGGTCATTATGGCAATAGGTGGTGCTTTAACAAAAACTGACTTAGATAGAGCAGTCGAAAAATTTGAAAATTATCCCTTAGATCTCAGAGCAAGATATGCCGAGATAATCGCCGCGCCTAACAAAGAAGAGCTGATCGATGAACTTGATGATAACGAGCAACAGGCATTTCTGATTTATATTGAACTTGCTGACAAGATCAATGAGATGGTCAAAAGTCGTATTCGACAAGCACATTCAAAGACTCTGACATTTGCTGCCCCTAATCGAGCCGATCGCACTGTTATGATGGATATTGATTCAGATGAAGAGCTACAGACCACTGTAGATAGAAGGTGGTCTTTATAACGGTGGTTTTACGGCATCTTTGCGGCGGATGTAAAGGGTTTTGTCAACACTCGCGATCACTTCGCCGTTATCGTTTTTAATTTCTACCGTGAAGACCGGTTCAATTTTACCCTCTTTATCAACGCTTTCACGTACAGCTGCAATTTGTTCTTCACTAAGATGAAACGTCGCATGAACCCGGCCACGCCCGGGTTTTTGAAAATGAATGTTAGCAGCCTTGTCCCATACAATATATTCTTTGCCTAAATTTTTCATCAAGATCAACATGTAAAACGGATCGGTCATCATATACAGCGAGCCACCAAATTGCGTTCCAACATAGTTTCTATTCCAGAATCGCAATTTCATTTCCACTTCAATGTGGGTGTAATCTTTGGACATGTGTTTGACACGGATACCGGCACCTAAAAAAGGGGGGTAAAAATTAATGTATTTGAGTAAGAGTTCTCTTGCCATGGTGGTTGTTCCAAATGAAGTATTGCCAATACACCATTATAAAGTTTAGCTATGCAACATTCTATGATAACATGCCGGCATAATATATATGGACTTTGGAATGAAACCGATGAATAAAGTGATTATCTTGCCTGTTAGCCTTTATATGCAAAATGAGCAGCAAAAAACAGTCGCTGCATTCGAAAAATTAGGCATTAGCAAACTAGCCATCAGTTGGCATTTTATGACATTACCCAAATTTCTTGAGAAGTTTAGGGGGCCTTCCTTGCCGACGTTATTTGAACAATATCGTCGTGGTGAGTTAAACACGGTGCAATTTAGACATAAGATCAGAGAAAAATTTCCTAAAGCTCGCTTTACGAATATTGAATTTGATGCAGCCTGGAATGCCATGCAATCGGTCACGGCAAGAACAATCGATGCCTTTAAAGAAGCGAATGAACTAAAAGCACAAGGCTATACCGTTTACATACTGGCGGGTACAAACCCTTTACATATTCAAGATATCAAGCGAAAAGCAAAACTCGATAGATTGCCAGGTATACCTTATTTCTCTCATCAAAAACACCGATTAGGTAAAGATCTTTTTAGTGATTTATTGACTCACATTCGAACCAAGCACAAAGGGATCCATTCGGATGAGATTGCTTTCTTTTATAAAGAGCCAACCGATCCAAGGGCTTGGTTTTTTGATCTCATTAAAAAATATGAATATCATCAAGCAACACAATATGTTTCAAAACTCAAGAAAGAAGCGATGAGCCCCAATGGTTTTACGCTAGTTCGAAGCCTTGAAACCAATGATCAAAAAGCGAATGTTAAAACATCGCTTAAACAGTTAGGATGGGTTGTTGATAATTCAAAGAGTAGCGCGAGCGAACCTGTCATTGCTAATCAATTTATGAATGACAAAATGCGAGTTAAAGCTAAACAAAATGAGGTTGTCGCTCCTACATTAAAGAGAACTCTTTTAAAAATTAAATAAAAACATTTCCTATTTTTGAAATACCTCTGGCAAATCATCGATCGCAACACTTATTTGTAGATCTAAATGGTTTGCCGATTCAACAAAGTGCTCCTTTAGCATTTGTATCAGTTTTGCGGCGATGGCATTTTTTAATTCTACACTGCGGCCTTTTAACACCAGAATCGATAAGTGAACGAAAGCGTTGTTGTTATTCGTATCGCCAATGAGATAATTATCACAACGAACAATTCGGCTTTTGCAGTTTTTCAACTGTGTGGGTAATTGCACGCTTAATAGCTCATGCATTTCAATCAGCATCTTGTTAATGTTCTTTTCAAGTACATTGTTACTGTATTCCAACGTAATATGTGGCATTTTTATCACCTTAAATCAATTAACTAGAAAAGTTTACCTCATCTACTGATCAGCGCTCAAGTTGATTTTGAACTACTACCAATGGTGGAGCGCTTGAACTAATTTTAAACCCTTTTGTCCTATTAATATAAGAGCTAATTTAGGGAAGAGGTGAATTGTGGCGACATTTGGTGCAAAGCGGTTGGCTGGCAGACTAGTTGAAGCAGCAGCTGCTGGGGCAGCGGGCTCTGGGGAGCCTGGAATAGCCCTTGCAACTATGGCCGCTGATGTTCTGGTAGATTCAATGAAAAAAATGACTGCTTCTCCACCGATAGTGGCACTCCCTGATGCCCAAGCTCAATCATTATCTCAAAACATGAGTGCGCTTTTAAGCGTTGCTGTTCCCACACAAGGGTTTAACATTCCAAATACGAGTTTTCGAGATAGCGTTTTTAATTTATCAGCGAGCATTGTTCGACCTAAGAGTATGTTGCAGGCAGACATAGTACAACAGGCATTTGATGTGACGTCGGTTCTAGAAGCAAGTACCTCGCCTCAAAAAAGTTTATTACAAAGGTTTACACAAAAGCCAGCTGAAACTAAAGATGCTGCAAAAAGTAATGAGGATATTAAAAAATCATCACCGACTCGTAATAAAATATAGGATGTGAATGATGGATGAAGAAGAAGATCAACAAGAATATGATGAAGATGAGCAACAAGAATACATCCAGAAAATCATGGAGTCTCAACAATTAATTGATTCTGTCGGTGAGGCAGAATTTGCCAAAATGATGGTTGATAGACGAAATGAAATGGAAGATTTATTTCGTAGTTATTCGCCATTTGTTGAAACAAATGCTATTAATATCATTGTTGATTGCGCTTTAATTTTAGATGCCTACCATTCAAAACAAAAAAAACCTAGTACCAAAAGACGAGAACATTTTGAGCACTTATTAGTTTCTTGCTTTAATGTTGGTTACGCGTTAGGTGTTGGCAAAGATTGTCCTTCCGCATTACCGATTATTGCGTTATCGGGCTTGAACATGGATATGGGCCAAAAAATATTGCTTGAATACAAGAGTCATTCAAGCGAATTTGAAAATTCAGAAAAAGAATAATGACTCCGATTGATATCCCCTTCGCGTACCATTTCTAAAAACATCCATTTTTCATATTTTGTTCGTTTGTGCTTGCTTCAAAGTAGTTAGATAGATAAACTTTACTGGTGTTTTTTAGGAAAAGACATTTAACTAACATTTTAATGTTACTTAGTTCATAGTTGAGGTGGTAAATGAATAATGGCCCTAAATTGAAAGAAAAATCCATATGGGATGGAATATTAATGCCTTCCATTTTAAGAGGAAGCAAAGCCCATAATGAAAGAGTATTAGCTGAAAGAGAAATTGCTAGAAAAGCGGCTGCAACTGAACAGGTTAAAAAAGAAGCTAAAGCCAAAGCATCAAAAGAAGTGGCACATGCAGAAGTTCCGGCAAAGTTAACGTCGTCTGCGCTGATGTCTTTTAACAATAAAGAGTTTGCAAATTTGTTCCAAAGAGCGCAAGACCTTGCGAGTGGACTGGTAGAGTTAAGCAGCTTAGAGCCGGCTATTGAAGCAGAAACGTTTAAAGTACCAACTGCACCAACGAAGACTCCTTTGTACTCTAGATTATATTCCGATGAACAGTTAGACAGTAGCCCATTATCAAGCCCTACTAAAAAACGTGCATCCACAGAACCCGTACTTAGTCCCTTTAGCAAAGCGAAACGGTTAGCCAGAGCTTCAGGTGTGAATTTAGGTGAGGATTGCCGAGATGTGTATACAGAAAGTGAGTTGATGGAAAGAATTGCTTTTTTAGCTGAAGTGACTAAAAGACAAAGGTTAACAATGAAATAATGCAATGCTTTCATTTCTTAGCCGTGTCATAGTGACCCGGCTAGGAAGCCTGTTAGCAAGTGACCACATAGTAAAGGATGGGATAGGGAAATGATCGTATCTATAATAGGATCTGGAGCAGTAGGCAAGAGTTATGGTGGCTTATTGTCTTTGGCCAAAACAGAAGTGCATTATTTAATGCATTCTGAATATGCAAAAATCCATCAAAGCGGCTATTTTAATTTGCAGTTTCAAGATCCTTTACAAACAATCCGTATTGAAAGCCCCATTATTCATTCCGATCCACGTAAACTGCCACCTTCTGATCTTATCATTATTTCCTTAAAGACCACTGAAAATCAATCGATAGCCTCCTTATTACAGAGCTGCTTGAAAGCGGATTCTACGGTGTTGATCATTCAAAATGGTATTGGCAATGAAGAGTGGATTTCTGGGTTTACCCAGAACTGTTCGGTGATCTGTGGGATATCTACGATTGGTGCTTATCGGTCTGATGCGAATAACGTTCAAGTATCCTTTTTCGGGGAATTAAAACTGGCGCCATATCAATTAAAAGATATGGAAATATGCAAAGCTTTGTCTGAAACGCTATCTGGCGCATTAAAAAAACCTGTTCCAGTTTACAATAATTATAAAGAAATCAGATGGCAAAAGTTACTTTGGAATATCCCTTTTGCTTCATTATCAATTATTTACGACCAAAATACCGAAACCTTAGCATCGATGCAACCTTATGTCTCCATAGTGCGCAATCTGATGAATGAAGTGATTGAGGTGGCAGCTGCTGACGGCGTTAAAATCCCAAAAGATTTTAGCGAAAAAATGTTAACAGCTTCCCAAAAAGCAAAAAATTACTATCCCAGTATGTATCGAGATTATGTTGAAGGTAAACCCATTGAAAAAGAATACATTATTGATAACGTATTAAAAATTGCCAGAAAGCACGACATTCAAACGCCCATGTTGAATTTGATAGAAACCAATCTTGCCAAGAATTGAATCTATCAATTTCTTTTTTAATTGCCAATTGTAGAAATGAGGCTATTAAAATAATGCGTCACATCATACTTACAAATATGTTGTTCTTTTAAGAAACTAGCAGCTTGATAAAAATTGATTTCATTATTAATCAATTTTTGAAAGGTTTGTTCAATAACCACATATTCATGTTGGGGAATTTCAAAATTATTTGTGATATCTATGCTGGTGCCTTGAATGTTTAAGGTTGCCCCGCTAACAATAGTTGATTCAAGAAAAGTGATAAGTTTCATGATTGCGCCTCTTTGCTAACAAAGGCGCAGTATAGCTAAAAATAGGAAGCAATACATGAGATATAATCAGATATTAAAAGTGCAGATGCACCCGTATTGCTTTTTAATGCTGCTGCTTATTAGAGCAAAGTAAATCAGCTAATTCATCAGCATGATCTTCTTCGTCTTTTAAAATATGCTCAAGCATCGTGCGGGTTGTTGAATCTGCTTGGAACCACTCAATGACTTTACGATAAAAGGAAATAACCGCTCGTTCAGCAATTAAGTCTTCTTTAATCATATCTTGAAGAGTTGTGCCTTTGCCGTATTCAGTGAGGGTTTTATCAATGACAGATTTTGGATTGAAATCAGGGTTGCCACCCAGTTGGTTAATTCTTTCAGCAAGCATCATCATATGAAGCTCTTCTTCTTCGGCATGTTCTCTGAATTCATCTGCTATTTGCAGATAGTTAATGCCTTTGGCAATCACTTGGTGATGTCTGTAACGTAATACACAAAGTATCTCAGTAGCTAATGCACTATTTAAGAGTTCACAAGCTTCGTTAAGATCCAGTGGATAATCTGAAGTGACGGCACCTGATTCAACAGAAGTTTTTGCTTGTTGTCTAATTTGATCGATATTTTTTTTATCAAGTAAAGACCGTGCATTAGGTTTCATGAGATGCCCCAACTATTTAAAAAAGGATCATCAAACCTATCGGCTTGTGCTGATATTTCCCTAAGGGGGCAACCGATTATTTAATCAGTCCTAATATAAGTCCATAAAGAACAAACTGAAGCGTATGGTAACCCGCATCTATTATTTTAACCTAGCTAGAAAACGATCGTGCCAATGGCTTAACGTTAACAGCGAAACAATTGTACCCACTAAAGCAAAGAACATGTCTTTTTGTGTATCCCAAGGATCACCTTGAGTGCCTAAAAATGAGTCGGCGGCTTCACCTGTCGTTGCGGCAACTGCCCACTCTAGAATTTCATAAGTGGCACTGATCCCTAAGCAGCCAAAAACAAGAATAGCGATTAACCATTTTCCGGGCTTTAAAGGCGAGGTGCGCAATAAGAGTTCACGAATGGCAATCGCAGGAATAAACCCTTGTGCGATGTGCCCAATGCGATCGTAATGGTTACGGGAGAAATGAAAGGTGTCTTTTAAAAAATCGAAAAAAGGCACTTTGGCATAAGTGTAGTGCCCTCCAACCAGCAAGATAATGCAGTGGATGGTGATCAAGGCATAAAGCAAATTGGTTAAACGAAAGCGCTGATAAGTGGCAAATAACAGAGGCACTACAATGATCACAGGGAAGGATTCAAGATACCAGGTGAGGCGGTCGTGCGGGTTAATGCACGACCATATAAAAATGAATGCAAGGAGTATGAAGCATCCTATGGGGTATTTTACAGTTGCCATGGGGTGTCCTTTCTATCCTTGCGCCATTCCTGTGGCTATTACGCTACTTGATACTCAACTGCTGCTGGTCTGAAATAGGATTGAACGATGGTTTGAGGTGGGTAGAAATAGTTATGAATACCGTGAATCGCATTAATCGTGCCATAAACGATAAGTTCGACTATGACTTGTTCTAGGATCTCAACGCACACATAAAATAGGATTTCTCCAAGAGCCTCAATAAACTCATCATCTCCGCCCGCAGATACCACTTGTAATTCTTCTGCCGTTAAGACACGCATTGCACACCTTATTTGAAATAGTTAGCTAGTTTATGAATAGTAACGAGGTGCTAGAATCAATGCAATAAAAAGGTTTATCTATATAATAATAAGTTTGATAACAAACATGTAAAATGCCTCATTATTTCAATTTCGC
>CAZQMV010000017.1:16483-37523 GCA_964594635.1 Uncultured Candidatus Berkiella sp.
AGGACATCCAAAGCTTCGCAGGACATCCAAAGCTTCGCAGGACATCCAAAGCTTCGCAGGACATCCAAAGCTTCACAGGACTAAATATTAAACTTCAGCTTAAGTGTTTCGCATAATTGTTCATAAGCCGTATCTTTTAATGGTTCACCATGCGCACTCAACAGATGCTTAAATTGCAACGATTTCAGTTTTTTGAGTTCTTCCATATCAGGCTTGCAAGCGCCTATCCAAGTGTCTGGAATATTCGCGGCTTTTATTAAGCCTTGTTCTTGAAAAGCTTTTGCAGTTGATTCACTAAAGAACTCATCCGCATAAGTCCAATTTTGAATGCTATCACAGCTAATCAGTACGGAGCTTTCTTCAATCTTGTGGATCAATATCGCTTCAGGATGGAGAGTTGTTGTAAAGTCAAAGAGGGCACAATGCGTAAAGGGCATGGGTCCACCAACGTCTAAAAGCCTATCAGTTTTACGACCACTTTGATGCTCCATGTTTTTAAGTGCCCAAAGCGTTGCTTGATAGTGATCAAGGTAGAATTCATCATCATAACCATGAAAGGCACCTATTCTAACCACATTGATGACTTTACCCAAAGTGTTAAGCTTCGCCAGCCCTTCATCGTTTAAGCGAACGGTATTGATTAAAGAAAGGTTTTGCCCATCACGAACAATAATCATATTGCGGCTGGTTTGAATATCAACCCCGTCATGATGAATATGATTTGTCCCTGTCACCATAAAAATATGGTTAAATACCTCTTTGATTTTACCATGAGGCTGGATTTCTCTGTAATTTGGCATTCTGAACCTTTTTGCTATTGAACTTAAGATCGCATTGTTACAACGAAAGTGCCGTAATAATTAACCGCCAATCGATCAGCTTGGTAAATTTTTGCGCAAAGAATGATACGTGCTTTGCCTTTTTTATTAAACGCTTTGCTAAACTTTTCCCAGCTAACACTGTCAGGTTGGGAACAGATGGCTTTAAAATCGCTTGTTACCGGAAGCAAGTAATCAATTTCACTGCGGGAAATAACGATTTCGATTTTTTCTAGCTGATGAATAAATTGCTTATAAAGGAAACTCCAACATGCCAAAGTGGCAACAGCATGCAAACTGCCACCAAAAGCAGTCATTTTGTGATTGATATTATTTTTAAGCGGTGCATTAACAATAATATTGTTATGTGGATCAAGTTCTAACGCAATACCGAGTGCATTGGTGATTGGAATATGTTCAGCCAAATAGGCTTGTATTATGTTTATATCACTCATTTGGATCTCACTCATTGAATTGTTGCTGATTATACCATCATATCCATTGCAGGTAAGATCACATCTAGATAGTTAACCGACAATATACCATTATCCAATGCCAGGTAGTCCCCCAAGCCTTTGATTGATATACTTCCGTTTGTTAAAACTCTAAAGTCAAAAGTTCTGGGATCCAATCAATGATCAAACGATTCTTTCGTCCAATTGCAAACATGTCAACATGGGAAACAGGCTTGGCCATTTTCTCAATGTTTTTTGGAGCGGGTAATGTGGTGTTCCCATTGATTATGGGTAGAGATTCCGGTGATATGATTTGGGTCGGTATCATAGGCTTGATGCTTACTGCGGTTTTAGGACCTTTGCTAGGTCTTTATGCAACGATTCTCCAAGATGGCCAAGCAGGTAAATTATTCTTTAAAATTGGAAAAATACCCGGTGTTACTCTGATGGTAATTGGTTTGGTGATGCTCGGACCCTTTGCCATTATGCCGCGTTGCTTTACAGTGGCCTATGGCGCAATCACACCTTATTTCCCAGCGTTAAACTTATTTTGGTTCACTATGATTGCAGGGGGCGCGACGCTTGCCTGTATTTATCGAAGAGAACAAGTACTTGCCATTTTAGGCTATGTATTATCGCCAGCTTTAGTGACTTGTTTATTAATCATAATTTATAAAGGGCTCACCACCGTTGGAAAAGTCGATCCCACTGTGCAAGCCAGTGCCATGAAGGCTTTTGGGCTAGGTTTTGATGGGGGCTATTATACATTGGATTTGATGTGCTCGATTTTTTATTGCGCGGCAACCTGGGCACTATTGAGTTATCAAAAAGAAGCAGCCGAAAAGCAAGGCAAAGAATACTCGGTTGTCTTAACTTGCTTTTGGGCAAGTATTATTTCAGTTGTTTTGTTGGCCATCATTTATGTGGGGTTGGCTTTTTCAGCAGCGAATCATAATGCCTCATTATTGAATGTGCCCCGCCATCAGATTTTAATTCATTTAAGTTTTATCATTCTTCATTCAAAATTGGCGCTGGTTTCCAACATAGCCATTGCTTTAGCTTGCTTTACCACGGCGTTAGGGGCCGGTGTGACTTTTGCAGATATCATTTGCGATGAGTTTAAGCGATCCGATATGTTTAAACATATTGATATCCCTTATTTCCCTTTGGCCTTCGTTGTCGTGCTTGTGACAGTCATTTTGGCGAACTTAGGCTTTGAAGGGTTAATGCGCATTATTGATCCTGTTGTTCATATTATTTATCCTTCAGTAGTTACTTTGGCGATTGCCAGCATTATTGAAAAAATATTTAAGGTAAATATCATCAAAATAGCTGTGTTAATCACTTTTGTGGTGACGTTGGCATTATATTTTATTTGATAAGTAGTAAAAACATGAAAGAGATTGATAAAAAATTATTAGATGAAATAGGCGGCGGGTTTTATGCTCCGCTTATTTGGGGATCCGTTCTTGGAACAATAGGTTATACCGTCAGTAACAAGTATGATTTTCATTTAAGCGGATTGTTAGTCGCTGCTATGGGCGGTGGGTTAACAGGTTATTTAGAGCCTTTTGGTGCATTAGGTAAAGTACTGCAAGTAATCAATGTTGCTCTTACCTCAGAAGTGGTCAGCTATATTCAGACGGGTGAATTGTAAGTTAAAAACATTGTAGGACATCCATCCGTTTTCTTTGATTAACCAACATAGATTTTTATCACTTTTTATGTTTAATTATGGAGTGAATCATTTTAACTATGTTAGTTGGCTTTGTATTCCTCTCGGTTTATCAAGCATTGAACTCTAAATAGGATCATAACCTTTATGAAAACGCTGTCTTCAATGAGAGCCGCCTTCACGATGTGCTTTTTGGGCATGCTTTTTTACTGTTATGAATATTATCTCCGCGTTGCGCCTAGCGTGATGAAAGTAGAGCTACAAACCAGCTTTCATTTAACAGAAACATCATTTGGCTATTTAGTGGCATTTTATTATTACGCTTATACCCTTATGCAGATCCCTGTTGGTTTAAGTATTGATAAGTTTGGACCACGACGCGTTTTAACCTTTGCTTGTGCCATCTGTGCGTTGGGAACCTATTGCTTTGCAACCACCACTTATACACCTATCGCTCAATTAGCTCGGTTCATGATTGGTTTTGGATCCGCTTTTGCCTATGTAGGCGTTTTAAAACTGACCAACGATTGGTTACCTTCTAAATATTTTGCACCGGTTACCGGTCTTTGTAACACCTTAGGGATGTTAGGGGCTATTTTTGGTGAAGTCTCTATGGAGTATTTAGTCGAGATCATAGGCTGGCAAGCGACTTTGAATTATGCCGTTATTGCGGGCGTGATGTTAATGCTGACATTGTGGCTTGTATTAAAGGACAAGGGAGCAGAGTCGCCCCGTAGCGACACCCAAACACTAAAGTTCGGAGCAATATTAAAAGCATTGCTTATGCTGACAAGAAATCGTCAAATGTGGATCATAGGACTCATTGGCTGTTTTACTTTCTTGCCCATTTCAGGTTTTGCTGAAGTGTGGGCTCCAAATTATCTTGAAAACGTGGGTTTAACAAAATCGCAAGCGGCATGGGCTTCATCGTTAGTGTTTTTAGGTTTTGCTTTTGGTGCGCCGACTTGGGGATATTTTTCCGAATGGATCAACAGTAGACGATTACCCTTAATTATAGGCTCTATAGCAGCCGCCATTAGCATGTTATATGTTCTTTGGATGCCTTCTGAAAATGTGGGGATCATCTATACGATGTTATTTCTGACCGGTTTTTTTGCAAGCGTTGAAATCCTCATTTTTGCAGTAGGTAACGATATTTCAGATTCACGCGCTAGCGCAACAGCCGCCGCTTTTTCGAACATGGTTATTACTATTGCGGGTGCACTATTGGCGCCTATTATCGGCCTCATATTAGATAACTCGTTAAAAGCATCAGGATCAGCAATACCGTCACTGACACATTACTGTGCAGCATTGACCATTATTCCTGCGTGCTTGATCGTCGCAAGTATTCTTTCATTAATACTTAAAGAATCACATCCAAAATCTGTTACTGTACAAAGCGGTATTCAAATAGCGAAGCGGCCAATTTGAATATTGATGGGATCCCATGGCAACTAGCAAAAGTACAATCGAATATTTATTAGAACAAATAGAGCAAGCAGGTTCTGTCTCTGCTCGAAAAATGTTTGGTGAATATGCTATCTATTGTGATGGCAGAGTGGTTGCTTTAGTTTGCGATGATCAGCTTTATCTAAAGCCAACGGCAGTAGGTAAAAAGTTCATTGGCAAGGTATCTGAGGCGTCTCCTTTTCCAGGTGCAAAGCTTTGGTATCTTATCTCTGGTGAGCAATGGGATGATGCAGATTGGCTAACAGAGCTGATAAGAAGATCTGCATCTGAAATCCCCTTACCCAAGCCCAAAAAGAAGAAATAAACATTAGAGCCTGTTGATTCTTTAGTTATGAACTAATTGGTAACTGTTAGCGCAGGACATCCAAAAATTCTATGATAGGTTTGACAGAAGGAGAAAGTCTTGTGAAGACATTTGAATCGCCTCGTTTAGTATTTAGACCATTTCAATATCATGACGCTGAACTCATCTATACCTATCTTCAAGAAAAAGAAATCATTGATAATACCCTTAGCATTCCTTACCCCTATGAAAAAGGCATGGCGCAAGAATGGATCTCTATGCATGAGCAGCAACAACATTTAGGTGATTTTAAATTCGCGATTGTATTGAAGGCTGATAATACATTAATCGGTGCGATTGAAATCGTTGTTAATGATGAATTTCAACATGGCGTTTTAGGATATTGGCTTGCTAAACCTTATTGGAATCAAGGATACGCAACTGAAGCACTTGGTAGAATCATCCAATTTGGTTTTGAAGATCTGGGTTTACATAAAATTGTAGGTGAATATTTTGATACTAACCCAAGCTCTGGGCGTGTGATGGAAAAGAATGGTATGCAATTAGAGGGTAAATTACGTCAACACAAAAAGAAGTGGGGACAATTTGTGAATATCGATATGCGAGGTATTTTGAAGTCGGAGTGGGGTAGGTAATTCGTTAGCCATCTTCAACAATAATGTATGTAAAATGCTGGCATTTTTAAGAATATGTATGTGTGGTACCACGTTAAGTGAAAGATGAGGTTTTCACTTCGTCAAAGAAATAGAAATAATGTAATAGTTTTAATGATGGGATTATATTGAACAAGCGTTATTTGATAATCAAGTCATCAGATATAGAACAACTATTAATCATTACAGACTAGGTGGCTTCGTCGTTGGTGATACCACATTTTCATCATGTAATTCTTTATCAGCTGATGCCTTTTTTTTAGATGTTTTATTTCTATTCGTTGCTTGTGCGAATGCGAAAGCAACCGCAGGAGGTTTAGCAGCTGCAGGAGGTTTAGCATCATGAGCACGTTGCTGTTTTTTGAGATCCATTTGACCTGCATCCGTTAAAGTAAATTGCAAATGTTCTCCGTTCTTTTCATCATATCGTAATAATCCCTTTTTGCTTTCTTCTGGACCTTTTAACTTGCTGGCTAAAAATTTTGCGCCATGTTTCATACTGCCCGAAGCATCCCGACGAATATCTGCGCTTTCAGTCTCAGGTTTTACATATAAAAATTTGTTACCCTTTTCATCTTGGCACAGTGCAAATGCTGCCGTTTTAAAATTAGAAGGTAATGGGATAATATCCGTGTTGTCTGTTGATTGCATATCGATACCAAAATGACCATCCTCAGGATGAATTATTTGTTTATTAAAATGCGATGAAGTTCGACTATAGGTTGGATTTTTATCATCATTGTCAGGTGCGGCATAACTTGAATAAGTTTGAAAAACTGACTGTAATGAGCGAGCGGCACTACTATGGACGGCCGATGCTGAAAAGATATTTTCACATCCATTTTTAAGTAACTGATAAAGCGTTTCGATATTTTTCATAGAGAGAGTAAACATTCCTTTACCAAAAGGTTCTCCATTTTTGAACGATTGTTCGGTTAAACACCATACAATGCGAGCCATATTTTGGCGGAGATCATCCTTTTCAACTTTCTCTCCATTGTTAATTTTCCTGAGTAATTCCATACCTTCTTGTGCATATTGCTTTGCCTGCTCTTTTGTGACGTCCTGGCAATGTTTTTGAACGTAAGTTTCAAAGTCCATTCTTGTAGTTGCACTCACAGTGGACTTATTAGCCATAAAGAACTCTTTTTACTACCTATTACATTGATTTATTTTATAACATAAGAAGAATGATTGCTGCTATGTCAGCCTGCTTTTTTGCTGTTAGGTCGAATACACCCAATACACCCAATACACCCAATACACCCAATACACCCAATACACCCAATACACTTCAACAGATGCTTCGCTTCTTGAAGTGTATTGGGTATATAACAGGTAAGCTTGATTGCAATTAATTGCTGAAATATTGAGAGAAATGTTTTTTATTGTAAAAAAATATGCTATAAAACTGTTTAAATTTTAAAATTCAACCGAGCAAGTTATTCACATTTTGATGTGCGGAAGTTAATTTTTATTTAAATTAGCTGATCATCAAAAATATTTTTTCTAATTTTGATTAAGCAGGGAAGCATTAATGTTAGGTTTAACTCTCGGAGCAACTGCAGATGATTTGTTGCACATTATAAATAGCACCAAAAGTGAAGATAAAAAAGTACATAAAATATTAAAAGTGTTAAAAAAAAATCCAAGACTCGTTGAGTCACGATTCACATTTGAACGTACCATTTTACATTATGCTGTATTGAAGCAATTACCCCAATTAACAGCTGCGTTACTTCAAGCATATCCAACGCTCATAACATTAGTTGATAGAGATAAACGTACGGCTTTCCATTGTGCTATAGCGGTGTATAACCCCTTAGTACTTAAAGAGCTTATTGAACATTCCCAAGAGGGTATAAACGATAGAGAAATTAACGGCAACTCTGCGTTACTTTTAGCGGTAAAAGAAAAGAAGATAGAGGCGATCGTTCAATTGGTTAAAGGGAATGCCTGTATTTATACGTTTGATAACGCAGGATTGACACCTTACTCTATTGCTCTTGGTAATGATGAAGTCATGAGAGCATTATGCATACTCAATCCAGAGCAACGAAATATATCACATGTTTTTCCTTCTATGACTATGAGAAGGATTAAACAACCTGATAATCTTGATGAATTCACTCGCAAATTCTCAGCCTTAAGCATTTTTCAGCCTCACGATGTTCCAAAAAGTGAAAATAAAGAACTACCTGTAGGAAACATCATTAAAGAGCAGTCCTCTTCAACTGCAAGATCGTTAGACTCACCTCAATCAACCAGTTCTTCTTCAGACAAGTCTAAAGAAGGTAAAGTACTAACGACAAAGAGAGAAATTAGCGATATTTCATTAGAGGCAATAGAACTCGGGGATGTTAGTCTTTTATGTTCCTATCTTGAAGCGAAGGGAGATCCTAATGTCAAACTTTTTTTAGGTCGTCCTTTGATTTTAACTGTTTTTATTACAGCTACAAATCAAGATAAACAAAAATCAGAAGTCGTTCGAAAAAGACAGCTACTACAATTTTATATGCTAATAAAGCATGCATACATAGGTGCTTCTGATAATCGCAATAAAACCATTATTGATTTTGTGACGACACCTTTGCAGATGGGAGTAATAAGAGAGGCATATAATTCATTATGGCGAGAAGCTATTTTATTAGTTAAACGTACTAAATTTAATCTTGAAAAACATGAGATAGATTTTGAAAATTATCTATTCAATGCTGGATTACAAAAAGGGAAATATGAACCTGTTAAAGATTTTTTGACAATTGATTTTCATCCTGTCAATCCTCGTGAAGCTGAATTAGGAAGAATATTATGGGATTTATGTGCTGCCCACAAACTTTCTTCTTCAGAAAGGGCATTTGACAAAGCCTATTTATCAAATATTATACAAGGATTGCTTTTTGACTCTACGCCCGTTGAAATTATTTCAATCATGCGTCAAATATGGCCTGAATTTGATGTCATTCAAAAACTAGTTGCTGTATTTATTATCAAAGAAATAATTTTTTGGGATGTTTACCATAAGCTTCCCTCTCCTGAATTTCAAGTTCAGTTTGATTTTTTTAAAAAACTTATTCGTATTGATTTTCCTTTGCATGGAAGTAAGCTAGGCTCAAATCTTGATAAAATGATTGAGATTAAGAACGAGTTGAGAGATAGTCCAGTTTATGTTAATTATCGAGTGCTGTGTCAATGGTTGTCTCGTCCTGGATTAGCTCAACATTTACCTAGCTTGAAAGAGAAAATCAAAAGTGTTGTTTCTGCAAGAACATCCTTGGATGAGATTCAAGCTGTTGCATTTGAATTGCGCGCCCTTATGCTATATATCTTTCAGAATGTCGCTATTACTGAATTTCGTCAAAAAGCATGGTCAACTAAAGAAAAAGAAATACTTGCACCTCATATTATGTTGCATGCTAAGGCAATAAACTCTACTAGTGATTACGTTAGGGATCTTATTCTGAGTGCTAAAACTCTTTCTGACAAAGTGAATATGATCACCTTTTTTGTTAGTGTTGCCACAGAACTTAGTAAGCCAATTAATGACATGGGGCCAGATTATAACTCTATCATGGCTATTACATCAGGATTAAACAGCTCCCCTGTCAGTCGTATGAAGAAATGTTTTAGTACTTTAGATATTGAAACTCAGCGTAAACTTGAAAGCTTAAATACTTTAATGAGTTTTGCTGAAAACGCTAGGTATTTAAGAGCAGCTGAAGCAACTCATGTCGCCCCACTGCCTTTTTTAGGAGTTAAATTAAAGGATTTCACTTTTATATATGAAGCTAATTCATTGCTAGAACAATCCTGTGAAGCTCGTCAAAGCAATCTCGCGGGATTATTAGTTTCCCAGGAATTGCTTGGTTCAAAGTTACGAGATTTTTTGCAATTTCAAAGAGAATTAATGATTGTTGCAGCAGTACCTCAAACAAATATTTTTGCAGAGGTCTTAGATGGAAAATGCCTAACTGAAGAGCAGCAGGCTATGTTATCTAATCAGGTCGAAAGCCCGAGACTGGAAATCGACTCATTAAACTATGCAAGCTTATATGAAGCACTTCACCAGTTACTAAAGAACGAGATTGTACCTAAAATAGCTTATAAAGATAAGCTTTATTCTCCAGTAGAGGGCATAAAATATAGTGCAGAGCATATGTTAAACTTACTCGGAAAGGATCCAAATATAACCAAGCAAGAATTTGATAAAGCCAAAAAATTATTAACGGATATGATCCATTGTGTTAATAAAAATTATGGTTCTAGCATTAATGTCATCTTTTATCAGCAGCAGTTATCGCGCCTTTGTGATGAAAAGTGCAAGGCAGGTAATGATGCTATAATGCGAGGACCTGAAGCACCACTTGGCACTGTTGTGCCAGCGTTGCTATTATCTAGCGGAAGTCGGACAAAACCATCAGCCATTAACGCTCGATCTGCAGACAAAGATATCATTAAAGAAATGCCAAGCAAGCGAATGTAAGAAGTGATTATGAATAATATTAAAATCCGCAAGGAAAGGCCGAGTGATGCTAAAGCTATGAAATATTTTTCCTGATATGAATAGGAGACTTTGGCTTTTTTAAACTGTTTCTTTCAGCTCCATTCGTGGGAACTTATCTGCAATATCACTACCTGTAAAATTCGCTACCCATCCTGCGGGATTATTAAAAAAGCGTATAGCCACGAAGTGGGGCTCAGAGCCCATATCAAACCAATGCTGCGTGTTGGCAGGTACATTGATTAAATCGCCTTGAACACACAATATATTATACACTCGACCTTTTTTATGGACTGTAAACAGACCACTTCCTGCGACAAAGAAGCGAACTTCATCTTCAGCATGCGTGTGCTCACTTAAGAATTTCTTACGCAAAGCTGCTTTATCGGGATGATCAGCGTTTAAAGCAATCACATCATGTGATTGGTATCCATCGTTAGCAATTAACTTTTGAATAAAGGGAGCATAAGCAGCTAAAACTTGTTCATGTGTTGAGTGGGCAGAGATATTTTTATCGATAGACCATACTTCGTAACCGAGTCCAATTGCTTGTAAATTTTTGCGGATTTCATCTCGGTTTGTGGTATCCAACAGAACTTGATCAGGGTTGCTTTCACTAAAAATTGTTAATTGTGTATTCATAAAATGGAACAACCTACATCTTTTTTAATGATAGAATTGTATTGAACTAGCCCTAGTTAGTCAATAAAAATGTGTATATAGGGCCTTTTGTTGATTCATTATTACCCCACCCATTCATTATGCTAGTATCAACACTAAGTATGTTTAAAAAAATGGGTTTAGTTATGAATAGTGGTCCTACAAGTAATCAAGACGATATAAATAATTTGCTTGAGAAGAAAAAGCTTGAAGGGTTGGCAGAGCAATTTAATATTCCAGGCTTTTCAGCCGCTTATGTTAATAAAGAAGGCCGTATCACTACTATGGAAGGTGGGTTTGAAGATAACGCTAATGCAGAACAAGCTACTGAAGTGAACAAGGAGTCAGTTTTTAAAGCTGCCTCTCTTAGCAAGCCATTGTTTGCCTATATGGTTTTAAAATTAGCTGCGGCCAATAAGATTAATTTAGATGATCCTCTCGATACCTTTTTTGAAAAGGAAAAGCTAGAAGCTGGCGCTCCCGTTTCCGAATGGATAAAAAATGAAGCGCTCAGCAAATTGACACCTCGTATGATATTGCAACATAGAAGTGGCTTACCTATCGGCGGCCCAAAGGGAAATAGTGAATTTCAGTTTGAACCTGGTAAGAATTATGGATACTCTGGCATAGGCATTCAATGCTTACAAGAAGCAATTACAGCTAAAACAGGCAAAAATCTTGAAGACTTAGCCAAAGAATATGTATTTATACCTTGTGAAATGGAGAAGAGTAGTTTCTATACCTCTGAAGATAAAAATATTGATGAATTAAAAGCAGCTAATAGTCTCAGTACAACAGCGACAGATTATGCAAAATTTGTTTTAAAATGGATGAATGATAATACCGTCGAAGATGCATTTAAGTTTGATCCAGATTTCACCATGCAAATGGACCCTTGGGCGGTAGGAATGAAAGGGATAGAAGACCCTGCTCTTGAAATAAAAGGTATTGAAGACGATGACTTAGATAAACTTGGATCAGGTTTGGGTTGCGTGCTACAAAAGACAGACAATAGCATTACAGCATTTCATTCTGGGGATATGAATAGTTCAAGAGCCCTTGTGGCATTTAATTTAACAGATAAAACGGCAGTCGTTTTTTTTGCTAATTCTGCGAATGGGTTAGCGCTTACAGATGAAATTACTTCCAAAACAGTTGATTTAAAGCAGGGACTAAATTACATTTTTCAAAAATACGGTTTTGAACGAAATTTTGAAAGTGGCTGGCAAGAAAGAGAACAACAGCGATTTAATGCAATTAACAAAGCCTTTCCACCTTCCAGACCATTTTTATCGCAGAATAAACTTCTACTTATGAGTCCATCTGCGACACAGTATATGAGAGCAGATGTTAGCGATGAAGAAATGGCTAGATCTGCATTTGGGCAAGGCTCTGAGATAGCAAAGAAATCAAGACCAAAATGATGCTGAGGTATTTTTCATGAATTTTCGTCATAGAGACAAATTTGTACAGCTTTTTTTCAGTGAGACACCGTCTCATTTTTAAATAATTCTAACTTATTTGTTTATCATGTTCGTATTTACGATTTTCACCAATCGTTTAATTTCCTCGTCAGATAGCATGTGGAAATATTTCTTCTGCTTAGTTGGGCTTAATGTTCCATTGTTTTGTATTACAAATGCCACTAAAAGATCTATTAATTTATCTGGCAAATCAACTATGTTTTGTATTTGTTTTTTGGATTTATCATAGTTGATGAGATATTCAATTTCTTTTGCAAAATGATTCTGGAGTGTTTCTTCAATACATTCAAATAGATACTCAGCAAAATGCGTGTAATCGATATATCTATAAAAGTTCTTAGTATTGTCCTTAACAGTTAATATCCCTTCATTGGTAAGTTCATAATCTTTAATGTTTTCTAGAAGCGGCTTTGAAAAAGATTCCAGAACATGATCATATTCATTCATTTTTTGCAACATAACTACTGATACGGGAAAAATAATACCTTCTGGAGTAAATGAATTTCTTGCTAAAATGTAATGAATCAGGAATCTATGTATGCGGCCATTTCCATCCTCAAAAGGATGGATAAAGACAAAGCCAAAAGAAATAATTGCAGCAAGAATAACAGGGTTTAAAGTTTTTGATTGAGAATTATCTAATAGTTCAATTAAGCCGGATACTAGATTATTAACATCCTCAGGTTTTGGAGAGATGTAGTGTATTGTTTGATGATAGTTATGTATATTTTCACCCACATAGTTTTGGGTGGTACGATAATCGGAATCTCTAAATCTAGGATCGACAATAATATTTTGTAATTCGATTAATGTTTCTTTAGTGAGATGATCCATGGAAGAGGCTTTTTTTAGAACATCTATAAATCTTGCCACTCGTAGTTTATTTGGTTTCTCACGTTCAATCTCATAGGATGATAGTGTTTCTTTGGCATATAAATAGTGAATTGCTCTAGAAATCATTTGTGGTGAGTATCTATCGGTGATTTCCTTTGCTTTAACACTTAGTTCTTTTTTCAAGTAAGAGTTTAGTTTTGGTGTTTGCCTGATAAGTGCACAAAACTGTCTATTACCAATCAAATTATTATTAACGCCGTGTCGTTGGCTTTTATTTCCTGGAAGCGTGAAATATTTATCAGGGGAAAGAAGATCGACATATTTAATTTTTTTACTATCTGGGATGTTTAATGTGGTTTCAGTTAAAAATTCATATAAAAACCATATAATGCGACTATATTTACTGGTGGGTTGTGCCAGAATATATTTTTCAACATTAATACTTTCTAGCTTTGAGAAAATCGCGCTCAAAATGTCAAGGTTAATTCCATCGTATTTTAATGCAAATTCAAGTTGCTGGAAGGGGTTGGTTGTGTCATCAATATCATAGGTTTTGGGATAAATATGAATTTCTTTATTGTTAACAAGTTCTATGTGACCTCTGCCTTTGAGTGCAATAAATGAAGAACGATAGTGAGGCATTACACTTAATTTATAATGTCTAATTAATGCTTCATATCCTACGGCTTTATTGTTCATTGATATCTCATATGGTTATAAAACGTATGCTCTTGTCATAAAATAAGCGCAAAACTTAACATTTGTAATAATATGATAGCATATCAGCTTTAGAGAATATAAAACAAGCGCAAATGTTTTAAAATATTCGCAAACTGAGCGAAAAGTAGCAAAATAGACCTATTTATTTAGCCAGTAAAGTGGAACATTAGACACCAATTACCTTTAGACAATGGGGTCACTTTATTACGAAGGTTGTGGAGGCAAGGAGTGTGAATCATTGCTACGTGATTATATTAATGCGAGCCTCCAATTTGATGCTGTTGCTAAAGAAATGAAAAAAAATACTAAGAGTATTCAAAGAATGCTTGGACCAAACGGAAATCCTACGGCTGAGAATTTGACTGCTTTATTAAAAGCTGCTCAGAAACTTGAAGGTATCAAAATTGAAGCTAGAAGACACATAATAAAATAATTCAGATTCAGTGAGACAGCGCCTCATTAAATTGAGATCCATTTAGTGCACTATTTCATATTTGAACGGCCTATGAAAAACTTTCGGTAATCCAGGCTTTAACCTTTTTTAGTCCTTCGAGCCCACCAAGAGAAGTTATACTGGAAAACATAAATGTTACAAAAGTATTTTGCGGAGGCCTTTATTATTTGGATTAAGTGATACTTTACAAAGTTTGTTCTTTTCACCCAAAAAGCCTACTGCTAATGGCATTATTTGGGGCTTAGGGCCTGCACTGCAAATTCCAACGGCAACGCAAGAATTGTTAGGCACAGGCAAGTGGGCAATAGGACCAACTGTTGTTATCTTAAAAATGAGTAACGGTTGGACATATGGAGCCTTAGCAAATCAATTGTGGTCATTTGCAGGTGCTGATAGTAGAACATCCATGAATCAAATGTTTGTGCAGCCTTTTCTTTCCTATACCAATAAAGCAGCCTGGACATACACTTTAAATGCAGAATCAACTTATTATTGGAATAAAGGTGACTTCGCACTACCATTTAATTTGCTGATTTCAAAATTAGTTACAATTGGTAAATTACCAGTAAGTTTTGGCGCAGGGGCTCGTTACTGGGCTGATCATCCTGATACAGGACCACGTAATTGGGGTGCAAGAGCTGTAGTGACTTTACTCTTTCCTACAGGTAATTCAGAGAAAAAATAATTGAAAGCCGAAGATTTCATACCTTCGGCTTTACACATTTTAAAATCCAATTGAATATGAGCGGAATATTTCTTTAGAAGTAATTAATTGATTTCCTCAAAATCCCCTGGTTTCCAGCTATTATCAAATGACAGATAGGACAGCCAATGCTGCAGATAGAGTCGGCATTACAATAGACCTACTCCAAGAGCTACGCATTGCTGCTTCACAGACTGGAGTACCTATCGAGAAGCTGGAAACCCCTTGAACAATTTACCAAGCGACTAGGTGAAGCTGCGAGTGGCACAGATGCTGCTTCTAAGACCTATCAAAGCCTTGGGGTGTCGGTACTAGAAGCTGATGGTTCGTTAAGGGACACCGGAGTAGCCGATGCTTTGGCAGGTATGGATTCGCAAGCTGAGCTGTGGTCATTCCAGGTGAAGTAGCAATTGATACTCGTGCCGAGAAAATGCTAAAGCCAGAAAAGCGAGCCAGAGGTGGGTTTATTCAAGGGCCTGGTACATCGACAAGTGATTCTATACTTACCAGACTATCAAGTGGAGAGTTAGTTATACGAGCTGCCGCAGTTAAACGATATGGGCTGGGGTTGTTTAATCGGCTTAACAGCATGGATCTACCAAAGTATGCAAGAGGTGGACTTGTACCGCCGAATGTTCCAGCGATACAAGCCAAAATGTCATCATCCAATCAGGTGGCTTCTTTAACGCTTAACTTAGGTAACAATAATTTCAAAATACAAACATCTAATGTGGATGTGGTGCAGGCATTAACAAGGCTATTGCTAAAGAAGCTTTGAAGTCAGGCAGAAAGAATTAATAACTAACTACGTCATAATACCCTGGTTTGTAATCGCATTGAGGATCGCGTTCACCCCGGTTGTTAATTAACATTCCAAGTGCACCTGCAACGCCAGCTATACCAAGTAGGGGGTGAATTATAGCTCCAACAATTACAGAAAATGCGCCTATCATAATAGCGCCACTGGCAGCTTTAGAATTGCACTCATTATCTATTTCGAATTGAGTAACATATCTTACCGTTCCACCGTGTACATTGTCCAACTGACAAATGTCTTTAATTTCATGCATGTTAAATACTCCTATTTAGAACGCGATGAATATAGCGCATTGAGAAAAATGTTAACAGGAAAATTATTAAATTAAGATTAAAAATTTTATGAGTTACTATTTTGAATTAGGTAGTTGCACAATTGCAATTGAATCTGGACTTGAGTTTTCACAATCACATGAATCAATCAATAGCACAGTTGTCCATCGAAGCCAGTCTGGAAAAGCAATCAAGCAAACCCATTTTAAGAAACTAAAATCTATTTTATCAGGTAAAGGATGGATCCCTACTGGTCTGGAAAGTTTAGTTTCTTCAGAAGCTCTCATACTGGAATGTACAGTACCAATGTCTATCGTAAGCAAAAGTAATCAAATTTCAATACCCCAAGGCCGTAGAGACGATTTTGGTTACGTTCCAACGGCCTTTGGTTTAGTCAATGGGAATTTAAAATGACTGCTTAAAAGTTCAAGCGCTTTTTCAAATTCACGTTCTTGAATCAATATATAATCTGTCATATGTAGATAGAGCATAAATACTTATGTCATTTTCTGATAAAGGAGTTATAACACGCTTTAAAACGCCTACTAATAAAAAATCTAATACCCCTTTTACTTTTAGCATATGCTAGTTTTTCTGGGCTTTGACATCTGTAGGATATTGTAGGACATCCAAGTTATACGATGTTATTTCTGACGTGATTTTTTGCAAGCGTTGAAATCCTTATTTTTGCGGTGGGTAACGATATCTCTGATTTACGCGCTAGCGCAACAGCCGCGGCTTTTTCGAATATGGTCATTAGCGTCCTGAGAAGCTGGAAACATCGTTTGAGCGGTCCAAACAGCTCGGTAAAGCTGTCAGCAGCGATTAATAGATTAACAAGCGCTTACCCAAGATACCATTTGTAAGCTTTTTTTAAAGTTTACAAATGGTTCAATTAAAGCCTGTATTTCCGTTTGTTCTTGGGAACATTTCCAGGTTTTGCTATTAAAAAACCTCCAGGATTCATTCCCTAATTCTCTCAATAATGATTCACTGTCATCACCATAAGCATGTTGTACTGCTGTGATAAATGATTTTACTAAACCTAGTTTTCCACTGCTTACAGCTTGTTGAAATCCATTGTATCCAAAATAATTTGTACTGCGAAGTATTGCTTGCCATAACCGTGGATCTAAAGACGATTCGTATAATTTTATTATCATTTTTGTATTCGTGACAGAGCCAGATCGTAAAGCATCCTGTAATAGTGAAAATCCTTTATTTGTGCTATTACTTATGACTTCGGCAAAACCTTCTTTAGATAATTTAGTTTGCATTTCAGTTGAGAGCTTTACAAATAAGATTTTCGATACATGTTCTGCAAACAAAGGATCACTTTGGAGCTCAAATGGCAAATGTAATACATCATCTAAATGTGAGAACCCATTAATACTCCGTTCTGCAAGCGTATCTGCAGTACAATTAACAAGGCATTTATCAAGTTTTTCTAATATTTTAGCAAATGATAGAGTATGTTTTGATTTACAGGCTCTCATGATTAAACTATGAAGTTCTTGTGCTTCTTTACTTCTCCATTCACCTTTTTTAGAGACATCAGCAGGGTTAGATTCAATGACAAAAGAAGATACCAAGTGAGAGAGAGGATTGCTGAAAATTAACATCGGTGATGATGCTTCGAGTGGGCTTGTAAGTTCAGTTGAAACCATATCTATTACTGCATCTTCTTGACCCTCTGAAACTAATAATTTCTCTAATTTAGAACTCAAATCATCAAGTTCAGCACTGCTGCCTAATCCTTTCTGTTGATGTTCCTTATGCAAACATTTAGATTCTTGCTCTAGAGAATGTAGCTCAAGAAAAATTTCATTAGAATGAGGATGAACTTTAGGTACTTTCGTTGCATATTTCTTAAACAGCTCTTGGTTTTGACAACTTTGAAAGAAACGAGCAAGAACATAATAGGTGTCAAGGTGATCATCAGCACTAGCTTTTGCTGCAACATCATCTAATCCATCAAGAAGAGGGAATATGTTCTCATGCGATTTAAGAATAGATTTTATGCGTTTCAAATTACTTAAAAGCTCAATATAACTAGACCAGCGAGTCCCGCTGATCATTTCTTTTAAAGATTTGCCACTTTGGCCACTTCTAACATCAAAATTTAATATATCTAGGGGAACTTCTGTTAATACTCTCTCAAAGCAAGTTGGATAGCCATCCGCAGCTAAAGTCGCTAACCACCAAAGTAACGATGTTCCCTTAAATTGCCCATTTGTTGCTCTAGTATTCAGATCAAGTTCAGTTATAGGTATCTCATTGAAGTAAGACTCTAAGATATTGATATAACCACACCAAGCTAAAAGAATGAGAATGTTATTATTTTTGTTTTGGGCCTGATTTCCAATCAGCTCATTAATTGGTATATTCTGAAGAATTAAATCCAGGCTCTTTTTATTCCCTTTTCCATTTCTAGCAGCAAGTATAACCCACCAAATTGGTGTTATTCCTTCATTTATGCCTTCTAAGCATGGTAAATTAAAATCTAATTGGTTAATTGGAACATCTTCTAGTAATTTATCTAAAAATTTAGGGTGCCCTGAAGTAGCTAATAAACATATCCACCAAAGCGTAGTCGCTCCACGAAATTCACCACGTTTACATATCGCGTTAAGTTGAATTTCATTAAGATTTAGCTTTTTGAATAAAATTTCTAAAGGTCTAATATTCCCATGAGCTGCCGCACGTGCAACAAGCTGAAATGCTGAGATGCCTTTATACGGCCCTTTAGTACAAGTTGCGTTAAAATCAAGCTTATCTAATGGCACCTCTGCAAGTATTTTTTCAAGTTGTCTTGAAGCCTTTTTTATTGCAGCAGCACATGCCCACCACAAAGGCGTAGTATTTCGGTGATGATTTTCTTCACATCTATAATTAAAATCAACATTTCTGAGTAAATCTTGTCTAGCAAGCACAATATCTAAATATTGTGTATGTCCATTGTTAGCAGCTTGGAAAATTTGATGAAAAACGGTTAATCCTTTATCTTTCTCGTAAGATATTTTTTTCATCAAATTGAGTTTGTCAGCGGGAAGTTGGCTAAGAATTTTTGCTAAAATTTGTGAATGGCCTCTAATTCCTGCTTCTGCAATTAAATGTAAAACAGACCAACCTTCATTTGTACCCATTTGACAAGTGGCATCTAAATCCCACTTGGCAAATGGAATCATTGTCAATAAATGTTCTAAATATTGAGCCCTGCCATCAATAGCAAGTAGTGCTAACCACCATAACAAAGTGGTTCCATTTCCATCTTTTCTTAAATATTTCGAATTGATATCAGACTCATCAAGTGATGTCGCGAAAAAAACTTCTTCAAATATGTTATATTGCTCTCTGTTAACTCTTTTGGCTAAAATGAATAATGGCGTTATGCCCCAGCCATTTTTTACATTAAAATCGGTTAAGTGGAATGCTTTTTTTGCCATTAACTTTTCTAATGCTTTTGGATAACCATGCCATACGGCTCTAGCCAGCCAATCTAAGATTGTAAGATCTTGACAATATATTCCTTTACCTATCACTTTTAGATTTAATTCAGAAAGAGGTTTTTTGGATATAATTCGTTCTAAGCAATGAGGTCTACCATTGCCAGCAGCAACAGCCAGCCAATATAGTGCCGTTGTTCCATCTGACTCTCTATCTTCAACTACCGAGTTTAAATCCAATTGTAGTAAAACTTTATTAGGGATCTCTTCTAAAATACCCTGCGGCTCAGCTGATCCAGCTTCTGCTTTTGCTATTAGATGAAATAGTGTTGCCCCTTTATGTGGGCCCTCTAATATTTGTTGATTCAATAATTGTGGAGTTATAGTAATTCTTCTTAGAATGCTTTTGAGATATTCGGGTTTACCTTGTGCAGCTACTTGAGCAAGTAAATGAAGCGTGCTTTCCCCACTATATGGCTCAACAATGTCAGTTGGACTTAGTACTGGTTGAGAAAAGAGCATGTTCCATGCATCAATAGGATTTGATTGTGTGGAAAGAAGACTGCTTGACACAATTCGTCTTACAGGTCTCAGACAAAAAACATCAATGTCCAAATCTTTTATGGGCACATATTTTAATATTTTATCTAAGTATTGTGAATTCCCACCGGCAGCAGCTAATGCAGCCATCCAAAAAACATCTGTTCCTTTAAAATTTCCCTCGGTACACTTTGCTCTGAAATTGAAATTTTTCAGGGGCAATACAGAAAAAACTCGTTCAAGGCAATGTGTATACTCATAAGCACATGCATGCATGAGCAAATACAGCAAATGGAAACCTTGAAAAATTGAGGGAAATGATGGACATAAAAAATTAAAATTTAATTTCTTTATATCTACATTACTGATAACCTTATCAAGATTTTGGGCGAATCCACTTGAGGCAGCAAGTGCAAGAACGCTTAATACGGATGCTCCTTTAGATGGGCCAACTTCTATTACCTCATTAAAATCAAGCTCATTTAAATTTCCTTTACAAAGAAATGCAAACAAATCATTAAGAGCAACTTGATTAATTTCACCCTCGTCAGAAAATATTTGTGAACATTTTTGAAGCAAATGATGCTGCTGAGGATTTATTATTCTTTGGCCCTTAGTTTTACGTTTACTACTAAGATTAGAGCGAGGACCGCACTTCATTAAAAATTACCTCGAGAAATAGGGGAATATACAATAGATAATAATTGATTAGTATATTAACTAAATATTAATTGTGAGTAAAGTTAAAAATGATTAGGCTCTTATTTCTCAGATATTTATGTCAACTATTTCAAAAATGTAGCAGCTTGAACCTCAGTTCTTATTCGTTAATAGTTAACTTTTAATCAATGTTAGTCTCAAATCAGTCAGTAACCAATTCATCTCTATTTGATAAGTAAAAATGCATAACACTCGATTATTTTCAAAGGCATGCTCCGAGAAAGAGAAATCATGATTGCATTGATAGGATGTTTTGTACCGACTTTAGTTTGCTGGGGCTATTGTTTGGTTATCGAAGATTTCAGAAAAAAAGATATTGTAGGACATCCAAAAGATATCGCAGAACATCCAAGTTCTGGGTTTTGTTGCTTTGTTTTAGAAGGTATAAGAATAGGTAGAATGCAGTTAACTAAGATTAGAAAGGAAAGGGATCAAGTACTGAATGTTTGAATTCAAGGCTCTACCCCATTAAAGGGGGCACTTTAACCCTGATGTATTAAGCTAAGTATGT
>CAZQMV010000018.1:0-2877 GCA_964594635.1 Uncultured Candidatus Berkiella sp.
GGTTTTCGTTGTTTATTAGCGAACGAAAGGTTGTCTGAGTGCCCAACGGGCGCGAGTTTCCTGAAGTGAGCGTTTAAACAACGAAAACCCAAGCGTAAAATGGCGATTAGCATAAATTCAGCTCATCATTATCGCAAAATGGCTTGCTTGATACCAGTTGGTGAAATAGTATCGGTTTGCAGAAATATAGTGTTAGAGAACTAAGTGATTTAGATATATGACTACAGATACCCCCATCCACCGACCCATCCGCAGTTTTGTGGTACGCCAAGGGCGTATGACCCCCGCACAAAAAGAAGCCGTTTCAGCCGATTGGCCACTATACGGTTTACCCCTCCCCGAAAACGGTCAACCTTACGATTGGAATGCCGTCTTTGGCCGTGAAGCGAAAAGAGTGCTGGAGATTGGATTCGGTATGGGGGCCACTTTAGCGAAACTCGCAGCCGAAAATCCCCAAGCGGATTTTATTGGCGTAGAAGTGCATCCACCGGGTATTGGTCGGATGTTGGCACGCGCAAAGACTCTTGAATTAACCAATCTCAAAATCTTTGCCGTTGATGCACTGGATGTTTTAAACCTGGCTATCTCTGATGGCAGCCTTGATAGGGTGCTTTTGTTGTTCCCCGATCCTTGGCCCAAAAGCAAACATCACAAGCGCCGTATTGTCCAACCTGAATTTGTGGAACTGATCGCCAAGAAACTCAAAGCAGAAGGTTTTTTCCATCTTGCGACGGATTGGCAGCCCTATGCTGAACATATGATGACTGTTTTAGAGGCAAGCCCCTCTTTTACTAACTACTTTGGTGAAGCGCTTTATGCACCAATAGGTTTTGAGCGCCACACGACCAAGTTTGAAAAACGTGGTGAAAAACTGGGTCATGCCATCTGGGATCTGATTTTTCAGTTGAATCGCTAAGAAGCAGCCAAGCAAGCCCTCTCCTATAATATGAGTAAGGGATAGGAGAGAAGGCTGTGTTTGGCGTACAAGGTTTAACACCGGATATTTTTTTGGTTGTGGCTATTATCACCGTTACCATGGTGTTATTTGTCACAGAAATAGTACGTGTCGACGTGGTTGCTTGTTTAGTGCTCGTACTGCTTGGTCTCACCCGTTTAGTTCCCAGTGAATTGCTTTTTTCCGGCTTCTCAAGCGATGCCGTCATTGCGCTGATTGGTGTGATGATCATCAGTGCAGGACTTGAACGCAGTGGTGTTGTTGCCAAAATGGCTTACTACATTATGCGCTTAGGCGGTCAAAGTGAGAACCGTATTCGATTATATTTAATGGCTGTCAGTGGTTTTTGTGCCGGATTTTTACGTAGCGTCAGCACTGTTGCTTTATTATTGCCGATCATTACCCGTATTCGTCATGCCACCGGGATCCCAAAATCGCGCTTACTGTTACCGCTAAGTTTTTGTGCCATTTTGGGTAGTACCTTAACCATGTTAGGCACAGGGCCGCTGATTTTATTAAACAGCTTATTGATCAACAGCAACGGTCTTACTGATAAGACAGGTGCCAAAGCGCCGATGTTGGGTTTGTTTAGTGTATTTCCTATCGGCTTAGCGTTACTTGTTATGGGGATCCTCTATTTTGTGTTTTTAGGAAAATGGGTGATCCCAAAAGCGCCATTTGTGGCCGGTTCGCAAAGTAATGGTGGATCGCCTGATTACTTTAAAAGAATTTACGGCATAGGATCCGATTTTTGCGAATGTCGTGTGCCAGCTTCCAGTTCTTTAGTCGATAATACGTTGCGACAATGGGAATGGTTACTGCCGCCTTCTATTGCCATCATCGGCATCAAGATCGGTAACAATTTGCATATGCCGCCGCTTCGCAAGACTGAAATCAAAGCCAACAGCGTTTTGGCTATGTTTGGACCTAAAGAAGAAGTTGAAGAATTTGCTAAAAAGTATGGTTTACGGATGTCGCCATACCTAACTGCTTTTCCAGAGCACATTAGTTCACCGCATGCAGGATTATGCGAAGCAGTCGTTCCGCCAAGCTCTCAACTATTGGGTACTAATTTAAGCGATTTGCACATGCGTCGCGAGTACGGTATTCAGGTGTTAGCTGTGCATCGGGGCGATAAAGTACGTCGCGGTAAAAAAGAGATCGGAGGGTTAGCTTTACGATCGGGTGATACATTGGGCATGTTCTGTCAATGGAATGCTTTAGCCTCTTTACAAAAAAATCCTGACTTTGTGATTGTGACCTCAGATTATCCTCGCAAAAAAACCCACACGGATAAAATGTGGTTTGCCGTATTCTTTTTTATGCTAGCGATTGGTTTAATTATCTTTAGTGGCTTATCAGTGGCCATTGGTTTGTTAGTAGGCGCAGTGGGAATGATTTTCTCAGGGGTTATCAGTATTGATGATGCCTATGAAGCCGTCAGCTGGAAAACGGTTTTTTTATTAGCAGGTCTTATTCCACTGGGTATCGCGGTGCAAAATAGTGGTACATCGGATTGGATGGGTGCCTATATTTTAAAAGTCTTTGCCGGCTCACCCGAATGGTTGCTATTGCTAGTGTTGGGAGTCATCGCGTCGATTGGGAGTATTATTTTGTCGAATGTGGGGGCGACCATTGTATTGGTTCCCTTAGCCGTCCATTTAGCACAAATATTGGGTGATGATCCGCGCGCCTTTGCACTGATGGTTGCCATTGCAACGTCGAATTCCTTTATCGTGCCTACCCATCAAGCGAATGCGCTCATTAGCTTACCGGGTCAATATAAAATCATCGATTTTATTAAAGCTGGCGGGTTAATGTCATTTCTTTATTTAATCGTCGTGACGCTCATGATCAAATGGATGTTCTAATTCATACATGCTCTTTTGACTTCACTCTTTGTTGCAGCTGCATTCTGCGTT
>CAZQMV010000018.1:2977-36521 GCA_964594635.1 Uncultured Candidatus Berkiella sp.
GCTCATTTACTAAAAGTAAACTCCGCTACTCGAATTTGCTGCGCCTCGATTGAAGCCAAAATAACTATGTATGAAATATATGCTCTTTTGACTTCACTCTTTGTTGCAGCTGCATTCTGCGTTGCTCATTTACTAAAAGTAAACTCCGCTACTCGAATTTGCTGCGCCTCGATTGAAGTCAAAATAACTATGTATGAAATATATGCTCTTTTGACTTCCTAACATTCCCATTTAGGGTAATAGCGGCGAATGATTTGTTTTTCACTCAGCAAATTGCGAAAAGTGGCAATATCATTGGGCGATTGAAAACTCCGAAAGGGAAGCCATAAATAGCGCGTGTTCGCATTGGGGATCAAAAAGCCGTTTTTGACTTCGGTGATGTATTGAACATGTTGCCAAGGCATATGCCCTGTTACCAATCCTTTGCCTTCCCACATCACGCCATTGAGCGAAAATACCACTTGGATCGGAAATTGTAACATTTTATTTTTTTTTAAGCGCTGGAATAACAACCATTCATTGATTGGGCGGCGTCCAAACAACCACAACAAAGCGGTGACCCCTGCCAACCATTCCTCTTTGGTTAACCCAAATGTAAACAATTTGATACAAAGTAATACCGTGATCACAATGGCAAAGAGATTCATCACTTGGATGGTAATAAGAAAGAAAGGCTTTTTTTCAATAAAAAGCGAACCTGCCTTGGTTAATTCTTTGGCAGTTGGCTGATAAGAGACATGAATTTCCATGGGCTTCTTCTAACGGTCATTGTCGGACAAAAATAAGCTTACCACATCATTTAAAAATCGATAACCCAGTGGGGTGGTGCAAAGTTGTTCTTCAAAAGATCCGAGCCACCCTTTTTCATAAGCCTCGGTTAATGGCTTAAGAATCGTGGCAAGTGGTAGCCCTGTTCGTTGTGAAAATAATTTAGTTGGGACCCCGGCTTTAAGTCTTAGGGCATTGAGCATAAATTCAAAAGCGAGCTGGGAGGAGGGGATCGGATTTTTTTCTTGCACAAAGCCTTGTTCACGATCCATATATTGCTTTGGATGACGAAAATGATGATAGCGCAAAATATGTTGTTGAAGTGGCAAAGTGACTTTTCCATGACCGCCTGCACCAATCGCTAAGTAATCACCAAACTCCCAATAGTTTTGATTGTGTTTGCATGGAATGTTTTGGCTATAAGCTGACACTTCATATTGCACGTAACCATTTTGCGCTAATAATGCTTGGCCCTGTTCTTGCAACTCAATGATTAAATCATCTTCTGGTAGTTTTGGCGGATGATGCCAAAAAAAGGTATTGGGCTCGAGCGTTAATTCATACCAAGAAAGATGGGTGGGCGAGAGCGAGATCGCTTTTTGTAAATCATTAAGACCTTGTTCAATCGACTGATTGGGTAAGCCAAACATCAGATCACAATTAAAATTGGTAAACCCAGCTTCTCTTACAGTATCAATAGCTTTTTCTGCCTCATAACCGTTATGAATACGGCCCAGTGCTTCAAGATGTTTTTCATTAAAGCTTTGAATGCCTAATGATAATCGATTAATACCAATACGACGGTAATCATTAAACCGTTCTTGCTCTACGGTGCCTGGGTTTGCTTCTAACGTAATTTCAATCGCTTCATCAAATTGAAAGATATGACGCAAGCCTTGTAATAAAGTATCTAAGGCTGCTGCTGTGAATAAACTGGGCGTGCCGCCGCCCATAAAAATAGTTTGGATTTTTCGATTTTCAACAAAAGGCAGAGCCTGCTTTGCATTTTGAAGCAAACAAGCAATATAGTCGGCTTCAGGTAAGTCTTGCTTTAAGGCATGGCTATTAAAATCACAATAAGGACATTTTTTGATACACCATGGGAAATGGATATAAAGGCTTAATGGTGGTAAATGCAAAATCTTGTTCATTGCGGTTTAGGGTATGCTTGTAAAAAAGCAGCAACAAATAAGGTCAGTGCTTTTGCGCGATGGCTTAATTGATTTTTTTGGTGGGTGTCAAGCTCTGCTGCGGTACATGCTAATTGAGGGATTAAAAACAGCGGATCATAGCCAAAACCTTTATCGCCTTTGGTTTCATGTAATAGCAAACCATCCCATTGGGCTTGGCAGATAATGGGAACGGGATCCTTTTCATGTCGGACAAAAGCAATAGCACAGAAAAAATGTGCACGGCGCTCATTGTCTTTGAGCGATTGCATATCGTTTAGCAATTTTTTGATGTTATCAGGCATGGTCGCGCCAGATCCCGCATAACGGGCAGAGTAGATCCCAGGCGCGCCATTTAGTGCATCTACGACTAAACCTGAATCGTCGGCTAACGCAGGTAATTGGCTGTATTTTGCGGCATGACGCGCTTTTAAAATGGCATTTTCGACAAAACTTAAGCCGGTTTCTTCAACGCTTGGTACACTAAAATCACTCTGCGCAACGACTGTAACCGGTAATGACTGAAAAAAAGCTTGGATTTCGCGTAATTTTCCTGGATTTTCACTAGCAATGACCATTTTCATCGTTAAGTCTCTTTCAATTTGTTGCAAAATGCTACCATAAATCTAGATAAGTGTCCGTAAAAAGCTTTGAAAACACTCAGCCACTTTCAAAGGATCGTCTAAATGCACATGATGTTCGCCAGGCATTGTCACTAATTGCGCATGAGGAACCGCACGTAAACGTCCTTGCATGAGCTCATCAGGAAAAGGATAGCCATTAAGGGGGCGTACTAAACACAGCGGGCTGGTGATTTGTTCTAAAAAAGCAAGCACTTGTTCTTCGGTTAATGATAACGGTAATGGCATCAGCAAACGAGGATCGGTTCGCCAAGTAAAATGATCATTGGCCAGTTTTTTCAAACCCCGTTTGACGATACAAGTGCCAGAATCAGCCTGCATCGCATTCACTTTTAAACGCGCATTAAGTGCATCTTGCCAGGTGGCATATTGGGGTGGTGATTTAAAAGGAATATTTGCCATCTGTTCGATGTAAGAGGCAAGTTGACTTGGTGCTAATTGGGCAGGTCTTGATAAAGGGCCTAGCGCGTCAATTAATAAGCTATATTTGATGCGATGAGGGATCACGCCAGCAATTAAGCTTGCAATACAGGCACCTAAAGAATGCCCCAGCAGTGCAAATGTATTCCATCCTAAATGATTGGCAACATGAATACTATCGATGACCATATCAATGAGATGGATCGGGCTGGCAACGGGTTTATGTGATGATAAACCATGCCCTGGAAAATCGATCGCGACAATGTAAGAGTCGGTCAATAATGGAGCTAATTTATCGAACGATGCTGCATTATCTAGCCAGCCATGCAATGCTAAGGTAGGTGTGCCTTGATTTTCATTCCATATTTTTGCAGCAATGATTTGACCATTAATTTCAAAAGTGGATTCTTTGACAGACATTAAGGTGTTTCCTTGGGTAGCCAATCATTAAGCCAGGGAGGTAATAATTGGGGTGATTGGATGCGTAATAGTTTATAACGACTATGGTGACCGCTCTCGATGGAAATGGCTTTTTGAGGCACTTTGCACGCTTTTGCTAACCATTTGATCAAATGTAAATTCGCTTTATTGTCAGAAGCAGGTGCCGTTATTTGAATTTTGATAGCATTTTGAAATAAGCCGACAACTTTATCTGCCGCTGCTTTAGGTTGAATGTAGGTATAAAGCAGCAGATCTTTTTTATCCCAACTCACCGTTTTATAAGTAGCCATTACCGAGTCGCAAGAGAGATCCCTTGATGAGTCAACGGCTCAGCAAGGAGCATAATTAATAATTGAAGCACGATGATCACAGGGATGGGAGAGATATCAAAACCGCCAATTTGTGGAATATATTTTCTAGCAGGTTGCATTAAAGGATCGGTTAATCTTTTTAAAATCACAGTGACAGGTGAATAAGCCATCGGGGCCACCCAGCTTAAAATCACATTGGCTAAAATTGCGTAAAAGAACAACTTAATGGTTAAGCCACTAATATTGCCTGCCGACCAAACAAGAAGACCTAAGGGGGAAGGCAGCTTATGTAAACTGATAAGGGTGATGAGCGTGATCTTCACTAAGGTAAGTACCAATATAGCGACCAGTGTTGCAAAGTCAATTCCCCAAAGGCCAGGGATAAAGCGGCGTAAAGGAACGACAATAGGATTGGTCACTTTGACAATAAATTGTGTAAAGGGGTTGTAATAATCAACCCGTAAATATTGCAAGATAAAACGAAGCAATAACGTCAATAGATAAAGATCAAACAGGGTTTGAATTAAAAAGCTGCTCGCATTTTGTAAAGGGCCCATCTGTTCGCCTTCTGTTAATCGTATTGTTCACTGAGGGTTTTGCCATGTTTTGTGGCTTGTGCTAACACGGTCTGTAAAAGCAGGGCCATATTACCATCTTTTAAGACATTGATCCCCTGCTCTGTCGTGCCGCCTTTAGAGGTCACTTTTTGGCGTAACAGGGTGATACTGTCCTGACTTTTTTGCGCCATTTCAGCTGCGCCCACTGCCGTTTGAAAAGTAAGTTTTCTAGCAATTTCTTCAGATAATCCCTGTGAGATTGCGGCTTGAATAAGGCATTCCATAAAGTAGAAAAAATAAGCAGGCCCCGAACCTGAGAGGGCGGTGACAACGTCCATATCGGCTTCATTGGCAAACCAAGCAATTTGTCCCACAGACACAAAAAGTCGTGACACTGCTTCACGCATTGCTTTACTCACCGTCTCAGTTGCGAATAAACCCGTCATCCCCACTCCTAACAAAGCAGGTGTGTTTGGCATGGCTCTGATAATCGGGCAGGCCGTTTGACCTTGCCATAGGGTCATTTGCAAGGTCGTGATCCCTGCTGCAATGCTAACAACTAAAGGTCGATGTGTTTGTAAATGCGTTTGTAATGCCATGATGGTCGATTTAATAGAGTTAGGTTTTATAGCTAACACTAAAATCTCGACATTGGCAGCAACGAAATCAGGATCCTCTGCCGTATTAACGCCTTGATTTTTTAGTGCTTGAAGATTTTCAGGATGGTGATCACAGACCCAGAGTAATTGAGGGGAATACCCCTTTTTAATAAGGCCGTTGATAAGCGCGCTTCCCATATTGCCGGCGCCAATAAAGCCAATACGATGTGGTTCTGTCATGTGTTTACCTTCGTGGTCCAAAGATCCCGGTGCCAATGCGTAGCATGGTTGCACCTTCCAAAATAGCGGCTTCGAAGTCATGGGTCATGCCCATCGATAATGTATCGAAGTTTGCGCCTTGCTGATTACATTGTTCATATAAAGAGCGTAATTCTCTAAAATAATACCGTTGTTTGGCAATATCATCATCAAAAGGAGGGAGTACCATTAATCCGCGAAGGGTGAGATTGGGTAAAGGCTTGATCTGTTCAATTAAAGCCAGTACTTCATTTTTGGGAACACCATTTCGTTTAGGGTCATTATCGAGTTTGACTTGTAGACAGATATTCAGCGGAGGCAGAGAATGACGATGTAAAGATAAGAGTGCTGCCTCTTTAAAACGACAAACGGTATGTACCCAACTGAAATTTTGAGCAATCTCTGGCGTCTTCTTTGATTGGACGCGGCCGATAAAATGCCAGATGATACCCGGTAATGGGAGTGCCGCGATCTTTGAAAGCGCTTCATCAAGATAGTTTTCACCAAAAGCGTGCTGCCCTGCAGCAAAAAGGGTGGCAATTTGATCACTGCTCTGGGATTTACTGACAGCAACTAAAGTGACAGCAAAAGCATCACGCCCACAAGTTTGTAGCGTGGTCGCCATTTGGCGCTGAATGTTAACAAAATTAGCTACAATAGGAGTCATGGCAGTACTTTGCAGCATCAAGATAGATAGAGTCAAGCAAGCCCGAAGGGGGAATCATGGATATTACAGAATTACTCACATTCAGTGTGCAAAATAAAGCATCCGACTTGCATCTTTCTGCAGGTCTTCCCCCAATGATCCGAGTTGATGGTGATATTCGGCGCTTGAATGTGCCAGCGCTTGATCATAAAGCTGTGCATACCTTGATCTATGACATCATGAGCGATAAACATCGTCGTGACTTTGAAGAATTTTTTGAAACCGACTTTGCATTTGAAGTGCCTGGTCTTGCTCGTTTTCGTGTGAATGCCTTTAATCAAAACCGCGGGGCAGCTGCGGTGTTTCGTACCATTCCTTCAAAAATATTGACGTTAGAAGAATTGGGTTTACCAAAGATATTTTCCGACATTGCACAATATCCACGTGGTATGGTGTTGGTGACAGGGCCAACAGGCTCTGGTAAAAGTACTACGCTTGCAGCAATGATTGATTATATTAATGCAAATAAATATGGCCACATTCTCACGGTAGAAGATCCAATCGAATTTGTGCATCAAAGTAAAAAGAGCGTGATCAACCAGCGTGAAATTCATACTGATACCAAAGGGTTTAATGAAGCACTTCGTTCAGCATTGCGTGAAGATCCCGATGTGATCCTGGTGGGGGAAATGCGCGATCTTGAGACCATTCGCTTAGCACTCACTGCGGCTGAAACAGGTCACTTAGTATTTGGCACCTTGCATACAACCTCCGCTGCTAAAACGATCGATCGTATCGTTGACGTTTTCCCGGGAGCCGAAAAAGATATGGTTCGTTCGATGCTCTCAGAATCATTGCGCGCAGTGATCTCACAAGCGCTGTTGAAAAAAGTGGGTGGTGGTCGAATGGCAGCACATGAGATCATGATTTGTAATCCAGCGATCCGAAACCTTATTCGCGAAAACAAAGTGGCACAAATGTACTCGACCATTCAAACCGGTCAAGGCCAAGGCATGCAAACGCTCGATCAAGCGCTTAAGATCCTGGTGGATAACGGCAAAATTACTCGTTTAGATGCGAAAGAAAAAGCCGTGAATAAAGAAGCGTTTTAAGCAATCAGTAAATGCGGTTGTTCATGTTGCATAAAGTGCAGAAAATCGGTTTGTGCCAAGTAATTCTCTATCACACACTTGGCACCCCATTCTTGTAATTGGCTTTTACCATAATTACTGGCAACACCAATAAAACCCCATTGCAAATGCTTGACTGCTTTTACATCCCAGGGTCCATCACCAATATAAATGATCTGATTGAAATTATTTCTTGTGTATATTTCTTTTGCTTTATTCAAAGCCACTTCCATAATGGTTGTGCGAATATCACTATCAGAACTCGTGCCCATGGGGATATCACATAAACTTGGGTTGACGTGTGATAATTTTAACAAAGCTGAACGATGGTGTGAGCCGGTTGCAACCGCTAACGCAACTTCTGGCATTGATTGTAATGTTTCAATGAAAGCGTGTACGCCTGCAATTGGCTGAATCGGATCATTCTTAATAGTATTTGAAAATGACGCCAAATATTCATCTTCAATGGCAGCGATTTCAGTTTGGGTGGGGAAGCGCCCTAATGCATGGTGCACGCACTCTTTGAGGATCCCCAAATCGGTGACATGCTGATAACTTTGAACATCGTGGTTGATATTGGCAATACCCATTACCGATCGGATGGCGTTTTCAAAGCACGCCACTTCTTGCGGGTGTGATTGGATAAGCGTGCCATCGATATCAAATATAACCAACTTCATGAATAAAAAAGCCGCCTTACAAAAACATATGAACGCTATGATACACCAACTCTTTAGTGCGATCATCTTGGGGATACCTTAGTTTTATACCATTATCTGTGTACTATAAAGCAAGATTTTGCTACCCTATGGCCAAACCATCAGAGGGAACAAACCATGCATCCACACCAAATATCCGTTTCTGAATTAAAAGATATTTTAGAAACGCCAGAAGCCATTTTTCTACTCGATGTAAGAAATGAAGATGAACATGCGGCTTTTAATATTGGTGGGCAGTTAATTCCTTTAAACACATTGCCTGAATCACTTGAGCGAATACCACAAGACAAACCGATTGTGGTTTATTGCCGTTCGGGACACCGCAGTCAATTAGCCTTAGAGTTTTTACAGCAACGAGGCTTTCACAATATCAAAAACCTCGTCGGTGGGGTATTGGCGTGGTCCGCTGAGGCTGCAGAAGCTTAAATCCCCCGCTCGTTTCACTCGCCGCCCCCTTTACAAAAGTGGGCTATTTGTTCGCTACGCTCTCTGTTCTCAAAAAGGTAAGCGCAAAGCGCGTAGCGCGGGGGGATTTACTTTAATGATTTCTGCAAGCTTGGATTCTGTGCCATTGCAGAATCTGCAGGTAAAGCTGCAAAATGTTCACGCGCTTTCTCTAATGATATTTTTTCAGTTGCTAACAATTTTAATGCCCTGCCAGGAGTTTGCTTTTGTAGCGCATGATAAAAAGGTGTTAGCCCTTTTGTTTTATCCGCTGCATCAAGAGGATTTTCGCTTAAGGATAATTTCGCAAAATGATTCAACAGAACATCAAACTCATCGGTTGTACCAAAAACGACTGCTCGACGCACCATCTGGCCATCTTCAATGGTGGCTGCTTTTCCTTTAAACTTATTTTGTAGCTTTTGCAGGGTGATTTGATGAGCAACAACGTCTGGGTGTAAACAACGTGCAAAATGGTTACGTAAGTAGTCAATATAGGTGCGTTTAATATTCATATCTTCTGAAATCATCAAACCGTATTTAGTTTTAAAGTCACCGATTAAAGATTTTGTGATTTCTACGCTATGAATTTGTTGCAGCGATTCTTGCATAAAAGAAAAGGATTGCGACATTAGACTCGCTTTATTCCCTAAGGCATGTATGGAACACCAAAGGGTGTTGGGAATAGGCTCTCTATGATAGCCGTCCCGATGGCTGACATCGAAAAATGTTGGTTGTGTTGTATGAAACTTCCTATCGGCAAGTTGTGCATAAGAAAGTCTGGCTACAATTCCACTGAAGGCATAAGCATAAAGTAAGCAGCTGATCCCATCGCGCTGGATATTTGCTTGGCAAGCAATAGTATGAAAGGAGATTTTCATGTCATTCAGATGTTTTGTAAGCGTTTGTAGGAACAAATATTGTGAAGCCATATGTGTTGAAGAAATATTAATTAAATAAAGTTGTTGGGTGGTTGCATCAAATTCGGCATCAATCAACTCAACATGGCCTGTTGGTAAATTGTAATAAAAAAGAATTTGTTTGCGTTGACTGTGCGGGCTAACGGTCATCGCTTGCAGATTTTGGCAAAGCAACTCTACCGATTGAGGATCTGGCACGTAACAACTTGCGACATTCTCGGCACAAACGACTTCACCATGATAAGGTAGTGCAAAACGAGCAGCACGTTGAATTTTTCGCTCGATCATACGTTGTAAGTCTTGCGGTAAAATGATTTGCGATCTCTCAGCTCTGGATATCGCTAATTGCAAGGCAGAAATTTTTGTGACTAATTGTTTGCGTAAAGAAAATGTGACATCATCGTTCATTTCGCCCAAGTGATTAATTTCAACATCCTCAAGCCATTTTAACGCTGCAACAAGGAGTGCAACGGTTTTATCTACTTGATTTTCTTGGTGGCTTTGAAGGGCAAGATTGTATGCATTGACTGCTGCGAGTATTAAGAAATAGCCTCTAAAAGGTGAAAGGGATTCTTTAGAATGCGTTGTTGCATGAGGATTATGCAGATCAAGGGTTTGTGCCAGGTAAGTACAATAAGTCATGCTCTTGATACGAGCAATAAATATCACGCGATGAAAAAGCGCACTTTGTTCACTCTTCGTTCCTGCCAGTTCCAGTTCATTATCAGAACGATTTAAAAAAAGCATTAAGTTTTCAGATAATGCAGTCAACAGTTGACCAACGTTTGAACCTTTTGCTGGTACCTGATTGGCTTCTACTAATTGGGGATGCGTCAAAACTGTATTGCACTGCATTGTACAGTTCTTGACAAGATCGTGATGAAAACGTATTGCTGCTTCATTGAAAAAGAGTCCGCCAAGCATGTTACACCCTACAATTGTTTATTCGCCAAGAGAAGCAATATAAAGTTTCTTTAACGGCTTGGCAATCTCTGTATGATGCAACCAAATGGCGGCGAGTTCTTCCGTTGTGCCATAAAAGCATCCGGGTTGTTCTACGTGGCTCGTTAAACGGTGAGGGATATGCCAATCTTCAAATAAGGGGATTGCTGCAATCACATCATTCGGAATCCCTGGGATCAGCAGCCGTGAAGGACAAGGTTTAAACGGGAATTGCTTAGCACCTAATAAAATAAGACCGTGAAATTGTCGCCGATATTGTTTCAGATAAAAAATAACGGCATTTAATCCTTGTCCGCTTGCTTGTATTAAATGAAATGTATCTTCAAGAGGAGCGACAAGCTCCTCACCTTGTAAGGACGATACACGCAAAGAGGATCCAATGGATAAGCTAGGCAGCAGTGCTTTGTTAACAATCAGCGTGAGGGTATTGGCATCATAACTCATGAGGTAACAAGGCGTGGTTTCTTCTAAGATCACATAATGACCAGGCTTTGCCAATTCTGCATTCTTCGTTTGAAGGCTGATTTGTAAAAAATCGTTAACAAGCTCTACCATTCCAACAACTGGGGCTCGTTCAGCCTTCATGCACAATCTTGCCATCAATGAATGTCATCATCACTTGATTTGGAAGCTCCCAGTCTTTATAGGGCGAATTTTTACCGCTGCTATAAAGTGAATTGTCAGTGACTTGATATTGACGATTGGGATCGATTATGACGATATCTGCTTTTGCACCGACAGATAATGTACCAGCGGGGAGATTAAAAATATGAGCGGGTTGACAAGTAATCGCTTTTAACAAGGTTTGCAGATCTAACCCTTCCTTCTCCACTAGGCGTAAACCCAAGGCTAAAAAAGTATCGATAGTTGACATGCCAGGTTCGGTGTCACCAAATGGGGCCAATTTAGCTACGTTATCAAGGGGGCGATGATCAGAACAAATGGCATTGAGTGTGCCATCCTTAACGCCTGCCAATAATCCCAAACGATCGACTTCGCTACGCAATGGTGGGTAAACATGATAGTTTGCATCAAATGTAGTCACGTTCATTTCAGTTAAATGTAAAGCATGCATGGTGCAGTCGGCAGTGATTGGTAAACCTCGTGCTTTGGCGACTCTGATTTGTTCAACCGCTTTTGCACTGGATAGACAGGTAAAATGGGCTTTAACACCAGAATCTTCAATTAATTGTAAATGTTGGTCGATGGCTATTGTTTCGGCAATAGTTGGAATGCCTTGCATGCCTAATTGTGTTGAGATCAATCCTTCATGAATGATCCCACCTTTTGTTAACGCGGCATCGAAGGGCTGTATCACAATTAACAAGTTGAAGCTGGCTGCATATTCATAACAATGACGCAAAATACTTAAATCTTTCATGGGATGCATTGCTTGACTTAACGCAACACAACCGCTTCCGATCAATGCACTCATATCCGTCATAGACTCACCACCTAAGTGTTTGGTCAGTGCACCAATCGGATATAAATGAGGAAGAAAATGATCTGCTTGTTGTTTTAAGCGAGCAACATTGGCCGTGGTATCAATGATCAAATCCCCATCAGGAGGAATACAAAGCGAGGTAAAACCACATTTGACGGCGGCTTTGGCTTCTTCTTGTAATGTGCTGCCATGTGGGTGTTGTAAATGTGGACGGCATTGGCTATCAACCAACCCAGGGATCACCCATTTACCTTTTGCATCGATGATCTTGTCAGCCAAAGCCCCTTTTTTTGGGCTGAGCTGAGAAATGCTGCCATTTTCAATGGTGATATCGGTCATTGTGTCGAGTGTATTGCCGGGGTCGATAACACGACCATTTTGTATAATTGTTTTCATATGGAAGCTCTTTTGATATTTTCCATTAACAGTGACATCACTGCCATGCGCACAGCGATACCGTTAGTGACTTGATCTAAAATAACGGCATTGGGGCTATCGGCGATATCGGATTGGATCTCAACACCACGATTAATTGGGCCAGGATGAATAATAAGGGCGTTAGGATTTGCTAATCGTAAACTGTCATGTGTAAGGCCATATTGACGGTAGTAGGCATTCCCTGCTGGAATTAAACCATTTTGCATTCGTTCTGTTTGTAAGCGCAACATCATAATAATATCAATGCCTTTTAAGCCCTCGGCGAGGTTATTATATACCTCAACACCCAATGATTTTATTTCCTTCGGTAGGAGTGTTTTAGGGCCAATGACTCTGATTTCACCCACTTGCAGCGCTTTTAGCGCGTGAATTTGTGAGCGTGCAACGCGAGAATGTAAGATGTCGCCAATGATAGCAACTGAAAGCTTTTTAAAATCTCCACGATGTTTACGGATAGTATACATATCAAGTAAAGCTTGGGTGGGATGAGCATGGCAACCATCGCCAGCATTAATCACCACGGCACCTTTGCTAATATGTTCCGCAACAAAGTGTGAAGCGCCACTTGAGCTATGACGGACCACAAATAGTTGGCATTGCATGGCTTGCAAATTTCGTACGGTATCACGAAGAGACTCACCTTTAGAGGTAGAAGAATGCGAGATATTCAGATTCAACACGCTGGCAGAAAGTTTTTTTGCGGCTAACTCAAAGGTAGATCGTGTACGGGTGCTGGCCTCGAAAAACAAGTTGGCTAACGTTTTGCCTTGCAGTTCTTGAGTTTGAATAATTTCGCCAGTGGTTTTGGTGAAAAATCTTTCTGCTTTGTCTAAAATGGTAATAATATGATCGGCACTTAAGCCTTCAATCGTAAGCAAATGTCGCAATTGATTGTTGCTATCAAACTGTAGATCGTGAGCTTGCATCAAGAAGTTTCCTTTGTCGCATTGAGAAACGATTCTAAAATAATGGCAGCGGCCATTGAGTCAGAATCGGTTTGCTTTGGGTATTGTTGTTCTTCTTTTAAAATCTGATTCGCGGCAACACTGGTGAGTCTTTCTTCGATAAAATGCACCGGTAAAGCAAAACGTTTTTTAAGTGATTGGCCAAAGGTTCTTGCCTTGCGGCTGGTATCAGAATCACTACCATCAGGTTGTAAGGCCAAACCAACGATGAGCGCATCAGGTTCCCATTCAGTAATGATTTTTTGTACTTCATGCCATTGAGGGATCCCTTGGCGGGCTCTTAGGGTGAGAAGGGGGGTCGCGGTTTGGGTGACGGATTGACCAATTGCAACGCCAATATATTTTGTTCCAAAATCGAAGCCTAAAAACGACTTAGGCATGACCAACTTCATGGGATACACAGTCCATGTCTACACCCAGTAAAGCCCCAGCAGCACGCCAGCGGTTTTCAGGCGCAATGTCAAAGAGCACTTGCGGATCAGCGGGCCCACATAACCAGGTATTTTGCGCAATCTCACGTTCTAATTGCCCACTTTCCCAACCAGCATATCCAAGCGCAATGATTGCATCTTTAGGACCTTGATGGGTAGCAATCGCTAATAAAATATCTTTAGAAGTCGTGATACTAATCGCTTTCGTTAAGGCAAGTGAAGATTCCCATGCTTGCAAAGATGAACGGTGGATCACGAAACCTCGTTCTTGTTGTAAAGGGCCACCGGCTAAAACGGGTGTTTGTGAAACGGAGTCATCATCAGTGGGAATATTCATGTTTTGCAAGACATCGCCTAAGTGGATACTGAGCGGCAAATTGATGACAATTCCCATAGCACCGTCTGGCGAATGTTCGCATATATAAATAACGGAATGGGTAAATTGCGGATCAGCCATATTGGGCATGGCTATTAAAAAGTGATCTCTCAGAGAAGTATATACACTCATTTCAACACCTTCAGGGTATAAATGCCGCACCCTATTATATATGTCATCTTACTATGTTCTTAGCCTGGAGGGTAGTGTCTGTTAGGCGGAGGTTAAAGTGTTACCTCGAAATTGCCAAGTGCGAATAATTTCTAACACCTCTATATCATTTGCAATTTCGGGGGGGAGCGGCTCAAAAGGGCCTGCATTTTTGACGATTTCAATCGCACTTTGATCCAATAGAGTGGAGCCAGACGATTGTCTCAGGTTGATTTCATGAATCGAGCCGTCTTTATTAATGGCGACTAAGAGACGTAAGTTGCCACAGATGTTATTTTTCATGGCCTCTTCTGGGTAATGTTCATTTCCAAATTGTTCAACATAGCTTTGCCAACGTGAGAGGTAATCGGCATCTTGCTGTAGGTGGGCAGCGGCAGAGATAGTCCGCTTTCTTAGGAGGGGTTGAGCGGGAAGAGAGGTGGTTGGAGCCACTTCTGGCACAATGCGGACAGCTTCTTGCGCACGACTTTCGATTTGTTCGGGCGTTTCAGAATTGTGCGATGCAATGCTAACCGAGACTGTCGTTGTATTGGAACTGGCTAAATCTGAAAGCTCATAAAGGGCTTTGATGGCTTGACTGAAAGGGAGTACAGGATTGTTATGATAACTGATAGCTAAAAACAGCATATGCAGTATTCCAGCTAGCCAGAGTACCCGGATAAAGCGACGACGGTCATGAAGATTAAAGCTATTTGCCACAAAAAAATCTGATCATTTATCAAGAATGCTTGTACTTCAGTCTACCTTAAGATGGCTTTTGACAAAACATCAGCCGAATAACGACTATTATTATGTTAGATAGAGAAGATAGGGACAGATCATGTCGCAGCAACGGATTGCTGATACGCCGTTTGCATTGCTTTTGGAAACTGAAAAAGCGATCCGTGCTCTATTCAAAAAATCGCTCACTCAAACACCGATCCAAAATCATTGGTTAGGATTGTCTTTTTTATCAGGTGACCATATTTTACTTACGCCTCTTGATGAAGTCATCGGCATATTACCGGTGACGACCTTTGCCTATATTGCGGGTGTGAAACCTTGGTTATTAGGGGTGGCTACTTATCGTGACGATATTTTCTCCGTTACCGATTTAGCGGGTTTCATTGGTCAAAAAATGTCACCGATCACCAAGCATAGTCGTGTATTAGTGATTGACAGCCAAGGTGAAAAGGCGGGGTTATTGGTCAATCGCGTCATGGGATTGCAGCGACTTTCGCCAGAATCTACAAAAAGCAAAGGTATGATGCCAGATTATCCATTGTATGAACCTTTTTTAATGGGCTCTTGGGTTGATGCTAATGTAGAATTCCCTATTATCAGTTGCAAAGGAATTATTAAACATCCGAAATTTCGAGATGTACTAGCTAAAGCAGAGGTAGGCAATGACCTTTATTGAAAAGGATCCTAATGCCCGAGCAGGCATCAAGCGAGACTATGTTTTTGCAGGTATTTTGCTCGTTGTTAGCATTTTATTGATGTTTATTAACTTTTGGTATGTCAGTGTTCAAGACGAAAATGATAAAAATTATATGGCGGTGGCAGGCGAGTTGCGGATCCTTTCACAAAGTATTGCAAAGTATACAAGTAATGCCGCAGATGGTATTCAAGATGCTTTTGAATTGCTCAGAAATCGTCGCGATGAATTTGATAGTGATTTAGAAATACTTACCAATGGCGATCCGAAAACCGGCGCTCCTCCAACATCGTTAAAAATTAGGCAACGTGAATTATTGCGCTTGGAAGAAACGTGGAAGCCCCTGCGTGAGAAAGTGGATGCCATTTTAACGCGCCAAACATCTTTGTTGGAATTACATCAAATATCTTCTAATTTGAGTAAAACAATTCCACAATTACAAGTTGCATATGACAAAGTCATTGATATCTTGTTAAAGAACAATGCGCCTGCTGATCAGGTTTCTGTTGCGGCACGCCAGAAGTGGATTGCTGAACGTATCATGCGTCATTTAGACAAAGTATTAGAAGGTGGTCAGGATGCAGTGGAAGCTGCAGATGCATTTTCCAGGCAGGCCAATTTATTTGGCAGCTATTTAAATGGTATGCGAGAAGGCAATCCTGCATTAGGTACCAGCAAAGTAACTGATGAAGAGGCTCGTAAAATATTAGATTCAATCAATGAAAATTTTAGTTATGTTGAAGAGAATGTTAAACAAATTATTCAAATTTCAGAACAATTACTGATTGTGCGCAATGCTTCTTATGATGTTTTCTTAGGAAGTCAAAATTTGCTTGAACAATCAACAGAACTGCTTCGTGCTTACGGTAAAGCTTCTGAAAAACGAATTATTGGGCCCATCTCAGGATATTTGTTGGGTGCTATCTGTATTGTGCTATTTTTATGGATGTCATATCAATTATATTCTGATACCAAAATTAGCTTAGCAAAAACGGCCGCGCAACACCGAGCAAATCGTGCAGCTGTTTGGCGCTTGCTGGATGAATTAGCCAACTTAGCCGATGGTGATCTAACCGTGCATGCAACTGTTGGAGAAGATATAACAGGTGCTATCGCCGAGTCTGTTAACTATGCGATCAATGCTTTGCGTAAACTCGTTTTTACCATTAATGCAACCGCAGTTCAGGTATCATCCAGTGCGCAAGAAGTGCAATCGACAGCACGCCATTTAGCTGAGGCAAGTGAAAATCAAGCCAAAGAAATTGTGGGTACAACTGCTGCGATTAATGCGATGGCAGCTTCCGTTGAGCATGTATCTTCTAATGCAACAGAAAGTGCTGAAGTTGCTGGTAAATCAGTAAATATTGCAAAAAATGGTGTAACCATTGTGCAAAATACTATCAGTGGTATGGAAAGAATTAAAGGACAGATCCAAGAAACAGCAAAACAGGTGAAAAGACTTGGTGAAAGCTCTCAAGAAATTGGAGATATTGTATCCCTGATTGATGATATTACTGATCAAACCAATATTTTGGCTTTAAATGCGGCGATACAAGCGGCAATGGCAGGTGAAGAAGGACGCGGTTTCGCGGTAGTTGCTGAAGAAGTTCAGCGACTTGCAGAGCGCTCAAGCCATGCAACGAAGCAGATTGAAACCTTAGTGCATGCCATTCAAAACGATACGAATGAAACGGTTAAATCGATGGAGCAAACAACCACCGAAGTCGTGCAAGGCGCAAGATTGGCACAAGATGCAGGTGTTGCCTTGGAAAAAATTGAAAGCGTATCTTTTCATTTAGCTGAGCTGATTCAAAACATTTCCAATGAAGCACAACAACAAACGGTTACAGCAAGTAAAATTTCAAGAACCATGGGTGTTATTCAAGAAATTACCACTCAAACTGCATCTGGAACCCTGGCAACAGCAACTTCAATCGGGCAATTGGCCGAATTAGCAATTGAGCTACGTGATTCCGTTGCTGGTTTTAAACTACCTGTTGCAGAGCATGAATTTGACACAGAATTTAATCCGGAAAACCAGCAGGTTACGGGTTAAGCCTTGGGTATCATGGAAAATGATGATGAACTAATTCGAATATTTGTTGAAGAAGCGCATGATATTCTCGATGCCATTAATCGTTCATTTAACGACTGGTCAAGCGATCCTTCTCAAAAAGACTTATTAAACGCCATATTGCGTGAATTGCACACCTTTAAAGGCAGTTCTCGAATGGTGGGATTAAAAGGGATCAGCGAATATACTCATACGCTAGAACAGCTCATTCAAAAAATTCATCAAGGTGAAACCGCCGTTGATGATTCGTTAGTAAAAGAGCTAAGGCGTTCTTTTGATTACATGCATTTGTATATTGATAACTATGCTCATCATACACTCTTTCCAGATGACGATGTGCCGATTGATCCGATAAGAAAACTCTTAAATGAAGTGCTATCCACTAAAGTGGAAGCTGAAGAATCACCGCAAAAGAAAATAAAAAAATCAGAAGTCCCAACTGAAACGATAAGAATTAGAGCCGACTTGCTAGAAAAATTTAGTAATCTTGCAGGTCGAATCAATGTTTCGCGCTCGCATTTAGAACAACAAGTCAAAGGCGCTAATGAGTATTTGATAGAAATATCAAAAGAAATTAAGCTTGTTCAAGAAAGCATGAAGAATATTGAAGTAAAAGCGGACGCAAATTTGCGCGTTTATCAAGAAAGTATTGGCGCTAGAAATTATGATGAATTTGATATTTTAGAAATGGACCGCTACTCATCATTGCAGCAATCTATCAGAGTGCTAGAGGAAAAATTAACACAATTAGAAGATTTGAGTGATATGGTGATTCATGTTTTACGAAATGCTGAAGGCCTTTTGGTAGAGCAAAAGCGGGCTGCAAAAAACCTAGAAGAAGGCATTATCCATACTCGATTGATTTCGATCGACTATTTGGTGCCGCGTTTAGAACGAATTGTTCGTCAAGTTTCAGAAGAGTTAGGTAAAGAGGTGCACTTAAAATTTGCTCGGCTGGAAGGTGAGATTGATAGAAGAATATTGGAGCGTCTGATTTCATCATTAGAGCACATGGTAAGAAATGCTATCGATCATGGTATTGAGCCTCCCGGTGTGCGCTTGAATATGGGAAAACCTGAGTTAGGTGTTATAACGTTGTCATTATTTCGACAAGGCAATCAATTTATCATTCAACTTGTCGATGATGGTCAAGGAATTGATGTAGAAAAAGTAAGACAGAAAGCGATTGAAAAATACTTTTGGCCAGCCAAAGTCTCCATGACAAAAGATGATGCAATTAAAATGATTTTCTTATCAGGTTTTAGTACCAAAGATGAAGTTTCACAAATATCAGGCCATGGTGTTGGTATGGACGTTGTGAATACAGAAATTAACAAGCTTGGCGGGACGTTATGGATAGATACCGATCCTAATCAAGGTACCAGGTTTACCATTCGTTTGCCATTTACCATTTCGCTTAATCAAGCTTTGGTTTTTAAAAGTCATAACCAATTTTATGCGCTGCAACTTTCACAGTTGGCAGGTGTTGCAAGAATGTCGTGTGCCGAAGCTAAAAATCGGGTGTTGACTAAACAGCGTGATATTAAATATGCAGACAAAATATATCAACTCTACTTTTTATCTGAATTACTGGGTGACAATGTTAATGAAGAATTTCGTAATAACATTTATTCACTTTCCATTATATTCTTGCACTCAGAAGAAAGCAGCATTGCATTAATCGTTGATAAAATGGTTGGCAGTAATGAAATTGTCATTAAACCCGCGGGATCACAATTGCAATTTGTTAGAGAAATCTCAGGTGTTTCGCTTTTGGGTGATGGTCAGATTGTGTTGGTTTTAGATCCGCAGTATCTGATGCAGCGTGCTTTGCAAGTGCAACAAGATAGTGGGACAGGCAAACAAATTACGACTGAACCATCAGTAAAGATCAGTTATGAAAAAACAAAAGTGCTGGTGGTGGATGATTCATATACCGTTAGACAGGTCACAAGTCGATTATTAAAAAGACACCAATTTGAAGCTTTTCAAGCGAAAGATGGTGTTGATGCGCTCTTATCAATGGAAGAAGATTTACCAGACATTGTGTTGCTGGATATTGAAATGCCTAAGATGGATGGTTTTGAAGTGTTAGAAAAAATGCGTGCTAGCGATAGGTTGAAAAACATACCGGTTATTATGATTACTTCACGTTCCGGCGAAAAGCATCGATTAAGAGCGGTGCAAGCGGGGGCAAATGCTTATTTAACCAAACCTTATTTAGAAGAAGATTTATTAATGTTGCTTAAACGTTTTGCACACGGTGTAATACATGATTGATTGCAGCTTATTAACCTATAAAGACAGTATTTATTTGCTGCCAACACTTGCGATCGCTGAAGCAATGATATTGCCAGCAGAATTTCCCTTAAGTCAATCATCAATCGTGGGTGTTTATAACTGGAATCAAGAAAACCGTCCCATTCTCACGCTTGATTTATTACCCCCTAATACGGCACCAATCAGACATCCTAAAATAGCCTTTTTGCATAATGTACTACCAAAAAGAAATTACCCTTTTTTTGCAGTTTTGTTTGAAGAGCAAGCGCGACGCATCAAAATGCTACCAGAAAATATTACATGGATTGATGAAAAAAGAAAAATGGCAGCAGTGACTGAGAAAAGAACGCAAATTCAAGTTTTCATCGTTGATTTAACCGAACTCAGCAACGAAGTGGAATTAACTTACCGCGATATTCAAGTCGCCAAATAACCCTTGTAATACGCAAAGTGCTGCAAGCCCCGCCGTTTCTGTGCGTAAAATACGTGGGCCAAGTGTGAAGGCTGTAAAGCCTGCTGTGGATAAAATTTTGGTTTCAGCTTCACTTAAGCCACTCTCAGGTCCAATCACTAAACGATAAGCATTGCTTTTTGGCAAGGTATGAAGCCCACTGCCTTGGTTGGTGTCGCCAAAAAGTGAAATGCCTGTAAAGGATTGTGTTGCCCATTCATGCAAAGATTGAGGTGAATGGATAACAGGGATTTTTGTTCTTCCAGACTGTTCGCAAGCGCTTTTTGCAATGCTTTGCCAGTGCTCTAAACGTTTATCTTTGCGATCATCGGGAAGCTTTACCGCACAATGATCACTAAGGAGCGGTGTAATACTTTGAGCGCCAAGTTCAGTGGCTTTTTGAATGACTAAATCCATTTTGTCACCACGAAGAAGTGCTTGACCTAAATGTAACAGAATGGGCGATTCTCGGGATACATTGTTAAATACTTCAATCTTGGCTTGTGCTCTTTTTTTATCTGCAATAAAAGTCCCTGCAAATTCTCCCCCCTCACCATTGAAGAAAATGATTTTGGCACCTTCTTTTAAGCGAAGTACAGTCATGAGGTAATGACTCATTTCTTTATCAAGAGCCAAGACCTCACCTGTATGAATGGGATGGGGGTAATACAACCTTGGAATAAACATGCTTAATATCGATAATACTCGGGTTTAAAGGGACCATCTTGGGAAATGCCCAAATAGCTGGCTTGCTTTTTTGTTAGGGCGGTGAGTTTAGCACCGATTTTGTCTAAATGTAACTTAGCCACCTGTTCATCCAGCTTCTTCGGTAAAGTATGAACACCGAGTGGGTAAGCGCTACTGTTTTGCCACAATTCCATTTGCGCCAAAACTTGATTTGTAAACGACGTAGACATCACAAAACTGGGATGACCTGTGGCACATCCTAAATTGACTAAGCGACCTTCGGCGAGCAATGTGATGCGCTTGCCGTCAGGGAAAATAACCTGATCAACTTGTGGTTTAATATTTTCCCAAGGGTATTGTCTTAATGATGCAACGTCAATTTCTGAATCGAAATGACCAATATTAGCAATAATCGCTTGGTTCTTCATGCGCTTAGCATGATCGTGCGTGATCACATCAATATTGCCGGTGGCTGTGACGAAGATATCAGCGAATGATGCAGCGTCCTCCATAGTGACTACTCGGTAGCCTTCCATGGCGGCTTGCAAAGCACAAATAGGATCCACTTCGGTTATCCACACGGTTGCGCCTAAACCTCGCAACGATTGTGCGCAACCTTTGCCAACATCTCCATAACCTAAGATCACAGCAATTTTTCCGGCAATCATAACATCGGTGGCTCTTTTTAAACCATCGACCAGTGATTCTCTGCAGCCATATAAGTTATCAAATTTTGATTTGGTGACCGAATCATTGACATTAATGGCGGTCACTTTCAAAGTACCATTTGCAGCCATTTCATAAAGACGTCTAACGCCGGTGGTCGTTTCTTCAGAAAGACCCTTCACTTCTTTTAACAATTCGGGGTATTTTTCATGCATCAATTTCGTCAGATCACCGCCATCGTCTAAAATTAAATTGGGTCGCCAGCCTTGTGGGCCTTGGATAGTTTGCTCAATGCACCACCAAAACTCCTCTTCGGTTTCGCCTTTTTTTGCAAACACGGGCACGCCAAGCGATGCAACAGCACTTGCTGCATGATCCTGGGTTGAAAAAATATTGCATGATGACCAACGCACGCTAGCCCCCAATGCCATGAGCGTTTCAATTAAAATAGCTGTTTGAATCGTCATATGGAGGCAACCCGCAATCTTGGCACCCTTTAAAGGCTGAGTTGCTTCATATTGCGAACGAAGGGCTACAAGTCCTGGCATTTCAGAACGAGCAATTGCCATCTCTTTGATACCCCATGACGCTAAGCTGATATCCGCTACCCAATAATCGTTTTCTGCCATGTTACATTTTTCCTGCTTCAGCTTTTAAGAGTTCGGCTTTATCGGTTCGTTCCCAGGCAAATTGTGGGCGACCAAAATGACCATAACTTGCGGTTGGACGATATTGCGGTTTTTGTAAATCCAGCATCGAGATGATGCCTTTAGGTGTTAAGTTAAAATGTTTTTCAATTAAAGCAACAATGCGCTCTGGTTTAATTTTGTGAGTCCCAAAAGCTTCCAGTGCAATTGAGATCGGCTTAGCCACGCCAATCGCGTATGATAATTGAATTTCAAGTTTATCGGCAAGCCCAGCTGCCACAATGTTTTTGGCGACATACCTGGCAGCATAGGCAGCTGAGCGATCGACTTTAGAAGGATCTTTGCCCGACATTGCTCCACCGCCATGGCGCGCCATACCGCCATAGGTATCAACAATAATTTTGCGACCTGTTAAGCCACAGTCACCTTGTGGCCCGCCGATGACAAAACGACCTGTTGGATTAATGTGATAAATCGTGTCTTTGGTTAACCATTTTTGGGGTAGCACTGGTTTAATGATTTCTTCCATCACGGCTTCTCTGAGCGTGCCTTGATCGATATCTGGATCGTGTTGAGTTGAAATCACAATCGTATGAATACCAACAGGTTTTGCATTTTCGTAACGAATTGTTACCTGACTTTTTGCATCAGGACGCAGCCAAGGTAAAATCTGATTTTTACGCACATAAGCTTGGCGTAACATCAATTCATGAGCATAAAAAATCGGTGCTGGCATGAGCTGTTCAGTTTCGGTGGTCGCATAACCAAACATGAGTCCTTGATCGCCGGCTCCCAGTTCATGATCAGCTGTTTCATCCACGCCGAGCGCGATGTCAGGTGATTGTTTGCCAATGGCATTCAGCACTGCACAGGATTCATAATCAAACCCTAAGTCAGAATGATTGTAGCCAATGTCTTTAACAACCTGGCGTGCAATATTTTCAATATCTACCCACGCGTTGGTTCTGACTTCACCGCCGATAAGTACCATGCCTGTTTTGACTAATGTTTCACAGGCAACACGTGCATTGTTGTCTTGTTTTAAGATTTCATCTAATACAGCATCTGAGATTTGATCGGCCACCTTATCAGGATGACCTTCTGAAACGGATTCGGACGTAAACAAGGGGTAACTTGACATGGAAATCCTTTTTTTTGAATGTTTAACAAAGAGGTTAGCAGATCGTCTGTTTTGAGTATACTGTGTGATTTTTTAAATGCGTATGAAGGAAAAAAGATATGGTACTTACCAAGACGCCGGATATTGAATTTGGGCAAAAGGCGCCCGATTTTCGCTTACAGGGTGTGGATGGTCGATTTTATAGTTTGGCAGATTGCTCTAAGAAGAATGGCTTGTTGGTGATGTTTATTTGCAACCACTGCCCCTATGTAAAGGCCATTTTACCGCGTTTGATCGAAGATATTCGAACGTTGCAGGCAAAAGAGATTGGATGTGTGGCAATTTCAGCAAATGATCCAACCGATTATCCCGAAGATAGCTACGAAAATATGCAAAAAGTCTCGCAAAGTATGGGATTTACCTTTCCTTATCTCTTTGATGAATCTCAAGAAGTGGCTAAGGCCTATGGAGCCGTGTGTACCCCCGATTTTTTTGGATATAATTCAAACTTAGAATTGCAATACCGTGGTCGATTAGATGAAAGCGGTATTAAGCCTGCACCACAAGGTGCAAAACGTGAATTGGTGGAAGCCATGCTTGTCATTGCTAACACGGGTAAGGGCCCGTTATTACAGGTTCCAAGCCTTGGATGCTCCATCAAATGGCGATTTTAATAGGGACTTTTCTAGTCAGGTGATATAATTTGCCGGTCATTTTGGTTGATTGTGTAATTTTGATAACAAACAGGGGTGATTCACCATGGTAGCACTTTCCCGCCGGCAATTAGCAAATGCGATCCGTGCCTTAAGCATGGACGCCGTGCAAAAAGCCAATTCAGGTCACCCCGGCGCCCCAATGGGCATGGCCGATATTGCAGAAGTGCTGTGGAACGATTATTTACGTCACAATCCAGCGGATCCGAACTGGTTGGGCAGAGATCGTTTTGTTTTATCCAATGGTCATGGCTCAATGTTGCTGTATTCGCTGTTGCACTTATCAGGTTACGATCTCACCATAGAAGATTTAAGCCAATTTCGTCAATTACATTCAAGAACAGCAGGTCACCCTGAACATGGGATCACGCCAGGCGTTGAAACAACGACAGGCCCTCTTGGACAAGGTTTTGCCAATGCTGTGGGCATGGCATTGGCTGAGCGCACGCTAGCTGCGACTTTCAACCGTGAACATTTTCCCATCATTGATAACTACACCTACGTTTTTGTAGGGGATGGTTGCTTAATGGAGGGGATCTCACATGAGGCTGCATCGTTTGCCGGTACTCAAGGCTTAGGAAAGTTAATTGCGATTTGGGATGATAATGGCATTTCCATTGATGGACCGGTTGCTCCTTGGTTTGGTGATGATACTGGATTGCGATTTGAATCTTATGGTTGGCAAGTGATGCGAGGCGTTGATGGTCATGATTCACAAGCCATCAAAGCGGCAATGGATGCAGCGCGTGCCAATAAAAACCAGCCGACGTTGATCTGTTGTCGCACTATCATTGGGTTTGGTGCGCCAAATCTACAAGGTAAAGAAAAATGCCATGGCGCAGCGCTAGGTGAAAACGAAGTCAGTGCCGCGCGGACGAGTTTAGGATGGTCATATCCACCATTTGTAATCCCAAGTGATATTAAAAATGCCTGGGATGCAACCGAAAAAGGCCAAACACAGCAGGCATTTTGGCAGACATTATTCAATGAATATCAAGCAAAGCATCCACAGCTAGCAGCGCAATTAATGCGTCGCTTGAAAAAGCAATTACCCGATAATTGGCAAAGCCATGTATCGAATTTTTTAAAGCAAACCCAAGCAGATGCTAAATCAATCGCTACTCGTAAAGCATCCCAACTCGTTTTAGAAAACGTGGGCGAATTATTACCAGAATTGCTTGGTGGCTCGGCCGATTTAACCGATTCAAACTTAACCGCTTGGGGTGGCTCTAAAGTGATTGGGCCAAACAATCCAGGTGGTAATTATCTTCATTATGGTGTCCGTGAATTTGGTATGGCAGCGATGATGAATGGGATGGCGCTTTATGGTGCATTTATCCCTTACGGTGGCACCTTTTTAACCTTTGTCGATTACGCCAGAAATGCAGTCAGAATGGCTGCGTTAATGAAACAGCAAAGCATTTTTGTCTTTACACACGATTCGATTGGTTTGGGTGAAGATGGCCCAACCCATCAACCAATTGAACACATCACGATGCTGCGAGCAACACCAGATTTACATAACTGGCGTCCTTGCGATGCCACCGAAACGGTGGTTGCATGGCAAGCTGCGATTGAACGCGTCAATGGTCCTACCACGCTCATTTTAACAAGGCAGGCGGTTAAGCCACAGCCACGTACAACGGAACAGTTGGAAAATATCGCGAAGGGTGGCTATATCTTGCAAACAGCCAATGGTAAACCCGATGTCGTATTAATGAGCACAGGCTCAGAAATTGAATTATGCATGGAAGCTGCAAAGCGTTGCATGGCTCAAAATATACAAGTGCAAGTCGTTTCGATGCCTTGCTTTGAAGTATTCAGAGCACAAGATGCAGCATATCAAGAACAAGTGCTACCAAAAGCCATCCAAAAGCGGGTTGCTGTTGAAGCTGGCGCTACCATGAGTTGGCACCAATATGTGGGACCAGAGGGCCGCATTATCGGTATCGATCGTTTTGGGGAATCAGCCCCTGCCGATAAAATTTACCAAGCATTAGGTATTACCGTTGAAAACATTACGAATACAATAATTGAATTAGTTAATATACATTAAAAAATACATAAAAGATTGAGGGATTGGAAATGGCTATAAGAATCGCAATTAACGGCTATGGCAGAATAGGTCGTAACATTTTACGTTCGCTATATGAAGCTAATCGACAAAACGAAGTCAAGATTGTTGCTATTAATGATTTAGGTGATACCAACATTAATGCTCACTTAACACAATATGACACAACTCATGGTCGCTTTAAGTTCCCTGTTAGCGTGGGTCAAGATGGCAGTTTAATTGTTGATGGTACCGAGATCCAAGTATTGTCTGAGCGTGATCCTGCTAAATTACCCTGGAAAGATCTTGATATCGATGTGGTATTAGAATGTACCGGCTTTTTTGCATCTAGAGACGGTGCATCGAAGCATATAAAAGCAGGGGCAAAGAAAGTGTTGATTTCAGCGCCAGCGGGCGATGATGTTGATGCAACTATCGTGTATGGTATTAACCATCAAACCTTAAAAGCAACCGATACGATTGTTTCTAATGCGTCTTGCACAACCAATTGCTTAGTGCCATTAGTTAAGCCTTTACACGAAGCTTTAAAAATTACCAGCGGCTTAATGACGACCGTTCACGCTTATACCAACGATCAAGTGTTAACCGATGTGTATCATACCGATTTACGTCGTGCTCGTGCTGCGGGCCATTCCATGATCCCAACCAAAACCGGTGCTGCAAGCGCTGTGGGACTTGTGATGCCTGAATTAAAAGGCAAATTAGATGGCTTTGCAATTCGTGTGCCCACCATCAACGTGTCAGTGGTTGATTTATCGGTTGTTGTTGAAAAAGCCACCACGGTAAAAGAAGTCAATGAGATCCTGAAAAAAGCGTCAGAAAATGAACTCAAAGGCATTTTAGCACATAACGAAGCGCCACTGGTTTCTGTTGATTTTAATCATAATCCAGCGTCATCGATTTTTGATTCAACGCAAACCAAAGTGATTGGCAACCTGGTTAAAGTACTTTCTTGGTATGATAACGAATGGGGCTTCTCCAATCGCATGATTGATACAGCGTTGGCGATGGCAAAGGCTAAGTAACATGCTAAACATGATTGATTTGGAACTGAACAACAAAGTTGTTTTGATCCGAGAAGATTTTAATGTTCCGATGGCTGACGGTAAAATCAGCCATAGCGCAAGAATTGAAGCAGCTTTACCAACTTTGCGACTAGCTCTTAAAAAAGGCGCTAAGATAATTGTTATGTCACACCTTGGTCGTCCGACAGAGGGACAATTTGATGCGCAGTTTTCCCTAAAGCCTATTGCAGAGTATTTGAGCAATGCATTGGAACAATCTGTTCCCGTTTGTGACATTGATAACATTCCTACGCTTTCATCTTCACAAATTGTATTGTTAGAAAACGTACGCTTTTTGAAGGGCGAAGAAAAGAATTCACCAGAACTGGCCAGAAAATTAGCGAGTTTGTGTGATATTTTTGTTATGGATGCTTTTGCCGTTGCGCATAGAGCACAAGCTTCTACTGTTGGGGTGGCTGAATATGCAAAAGTCGTGTGCGCGGGCCCATTGTTGCAAAAAGAGCTGGAAGCATTAAAGAAGATTTTTGATCATCCACAAAAGCCTGTTTTAGCAATTGTCGGTGGGAGTAAAGTATCAACTAAACTTCAGCTGTTGACCAACCTGTTAGATAAAGTCGATATTCTCGTGTTAGGTGGTGGTATTGCGAATACCTTTTTGAAAGCACAGGGTTTACCAATAGGTGATTCACTTTTTGAGGCAGACTTAGTGCCAACCGCAGCAGAGCTGTTGTTAAAAGCCAAACGTTTAGGTAAAACCATTTGGTTGCCAGAAGATGTTGTGGTGAGTGACAAAGTGGATAGCCAAGCAAAGACCACGATTAAACTGGTAAATGAAGTCTCTTCTGGCGATAAAATCTTAGATATTGGAACACTCGCGCAAAAAAGTCTTAGTGAGATCATCAAACAAGCAAAAACCATTTTATGGAATGGCCCCGTTGGCGTTTTTGAATTGGTCCCCTTTGCGGATGGCACTAAAGCTTTGGCAAATGCGATTGCAAATAGTAACGCTTTTTCGGTTGCAGGCGGCGGTGATACCTTAGCGGCAATTGAGCAATTCAAGGTGACAGAGGGAATTTCTTATCTGTCGACCGGCGGCGGTGCCTTTTTAGAATCTTTAGAAGGAATCACACTACCTGCGGTATCCATTTTACAAGAGCGATCACAAGAATCGATAGTGTAGGACATAAAATGCCAAGGCGAACAAAAATAATAACAACTTTAGGCCCTGCAACCGATCATTACGAGAAAATGCACGCGCTCATTGAAGCGGGCGCCAATATTATCCGTATTAATCTTTCACATGGCAGTTATGAAGATCATAGTAAGCGTATCCAACTGGCGATGCGATGTGCAAAAGAATTAAACAAAACCATTGGTGTTTTACTTGATTTGCAAGGTCCAAAAATTCGCGTTGCTCGGTTTAAAGATCCAGAAGGCGTATTACTAATCGATGGAGCTACCTTTTTTCTTGATGCCAACTGCGATAAAAACGCTGGTAATCAAACGGAGGTTGGGCTTGATTATCCTGAGTTACCACAAGAAGTAGCACCCGGTGATCAGCTATTGTTAGATGATGGTCGTATTGTCATGACCGTCGTCAATGTTCAAGGTTCGCGTATTGAATGCCTCGTTGTTAACGGTGGTAGATTAACGAATAATAAAGGCTTAAACCGTAAAGGTGGCGGTTTATCAGCACCCAGTCTTACTGAAAAAGATATCAAAGATATTGATTTTATCGCAACACAACCTGTTGATTATGTTGCTTTGTCTTTTCCAAGAGAAGCAAATGATATTCACAATGCGCGTAAATTACTTCGTGCTGCTGGTAGTCAAGCACAAATCGTTGCCAAAATTGAACGCGCTGAAGCTATCGATAATATCGATGAAATTATTGATGCTTCAGATGCGTTGATGGTCGCGAGAGGCGATCTTGGCGTAGAAATTGGTTTTGCAGAGCTACCTGGTGTGCAAAAATATATTATCAATCGAGCCAGATTGCGTGATAAAGCGGTAATCACTGCAACGCAAATGATGGAATCGATGATTCACAATCCTATTCCCACTCGCGCCGAAGTATCAGATGCTGCTAATGCCATTTTAGATGGCACGGATGCGGTAATGTTATCGGCTGAAACGGCGACGGGTGATTATCCTGTTAAAGTGGTATCTGTTTTAAATGAAATTTGTTTGGCAGCAGAGCGTCACCGTTCGCCCCGTGTGATGGTACCTGAAATCGATGATACGTATGAACGTCATGATAAAGCCATTGCAATGGCGGCTATGACGATTGCGAGCCATGTACCAATCAAAGCCATTGTTGCTTTAACTGAATCGGGCTCAACGCCGCTATGGATGTCTAGAGTTCGATCGGGCATTCCTATTTATGCACTCTGTCGTGATACCGTTACTTGCCGTCGAGTGACATTATATCGTGGTGTTTATCCCGTTGAATTTGATTTAACACTTTATAAAATTTGGGAAATTTCAAGACGCGCTTTAGCGTTATTGGTACAACAGGGAATTTTACAAGAAGGTGACAAAGTGATTGTCACTAAAGGCGACGTATTAGGTGTGGTTGGTCACACTAATGCATTAAAGATATTAACAGCACAAGCAAATATAGATTAACAATAGGGGATTGATGATGCCTTTAATAACTATGCGGCAATTACTCGACCATGCAGCGGAAAACAATTACGGTGTTCCTGCATTTAACGTGAACAACCTAGAACAAATGCGCGCGATTATGGAAGCAGCGGATAAAACCGATAGCCCCGTGATAGTGCAAGCCTCAGCTGGCGCAAGGAAATATGCAGGCTCACGATTTTTAAAGCATTTGATTGAAGCCGCGATTGAAGAATTCCCCCATATTCCTGTTTGTATGCATCAAGATCATGGTGCGTCTCCAGCCGTTTGCCAACAATCTATCCAATTAGGATTTTCCTCAGTGATGATGGATGGTTCTTTAATGGAAGATATGAAAACACCTTCAAGTTTTGAATACAACGTTGACACAACTTCATTGGCTGTTGCGATGGCACATGCTTGTGGCGTATCAGTTGAAGGTGAATTAGGTTGCTTAGGTTCACTTGAAACAGGTATTGCTGGCGAAGAAGATGGCTCAGGTGCCGAAGGCGTCTTAACGCATGACATGATGTTGACCGATCCAGAAGAAGCTGCGCGTTTTGTTAAAGCAACCAAGGTTGATGCTTTAGCCATTGCGATTGGTACCAGTCATGGTGCGTATAAATTCACTCGCCCACCCACAGGTGATATTTTGGCAATTGAGCGAATCAAAGCCATTCACAAGCGTATCCCAGATACCCATTTGGTTATGCATGGCTCTTCCTCTGTGCCACAAGATTGGTTGCATGTGATCAATGAGTTTGGTGGCGATATGGGTGAAACCTATGGTGTTCCGGTTGAAGAAATTCAAGAAGGTATTCGCCACGGTGTACGTAAAATCAATATCGATACCGATCTTCGTTTGGCTGCAACCGGAGCATTACGTCGCTTCTTTGCAATGAACAAGAAAGAATTCGATCCGCGTAAATATTTAGCTGTTGCGACCATTGCAATGCGTGATATTTGTATCGCACGCTATGAAGCATTCGGCACCGCAGGACAAGCGAACAAAATCAATGCAATCAGTTTAGAAAAGATGGCATTGCGCTATAAATCCGGCGATTTAGATCCACGTGTCAATCTAGATTAATTCAGGATAAATTCTGGTTCCCTCTCTCGCCTCGCGGGAGAGGGCTAGGGTGAGGGTTTTAAGGAGAGCAGCTACGCACCAGCCGGTCTTTGATTAATCAGCACAAACGGCGCACTATAACGTTTACTTCCCGCTTCAATTTGCACCACGGCGTGCCAGACCATGTTGTCTTGAATGCAGGTTGGCAAAATCGTTTGAGCGCTATAGATCCCTTCTTTTTGCGGTAATAGGGCAGTTCGAAACTCACCCATATTCATTTCTGCGCCTTTAAAATAAATCGACATTTTTTTCACGGGGATCTCGGTTTTAACTTCTAATTGTACGGAAGTAAGAACCGGCATATGGGTGGGTTTTACGTGTAATTCAATGCGTTCGCCAGAAGGGAGAATGGATACACAAGGACCACGTCTGAGATCACAGTCAGGAACAGAAAGCGTTACAACTCTGGAAGTTTTCCAACTATTGTAGAATTGATAAGCGCAGAAGAGAGAGCCTAGTAATACAAAGAGTCCCCCTGCCAGGAGCCATTTATCTTGTCGCAGAGAAATGGGCATGTCTTCTCCTTGTTAATTTGCGGGTAGTTTACCAACTGGCGCTCAATTCGTATAGAGAAAGACAAAAAAAAGCCTGCTCCAAAAGGGGGGCAGGCTGACAAAAGGCAATCAAATGACTGCCCTGAAAAAGGTCCGTCCATGGACAGGGGGAAATACTTAGAAGTCAGAATGCGTTTGTGCCATTGCGTGCTCATCCATAGTCTGCACTGGAGCAGGAGCTGTTGCCACATGATCATCGTGGTGCCCACCGGCATCGGCCTGGTGGTGATGCTCATGAGCTTGCAAATCAGCAAGCGCTTCTTGTGCAGCTTTCATTGGTAATTCTGCTGCGGCCACATGCTGGAGAGCGATGCTATGCTCTTGTTGGCATGTCACAAAATGTTGTTTTGCTGCGGTTTCGGTGTTGAGTGCATCAACAAGGTTATCCCAAGCAGCGACTCTCTTCTCAATATCAACGACTTCAAGTTGCTTTAATTGGAGTGTTGATAATTGTTGCGTGTAAGTTGCCACCGCATCTTTAGCGCTTTGGTAACCTTCTGGAGCTGTTCCGCCTCGTACGGAAGAGAACCATATTCCAGCTTTGCTTTGTTCATATGCCATTTCAAGAGGAGCAAATTGAGCTTGTGACAGCTTTAGTAAACCATCCGTTTGTGCAATTTGGCTGCTAAACAGTGCTTTGATTTCAGTTAAGGTATGGACTTTGCCATCCGTAAACACTTCTTGTCCTAATTTAGTGATTTCTGCATCAGCATATTGATGGATGGCTGCTTTTTTCTCTTCTGCCCACTTCAACTTCTGTTCGAGATGATAGTTATTGGCTCTGGGATTGAAGTAATCATCATGAAAGCGCGTCAAGAAATTGCTATTGGTTTCCTTTCTATGTGAATCAGCAACTTCGCCAGCATCAATAGTTGCTTTTTGAGCATCAGTTAAACGTGCTGTTGCGAGCTGCAATTTTTGTTCAGCTAATGTTTTAATCGCATATTCACGTTCGTAATGTTCAGTTGCAATGCGTAAGTTACCAAGAGCAGTTTTTATTTGTGCTGGTACTAACGGTGACAAAAAGGTCATGCCTGGTTCAGGTAAGGTGGTACTTGCTAATAATTCGTCGACATCATTATCATCGGCAATACCGCTAACAACATCTTTAGGAGCAATGACAGTTTTTGCAGCTTGAGGAACAGGCAAAGCTACATCATCTAATAGTGACATAACATCAGCGTCAGGTAAAACCGCATCATCTAATAATGACATAACATCAGCATCAGCGTCAGGTAAAACCGCATCATCTAATAATGACGTAATATCAGCATCATCAATGGGGCTGTCTATTCTTAGCGTAGAAGGGCTACCCTTTTGAATGTTCAAAACAGATTCAGTTAAAGGTGTGGCTGATGGTGCCACGCTCACTTCGCTGATTGGTTGGGATGGTTCTGCGGTTGTTGCAGCAGCAGGTTTGCTACCACCTAATAAACCACCGAGTAAATTGTTTAACGCATGCGCTGGGGCACTCATCACATCTGCAATCGTGGTCAGAGTAGATGGTTGTGAAGCAGGTAGCAGGTCAGCTTCTGCGATCAAAGCAGCGATGTCTGCATCAACTTCATCTGCAGCGGGTTTAGCGGCAGGTTGTTCTACTTTTGACGCAACTGGCTCTGCTGCTGGTGCAGCAGGTTCAGCAACGGGTGCATCTGCAACCGTGGTAAAAGTAGAGGGTGCAGGTGGCAGATCAGCTTGTGCGATTAAATCAGCGACGTCTGCATCAATTTCATCTGTAGCGGGTTTAGTCGCAGCTGGCTCTACTGCTGGTGCAGCAGGATTTTTATCGCCACCGACTAAATTGTTTAACAAATGCGCTGGGGCACTAATCACATTTGCAACCGTGGTAAAAGTAGAGGGTGTAGGTGGCAGATCAGCTTGTGCGATTAAATCAGCGACGTCTACATCAACGACATCTGCAGCGGCAGGTTGTTCTACTTTTGACGCAACTGGCTCTGCTGCAGCAGCAGGTTCAGCAACAGGTGCAGCAGGCTCTACTACTGGTGAAGCAGCTGACAGGTCAGCTTGTGCGAGTAAAGCATCAGCCTCATCTATAACTGGCGCAGCGGCAGGTTTAGAAACGGGTGCAGCAGGTTTGCTGCCACCAAACCAACCACTGAACCAGCCTGAAGCAGGAGTAGCAGCAGGTACAGCAGGATTTGATAAATCGGCAATGGTTGTTGTGGTTGATTGTGGTGCAGCTGGCATTTCAACGTCTGCGGGTGCAGCGGCAGGTTGTTCTACTTTTGACGCAACTGGCTCTGCTGCTGG
>CAZQMV010000019.1:0-34367 GCA_964594635.1 Uncultured Candidatus Berkiella sp.
CCAGTTGCTGCTCCAGTTGCTGCTCCAGTTGCTGCTCCAGTTGCTGCTCCAGTTGCTGCTCCAGTTGTAGATGATCTACCCATCGGTCATCGTCACAACTACCCACAAAAAGTATTACTTAATTCTGCTGACGCGATGGATAATGAGGTTGCTGATCTTTTAGCAGAAGCTGAACTGCCACCACCACCACCTGTTCGAGATGATGTTGCAGAATTACCACCAGCTCCTCCTGTTCGAGATGATGTTGTGGAATTATTACCACCACCACCGCCACCAAGAGGTGACATCGACGCAGAAGTTCTGGATTTATTAGCTATCGTTGATATTCCATCTGTGGTTAATGCTACAGTTGCAGAACAATCGCCACCGCCACCAAGAGGTGACATCGACACAGAAGTTCTGGATTTATTAGCTATCGTTGATATTCCATCTGTGGTTGATGCTACAGTTGCAGAACAATCACCACCGCCACCAAGAGGTGACATCGACACAGAAGTTCTGGATTTATTAGCTATCGTTGATATTCCATCTGTGGTTGATGCTACAGTTGCAGAACAATCACCACCGCCACCGCCACCGCCACCGCCACCGCCACCGCCACCAGGTGGAAAAATTGTTGCTAGTAACAAGTCAAAAGTGGTTGATCTTGGTGATAAAGCGGCAGAGCCTGTTAAGCCTAAAAATTTAAATGCAGGCAAGCCTGAATTTATGATTAAAGGTGATGATTTTGCTGCTCGATATCAAGAAATGAAAGCTAAAAAAGCAGCTGCACAAGCGGCTGAAAAAGCAGCTATAGATTCCGGTGAAGAAGCAGCCGTTGCATCAGAACCAGCACCAAAGAAAGCAAGTAGCCTTTTAGAAGCGGCTTTAATGAATATGCCTGCAATGAGTGCCAAACTTCAAGCTAATGAAGATCCTAACCCTGATGATGATGTCTGGGGTGATGATGATGTAGATATGCCAGCCAGAAACAGCAGTTTAATTAGTGATCATGTTAGAGAGAAAGTGTTAGGTTTTGATTTAAATCCATTGGTTAATCGCGTGCTTGAGACCAGAAATGATGTTTTAAATCGTGTAGTAGATAGCTATGAGCAAAAACTCCAACACTTACCATGCATAACCAAACTATCAAAAGCAGCCCAAGATAGCTTGGTGCTAACTAATGGAATCACGATAGCTGTCAACAAAATGCAAGAACATTTAGTTGGAAATGTAAAAACACATGCTATGACAGCCGCGTTAGGGATATTGCAAAGCACGATGATTGCTAAAATGGAATCTGATTTCGATGTGAAAAATTTAAAATCAGATCTAGATCCTGCTCGTTTAGATGCTGCTTTAACGCAAATGTTGCAATCACTGGATGAATCGACGATTGGAAGATTAATAACCGTTGCTGAGCAAATTATTGATGAAATTCTGATTGCTGATAGAGCTTTTCTTGATGCTGACACACGTCCAGCTGTTCATGCTCCAGGGCATTGTAAAGCAGCGGTTAATGGTCTTGTTAATGATATGAATCAAGATTCATTGTCGCTACGCGGAATTATTGACGCTGAAAAATTACAGCCAGAAACAGTCGTAAGTGCTGCACCATCCCTATTCAGCCAAATGGCTGATGGAATAGCTAAGATTTTAGGACGTCGCGCAGCAATTGAAGGTAAGGATAATGATGATTGGGACGAAGATGCTCCCCAAGAAGCTCCGAAAGAAGCGATTGTCTCACAGAAGATAGATGTTGAGGGCTCTTCCAAGTTCAGCGCTCTTAAAGATATGTTAAGTGCAAGATTAAGTGGTAAAACGGAAGTAGCTGCTGATGTCGCAAAAGTAGATAAGCTAGTCGATTCTTTCTCTGAACCAGCTGATTCAGATGTGGACGATTTGCTGGCAGCTGCATCAAGACCAAACTCAGGGTTCTTATCCACCGAAGCTGAGGGTGATGGGCTACTCGTTTCAGGTTTGTTATCGACCGAAGCGAAGGGCACTTCTTCAGTTGTTGATATGTCCGATGTGAACGATTTACTTGCATTGTCAACCGCACCGAAAGCGATAGAATCGCCCATTCATTTAGCTGATGTTGCAAAGATAGATGCTGTTGATGTAGATGTGAACGACTTATTAGCTGTTGCTTCAAGACCCACCTCGGGATTGACAACAACCGTCATTTCAGCGGCAGATGTGCTACAAGGATCTGGTGTTCATTCTGGTGTGGTGAGTGAAGGGGCTATGTCAGATGTGGATGAATTGTTAGCAATGGCATCACCTCTAAACTCAGGATATTTGCCGCTGGAACCTGCTGTGGTGCTGCCACCTGCAATGCAGTTGGCCGAAACGTTTGAGACAGTACATTCTGATTTTGGAAGTTAAAGAATGTCTAAAAAAGTGGGGAGTACACCTGGTGTACTCCCTTCATCAATCGCAATATGACGTTCAAAGACTGACATCCCGCCGTTACCACCCGGAAAAGAAAGCTGTACATCGGCGATCGTGATGGGTTCCATTCCTTGCGTTTTATCTGATATCTTGATTTCATAAACATTGGTTGCAACGCCATCTTCGGTGCGTTGGACAACTTCGACTAGTCGATTATCTTGTTCAATTGAAAGTTGTTTAAAAAGTGAATCCAGGTTGATGGTTGTTAACGGATTGGTATTGGCATTCTCATCATTCACAATAATGGTTTGATAAACAGATTGTTCATAAAAAATATCAAGTTGCTGTTGATTGTCTATCTCAATTGCCGGTGTTGTTGTGACATTAATGGTAAATCCGCTTTCAGAGATATTTTGATCACTTCCTGTAAATTGTACTGCAAAATCAATAGGTAGTTGGAATTGTGACGAGCTGGTCACTGAAATATCTTCTATAAAATGATTGAGTAAATCATGTCCACCCAGCCCGACGATTTCCAATAAAGTATGATTGTCGTTAGGAGAACCTTCAACTGAAAAAGTATAACTTCTTGCATCGTTTTGTGAGGTTTGAATGGTTTGCAGCAGCTGATTGTCCCAGTAAACAAGTAGTTGTTCAAATGATTCTAAGCCAGGTAGGTAATGTAAAGTAAATTGGTAAGGCGTGTGCGGCTCTGTTTCCAGTTGTTGACTCATGCGCGAACTATTTTCTTGTGTACTCGTTTGCCAATTTTCACCAACGAGGTTGGGTGCACTGAGTCTATCAATAGGATGATTGAGCGTAAAATAGTAAGTGCCGTCTTGCTTCAACTCAGCATCAAATATTTTGACATCGTCTGCAGTGGCAATTAAATGTTGATGATTATCATCTAATTGATAGGATAATTCTGTGCCATTTGCTTTGAGTTTAAGATCATGTAGGCTTTGTTGAGCATTGATGGGTGCAAAATGTAAAGAACCTGCTCCTTCAAAATGATGGCTTAAGTATCCCATAATCGTTTTGGCTTCAGACGATCCAGGAAGTAAACCAAGCTCATCGATATAGCTAAACTCAGAGGGAGTTTTAAGACACGAAATCGCTTTATCGTCCACAGGTCCACTGGATGATTTAGCAAGGATTTCATCTAAAGCGCTTACTGGCAAAATCAAAAAATCATCTAATTCTGTCATAGTTCACCCATCTATACGTGTTAATACACGTGAGTCTTTTTATTCTCTCAATTGTGATCAAAACATGCCGAGCTGTATCTGTATACTGGACTTTAGTCCAAAGGGGGCACTTTGACGGGGCAAGCCATCTTTGATAGCTTTTGAGAGTATAACTATAAGGAATATAATTATGCTTGCTGGCTCAAACACCTCGCCATCCTCAGGCTCGCCAAAAAAACGTGAAGCTACAACCAGTCCTGCTATTTCAACCAAACTAAACGATTATGTAGCAGAACACAGTTTACATACCCCTGCACAAAGAGCTTTTAAGCAAGAGGGCCGCAAACAAGATCAAACGTATTACCATCGCAGTCTGTTTGGTGGATTAATAGGTTTTGCGAGTTTGGCGCTGATTGGGGCTTTCGTTAGTTTTTATATCGGCTATAGTATTTTGGCTTCGATATTACTTTGTTCAACTGTAGGCTTCGCTGCTATCAATGTTTGGCTGAATAAGTCGATCGCGGAAGTGAAAATAAGTCCGTGTGCTGCGGAAAAACCGTCTTGTAAGCCTAGTGTGAAATCCGAACTTGGCCCACAATCCCCCAATATTCTTTTTCGTGGTGTTTCCTACACGATTAAGCATGAGCCATCTGATGCACTGTCGACAGATGAAAAGCCTTCCTCAGGTCAAAAACCCAAAACATAGCTATTAAATTGACTAAATTTATAGTAGCAAATGAGAATTGATTTTGCTTCATATTCTAAGGACAATGTTCGGATTGTATTTTCATTTTTCACAGTAGGTTACTGTCATGGCAAGCGTTATTGATACCCGAGAAGTGGCAGAAGAAATGGTAACGGTTCGCGATTTTATTCGTTATGCCGTAACCCATTTTAATCAAGCCAATTTGGTCTATGGTCATGGCACAGACAATGGATGGGATGAGGCTGTCAACTTGGTTTTAAGTGCTTTGCACTTACCACCCGATATTGACAACAATGTTCTTGATGCCAGACTTGCGATGTCAGAAAAAAATGCTCTTGCTGAAAAAATTAAACGAAGAGTCGAAGATAGGGTTCCAGTACCTTACCTTGTGAACGAATCTTGGTTTGCTGGTCTTAATTTTTATGTCGATGAGCGAGTGATTATTCCACGTTCCCCCATAGCTGAATTATTAGAAGACGAATTAAGCCCTTGGGTTGAAATGGAAAATGTGCAAAACATTTTAGACATGTGCACAGGTTCTGGTTGTATTGCCGTCAGTGCGGCACTCACTTTTCCAGAAGCTTTAGTTGATGCGGTTGATTTAAGTGAAGACGCATTGGAAGTGGCTAAAATCAATGTGAAGCGTTTTGGTTTAGAAGAAAATATTAATCTTATCCATTCTGATGTTTTTGAAGCATTATCTGGAAAACGCTATGACATCATCATTAGCAATCCTCCTTATGTCGGCAAAATAGAATATGATGCTCTGCCAGCCGAATATACACATGAGCCACAGCAGTCATTATTATGTGGCGATGATGGATTAGCGGTAGTGCGTAAAATTTTAGCCCAAGCAGAAGAACATCTTACACCAAATGGTATTTTGATTGTTGAAGTGGGTTATAGCCAAGAGCTTCTTGAAGTAGAGTATGAAGGTGTGCCATTTACATGGTTGCAATTTGAACGGGGTGGAGAAGGTGTTTTTCTGTTGACGGCAGAAGAATTACGTGAGTTTCGTCATTTGTTAGTTCAAAAATAATGTCTGGTAATACCTTTGGGAAATACTTTGCCATTACTTCATTTGGAGAAGCCCATGGTGTTGCTATTGGTTGCGTTGTCGATGGTTGTCCCGCAGGGCTTACGCTTAGCGTAGAAGACATCCAACAAGAACTGGATAGACGCAAACCCGGGAGCCACTTTACTTCTCAGCGACGTGAGCCTGATAAAGTTGAAATGCTTTCCGGCGTGTTTGAAGGTAAAACGACCGGCTCACCGATTGCATTATTGATTCAGAATGTTGATACCCGCCCTAAAGATTATGAGTCTCTCAAATCTGTTTTTCGTCCAGGCCATGGTGATTATACTTATTTTCACAAATATGGTTTACGGGATCATCGAGGTGGTGGTCGAGCCTCTGCGCGGGAAACGGCCGTCCGGGTTGCCGCAGGTGCTATCGCAAAGAAATTTTTAAGTGAAGCTAATGGGATCACCATTCGCGGATATTTGGCCCAGATGGATGATATTGCGATTGAACAGCAGCATTTTTCTTGGGATAACATTTTACAGAACCCATTTTTTTGTCCGGATGCAAGCAAAGTGCCATTGATGGAACAAAAAATAGCGCATTTGCGAGAATTAGGCGATTCTTGTGGAGCCCGTGTAAATGTTGTTGCCCAGAATGTGCCCTGTGGTTTAGGCGAGCCAGTGTATGACAAGCTGGATGCTGACTTGGCCAAAGCCCTTATGAGCATCAACGCGGTGAAAGGCGTAGAAATCGGCGATGGTTTTCAAGTTGTAGAGCAAAAGGGCAGTGAACATCGCGATGAAATCACGCCAGAGGGGTTTTTAAGTAATCATGCTGGCGGTATTTTAGCCGGCATTTCAACTGGACAACCCTTACGGGTAAGCCTGGCTTTGAAGCCGGCGTCAAGCATTCGGATCCCAGGGAAGAGTGTTAATGAAAAAAATGAAGCAGTTGAAGTGGTGACACTGGGTCGACATGATCCTTGTGTGGGTATTCGCGCAGTTCCTGTTGCAGAAGCAATGGTAGCGCTGGTATTAATGGATCATTGGTTGTGTGTGTTTGGGCAACGAAGGAAAACGTTATGAATACAATAATCCAGCTCTCTCTCGTTGTTATCTGCCTTTTTATTATTTGGCGGATCTACGGCACAATGAAAGCGAATCCCGATTTATTTAGTAAGGCAAACTTGTCTAAAAGTTTTGCTACAGCAGGTGTACTAGCATTAATACTCATTGGCTTTGTAGTGGTATTAGTATTTTTGTTAAAAAGCTAGTATGCGCCCTTTTTAATCTTAAAAATTTTTAATGGGCAAATACAGGATGCGCCCCTACAAGATTTTTAATGGGCAAATACAGGATGCGCGCCTGCAAGATTTTTAATGGGCGAATGCAGGATGTGCGCCTACAAGATTTTTAATGGGCAAATACAGGATGCGCCCCTACAAGATTTTTAATGGGCGCATACGGGATGCGCCCCTACAAGATTTTTGATAGGTGAATACAGGTTTAGCACCTTACAAAAGGGTAATAAAATTAAGAGGATAATATGACTAAGCAGTTTGATATTGCCATTTTGGGAGCGACTGGGGTTGTTGGGGAATCGTTATTAAAGATCCTTGCAGAACTGTCCTTTCCGGTGGGTCAAATTTATCCCTTAGCAAGTGCTCGTTCAAAAGGGGAAACCGTTCGCTTTAAAGAAGAGCAGCTTAATGTAATTGATGCAGCAGAGTTTGATTTTCGTAAAGTACAAATTGCCTTTTTTTCAGCCGGTGCAAGTGTTTCAGCGGATTACGCTCCTATTGCCGCAAAAGCGGGCTGTGTGGTTATTGATAATACGTCTCAGTTTCGTTATGAAGATGATATTCCACTCGTGGTTCCTGAAGTCAACCCTGAGGCAATTCGTTTTTACAAAAATCGCCATATCATTGCTAACCCCAATTGTTCAACCATACAACTCGTTGTTGCATTAAAACCCATCTATGATGCGGTAGGTATTACTCGTATTAATGTCGCTACGTATCAGTCCGTTTCTGGTACAGGAAAAGCAGCTCTTGATGCATTAACGGCGCAAAGCAAAGCAATACTGGCTGAACAAACACCACAAACAGCAGTTTATCCTATTCCAATTGCTTTTAATTTGATCCCGCATATCGATATTTTTGAAGAAAATGGTTACACCCGCGAAGAAATGAAAATTGTGCGTGAAACGCGAAAAATTTTGGGTGATGACAATATTGCGGTTAACCCCACAGCGGTACGGGTGCCAGTTTATTATGGACATTCTGAAGCTGTACATATTGAGACTAAAGAAAAGTTAACCAAGCAACGCGCGATTGAATTGTTAACAAGAGCAAAAGGGATCATTGTTAAAGATGAATTAGTAGATGGTGGTTATCCCAGCCCGCGTATTGAAGGCAATGGACTAGATAAAGTCTACGTAGGACGAATACGCGAAGATATTTCTCACCCCAAAGGACTTAACCTGTGGGTGGTTGCTGATAATATCCGCAAGGGAGCGGCGTTAAATAGTATACAAATTGCAGAAATACTGGTAAGAGATTATTTATAAATCTATAGTTAGAAATACTAAGTTATTGTACATACAATGTTTAGTAAGGATAATAACTAACTAATGCCAAATACAGGGAGGAGCTGGTGAGCAGGATGCCAAATCTAGTTTCGACAATTTTGTCGTCTTTAGTGTTTGCGCTGTTACCTATGGTTTCACAAGCGATCGGGCTTGGAAACATTATGCTCCATTCTCATCTCAATGAACCTCTAGATGCAGATATCGCCATCGTCGATACCAAAGGTATTGAGCCTGGTGATGTCATTGTCACGGTGGCAGACCAAAAAGCTTATGAAGAAGCGGGGCTGCAACCTATTGGCTGGCTATCCTCTATTCGCTTCCAAATTGTTAAAGGTGAAGTAGGTGGACGCCCCGTATTAAAGTTAAAAACCAAAGAAGTGGTAAAAGATCCCTTTGTTGATTTACTGATAGATGTGAAGTGGCCTGGTGGTCAGTTATTACGCGAATATACTTTATTACTCGATCCACCCAAATCAGTGATCCCTGCAAGCCGACCGATCCAAAAAAAACAAAAAAAATCGCTGAGTGTCGGTGCACAATCGGCAAAAATATCCAACGGTGAATACTGTGAACCAACTATCTTACAAGGTGCGAGCCGACAGGTAGAGGCTACCCCAGGGGGTATTTACGGTCCTATTTGCGAAGAGAGCTTGTGGAGTATTGCAAAAAGCTTGGCGCATAATACACACAGTAATGTTCATCAAGCGGTAATGGCAATTGCTGAAAAAAATCCTCATGCTTTTCGCGATGGCAATATTCATTACATGTTAAGTGGGGCAGTATTAAAGTTACCTGATAAAGCAGAGCTTGAGCGTTACTCTATTGATCAGTCTCAATACTACATCGCTATGCAAGGGCAAACGCCTTACCATGAGCCCCGTTTCACCCATACAAAACCAACGACCCAAATCCAAAATTCTGTGACCATTGCACAAAAATCACCCAGTAAACCTCAAAGAGCGCTTAAATTAGTTGCGCCTGTTCAGTCTTTAGAGACTGCGGTGAAAGTGAACACCGATGCGCCAAAATCACAAAATCAGGTTGTACTTGCTGAACGCTTGACACTCATTGAAGAAGCAATAGATACACTCAAGCGAACCAATGAGGATATGACAAGAAAGAATCAATCATTGCAAGATCAAAACCATTCTCTTGAAAAATTGCTTTCGATGAAAGAAGACGAAATTAAGAAACTCGTCGATATGGTTAAACAGCCACAACCGGATGGCATTCAGGCAGTGACTTCGACTGTTCCGCCAATTCCTACGCCTGAACCTACAACAGTTGCCAATACGCCAGTACAACAATTTGCGGTCGCTATTTCGGATGTTCCAGCAAAGCCAACCCATTCTGATTTAACACAACCAAATATATCGCAAATGCTTACTGCTAAACCGATTGAGAATGTCCCGAATGTTGCGACATCTTCGCAACCGGTTGTGCCGAATTTAGCTGAAACTGAAATGAAACCCAATACGATTAAAGTTGATAATATTGCCCCACATAGTCAACCGAAGAACAAAGCCATTTCTGCCGATGAAACCGAGATAAAAACACCTGAAAAATCTGGAAGTTTTCTATTCCCCTTTTTACTACTGGGGTTTGGTGTGATCATTCTTGGTATTGCATGGTTACGTCGTCATGTCATCGGTGACTTACTTGAAACGTTTAGAGAGCGTTTCAAGATATTTCATGTTAAGCAAGAGTTTGCGACTGCAAATGTCATAGAGCCACTCGAAATGGCCAATTATGGTTTACAGTTTGATTTAGAAAGAGCATTAGATGCGATTGCGGCGCAAGAGAAGAAATTCAAAAAGACTTCTCAATCGGCAGTTAAGATGATTAAAGATGTCGATGATTCAAATAAATTTGATGCTAAATTTGCTGATGTTGAAGAATGTATTTCGTATGAGCGCTTTGGCCAAGCCGAGAAAATTCTTAAAGAAATATTACAACAAAAAGCCGATGAGTGGCTTGCTGTTTATAAATTATTAGATCTGTATGTGTTCACTGAAAAATATGCTGATTTTATTAACGTATATGAAGGATTACCTGCTGATTTCAAAGAAATATCTCCTCGTATTTGGTCAAAAATTGAAAGTTTACGTCAAAAAGTCACAAATGAATCAGTTCGCTTTCAATCGCCTAAAGTTGACACACCTCCAACAGTTGAACCAAAATCACAAGAAATCAAAGATTATATTGACTTGAACAAAGACTATCCGCTTGCCTTAGAAAAAGCGGAAGCAGACGACAATATCAATATTGATGCTTTGCCTGCTGCGGAAGTAGAAGAGCTCCCGAAAGATCCCTCTAGTAACACCCATGACATTCAAAAAGCTCAAATTGCTTTGGCTAAAGCCTATATCGATATGGGTGAATACAATGATGCCAAAGAGATTTTGAACGAACTCAAAAAAGAAGCGTTTGGCGAACAGCTCAAGCTAATCGAAGATCTTCTCCAAAGCATTTCATAAATTTAATATTACAAATCAATTAAAAAATTTAAAAAATAGCCATTTTGACCTACAGCCATACTTGACCATGGGTCCATGTCCTAAAGGACAATATTTTACTTGGTCTTTGCATGATTAAATAAGCTTAAGTCGACAGAGATCGACAGGCGTAACGATAAAAGATGGGGTTAATAATAAGAAGAAAAGACCAAGGAAGAACTATAACAATAGGGAAAATAATAATAAGAAAAGATAAAAAAGAATAATAATAAAAAAATAACATCATTCGGGGGAAGGGCTGAGTGTAAGTACACTCAGCCCTTAATCTTTTTGTAGGGGACGGCACAGAGGCCGTCCCCTACAACGAATTCTTTTCTCCAAACCAGGGCAGCATCACAGGCTTCATACTATATTAAGTTAGGTGATCAGTTAAATTCATCTGAAGGAGCACAAGTGAAGTCAAATGCCCTGAGTAAAAAAACAGATATCAAGGTTCCTGTGTTACAGGATTCACAGATTGCTCGCATGTTGCCGTTTTGGTGTGAGAGTTCATTACCTTTTGATCTGTATGATACGTCGTTTGGGCGTCTTGCGAGCAAAGATATTCTTGGAATATTAGCACCCCATTGGATAGAAATTCCGCTCGAAGAAGAAATGGCTTTATTAGATGAAGATCATATGCTGGAGATTTCAGTTCCAGTCCTTAATTTATGTGATTTATTACCCAATGCTTTCTTTTCTGGTCCACCACTTGCGGCCAAGGTCATAGGATTTAATGGCTATGCTGCAAAAGGGTCGCATCGCCTCATCGATAATTTTCCCGTAGCAGATTTTTGTGTTGTCACAGACGTTGTGGGTAACCAATATGAAGCTGTTATCAATAAAGAAGGGAGAATTGAAATTCCAGAAGAAGGGATGGGACTCTTTTCAATTCCGTCCCAACTCACTTTTATCTTTAGTGAAAGGCAAGTCAAACGAGGGCAAGGATTAGACGATTGTCAGTCGCAAGGCCTAGAGAAAAACAAACTTTATATTTTTCCGCCAAATCACACCTGTCAAAATTTTTCTATGCATATTAGCGTGAGTCATATTGGTGAAAATGGGAAACGGATTGTTGATTCTATTCGAAAAGTAGGCATCGATTACCAAGAAACCAAAGTATATCCTAAATCTGCTCGCACCAGAATCAATCGTTTTGAGGGACAGTCGCCTAGTACTTTCTGCGTGGAAATGGATTTATCATTTGATAGATTAATTGATTTCCCGTTTCCTTATGCATTGAATGTGACATTGGAAGAAAAAAAGAAAATTAAATATGGTTTAACGGATCCTGCAACGTCTCCCTTACCTCATGTCACCCGAGGATGGATGCAGCATCCATTGTTTTCAAATGTTTTTACAAAATATTATGGTTTAAGCGCCAAGACTCTAACAATCGTATCTAAAAAAGTGTATACCCAGTTTGATTTGATCCGAGATTATCTAAGGGGTGACCGATTTGGTTTTTCACAACAAAAGGGCTATAACGACTTTTTGTTACGGTCAGAAGGATTTGAAAGATTTTATAACATGCTGATTGATGAGTTGGTTTATCAACGATTGCCTAAAAATTTCCTACTCGATAGAGTGGGGGGTGAGAAATTAATCGACTTAGATTTTAATCAGATTTCAGTAGATTTTCATGATAGTGTTGTGCTTGGTCAGCTACATGCAGAGATCTTGGAAGGTCAATATCATCAATTTTATGATTTATTTTCGCGCGCAGAGAATTTAAAAGAATTCCTCTATTTGCACGAGAATGCGCCGCAGCCAGAAGAACCTAAAATCACTGTCGAAATTGTGCCACAGGTTCGAGTATCAACCTATATAGCACCAGTCGATGATAATCGTCCTAGCAGTGAGCAAGTTATCACTAAAGGCTACAAAAGCTCAATTGCGCTGAATGCGGCTTATCTTGCCGATAAAATTAAGCAAAACTCCCTCCAGGAGCTTGCTACCCCGATCCCTCCTAAGAGTGATGCTAACCCCGAGCAAAATTGGTATAATGCTCCCCCTCGTTCCAAATAAGGCAACTGTGCCTAAAAGTTAAGTGGGAAGAGTATGCAACGAATTGCCTTGGGTATTGAGTATGACGGTAGTCGCTATTTTGGCTGGCAGCGTCAAAACAAGAACCCTTCTGTTCAAGAAAACCTCGAGATTGCACTAAGCAAGGTTGCCAATCATCCTGTGATGACATTTTGTGCTGGGCGAACCGATGCGGGTGTACATGCCAGTAATCAAGTCATTCATTTTGAGACCGAAGCGGTTCGTGAGCCTATTGCCTGGATAAGAGGCGTAAACAGTTATTTACCGCTGGATATACGCGTCTGTTGGATGCGCCTTGTTCCCCCTGAATTTGATGCTAGAAAATCTGCTTTATCTCGTCGTTATTGCTATGTCATGGTGAATCGGGCTGTTAGCCCGGGGATCATGCGCCATGGCGTTACGTGGGTTTTGCCGACTTTGAATGTAGAAGTCATGGAAGAAGCTGCACAGCATCTTCTAGGAAAGCATGATTTTAGCTCCTTTAGAGGGGCGCATTGTCAGGCTAAAACAGCGACTCGAACGATATCAGCGATTCATCTTCACGCCGTGGGCGACAATATTATTCTGGATATTACAGCCAATGCTTTTTTGTACCATATGGTACGCAATATCGTTGGATCGCTGCTCATGGTGGGGCAAGGTAAATGTGAAGCCTCTTGGATCAAGGATGTACTTGTGGCAAAAGATCGGCGTTTAGCAGGCCATACAGCACCACCGCAAGGGCTATATCTAGTTGATGTTAGGTATCCAAATCAATTTGAGTTGCCTGATCCAATACGAATGCCATGGTTTTTTGCACCTGGCATCCTAACAACCGAGTAATTCTGTTTCTTGCAGGCATTAGTTTAGGTAAACTCCCTGCAAGTAAGTTAAAGGTAACGAATTTTATGAGTTGGTTTCAAAAATTATTTCCTGCCAAGATCCGGTCCAGTGCTGTCAAAAAGAAGTCAATTCCAGAAGGGCTGTGGACCAAATGCCAAGCTTGCAGTGCTGTGTTATTTAAAGCAGAGCTTGAGCGCAACTATGATGTTTGTCCCAAATGTGATTATCACAATCGAATTGGTGCACGTAAGCGAATAGAACAGTTTTTAGATAAAGGGATCCGGGAAGAGCTTGGTGTCGATCTGGAGCCAGTAGACAGACTTAGATTTAAAGATACCAAACGTTATCGCGATAGAATTAGCGCTGCTCAAAAAGAGACTGGTGAAAAAGATGCGTTGGTTGTGATGCGTGGCACCTTGCACAATAAACCGATTATGGTCGCGGCCTTTGAGTTTAATTTCATTGGTGGCTCTATGGGTACGGTAGTTGGTAAGCGCTTTGTTTTGGCTGTAGAAGCGGCTGTTGCAGGTGGAATGCCGCTGGTTTGTTTTGCCACCAGTGGTGGCGCAAGAATGCAAGAGTCCCTTTTATCGTTGATGCAAATGGCCAAAACCAGTGCAGCGCTGACGAGACTCGCGGCGGCAAAATTACCTTATATTTCTGTCATGATAGATCCTTGTATGGGCGGCGTATCAGCCAGTTTAGCCATGTTGGGAGATATCAACATTGCTGAGCCTAAAGCGTTAATAGGGTTTGCAGGGCCTAGAGTGATTGAACAAACCGTTCGTCAAACGTTGCCTGAAGGATTTCAGCGTAGTGAATTCCTATTAGAGCATGGTGCTATTGATATGATTATCGATAGACGAGAATTGCGAGATCGCATTAGCGCTATCTTAGCGAAACTGATGCATCACAAAAGCGAGGAAGTAGCGTGATCTTGAAGGCCGGCTCTGATTTGGCCACTTGGTTGACCCATATTGAGCATTCAAGACCACAACATGTTATTGATCTTGGTTTGTCGCGCGTTCAAGAAGTCGGTATTGCTACTAACGTCTTAGATTTTAGTTGTCCTGTGATTACCGTTGCGGGCACCAATGGAAAAGGCTCTACCGTTGCGGTGTTAGCAACATTGTTACAAGCCGGCGGTTTGAATGTAGGCGCATACACTTCACCGCACTTATTCCACTTTAATGAAAGAATTCAAATAAACGGTAAACCTGTGAATGATGAGGTACTGTGCGATGCTTTTGCAAAGATCGAAGCGCACAGTGTTGGTAAAGGATTAACTTTTTTTGAATATACAACGCTTGCCGCTTTTGCCGTTTTTCAATCATCAACACCTAAATTGGATGTCATTATTTTAGAAGTGGGTCTGGGTGGATGTCTTGATGCGGTTAATGTCATTGCGCCAAGTATGGCTATCATCACTTCTATCAGTATTGATCATGAAGCTATTTTAGGCACAACACGCGAGCAGATTGGCGAACAAAAAGCAGGTATTTTAAGAGAAAAGATCCCTGTGATTTTAAGCCAAGATGCAAAAGTTGATTCCATACAGAATGCGCTCAAAACACAGAATAATCCCGTTATGGTGGAAGAAGAAGATTTTGGCTACCAAGACAGTACGCATCAAGTATGGCGCTTCCAAGATAAAGTTAACAAACTTCCAAAATTCAATTTACCAGAAAGTAGTGTTTCGTTAGCATTGGCTGCCTATACTGTCTTCAGTAAAACTTTCCATTTGTTACCTGATATTAGCGAAGTAATCAACTATATTGAAAACGTAACAATGATGGGGCGCTTTCAAACAATCCATGTAGAAGGCGTGCCAATTATATTTGATGTGGCGCATAATCCTGCATCAGTGGAACGCTTAGCAAATAAGCTGAAACAACATACAGGTGGTAAAGTGACTGCCGTTTGGGCGAGCTTACAAGATAAAGACTTAACAAAAATAGTCTTGCCAATGGTAGATAAAGTCAAGGCATGGTTTATTGGTGGTTTAGAACACACGTTAAGAGCCGCAAACCCTTTGCAATTAGAACAGGCATTGAAAGCCAATGGCGTGAATGCAATTAATAGCCATCCAACCCTGTTCGAAGCTTTTAAGGCAGCAAAGCAATGTTCAAAAGTAGGTGATCACATTGTTGTCTTTGGATCGTTTTATGCTGTAAGTAACATTCTACCTTCTCTGATAGATAATAAAGCTTGTCAGCATTATGGGCTGAGTTTTTTTTAGGGATATTAACATGACCAAGTTAAAGGAAAGACTTTTTGGACTCATCGTGGTTGTTGCTCTGGGGGTGATATTTATCCCTATGTTGCTGGAAAATACCCAAAATCCAAAATCGAATGTTTTGCAAGATGTGCCAGCAGCTTCAATTGCGAAGAATGATGTCGACAAAGTGCAAAAACCTGAAGTATTAGCAGAGCTAAAAAATGATAAAACAACAAAGCCTGCTGTCTATGATGAGAACCAACCCATTGCTGATCAAACGCAAGAAAGCAAAGCACAACAAAAAGCCAAGCTAAAAGAAGAAAAAGCAGAACAGGCTAAAGCCGAACAACAAGCAAAAGCAGAACAACAAAAATTAGAGAATATGAAGTTAGCCGAGATAAAGGCTGAAGCTGCAAAGCTTGAAGAAGCTAAACACCGCCGCCAATTAGAAATAGAAAAAGCAAAAACAGAGCAAGCTAAATTGGAGAAAGATCAAGCGCAGGCGGAACTTGCAAAAGCTGAACAAGCGAAAATTGTGCAACAAAAAGCAGAAATTGCTAAAGCAGAAAAATCTAGAGCGGAACAAGCAAAGTTAGAACAAGTTAAGGCGGAACAAGCGAAATTTATTCAAGAAAAAGCTGCTCTTGCCAGAGCAGAACAAGCAAGATTAGAAGAGCAAGCAAAAGTAAGGCAAGCAAGCGTAGCGCAAGATAAACATCGTCAGCCGCAGAGTAAACAAACTAAACGTGAGCAAAGCCCAACAGTAAGACATGGTTGGGTTGTGCAGATGGGTTCATTTGCCGAGCCGCGCAATGCGAGCGCTTTATTGAGTAAGCTAAAAAAAGCGGGCTACCCTGCTTTTACGAGACGTGCGCATCGGCAAGGAATGGATTTAACCATTGTTATGGTAGGACCGCATGCCAATCGTACAGATGCCGAGAGACTCTGTTCGACATTATCAATGAGATTCCAAATGGAAGGTATTATCGTTCGTTATGAGCCACATTAAAGACAAGCCAAGGAGCGCATAGAATGGCAATTGATACACCTGATGTCATTATTGTAGGAATTATTTTAGTTTCTATTCTGATTGGTATTGTGCGTGGGTTTGTCAAAGAATTTATCTCGCTGGTGACTTGGGTAGTTGCTATTGTGTTAGCGGCAATGTTTACCACACCATTTGCTTCTTACATGACATTTACTTCAAAACCTTTTATTCGCTCATTATGTGCCTTTTTAATTATCTTCGTCAGTGTTGTATTTGTGGGGGCGATTATTAATTACATTGTGGGGACTTTAGTCCGTCGAACACCCTTTAGCGGAGCTGATCGGGTTCTTGGGATGTTCTTTGGTGTGTTAAGAGGGATTGTCTTTATCACCATATTGGTTTTATTAGGGGGGTTAACCCCATGGCCAAAAGAGAAATGGTGGCAATCATCTTACTTCATCCCTCGCATACAAGTATTATCGTTGTGGCTGCATGAGCAATTACCTGAAGAATATGCAAAAACATTTGATTTTTCCGATAAAGTAGCGTCAATAGATAAAAAGCCAGAAAAGAAGCTTGAAGATAAATTAGAAAAGAAAGTTAATTAAAGTAGTTAAAGTTTGGGGTATGTTAAATGTGCGGTATTGTTGGAATTGTTGCGACATCTGATGTTAATCAGATGATTTTTGATGCTTTAACCGTATTACAACACCGCGGTCAAGATGCAGCAGGAATGGTGACTTGTCAAAATAAGCAGTTTGTGCTTCGCAAAGCGAATGGCTTAGTTCAAGATGTCTTTCGTGCTAAGCATATGCTTCGCTTAAAGGGGCACATGGGTATTGGACATGTTCGCTATCCAACCGCAGGATCCGCGAGTGAAGCAGAAGCACAACCTTTTTACGTTAATTCTCCTTTTGGTATCGTTCTTGCGCATAATGGCAACTTGACCAATGCTGAAGAGCTACAAGAACAATTATTCAACGATGATTTCCGCCATATTAATACCGGTTCAGATTCTGAAGTCATTTTAAATGTGTTGGCACATGAGTTGCAGCGCATCTGCAAAACGAAATTAACAACGGATGATATTTTTGCTGCCGTTAGTAATTTACATAAACGTTGTCGTGGTGGTTATGCGGTTATCGCCATGATCGCAGGTTTTGGTATCGTTGCCTTTCGAGATCCGCATGGAATTAGACCACTCATTTTTGGAAAACGTCAAGCCGAGCTTGGTACAGAAATAATGGTAGCATCTGAAAGTGTTGCGCTCACCTCTCAAGGTTTTGCCATTGTCGACGATGTGGGGCCTGGAGAAGCTATTTTAATTGAAAATAATGGTACAGTTCATCGCAAGCCTTGTAGTCCAGTAGCCTGCTTGAGTCCTTGTTTATTTGAATTTGTTTATTTTGCAAGACCTGATTCCATCATTGATAAAATATCTGTTTACAAAGTACGAATGAATATTGGAAAAAAATTGGCTGATAAAATTCGCAAAGAATGGAATGTCGATGACATTGATGTCGTGATCCCCATTCCAGAAACTAGTCGCAATGCAGCGATTCCGCTTGCGCGTCAACTCAATGTTGAGTTTCGTGAAGGCTTTGTTAAGAATCGCTACGTTGGTCGAACGTTCATTATGCCTGGACAAAAAATTCGTAAAAAATCGGTTCGCCAAAAATTGAGCGTTATTGAATTAGAGTTTAAAAACAAAAACGTTTTATTAATTGATGATTCAATCGTTCGAGGGACAACTTCGCGTGAAATCATTAAAATGGCCAGAGAAGCGGGTGCCCGTAAAGTGTATTTTGCCTCAGCTGCACCTCCTATACGGTACCCCAATATTTATGGTATCGATATGCCCAACGCCAATGAACTGATTGCTCATGATAGATCGTTAGAAGAGATCAGAGTCAGTATTGGTGCTGATAAACTGATTTACTTAGATTTAGAAGATCTGGTTAGTACTGCTAGAGAAGGGAACAAAGCGGTTCTGAAATTTGAAAGTGCAGTCTTTGATGGCATTTATGTAACCGGCGATGAATCTTCTTACCTTAAAAAGGTAGCTAACAATCGTTCAGATCACGTTAAAAATGAAGAGAATCAAATCTTTGGCGAGTGTCAAATCGATTTGCATAATCACTAATTAAAATTCCTTTTGGAGCAATGTGACATGAAATATGTTACGTATTTCTTTGAAATTAAAGGAATGACTTGCACAGGATGTAGCGAACCAATAAAAAATGCTTTAGAACTTAAAAGATATGTGCGAGATAAAGTTGATATTAATTTAGCAACTCATCGAGCACGAGTTACGGTAGAAGAAGGCACAGATGCCAATCAGATTGTAAATGATATTAAAGCGCTCGGGTTTGATGCAACCTGGTTAACTTTTCGCAATGAAAAAACCTTTTGTTATGCCGTTAAAGGATTAACAGAAGCTAAGCAAACAAATGCTATTAGTGAAGCTTTAAATAAAAATAGAGCCTATGTTAAATCATGCGAAGCGAATTATTCCACCAATACAGTGACAGTCACTACGTTTGTCTCCAATGATAAAGAAAAACAAGCTTTATTAGAGCGACAAATAAAATTAGACATTCAATCAGCAATTCCAGATCAAAACTTAACGATTTTGTCGATTGAACCTCCAAAGAGTGATGTTCTGCGCGGCGATAATCCTAAACTCTTTTACCGAAAAGCGGTCATCAATGCATTAGCTGCATTGCCATGGATCTTATTAGCTAGTTTTATTCCGCTTCCAATAACATTGCTTGGTCAAGGTGTTGGTTTGTTCATTGGTGGTGTCACGCTTGCTGTGATGTGGGTAACAGGTAAAGAATTTTATGTTGATGCTTGGAAAAAACTAGTCAAAGAACGCACGTCAGACATGAATACGCTCATTGCCCTGGGGACAGGGAGTGCTTGGATTTATTCTATGATATTGGTATTGATGCCCTGGCTGTTTCCAGTAGCGGCGCTGCAATACCAATTTTTAGCAGTCAATATGATTTTGTTTATTGTTAATTTTGGCAAAGGCTTAAGAGCGCAAGCGCAAGAGCGATCCAAGGAACAATCTCAGAGTCTCGCTCAAGTCAGTACAAGATTACAGCCTCAGTATGTGAAGCGCTGCAAGTTTTCTCTTGATAAACCGTTGCAATTTGATCATGACATTGAATATGAAGAAGTTCATTTTCTTGAGATCAAGAAAGGCGATATTATCCAAGTTAAGGCGAACGAGCGTTTCCCAGTGGAAGGGGTTATTTTAAATGACGTTTCAACGTTTGTTAACCAAGAAACACTGACCGGCGAATCTAAAGTTTGCGATAAAAGACAAGGTGATGAAGTATTTAGTGGTAGTTTAAACACAAAGACCACTGTCTATATTCAAGCAACTTGTGATGGAAAAGATGGTCATTTATCTCGCGTATTAGAAGATGTTGCTAAATCAAGCAGTACTAAGCCATCTATTTCAAAATTAGTTGACCGCTTAGCCGTTATTTTTGCGCCAACTATCGTTTGTTTATCTGTCCTCACTGCATTAGGTTGGTATCTATTAGGACCTGTTCCTCAAATCGCTTTTATGCTCAAAAGTGCGATTTCCGTACTGTTATATGCTTGCCCTTGTGCATTAGGGCTTGCAACCCCAATTTCAACAACGCTAGGTATTTATAAATTATTTAATAAAGGGATTTTGGTACATAACGCAACCGCACTGGAAGCTGCTTCTCAAGTTGATACAGTCGTATTTGATAAAACAGGCACATTAACGACACCCGTCATTTCTGAATTTTTTGTAGACGATGCTGATGACAAGAGTTGGACTAGGTTAGAGATTTTGCGACATGTTGTCAGTTTAGAACAAGGACTTGAGCATCCTATCGCTAAGGCTTTTGAAAGAGCTTATGTCAACCAAAAAACAAGACAACCTTTAAGTCAACCTGAAGCGAATAGCTTGAAAAAGGATGAACAAGGGGTGTCAGGAAGAGTTAACAATAAAGAAATCTTGGTGGGTAATTTTTCTCATTTAGAATCTCGTCATCCTGTTCCTGAACTGTTCAAACAACAAGAAGCAGCAAATGCTAAAAAAGGCATGACATCAATTTATGTTAGCATTGAAAAACAGTGTGTCGCTGTGATCGGTTTTAAACATGAAATTCGTGACGATGCTAAGAAAGCAATTGAAGATTTGCAAAAAATGAATATAGACATCTTCATGTTAACGGGAGATGAGCAAGGACCAGCCGATGCAGTAGCAGCAAAATTGGGTATTGCTAAAGTTTATGCAAAGTGTAATGCCGAGAAGAAAAAGAAAATTATTGCTAAGCTGAGAAAAGAGGGCCGTGTTGTTGCCATGGTGGGTGATGGTTTAAATGATTTACCTCCCATTGATGAAGCAGATGTTGGTATTGCTTTAGGACCTTGGACGAATGCTTCGGCAACAGCGGATATTGCTTTACAAAATTTGAATATCCCCATGATGTTAATCATCGCTAAAGAAACCATGCGCAATATTCGTCAAAATTTGTTATGGACAGCATTTTATAATTTATTTGGTATCATTGCAGCGAGCGGTATGCTCTATCCTTTCTTCGGTTTTATTTTAAATCCGGTCATCGCCAGTATGTTCATGGCGGTATCGTCAATTTTTGTGGTTATGAACTCAAGTAGGTTAGCTTATAAAATTGACGAGGTAACAGGGGTATATGAAGGTAAGGTTGCTGCACCTCAAACATGGTTTCAGAAGCTTATTCACTTTCTTTCTCTTGAAAGTCTTTTTCAAACCATCAGAATGCTTATTTCTTTTGATACCTCATCGAATGGCAATAATAACAATCCTGCTTCTTCACCAATATTTGCAGAGACAGCAGCTTGTCCGCCATCTCCGACTCGTAAACAGCCAGTGATTTTTACGCCATCACCCGATAAGAACTTTAGTCTTAGTGGGAATGGAAATGCAAGAGAAGGTAGCGCGGCACGCGACAGAAGTATGAGATCCGCAGCAGTAAAAGCATTATTTTAGGTATTTGTTTAACTGTTAATATTTCAGGCTATCCTTGCTGTTTGATAACCTGTTAATGCGGAGACATTGCAATGCAAAAGAGAATGAAAGTAGCTGTTATGGTTACTTCTTTAGGTTTTATGACAGTAGGACACGCTGATAATCTAACGACGACCACGACTTCTAGTAAAGAAGGCACACAAGCGACTTCTTTAACTACCGATCAAGTTTTAGTAGGTAGCGCTTCTTCTTCCTCGCAACCTTCTCAAACAAGTCATACTCAAGGTTTGAACAATCAGCATGACCATGACCATGGTCATGACGAAGATATGGATTAATAATTATGAACTGTAGGGGCCGACTTTCGATGTCGCCCCCTACTATTGAATAATTAATTGTTGGTTAACTCAATAGATAAGCATAATCGCTTTCAATTTTATTCATGCTGATTTGATTTAAGAAGCTCGAAAAGCACATCCAGGCAGAGATGGCATTGAGATCACTGATTTGGGGAGGGAGAAATGTCGGCATAATGATGATCTTTTCTTCTACGAGTTGCGAAATATCCCGAATATCTTCTAAATTGGTTTTACCACAAAATAGCATGGGGATCCTATTTAACATGCCCTTGCGCACGGCAAGCAAAATAAAGTTGTAAACTGAGACGAATCCCTTGCAATAAGAGAGATCTTTAGTAAAAGGGCCAAGGGTTGGTAGGCTGCCACGGAAAACTCGTCCTGCAAGCACATAACAGGTTTCTTCGTCATAACCTTCCGTTCGAAAAAATTCAAAAATATCTAAAAATGTTGCCCCGTCTTCAGCCAGTTCGACAGCTCTTATACGATTCGCTAATTTTTTCAAGCGCGCAGGATAAGAAATCAGGCTTAAGAGTTCCATTAAAATGGCTAAGCCTTCTTGCGTGACAGTAGAAGAGGGTGGTCCTTTGCTTAAGAAAGTACAGATAGGTTGGCTTTTGCCATTCATTGTTGTGCCAATATGTACAAGCCCTTCATGGATCTCAAGAATTTTCAAATCACGTTCATTGAATTTTGCATCACTGCGAATTTTAATATAATCAGCTCCTGCTGCTGCATCCGCAATAATGCCATCACTGAGAATGACGCGAACTTGTTTCTCTAAAAAATATTTATCAAGCTCGGTTTGTAAAATGACGATCGCATCAGCTGCGTTAATTGTCCTTTCTTCTTCTTCGAGTAATTTGCTTTGATTGATCTGGCTTAAAGCATCAGCCATCATGACCCCAAGTTGCGCAAGGGTTGGATCACCAACGTGAAACACATCTTTGGCAGAGCCATATAATTCTTGCGAAATCAGTGAAAACTCTAAAGTGCCTCTTGCTTCTAACATATGCAAGACGCGCAAATATTCTGAACAAATGCGACGCATCATTTGCCCGACAGGATTAAATTGCCCTAATTTTTTAGTCACTTCTCGTTCAATAATATGAAATAACTGGCGCTGTTTAGACCAATCGAGCGAGGTATTTCGTTGATAGTATTCCTGAGTGACTTCGGGCTGTTCTTTAAACTTTTTAGCAAAGAACTTCGCTTTGACGCTTGCGTCCCATTTTATGGAATCCAGAATGCGAATAGGGGCTTGGGCTCTCACAATTTCATCTGAAAGATGCTTAATATTTTGCTGATATTCGTTAAGAACGAATTCAGTTTTAGGTGGGGGGGAAGCGTCTTGGTTCATAGTGATGTGAGTTTTTCCTTAAAAATCAAACCGATCCATCTCTTATGAATTATAGCAAAGATTTGTTCTAAGATTTTTTTATGAATTGTCTTGAGAATCTCTGCCATGTCATATAAAGTTCCCTTTCAAACTATTATGCTGTGTTTTGCAGCATCAACCCGTGCATCTAATCGGGTATAGTAATTAACTGACTTAATTAAGGTTCATGCAGTTCATGACTGAAGTGATAGGCGCCTATTCTATTAACCTTATCAATTCTTTGCTATTTGCCGCCATCATGGTGGGTAGCTACTTATTATCTAAATATTTGTTAACGCGCAAAATTAAAGCGCTTAAAACCCGCACGCAATATTTAAACCGTTTGAAATATGTTTTCTTTATCCTGTATTTGATCTTTTTTATTAAAATATGGGTAGAAGGATTTATTCAAATATTAGCCTTTATTGGTTTTTTATCTGCGGCAATCACCATTACCCAAAAAGATAATTTACTCAATTTAATTGGTTGGTTAATTATTAATTGGCGCGGCCTATTTTGTGAAGACGATTATATTAAAATTTCGCAATATAGTGGCTATGTTAAATCCATTGGTTTTTTATATTTTTCATTAATTGAAGCGAGTCCTGATTTTCCTAATCGCTCTACCGGTAGAATGATTAAAATTCCTAATGGCCTTGTGGCACGAAATCCTGTGACCAATTTTTCGCATGAGAAATTCACTGAATGTACGCTCAATATTGTTTTTAAACCCAAAAGCCATATTGCCATGATTGAAACGCTTTTCGGGCTTTTAAAGACTGAAATTCAACATTACTTAATTTCACATATGCCTGCTACTATAACACCTGCAACCAAGCAGCAGATGTTGTTGGAATTTGAACCCAAATATTTTGTTAAAATCCGTCAAGAAAAGCCGACCGGCTTTGAAATGGTTTTTATGTTTTATTGTAAATATATTGATAAAGCGGATGTTCAATATCAAATGAATAAACGCATTATTGATTTTACGAATGAGAATGAAGATCTGACGCTGTCTTTCGATTAAGAAATCCCCCGTTCGCTTTGCTCACAGCCCCCTTTACCTGTCTTCGCTAAAGCTACGCCAAGGCAGGCAAAAGTGGGCTATGGCGCTACGCGCCCTTGTGAGCGTAGCGCGAACAAATACCCATCGATCGTAAAGAGGGGCAGCGTGACTTGTCACGCGGGGAGATTTAAGTTTGCTTTAACTGCGACGCAGCCAACGTATTTGCCAAAAGTGTTGCCACCGTCATCGGCCCCACACCGCCAGGTACAGGTGTTATCCAGCTGGCGCGTTTTTTAGCGCTTTCAAAATCCACATCGCCAACCAATTTGCCATTAACTAAGTGATTTGTGCCTACGTCAATCACCACAGCGCCTTCTTTGATCCATTCACCTTGAATGAATTGCGCTTGGCCAATGCCCACCACGACTAAATCCGCTTCTGCTAGATGACCTTGAAGATTTTTGGTGAATCGATGGCAAATGGTGACGGTTGCACCAGCATTTAATAATTCAATTGCCATTGGACGACCGACAATTCTTGATGCTCCAACCACGCAAGCTTGGCAGCCTTTTAATTCAATATCAGTATGTGCCAGTAAAGTCATAATGCCATGTGGCGTGCAAGGACGAAGACCTGCTTGACCTTGCACAAGCTTGCCCATGTTGTAAGCATGAAACCCATCGACGTCTTTATGCGGTGCTATTCTTTCTAGCACTTGTTCAGTGGGAATATGCGAAGGTAAGGGGAGTTGAACTAAGATCCCATCGATCTCATCGTTATTGTTTAATTCATCAATTTTTTGTAAAAGAAATTCTGCGCTAATGTCTGAGGGATAATCAAAAGCTTGCGAATAGAAACCAACGGCTTTACAAGCATGACGTTTACGTTGCACGTACAGTTGCGAAGCAGAATCTTGCCCCACCAGAATCACTGCGAGGCCCGGAGCGCGTTTACCAGCAGCTTGCATCGATGCAACAGTGGTAGCAATTTTTTCTTGTTCAAGTTGGGCAATCGCCTTGCCATCAATTAATTTTGCAGTCATGAAGTCAACTCATATAAAGTGGGAATTCGGTGCCAGTATACCAGCTGTTTGGGCTTTGTTTGACGATGGACAAGGGAATGAGTATCATGCGCGTTCTAAAAAAATTCTACTTTCTGTTAAAATTGACACGATCGGGGTATAGCGCAGTCTGGTAGCGCGCCTGCTTTGGGAGCAGGATGTCGGGGGTTCAAATCCCTCTACCCCGACCAATTACTTATAAAATTATGCGCTTGTAGCTCATTCGGATAGAGCATCGGCCTTCTAAGCCGAGGGTAGCAGGTTCGAATCCTGCCAAGCGCGCCAGAGGCCTAGAAATAGGTGTCTGAGGATAAACGATTATGGTGGATGTAGCTCAGTTGGTAGAGCCCCGGTTTGTGGTACCGGTTGTCGTGGGTTCGAGCCCCATCATTCACCCCAGTATTTGGGCCGTTAGCTCAGTTGGTAGAGCAGCTGACTCTTAATCAGCGGGTCGTAGGTTCGAAACCTACACGGCCCATCATTTAAGGCAATGCAATTTCTTTTTTCAAGGGCGAATGTGGCGGAATTGGTAGACGCGCTGGATTTAGGTTCCAGTGGGGAAACCCGTGAGAGTTCGAGTCTCTCCCTTCGCACCAATACAAAAAAGATAACACGTCAACTACTTAATTAGTGAGGGGATTTCCATGGATGTGTCATTAGAGAACACCAGCACATTGGGGCGTCGGTTGAAAGTGAGTGTTCCTGACGCAGCGATCAGCGAACAAATTAAAACGAAAATGGCTAAGTTAGCGAAAGATATTCGCTTAAAAGGTTTTCGTCCGGGTAAAATTCCACCTCACGTTCTGCAACAAAAATTTGGTCAATCCGTTCGTATGGAAGTGATCAATGATGTGATCCGCCAATCCTTAGGTGATGTGGTTAAAGATAAGCAACTGCAACCAGCGGGTGCTCCAAAAATTGAAGAAATCAAAGATACTGTTGGTCAAAACTTAGAGTTTACAGCCAGCTTTGAAATTTATCCTGTAATTTCATTAGCGGATTTTGCACAAATAACCGTTGAGAAGCGCAGCGCTGAGATCAATGATAACGATGTGCAAGCCATGATTGATAAATTACGCGATCAATTTGCGCATTGGAACAATGTCACTCGCAATGTGAAATCAGGCGACAAGTTAACCGTTGATTTTGCTCGCGTCATTAAAGAAGAAGGTGCGGTCAAAGAAGAACAAGCCAACGTCCAAATGATTGTGGGTGATAAGGGTGTATTGCCTGGCTTAAGTGAAGCGCTGATTGGTAAGGGCAAGGGCGAGCAAGTCGATGTTGAATTACATTATCCTGCAGATTGGGCAGATACTGCTGCAGCGGATAAAGACGTAACGCTTTGGATCACCATCCATGAAATAGAAGAAAAACAAGATCTCACCGAAGAAGAGCTTGCAGAAAAGCTCTCTATCGATAAAGACGATAAAGCGGCACTGAAATCGACTGTGAATGAGCGTATGCAAGAAGAGCTAACGACTGCATTGCAAGATGAGATTAAAGAAACCGTTTTAGAAAAATTATTAGAAGCAAATCCGATTGAATTGCCCAGTTCTTTAATTGAGCAAGAGAAGGAAGCTATCCAACGAGAAGCAGCACGTTCAAAACGAATGTTGCCAGCTGATGAGCTTAATGAAACAGCTAAGAAGCGCGTTGAGCTGGGATTGCTACTGAATGAAGTTATCAAGAAGTTCAACTTAACGGCAGACGGTAAACGCGTTCGTGCTCAAGTTGAAAAAATAGCTTCCAGATTTTCTAAGCCATCTGAGATAGTAGAAGCTTATTACAAGAGTAACGATCTTCTTTACGGTATCGAGAGAATGGTATTGTTGGAACAGGCGGTTGATGCCATTCTAACGGAAGTGAAGGTGGTGGATAAAAAAGCCTCCTTCGATGAAGTTATGAACTCAAATGATTCACAGTCATAGGTAACTACACGGAAGAGTAATCAATCAAGGGGTGATAGCGATGACCGATAACAGAATATATAACTTGGGCGTTCCCATTGTGATTGAACAATCAGCTCGGGGCGAACGTGCATATGACATCTACTCTCGTTTGTTAAAAGAACGGGTAATATTTTTAGTAGGTCCCATCGAAGATTATATGGCTAATCTTGTTGTGGCCCAGCTTCTCTTCCTGGAATCTGAAAATCCCGATAAGGATATCTATATTTACGTCAATTCTCCGGGTGGTTCGGTTTACGCGGGGAACGCGATTTACGACACGATGCAATTTGTGAAGCCAGATATCAGCACAATTTGCGTTGGTATGGCAGCAAGCTACGGTGCCATTGTGTTAGCTGGCGGTGCTAAGGGTAAAAGGCACGCCTTGCCGAATTCGCGGATTATGATTCACCAACCACATGGTGGTGCCCAAGGGCAGGCCAGTGATATCGAGATTCAGGCAAGGGAAATCATTAAGACCAAGAAAAACCTTAATGAAATCCTCGCTAAGCATACTGGTCAACCTTATGAGGTAGTTGCACGAGATACCGATAGAGACAACTTTATGGACGCCCAAGAAGCCGTAACATACGGTTTAATTGATTCTGTCATCGAAAAGCGATAAAGATGAATTAAGAGGGTTACTTTAAAGGTTTGTTGAGCGTAAATGGGGAGTTACTCAGGTGCACTTGAAATGCCAGAGTGATATCCCCATATATATTCAGAGTACGGTATTTTTTAATAGTTGAGGTATGGGCCAATGAGTCAAAGTGGTCGCGGTGAAGATAACGGGAAATTGTTGTATTGCTCGTTTTGTGGCAAGAGCCAGCATGAAGTTCGCAAACTAATTGCGGGCCCATCTGTGTTCATATGTGATGAATGTGTAGAGCTTTGCAACGATATTATCCGTGAAGAAATCGAAGAAAGCAGTTCGCCAACGCAATCTTCACAGTTGCCTACGCCGCATGAAATCCATGCCATCCTAGATGACTATGTTATCGGGCAATCAAAAGCAAAACGCATCCTTTCAGTGGCGGTTTACAATCACTACAAACGGTTACAAAGCAACATCAAGAACGATGAAGTTGAACTGGGTAAAAGTAACATTCTTCTCATCGGTCCTACCGGTTGTGGTAAAACATTACTTGCTGAAACGCTCGCACGTTTACTCGATGTGCCATTCACTATTGCCGACGCAACCACATTGACCGAAGCGGGCTATGTGGGTGAAGACGTTGAAAATATTATTCAAAAACTGTTACAAAAATGCGATTACGATGTTGAAAAAGCACAAACCGGTATTGTTTACATCGATGAAATAGACAAGATTTCCAGAAAATCTGAAAATCCTTCTATTACCCGTGACGTATCTGGTGAAGGTGTACAGCAAGCTTTGCTAAAGCTTATTGAAGGCACTGTAGCTTCTGTTCCGCCACAAGGTGGACGTAAACATCCGCAACAAGAATTCTTGCAAGTTGATACCTCAAATATCTTATTTATTTGTGGTGGTGCATTTGCGGGTCTTGAAAAAATTATTACCGAGCGCTCAGATAAGGGTAGCATCGGGTTTGTTGCGCAAGTAAGAAGTAAGAAAGACAAAAAAGCGTTAACAGAGTCACTTGCTAAAGTGGAACCTGAAGATTTGATTAAATTTGGTCTTATTCCTGAATTTGTTGGTCGTTTACCCGTGGTAGCGACTTTAGAAGAATTGGATGAAGATGCTTTGGTCACCATTTTAACTGAACCAAAAAATGCGCTGACGAAACAATATGCGCGGTTGTTTGAAATGGAAACGGTTACCTTGGAATTCCGTAAGGAAGCGCTAAGAGCTGTTGCGAAAAAAGCCCTTGAGAGAAAAACCGGTGCCCGAGGTTTGCGCTCTATTTTAGAACAAGTATTACTAGATACGATGTACGATTTACCTTCCATGGAAGGCGTTAGCAAAGTGGTTATCGATGAAGGTTTTATTAATGGTGAGTCAGGCCCGTTGTTAATGTATGAAAATCCTGAAAAGCCGCTTTTAGCCCAAGAAAAAAGAGAGTCTTAAGAGGGATAAACAATAAAGGGGAAATCGCCATATGGATAATACAGTTCAAACTACCGAAATGCCGGTGTTACCACTTCGAGATGTGGTCGTTTATCCCCACATGGTGATTCCGCTCTTTGTTGGGCGCGATAAATCCATTAAAGCCTTAGATGCTGCGATGGCAACGCCAGACAAGCAAATTCTATTGGTTGCTCAAAAAGAAGCCACTGAAGATAACCCTTCAGAAAAAGATGTTTTTGCTCTGGGCGCGGTTTCTACTATTTTACAATTATTAAAACTACCCGATGGCACCGTTAAAGTGCTCGTCGAAGGGATCCGTCGTGGTCGCGTTATCGAATATGTTCAAACTGAACCCTACTTTTTGGGTAATGTGGAATATGTTGAAGACGGTCAATTACGTGAAGAAGAAGCAGACATATTAGTCCGCACGCTGATGAGTCAATTTGAAAAATATGTCAAATTGAACAAAAAAATCCCACCCGAGATTGTCACGTCTGTTGCGAGTATTGATGAACCAGGACGCCTGGCCGATACCATTGCAGCGCATATGTCGCTTAAGATCCAAGAAAAGCAAAACGTTTTAGAGATTGTTTCTTTGAGGGAACGACTTGAGCGTTTAATGGCTTTGATGGAATCTGAAATCGACTTATTGCAAGTTGAACAACGCATTCGCTCCAACGTTAAACGTCAAATGGAAAAAAGCCAGAGAGAGTATTATCTCAATGAGCAAATGAAGGCTATTCAAGAAGAATTAGGGCATGAAGCCAGCGAGCATGAAGAATTAAAAGAGAAAATCGAAAAAGCAGGCATGTCCAAAGAAGCTTATACCAAAGCAATGGCAGAGCTTAAAAAGTTAAAAATGATGGCACCGATGTCGGCAGAAGCAACAGTGTGTCGTAACTATATTGATTGGATGATTCAGGTACCCTGGAAGAACCGATCAAAATTGAAAATTGATCTGCAAGTTGCAGAAGATGTTTTAGAGCAAGATCATTATGGTTTAGAGAAAGTTAAAGAACGTATTGTTGAATATCTTGCTGTTCAAAAACGTGTCAAAAAACTCAAAGGTCCCATTTTATGTTTAGTAGGACCTCCAGGGGTTGGTAAAACCTCATTGGGTAAATCAATTGCCAGAGCAACCGGTCGGACTTTTGTCAGAATGTCATTAGGTGGTATTCGTGATGAAGCTGAGATCCGTGGTCACAGACGTACCTATATTGGTGCGATGCCGGGTAAAATTTTACAAAAATTAGCCAAAACCACAGTTCGTAACCCGCTCTTTTTATTAGATGAAATTGATAAAATGGCGATGGATTTCCGTGGCGATCCTGCGGCAGCCTTATTGGAAGTATTAGATCCAGAACAGAACAACACCTTCAACGATCATTATCTTGAAGTAGATTATGATTTGTCCGATGTGATGTTTGTTGCTACAGCAAACTCTTTAAATATTCCACCCCCTTTATTGGATCGTATGGAGGTTATTCGTCTACCGGGTTACACCGAAGATGAAAAACTGAATATTGCAGAACGCTATCTGATCCCAAAACAGATCCATGACAATGGTTTGGTTAAAGATGAATTAATTATAAAACCGCCAGCTATTTTGAGTGTTATTCGTTACTACACTCGTGAAGCAGGGGTGCGTAATCTTGAGCGAGAATTTTCAAAAATCTCTCGAAAAGTGGTGAAAGAAGTGCTCATGAACAAAGAGCTAACCACCATCGAAGTAACTGATGATAATGTTGAAAATTATTTAGGTGTTAAACGTTTCCGTTTCGGTTTGGCAGAAGATCACGATCAAGTTGGCCAAGTCACGGGGCTTGCATGGACTGAAGTAGGCGGCGATATTCTGACCATAGAAGCCATCGCTGTCGCTGGGAAAGGTAAAACAACCTCTACCGGTAAGCTTGGTGAAGTGATGCAAGAGTCGATTCAAGCAGCGATGTCAGTTGTCAGGAGTCGCGCAAAAGCACTCGGTATTGCGCCAGATTTTTATGAGAAGAATGATATTCATATTCACGTACCAGAGGGCGCAACTCCTAAAGATGGCCCAAGTGCGGGTATTGGCATGTGTACCGCATTAGTGTCGGTTTTAACGGGCATCTCAGTGCGAGCAGACGTTGCTATGACAGGTGAAATTACCTTACGTGGTGAAGTGTTACCGATTGGTGGATTAAAAGAAAAATTACTAGCAGCCAGACGTGCGGGAATTGCTGAAGTGATTATTCCTGAAGAAAATCGTCGTGATCTCAAAGAAATTCCAAAAAATATTTTGGAAGACATCAAAATTCACTGTGTGAAATGGATAGATGAAGTGCTCCAACTTGCTTTAACGCGTGTTCCACAACCGTTAATAGATGAGCCAAAACCGGAGGCTAAAAAAGAGGATCCATCAAAGGAAGATAATACTTCCACGGATCACTTTCATCATTAAAGCAATTCTTGAATGACAGGGCGGACACAGTAGTTCGCCCCTACAATTAATTCTCTGCAATCATCATGACAAATCATTTTTGCAAGCTGGGTTCCAAAATCAATTAGCTTTATATTTTGGTTTAAACCTTGTAGAACTATCATGTCCATGGTACTTTGCCGTTACTATTTTTTTGACTATCGGCGGTGCCAACATTGACACCCCTGGTATATTTGTTTGATAACTATATTCTGTCATCATCAAGGGGACAATCCTGTGAGTAAGATACCAGTTAACAAAACTGACATCATTGAACTTGTCGCCGAACAAGCAGATATTTCGAAAGCTGCTGCAACGAAAGCTTTCAATTCCGTTTTAGATTCGATTACTGCTGCTCTGCGTGGCGGTAAAGGCGTTTCTTTGCTTGGGTTCGGTACTTTTGCAGTTAAGGCTCGTGCAGCTCGCGTAGGACGTAATCCTAAGACCGGAGCACCTATAAATATTGCCGCAGCAAATGTTCCTGTATTTAAAGCTGGTAAAGCGCTTAAAGATGCAGTAAACTCCGGCACCGTTGTTCTAGAAGAAGAGCAACTCTAAAAAGACGATAGTGCTTGATATTTGGGTGCTTAGCTCAGTTGGTAGAGCGTCGCCCTTACAAGGCGAGGGTCGGGGGTTCGAGCCCCTCAGCACCCACCAAAATAAAATGCGGAGCGGTAGTTCAGTTGGTTAGAATGCTGGCCTGTCACGCCGGAGGTCGCGGGTTCGAGTCCCGTCCGCTCCGCCACTTCTAAAAGCGCGCCTTACTATTGAGGGATACGAATCATGATGCAGGATCTGCGGGATAAGGCGCAAGGTTGGATTGCCTGGGTTATCGTCGGCCTTATAGCTATTACCTTCGTGCTATTTGGCGCAGGGAGTGTGTTTGACAGTGGCAACGCAAGTAATCAAGTCATTGCCACGGTTAACGGTCAAAAGATCATGGGTAGCGAGCTTGAAGGTGTTTACCACCGCTTCATGCAGCAAAATGGCGCCCAGCTCCATAACATCGATTCAAACGAAGTTAAAAAAGAACTTCTCGATTCGCTTATTCAACAAAAAACCTTACTTGAAGCAACACAAAACCTTGGTATGAGAGTCAGTCCCCAGCGCGTTGATACAACCTTGGGCACGTTACCTTTTTTACAAATCGATAACCAGTTTTCACCTGAATCATATATTCAATTCTTGGGTAAAAATCATTTTTCAGATACGCAATTTCGGACACTTTTGACAGATGCTTTATTGCGTGAACAATTACAGCAATCAATCATTCCAACTTCTTTTGTTTTAGCCAATGACCTAGACGACCTGGCCAAATACATGTTTCAAAAACGTGATTTTCGTTTTATGACACTTGCCAAAGAACCGATTGAAAAAGCGATCAAAGTGACTGACGAGCAGGCCAAAGAATATTACGAATCACATTTAAAAGACTTTATGACAGATGAAGCGCTTTCGTTAGAATTCGTTCATCTTTCATTGCCAGCGCTGGCTAAGAAAATTGAAGTGAACGATAAAGAGATTGAACAGTTCTATCAGGATAATTCTGGGCATTTCAGCGAACCGGCATCCGTTCATGTTGCGCATATATTAATTAGCTTGCCTAAAAATGCTGATCCTAAAGCAGCAGAGCAAGCAGAGGCTAAAGTCGCTGAGATCCAAAAACGCTTAAAAGCAGGTGAAGCCTTTGAAGTATTGGCTAAGGAATATTCCGATGACAAAGAAACCGCAAGTACAGGCGGAGATTTATCATGGGTAACGCCTGGCGAAATGTTTCCTGAATTCGAAAAAGTTGCTTTTGCTTTAGATAAAAATGGACAAGTAAGCGAACCTTTAAAATCACAATATGGTTTCCATATCGTTAAATTAATTGATCGTAAAAATGAAAAAGCAAAGCCCTTAAAAGATGTTAAAGAACAAGTTATTGCACAATACAAACGTCAACAGGCAGAAGAGCAGTTTGTAAACCTGGCTGATGAGTTAAGCACTGTTGCTTATGACACTCCAGATTCACTACAAAAGGCAGAAGATAAGCTGAAGTTGACCATTCAAAAGTCTGAATTGTTTACGAAAGAGCAAGGCTCGAAAATCGCTTTATTGCAAAATCCACAAGTGGTCACTGCCACTTGGAGCCAATCGGTTAAAGACACTAAAAACAATAGCGATCTCATTAAATTAGATGATGAGAATTATGTTGTGGTGAGAGTGGCAGAGCATGTTGTGCCTAAGCAGAAACTATTTGAGGAAGCAGAAGCGAAAATTAAGGCGACCTTGACGGCTAAAGCCACATCAGAAAAATTAAAAGAACAAGCCGACAAAGTGTTTGCAGAGATCCAAAAAACAGATGAAGCACATGCTACAAAATTAATGAATGAGCTTAATTTGCAGTGGCAAGAAAAAACCGATGTGCAGCGTAATGCCAAAGAAGCGACTGATACTGAAGTTTTTCAAGCCGCATTTTCATTGCCAAGACCGACAGATGATAAAGAACGTAGATTGAAACAGTTGGAACTTGCCAATGGTGATCGCGTCATCATTTGGTTAATGTCGGTAAAAGATGGCGATCCTTCATTACTTTCTGGAACGGAAAAAGAAAACTATCAAAGCCAATTGTCCAAGCATATGGGTGAATTAGAGTTTGCGATGTATGCGACATATCTGTACAAAGAAGC
>CAZQMV010000020.1:0-24796 GCA_964594635.1 Uncultured Candidatus Berkiella sp.
AAAAAGCCCATTACATATTGTAATAAAAAAACAGTGACTAAATCGACAATGTTTTCTGATGTTATGATTATCTTGAAGGCAGTTTCAAGTATTATCTTATTTTCATTAATAATTTTAGGAATGTTGTGGCTAATATTGCCGACACCCTTGTTCATATGGTCGCAATCATTCAACATGGTTCATATGATCTCAGTGATTGGAGGAGCCTTTATTTCTTTGCTACAAAATGCTTTTATTAAAGCATTTAAAACATTCGGATTGTTTGAGTTCAGAGACATGTCAACAGATAAATTTAAGCAAATGCCAAGTGAGAGGGCGCAGGCATTTATGGATGGCGCTCAAGATTCATTTTATATGCGAGCTAAAAGCTTTTTAACGTATCGTGATTGGAAATATTATAAAGATTATTATGCAGGATTAAACGCATTTGAAACGGAAGAAACTCGGTTGATCCAAAATGTGAAAGATCATTTGGCTGGAGCCCACTTTAATAAATTCAAATATATGTAAGAGTTGGCTATTATATGCAAGCAAATAATTTAAAAGCCACTATAATAGCCGTCGGATCGCTTTTAAATAGAGCTGTTCATTCGCCGCTTCATCTCTTAAAAAGCTTTCTTTTAAGATCTTAGCTAAACAGTTCATGATGAGATGCTCAGTTTCGGTTTTGTCACCGATTTTTTTCAACAGTTGATCGTAGAGTTTGCGAATGCCACCGGGGCGGTTTGCATTCACTTGTTCAATCACGGTGACATGCAAGGCTAAATGAAAGAACGGATTATGATCAAGCTGAAATTTTTCATCTTGTAGCGAATTGAAATTTTTGGGATCATCAAAAATAGGATGATATTCAGGATGACGCTGAATAATATCGACGATGATGATTTCAAGAGCAGATAGAGGACTATTTGCTTGTGCTTTTTGCCAAGCATCAAAATACACTTTACGTAAAGCGCTTGGATCATTATCGTTCATGACTTAAATTCTTCTCTTTATATTCACATAAATCATTGATTAAACATTCGCCGCATTTAGGTTTGCGAGCGGTGCAAACATAGCGCCCATGTAAAATCAGCCAATGATGAGCATGTTGATGATACATTTTCGGTATCGCTTTAATCAGCTGTTTTTCGACTTCTAAGGGCGTTTTACCATTGGCAAGGCCGGTACGATTCGCCACTCTAAAAATATGGGTATCAACCGCAATCGTATGATGACCAAAGGCCGTGTTTAAAATCACATTGGCGGTTTTTCGACCAACACCCGGCAAATGTTCTAACGCTTCTCTTGTATCGGGCACTTTTGAATGATGTTGTTGAATAAGGATTTCGCAGGTTTTAATAATATTGGTTGCTTTGGCATTATAAAGCCCAATGGTTTTAATATAACTTTTTAAGCCTTCCACACCTAGTTTAAGTATTTTCTCTGGTGTATTTGCTTTGATATATAATTTGTCAGTCGCTTTATTTACACTGACATCAGTTGCTTGCGCCGATAAGATGACTGCAATTAATAATTCAAAATCACTTTTATAGTTCAACTCTGTTGTTGGACTGGGCTCTGCTTTTGCAAAGCGCGCAAAGATTTCAGTTCTTTTTTTCTCATTCATGAGATGTTAATAACTCTTGTTTTTTGGCTTTGGCGCGTGCCAATGTTGCGGCAATGATATCGTCTGCATTGCTTAAAGCGATTACATCCGCTGCTCTTTTTTGTTCATCCAAACGGTCTAAACGGGCTTTTTTGGTCAGATGTTGCTGTTTAGCCTTTTTAGCTTGTACTTGTCTTTCTTCGGGTGTGATCGCGCTGGGTATCAGACTGATACATTGTACGGGACAAGGAGGTAAACATAAATCACAACCAATACAAAGATCATTGAGTACAGTGTGCATTTGCCCTGTCGCTCCAACAATCGCATCGACAGGGCATACATCTATACATTTCGTGCAACCAATACACGTTGCTTCATCAATGACAGCAAGGTGATAGGTTTTAGTCATTATTTGACTCTCATACCGGGTTCAGCGCCTGCTTGTGGCTCAATTAACCATAAGCCGCCTTTGCCACCAGCAACCACCACCATGCCAGATGACAGTCCAAAACGCATTTGTCTGGGGGCTAAGTTGGCAACCATCACTGTGTGTTTACCAATTAAGAATTCAGGTGCAAATGACGATTTGATCCCTGCAAACACTTGGCGTTGTTCCGCACCAATATCCAAAGTGAGCTTCAGTAATTTGTCGGCACCTTCAACATGTTCAGCATTCACGATTTTGGCGATGCGTAAATCTACTTTGGCAAAATCATCGTAGGCGATTTCAGCGGCAATGGGCTCAAAACCTTCAGGTAGGGTGGCCTTGGCTTCAGTAGGTGCAGCAGAGGCTTGTGGTGTTTCTGTTTGTGTCATGGTGTCTTTTCCTTTTTCCAACATATCCGCAATTTGTTTGGGATCAATGCGTTGTATGAGGGGTTGATAGGTGTTAATGGTGTGCGCTAATAGTGGTTTGGTTCTATCTTGCCAGGTTAAGGGAGCAATATTTAAGAAGCTCTCCACATGGGTGACCAATTGCGGTAACACAGGTTTTAAATAAAGGCTTAATAAACGAAAGCAGTTTAAGCCCATGGTACAAATGCTTTGTACTTGTGGTAACGTTTCGGGATTTTTAGCTAATGCCCAAGGTTTATGTGTATCCACAAATTGATTTGCTAAATCGGCCAAAGCCATAATGTCGCGTATAGCACGATGGTAATGTCGGCCAATAAAGGCTTCTTGAATACCATTGCCTGCTTCACTGAGGCGATTAAAAAGCGCCTCGTCTGTCAACTTGTCAGAGAGTTTACCGTCAAAATGCTTGGTAATAAAACTCGCGCAGCGGCTTGCAATATTCACATACTTGCCAACTAAGTCTGCATTGACTCGTTGGGAAAAGTCATCCAAGTTTAAATCTAAATCATCGATACCATCGCCTAATTTAGCTGCGAAGTAATAACGCAAATACTCAGGTTGCATATGATCAAGATAATGACGTGCGGTAATAAAGGTGCCGCGTGATTTCGACATTTTTTGGCCATTAATGGTTAAAAAGCCATGAGCAAAAATGGCAGTTGGCGTCCGAAAATCGCTGCCAGCTAACATCGCAGGCCAAAAGAGTGCATGGAAATAGACAATATCTTTACCAATAAAATGATAAAGATCATATTTGCTGTCTTTGCCCCAATAGTCATCAAATTGGATATCAGATTGTTTATCGGCCCAGTTTTTAAAACTGGCCATATAGCCAATCGGTGCATCCATCCACACATAAAAGAATTTGTTGGTCGTATCTGGAATAGGGAAGCCAAAGTAAGGGCCGTCGCGTGAAATATCCCATTGTCTTAAACCGGCTTCAAACCACTCTTGCAGTTTGTTGGCGATTTGCGGTTGAAAATGTTCTTGCTTGGTCCATTTTTGCAGCATCTCGCTATAATTTTCTAATTTGAAAAAGTAATGTTCGCTGGATCGCTCTTCGGGTGTTGCCCCTGATACCACTGAAATCGGATTTTTCAGTTCAGTTGGACTGTAAGTTGCACCACAAGATTCGCAGCTGTCGCCGTATTGATCTTTCGTTCCACATTTTGGACATTCGCCTTTGACATAACGATCAGGTAGAAACATGTTCTTGACCGGATCATAAGCTTGCGTGACCTCTTTCGTGGTGATGTCCCCTTTCGCTTTTAAGCGTTCATAAACCAATGCGGATAAAGTTTGGTTTTCAGGTGAATGTGTTGTATAAAAATTATCGAAAGCAATTTGAAAAGAAGCAAAATCTGCTTTATGTTCGGTATTGATTTTGCCAACCAAAGCTTCTGGTGTCATACCAAGCTTTTCTGCTTGTAGCATAATAGGTGTGCCATGCGCATCCGACCCACAAATATGAATGCACTGATGTCCTTGTAAGCGCTGCCAACGAACCCAGATATCGCTTTGGATATATTCCACCATATGGCCAAGATGCAAAGGGCCATTGGCATAGGGGAGGGCACTGGTGACCAGAATGTGCGCCTTGGGGGTATTGGACATCGATTGCTTCCTTAACGAATAAAACCTAGCGCAAAAGTATACTATCGAATGGGGGGGGATGGTAAACTATAGCTCGCTCGTTTTAGAGGATTTGTTGATGATTGTGCCTTTGCCTTCCCAAGTAACCACCGTTTTAGGAACGTTCATTGATCCTTTTCTAGGGCAAGATCTGGTTAGCGCGAAAACGATCCAAGAAATCGCTATTCATGGCCAAACCATCGGCTTAAAATTATGCTTCCCTTATCCCGCAGGAAAACAAATTTCTGAGTTAAAACAATCAATTAGCGCATTACTAGCCCGCCACTGGCCTGATTACCATCTCTCATTACAGGTGACCTGGAAAATCCGGCGCCATGTGGTGCAAAAGGGCGTTAAATTAAAGTCAGCTTTCAAAAATATTATTGCCATTGCCTCGGGTAAAGGCGGTGTTGGTAAATCAACCGTCGCGGTTAACTTGGCTTTGGCCTTACATGGAATGGGTGCACGAGTGGCATTACTGGATGCCGATATCTATGGACCCAGTCAGCCAAGAATGTTAGGTAAGCAACATGAAAAAGCTTTAACCAACGATAAAAAGCTGATGCCGATCCATAGCTTTGGGATCCAAACCATATCAATCGGTTACCTCATAGAAGAACAAAACGCGATGATTTGGCGCGGACCGATGGTCAGCAGTGCCTTACAGCAATTGTTAAATGAAACCGCGTGGCAAGAATGCGATTATCTGATTATTGATTTGCCGCCGGGCACTGGCGATATCCAACTCACCATGGCACAAAAAATTCCTATTAGTGGCGCAGTCATTGTGACGACGCCGCAAGATATTGCCCTGATTGATGCCAAGAAAGCGTACCGCATGTTTGAAAAAGTGGAAGTGCCAGTGCTTGGCATCGTTGAAAACATGAGTTGGCATGAGTGTACTCAGTGTCAGCATCGTGAAGCTATTTTTGGTGAAGGTGGCGCGCAATACATGAGCGATGAATTTAACGTCCCCGTACTTTCGCAGCTACCCCTGTTAAGTAAGGTAAGAGAGCAAGGGGACAGCGGTGTTCCGATTGTGGCTGCAGAGCCAGATTCTAGCGTCGCAAAACCGTATTGGGATATGGCAAGTCATGTTGCTGCTAAATTAGCGTTACGTGAAGTTGATTTGACTGCTGCTATTCCCGTATTGATATAGAATGAAAAAAAGGACGAGATGATGCCGATTAAATCAGATAAATGGATCAAAAAAATGGCCGCCGAACACGGCATGATTGAGCCCTTTGTTGCCACCCAAGTGCGTTATGTGGCGGGTCAAAAGATTGTGTCTTATGGCACATCAAGTTACGGTTACGATGTGCGTTGTGCCAATGAATTTAAAGTATTCACCAATGTGCACTCAAATGTGGTTGATCCCAAAAATTTTGACCCAAACAGCTTTGTGGATATGGTAGGGGACACCTGCATTATTCCACCGAATTCTTTTGCACTTGCCAGAACTGTGGAATACTTTCGTATCCCACGCAATATCTTGACCATTTGTTTAGGCAAATCGACCTATGCACGCTGCGGTATTATCGTCAACGTGACGCCTTTAGAGCCAGAATGGGAAGGGCATGTAACATTAGAGTTCTCTAATACCACACCGTTACCAGCGAAAATTTATGCTAATGAAGGTGTCGCACAAATGCTCTTTTTAGAGTCCGATGAAGTGTGTGAAACCTCTTATTTAGATAGAGGCGGCAAATACCAAGGGCAAATAGGCGTGACCTTGCCAATTACCTAGCCTCTAAAATGGTGGTATAGCTCTATGCCACCTAATATCATCCCGATGCCAATCACGGTGGGTATGGAGCCTGCCGCCATGAAGAGCAAAGCTTCAGTCGCTGAAAAGGTGTGGTACGACATAAAATACCCTAAGACACCCGCCAGAGAAGATCCTGCGCCGGTAATACCAATGACTTGTAGATCGTTATAATTGCCGCCGCCGTGGATGGATTGTAATTCAGATTGATTTAATTCACGCATTTTGTAACTCCTTTTACTGCCCGTCTTCGCTTTCTGCTTCGCCGGGCAAGCTATAAACTTAGTGGCGTTAGCCCGGCGTAGCCGCTTGGCGAAGACGGGGGTTAAAAGATAGAATCTCTCCACCCGCAACGACTTTCCCTTGACGGCTTTGCATCATTTTAACCGGTGCGTAATCTAAGGATTTTGCTAACCATAACGTCGTGAGATTACCGCGCTTGGAAATGTGTTGCACCTTGAGAGTGTCCATCATACCGATTTTCGTATTTAAGCGCTCTTCACCCAAAATGGTGAATGAATATTCTTTGATTTTATCTTCTTCAGCAACCGTAAACGTTGGGATAGATTGGCCAGCTTTTAATGCTTGGCGTAACGAAAGGGTATGAGTGAGTTTATCTTGTACATCTTTGGGTAATGTCATTTCCCAAGGTTCACTGAGCTCTTTATTTTGTAAGGTATTTTGTTGCCAATTAAAAGACACATTACCGACTTTGTGCTTTTTACCTTCTTTCATATTGTAATAATAATTCTGTGGCTTAATGATACCGGCTTGGTAGCTAAAATCGCTGCTTTCTCGGTATTTAAAAGGGAGAAAAGCTAATTGTGGGAAAGTCTGTGTTTCAAAGTGATATATCCCGTCGGGACGTCGCTGTAATTTGTGTACTGACTCGCCAGCATATAACCCATGCCAATTGACGGTGTAACGCGCTTCATATTCTGCCAGGGGGAAACCTTTTACGCTGGGACTGGCCATCCAAATCAGAATAGCGATTAAGGTGCTAAAAAATATGAAATTGAGCTGCGATATTTTGTTTCTCAACTTACTATTCCTTGCACAAAAAGTGAAGATAACTGCATACCCTGCGGTGGAAGCCGCTTGCCATCTAATGTAACAACATTTTGGTCATTTTTTAAGCGATTTTGCGCGAACCAGCTGACAACTTGCGGATATAACCAGTGTTCAGCTTTGAAAACGCGTTTTTTTAGGGTATCGACAGTGTCGTTAGGCAAGATGGGAATGCGAACTTGTGCAGTTATTGGTCCACCATCTAACTCTCCTGTCACGAAATGAATGCTAACACCGGTTTCTTTTTCACCGGCCGCCAATACCCGTTCATGCGTGTGAAGTCCTTTATAGTCTGGCAAAAGTGAGGGGTGAATATTGAGAATAGGAACTGGACAAGCAAGGATAAAGGCAGGGGATAAAATACGCATAAACCCTGCCATCACGATTAAGTGAGGTGAAAAATCAGCAATCGCTTGCGCTAAGGCGATTTCAAAAGCACTGCGATCAATAAATTGAGTATGATCAACAACGGCTGTTGCGATATCCGCATTGTTAGCGCGTTCTAATCCATACGCATTGGCGCGATGGCTCACAACGCCTGCAATGGTATATGTCTCTCGTAGTGGAGAATCGATTAATGCTTGTAAATTACCGCCATGACCACCAATGAGAACCACAACATTGCAAGCAGCGTTTGTATTAGGTTGCATCCGAAAATATCACCTCTTGTCCATCGCGGGCTTTCACTTGACCAATCACCCAGGCGGTTTCTCCCTGTGAAATTAAAATCTCTAAAGCACGCTCACAGTCATTCGCATTAACACACAGGATCATCCCAACGCCACAGTTAAAAGTGCGACGCAGTTCAAACCAAGTGAGATTGCCCATTTTTTGTAACCATTGAAAAATAGGCGGTAATTCCCAGGAGGTTGTATCAATAAAAGCGGCGCAATGTTCGGGTAAAATACGCGGAATATTGTCAATAAAACCGCCGCCGGTAATGTGAGCTGCGCCTTTTAAGAGGCCAAGTTCAGCAATCGCTAAAACGGATTGTACATAAATACGCGTTGGCTCTAACAAAGCATCAGCTAAGGTTGTTTGACCAAAAGACTGTGAAATATCGGCTTTTGTTTCTTTAATGATATGACGGATCAAAGAATAGCCATTAGAATGCGGGCCACTTGATGCAAGCGCAATGAATACATCACCTGGATTAATCGTGCTGCCATCAATGACTTCGTCTTTTTCAACGATCCCAACCGTAAAACCTGCCAGATCGTAGTCGTTGTTGCCATACATGCCAGGCATTTCGGCGGTTTCACCACCAATCAATGCTGCGTTGGCATCTTTACAACCTTTAGCGATCCCTTCAATAACAGAAGCTGCCACATCGACTTCTAATTTACCTGTCGCATAATAATCGAGGAAAAACAGAGGCTCTGCGCCCATGACCACTAAATCGTTGACACACATGGCAACTAAATCGATGCCAATGGTATCGTGTTTCTTGAGATCGATGGCTAAACGGAGTTTGGTGCCCACACCGTCGGTTGAAGAAACCAGCACAGGCTGTCGGTAGGCTTTTAGCTGTGTGAGATCAAAGCATCCGCCAAAACCACCTAAGTTGCCTAGCACACCAGGGCGATGAGTGCTTTTAACGATATTTTTTAATTTATCAACTAACTTGTTTCCGGCGTCAATACTGACCCCAGCGGCTTCGTAGGTTAATCCTTCAGACATAGTTTGACCCGTTAACGAATAAAAGGGGCCCATTTTAGCCTACTCATTGACCATATAGAAAGCGACACCGCATATCGCTAGGTTGTTCAACTCTGCTACAATGCGAAGGCTACCCGAACCTAGACTGTTAATAAGGAATAAACATATGGCGAATCGCTACCTCAATCTGACAGCGGTTTTGTTATTTCTGGGCTTTTTTACACTGACTTGCCAAGCGACAGTTAACCCCTTGTATGAGGCGAGCATCCCTTGCCAATCCCAAGCAGAAGCTGAACGTCAAACCTTGTTTAAACAAGGGCTCATACAAGTATTAGAGAAACTCAGTGGCGAAACGGGTTTTGAAAAAGACGAAAAAGTAAAACAAGCACTGACCCATATTACAGACTATGTTGAACAATACGCTTATCAGGGTAACGCCTTAAATGTTTGTTATAGCACCGATTTAATGAATCGCTTAATGAATCAATCTGGTCATACCGCCGCCTGGGGACAACGTCGCCCCAATGTTATTTTATGGTTAGCGATTGAAGAAAACCAACAACGCCGCCTTGTGGGCGCTGAAACCGATCCTGGCTTGCATGCGCAATTAGAAAAATGGGCTACAAATAAAGGACTCCCTGTTGTGTTACCTTTAATGGATCTTGAAGATGTCTCAAGCGTCACCGTGACCGATGTCTGGGGTCAGTTTCACAACACCTTACAGCAAGCATCAAAACGCTATGATGCCCAAGTGGTACTTGTGGCGAAGCTCAGTCATAACCCAGGTAACGATAAACCGTGGGTTGCTACTTGGCAGCTGTACAGTGCTAATGAAAATCCTAGCTGGACGGTTTCAGGCTTGACGCAAGAAGAGGTTCTCATGCAAGGGATCGATAGTACCAACCATTATTTAATGGGACGCTTCGGTCAAAAGAACTTGCCAAGAACCGTAATGAGCGATAAACCTTTTTTAGTTGCTGTTGATAATGTCCAAAATGGTAACGATTATACGAATGTCGAAAAGTATTTAACCAACCTTCAACCGAACAATGCGATCAATGTTTGCAGAATTGAGGGTGCAATGGCTGTTTTTGAAATAACACCCCGCAGTGGTAATGGACGGGAAGCTTTTGAACAAGCCCTACAATTAGAACATCGTTTGCAAAGACAGCGTAACAATGAAGCATCAATGCCGAGTGAAACAGACTTGATGGTCCGATGGAACCCTTAAAAAAGGAATTAACATGGCAACAACTCAGCGAGCAACCACGACATTTATTACGATACTGAGCATTGTATTACTTGGTTGGTTCACCTATCTGTTGTCACCGGTGCTGACCCCCTTTTTAATTGCTGCTTTTATTGCCTACTTAACCGATCCCTTGGTGGAAAAGCTGGCAAAGGGTAAAAAGCTAAAAATATCACGAACCATTACCGTTGTTGGGGTATTTGTGTTAGTGGTTTTGTTGGTCCTTATTATTTTCTTTTTCTTACTTCCAGCCTCTCAAAAAGAAGTGTTTGTTTTAGTGGCTAAAATACCTGACATCATTGACTGGTTGCAGCAATATGTCGTACCCCATCTAGAATCCCTCGGCTTTTCCTTACAAGATATTAGCTTCAGTGCCATTAAAGAAACAGTAACCGCTCATGCAAGCCAAGCCACTGAAATGGCCAAATGGCTAGGGAAAACACTTTTTCATTCGGGCATGGCTATTCTGAACGTTTTAATGAATGTCTTGATTGTTTTTGTGGCCACCTTTTATTTATTACGTGATTGGCGCCAGATTTTAAAAGCTTGCGAAAAAATGCTACCCAATCAAATTGCTCCCACAGTAGTGCGCTTAGTCAAACAATGTGATGTCGTTTTAGCAACTTTTGTGCGTGGCCAGCTGACGGTAATGGCATGCTTAGGCACTTTATATGGCGTAGGCCTTTCTCTGATAGGTGTTAACTTCGCTTTACTGTTAGGAATGCTGGCCGGTGTGTTAAGCATTGTTCCTTATCTAGGGAGCATCGTTGGTTTAGGTGCAGCATTGATTGTGGCTTATCTGCAATTTGGTAGCTGGCTTCCCATTGTGGGCGTGTTGGTGGTTTTTGGCATTGGGCATGTGTTAGAAGGCATGGTGCTGACCCCTATATTGATAGGCGACAAATTAGGCTTACATCCGGTGGTCGTGATTTTTGCCGTGTTAGCGGGGGGACATCTTTTAGGAATCGTTGGGATCATATTAGCTTTACCTATCACGGCCATGTTAGTCGTAGTTGCGCGTGAACTGAGTACCGCAGGTGGGTTACATGGTTGAAAAAGATCATGGAGCACAGCAACTACCTCTTGGACTCACCTTGCGTGATGATTGTACGCTCGAAACGTATTATCCAGGTGATAATGAACAAGCGTTAAATTCTATCAAGCAAATGGCACAAGGGTTAGGTGAAGCTTTTATTTTCTTATGGGGGCGAGAAGGGGTAGGGCGCACTCACTTGTTGCAAGGCGCTTGCCATTTTGCCAATCGCTTAAATCGTACGGCCTTCTATCTTTCGTTAGCTAATCCCCAGGCGCATATTAAAATGCTCGATGATTTAGAGCGCATTGATCTCATTTGCATTGACGATATTGATGCAAAATGCGGTGATGCTAAATGGGAAGAAGCACTGTTTTACCTCTTTAACCGGGTACGTGCGGCAAAACATCGCTTACTCATGGCCGCCGATGCTGCTCCAAAATCCTTAAAGATCCACTTAGCCGATCTGCAATCCCGTCTTACCTGGGGGATCACCTATCAGCTACACCCTTTAGACGACGAACAATTATTAGCGGCTTTGCAACTGCGCGCTAAACAACGAGGATTAGAATTGCCTCGCGAAGTAGGTTTATTTCTGATCCGCCGTTGTGCACGGACCATGCCAGAACTCTATGAAACCCTCACCAGTCTTGATAAAGCGTCGTTAGTTGCTAAACGTCGTCTTACCATTCCCTTTGTCAAAGAAGTCTTATCACTTTAAAAAAAAGATATTTTAGCTTGATCCAGCGTTGCAATGAGTTCTGTGCTGCTCGATCTCTCTAATCAGTGCAGCTACAACATGAGTTAGCCGTTCGTCTGTTGGTAGCTACCTTTCGGTTGATCTTAGTAATTTTTCAAAATATAATCGCCGGACTTTGGTAGATTAAGTTAACAATAAAACTCTCTTAAAGACTTTTTGATATGTTTGAGGTACTACAAATGAAATACGTTAATGAATACACAATCGGCACAGCAGCAACGGTTGCTGGTACGGCTTTACAAGCTTATTTAACACCAGCTGCATTAACAGTTAAGTTAGTTGCTGGCTTTGGCTTGTTATCCCTTGCGTCTGTTGCTATCAGCTACACCGCATTTTTAGGTGCAAAAGCTGCTTACAACTACTTTAAAGGCGAAAAAGCTGTTGCTAAAACAACCGAAACAGTTGCTTCACGCACACGCTCAAAAACCAAACAAGCTGAAGAAAAGAAAACTGAAGGCATTGTTAATAAAGCAAGAACTTCAGCTGCAAAGGCTGTAGAAGCTGCAAAGACTTCAGCTGCAAAAGCTGTAGAAGCTGCAAAGACTTCAGCTGCAAATGCTGTAGAAACAGCTAAAGAAACAACTTCAAGCATTTTCACCACAATCGGTAACGGTTTAAACTCAGCTTGGAATACAGTTAAAGGCGTTTTTGTAAGCTCTGAAGCTGCTAAACCAGAAGCTGCTAAACCAGAAGCGAAGAAAGTTGCGGAAGAAGCTGTTGAAGTTGTTGCTGAAAAAGCTGCTGCTAAAGCGCCAATTACCCCTACTTTTGCTGCAAAGAAAGCTGCTGCGAAGAAAGCTGCTCCTGTTGCTGCCATCGTTGCTAAGCGTCCACAACGAAATGTTGCACGAGTTAACTACAAAGGTATGTAATCACTGCCGTTTAACTACACGACAAAAAGTGGGCCACTCGGCCCATTTTTTTTGCCTTTCATCTTGTCATTGTATGAATTTCAACTAACTTTCGGTACGCTGCTTGGAGTAAAGAAAACCAATCGGGGAAGCATATGCAACAAACATTACACATTTTGGCGCAAGCCGCAGCAACCGCTGAACAAAAAGGCTTTGTACAAACCCAGCACCAGCTGTTAGCAATGAGTCAGCAATTAACCTTCATCGCTTCGCAAAATGCACTTTCACCCTTTTATATTGAGATCTTGAAGAAAGTGGCGCTTGGGATCCAAACTAAGCTCAATGATAGTAGCCAAACGTTAAACGATGAAGCATTAAAGGAAGAATGCCAAGGAGATGTACAAGCATTATTTAACTCGCGTAGTTACATTCAAGAACTTGAAATCCAATCTCAAAAATTAGCCGAAGCGAATCGACTAGGCGCGAAATTCGTTGATAGAAAAAAGAATGAGGCAATGCGTCTGTTTAATGAGAACTTAAGACAATTGCGCGCAAAGGCTGAATTAAGTCACGCCGAATTACTCGCTTTTAATGAATATTTAAGAGCAATGCTCGAAAGAGATTTTGCAGTTAACAATTTGCCAAAAGCAGCACAGCCAAAAGCGGCAGCGAATACGCAAGGTTTTCAAGCACCCAATATGGGCAAAATGTTTAAAGGCTTTTCAGAATTACTGGATGCCACGAATGGTGGTGATAAAGAGAAGATGAAAAGTGCGGGTAAAACCTTTGTTGGTTCAATACTTGGTATGATCGTTGAAATGATTGCGAGTGTTTGTACGCGTTTTGCACCCTCTATTGCGCCTTTAATTGGCAACTTGGCCAAATTAGCGAAAGGTGCATTTAGCCAATGGTTTGATGTATCGATGGAAGATAGTGGATCATTCCAAGGGCAAGCGCCAGCACAGCAAGCGCCAGCACAGCAAGCGCCAGCGCAACAAACATCGACCAAACAAACGGCAGCTCCTTCAACACCTGCGCCAACATTTTCTGGTGCTAGTGGCGTACAGAGTTTTCTCAGCAACAATTTGCCTCATGTGAGAAGTCTCCTGAGTGCGTTTAGACAAGCACCCGCGCTTGCTGCTACTCCTACTCCTACTCCTAGCGCTTCGATGCCTGCCCCTAGAGTATAAAAAGAGATCCCCCCTTGCGGGCCGAAAGGCTCGCTTTTTTTATTCACATCCTAAGTTAACTAAAATAACGTGAATACCTATTTACATTCGTCGCCGACGAATGTACTCTTATCCCTATTATATTTTGAATTGCAGTGTTACACGCTTTTCACCTGAATGGGGTTCCTATGCCAAATTTATTTGAATTATTTGAAAGACCCAGTGTCCGTTATCCCTTAATGTCTTTTACCGCCGCATTAGCACTTAGCACCTCTTTAACCGGTTTGCCCATATTGGCTGCTTTGGGTTTTTCTTTTGGCGTGGGGATGATTGTATCGATGGGAGTTCGCATCAGCCTTTATTTAAAAGAAATAGGGGATGAAGCAAAAGCCACATTAAAAGAAATGCATGACACCATTTCAGAAGTTAAAAAAACGATCACCAATACTGAAGCCACTTTAAAGGAATTTAGTAACAGCGCCAAAGCCTTACAAGAACACCTTAAAATCAATCCTGAAATCAGCCAACACACCTTGGCAGAAACACTGACTGAAACACTGGTTGAATTAAAACAAACAGCTAAATCGTTGAATGATAATTTAGCCTTTGACAAAGAAAAGGGTGAAAAGCCACTGGGAGAGCAACTTAAAGAAACGCTTCAAACAGTAGATAAAACTGTTGCAGAAGTTAATGACACAATAGAGAACAGTCGTCAAGGTTGGGCAGGTTGGGTGATTGGTGCGAATAAACCTAAAGCTAAACTCACTGAAAAGGCTCTTGCTACTAAAGAGTCTGCTAAAAAAACGTCTGATGAAAAGGCACCTGAAACAGCATCTCCTGAAAAAACTGCTGGTGATGCGCCTTCAAATCCTGGTGAGAATCAAACGCCGGGTTGGATTTCAAATCCTTTTAAGGGGGCTTATTGGGGATATAAGTCGCAGGCTGCACCCAGTGCTACACCTGCTGCAAAACCCGTCACTCCTAAAACACGCTCATCAAGAAGATTAGCTGCGAAGCAATAAAGCAAACTCGGCAATGCGCTTGCCAAGTGCTTTACAAATCAGCTTCTCATCATCACTGATCGGCACATCATTGTGAGTTCCCGCCACATGACTGGGACCATAAGGTGTGCCACCACTTTGCGTTGTCATCAATGTCCCTTCACTATAAGGCACTCCAACCAATACCGCGCCATGATGTAATAACGGAATCATCATACTTAACAGGGTTGCTTCTTGGCCGCCATGTAACGAGGAAGTCGAAGTAAATGCCCCTGCTGGGATCCCAATCAATTTACCTGCTAACCACAATTGTAGGGTTGAATCGAGAAAATATTTCAAGGGTGCTGCCATATTGCCAAAACGCGTGGGGCTGCCAATAATCAAGCCGGAACAATGTTCCAGATCGCTCAATGTTGCATAAGGCGCGCCATCATGGGGTACAGGAGGGGCGGTCGCTTCACTGACAGCAGAAACGGCAGGAACGGTGCGAATTCTAACGTCAATATCACCTACGCTTTCAACACCACGCGCAATGAGATCGGCCATCTTAGCGGTTGCGCCATGTCTTGAGTAGTAAATGATAAGAACATAAGGTCTTTGTAGAGTCATGATAAACTTCCTTCATAGGCAATAGTGAAATGATAACAGGAGCCCTCATGAAAAGCTGCCGACGTTGTGTAGTCACAGGAAGAGTTCAAGGTGTGTTTTTTAGACAAAGCGCCTTTGAGCAGGCAGAACGATTGGGAATTAAAGGTTGGGTACGTAACCTAGATAATGGCAATGTTGAATGTGTCATTTGTGGTGAGAATGACTTAATAGAACAAATGGTTGTTTGGCTACACAAAGGGCCACCCAGCGCAAAAGTAACCAACCTAGAGATTGTAGAAATACCCTGGGAAGAACACCAAGATTTCCTGATACGTCGTTAAATTCTAAAATTGGTGTTGCTTTCTGACCTAAATAGCGGTATTTTTTGCGCACCTCGATTTCGATTCATTTTGTATAGGAAAAAAAATAATGCAAGCAGGAAAATTTATTCAAGCTGCGACGTTAGTTCTGCTCTCAAGCTTACTTGGCGCATGCTGCAACAAAGGTTGCTTAAATCAAGCAGAAGCTACCGCCGTTGTTGAAAAGGAAAAGAATTTAGCTGTAATGAAAAGCAGCACTTACTACTTCGCTTTCGATAAATCTGAATTATTAGATATTGCTAAAACTGAGTTAGATGAAGTTGCTAAACACTTAGTTGAAAATACCGATCGTAAAATCCACATCGATGGTAACACCGATGTTCGTGGTCCAGCAAAATATAACATGGCATTAGGTATGCGTCGTGCTGAAGCTGTTGCTAACTATCTCGCTAGCAAAGGCGTTTCAGCAGACCGCATTTCTATTGAAAGCCATGGTGCACAAAATCTGGTAGACAATGGTTCAACCAACCAAGCACATGCTGCTAACCGTCGTGCAAACGTTGCGTTTGAAGCGGTTGATACTGCCACAGCGTAATTGAGATTAAAAATTCGGATCTGTCCCCTCTACCGCTTGCGGGAGAGGGAGACCCGGCGAAGCTCGAAGAGCTAGACGGGGCGGGTGAGGGCGAAGATTGCGCATGACTTCCCCTCACCCCCTTTCACTTTGCACTTCGTGCGTCAGTGAAAGGCACCCTCTCCCGCAAGCGGTAGAGGGAATCGGAAAAGCCTCGTGCTAATTAACGGAAATCTTAGACTGCATCGTTTTAACAATATCACCCAAAGCAAGTTCTTCAACCTGACCTGACCGACGATTCTTATATTCAATCGTTCCTGCATCTAAGCCACGTTCACCAACGACTAAGCGGTGGGGGATACCAATCAATTCTGCGTTTGCAAACATCACACCAGGGCGTTCGTTGCGGTCGTCTAGCAAGACTTCAAAACCTGCTGCTTGCAGATCGTTATAAAGGCTGGTTACTGCATCGCGAACCCGTTGGGATTTGTCATATTGCATAGGGATCAACACAATTTGGAAGGGCGCCATAATATCTGGCCAGGTGATCCCTTGATCGTCATGATGTTGTTCAATAGCCGCTGCAACGATCCGAGAGACACCAATGCCATAACAACCCATTTCCATGACGCTGGATTTCCCTTGCTCATTTAAAACAGTGGCTTTCATCGCGGTGCTGTATTTGTTGCCTAATTGGAAAATGTGCCCAACTTCAATACCGCGACAAATTTCCAATGAACCTTGACCATCTGGACTAGGATCGCCTGCGGTGACTTTTCGTAAATCGGCAACAATAGCCGGTAGAGGTAAGTCTCGTTCCCAGTTAACGCCCACATAATGCTTATCGTTTTGATTAGCGCCACAGGAAAAATTGCTCATACTCAACACATGATGATCAGCTATCACAGGAATGGTGAGATCTTTAGGACCGACAAATCCTGGCTGACAGTTTACGGTAGCAAGCAAAGTAGCTTCATCAACCAGAGTTAACGGCATAGCCACTTGGGGTAATTTCTCAGCTTTAAGCGGATTTAATTCATGATCACCGCGCAATAGCAGAGCAACCACCGGAACATCAAAGCCTTTTACCAATAAGGTTTTCAAAATTTGCTTCGTTTCTAAACCCATGAAGGCCGCTTGATCAGGCACCGATCGAATATTCGGGGTTTCTTTAATGCTTAAACTTTCTGTAGCCGGTGCTCGCTTGATTTCAGGTATTTTAGAAGTCGCTAATTCCACATTCGCCGCATAATCACTTTGTGGTGCAAAGGCAATTGCATCTTCACCAGAGTCGGCTAATACATGAAATTCATGAGATTGACTGCCGCCAATGGCACCCGTGTCGGCTAATACAGCGCGAAATGAGAGCCCTAATCGCGTAAAAATCTTTGAATAAGCGCCATACATGGCATCATAGGTTTCTTGTAAAGAGGCTTTATCGATATGAAAGGAATAAGCATCTTTCATGATAAATTCGCGTGCGCGCATCACACCAAAACGGGGGCGGATCTCGTCGCGAAATTTCGTTTGAATTTGGTAAAAACACACTGGCAATTGCTTATAACTACGCAATTCAAAACGCATTAAATCGGTAATCACTTCTTCATGGGTCGGCCCATAGCAATATTCTCTACCATGCCTATCTTTCATCGTAAGCAATTGCGGCCCAAATTGAGTCCATCGACCTGTTTCTTGCCACAATTCTGCTGGCTGCACCGCGGGCATGAGCACTTCTTGGGCATTAACGCGGTTCATTTCTTGGCGAACCACGTCGGTCACTTTTTGTAAGACACGCATGCCAAGTGGTAGCCATGAATATAAACCGGCTGATAATTTGCGGATCATACCGGCACGAAGCATCAGCTGATGACTGACAAGCTCTGCATCTGCGGGTGTTTCTTTGAGTGTCGCAAGTAACAGTTGGCTCGTACGCATGGGATTACGCAGCCTCTTCTGCAAATGGAGAGTCTGGGTAATTCAGCACGAGAATGCGTTGTGCATCGTTGGCTAAATCGTCTAAGCCCATTTCATGGTAAGCGTCTACCATAATGGATAAAGCTTCAGCCAAACTTGGCGAGCCGTCAAAGTTGGTAACCACAAAGCTGGCGCGATTCACAGCAGCAAGATAAGCACCTTTTCTTAAGTAAAAACGTGCGGCAACCAGTTCATTTTGTGCAATTAAATTGCGCAAATAAATGATCCTTTGTTTAGCATCATTTGTATAAGGGCTATGCGGATATTGTTGAGTCAACATCGTGAACACGCCCAAAGCTTTTTTAGCCGGGGTAGGATCGCGGTCTTCTCTTTCCATGGGTAAGTAGCGGCTGAAAAAGCCCATGGCTTCTGAAAAGTGGATAAGCCCTTGCATATAATAAGCATAATCAACATGTGGATGTCTTGGATACATGCGGATAAAACGCTCAACTGCGGGTAATGCAGACGGATAATCTTCATTTAAGTAGTAGCTATAGACAGCCCCAAGTTGGGCTTTATCAGCATATTCACCAAAGGGATAGCGTGATTCCAATGCTTCGAAATCTTCGATAGCGAGATCGTAGTTTTTGCGCTTCACATTTTTGACGCCCTGAGAATAAATATCATTCGGGGACATGGCGTTATATTTTTCATCTTTCGAGGTAGAATTGCAGCCTGCGAGAAGAAGAGAAGCAATAATCAGTGATAAAAATGACTTTTTCATAATGGCTCAACTGCTAACTTTTTGTTAATTAACTTATTTTTAATGGAAAGGCACCCACCTTTGCGTATCGCGAGTCTAACGTAGCAGGGCAACGGTTGCAATTTTTGTGGGATTTAGGAAGCGCAAGTTGTGTTAGAATAGTTGCTTTACCCCATAAGCAGTTAGGCATGTCTGAAACCAACGTAATTGATTTAAGCACCGTCGTTCCTGAAGAATATCGTGGTCTGCGCCTAGATGTGGTGTTGGCAAAATGCTTTCCAGAACATTCCCGCTCGCGATTAGCGGAATGGGTTAAGCAATCAAAAGTGAGCCTGAATGGCAAAGTGGTGATTGAACCTAAAGCCAAAGTTCAAGGTGGCGAAGCGCTTGAAGTGAAAACTGAATTGGCGGTGGTACATAACGATACCCCCGAGCCTATCCCGTTAAATATTGTTTATGAAGATGAAGAGATTTTGGTTATCAATAAGCCAGCAGGCTTAGTTGTTCATCCTGCTGCGGGGAATCGTCAGGGTACTTTATTAAATGCATTACTCTTTCATGCGCCTGGCTTGAGTCATCTTCCTCGTGCAGGGATTGTGCATCGTTTAGATAAAGAAACAACCGGATTAATGGTGATAGCCAAAACCCTAGAGGCGCACACCGCGTTAGTGGCAGCCATGGCTAAGCGGGAAATTGAACGCGAATATTTAGCCATCGTTGCAGAAGAGTTAATTGCTGGGGGTACAATAGATGAACCTATCGGACGTCATCCCCATCAACGAACTAAAATGGCTGTGACCACCCAAGGTAAACCTGCTCGCACGCACTATCGCTGCAAAATGCGCTATCGTGGTTTTACCTTATTAGAAGTGAAACTCGAAACAGGACGTACGCATCAAATTCGTGTGCATTTTTCGCATAAGGGTTTGCCGCTGGTGGGTGATAATGTGTATGGCTGGCGTTATAAATTACCACCACAATCTTCACCTGAATTACAAAAACAATTATTGGCTTTTCGCCGTCAGGCGCTGCATGCGTGGCGCTTAACCTTAATGCATCCCATCAAAGCAGAAAAAATGACTTGGGAAGCGCCAATGCCCAAAGATCTAACCAATTTAATAGCGTGTTTTGCTGAAAAATAGGAGTTTATCAATGCAAGGGATTTTGCCAATATGGCCTGCACCCACTTGGGTGAGAGCAATAACGACGACCCGCGAATTTGGCAATTTAGCAAGCCATGTCGAAGATGATCCGCAAACGGTATTGCACAATCGTCAGCAGTTAATGCAACAACTCCATTTAAAGCATGATCCTGTTTGGTTAACACAAACCCACAGCGATAAAGTGGTAGAAGTGAATGCGCACAGCGCTTCTAAAGAAATCAATGTCGATGGTGCCATTACCACGCAATTACAAGTACCTTGTGTTGTATTAACGGCGGATTGTTTGCCGCTGTTACTGTGTGATACCGACGGTACGGTTGTCGGAGCAGTTCATTGTGGTTGGCGGGGGATTTTAGCGGGCATTATTGAAAAAGCCGTTAATGCTATGGAAGTTCATGCCAAAGGCGATATTATTGCTTGGATGGGGCCTGCGATTGGTCCACATGCCTTTGAAGTGGGCAGTGAGGTTCGAGATCAATTCGTGGCTGTGGATAGATCGGCCTCCCATGCATTCAAATCGACAGAAGCGCCAGGTAAATTCATGGCAGATATAGCGCATTTAACACGCCAGCGCTTACAAAATATAGGGATCACTGGAATTTATGGCGGTGGTCATTGCACATATACAGAGCAAGACCGATTCTATTCTTATCGTAAAGAAGGTAAGACGGGGCGGATGGCGACTCTTATCTGGTTGGATGCGTAACCACTTGAATTATCAGATGGTAATCCCCATCTTAAAAACTGCCGATATAGAAGCGTTACAGAAGGGATAGTATTCCATGGCTATTGAAAAATTCACCAGTAAGTTCCAAGAAGCGTTAGCCCAAGCTCAATCTCTGGCGTTAGGTCGTCAGCATTCCATGATTGAGCCATTGCATGTGTTGATGAGCATGCTCGATCAACAGGGCGGAACTGTGCGGCCCTTGCTCAAGCAAATTGGGGCCGATTTATTACAACTGCGTTCAAGCTTGAATCAAAGTTTAGAAAATTTACCCCATTTGGGTAAAACCACCGGTGAAATTCGTATTTCCGATAATTTAAATCGCATTTTGAATTTATGCGATAAGCTAGCGCAAGATCGCAAAGATAAATTTATTTCTAGCGAACTGTTTTTGCTGGCCTTATTAGATGATGATAACGATCCAGCTGCTAAAGCGTTAAAAGCAGCGAACGTGACCAAAGCAAAATTAGAGCAGGCAATACATGCGATCCGCGGTGGCGAAACGGTACAAGATGAAAATGCCGAAGATCAACGCCAAGCCTTAGAAAAATATACTATCGATTTAACAGCCAGAGCTGAACAAGGCAAACTTGATCCGGTGATTGGTCGCGATGAAGAAATTCGTCGCACTATTCAAGTGTTACAACGTCGCACCAAAAATAATCCTGTGTTGATTGGCGAACCAGGCGTAGGTAAAACAGCGATTGTAGAAGGTTTAGCTCAGCGGATTGTAAACCATGAAGTGCCAGAAGGGCTAAAAGGGAAAAGGGTTTTATCCTTAGATTTGGGGGCTTTAATTGCGGGTGCAAAGTACCGTGGTGAATTTGAAGAGCGTTTAAAGGCGGTACTCAAAGATCTGGCCAAACAAGAAGGCGAAATCATTCTTTTTATTGATGAAATCCATACCATGGTCGGTGCAGGCAAGGCAGAAGGCTCGATGGATGCAGGCAATATGTTAAAACCCGCTTTAGCGCGTGGAGAATTACATTGCGTGGGGGCAACAACCCTCGATGAATACCGCCAATATATCGAAAAAGATGCAGCGCTTGAACGTCGTTTCCAAAAAGTTTTAGTGAATGAACCCACCGTAGAAGATACCATTGCGATTTTGCGTGGCCTAAAAGAACGCTATGAAATCCATCATGGGGTAGAAATTACCGATCCCGCAATTGTTGCGGCAGCGAACTTGTCGCATCGGTATATTACCGATCGTAACTTACCGGATAAAGCGATTGATCTTATCGATGAGGCGGGTAGTCGTCTGCGCATGGCGATTGATTCAAAACCTGAACCGCTTGATAAATTAGAGCGTAAACTCATTCAATATAAAATTGAACGTGAGGCATTACGTAAAGAAAAAGATCCTGCTTCTAAAGCGAGATTAGAAAAGCTTGAAAATGATATTCATAAATATGAAAAAGATTACGCAGACATGGAAGAAGAATGGAAAGCAGAGAAATCCGCTTTGCATGGTGCTCAGCATGTTAAAGAAGAGTTGGAACGTGCGAAAACGGCATTTGATGCTGCACGACGTGCGGGTGATTTAGCGCGGATGTCGGAATTACAATATGGCCGCATTCCAGAACTTGAAAAGCAATTAGCCAGTGCTTCTGAAGCAGAAAACAAAGAAGGCGTATTACTGCGTAATCGTGTTGGCGAAGAAGAAATTGCTGAAGTGGTTGCAAAATGGACCGGCATTCCTGTTAGCAAAATGTTAGAGGGTGAAAAAGAAAAACTCCTCACCTTAGAAGATCATTTATCCAAAAAGGTCATTGGCCAAAAAGAAGCTTTAAGCGTGGTTGCGAATGCGATTAGGCGTTCAAGAGCAGGCTTGGCCGATCCCAATAAACCCGTGGGTTCGTTCTTGTTTTTAGGACCTACCGGAGTGGGTAAAACGGCGCTTTGTAAAGCGCTTGCCGAATATATGTTTGATACCTCTGCTGCTATGGTTCGGATTGATATGTCTGAATTTATGGAAAAGCATACGGTTTCTCGTTTAGTGGGAGCGCCTCCGGGATATGTTGGTTACGAAGAAGGTGGCTACTTAACAGAAGCGGTACGTCGACGTCCTTATAGTATTATTTTATTGGATGAAATCGAAAAAGCCCATCACGATGTATTTAATATTTTATTACAGTTATTAGATGAAGGTCGTTTAACTGATAGCCAAGGAAGAACGGTCGATTTTAAAAACTGCGTGATTGTAATGACATCGAACATTGGTGCAGAGCAGATCCAGGCTATGACCGGTGAACCCTACGCCAAAATGAAAGAAGCGGTCATGAAAATGTTGGGTGACTATTTTAGACCTGAATTTATTAATCGCATCGATGAGAGTGTGGTATTCCATGCGCTAGATAAAGAAAATATCAGGGAAATTGCCAACATTCAAATGAGCTACATCCAAAAACGTTTGAATGAACAAGGCTTACAATTGGATGTGACGATTGAAGCGTTAGACAAAATTGCTGCTGCGGGTTTTGATCCGGTATATGGTGCAAGACCGTTAACACGATCATTGCGTCAATTATTGGAAAATCCTTTGTCGCAATTATTACTGAAAGGAGATTTTGTGACCGGCGATACCATCAAGGTGAGCGTCGACAAAGACGAGTTGGTATTTACTAAAGGTTAACCTTGCCGAAGCTAGCAACGCTAGCGTAGGTGGGCGAAAGTGAAGATCTAAATAGAGATACGATCTTCACTTTCATTCATGTTAATGATGAGCTCTTCAATTTCGTCCTGAAACTCTGTAAAGACATCGCCTTCATTTTGATAATGATTAGCGAAGGTGTGCAGGGTTTTCAGGGCATCGACGATTTCCAATTTATCATTGAATACTTTGGCCAGCTCTACTTCGTGTAGATCTTGTGCGTAGCGCTGTAAAAAATCCATGAGAAAATCGGCTTGTGAAGGGCTATAGTCTGATGAGCCGATGGCAACAAAGGCACTGCCAACCTCATCAATTTCGTAGGACGTGGGCTGCATGATATTCCTCGTTTTATGACTTGATCTTAATAACTAGACAGACAGGTCCCCAAAATAGTTCAGGTTTCATTGTGTAATTACACCTAACTCTGTATTTAGATCTCTGTTCCATGTAAAATCATTGCATGAAACCAAACGCATTTTTTGCCCAAATCCATGAACTCTTAATGAGTCAGAGTCCCGAAGTGAAAATAAAAGGGACCAAGACGCTGTATCATGCTTTTTTAGATACCCCCCTGTTAACGGATAGTGACTATCCAGTTATGCCCGAGATTATTGCTGGGATACCAAGTAAGGTTGAAATGGTTGATCCTAAATTGGTCAAGCGCCGTAGTGTGCAGTCGGTGCAAGGCAAAGCAGCATTAATTCATGCCATTTTGCATATTGAATTTAATGCCATCAATATTGCGTTGGATGCGATCTATCGCTTTCGCAACATGCCACTCGATTATTATCATGATTGGTTAAAAGTCGCGACTGAAGAAGCTTATCACTATCATTTACTTGAACAATATTTACAGGAATTAGGTTACCAATATGGTGATTTTCCCGCTCATGGTGGTTTATGGGAAATGGTTGAAAAAACCGGTTACGATGTATTAGTGCGCATGGCCCTCGTGCCACGGTTATTAGAAGCGCGTGGTTTAGATGTGACTCCTGAAATTGCCAAACGTCTAAAAGCAGCGGGCGATGAAAAAGCCTATGAGATTTTGCAGATCATTTTTCAAGATGAATTAAGCCATGTTGCGGTAGGAAATCGTTGGTATCATTATTTATGCAAGGAACGAGGCATTGATCCGTTGCAAACCTTTTCTGCTTTACTTCAAAAACATGCGCCCACTTATTTACGCAGACCATTTGGTATTGAAGCGCGTAAAAAAGCGGGGTTTCAAGAAGATGAGTTGGAGTTGATTCATCAGTTGACGGAGATTTAGATCTCTTTGTGCTCCACATTGTGCCATCATTCATAAATCCCCCGCGAGCTTTAGGAATCTGCCACAAGATCCACTAACGCACCCGAGAGCGAAGCGAACAAATAGCCCACTTTTGTAAAGGGGGGCGGCTTGCGAAGCAAGCGGGGGATTTAGGAATGTGCCACAAGATCCACTATCGCACCCGAGAGCGAAGCGAA
>CAZQMV010000021.1:0-20634 GCA_964594635.1 Uncultured Candidatus Berkiella sp.
TGACAGATTTCCCCAGTGAACACGTGGCAGTTACACAAAAAGATTTACAGGCCCAGTTACGTTTTTCGAAATACTTTTGAAGAATCCCTTAATCTCAGATCATCTGTTTTGCTTAATTCAGGTATAGGAGCATTTGGTGGGCATGTTATAATTACATCCCCTTTGAATACATGATCTAACTTTTTATATTGAGCATTTGTTTCTATTTTAGCCTCACGGGCATCCAACTCAGCATGACTTCTCGGTGGAGCAAAATAAACTGAGGTTGCATTGAATAGATCTGCAACTCCTGGGATATCTTTACGCACCCTGTGAACATGGGCTTCACCTACTAAAGCCATCCACTTATTTCCATTGTTATTGATTTGTTGATCTCTTTCAATGATCTGATAAGCTGTATAATTCATTGCTCTATATCTCATCTCTGACTCATCATGACGTGCGCTGTAGAGGTCAACCTTTTGTGTTTCGTAAACAGCTTTGATATCAATGGCAACAACACGAATTCCTGCCATTGCTGCGGCTTTAACCACATTGGTAAAGTTAAATTCTTCTCTTTTTTTATTATACAATTTACTAGATTCGTTAGTTTTATGACCAGTGTGGACAAGATGCCCCACATCTAATGCATGAAGCCTTTCTTTCAAACTGGATGGCATCTCTTCTTCTGGATTTTTGAAATAATCATCTAATGCTTGCTGATCATCATAATAAAGATGTTCAAAATACAAAGTCTTAAATCCAGCATCACTTAACGTTTGCATGTTTTTGATTAAAAATTCTTTCGATTCAAGATCATTATGAGCTTCTCCTATAATAAAATTTCCCTTCTGAATATCATCTATTGACTGTATTGTTTCTTTTTTTGATGAAATGTCGGCGTTATTTTTGTCCCACATTTCAAAAAAATTAATCGCATTACTAAAAAATAGCTCTTTTCTTAAAGGTTTTATTAATGGTGGCTTCTTGCCTGGTCGAGAGGCTGCACTTAGATCATGCCGTTCCTTTTTCGTAGGGGCTAATTGATTACAAAATTCGGTATATTCACTTGATTTATTTTCACTCCCAGATTTCATTGCTTTTCTCCAACAATTTAGGCGTATATATTACTTAAAGTATATGCTATTGAAGTTCAATTTAAATAAAATAACCTAATATCGATGGCAAGCATAAAAGAGTGTAGATCCGTCAGTTCTGGTGCAATACAATCAATACGCAATTTTCCTTATGGCTGAGTCTGCTGCTGCCAATAATACAATTTTAGCTATTATAGATGAGCATAAAGAAGCTGATAAAGCAGCTATGCTCACATGATTATGGGGTGTTTTGTGATTGTTAAACTGAAAAGAGCTTATGAACTTCCTAAAAAATCAGATGGCTTTAGGATTTTGGTTGATAGACTATGGCCTCGTGGTGTTAAAAAGGAAACTGCTAAAATTGATTTATGGTTAAAAGAGATTGCACCTAGTACCGATCTGCGAAAATGGTATGATCATGATCCTGAAAAATGGCCTGAGTTTAAAAAATATTATGCAAAAGAGTTAAGCGAAAAAAAAGATTTATTTAAAGCATTATTTAATTTGAAACAGAAAACGATTACCTTAGTTTTCGGTGCTAAAGATATTGAACATAGTCATGCTCTTTTTTTGCAGCAATACATGCAAAAGAAGCAAGCGAAATAACAGATGGTTTTTTCTTCGTAAACTTGCTTAATTTTAAATGGCTCCCCGAGTGGGGGCATTTTTGAACTTTTCGTGTTGAATCTTATGTAGTAAAAATAAATAATCTATAAGAAATCTGTGCCAATCTGCTATACACTTGAGATCAATGCGACTCATTATACATAAGGGATATAATGCCTATTAACCCATACTATCTGTTTGCTAATGGTTCAAAAAATTTATATCAGCTTTTAGAAAAAGAAAAATTATTTGGCTCAAAATACCAGTTTATGAATTTAGGGTATTGGTCAGGGCAGATGTCTTATGATGAAGCGGCTTTAAATTTGGCTATGCAATTAGGAAATTTTGCAGATTTAAAAAAAGATCAAACTATATTGTCTGTAGGTTGTGGTTTTGGTGATGATGTTCATGTTTGGCATAACCGTTTCCAGCTTGCGCACAGTATTGGTATTAACACTTTTTCACCACAACTAAAAGAAGCGCAACAACGTTATCAAAGCAATGATGTTCAATTTTGCCAGGCAAATGCCACCCTTTTGCCGTTTCAGTCAAACGCTATTGATAGCATACTAGCACTTGAATCGGCTTTACATTTTGAAAGTCGCGATGATTTTCTTAAGGAAGCGAATCGGGTTTTAAAACCAAATGGTGTGATTGCATTAGCAGATGTGATATTGTCTCACGACAATTTAAATTTCACTCAAAAATGTCTACTTAAACTAGCAACGCGCGTTGCGAAGATTCCTATAGTTAACCAGTATTCCTTAGAAACTTATCAAAAGAAATTACGCGATGCAGGATTTCATTCAATCGAAGTCAAAGATGTGAGTAAAAGAGTATTAAAAGGATTTATGCTTTATTTGGCGCATAAGTTGAAAAAAAATCAAATGAAAATAGCATTTCCATTAAAAGTATTATTATTTGCTTTTCGAAGAAAAATGCCGGTTTCCTATATTATGATAAAAGCACTTAAACGTTAGATTTTTCTTCTATACGCTTTTCAATGTTAATAAAATATTGATTCCATTCGCTAAGTAATACTTTATTGTCATTTTTGTTTGGATGAAAGTAAGGGATGGCATATTTTAAATAAGGCACAAGCAGCTTTCTAAATACACCTAGCTGCCCCCAAAAGAAATGAAAAGATTGGATATAAAATGATTTTTTTTGGTAGAGTTTGTCTTTTATTACCATATGTAAAAAAGGCTTTATAAAACCGGCAAGCATAAACAACGAAACGAAAAATAAACCAATCATTCTAGTCAGGTAATTGCAATTTGTTTCTCTTAACATATCAAACGCAACGGCTTTATGTTCAATTTCTTCAACAAAATGCCATTGCCACAGCAGTAATAATTCTTCATTAATCCCTTTTGATAACGATGGCTCTTTTAGAAATAATTCGCCAGTGATGGCAGTGAGATGTTCAACTGCTGCAACCATAGCGAGTCGTATTTTTTTACCTAGTAAAAAAGCCCCAATTTGCATTATTTTAAAAAAAAGCCCTTTGTTAATGGCAAGCTCGGGGTAATAAGGTTTTATCATATGACGAAAAAAACGATGATGTTCGGTGGCATGGTTTGATTCTTGCCGGATAAAGTTCACGACTTGTTTCTTAAGGGATCTATTTTTGAGCTCTTTGACAAAAGGCATCACACATAAAATAACAAAGCGTTCCCCATAGGGAATTGAAGCGCAAATGCTATTGGCAAAGAGGGTTTTAATTGGATCATCGTCATACCAATATTTTTTCTTGAAGGGGCGAAAATCAAACTTAAGAGCGCGAGCTTCGATGATGTTTTGAGCTTTCAAGCGGGCAGATCCCTGTAGTGATTATAAAAATTCCTTTTTCATATTATATATGACGAACGTCATATTGTTTTTGTAAGTTTACTTGATTTTTTATTTGAAGTGCCTATTTAGATTGTATCATGCCGTAGCACGTTAGTGCGAAGGCGGATGGCTTCCTCGAATGAGGGGGGCATTCTCTTTTCAGTAGTGAGAGCCATCTAATTAATAGTCACTGATAATTTAATCAGCTTTAATTTCTAATAGATACGGAACTATTTGTTTTATTGATGGTCTTACTAAGCAAAGTCATGACAAATAAGAGGGAAATATGAAAGCAATACTTACCTCCACTTTAACGGCTGCCACTTTATTGTTATTTCCCCCGATCACTCATGCAGAATATGGCAAAACGATTTGCAATAATGTTGAGCTTTACGATTGTTACAAAGTAAAAAAAGGGGAAACCTGGGAATCCTTGTTCCCTGATGCTGAGAATCGCACATTCGTAAAAAAAATTAATAGAATGAATATTCCGGTTCGCCCAGGATTGGTAATTGCAGTTCCCAAAGATAAAAACATTACAGCAGAAGAATTTTTGAAATATTCACCTCTTCCGCAAAATTACGACACGGGCGGAGAGGAGTTGGTTAAAGTAGATTTAAGTGATTTTGCCTGGGCAGCTTATGATCCGGATGGAAGACTTGTTAAATGGGGGCCTATATCAGGTGGAAAATCCTATTCGACTATTAAAGGAACTTTTACTTTTTATCGTAAGCAAGGAAGTGGTTGTGTTTCAAGCAAATATCCTATACCAAGAGGTGGTGCGCCAATGCCATATTGCATGCATTTTAAGGGTGGTTATGCAATGCATGGATCTCCGATTGTTCCAGGATTCCATGCCAGTCACGGGTGCATACGACTTTTTACGGATGATGCGCAATGGCTCAATCAGAATTTTGTTGATACGGGAACGACTAAAGTAAAAGTACAAAAATAATAGATTTATTTTTGTAAGATTATTTAATTTTTAGTTGGCTCCCCGAGTGGGACGATTTTCGAACTTTTCGGGTTCAGATCTTAGAAACAGTTAAAAACTGGCCGGGCCACCTAATTGACCTAAGCAAATCTTACAGTGGTTCAAATTCTCATTCAATTCCTCTACAGTAATAGCTTGCGGTAAATAGCGCTCTTATTCACTGCACTAATTGCGCTGTTTAATGGGCTTATTCTCCAACTTTAATCATCGTGAGTTAGTGGAGAATCGCGATGTTCATCCACTTTTAACCCTTCCCCCGACTTTTCGGACACCCTATTTAAGGTATATAATCTACACCGAGGTGTTAAATGGCTAACAAAAAATCAGATATTACTAAAACGTGCACAAAATATAGTAATCAATTCAAAGAACAAGCTGTAGAGCGAGTCAAAAAAGATGGGGCTCCCAAGGCAGCTAAAAACAAAATGTTAAGCTGTGGTTTAGATTTCGGCACCAGTAATTCAACACTGGCAACATCTCATCATTCTGAAACATCACTAATAGCGTTGGATGGTAAATCTCCTATCCTTAAGTCAGCTATTTTTTTTGATTCAGAAATAAAACAGTACTTCATCGGACAATATGGGATAGACCGTTATTTAGAAGGTGAAAAAGGTAGGTTAATGCTGTCTTTAAAAAGCATTTTAGGATCTTCCTTATTGAATGAAAAAATTGCTGTATGCGGAAAATGGATAACCTATCGAGATATTATAGGGTTAGTAATCAAATATATTAAGGATACTGCTGAAAAGCAGTTAAATGCTGAACTCTCTCAAGTAGTATTTGGGCGACCTGTGCGTTACCACGATACTAACGATACAAGAGATAAGTTAGCACAAGACACGATGGAACTTATCATGAAGGAGCAAGGGTTTAAAGAAGTTAGCTTTCAATTCGAGCCGATAGCAGCAGCTTTAGATTATGAAAGCACCATTAGTAATGAGCAGCTAGCGTTAATTATTGATTTGGGAGGAGGTACTTCTGATTTTACTATAATTAAACTTAATAATAAAACCAAGTCAACAAATCGAGAAGATGACATTCTTGCTAATTGTGGTATTCATATAGGTGGCACTAATTTTGACAAAGAGCTTAGCTTGCATGCCATTATGCCCTTGCTGGGGAAAGGTAGTAGTATGCTAGGGATGAACGGCTCCAAACTTGAAGTACCCGTATCATTGTATTATGACTTAACTTCCTGGCATTTGTTAAATAATTTATATGCCACTAAAAGTATAAATAATATTAAAGATATATATTTAGCATCTGAACAAAAATTGTTAATTAAGCGGGCTATAAATGTACTGCAAAAAAAGTTGGGTCATTATTTACTACAGGCAGCAGAAAATTCTAAAATCAAGCTAAGCACATCCTTAAATGACAATATTGATTTGTCGAAAGTTGAACATGATTTACAGGTATTTATCTCAAGAGATAATTTTGAGTCCTATTGTCATAATTTACTCAATGGCTTGCAAAACACGATACAAACCACACTGACTACAGCAGGAATCAATGCAAATCAAATTGATTCCGTATTTTTAACCGGTGGAACCACTCAAATTCCATCGGTGCATTATATGATAAGAGGTATTTTTCCGAACTCACAATTGATCACTGGCGATATATATGGAAGTGTAGGTAAAGGGCTTGCCATAGCGGCGGCACAATTATGGGCATAAGGCGCTGAGAAGATATCAACTTTTTTCTAGTTTTGTGTCAAGGCAATTAAAGGGCTTAATTTCTAAATGTCAAAAAGCCTTAGATTTTGATGTTGAGCAAATCGCCAAAAATCAAGATGAAAAAATACTTAAAGAAATATACAAAAATAGTTCATGCTCGTTGTAAGCATCTGTTAAGTGAGCTTGGTAATATTGCAAGTATTGAGCTTTGATACGGATGTGCAGAAAAGGGATTGCGATGAGTGGATGAGTAAGTGTAGTTGAACAGGATTGAAAGAAATCATTGTTTTGAATAAAAGGATATACACATGAATATTAAGCCGTTGATCAATTTTGCTCTTTGATGATTTTTAGTGTATTTTCTAACTTTGAAAGATTGCTAAGATGTATTATGTTAAATCAATTTATAAACACCCAAACCGCTCACTCCCCGAATGAATCTTTGCTAGTAAAAAGAGGCCATTTGTTGTCTTCCTTTGAAATGCAAAATTCAAAATTCCATAAATTATCTAGTGAAACACCCAAAAAAAACTTTTTAAGTGATTACTTAGAGGATATGAGCGGAAACCAATTTTTTTGGTATCAGGATGAAGATATATATGATAAGGGTTTCGAGTCCACCATTAGTTCAGGGGAAGAAAGTGAGAATGAGAAGGAATGTCTTGAAGCCAATGTTTCAAGAATAACAACAAATGAACAACACATATCATTACTTAAGTCTGTAGTTAAAGGCACTAATAATTATGTTCAGATTGCCTCCTATGGCATTAGTATGGATATACTTGATCAGATCAAGGATGACATTGCGGAGCTTCAATCAAAAGGTGTGGGTATACATTTTTATAATTCCGATCAAAAACCATGCTCAACCGATGTTTTGAATTTTATTCAGCAAAATAAAATTTGCTATCAGCAAATTCAAATGCATTCAAAATTTCTTTTTTCTGATGGTCAGATTGCAGCGATTGGATCATTCAATTGGCTAAGCTCGGATGCAGCTAGGTATTCAAATGGAAAGAATGCCACCTTAGTTATTTCAGGTGATCAAATATGTAGAGGATTGTCGAGCCAAATTTCGGTATTTATACGTCAATATATTTATAAAAAGCAAAAAAAATTCGATTCTATAGCTTCATTTAGACGTATAGGCACTACAAATATGCCAGTTTATTTTGATCTGAATGATGGATCAAAGCTAACCTATGTCCCCACTTTAGAGGCTCACAGAAAATTCTTGGACGCTGCATTCGAAATGGCAAAGAATTCATTAACTCTTTGTTGTCCCTTTGTAAATGAATCTTCAGAGTTTTTGATAGATTTGTCACCAAGACGTCTAGTCAAAACTGCCAATCGAGGTGTTAAGGTCAGAATTATATGTAAAAATTTAGACATTGAGAAATTTCGTCGTATTTACAGTAAAATATTAACACATAGGAACATATGTTTTATTCCTGCAGGTAATGATCTACATCAAAAAACTCTGGTCGTCGATGAACATTTGATAGCAGAGGGCTCGTTCAACTGGATGAGTGCATCTAGAGATGAAGAGAGTTATTATCACAAGAACGAATTGACTCTGGTTTATGAGGGGGGCAAGGCCAAGCCACTAATAGATGCTTTTAATCAGAGTCTTAATCTACAAACCAAATCTGAGCTAAATGATAATAATAAATCTAGGAGTGTTAATTTGAGAAGATAAGCTAGGCTATTCTTCCGAAACTAGCAATTAATATTTGTAATTGTACTTTATTAAAGCATTTATCACTTAAATATAAAGTCGAACCAGGAGGAAGAGGACTCGAATTCAGTTAGTAAATATTCTTTGTAAAATTTGCTCCCTGAGTGGGACGATTTTCGAACTTTTCGGGTTGAGATCCAAGGGGCGGTTCTTTTAAGTTTTCAGGTGAAATACTTATGTCCTATAGTTAAAAATAAACTATATTCCGAAAAAGTCAGGCATACTCGGAGTTTTGTCTAAAATGAAGTTTATTAAGAGATTGTTGTACCCTTAGATGATGTGAAAATAGATCTCATTATTGAACGTCCAGGCAAAAAGCTTCTTTGCATAGAAATTAAAGGAAATTGGCGAGATTATGCCATGGCAAATAATAAAATAAAAGAATAGGAAGAAATATGAAAGTTAAAGCGGCAATCGCCTATCAAGCAGGAAAACCTTTGGTCATTGAAACCGTTGATTTAGAAGGCCCAAAGGCGGGTGAAGTCTTAATTGAGATCAAAGCAAGTGGTGTATGTCATACCGATGCTTTTACTTTATCTGGGGAAGATCCAGAAGGTTTGTTTCCTGCTATTTTAGGTCATGAAGGCGCTGGCGTCATTGTTGAAGTGGGTGCGGGTGTTACATCAGTGAAGCTTGGCGATCATGTTATTCCACTATACACCCCTGAATGTCGTCAATGTGATTATTGTTTATCACAAAAGACCAATCTTTGTCAGGCTATTCGTAGCACCCAAGGTAAAGGGTTGATGCCCGACGGATCAAGCCGCTTCAGTATTAATGGCAAGCAAATTTTACATTATATGGGCACCTCTACCTTTGCCAACTATATTGTTTTACCTGAAATTGCAGTCGCTAAAATCCGCAAAGATGCGCCTTTGGATAAAGTATGTCTGATTGGATGCGGTGTCACGACGGGTATAGGCGCTGTCATTTACACTGCTAAAGTCGAGCCTGGTGCAAATGTGGTTGTCTTTGGTTTAGGTGGTATAGGTTTAAACGTTATTCAAGGCGCCAAAATGGTTGGTGCAAATATGATTGTGGGAGTCGACATTAGCGACAATAAAAAGATGCTTGCACAAAAGCTAGGCATGACCCATTTTGTAAACTCTTCAGAAATTCAAGATATTGTGCCTTATTTGGTTGATTTAACCAAAGGTGGTGCGGATTTTAGTTTCGAATGTGTCGGCAATGTTCAATTAATGCGTCAAGCTTTAGAAGTATGTCATAAAGGATGGGGAGTTTGTACGATTATTGGCGTGGCAGGGGTAGGACAAGAAATTTCGACTAGACCTTTCCAATTGGTTACAGGACGTGTTTGGAAAGGTTCTGCCTTTGGTGGTGCAAGAGGCCGTACGGATGTACCTAAAATTGTCGATTGGTATATGGAAGGTAAAATTAACATTGATGATTTTATCACGCACCAACTTCCCATAGAAAAAATTAATGACGCATTTGATTTAATGCATTCGGGTAAATCGATAAGAACCGTGGTGACTTTCTAATGACAATCAACCTTATTGAACAGCATATTTGTTTTGGTGGCACGCAAGCAGTGTATAGTCATCTCTCGAGACAAACTACAGGCATGATGCACTTTGGCATTTTTATTCCGCCAATTGCCGCAACAATGAAAGTGCCTGTGCTTTATTGGCTTTCAGGCTTAACTTGTACCCAAGAAAATTTTATAACCAAAGCAGGCGCACAACGTATAGCGGCAGAGTTAGGTTTAATCATAGTTGTTCCCGATACTAGCCCGCGTGACTTAAAGATTGAGGGAGAAGATGAGTCTTATGATTTTGGCAAGGGCGCAGGATTTTATGTCGATGCTACACAATCACCTTGGTCAAAAGGTTATCGTATGTATTCTTATATTCGCGAAGAATTAACCCAACTTGTGGCTTCAAATTTTCCTGTTGATACCACACGTACTGGCATTTTTGGACACTCCATGGGAGGTCATGGTGCACTTACAATAGCGCTTAAAAATCCTGATGAGTTTAAATCTGTCTCAGCTTTTGCTCCTATCTGTTCACCGATGCATTGTCTCTGGGGTGAAAAGGCATTCACAGGTTATCTTGGAACAGATAAAGCGCAATGGAAAAACTATGATGCAACTTCATTGATTATAGAGCGAGGTTGGAAAGGTCCTGCTTTGCTTGTTGATCAAGGAACGATGGATCCTTTCTTAACGTCACAACTTATGCCAGAAAAGCTTGAGCACGCGTGCCGGATGGCGAATGTTCCTTTAACATTGCGAATGCAAGAGGGTTATGATCATAGCTATTTCTTTATCGCAAGTTTTATTGAAGATCATTTAAGATTTCATGCCGGAAATTTATCGCGCTAAAAATTAATCATTGAGCAGATCAGCAAGGGTGGTGAGATCGTCGTTGATACTGTAAGTTTCAAGCCAGGTCTTGATGGTACGCGGGTTGATATGGTGCAGGACTGATGGCCAGTAATGACTAAGGTGAAAGTTATAGAAGTCTCGTTTATAAATGTCAAACTTCGAGGTGAAATAATGCTGATGGCACTACATCCATGCAAAAGATTGCAGCTCATTGCAGCTGTATTGATATTCGTAAATTTTTCTCTCTGTGCAGCACCAACTAAACCTTTAAAAGAAGCTATCGAGCCAGCAATGGCTTATGAAATAGGGAAAGAGGCATATGTCTATTTTTATCCTTTAATTCTTATGGAGCTTACAAGAAAACAGTTGACTAATATTGAGGAGAATAAAGAATCTGGACGTGGACCTATGAATATGCTTGTACATATGCGTGAATATCCGTCTGCCGATTTTAAAACCGTCGTCCGTCCCAATTTCGATACTTTGTATTCTTTAGCTTGGCTTGATTTAACCAAAGAACCGATAATTGTCTCTGTCCCAGATATGCATGGGCGGTATTACTTACTTGAAATGTTAGACATGTGGACAGACGTTTTTGCCGCGCCGGGAAAGCGTACAACTGGTACAAACGCGCAGAATTTTTTAATTGCTAAGCAAGGATGGAAGGGGAAACTTCCTAAAGAGGTTAAACTTATTCAGACTCCCACTCCATATATTTGGATAATAGGACGTACGCAAACAAATGGGATTAAAGATTATGAGAATGTTCATCAAATACAAGATGGATATCGTATTACTCCACTCTCACAATGGGGAAAAAAAGCTTTACCTGTTCAAGTGAAAATTGATCCTAGTGTTGATATGAAGACACCACCCATGGAGCAAATAAACAAAATGAGCGCTGCTGATTATTTTAAAAATGCAGCTGAACTTATAAAATTAAATCCCCCGCATATTACTGATCAATCAATTATGGCTAGGTTGAATCGTATTGGATTTGAAGAAGGAAAGGATTTTGATCTTGAAAAACTTGATCCTTTGGTTAAACAGGCTTTAGAGAAAGCTGCTGAAGATGCGTTAAACAATATGAAAAAATTAGCTCCGAATACGGGAAATATTGTCAATGGTTGGCAAATAAATACTGATACTATTGGTGTGTATGGGAATAATTATTTGAAGCGAGCGATCATTGCTTTACTTGGGTTAGGAGCAAACTTACCTGAAGATGCAATCTACCCCTTTATCTCGGTAGATTCTGATGGTAATGCGCTCGATGGTGAAAATAATTATGTATTGCATTTTAGCAAAGAACAATTGCCGCCTAACAATGCATTTTGGTCACTTACCATCTATGATAACGAAGGATTTCCTGTTGCCAATAGTATCAATCGCTTTGCAATTGGGGATAGAGATCCATTAAAATTTAATGCAGATGGTTCACTTGATATTTATATTCAATATGAGAAGCCTAGTGAGGATAAACTTTCTAACTGGCTGCCAGCGCCCAAAGGCCTCTCCAGCATTGCGATGCGGATCTATGCGCCCAAAGCAGAAGTATTGGAAGGGCTTTGGATGCCCTCTGCAATAAAAAAGATAAACAAAAGTAACTAGGGTGAAGCTTGATTGATTGAATATTTTTCAATCAATCAAGCAAACAAATCTTTCATGGTTTGAAAATCAAAGTAATCTTGATCTTGTTTTAAGAGCAGGGATTGCTCTTTGTTACTATTCATCCCTTTGAATGCAAATAAAGGATAGGGTATAACGTATAACGTAACGTCAGGGTCAATAGATAAAAAGGACATAGCTACCCTATAACTGGAAACCAACCCTCTAACAAGCACGTCGATCGTCGAACGGACACGATGTTTCTAAGATTTAAGTATAATAATCCTCAATAACTTTCTTTTTTTTTGTTAATTTATGTGTATTATCACTCAAATTAGTCTATTCCATAAGCTATTTAAGCTGTATTGTCCAAAATAAATTGACTTTCTCAGATAGTGGCCTTTCTTCTATACCTAAACTTGTACGTTCATCTGTTATATATGGGGCTAATGCAAGTGGCAAAAGTAACCTAATTTTAGCAATAGGTATGATGAAAGATGTAGTAAAAAGGTCATCGCACGGATGTTTCGTGAAGGACCCAATGGCTTTAAGGGAGGCCTAAGTGCGGAAAAATATATCAGCATCACAGGCACTTCGCGCGCAACTGCTACACGTGACTTACAAGATCTTGTTGAAAAAAATATGTTATTGAAGGTTGGAGAATTCAAAAGTACACGCTATTACTTGAATATCAAATCGTCCAAGTAAAAATATGTTGGCTAAAATGGGATTATTTAGTTATTAATCTTGAATTTTGTCACGCTGTATACTTTGTTACGTCAATGTTTCTTGCATGACTCAGCTCTAATTATATCTAATTTGGCCAATCATTTTTAAACAATTCGGAGAAGAAGATGAAAGCAGTTCGTATTCATGAATTTGGAAATGTTGATGTGGTAAAAATCGATGATGTTGATGTACCACAACCCAAAGATAATGAAGTGCTCGTTAAAGTTCATGGTGCTGGAGTTAATCCAATAGACTGGAAAGTTCGCGAAGGTTATTTTGCTGAATTCATGGAGGATTGTTTTCCTTTCCCTATGGGGTGGGACTTCTCAGGAACTATTACAAAAGTTAATAATAGTTCGCAATTTAAAATCGGAGATGAAGTTTTTGGTTTAATACGTTTTTTTGAGCCTGCAGGTACCTTTGCAGAATATGTTTGTGCACCGGAGGATCAAATTTATTACAAACCTAAAACGATGGATCATCTTCAAGCCGCAGCAACACCACTCGTTGCTCTCACAGCCTGGCAAGCACTTTTTGAAGCGGCAGAATTAAAAGCAAACCAATGCGTTCTTATTCATGCCGCAGCAGGTGGGGTGGGTCAGTTTGCGATACAATTAGCCAAATGGAAAGGAGCCAAAGTAATTGCTGTTGCTTCTCAAAACTCAAAAGAACTATTAAAATCTTACGGAGTAGATCAATTTATTGATTATCATACTGAGAGATTTGAAAGTAAAATTCAATCGGTAGATGTCGTGCTAAATCTGGTGGGTGATGTTGATACTGCCATGCGCTCACTTCAGGTAATGAATGCTGGAAGTAAAATAATATCCTTTTTAGGACCTCACGACCCGCAGGTGGTTGCCAAGGCGCAAGAAAACCACATAGATACTCCTTCAATACTTGTAAAGCCTAATGGAAAGCAACTAAAAGAAATGACACATCTTATTGAAGATGGAATCCTTAGTGTTAAGCTTGAAAATGTATTTTCTCTTGCTGACGTAAAAGAAGCTTTAAATTTGGTTCAAACTGGTCATTGTCATGGAAAGGTCGTTCTTAAGGTAGAATAGTTTTAATGAAAATTTTATATGGCGCTCCTGCATCAGTATTTGTTCGCAAACCCAGGATTATATTGAATGAGAAAGGGATTGATTTTCATTGTGAGCCTATCAATCCAATGCTTGCCCATGGTAAAAATATTAGTTTTTTTGTTTCTAAAAATGGAATTTCTCTAGCCCCATTTTATGATCTTGTTAATATTAAAATGTACCCTGAATTTGAACATGAAATGGCTATGGCATTAGGGGATGAATTTGATGGCGATATGGTTAATGCATATCAATTAGCGGATTTTGCAGATACTTGCGGTTTATCGCGTAGGTTTGTATCAAGGCAATTAAAGAGTTTAATTTCTAAATGCCAAAAAGCTTTAGATTTTAATGTTGAGCAAATAGCCAAAAATCAAGATGAGAAAAAATACTTAAAGAAATATACAAAAATAGTTAATGCTCGTTGTGAGCATCTGATAGGCGAGCTTGGTTATATCGCAAACATTGAGCTTTGATGTTTATGATCTAAGCAACCCTTGTGGTTAGTACGCATTCCCATTCTATTCCTCGTCATGGAAAAGTTGTTCTTAAAGTGAAGTAATTTATATTAAAGAGATTTTTATGAAACTTGGTTTATATCAACATTACAAAGGCCCCTTTTATCAGGTGATTGGCGTTGGCCGACATTCTGAAACTCTTGAAGAATTTGTAATTTACCAGATGCTGCACGAAAATTATGGCCTTTGGGTGCGACCTTTAGAAATGTTTCAAGGTAATGTGGAAATAAATGGCCAATCAGTTCGTCGATTTACGTTTGTCAGAACGTTATTTGAAAATGCTCAAATTGAGTAAGGCTTAATTGGGGCTGCCACACGTGCCGGCATCGAATCCCACGAAGAGGCTGATACTAACTTCAAGCAAACATTGGTTACCACACTCAAGTTGGCTCCCCGAGTGGGACGATTTTCGAACTTTTCGGGTTGAGATTCTTGAAACGGTTAGAAACTGGCCTAGACATCCAGTTGTTTAGACCATGCATTGGCAGCAGCTCAGAGTTTGCATCAAATCCTTCTATTATCAATGGATGGTCCCTGAGAGCAAAAAGGCTTGCGGTGAATAGCGCCCTTAATCACCGCACAAAATACAGTGATTACGATTGCCATTGCGGTAAATAGAAGCTATAATCACTGCAAATAATGCGGTGATTAATATGTGGATATACAAATATCAGGATTGGCCAAACTTCATGTGGGATGCCCAAAGACTGTCCTCTAAGCTAGCTGATCTTAGGCACCGGCAAGGACATTTGCTTGGTAGAATGGAAGGTTTGGGCTTTGAACTTAAGCGTGAAGCTAGTCTTAACACTTTGACTAATGATGTTGTGAAATCCTCATGGATTGAGGGAGAAATCCTTAATCCTGAAGAGGTGCGCTCATCCATTGCGCGTCGTTTGGGGGTGAATATTGCTGGATTGATACCGGCCAGCCGTGATGTTGAAGGCATTGTGGAAATGATGCTTGATGCCACACAAAAATTTTCCAAGCCCCTTACCGCGAAACGCTTATTTGATTGGCATGCGGCTTTGTTCCCCACAGGACGTAGCGGGATGCATTCCATTATTGTTGGAAATTGGCGTAACGACGAAGATGGACCAATGCAGGTTGTCTCTGGCCCTATCGGTCATGAGAAAGTTCACTTTGAAGCGCCAAGTGTAGACAAACTTAAAAAAGAGATGTCAATATTCCTTTCATGGTTTGAAAATAAAAGTAATCTTGATCCTGTTTTAAGGGCTGGGATTGCTCACCTTTGGTTTGTTACACTTCATCCCTTTGAAGATGGGAATGGCCGTATTGGGAGAGCCATTGCTGATATGGCGTTGGCACGTGCAGACAACATATCCGATCGCTTCTATAGCCTTTCCACCCAATTTGCATCTGAGCGGAAAGACTACTACAACCAGCTAGAAAAACAGCAACGAAGCACCCCTGAAATTACCGGTTGGTTAGAGTGGTTTCTGGATTGCCTTGGTCGCGCTATTTCTAGTGCAGAAGATACATTAGGCATAGTATTATTCAAAGCGCAGCTTTGGGCCAAGATTAACCAAAATCCTGTAAATGAGCGCCAGCGTCTTATTATCAACCGTATGTTGGAAGATAATTTTAAGAGACATATGAACACATCAAAATATGCTAAGTTGGCTAAATGCTCGACTGATACAGCGCTGAGAGATATTCAGGAATTAAAGGGTAGGGGAATTTTTATACAAAATCCTGGGGGTGGGCGAAGTACGAGCTATCGCTTGTTAGATGAGATTTCATAAGGTGTTTGTAATCTTGTCCATTAAGTCTTATGAATGGAAAAAGCGATAACTGAGTACAGGATCTAAAACGAGTGTAATATGAAAAAATATGAATTGAATATTCCTAAGATACTATATAAATATCGGGATCTTAAAAGTGGTCATGCAGAGAAAATTCTTTCAAATGGTGAAATATATTTTGCAACAACAAACCAATTAGCAGATCATAAAGAAAAAGCTTCTTTTGTTATGAGCAAAGGTGCATGGGTTAATGATGAAAACAATTCTTTAGTGTATTTGTCCCCAGAAGAGAGCAAAAATCGCTTAATGAAAGCGGTTCGAGCTGGCCCACATGAGCCTTATGGGATTTTATCGCTTTGCGAAAGTAGAGAAGAGTTGCTGATGCATGAGCAGTATGCAGATAATTTTCAGGGTATTTGCATTGGGTTTGATTGGGATAAATTTAATCTTTATTTTGCTGGCTCGTACCCGCCGGTAAGAAACATACCTCGATGCGTGATTTATCAAGAAACTACCGAAATTGATGCTGCTCATGTTACACCAGAGCAATGGTTAGAAATATTTTGTAGCAAATTACCTAAATATTCTTATGAAAAAGAGTGCAGACTTTTCTACACAAAAGGGAAACATGTTAGTGAATTTGTGAGGCAAGCTATCAAAGAAATTATTTTTGGTTATAAGGTTTCTTTAGATAAAATCTTGCAAGTTAAGGCATTAGTTGGCGATCTTTCAGGAATTAGCTTTTATATTGCACAAAAAATCGATAACAAAGTTCAAATTAAAAATTTAAACTTAGAAAAATGTTTTGAGCTGGAATTAGATTAAAAGGATAAGTTGATTTTGAAAATGGAAAATCATTTTCAATGCTCAAGTTTTTATATTGTTAGCAAACTAGAATTTGGCTCCCCGAGTGGGACGATTTTCGAACTTTTCGGGTTGAGATAGCAGAAACAGTTCGATATTGGCCTGAACGCTTAGCCGAAACCTTCCATTGATAGTAGATGGCCTTAGGCTTTACCCACCATTACTAATGGATAGCTTGTAGCTGTATAGTCGGATTTACTCCAACCATCATTTGAAGAATATTTTGCTTACTATAGTGTATAGCAACCTACTAATTTCAAAAATTTAGTAGCAAATTAGTAGCAATCATATTATATTAACTTCATTGATACTAATTTTTATAAATTAGTATCAAATTAGTAATTAATTAAATTTTACTGTATGAAATGAAGGTCGCTTAGTTGTGAAAATTCCAGCTGTTCCTCCCAAAATTGATGCTCATAGCAATGAAATATTGAAAAAGGTGAGAAGCTTACCTGAATTAAAGTGTAATATCACTGATAATAAAGGTCGCTATTCACATTGGGATAAGCTCCGATTTTTGCCGCCACCAGAAGGGTATTCTTCGGAACAATGGTGGGTATCCCTTAAGAATGCTCGTAGACAAATGTATAAAAATATAAATATAAATGATCCAGACGGAAAACCATTTGTCTTTTTGTATAGCGATGAAATAATGAGTGCACTTCACTGGCTAGATCAAAATGCTTCCGGAATGATTGGATCCTCTCAGCCTATTGTTAATTCCCAAATGAAAAATACTTATCTGATCAGATCCTTAATAGAAGAAGCTATCACTTCTAGTCAATTAGAAGGGGCTTCAACTACTTGGAGAGTAGCAAAAGAGATGTTAAGGCAAGGTAGAAAGCCTTCTGATAAAAATGAACAAATGATTTATAACAACTACATTGCGATGCAGTTTATTAGGGAATATAAACAAGAAAAGCTGACTCCAGCGATGTTGTTAGAATTGCAGAAGATTTTAACAGAAAATACATTGGAAGATGAAAGTCACGCCGGTTATTTCAGAACAATGGAAGATGATGTGAGGGTTGTAAGCTATCGTGGTGATATTCTTCATGTCCCGCCATCTGCTGAATTACTTACTCAACGAATAAATAATTTATGTAATTTTGCAAATCAAGCAACCGCAGATATTTTTATCCATCCTGTCATTAAATCAATAATATTACATTTCTTAATGGGATATGAACATCCTTTTGTAGATGGCAATGGTAGAACGGCTAGAGCATTATTTTATTGGAGTATGGCTCAACAAAATTATTGGTTAATAGAATTCATTTCAATTTCAAAAATGATTAAGAAAGCTCCTGTAAAATATGGAAAAGCTTTTCTTTATACTGAAACAGATGAAAATGATTTAACTTATTTTATCGGCCATCAACTTGAAATAATCAAAGAAGCGATTAATGACTTATATATATATATCGATAAAAAAACAAAAGATATTACTTCAGCAGAAGAGTTATTTTCTACTTCTACAAAATTAAGAGATAAGCTTAATTATCGTCAATTGGCGTTAATTAAGCATGCGCTCAAGCATCCGGGCTTTATATACAAAATAACTGAGCATCAAAATAGTCATGGAATTGTGTATGAAACAGCACGAACTGATTTGTTACAATTATCTGATAAATTTAATTTCTTGATTAAAGAGAGAAAAGGCAAAGGATTTGTTTTTAGAGCGCCGCGAGATCTAACGGACATAATTCAACAGCAATTGAAGCAATAAGCTATGTGAGTTTGCTTAATTTGATATGGCTCCCCGAGTGGGGCGATTTTCGAACTTTTCAGGATGAGATAGAAAAATACGATAACTATTGGAAATAAGTTACCTATGCTGTAGTCCAACTTGGGACTAAGCTGGATCTAGGTTGTTCCAGTCTTCGTCCTATATTCCTTAACGAGATTTCTGATATTTTCTATACAATCGAATTGACATTTCTCTTGCAGCTTTTGGGGCAAAAGCTCATGCTGGACCATTAACTTGACTGCTTCCTCTCTGCAAACGGTACAAGGTGAACATTCATAAACCCATAAAAGACATGTCAGTAAAGCAGGTTCAAAATGTTTACCGCAGATATCGATTAATGTACTGCAGGAATTATGTATGTCAATTTCATTGTCTAAGCGAGTTAACATTTTATCGATAATTAAGTGATCTCCAGATTGATAATTGTGTACGAATAACCTAAGTATAATTTGAAGGCTAATTGGGTCATATTGATTGCACAGCAATAGAGCCAACTGGCGAATAGCTTTATCCTTGTTGTTAGATAATGCTTGAATAACGGCACTTTGTAGCTCAAAATCGTCAGAAGCTGCTAACTCAAAAATTTTTTGATTCAACTCAGGAAGTTCGAGTGCCGAAAAAACTTCAAAATATCTTAATTGGCGCCTAGCTTTAAAGATTAAAACGAGGTAAATCACAGTCTATACATTAGAGGAAGCATCAAGATGAAGACAAGCCCTGGATCAAAGTTAATACAAACTTATCAGCTGCCCAAAGAAATAAAATTAGCAATTCTTAGTATCCTTGCAGATTTTAGTGATATTAAAAGAATGTTTCGTGTAAGTAAAGAATGGCAAGGTGCTGTACAAAAAATAGCAAGCGATTGGATTGATACTTATTTCCCTTATCTTAAAAAAACTAAACCTAATGAAACAAATTCAGATCCCTTAAAGGTATTAACGAAAGAATTCATTTCGTATATGGAAGATATGAAATGCATTCATCCTGTTCAATATAAAAAAGAAATGGGAAAATTAGAACATATCATGGCGGCGCTTCGCGGAGATAAAGAAAAAGTCGCAAAAATAGTGGGCAATGATCTACATTTGAAGAGTAATCAATTATTGTGCGCGCTTCTTTTAATGAATGGGCACACTTTGCCAACTTTAAATTATGGTCGCTTTGTCACTCAAAACGATGTCTATAGTTTAGCCTTAGCAAGAGCAGCTTATTATGGCAACCTCGCAGCGGTAAAACGTATACTCACTGAAGATATTAAACTTTCTTTTAAAATTGAGGGTAGTTGTGATCCCCTATCATTAGCGGCTATGAATAACCATTTATCTGTTGTGCAACATTTGCTAACAGTAGAAAATAAACCGGAAGACTATATAGATTATGCTTTTGAGCAGGCAGCTATGAATCGTAATTATTTAGTTCTTCAACATTTGTATAAAACAGAAGCTGTTTCTAATAGAGCAAAAAGCCATGCGGCTTTCATTTGTGGTTCTAATCTTCCGTTTGAAATGAAATTTGAAGGTGAGGCAGAACCATTAGAATGTAGGGTTATGTAAGATTTACCCTCACCTGTCTGGCAAGGTTGCTTGCCAGGCTCACTTTCTTAATCAAGCAGGGGACAAGAAAAGCGTAATAAATAAAATCTTTCGTTTCCTCGCGACTGCTTGCTCATTTAAAACATATAGCGCTTTTTTTTCAGCAACAATTTTTCTTGCTCTGCCTTACTAAGATGAGCATATTTTTCTGGAATAGTTATGTTGTTCTGATATAACAGCCCTACTTTTAAATGAGAAGTAAAGACTCTGTCATTGCGAGCGTCTTAGCGAAACAATCTAGCTTTTTTTATTAAGGAGGAAAAATGAGAATGCTTAATGAAAGAGAAATTTCTTTTGTAAGCGCAGGAAATTATCCTCTTGTGTCATTTCTAAGCGGCGTAACACTTGGTCTTGTGGGTTATTCGATAAGTAATAAATACGATTTTTCTTTCTTTGACCAATTTTGCACTCGTTTAACTCTCTTAGGTATATCCACAGCATCA
>CAZQMV010000022.1:0-17549 GCA_964594635.1 Uncultured Candidatus Berkiella sp.
TGACAGATTTCCCCAGTGAACACGTGGCAGTTACACAAAAAGATTTACAGGCCCATTTTTCACGACGAATGCTCTCTTCTTGGCGTATCAATGAATATAGATTTATGGTTTCCGGTGTCATCATAGTTAGATGGTGATAATCACTGGCTTTCTTTTGCACTTCCTCGATAGACATTGGTGTTTCTTTGAAAAGGGATATTAAATTTTTTCTGCTATATTTAAACATAAGTCCAATTCCATTAATTCATTACCCTAGCATCTGCTTTAATCATACAAAAGAGCTTATAACATGATTTAATTCGTTACCATTTCTGGATGAGTCAGGTTATTTTTGTATCGGTGAACCTCAAGAAATAATTTTAATTCTTCATTAAATTTAGAGCGATATATCTTTTTAATAGTATCTTTCATTAAAGTTGTATGAGGCAACAGCATATGAGCATGATACTTTATTCTTCTACAGAAGAGATAGCTTTCTCCGTCTTTTTCGTTTTTTATGGGGGCATATAAATGGCGCTGTCTTGCGTTAATATCTTGATGAGCAAGAACTTTATCAACATGATCAATAATTTCATCGTGCATTTCTATAAATTGATTTGGGTATTCGTAAGCTGAAGGTAATATGTAGCATCTAGGGGTTTCTTCTTCCCAATCAGACGCTTGAAACATACTTCGATAAAGAACGAAAACATATTCAGTATAAACAAATATCATGTTCATAAAATCGATGCCGCTTCTTTCTAAAGCATTGATTAGATCAATGTTTAATTTGCTTATATTTTCTAATTGCTGAATTTTGCATTCAATATCAAATACTCTTTCATATAAACGTACGAAAGTTTCCTTATTTTTGAATTCTTCCAGGCTGATTAGTTTTTTTTGAGCCATCGGTCGTTGTTAAGAATGTTGTTAGTTTTATTACTCATGCGTCAGAAGTATATACATCTTTATTTATCTAGCTTAAGTGGATAAAGTATACTAAAATGTAAGAAAAATTGTAAAGTATCGTGTAAGATAATCTGTAGGTGTATATAAACACTAGGATGAAATATGAGTATAAAATTAATAAAATCCCCATTAACCTATGTTTTAGCACAGGTAAGGATAAGCCCTATTGTTGGTATACAGCGCCACATAGCGGACATTCAAGAAAGACTTCGGAAAGACCTACCCAAATTTAATGAAATTGAAACACTTGATGTTAATGTGCAATCCAATCAAAAAGATGTGCGGATAAACACCAGGTGGCACTTTTATGATAAAGAATCAACTACAGGCGTAGTGCTTGAAAACGATATGATTATATTTCATACCACGAACTACGACACTTTTCCCCCGTTTTCAGAATTTTTGGAAAAGACTTTAAAAAATATTAATGAAGTATTAAATATCGGCCTTTATACAAGGCTTGGTCTTAGATATATCAATTTTGTCGACGCAAATATTGAGAAGTGTATTCAAAAACCGCTACTTGGATTTCCTCTAGATTTTGAAGATATTAAAGAGAGTAACCAAGGATTTTATAGAACAGAGTCTGTTAGTAAGACTAAATGTGACGGTATTCTCAAACTACAGTCAACTTATACTCATATTGATCAGATAAATAAGAAAGATTTTATTTTATTTGTTCCACCTGATTTGTCAGCTGTTGCAGGCTTATTAGCCTTTAACAGTAAAGAACCTAAGGATACATTCTTCTTGTTAGACATTGACCATTTCATGTTTAAAAAAGATGTTGATTTTGATGTCAAAGAAATTATTGAAAATTTTGCAGCGTTACATACAGGCATTTCAAATGCCTTTTTATCAGCTATAACGGATGATGCTGAATCTTTATGGAGTGGAAAATGATGAATATCAATTTGCCACAAAGTACATGTCGCAGAAAAGATGACTGGGAACCTTATGGCAGCCCTATTCCTGAAATGCTTCCAGAATTATATAAGAGTACAAGTGCTTCATTCTGTATAGTTGTTAGAATAATACAATCACCAATACCTTTTGAAAGTAGTGGGCTAACACGGCGAGAGATCCAAGAAGAGTTGTTCCTCAACGAAACTATAGCGGATGAAAAGAAAAATGAGATTCTTTCCAGTACACCTATTGAACATCTCAAAGCTAAATTAGGTATTAATATATCAGAAACGGCTGAAATTCTTCAGATAACAAGGCAAACTATCTATGACTGGAAGTCTGAGAAAGCTATTCCATCCGTTAAAAACCAAGAAAGAATTAATAAGCTTATCGCTATATGTAAAAAATGGGAAAGTGAAAATTTAGGCCCCATCAGACATTTAATTAGACAGAATATTTGGAATGAATACTCCTTATATGATCTTCTGGGCAAAGAAGAACTGGATGAAGAGCTTATCTATTCTTATTTCGATAAGATCAAAGCATATATGATTGCTTTAAATAAAGAGAAAGTACAAGTCAAGAAAGTAAAAGAACAGTATGGATTTAAGCAACTCAGTGATAAAGAAAAGTTTGAGAAGCTAAAGAGAAACAGCAGGAAAATAGGTTAGCATTACATGGTTAGTAGTTCTGAAAATGATGCTCAGAAAATTCGTAATAATGGATGGAAGCAGTTTAGCATTTTGGATAACCAGCGTGGCGTTATTCAAGAGATTCCTAAGAATAACTATATTTTAGTTAGCCAAGACTGCGATATCGTACAGGGATCTTTTGAGAAAGAAAAAAATGTAGAAATTATCCAGGCAATTGAAGTCCAAAAGCCAGATAAAGGCAAAACTAATTTAAAAAATTTTAGAACTCCTCACATACCATTCAAAGATAATGGCACAGATAAGCATTTTGAAATAGATATGGGGGCGCGTTTTTTTATTGAGAGAAAACTGCTAGCTGAAGTTGAGCCTACCTCAGGAATTATCTTTGATAAGAAGACACAGAAAACTATTGTAGAATTGTTAAAGGCAAGATATGAACGGACGGCCCTCCCTGATGCTTTTAATATACGATTTCCGCATAAAACGATAAAGAAAATATTAGAAAACCATAGTCACGATACGTATGGGCTTTTTATTGATGTTCATACAGAAGAAGAACTTCAAGAAGATGTTAAATATAACATTAGATTGATAATGCTCGTAATTGAGCGTGAAGATGCCCATGAGGAGCTTTTGGAAAGCATCGTTCAAGAGATTAATGATGGCATAACTGTGGTGGACTATCGTGTTAAATCATTGGATGAGATGTCGGTTAGTGAATACCTTGAGTTTAAAGAACTCTGGTTGGTTGAGTTAAGCTATCAGGGAGATGAGCCCGAGCCCCATCTTTAGTTGGTATTGAAGGATGTAATGAGTACCAAACCTATTAAATTTTCTGAGCAATTTGGAATAGATGAAACTAAGCTTGCTGAGCTTGGAGCATTTGATCCCATCTTGAACCATGATACCAAATTATTTACTGAAGCTTTGCTTTTAAAGGATAGCAAAAGTCCATTGATGCGTGAAGCATTCATTGATTATAAGACATTCTTTGCCAACCTTATGCAACTTTTAAAAATGTCAGAAAGAATAGGCGATAAGTGTTGGCGTGCCGCAAAGAGAAAGGTTCAATTTCCAGAATACAAATATACTTGCATTGGATACGGCACAGGAACAATCAATGGTGCAGGTTCTGGTACCTATCTAAATGAGAAAATATTAGAAAGTGCAAAGGAAATCATAGATAAAGCTAAAGATGATCCTACCATATTTTTAATGCTACCGCTTCTTGAAGAAGGCATTGGGCCAGATATCATCAGTGATATGACGCAAAACATTATCGACGATAAGATCTGTGAATATACTGTTGAAATCATGAGCAAGTTAGGTATTAAGGGGACACGTAACTATCAATCTAAAAATAACAGGGTTTATTTGTTACCTTATAATCCATACCACAAGTGTGTTATCAAGTTATTACCATTAGATATACTCACAAATATACCTCTTGCTGAGAACTTTGATACATGGATTGTAGATTCAGCGCAAGAAAATCAAGGCTTGCGGGACAAAGTAAATGAGTTAATAGGTATGACATGGCTTGAGGCAACAAAAGCTGAAAAGAAAGAAGCAATATTAAAACTTATTAAGGATGATAAGCCATTTTTTCTCTCTGTTTTAAGTTTGTTGCAGGATGAAACCCATAAACCATATGATCTCAAAAAGGATTGTGTAGGTTTATACCGTTGGCTAGAAGATAGCAAAATAATATCAAGTATAGTTGATTTTAAACAAAGCAAGTTAGACTCTGTTGTACCATTATCTTTAACTGTTGGATTTATTATTGAAGATTTTAGAAATCTGATTGAACAGCAAGAGTTATGGCGCTTATTTTGGACTCCCATCAATAAAAAGCAAAGACATGTGACAGAGTTTTATTCCCAGATGCTTTTTTATATGGTTAGTAGCGCTTGGATATCAGGTCAAGATAGTAAAATCATAATTGAACGAACTTATAACAAAGAGAGTAAGCAACTTGAAATAATTTTTATTGTGCCAGGTCAACAAAAAGTAAAGGTTCAGTTAAAGCATAGCGACAATGGATCACTACGAAAAGGGTATGAAGCTCAAGTGGCTCAATGTACTAGAAAAAATATTCAATGCTATTACGTTGTTTTTGATTTCACAGAAATTAAATCTAAGCAGCTTAGTTATATTCTACAAAATGAAGATCCTTTTTGCAAAATTAGGCAGATTGATGTTGCCTTTAAGCAGGAAGAAAATGGTTCTGATCTGAGAGATGATATTTTTGATATAAACTTTGGTGATATGACAACAGAATATGCTGATGTTGACGATGAGGTTTATATAAAGGAAAAGCAAAAAGGGGGTAAAAACTCTTATCAAGTGTATAGACCACTAAGGGAAAAGGTGAAAGAGCTATGTTTGTCGGAGATGAACATTAAATCTTACTCATCTGCACGTAGATTGTCGCATACAGTGGCCCAAATTATTGAAGATAAATTTCCTGATTTATTAAAAAATTTTATCCCATATATAAATCATCAAAGGGTTGGTGGCGACTGGAGACAACCAACGTTTTATAATTGGTGTAACAGCCATTTTAAAACAATGCTCAAATCTAGCGTTCAGAAACTCTCTGAAAAAATTAATGATACAGAAACAGAGAAGAGTTTTATCAATTATGACTATTTTTAGACACCTTTTCGGACGAGTTTATATTCTTGAGAACGAAGAAGCAAAGCGTGTAAAAGTCGGAATGACTATAAATCGCGTCGAGGAGCGACTAGAGGATGTAAATAACATGTGGTTAGGCATTAAAGGGACCTGTCAGATCTGTGGAGGACGTCGATTAGTAAATCACGAAGGATTTATCCCCAAACATGTGGTTAGTGGCATTCGTTGCCCTGGAAGTTATTCATTACCTTTCGAGAAGGATTCTTCTTTAGCAATTTCCTATCTCAAAGAATTAAAGGATATACATGGAGCGCTAAAAGGAAGTAACGAATCAAACTCAAATTCAAGGCGCATACATACGATAGAAGAAAGAATCAGGCGGTTTCAAGCATTGGATAAACTTTTAGGTAAATGGAAGATCCATACAGTTTACCAAACAAATAGTGCTGAAGACGTTGAATTGAGATCACATGAGATTCTTTCCGATTATCTTGATAACGACGTCCCATTTGGTGAAGTCTTTAGCTGTTCTGTTGCAGAGGCCACAGATGCTGTTGAACTAGTTCTTAATCAACTAGATCTGTTGCAGTCAGCCAAAAAAGAAGTATTCAATACCAAGGAATTGCTGGTGAGGAATTTTGATTACTAATAGAGGCATGTTAAGTTGCTAAGTATTCAATTATTATTCACAATGCAAACAACCTGATAAAGTTAGCTCTATTATTGTATTTCTTAATTGACTGTATTACATCTTCAGAAATCTCGCCGCTTTCGGAACTGAATGAAAAATTCTATATTTGTTCGTATAGGACCGAAATTTTTAAAAACCTAAGAAATCTATATTGCAAAAATCAGACTAATTAAATTGAAATATAACTACTTCTCACCCTCGTTCCTTTTTTTCTCAGAATAAGGTTTAAGGTATTCTGCTAACGCGGCTGCTGAAAATAAAACCACGATAATTCCTAAAAGTGTACAAACAAATGTGCTCCAAAATTCAAGTTCACCTTTGTACCAAAGGCGCCAACATAAAAATTGTGGTGTCCATATGATGCTAGTAATGCAAAAATATACAAAAAACTCTCTTCCCATTTCTCTTTCAGAGCGTTCAATATTAGTTAATTTATTTTCATATTTATTAAAAATGTAAACCAGAAAAAAAACGTTAAAATAAAATAAAGCAAATCCTGATACCAGAGAAATTATACTTTTTGCGGAAATGCCAAGAGAGGATTTTGGAAATGAGATACCAGTTATTGTAAAAAAAATTAAGATTAGATTGGTTATTATTCCAATGACATTTATAGAAGCGCTTAGTAAGTTAAAAAACATATTACAACCTAACAAGGATGTTCAAAAAAGTCCCTCTATCAGCCTATCTGAGAGCAAATTAAGCTTCACACCTCATAGATACATTTAATTTTAGTACTTTTTTAGAAATTGATTATCAATTGGTTTCTCTAATGGTTTTAAGCAAATTTATAACCACTAGTGGTTATAAACAGTCTCTAGTTATTGGTTATCTACGCTACTTATTTCTCTTTACACTATCTCCATGTATTAAATTTTGTAGTCAAAGTGCTATGAGTTCCCTTCATCATCTTCTCAAATGCCTTGATCCAGATATCACAGACAGTGAAGCAGTTCTGGCTGAAGGTAATTTGATTGGATTCTTTAGGAAATTAGAAACCATAGAACAACGATTAACGAGAGAAGAATCAGTTTCTGATTCAAACCAAAGATATGATGAGGCCCAGCATGAAAATTACGGAAGTTGAAGTGGTATTTGTTAAGCCACACAACGGCTTAATTGCTTTTGCAAGTTGCGTGGTGGATGACAGCCTCTATTTATCTAACATTGCTATCCATAAAAAGCTTAATGCTGATGGCTATCGTTTAACGTACCCCACTAAAGGCTATTACACAATTTTTCATCCCATCAATAAAGCAACAAGCCAAGCAATCGAATTTGAAATTTTTAAAAAGCTAAAAAATGTAATGAAAAAGGCAAATGGCAATGTTCAAGAAATATGATCCTAGATTAGTCAAAAGCTATAAAACTTATACAATACAAGAACTCTGTCGGCTTTTTAAAAATAATCAGCTTCATATTCAAACGGTTAGAGTTTGGATTAGAAATGGGGAGCTGGCCAGCATTAAAGAGGGTAATAAACACCTTATTTATGGCGGTGTGTTAAAGAAATTTCTATTTGAGCGAAATAGAAAGCACAGAAATAGCCTGCAATTTTTTGAATTTAAATGCTGTGCTTGTAAACAAATTAATGCACCGCTAGAAAACACAATACTTTCAGCAGAGATTAGGAATAACGGCAGTATTCTGACGACTGCACTATGCCCACACTGTGGATGTGAGATGAAGCGCCTGTATAAGGGCATTGAAGCAAGCCAGATCCTTGCTAGATTTCAAATTGAACAAGAAGCCCTGTTGGTATTATCTGATATTTCATGTAACGCCTCCAAGACTCACTTAGAAACACATCAAGAAATCACCGGATCTGAGTCTAGCTCAAATCATCAAATGACCGATCAATCTCTTTTTAGTTCATCAACCAAAATAAAGGAGTAAACACTATGAATAAAATTGATACTCGGCATAACCCAGCTAATGAAATAGTGAAAAGAAAATTCTTTGAGCAATTAGAACACGCCCGAAACGGAAAAGATCCAAAAACAGTCGATCAGTACATGAAAGCAATACATGAGTTTGAGGTTGTAACTGGCTTTAAGGATTTTAAACAATTTCATTCTGATTGGGCGCTTGACTTTAAGTTTCATCTTAATGACAAGACTAATAGATATACGGGTGATCCGATATCAAAGTCTTATTACTTTCACTATTTAGGGTATGTACGAGAATTCTTTGAATGGTTAATCGTAAATGAAAAAGGGTACAAAAAAATTAAGCTGAGGGATGTAGAGTATTTATATACAACCAGAAATGATAAAAATAAGGCTAAGGCCACTGGTTACCAAGAATGCTACGAGATATCAGATATTTTAACAACTATTAGAAACATGCCGAATGACAGTGAATTAGCACTAAGAAATCGAGCTATGCTTAGTCTTTGCTTGTTAACAACTCCAAGGATCAGTGCTTTACAGACCGCAAGGATCCAAAGTATTAAATATTTTAAGCAATACGAAGCTTGGTCATTTGTGCAAGATCCAAGGCTCACAAATACAAAATTCTCTAAAAAAATCACAGCATTTTTTATAGGTAATGCGCAAGATATTATCGAGAATGTATTGAATTGGGTTCAACATCTCAAAGCAAAAGGTGCCTCGGGAAAAGAATATTTATTTCCAAAGATCGAAAACAATTTTAAGAGTAACAACATGTCTGTTACATCACTTACACAAGATCCTATCAAATCACCATCAACCATAAGAGATATATTCAAACAAGCTTTTCTAGATAATGGCTTGCCATACTATAAGCCACATTCATTTAGACATAGTGTTACTAGGGCCATTAAAAAGCAGCCAAATGCAGTAGAATTGTCCATCGCATTAGCTGAGAATATGGGGCACAAAGGCGGTCTAAGCACTTTACACGCCAGCTATGGGGGCGATTATGAGCAACAACAAGCTGCACTTTTAAAAGCCTTTTTATTAGAGTAAGAATTTAGTTGACTTAACAAGAAGTAATGAATGATGAAAGCAGTAATTTTTGCAAGAGTATCAACCCAAGAACAAGAGCAAGATGGGCATTCAATTGATGCCCAAATCAATAAATTGCGTGATTATTGTTCGAGGCACGCTCTTGAGATTATTAAAGAGTTTGAGGTTGTTGAAAGCTCAACCAGGGGAGAAAGACCTGAATTTTATAAAATGATCGACTTTGTTAAAAGACAAAAAAGCACAATTGCATTAGTGTGTGACAAAGTGGACAGGCTTCAGCGGGGTTTTACTGAATTACCCATTTTGGATAAGCTGCGCCGCGAGAATAAAGTAAGTTTACATTTTCTTGATATTGGTAAAATTGATAGTGAAGCCAACAGTCAGCAGATTTCCTTTTATCAAATGTCTGTAGTTATGGCGAATGCATACACAAATGCGATTTCTGATAATGTTAAACGCAGTGTGATGCATAAATTAAACAATGGCGAATGTATCCAACGAGCGCCTGTAGGTTATTTAAATGTAAAAGATGATAATGGTAAATCTTTGGTTATCGTCGATAAATCCAGAGCATTTCTTGTGCAAGAGATGTTTAATAAATATGCAACAGGAACCGTATCATTAAATGATCTTGCTGATTTTGCAAAAGAGAAGGGTTTAACTAACACATTTGGAAAAGGAGGTAAACCACTTGCTAAAAACGTGATTGCCACATTACTTAAAAACCCATTCTACTATGGTGAAATGTACGTTAAAAAGTATGATAAATTCTTTCCGCATAAATACGAACCATTGATCTCTAAAACGTTATTTGATGAATGTCAGAGGATGACTCAAATCAGAGCGCAAGCTACCAATCGATCAAAAGCATTAACGACTAAAAAAGAATTTGTTTTTAAAGGCCTTATAAAATGCGCAGTAACTGGCAGGATGGTGTCAGCAGATAGAAAAGAAGACAAGGTTAACAAAAATACCTATTTGATCACATGGGATCCAGAAAATGCCCATAAGAAAATTTATATACCTGAGAACCTTATATTGAGTGAGGTGACACGGATATTTGAATCTATTTCCGTGCCTCATGATGTTCTTGAAAAAGTGACTGAGCGCTTGCAACAGTCGCACGAGGCTGAGAAAGAGTACCACGCTAATAAAATCATTCAGTTAAGGAAAGACGAAGAGTCTATCAAGGCGAAGATAAACCGATTGCTCGAGGTTTACTTGGAGAACGGTGTTACGGAGCAAGTTTATACTGAAACCAATCAAAGGTTTAATAAGCAATTAGCCGAGGTGCACGTAGATATTGAATCGCATGAAGAAGCGGATACTAATTTCAAGCAAACATTGGTTACTGCATTCAAGTTGGCTAACAAAGCAAGTCAATTATTTGAAAGTTCGAAAACGCATGAAAAAAGGGAGTTGGTGAATTTCTTATTTTCGAACTTGGCTTTAAGGGGCCGGAAGCTAGAGTACACCTTGCGTAAACCGTTTGACGCTATGGTCAATTTACGAAGGTGTTCAAGTTGGCTCCCCGAACAGGACTCGAACCTGTGACCCAATGATTAACAGTCATTTGCTCTACCAACTGAGCTATCGGGGAATTGACGTTTAGCTTTCGCTATCAGTGTTGGGCCACGATACTACTTTTACCCTGCACTTAAGTCAAGCCAATGTTGAGTGTGCCACAAATCCCATTCGTAGCACACTCCCGTTCCTTAGGAAGCTGCACAGCCGCGTCGTAAGCGATCGACAGCCTTTTCTAGGGTTTCCATGCTGGTAGCAAAAGAGAGACGTACATAGCCCTCATTACCGAACGCAGAGCCAGGCACAAGCGCAAGGCCCACTTCACTAATCAGGTGTTCAGCAAGTTGAATGTCTGAATTAATTAAAGGCATGCGATCGATCACATCTTGAACACGAGCAAAGGCATAGAAAGTACCATCTCCAGGAGCGCATTGAATGCCATCAATGGCATTTAATTGTTCTACCAAGTAATCGTGTCGCTTCTTAAAGGTATCAACCATCATATTCACCGATTCCATGCCACCTCGCAGAGCTGCATCAGCTGCATACTGTGAGATAGAAGTGGGGTTTGAGGTGCTTTGGCTTTGAATCTTGTTCATCGCTTTGATGATGGTGGTAGGGCCGCTAGCATAGCCTATACGCCAGCCAGTCATTGAGTAAGCTTTGGAAACACCACTTAACACGATGGTTCGGTCATAGAGTTCAGGACATACCATGACTAAATTAGCAAAAGGCTCTTTTGTCCACAAAATATGTTCATACATATCATCAGTGGCAATTAAAATATTCGGATGCTTTAACAGCACTTCAGCAAGCGCCTTTAGTTCGGCATGGCTATAAGACATGCCGCTGGGGTTTGACGGGCTGTTAATGATGAGCATGCGAGTTTTGGGGGTAATTGCTGCTTCTAATTGTGCTGGGGTAATTTTAAAGCGCTGAGCCATATCGGTTGGAATAAAGACCGGCACACCATCAGCAAGCAACACCATATCAGGGTAGGACACCCAATATGGTGCAGGAATGATAACCTCATCACCTTCTTGAATCACCGCTTGTAATAAATTGTAAATGCATTGTTTGCCACCGGTTGAAACAATGACTTGTTCAGGCTTGTAGTCTAAGTGATTAAAACGCTGCAATTTATCCACAATAGCTTGCTTAAGGCTTGGGATCCCATCTACTGCCGTATATTTAGTTTTACCATCTTTGATGGCTTTAATCGCGGCTTCTTTAATATGGGAAGGGGTATCAAAATCTGGCTCACCTGCACCTAAACTCACGATATCTTGACCCGCGGCTTGCAATTCAGCTGCTCGCTGGGTGACGGCTAAAGTGGGGGATGGCTTAATTCGTTTGACGCGGCTTGCAAGTTGGATGTCCAATCGAGTACCCTCTTATTTAATAGTAAAAGGCGATAATATGCCATAACTGAGTCGTTTTTATAAGTATCAATAAAATGAGCAAAAAACTGAAACTGGCAACAGACTTTAGCCCAGCAGGCGACCAACCCGAGGCCATCAAAGCACTTTTAGCCGGGATCGAAGACGGCGTACTGCACCAAACACTCTTAGGGGTGACAGGCTCAGGTAAAACCTTTACGGTTGCCAAAGTGATTGAAACACTCCAGCGCCCAACGATGATATTGGCACCGAATAAAACGTTGGCAGCACAGCTTTATGGAGAAATGAAATCCTTCTTTCCTGAAAATTCAGTTGAATACTTTGTCTCATATTACGATTATTACCAACCAGAAGCTTATGTTCCTTCATCTGATACCTATATTGAAAAAGATGCATCGATTAATGAACATATTGAGCAAATGCGTTTATCGGCAACCAAAGCCTTACTAGAACGCAAAGATGTGATTATTGTAGCAACCGTGTCGGCAATATATGGTTTGGGTGATCCACAATCCTATTTAAGCATGATGCTGCATTTGAGTCGTGGCGAGAAAATCGATCAACGTGCTATTTTACGACGGTTATCAGAACTTCAATATACACGCAACGATATGGAATTGCGTCGTGCTACATTTAGGGTGCGAGGCGATGTTTTAGATGTGTTCCCTGCCGAATCGGATGAATTTGCGGTTAGAATAGAATTATTTGGTGATGAAATCGATAGCATATCCATTTTTGATCCCTTAACAGGGCAGGTTCAAAAATCGGTGCCTCGTATTACCATTTACCCAAAATCGCACTATGTCACCCCGCGTCAACAAGTTTTAGATGCTGTTGAAAACATTAAAGAAGAATTAAAACTGCGGCTTGATGATTTACGCAATAACAGTAAATTATTAGAAGCACAGCGTCTGCAAGAACGCACGCAATATGATATTGAAATGTTACTTGAATTGGGTTATTGCAATGGCATTGAAAATTATTCACGACATTTATCAGGCCGCAAGACGGGTGAACCACCTCCCACGTTAATTGATTACTTGCCCAAAGATTCTCTGCTCATATTAGATGAATCCCATGTGATGGTGCCGCAATTAGGCGCGATGTATAAAGGTGACCGCTCACGTAAATCAACACTCGTAGAATATGGCTTCAGATTACCTTCAGCGATGGATAATCGCCCGCTACAATTTCATGAGTTTGAGGAAATGGCCAAACAAACGATTTACGTTTCTGCCACACCAGGAGAATATGAATTAGAACATTCCGGTAAACCGATAGAACAAATTGTCAGACCGACGGGGTTAGTTGATCCGCAAGTGGTGATAAGACCTGTGGCACATCAAGTTGATGATGTACTTTCTGAAATTCATGAGCGTATCAAAAAGAATGAACGCATACTGATCACAACCTTAACCAAGCGTATGTCAGAAGATCTCACTGATTATCTTGCAGAGCAAGGGATTAAGGTGCGTTATTTACATTCTGAAGTTGAAACCGTAGAACGCGTAGAAATTTTACGTGATTTAAGGTTGGGCGTGTTTGATGTATTAGTAGGTATTAACCTTCTGCGTGAAGGACTTGATATGCCAGAGGTTTCACTGGTTGCCATTTTAGATGCGGATAAAGAAGGCTTTTTACGTTCAAGCCGATCGCTTATCCAAACGATTGGTCGTGCTGCCAGGCATATTAATGGTACCGCCATTTTATATGCTGATAAAATGACCAAAAGCATGAAGCATGCGATCGATGAAACCGATAGGCGAAGAGCTAAGCAAGAAGCATATAACAAAGCAAATAATATTACGCCCACCACAATTAAAAAAGCCATTACCGATATTATGGAAGGAGCTTACTTTACGCGCCAGTCACAACAAAAAGTGGCAAAGAAAGCACGTAAAGATGCACCACCACCAAACGAAGTGGTTGAAGAAATTCGCGCTTTTCGTGAAACGCATGCTGCTTTTACACCAGATGAAATCATGAAAAATATTAAAAAATGGGATGCCAAAATGTACGAGCGTGCTAAGAATTTAGAATTTGAAGAAGCCGCAGCTATTCGTGATGAAATCAAATTATTAAAAGACATCGCTTTTAAAGCATTTTAAATTGCATTGATATACACGACTATTAAAAATGAACGGTTTTTTGGTATATTTTTTCCTAATTCTTTGTATTTTCTTTACTTTATTGACTTAACTAACGTAAAATTCCGCTGTTTTTAATCTGAAATGCGGAGTTGTTCCATGCCACGTAAGAGAAATGCCCAAGCAAAACCAACACAACCAAAAGCGGCAGAAACCTCTGTAGATACGGCTGCAAACGAAGCTCCAAAAGAAAAAAGCAAATCGCGATTAATGAACAACTTTGCTAATTTTATTTTCATTAGTCCAAGGGGAAGGCTTGCTCTTGCTGCTGTTTTAATTTTGCTGCCGTTGTTTATTTTGTTAGTTGCTCCAGCAAATGCTCTTACTTACACTGGTATATGGTTAATACAATTGTCTTTAGTTCATTTGGTAGGTCATTTAGAATATTCCAAAAAAGTTCAATCGTTACCTGAAAAGGGTGATGTAGATGTTTCTCGTACTCATACTTTAGTTGCTTCAAAAATTAAAAATGCTGAAATTAAAAAGTTAATTGAAGATACGCAAAAATCTGCTGGAACTACTCCCGACGCTTCTAAAGAACCTGTTGGCAAAGTGGCCAAAGTTGTGCCCCCGCATTTTGAAGCTACCCAAAAAGCAGCTGCGAAAGAGATCGCGAAAACCAAAGCGACTGCCAAGATAACCAAGCCAGTCGAATTTACCACCGATCGTAAGAGAACATTACGTTCACATACAAATAAATAGTTCAGAAAAAGCCCCAAAAGGGGCTTTTTGAATAAAATAGCTTGAGCACTGACAAAATATGTAGTAAGCTTCACAGCTTCATTTTGTATGTATGGTACCGAGTTATGAGAGTTCTACGAAAAACTTGGGAAAGGACGCTCAGAAAAGCGTTAGATTTATTAAGCAAAAACAAAAATCCCATTGCTATATACACTTACAATCTTGTTAAAAAGGGTACTCTTAAGGTGATCCCTTTTAACAAATTGGTGAAAAATGACTTTGACGATTTTTTAGATGATTATCAAAGTACAAATAATGAAAAATTACCTCGTCATTACCCACCTTCACAAAGGGTTATTACTAAATTGGCTGATAGCTGGGATGCAAAAATCAGTGATAATAGAATTTCCATTGATCACAGAATTTCAAGTCCTCAAAGAATAGCCGAGATCTTAGTTCATGAAGCTAATCATTTTTTAAATAATTCTACTGATAATTATTGTACCGATAAGCAAGTGTATGAAGAAGAGTTAAGAGCTATTGTTGCTGAAAAATTAGTTTTTTCGCGAGCGATGCGTGCTAATAAGTTAGAGCGCATCGCTAAACACGTAGCTAGGTGTTACCAAGTGCCTCTTCCTAAAGAAATCAAAATGCCTGAGGGCTTGTTTGTTCCAAGAAAAATTCAATAAATAAAAACGCCCCGTAAGGGGCGTTTTTATTTAGGCTGTTTCTATTTTTGCCTTTGGTGGTGGCGGTAATTTCACTTCAATGTGAAGTTCTTTTAGTTGCTTAGGCATAACATTAGAAGGAGCTTGCATTAATAGATCTTGCGCTTGCTGATTCATTGGGAAAGCTACTACTTCACGAATGTTTGGTTCGTTAGCCAATAGCATGACAATGCGATCGATACCAGGTGCACAGCCACCATGGGGTGGAGCGCCATATTTAAAAGCATTCAACATACCGCCAAATTTATCTTCCACCACTTTGGCATCATAACCTGCAACCGCAAATGCTTTATACATCACTTCCGGTAAGTGGTTACGAATCGCACCACTTGAAAGCTCTACACCGTTACACACAATATCGTACTGATAGGCTTTAATGGTGAGTGGATCTTGAGTATTCAATGCTTCTAAGCCGCCTTGTGGCATCGAGAAGGGGTTGTGCGAGAAGTCGATTTTCTTATCGTCTTCATTGTATTCATACATGGGGAAATCAACCACCCAGCAGAATTCAAATTTGCTTTGATCGATAAGGTTTAAATCATCACCCAGGCGGGTACGAGCAAGGCCAGCCAATCGTGCAGCTTCTGCTTTAGGAGCGCACGCAAAAAATACAGCATCGCCATCTGTGCAGCCTGTTAGTTCTTTTAATTTATCGAGGCGTGCTTTATCTAAGAATTTAGCAATAGGACCTTTGGCTTCACCGTCTGCAAATACCACATAGCCTAAGCCTGGAGCGCCTTGGGTTTTTGCCCAATCGTTCATTTTGTCAAAGAAGCTACGTGATTGAGTCGAAGATTTAGGTGCAGGAATAGCACGTACTACAGAGCCTTTTTCAACTGCCTTAGCAAAGGCATTAAACTCAGAGCCAGCAAATACTTCTGACACATCGGCAATAATAATGGGGTTACGAATATCCGGTTTATCGTTACCAAATTTTAACATCGATTCATCATATGAGAAGTGGGGGAATGGCATTTGGCTCACAGTTTTGCCATGTGCGAATTCATTGAATACGCCATGCAATACCGGTTCAATAGCCGCAAACACATCTTCTTGAGTGACAAAAGACATTTCAAAGTCAAGTTGATAGAACTCACCTGGTGAGCGATCGGCTCTGGCGTCTTCATCTCTAAAGCAAGGAGCAATTTGGAAATAACGATCAAAGCCTGCCACCATTAATAATTGTTTAAATTGCTGTGGTGCTTGTGGCAATGCATAAAACTTACCTGGATGCATACGGCTTGGGACTAAAAAGTCACGCGCACCTTCAGGAGAGCTTGACGTTAATATCGGGGTTTGGATTTCTAAAAACCCTTGTTCAATCATGCGCTGACGTAATGAAGAAATGATCCGTGAACGCAATACAATGTTGTGATGCATTTTTTCACGGCGTAGATCTAAAAAGCGATAACGTAACCGTGTGTCTTCTGGGAACTCTTGATCACCGTTCACTTGAATAGGCAGAATGTCGGCTTGTGAGTCTAAAACAAACTCATCAACAGCAATTTCAATTTTACCCGTTGGCATTTTAGCATTGACCGTCTCAGGGGTTCGTTTAACAACGCGTCCGGTGATAGTAACCACGCTTTCATTGCGTAGTGATTGCACTAACGCAAAAGCGGGGGAGCTAGAGTCGATGACGCACTGGGTGATCCCATAGTGGTCTCTTAAATCGACAAATAGCAGATTCCCATGATCTCTTTGGCGGTGGATCCAGCCTGAGAGTCGAATGGTTTTGCCTTCTTCCGCTTCAGTAAGCGCGCCACAGGTATAAGTTCGATAACGGTGCATAGTATCAATCCACTAAGTCAGTAACTAATTGCTAAATAGGAGAATTAAGTCGTGTATTCTTGCACATTGTTAGGTAAAGGTGTTATCTTTTCACGACGAAATTTTAGGCGCGTAGCTCAGTGGTAGAGCACCACCTTGACATGGTGGTGGTCGGTGGTTCGATCCCACTCGCGCCTACCATTAGATTTTGGCCTGCCGCAAGCGTTATAAAAAATTATGTTGGCGTAGCCTGACTCCCCCTAGCATCTGTAATCCATCAATCATTCTTTGCATTTTTCAAATAAAAAAGAAATACAACTAACATTCTTCGTGTTCCATATGACTTTTTGACTATTGAAATCCGTGCATATATCATAATGCCTATTGCAGTTCGTTAAAATTTACTTCGACGACATTCGGTCATGGAATGATTACGGCAGACAAATTAACAGAAGTTTCGGCTCTTCCCTAAATCAGGGGGCACTTCAGTTTACGAACATAGTACTTTAACTC
>CAZQMV010000023.1:0-14127 GCA_964594635.1 Uncultured Candidatus Berkiella sp.
ATAAAAAGCATGTTGTTCCTGATTATGCGGCAGGCGTTGTCTCTACCAAAATTCTCAAAATTGTTTTGAGCTACATAGATTATGTTAATAGGGTGGTGTGGTCGAAATGAATCCGCATGCAGCTTTTACTGTAGCCCCTACAGAAATGATAAAGTGCGCGATTAAAAATCAGCAAATTATCTTTCAAATGATAAAACGTGATATCCAATCAAGGTATCGCGGTTCGATTTTAGGTTTGGTATGGTCATTTGTAACCCCTTTAATCATGCTAACAGTTTATACCTTTTTCTTCTCAGTCGTTTTTAAAGCAAGATGGGGTGATGGTCAAAACAGTGATCATGCAGATTACGCAGTCATTCTATTCGTCGGGCTGATTATTCATGGCATTTTTGCTGAATGTATTAATCGGGCTCCTCAATTAATCCTTTCTAATGCTAACTTTGTTAAAAAAATCATTTTTCCATTAGAAGTTTTACCTTGGATATCGCTAGGTAATGCTCTATTCCATGCAACCATCAGTTTTATTATTTTATTGTTGGCTCAAATTTTCTTGCGCGGCAATATCTCTTGGACAGTGATCTTTATGCCACTGATTATCATCCCTTTTACCTTACTTGTTATGGGTGGATCTTGGTTTTTGGCTGCTACCGGCGTGTACCTTCGGGATATCAGTCAAACGACGGGTATTATTACTTCCATATTAATGTTTGTCTCACCGGTCTTTTATTCTTTATCGATGTTACCAGAAAATATCAGAATCATTGCTCAACTTAATCCACTCACACTGATTATCGATGAATCACGTAAGGTGTTATTGCTGGGGGAAATGCCGAATTTTGGTGCCTTAGCCATTTATAGTGTATTCAGCATTTTAGTAGCATGGTTTGGTTTTTATACCTTCCAAAAGACACGAAAAGGATTCGCTGATGTCCTTTGATGATTTCACCATAAAAGTCGAAGATGTGGGCAAATGCTTTGAAATGTATAAGCAACCTCAGGATAGGCTCAAACAATTTATTTTCCCTCAAAAACAATTCTATGAACCTTTTTGGGCACTTCAGCATATCTCTTTTGAAGTGAAGCGTGGCCAGAGCGTCGGTATTATTGGACAAAATGGTAGTGGCAAAAGCACTTTGCTCCAATTGATTACAGGCATTTTAACCCCCACCTATGGCAAGATTGACGTAAAAGGAAAAATTGGAGCATTGATTGAGTTGGGTTCTGGGTTTAATCCAGAATTTACAGGACGTGAAAATGTTTTTTTAAATGGGTGTTTGCTGGGTCTTAGCAATGAAGAAGTTGAGCGTAAATTTGATCAAATCGCTGCATTTGCGGATATTGGCGAACATCTTGAGCGCACCGTTAAAACCTATTCAAGTGGAATGATGTTACGTCTTGCGTTTGCAGTCCAAATGGCGGTCGAGCCCGAAATTCTGATTATTGATGAAGCATTGGCAGTCGGTGATGCGAGGTTTCAACTCAAATGTTTTAGAAGATTAGAAGAGCTAAAAGCCAATGGGACAACCATTTTGTTTGTTTCTCATTCGATTGAATTGGTTAAATCATTTTGTGACCAAGGGCTCCTTTTAGAGGCTGGTAAAACTAGCTACTGGGGTGATGCTCAAGTTGCTGCGACTAAATACTATGAAATTTTGTTTCCCAAGGACTGTAATGAAGTAATTGCTGAAAAAATATCTTCTCAATTGAATGATAAATCCAAAATGGCTGCTGAACATGACTTACCCCTCGGTTCATTAAAAGAAGTTGAACAAAATTGTAGTGAAAAAAATCAAATCATTATGTCCTTTAAAAGGAATGATCTTAAAATGAGTTGGGGTCGAGGTGGCATCATTTTTAATCGTGTTAATATAAAGGGACTCAAACATCCGAATATAATGGTTCGTGGCTCTAATATTCAAGCTGCTCTTCAAATTCAATTGAATTATGAAGTAATAAATGAAATTGCAGATAAAGAGAATTGTTTACAAAATCTCTTTGTGGGCATTCGTTGCGATAGTTATAGAGGAATATCGGTATTTGATATTTTTCATGAAGTACCAGCTAATGAAATAGCTTTAATGGCGAAAGAAAAGCAATATAGGTTAGATTTAGAATTTGAAATTGAAGTTCCCGAGTTAAGTCAGGGAAACTATTTTTTATCCTATGGCGTAGCAATTGGCTCGCTTAATCAAGTCATTCCGTTATATTCATGTGACAATGTTACCATGTTGACGCTGGAATCAAACAATCAAATACTGGGGCAAATGCGACCAAAATATACTTCAAAAAGGATGTTGTAATGGGCTATTTAAGAGAGAAATATACAAAAACCTATTTTACAGGACGCAATGAAGATGGATCTCCGGCTGGTTATGGAATTGAAGAGAACTATGATGGTTCTGAAACATCCTTGAGACAATTTGATGTTCAAATCCTAGATAAAATCAATTTTCAGAATACTAATGTATTAGAAATTGGTTTCGGACGTGGTGAAAGTATTCGATACTTGAAAAACCACGGAATTAATTCCTATATTGGTATTGATTTTGCAGAGGCCGCATATGAAATAGCAAAAGAATCTTTAGATAAATTATGCTTAAAAAATTATACTTTATATTGTGATGATATTTTAGATTTCCTTAAAGACAAATCAGAAAAAATTAACTATTCAATTGATATAGTACTAATGCTAGATGTTGTAGAGCATATTCCCAGATATGAACTATCACTAATACTTTCATTCTTGAAAAATTTTCTTTCAGAAAAATCGTTAATTGTTATCAATACACCAGTGTATAGATTTGATAACGATGTTCTTCAAAATGGTATAGATGAAAGAAATTATATTGATGCAATCGATCAGTCGGATTTTATACCTGAAACAAAAGGCATGCATTGTAATAAATATTCCATTGCATCACTGCAAGAATTTATGCAAAAGCATGAGTACTTAGCAATAACTGAGGGGCATGTTTTTGCAAATGTTAAAACACACCCAAATGAATTACCTTCATATACAGATCTGCATTTACCTTATGCCACACTATGGAAAAACTATTTCGCACTTAAATATCCTTTGAAGCAAGAATATATTGCTGATCATTTTGAATATGCGTACAACAGGAAGCAAAATATTGAACTGATTACGTGCCAAGGAACCTATCTGCAAGGAATTAAAGTTTTAGGACTTAAAACTGCAATAGATAGTTTTCAAGATGACGGCGCGCTTGATTATCTAGACAAATACATCAAACATGGAGATATTGTTTTTGATGTGGGCTGTTATGTAGGTCTAAGCGCACTATTTTTTGCCAAGAAAGTTGGGCCTACAGGCAGAGTCATTTGTTTTGAACCCAATAAATACAATTTATCACGAACAAAATTCAATCTTTCTGAAAATCCAGATCTTGTAGATTCAATTGATTTATATGGATTTGGTTTGTCTGATACAAATACTCGCTCCGAGATGTTATTAAGTGACGATATTGAATCTGGACATTCTAGTGCGTCCCAGCTTGTTAAGGGTGGAAGAATTGCAATTCCTCAATCAGAATTGGAGGATATGGGGTTCTTCAAAGAGAGTATTAAGTTAAAAACTTTAGATGCTTTTGTAGAAGAAACAGGAATAATTCCTAAATTGATAAAAGTTGATATCGAGGGAGCTGAGGTTAGTTTTCTTAAAGGTGGCATGAGTGTTATTAAAAAGCACAAGCCTATTATCTTTATGGAGCTACATAATGTATTTGCTGCTTGTGCAGTTTTTCAAATATTGAAGCAATTAAACTATGAATTTCATATTTTATCAGAAGAATGGGGCAATAGAGTTCAAATTGCAGCATTATATGACGACAATACACCTATTGGTTTATCTAATATGGAAGTTATCGAGGATCTTTTTAAATCGTATTGTTCTAATAAAGCAAAGTTATATCAAGAAAACCTTGAGACCTATGCTAAAAATCAGAGATTACTTTATCAAATGAGTGAAAGTGAACTTCATAAAATGAAAAAAATATGCAGTGACTTGTCGACATCACATGCAACCTTAGAGCAAATCAGAAGTGCAGAGAGACAAGATTGGGAAGAAAGAGAGAAGATGCGAGTAGAAGAGGCAGAAAAATTGGAAAGAACCAGATTGCTCTGGCAAGATGAATACTATAATTTGCTAAACTGCCGGAGTGTGCGATTCATTAAATATATAAAATCCATAGTGAGTTTAATAGGTATTAAACGTATCTGGCAAACCAGTAAGTAAATCTGTATGAAGAGAAAAATATTATTTGTTGGTATGGTAAACAGCCCGCACGCTGCCCGCTGGATTGAATTAATAGCTGACCAAGGTTGGGATTTGCATTTTTTCCCCGTCTATAATGCGGCCCCTCACCCTATCATGCGTAACATTACAATACATCATCCTTGGATCTCGTTTCATCCAAGAACGATGCTCAAAAAAATGCTCAGCAATTTAAAAGCGAAGATGTTAAGACGAAAAATAGTATTATCAACAAAAAGCACGTTACCTGTTCGCTATATTTATCCTATCCCACTTATTTCTAAAATTGAAAATAAACTACTTGCAAGGAAAACTAAGCCATTGGGAGAATCGGATGTTAGAGCACCTTGGGGGTTTGACCCTACTACATTGGTACGCCTAATTAAAAAGCTGAAGCCTGATTTAATTCATTCAATGGAATTTCAACATGCAGGTTATACGGTGTTGTGTGCCAAAGAAAAATTTGGAGAGTTGCAATTTCCACAGTGGCTAGCCACGAATTGGGGTAGCGATATTTATTATTACCGTCAATTTCCAGATCACAAAAAGCAAATATCCCGATTATTACAACAAATTGATTTTTATTCATGTGAGTGTGAGCGCGATATGCACTTAGCCCAAGAATTAGGCATGGCTACTCAGAATAAAGCAGTACTGCCAAATACGGGTGGCTTTGATCTGAAACAAATTGCACCTTTGCGAAATTTAATAAAACCCTCTAAGCGACGTGTCATAATGATAAAAGGCTATCAGCATTTTGCAGGTAGAGCATTGGTAGCGCTAGATTCTTTAATCAGTTGTGCCGATATTTTAAAAGACTATAAAATATTTATTTTCTCTCCCTCGGTTGAAATCTACGAAAGAGTTGAAGAGTTGCGTCTGATTTACGATTTGCAGATTACCATTTTTCCGTATTTAGAACATGACAAGATGTTGAGATATTTTGCACAAGCCCGCATTTATTTGGGTGTTAGCATTTCTGATGCAATAAGTACTTCCATGATTGAAGCCATGGCCATGGGAGCTTTCCCGATTCAAACAAATACTGCTTGCTGTGATGAATGGATAAAAGATGGGCAATCAGGATTTAGCATTCCACCTGATGATACAGAATATATCGGTAAAAAATTAAGAGAAGCTTTGACTAATGATTACTTAGTAGATCATGCATCAGAAATTAACTGGTCTGAAGTATGCAGTAAACTAGATAAAGATCTTATTAGAGATAAACAAATTGCTGTTTATGATAAAATATTTAATAAAATGAGCAAAAGTAGTTAATGTTAGCCTTTGAAGATTCGAAATGTTTTCCAAAAGTGAGCATCATTATTGCAACTCACAATCGGGCTGAATTTCTCAGAGAAGCCATTAATAGTGTGCTGGTTCAGTCATTTAAAGATTTTGAACTCATTATTATTGACGATGGTTCAACTGATGATACACAAATGATGGTTTCAAATTTAAGCGATCAACGAATAAAGTATTTCTTTCAACATAACCAGGGTAGATCGGTTGCTAGAAATGCAGGTATTCGAATTGCGAATGGTCGCTATATTACATTTCTGGATTCAGATGATTTATATCTTTCTAACAAATTAGATTTACAAGTGAATTATTTAGATAAGCATCCCGAGACAGGGATGATCTATACTTCTGCTCATTGCATAGATTCTGTCGGCAATTTTATAAAACATAAATACATGGCTACATTGTCGGGCTTTTTATATAATAAAATTGCTTTTTTTGTTCCCCTAACGATTACGCTGCCAACAGTAATGATTCGACGAGAAATTCTTTTAAAAGCAGGTGCTTTTGATGATAAAATGCACCGTTTCGAAGATACGGATATGTGGCGCAGAATTTCTAAATTAGCACGCATAGATGCTATTGCAGATTATACCTGCAAACTTCGCACTCACAGCGAAAATGTTTTATCATCTCAAGATCCACAAAATATAGTGCAATCATTACATTACTATGCTCAAAAAATATTAAATGAAGATAATGAAATAAGTATGTCAACTCGTCAGGTTGGCATTGGTAATCTGTATTATCATTATGCAAGTGCCATGAAAAGAGTACAGAATTGGGATAATTACACGAATGAGTTATTAAGACATGCTTATCGCTACCGACCAATTCATCGAGTAAGGGATAAAGTTAATAGCGTTCTAATTTTTGTTAAAACACTTTTTAGAGGTCGACTTTCATGAAAGTTTTGTTGTTGACTGATGTTCCACCTTGTCATCAATTTACAGGCGGCATGGTTTTAAATAGTTTGGTAAATTTTTTACCAGCGGAACAAGTTGCGATCTGTGCTGTTATAAATCCTGTACTAAAACTAGAAAGTCCCTCATCGCTTGATTCTATTCCCAAATTATTTTTAAACAAACCAAGAGAGTTATCTTTTCGAATATTTAATAATTTTCTTGGTAAGATTTCAGCATTTGTATTTGAATTAATTCAAGGTTTAAATGTTAAATTGAGATTACTCCCACAGATTGTGGCATTTGCAAAGCAACATAAAGTGGATGCTATATGGGTTGTGCTAGAGGGGCAAACAATGATTCGGCTATCTAAAAGCCTTTCACAAGCACTTTCAATACCATTATTTCCTCAAATTTGGGATCCTTTTGAATTATGGCTTCGATCCAATCATATTGATAAATTAACTCAGCGTCGACTGCTTGCTGAATTTGATAAGATTATCATAAAAAGCAAGTCATGTGCCACAGCATCTTGGATGATGTCTGAAGCTTATTCCAAAAAATATGGTGTTAAAAACCAACCAGTCATTGCAGGACTTGCTAAAGAGTTGGCACGTCAGCCTGCAGTTTCTCTTCACTCACGTGATGAATTCATAATTGGTATTGCAGGCCAGATATATTGTGAGCATGAATGGAATTGCCTAGTTCAAAGTTTAAATGAAGTAAACTGGAAAATTGCTAATAAACGAATTCGTCTGCGTGTTCTCAGTGGTGGTTTCCAATCATACACTCAAAAACCAGTAAATTTTGAATATTTAGGTTGGCAAACTCAAGAAGATACACTTCTGTTACTAGCTGATTGTGATCTACTATATTTACCCTATTGGTTTTCTGAAGAGTTTCAGAATGAATCGACTTATTGCTTTCCTTCTAAGATAGTAACTTATTTTGCATCTGGTCGGCCCGTGTTATGTCATGCACCAGAATATGCTTCTCCAGTTAAGTATCTGCTACAAAATGACGCAGGATATGTCTGCTCCTCTCTAGAGACACATGCGATAATTAGCACTCTTGAAAATGTTATATTAAACTTTGAAAAATATACAAGAATAACTCAGAATGGTACGACGTGCTTTTTGCGTGATTTTACATTAGAGAGTATGCGTAATTCCTTTTATAATTTCCTTGGTTACAATGTAACAAATCATGCATAAAAATATCGAACAACTATCTAAATTCTCTGGTGAAGCTAAACAGAAACCTAAGGTATCTATTATCATTCCTGTTTTCAATGGTTCAAATTATTTAAGAGATGCCATTAATAGTGCTTTAGCGCAGAGTTATCCTCATATAGAAATACTTGTTATTAATGATGGCTCAAATGACAGCGGTGCTACAGAAGCTATTGCACAAAGCTACGGAAATAAAATTCGATATTTCTGTAAACCAAATGGTGGTGTAGCTTCAGCACTAAACTTTGGTATTTCCAAAATGACAGGCGATTATTTTTCCTGGCTAAGTCATGATGATTTATATGCTAAGGAAAAAATTGAACTACAAGTTAATTATTTAGTAGAAAATAATTTAAATGAAGTAATCTTATATAGTAACTATTCAGTTTTTACTTCGGATCCAAATAAAGATGTTTTGATGACAATGAGAGGTGTGCCCCCAACCGGGTTTAGGTATTGGATAACTTATGAAAATCGACTTCATGGATGCACTTTGTTAATCCCAAAGTTAGCGTTTAAAAAATGTGGAAATTTTGCAGAAAATTTATATACCACGCAAGATTATGACTTGTGGTTTAGAATGGCAAAAGATTATCAATTTATTCATCTCCCGACTGCCCTTGTAAAATCACGCTGCCATATTGAGCAGGGGTCGATTGTCATGAAGAAATTAGCCGCTAAGGAATGTAATAAACTTTTACTGAAATTTGTTAAAAATCTAAGCATGTTGGAGCTCCAGCAAATGCATACCTCGCCTGCGCTGGGCTATGCGAATCTTGCATCTAGCATGTTGTATAGAGGGTTCATGCCTGCTGGGGGGGCATCAGCATATTTAGCAATCCAAAAAAGCTTTAATTCCTCATTTAAAGATCTTGTTTTAGTTCAATGCATTCTCGCAAAAGGAGTTCTTATGCATTATATGATTAAGCCAATAAGAGGAGTATTTCCTCCCTTTTTAAGATTGATTATAAGAAAAATTTTAAATTCCTTAATATCTTTCACTAAATCGCAACCGGCCTCTCAGAAGAGTGATACATATGCAACTTTAGAAACGATGAACTTAAAAGATAAGTTTTCAACTGTATATAAACAAAATTTATTTAATGGCCAAAATTCAAGATCAGGCGAGGGTTCGGATCTGATACAAACAGAAGTGATACGAGAAGAAATACCAAAATTAATTGCTGATTTCAAGATCCATTCAATGTTAGATGCTCCTTGTGGTGATTGGTATTGGATGAAGAAAACGAAATTAAATTTAACTCAATATATTGGTGCTGACATTGTTGATGACCTAATACAAAAAAACTTGCGTGAATATGGCAATGAGCAGATTGATTTTAAATGCCTAAATTTAGTGACTGATAGTCTTCCTCAAGTAGATTTGGTTTTTTCAAGAGATTGTTTGGTGCATCTTTCTTTTGATGATGCATTAAAAATGATAAGAAATTTTAAAGAATCTGGTGCCAAATATATTTTAACGACGACTTTCACGGATCGTCAGAAGAATGAAGACTTAGGAATGGGATTTTGGCGTCCATTGAATTTGCAAATTGCTCCATTTCATTTTCCTACCCCACTAAAGCTGATTAATGAGCAATGCACTGAAGGTGATAATTTATTTACCGATAAGTGCTTGGGATTGTGGCAATTAGCAGACTTGTCTATTTAATGGAGAGCATATAATGAAACAATTAAAAGTATTAAACTTTATAGTTTTGAGTTTTCTGCTACTTCAATGCGAAAATGTTTATGCTTATCTTGATCCAGGGAGTGGTAGCATTTTACTCCAGGCATTTATCGGAACACTGGCGGTTGCTGGCGGAGCAATCTCAATGTTTTGGGGAAAGGTTACAGCTTTCTTTAAAAAGCAGTCACTTATCACAAAGGATGAAAAAATTGACCCTAGAAATGAAAACGAATCAGTCTGATCTCAAGCGTGTCGAGAGTTCTTTTCGTGATCCCTCTGGTTATGTTTATAAGCATGGCGAAAGAATTTATAGAACAATCAGATCAAGGGCAGAAAAAGACTATCAGTTATTGCGAGATGCTGGTATTTATGAACAACTCATAAAATCTGGAAAGCTGATCTTTTCAAAAGAAATTTCTCCTAATGGTTTCCAGTTTCTTGACCCGGATGTTAAGTATATTGTTGAGCACCAAAAGCTTCCTATCATAACTTATCCCTATGAGTGGCCATTCAATGCACTTAAAGCTGCAGCGCTCTTTCATTTAGAGTTGCAATTACAGCTTCTAAATTTAAACGTTGTTTTATCGGATGCCAGCGCTTATAACGTACAGTTTGTGGGTGCAAGGCCTATATTCATTGATTTTCTGTCGTTTCGTGCTTATCAGGATGGAGAATATTGGTTAGGCCACAGACAATTCTGTGAACATTTCTTATTTCCTCTTATTCTTCGATCGCTTCGGGGGATCTCACACAATACTTGGTTACGTGGTTCTCCTGAAGGTTTGAGCCTTGAGAATGTTATGGAGTTAATACCTTTTCGCAGCAAATTATCGCTGCGTGTGATGATGCATTTATTGCTTCCGCACTGGTTAAAAAAACGAGCAATGAAACAAACCAAAACTAAATTGCCAACAGCAGTCACTCATCATCGCTTACCAAAAAATACATACGCAAGTATATTAAAACAATTACACAAGTGGATTGTTTCACTTCACACCCCAAAAAGTCAACGAAGCACTTGGGGGGACTATACGCTGTTGAGCAGCTATTCCATCAATGAAGCGGATGAAAAAATCGCTTTCGTGAAGCGATTCACTCAAGCCATTCAACCTGAAATCCTCTTGGATTTAGGTTGCAATAATGGTGAGTATTCAGAGCTTGCATTGGCGAATGGCGCAAAATCTGTTGTGGGGATTGATTCTGATCCGCAGGCGTGCGATTTCGCATTTACCAGAGCAAGCTTAAAAGGATTGCCTCTGAATGTTTTACAACTTGACATGACCAACCCTAGTCCTCCTCAAGGTTGGCGGGGTGAAGAATTTCAATCATTAAACAGTCGTCTTTGCGCTGACGGCTTGCTTGCGCTTGCTGTGCTCCATCATTTTGTGCTAGGAAAAAATATTCCACTTGCTAGTGTGGTAGATTATTTGATAAAGCTATCGCCACAAGGAATTATCGAGTTTGTTGATAAGTTTGATGAACAAGTTCAAAAAATGCTGAAATTTCGTGAGGATATATTCTCTGATTACACTAAAGAAAATTTTCTTGCTACCGTGAGAGCGAGCGCAGAAATTGTTGAAATGAAAGAAGTGAAAAAATCTAATCGGCTTCTTGTTTGGTACAAACGACATCAAAACTAAAAAATTATATTTTTTATATTAAAGAATTTGGAATCAATATGCATCGTTACCTAAATGTGGTTATCAGCAGCTTTATACTGACATTTATTGTATTTGTACTGGGTGGTGCGCTAATAGCTCCAGCAAATCTATCTAATCTTGGTGCATGGGATTATTGGCTAGTACTCCCGCTTGGTTTAACCCTTTCCATCGCTGGGGCATTCGTTTTGACAGTGATAGTGCTCGTACTCCCAACACGGTTTGAGAAAAAATGTATTTTGTTACTGCGGGCTTTAGCATTAGTTGGATTTGTTGTAACAGTATTCTTCCCTAAAGGTGTAACGAAACTTGACGGTAGTTCAGCATTAACACCATCAATGTTTAAAACGACAATGCTTATTTGGGCTGGCTATGGCATAGTTGTAGCTCTTTTGATTTGGATGAGTTCTCGTTATGAGACCGCATTCAAACGCCTTTTCAATACAGTTGCATTAGTTAGTGTATTGGTTGTTGCTTTTGTGGTGGGTCTCTTTCAATTTTCAAAAACGGGAGAAATTAAACGGATAAGTAAAAATGAGGCACCGCTTGCTCAATTGTATGAGTTTGGCTCTCGAAGTAATGTCGTCGTGATTTTAATGGATATGCTACAAGGTAGTTTTGTTGAGCAAACGTTAAGTCGGGATCCAAGGCTCAGGAAAACTTATAATGATTTTACCATTTATACGCGCGCGATATCCTCCTTCCCTTTTACAAGCTACTCTCTTCCCACCATATTAAGTGGTATGGCATATGCGCTTCCCGATAATCCCAGTTTTTTTGTAAACCTTCCTGCAGCGATAACTAACTCGTTCATTACTGATGCCGAACATGCAGGGTATCAAACTATTGGCGTTCAGTCATCTCCTTACATGCCTGTTGCACTTAAAAACATTCCGGCTTTTGAAATTTCTGCTGACTCTGAATTGTCATCGCTTTCTTATTCCGATTATTTTCTCAAGCGATATTCAATTGAAATAGCTTATGGTAGCGCTCTACGGTTATTAAAAGTGGATCTTCGCGAGAAATGGGGTCTAAAAGGTGAGCTTGAAGATCTTAAAGAAAGTAGTAGAAATTTACTTGTGCATTGGACTACCAATAGTCGTATTGGCAAAGATAGGAAAAAACTCTTTTTTGTTCACAATTTTCTTACGCATTCGCCCATTGTTTACGATAGAACGGGGCAGCGCTACGTTGATATTCAAAAATATCCATGGACTCATGATAACTTGCTTGAAGAAATTGGTTATTCTCTAGACTTGTTGAATAATGTTTTTGATCGAATGAAGTCATTAGGGATTTATGATGATGCTTTAATCATCATTATTGGAGATCATGGCCATTTTATGGGGTATCATACGCCCGATGTGTATGCAGGCGTTGAGGATTTTCAGGGGCACAAATCAGGGGTAAACTTTCGGCCCGTTACTATGTACAATCCTGCTATGTTAATAAAGCCGCCACGATCACATTCAGGCTCTATTTCTCATGATGCCATTGGGTTAATTGACGTTCGAGCAATCGTGAATGCTTATCTACAAACCGGAGAGGTTAAACTAGATAAGATCCTAGCGGATCAGCGAAGAACGCAGCCGAGTATACCTGTGATGACTTGCCTAAAAGAATCAAATGCCTACTTTTCAACAGATTGTCATCAATTAATTTATGTACAAGGTAACGTCTCTGCGCTACCTGCGCTCTTCGAACAGTTAGATGCTAAGGTATAACGATGAAGTCTCGGGGTAAGAAAATACGCACTCATTAAGCAATAAAAATAAAATTCTGTATAATTTTTAAGCCATGCATTGAAGAGACAGCCAATCATAAATGAGAGCAAGAAACCTTGCGCTAAAATCAGATCATTGCCTTTTAATTGGCGAGCCATTTTCCATTGGCAATAGAACAACCAAAACAAAGCCAGTAATCCAATTAACCCTTGTTCAACGCCCGTTTTTAAATATTGATTATGAGGGTTGTCAGTCATAACGCTGAAAGTACCTGAAAAGGTTTCTTTATAAGCGTGTAAGAAATTGCCATTACCCCAGCCAACAATGGGATGCTCTGCAAACAGCTTGAGACTATTAACCGCGAATTCAAGTCGGGTTCCTATAGAATTATCTTTATAAGAGGTTATGGTGCCATGCAGATACGAGTTGAAATCGTTATAAAATTCATTGAAACGCATGGCAAGTAGATCGGAAAACCAATAACCCAATAGCATGACAAGGGATAACAGCAAGAACATGACTGTCATACCCTTATACCGATACTTATGCCAGGCAAGTATCGTGAAATTGATATATAAAATGACGTAACCAATCCTGCCGGTATTGAGAAAGAGCAAATAGAAGAAACAAAACCCAATGAGTAGTGTAATTGGCAATCTATATTGCTTATATTCTATTAACCAGATTGAAAGCATGAAGATTGCTATTGCGGTAAAATAACTGGTGACAATATGATTCTTAAAAACATCATGGCCATAGGTTCGTTGGCCAATAGGAACATCTGCATAGACTTTTAAGCAAGTACAGATAATCGTGAATATCATGGCTGTCACAAAGGCCCAGAGTACCCATTTTTTGGTTGGGTTAGTCTCACCTTGTAAGTAGTAGGCCAAAATAGGGATAAACAATAATCTGGATGAGTGGTTTAAGGCAGAAGAGAAGTGTTTCCATTCAGCATCGGCATATATCGTGCTGATCAAGTTCATTGCAACCAAAATGAAAATCGGTTTAGTCAGTGGATAATCGAACGAGAATTTCCAGCGAGCGATTCTATTTTTGTCTAACAACCAAATTAATCCAATGCTGGCCAGGCAAATAGGTGTGCTTGCAGTTGCTAGAGGCAAACCCAAGGCTAAAACAACCATTAATTTTTGAGCCAATTTTTCCCAAGTCATTTTTGTTGGGGGGCTTGATTTTGCATTTTGACTATTCCATGTCATTGGAGAATTATGAGTTTTGGGTAGCAGAACCAATGATTTTAGATTGCTTTAAGAACCGATAAAAAAACCCATATTTCACAATACAATAAATCGCTCTAAACCCATCTTTCCAGCCGATTTTTT
>CAZQMV010000024.1:0-9617 GCA_964594635.1 Uncultured Candidatus Berkiella sp.
ATGAAAATTGCCTACACCTTTGTTATTTCTGATTTATTCCATTATGGACACTTACAGCTATTAGAAGCGGCTGCAGGAATGTCCGATAGATTGATTTGTGGTGTCTTAACAGATGATGCTGTCTTGAGAATCGGTGGCTCACCCATTTCAAATTATCAAGAAAGAAGTTGCGTTATTCAAGCAATTAAATATGTTAGCGAAGTGATCCCGCAGGAAAGCCAAGATCCTTTTGATAATCTGCAAATGTTACGTCAACGTTTTCCTCAAGATGAAATCATTTTTGTCTATGGTGAAAACTGGGGTGAAGCACCTGGTGGCAATTCATTAAACAAAATTAATATTACCCTCAAACAACAAAGCTTTTATAAAAAGCTAAGCAATAATCATATTGCTTGTAAATTTGTTGAAAAATACTATCCCAACTTAACCGCATTAGATACTTTCTCTGAACGCTTTGTTATTCCAGACTTTGATAAGTTTTCAAAAGAAAAACCTACATTCACGGTAACGACCAAAGCGAATACGTTGCAAAAGTTAAAGCTACTTCTGAAAAAATCCCATATCGAAAAAATGTATGTTTTTACGATTGCCGATTGGAATCAGTATGCGGCTGAAGTGTTGGCAGATATTAAAGAAAAATTTAATGGAAAAAGGATCGTCGTAAGAAGTTCCTGTTTAAATGAAGATTCCATGCAAGAATCAAAAGCAGGCCATTACCAATCGATTCTCAATATTGATTCGCACGATGAAGTAGCTGTAGAACAGGCTATCACAAAGGTGATGCATTCCTACCCACAAGATGAAGTCAATCTTTCTGACCAAATATTGGTGCAGCGTTATACAGAAGGTGTACAAATCAGTGGTGTGTTATTTACCAAAGATTTAGGAACGAATGCACCCTATTACGTGATCAATTATAGTGTCGGCCATGAAACTGATACGGTTACCTCAGGTAAACAAGCTTCTTTAATTAAAATATTTAGACATATTCACCGCCGAGTATTGCAAAATCATTGGCAAAAATTACTTGAAGCGATTGATGAAATTGAACATGTCGTGCCTGATATTCCGTTAGATATTGAATTTGCGATCCGCAATGACGATGAAGTTATTATCTTTCAAGTAAGGCCTTTATCAGCGAATGTGTATTTACCCTTGGTTGATGAAAATCAATCAGAGCATATTTTAAAGCAGCAAGCACAAAATTATCATCAACTCTTACTAGAGAACCAAACGCTTTTAAAAGGAGAGCCACTGGTTTTTAGCGACATGGCTTTTTGGAATCCTTCAGAGTTGATAGGTTGCCACCCCAGCGTGCTTGCTTATGATTTGTTTACATTATTATTTATGGATAAAGCATGGTGCTATGGCTTAAGTAACCTTGCGTATAACAAGCTAAAACCACAGCCCTTAATGTATAAATTTTGTAATAAACCTTATATTAATGTGAATTTGGCTTTCCATGCATTACTGCCGGAAAATATCCCCACTCAATATCACGCACCGTTAAATGCCTATTATTTAAAGAAGTTATGTGCGCATCCTTATTTGCATGACAAAGTAGAGTTTAAAGTCTTATTTACCTGTTATGACTTTAGCTTGAGCAATCGACTTACTGAGTTATTGAATGAAGGGTTTACGGAAAACGACACCCAAATCATCGAGCATGAATTGCGAAAATTTACTGAGTCACTTATTGATAACAGTGTAGCGCTATTTGCTGATGTCAATAAACAAATAGTTGATCTCGAAAGGTATCACGCCAATGCGTTAGCTTCTGCGAAAGAGCAGCGTAGCGAGGAAGTAGCGGGAATTATTCAAGGCTTGTTAAGTACCTGTGAAGAACTAGGCACCATCACATTTTCTACCGTAGCGAGAATGGCTTTTGTTGCTGAATCATTGATCAAAAGCTTAGCTGAGATTAATGTGATTACCTTCCAAGAATATAATGAAATCAAACAATCATTTTGTACTGTCGCTTATGAATTAACTAAAGCCATTTCTGACGTAGCGAAGGGCTCTATCGATAAAGCAGCCTTTATGGAACAGTATGGCCATTTGCGTGCAGGAACTTATGATATTACGCAATGTCGATATGATCAAAGTGAACAAATGCTATTTGAGGTATCTGCTGACGAAGGCAAACATGAGTTAAGTGATGCTTTAATAGAAAAAATATCCGCATTCTTAAATCAATCATCTTTAAGCATTTCATTTCAACGATTTTATAACTTTGTAAAAGGTGCAACGGAAGCAAGAGAAAAAGTGAAATTGGTATTCACTAAAGTGATTAGTGATGTTTTGGAAATGCTAAAAGAGATTGGAAAAGAGCACAATGTATTACCGGATGAATTAGCTTATCTTGAGTTAAATGAAATTCTGAATTTAAAAAAGCTTGATTTAAAAGAAGTGATTAAAAACCGTAAAGAACAGTTTGCACTCTATAAAAAATTTGCATTGCCAGCGCTTATCACCAAGCCAGAAGATTTTATGTATATTAGTAGCTTGGAGGCTAAGCCTAACTTTGTGACTGATAAAGTGATCCAGGGCGAAGTAGTGGTTTATCACAAAGAAATGGATGTGCATAAATTACAAAATAACATTATTTTTATCGAAAATGCTGATCCCGGTTTTCATTGGATTTTAGCTTATAAGATCAAGGGTATTGTGACGCGCTTCGGGGGCGCTGCTTCTCATATGGCCATTTGCTGCGCAGAATTGGGTATTCCAGCAGCAATAGGTTGTGGTGAAAAGTATGCTGATTTAATCAGAAGCCGCAGTATTCGAATGGATTGTGGTAACGAAACCATAGAAAGAATTCAATAAATGATTATTTATATTACGCAAAAGCAATTACAGGATAAACATAGTCAAAGTTTGGATGCCTTAGAATCCAAATATATTGATTATTTTTTGACACAAAAGATATTTCCCGAGAATGCGATATTTGTACCTGTGCCCAATTCACTTAGCCATGTGATGAAATTAAGCCAAACGTTAAGCCCGCAATGGATTATTTTCACAGGCGGTAATAATGTGACACCTGTAACCCCAAACGAATTAGTTGATGATTTATGCCCAAAGCGCGATGAGGTTGAGGCATTTTTAATTTCGTTTGCCGATAACAATCACATTCCTAAACTGGCTATTTGTCGAGGGTTTCAATTTTTAAATATCTATTACGGTGGGGAGTTGCATTATTTTCTACCAGAGCATGGTGCACGCAAACATATGTGCAGCTATGAAAATGAGACCTTGATGGTGAACTCCTACCATCAACATGGCATCTATCCATCACAGTTATCAACAAAATTAATTGGGATTGCAGAAACTTTCGATAAAGATCCGATCGTTGAAGCTTACATCAATCGTAGCAATGATATTTCTCCAACATTGGGTGTACAGTGGCATCCTGAGCGAGATGAAATAAAGCCAGATTTATTTAAAATGATATGGGAAAAATTTGTCAATGAAAGCAGTCATTTTAGCCGCGGGCATGGGCAAGCGGCTCGCTAAGTATACGCATTTATTGCCAAAAGGCATGTTGCAGTTTAGAGAAAAGTCCTTATTAGAGTGGCAAATTGAATTGTATCGAAGCCAAGGTATTCATGATATTAGTATTGTAACAGGCTATATGCATGAGAAAATCGCTTTCGATAATATTCGCTATTATCATAACAAAGATTATGCAACGACGAACATGGTCGAATCTTTAATGTGTTTAGGTAATGATTTATTAGAAGACGATTTGCTTATTTCCTATTCAGATATTTTATTTACCCCCGATATTTTCCAGCAAGTCTTAAGAACCGATGCTGATATTGTTGTTGCCGCTGATCGAAATTGGCGAACCTATTGGCAAATGCGCTATGACACAACTGAAACCGATTTAGAAAGCTTAGCGGTAGACAGCACAGGGAACATTGTTGAAATTGGTGCGCCGATTTCACACTCTCAAGGATTAGATTATCGCTATATCGGTTTTAATAAATTCTCGCAAGTCGCATTACAATCGGGTGTTAAACTATATCAACAAAAGAAAACAGAAGATAAAAGTTGGCAACCTTCAGGAAAAAGCTTTTATCAGGGTTACTTTACCGATTTTATTCATGAGCTTATTCAACAAGGCACCAGAGCCGTTGTTGCGACAACCAAGGGCGGTTGGCTGGAATTTGACACCGAGCAAGACTATGAACGTACTTGTGAGTTAGATAAAGCAAATAGGTTGGTAGATTATTTTTCAGCATGAAAACCTATCAGCAAAAAAACAGAATCGCTTGGAAATGCTACAGCATCATGCTGATGTGCATTATCGCGCTGTTGCCTGACATAAAAGCCATTGTGATATTTGCGATGTGTTATGGAATATTTGAACTGGGCCTGCATTGGTATATTGCTAAGCTCCGTAGCCATTTCCAATGGTTGATTACGGCTAAAGACAAAACTCCGTCGTTCAGTGCTGAATTATTAAACAAATTCTTTGCGGATGGTTTTGATCCGTTACTGGGGTGGAGTCGAAAACCCAATACCAGCAAACAAGAAATGGGTAAGCATGGACCGACCCAGTATCATATTAATGCCAAGGGACAGCGCGCTAATCCTTCACATGAACATTTACCGGTTGATATTTCAACGTATGGTGATTCTTTTACCTTTTGTCGGCAAGTGAATGATGATGAAACGTTTCAATTTCATTTATCAAAGCTGACCAATACCAATGTCGTAAACTACGGTGTGGGAAATTACGGTCTTGATCAAGCTTATTTAAGAATGCAGCGCGAATTTCCAAGCAATCGTTCACGTATCGTTATTTTAGGCGTTGTGCCTTCAACGATAGTGAGGATCCAATCGATATGGAAGCATTATAGTGAATTTGGCAATATCTTGGCTTTTAAACCTCGTTTTGTGCTTGCGGATGATAAAACTCTAAAGTTAATTCCTAATGTCATCGATACGCGAGAGAAGTTTCAAAATTATCAGGCTTATCTTGCGAGCTTAAATGAAAATGATGCATTTTATGGATCTAAGTTTTTGGCCGAGATGCTCACTTTCCCTTATTGTCGGTCTTTGTTAAAAGCACCTAAGCGGCATTTCACTCTTCTTTGGCATGTCACGCAGTCGTTATTTTTTGGCCGACAGCAGTCTCATCAACGAGCGCTCGATGCCATTATGCAGACCAATTTAGCGCTGCGACAAAAGCTGTTTAGAGATCACGAATCGCTACAATTACTCAATAGTATGTTAGAAAGTTTTATAAATTATGCTAAGCAGCAAGAATTTACCCCCATTTTAATGTGGATGCCACAAAAAGATGATATTTTGTCTATCCGTTCGCAAGGGCACTTTTATCAAGCATTTATCGATTCAGCGAAGCAACGTATGAATGTTATTGATCTAACAGATGTTTTGTTAAAGGTTGATAACATCGATGAACTTTATAGTGATGACAGTCACTATGGAGGGCATTTAAGCAAGGAAGGGAATAAGCTTGTTGCGAATGAAATTTATTATCAGATTAAAAACGTAACGAGTGCTTACAAAGCACCTAGTACTTCTATTTATCAAATGGCTAAAAACGATGCACAAACTGTTTAATTTTGTTAATGAAATGTTAATACTCATTCTTCATTTGCCAGTGCTTTGGCAGATGGTAAAAGATCGCCGCCAAGGAAAAAAAATCATCGCTTATCAGTTATCCTCTGCGGGACAGTTGCAGTATATGCTGCCATTGCATCAGGAATTACAAAAAAATGTTAGCGATGTGAGTTATTACTTATCGATGGATTATCCAATGCATGGAAAATTAGGCGATATCAATATTGCACCATCGCATTATTTTTCTTCTAAAATTGCGAAATATTTATTTCCTATCGACGTGTTTTTAGAAGCGGAAATTCATAGCCGAGGCCCGAGAAATGCAGTCAAAATATTTTCAGGACATGGGCAAGCCAATAAGTTGTCACACTGGGCAGAAGATAATCTCAAAGCCTTTGATATTTACTTTGTTCATGGTCCATTAGAACGACGCATGTTTGAAGTGATACAAGAAACGAAGCCCCACGCAACATCGCACATTAAATTAGTCGACGTAGGGTATCCAAAATTAGATGATCTTGTTAATCAAAATTATGATCGTATGAAGCTAATGGAAAAGCTCAATCTTGATCCTAATTTAAAAACAGTGCTTTATTCACCCGCCTGGGATCCTTCCGGCTCGTTAAGAACTTACGGCACCGAAATTGCTAAAACCTTGCTGAATATTCCAGACATTAACCTGATCGTTAAATTGCATCCTGCTAGCATGGAACCTGTGAATAGCCCTTACTTTGAATTTTATACGGGTGGCAAAATTTGGGAGAATGAGTTTGCCAAAATCCAAAATCCCCGTTGTCAATTCGTAAAAGATTATTTGATTAACCCTTATCTGTTCATCAGCGATCTCATGGTCAATGATTTTAGCGGCGTTGGGCTTGAATTTATGGTACTGGATCGACCTGTTATTTATATTGATTGCCCAGACTATTTTGAAAAAATCTTGCCGTCTTGGCATTGCGATGGGCACTTGGCGAGGGTAGATGATAGGTTCAACGGCGGCAGAAATGCCGGCACGGTGGTGCACAACCTAGCTGAGTTAAAAACGCAAGTCGAATTAGAATTGAAAGCACCACAAATCAATTCCGAAAAACGCAAACAGTTGTCTTCTCAATTAATGTATAACCCGGGATTTGGTGCCAAAGCGGGGACTGCTGAAATACTTAGGATTTTAAAGCAAGCATGATATGAAGAAGAAAGCACTCATTACAGGTATTAACGGACAAGATGGCTCCTTTTTAGCTGAATTGCTGTTAAGCAAAGGTTACGAAGTACATGGCTTGATCCGACAAGAGGCATATGATGCGCCTCAAATGCGCTTGCAGAATATTGTGCACCTGTTAGATAAAATAAAACTTCATGTTGGTTCAGCAAACAATCAAGCTTTTGTGACAACCCTGATTAGCGATATTTTGCCCAACGAAGTCTATCATTTAGCAGCAAATAGTTTTGTGAGTTATGATTTAGATGCTGAGACGGCCATTTTAGAATATAACTTTAATTCCACACATTATCTTTTGGCCAGTATTAAAGCGTATTGCCCCGAGTGCCGTTTTTATTTCGCAGGCTCTAGCGAAATGATTGGGGAGGCACCTCATAGTCCACAATCTGAGAATACGCCTTTCAATCCTCGTTCTATTTATGGCATATCCAAAATGGCAGGTGCTATTCTTAGCAGAAATTATCGCCGTACCCATGGGCTTTTTACGTGCAACGGCATTCTGTATAACCACGAATCCCCTCGTCGCGGCTTGTCATTTGTCACTCGGAAAATTACCTCTAGCGTTGCGAAGATTGCTTGTGGGCAGTTAGATCACCTTGAGTTGGGAAATATAGAGGCAACGCGTGATTGGGGTTATGCGCCAGAATATGTAGAAGCTATGTGGTTAATGTTGAACCAAGACACGCCCGATGACTTTGTGATTGCGACTGGAAGTTTGCATTCAGTGAGAGACATTGTGGAATGTGCCTTTACATGCGTCAACTTAGACTATCAAAATTATATTAAAGTAAACCCAGCATTTCACCGAGCTAAGGAAGCCATACCCTTAGTGGGTGATGCAAGCAAAGCAAAAGCACAGTTGAGTTGGCAAGCTTCAAAAACTATTTTTGCCGTCATTGAAGAAATGGTGATGAGCGATATCAAACAAATTAAGCAGGTCGTTGTTTCATGAAAGTACTTTTTACCTCACCTATGATTATGCATCCGGCAGCGAGTGGACCCCATTTACGCATTGAAAATTCCATTAAGGCGTTGGCCCAAATTTCCGATCTGCATGTGATGTCACGTGTCGCGCCCCATGCTTTAGGTGGCAAAACTGCCATTTCGCATTATAAAAATATTGCTCCAAAATTTAGTTTTTCACCATCGGTCAATAATCTTTCTTCTATTCGTACTTTTCGACGCATACAAATTGTTACTCGAAAACTGCTGGTGAATGATGCGAAAGCCATTGTTCAGTATGCGAGAAATCATCATATTAAAGTCATTTGGTTTGGTTATGGCAATATCTCTTATCCTTTGATTAAACAAGTGCGCCATTTAGCCCCCGATTTATTTCTGGTATGTGATACCGACAGTGTATGGTCGCGGTTTATTTTTCGTGAATTACCTTTTATTGAAGATGAAAAAGAAAAACAGCGCGTGTTAGCGCTGAGTCAAGAAAAGGAATTAGAAGAGAAAGATTGGGTTGGTTTGTGCAATATCACCACGGCAGTTTCTGAGGTTGATGCGCAATATTATCGGTTTTTAACCCCGCAAAAAGATAAAGTGGCGGTATTTTCAAATGTGTTGGATATTAATCAGTATTTGCAACCAACACCTCCACCGAGAGATCTTAAAAAGCCTGCCATTTATTTAGCGGGTTCATTTGGTAAACCCACCAGCGCCATGAACCGTGCGGCCAATTGGTTGATCCAAGGGATTTTGCCCTTAGTAAAGAAAACGATCCCCAATATTCACTGTTACATTGTCGGTAATCATTCTGATGTATCTTTTGGTCATTTAAATGATCCTGCTATCACGGTAACGGGACGTTTAGAAAGTGTCTTGCCTTATCTTAAAAATGTGGATGTGGCGTTAACGCCCTTACAATTTGAATCAGGCACCCGTTTTAAGATCTTAGAAGCTGCGGCGTGTAAAACCCCGATGGTGTCTACCACCTTGGGCGCTGAAGGCATCCCGGTGAAGCATGGTGAGCACATTATGATCGCAGATACCTCTGAGGATTTTGCAGCAGCTATTGTGAAACTGATTGAAGATAAAGCATTTGCCACCACACTAGCCGAAAACAGTTTCAAGTTAGTTGAAAAAGAATATGGTTTAGCACAGCTTACGCGCGAAGCAACCGCAATTTTATCTAAGGTAACAGTATGATAGAAAAAATTGAGCACAATGATGAGCTGTATGCCCTAATTGTTTACCATACCTTTGCAAAAGAGGGTATATCCTTTTTTACCCCAGATGAATTTTCACAGCAGTTAGCTTATATGAGCCATCCAACGGGTAAATTAATTCAGCCGCATGTACATAATCCTGTGCCAAGACAAGTAAGTTATACACAGGAAGTGCTTTTTATTAAAACCGGAAAGCTGCGCGTTGATTTTTATGATGAAGATAAAGCCTATTTAAGTAGTCGCGTATTACAAGCTGGCGATGTGATTTTGTTAGCCAAGGGTGGCCATGGTTTTGAGGTGTTAGAAGCGGTTGAAATGTTCGAAGTGAAACAAGGCCCTTATGCGGGTGAAAAAGATAAAACTCGCTTTAGTGCTATATCTAAAGAACAAGTCGTGGTAGCGGAGTAATAATATGGATAGTTTTATTGCAGTCAATACTCCTTTATTGAATGGTAACGAAAAAAAATACTTAAACGAATGCATCGATACCGGCTGGATATCTTCAGAAGGCCCTTTCGTTAAAAAACTCGAAGAGCAATTTGCCCAGCAAATGGGACGTGAATTTGGGGTGGCTGTTTGTAATGGTACGGTGGCCTTGGAGCTTGCATTAAAAGCAATCGGCATTGAAG
>CAZQMV010000024.1:9717-12923 GCA_964594635.1 Uncultured Candidatus Berkiella sp.
TTCAGCTTTTATCCTAATAAACTGGTGACAACAGGCGAAGGTGGTATGGTGATCACCGATGATCCTGTGATTCGAGATAAGTGTCAATTACTGCGTAATTTAGCATTTGAACCCAAACAACGTTATTTGCATGAAGAGTTGGGTTGGAATTTTCGTATGAGTAATTTACAAGCCGCAGTGGGCGTTGCGCAACTTGAGCGAATTGACGAATTCAAACAACGCAAACGCGCCATGGGCCAGTTTTACGATGAATGTCTAAACGAAGTTACCGAGTTACAGCGTCCATTGGCAAAAACCGCTTATGCGCAAAATATTTACTGGGTCTATGGTGTCGTATTAGATGATAATGTAATGACCGGTAAAGAATTGATGCAGCAGCTTCATGCCGAAGGCATAGGTACGCGTGCTTTCTTTTATCCCATGCACCAACAACCTGCTTTACAGAAAATGGGTTTATTCCAAGGGGAAACGTATCCTGTCGCTGAGCGATTAGCACGACAGGGGATCTATGTGCCAAGTGGCCTAGCCTTAAAACAAGATGAAATGAAAACAGTAAGTGAGAAACTGAAAAAAGTGCTCACCAAGGCGAAAGCATCATGCTAAAAAAAGTGATCAACTATTTGCAAACGTCTCGTACCTTAGCGCGAGTGAATATGGCATTATCACGCGCTCAATCAGGGAACTATCGTAACCTATGCGCCAAGACACCAACTAGCTGGGAATTTTGTGGTTTTAGCCAAAATGGCGAAGATGGCATTATTGATTATTTATGTTTACAAATCACTCATCCTAACCGTTATTTCGTAGAAATTGGTGCTGCTGATGGCTTAGAGAATAATACGGCATGGCTTGCCATAGCGCGAAAGTTCTCCGGCTTAATGATTGAAGGCTGTGCGAATTTAGCTTCTCGTGCTGCAAAAGCCATCCCTACTTACAATTTAGGCGTGAAAGTGCTTAATTGCTTTGTCGATAAAAATAACATTCAAGCCGTTTTGCAAGAATGCCTTTACCAAGATCCCGATGTTTTTTCGTTAGACATTGATGGCGTGGATTATTATGTATTACAAGCCATGCTTCAAAATGGTTTTCGACCAAAGATTGTTGTTGTAGAATATAACTCTGCCTTTGGCCCAGAAAAAGCCATCACTGTCCCTTATCAAGACGCATTCAATTATACGAAGGCTGATATTTCAGGTTTATATTACGGGGTGTCGGTTACGGCTTGGCGTAAACTCTTGGAAAAAGCAGGCTATCAATTTGTGACGGTTGATAGTAATGGTGTGAATGCTTTCTTTATTGATCCTAACTGTTTTTCTTCTGAATTTATTGCGCACCTTAATCCTAAATATTTTGCTGAAAACTTTTATCAACGACAAAAGTTTAAAGGTGAGTGGACTAAACAGTTTGCGCATATTTCATCAAAACCTTTTGAGGTGATAGCTTAATGAGTATTTTTGCTGATTATTCAAAATATTATGATTTGCTTTATAAAGACAAAGATTATAGTAGTGAAGTAAATTTTATTGATTCACTCCTTGGCGCTCATGCTGATAAACCCAAAAAGTTGTTAGAGTTAGGCAGTGGCACCGGTAAGCATGCTTGCTTGTTAGCCAAAAAGGGTTATGAGATCGTTGGTATTGACCAAAGCAGAACTATGCTTGAAATGGCCGGTCACTTAGTAGAGGCAGAGCCTGCGGTTGCTAAGCAAATTCGATTATTTGAAGGCGATGTCAGAACCTTTACGATACCAGAAAAATTTGATGCTGCTATCTCATTATTCCATGTGTTGAGCTATCAAACCTCAAATCATGATGTGGAACAAATGTTTAGCACCGCTAAGAATCATGTAAAGCCTGGTGGCTTGTTTATATTTGATTGTTGGTATGGCCCGGCGGTACTTGAACAAAAGCCAGCAGTAAGACACAAAAAGTTAGAAAGTGATTCATTCGTCGTTGAGCGCATTGCAGAGCCTACTTTAGATGTCAATGCCAATACCGTGAATGTGCATTATCATTTATTTGTACAAGAAAAACCCCAAACCACGTTCCAAAAAATGGAAGAAGATCATTTAATGCGCTATTTCTTTTTGCCTGAAATTGAGCGCTTATGCGCCCAGTTTTCGATGAAGATAGAATTGGCTTGTGAATGGCTAACCCGTAAAGATCTCAGCGAAGGGACTTGGGGTGCTTGCTTTGTCGTGCGTGTATGAAAAAGAAAAAGGTAGGGCTCTATTTAGATGCAGGTCCTGCTTGTGGCGGCACCTATCAATATAATCATTTAATGCTAGAAGCATTAATAGCGCTGCCAAAATCAGAATATGATTGCGTGGTCTTTTATGGATCAGAGCATTGGGAAGGTATTTTAAAGAAAAATAACATTTCTGGAAAATGGATGAGTATCCCGCGGCATTGGCAAGTGCTGGCAGGATTGTGGCGCAGGTTAAGCTTGCCATTAAATTTATGGCATGGTGTTGCCAAATATTGCCACCCCCTCGCCAAAGCCATGTTAAAAGAACATTGTGATATTTGGATTTTTCCTTCACAAGATGCCTATGCCTATTTAATGCCGGTGCCATCGCTGGCTGCTGTGCATGATTTAATGCATCGTTATGAAACCAGATTTCCCGAAGTTGGTAATAAAAAAGAGTATGCCAGAAGAGAGTATCACTATCGAAATACCTGTAAATGGGCAAAAGGCATTCTCGTTGATTCTGCCTTAGGTAGTCAGCATGCCGTTGAAAGTTATCAAATCGCACCCAAGGCTTGCCATGTGCTGCCTTATATTGCCAATCGTCATATTGAAGATATTCAACCATCTGCTGATTTTGCTAAAAAATATGTTTTACCACCGAGATACCTTTTTTATCCAGCTCAATTTTGGCAGCATAAAAATCATGAAAACTTACTTAAAGCCTTAAGCTTGTGCCGTCAAGAGCTACCCGATATTCAATTAGTCTTAGTAGGTAGTCCAAAAAACTATTATGAACGGGTAAAAGATCTGATTATCGAGTTGAAGCTAGAGTCGGCGGTTCATATTCTTGGCTTAGTCGATGAACAGGATATGCCTGAATTTTATCGACGCGCCAGAGCCCTTGTCATGCCAACATTCTTTGGGCCTACTAATATTCCGCCGTTAGAAGCTTTTGCCTTGGGATGTCCAGTGGCTATTTCAGGGATTTATGGCATGAAGGAACAGTTGGGAGAAGC
>CAZQMV010000025.1:0-11165 GCA_964594635.1 Uncultured Candidatus Berkiella sp.
TAACGCGCCCTAGTTTACCAAGAATAAGCAGTTACACAATTGTATTTACAGGCTCACGTAACTACTGACTTTGATGAGAAGCTCCATATGATTACTTCTATATCGCTGTCATTGTTGGTGGAAAAAGATTTTGATAGGTTAGCATTTTGTAGCTATTCATCATTCCACCTTTTTCTACCTTTCTATTTCACTTTTTAATAGTGTTTGGAGAAATCCTGCAATAAACCAATTTTGCCTCTCTTTACTTTTGTTAAGAGTAGCTGCCTGTAATCGATAGATAGCCAATGAACAGAAAATAGGGTGTAATCTGAGAAGATTATGATAGATGATATCTAATTCATTCATATTGGCAACGTCTAACCAACACGATAAACATTGTTGCTTGATCTTTTTCAATATCGGCCCATTCAATTCTAATTTGTACCGTCTTGCAATACTTTGTAAATGGGAAGCGATCGAGAAAAAAGGATGCGTTATGACACTCTCACCCCAGTCTATGATGGATATTTGTTGGTTTTTTTCATTTATTATTAGATTGTTTTCATTAAAATCGCCATTCACCAGCGTTTCTTTTATTTTTTGCTCAGAAAGAAATTCACAGATGGATTTGATTATGGGAACTAATCTCATGAGTTTGTCTAGCTCATCGGGTGTCAGCCCCTCATCAATCAGCAACGCTTTCTTTTCTAACAATTCAACATAAAGCTGAGGAATGTGCTTAAGTCGCCAATCGGGGACGCCCATTTTCTCCAATGTATCCAGATTTTTCTCAAAAGAACGCAAGATATGGATATAGGAACGTAAACCTTGGGTTAGCAGATCGGCATCAATTGCGCCATTAAACAATGTGCGTAATGAATAGTCGCCACAACTTTTCATTAGGAAACAATGTAACTCATGATTTGTTAAAAGTATGGTTGGTATGAGTGGATCTGGCATATTCTTTTGAATAGCCTTAATGATTTCTGGCTCAATAAACAAATCAGGGGGTGTTTGTTTTAAATAGAAGCAATCTTTTGAACTTACAAATCGGATCACAGTAGACCAAGGTGTTTCTATCACGATTTCAGGAGCGCATTCTAGCTGATGGCCTTTAGAAACAAGACAATCTGATCCCCATTCTATGATTTGCGTTTGATTGTTCAAACGAAGTTCTCTTATTTTATTGAGTTATGAAAATACGATTTCTTTTTGCAAAGATATCGAAATCGTATCGTTAATCAACTCTTTGATTTCTTCTATACTCAAAAACCAAGTATTGGTTTCTGAGCTATATTCAAATCCCTCATTCACGTAAGTACTTTTTTCACCGAGAGCGTTTATTTCATAATTTGCTGGAAAGCTGCATTCTATGCTCGGCTTAATTACCAAGTGATCCAGAAATTCTAAAGTCATACGCGCATCATCTTTAGTACACATGAGTTCATGCAGCTTCTCGCCGGGACGGATCCCAATAGTCTTAGTTTTAAGATTAGTTGAAAGTGCATGAACAAGATCCATAATACCTGCGGAAGGTAATTTAGGAATAAAAATTTCTCCGCCTTGCATGCGCTGTAATGATTTGACAACAAATTGAACGCCGTGCTCTAAGGAAAGCCAAAAGCGTGTCATTCTAGGATCAGTGATAGGCAGAACAGTTTCGCCTTGAGCGATGAGCTTTTTGAAAAAAGGTATTACCGAACCACGTGAATTCATGACATTGCCATATCTCACCACAGAGAATCTGGTCTGCCTTGTGCCAACAAGATAATTAGCAGCAACAAATAATCTATCGGCAGCAAGTTTTGTTGCACCGTAAAGATTAACTGGATTTACCGCTTTGTCTGTAGAAAGGGCTAAAACTTTTTTAACATCATTCGCAAAGGCAGCATTAATGACATTTTGAGCACCCAGGATATTGGTTTTAATGCATTCCATTGGATTCAATTCAGCAATTGGAATGTGTTTTAATGCTGCTGCGTGAACAACGATATCGACATCATGACAAACCGAATTGAGTCTATTAAAATCTCTCAGATCACCGATGACAAAACGCAGCAAAGGATGTTGAAATTCTTGCTCCATTTCATATTGCTTTAATTCATCTCTGGAATAAATAGTGACCTGCTTTGGTTCATGATTAGTCAAAATGTATTTGGTAAATGCTTTTCCAAATGAACCTGTTCCACCAGTAATGAGAATAGACTTAGAATTAAACACAAACTTCCTTATCAGAGCTAATACATACCCTACAGATTACGTAGAATGCCATATTGTAAAACTGAGCACTAGTATTTAATGGAGGAAACCATAGCTAATAGCTTATTATCAGACAAATTAATTGGTAGATATCTAACTACAAGATTGAGCGCACACATTCTTTGAGCTTCTAACTTATATCATGATGAAGAGACTCAATTTCTTTTTGTAATTCTTCCATCGCTTTGTCTTTAGAAGCAATTTTAAGTGACTCATTGATCATTTCTTGCGCTTTGTCATAGTTTCCTAATGCTTGATATGCCAATGTCAGATTAAAATAGGTATCTTTATCTTTTCCATAAAATTGTAATGATTGATTATAAAACTCAATCGCTCTTTCATTAAAACCCATATTATAAAGCGTTGAACCAATTGCAAATGGAAGATCTTGCGATTTTTCGAGTTTAAAGAAATAACGCCATGCACGCTCAATGCCATTTAATATACTATGCTGCACGTTAATGGTGATCTCTTCATTTTCTAACTTTTCGATCAATTGTTCATGATAATCATAAAATATATTGGGATCCCATTCTGCTAAATTTAAATAGTTAACAATTAATTCAATTGTCTTAAATTTAATGGGCTCATCATCGATATAACAGATATCAAACAAATCTTGGGGACTAAAACACGATAAACTATTGTTAAAAGCATAAGTTGTATGCGGAATTTTATAATCCGTTTGAAAAATAAAATTAGCTACTTGAAAATCAGCACCTTTATCACCCATTAACAAACTATTTCCTCCACACAGTTCCGTGTAGCGTCTTAGCGCATCAAAATTGACCATCATCGAAACTGAACCATGAAAAGAAATATCGGGATCATCATTTTCATCAAATAAATCTTTATCAGTTACACCTTTATCTGAAACCAAAAAAATGACGGGCCCCTTGGTGAATTTTTTCAAGCTTTCGATGCACTGTATTGCACCTATTGGCATTAAAAATGTCGCATTTTCACACTCTGTCTCATAAGACGCCAATATTTTGTTTAACGTGGCATTGTCGCTGTAATAGTTAGTATTGATGGGATGTTTGACAAATTCATACTTTGCATCTTTAAAATAATCTTTCAAATCGCCTTTTTCGAGGAGATCTTCATTTTTAATGACCAGTTCGACTTCATGTAAGCGATGATTAATCACTTGAAAAGCATCTTGAGGCAGGGTATCAAAAATATAATTACATATAACAAACAACGGTTTGTTAATGGAGTTTGCAGTAATTTTTCGACCTGATATAGCTAATTTTATTTCGGCATCTTGATTTGCATTGTAAACAGCCGTTTCCAACCAACCTTCATCAATAAAAGGTTTAAGCGCATGGTGAACTTGCCATGTTTCAAGACTCTTCATGCTAATATCAGTCATGATGAACTTTAGCCATTTACGGGGCCATTCAAACACTTTAAACGCTTGTCGCAAATTTTCTAGTAAGTAAAAAGAGAGTCGACCATGGCCTGTCCCTATTTCAAGAACATAAAAAGGCGAATCCTCCGTAGGCTCACCGTGCGCTAAAATATAATCTTGAATTTGTGCAACAATCAGCTTAGCGTAATTATTTGCCAGATAAGTGTTATTGGTGATTTGTTGGGGCACAACCTCTTCTTCCCAAACTTCTGTACCAAGTTGTGCATAGTATTCATGCATGCGCTGCCATAAAACGGAGTTCGAAAGAGATGTCATGTTAGGGTTATCTTCCATTGTGTAAACAAGGGCTACTTACTAACACAACCCATAACATTAATCAAGCTAGATAGACGTTGGAAGCAAGTTGAATATATGGCAAAGAAAGACTCCAGTAGCGTCTTCTAACAACCCGATGGCATATTTTCTGTTGTAATCACACACAGCGCTTCATCAAGGAATATTCTTTTTTCCAGACCTATCTGCATTCATATAATGTCCTTTGGTGCTTTATTAATGGAACTTTGTTCAAAGAATACTTCTCCAATTAGTAAATACTGAGATTGGGAGAATAATCATGCCTCTTACACTTGAACAAGTTAAAGAGCTTTTAGATGCTGATAAAGCCATGTTAGCGCGGGTACGTGTAATATTCCCTGATACAGAGGAGTTTCGCGCATTCATTGATTTGTTAGTAACTCATAACCCATCAACCGCCAGTCAAGAATCTACTCGTAAAGGCTTCGATGTTATTATTACTTCGGCGGAGCGTAGAGTAGCATCCAATAATGCCGATAGTGCAACACTAAGTACGGTTTTTGCCACTTTACCTCAAAAACAAATTGAGGGCTTAGCGAGTGAATACAAACAATATATCTCTCGTTGTTTAGCTGAATGGTCCAGCGAGCAACCAAAATTTAAAGCAGATGGTAAAACACCATTAAGTGCAGTCTATCATCGTGGTCCACATGGCGCTGAAATGAGTCACGATGCAGGTGTTTTGCTCAAGTCGCAGGCAAAAAAGCTATTTAAACATAATAAAGCGATGCAAAATGCTTATCTTGAAATGGCAAAAGCAGCGCATGCGATTCACGACATTATCCAAACAGAGGGCCCACCAACGAATGAAATCGAAAGTTATGAACGTTATATGCAAGGAACAGATAGCATTCTAAGGAAAATGAATTTATCATCCACGCAGCATGATGAACTACGATCGGTAATTGATAAACTCGCTTGGGAAACCATCGTGGTAGGAACCGTGTTTCATTTTCCTTCAAAGCAACCACTAGTCGATATATTAAATGATTTTGCAGTAAAAACCAAAAATGACAGCATGAAGCATGCAGATCCTGCGGTAGCCTGTGCAGCGTTTTCGGCAGGAAAAAATGACACAAGGAGAATGGATCTTAAAATGGGCTTTACAGACGCTAAACTACTTAAAGCTCAATCTACTGCAGTGGGAGGGCTTAGCAACATGGTAGTTGATTTTTTCTCAAAAAACGCCGATCAAGCAGGACAAATTTCCGCTATGCATCTTGCAGGGCAAAATGTCAGAATGATTTGCGAGGGCAATACCCATTTTAGTTTTGGAAATCAAGAAAAAATAGCATTTGCAGCAAATTTAACTAGTTTAATTGAGAAAGCATCAACTGCATTCACTTCTCAACAAAGAGAGGAACTATTAACGCATTTTGATAATCTGTCAAATGAACAATTTAATAAATATTTTGATCTGTTAATGGATAGTTATACCAATCCGTTTGGTGAAATAGCGTTTGCTGCTGGCATTAAAGAAGATATTTTTATAAAAGCAAAAGATAATTTTAGTGAGTTATATCCAGATAATGAATTTGATATACCTGAAAAAGGAGATATGTGGGTCAATTATGCTAAGTGCCTGAAAAATTTTATTACTGAGTTTAAAGCTAAAGTAGATAGCGAGTCTGATCCACAAAAACAAAAAGAGTTAAAAATGGCTTTCTTTCGCGATGTGGCTTTACTAGCAGCTCATCAAGCAGGTTCATTTTTATTGCGGCATGATGAAAATTATCTGGTTGAATTAAAAAATATTGGCGAAGATTTGCGTTCTCAAATAGCAGAGCAAACAGCAAAAGGAAATGTCGATAGTCCTGAATTTAAGCTGCTTCAAGAAAAATCTGATAAAGTCGAGCACGACATTCAAATGATTACTTCTCAAATAGCTAATGAGAAACTTGCGAAACCTGATGTGACTCGTAAAGCGAGTATCATTACTCGCTATGCTTTATCGAAATCTGAAGGACAACCTGCTGGAAAAGAAAATAGGGCTCCATTGAGTTCATCATTAAAAAATGTCGATCTACCCGTTGTTGATGTGGAGAAGAGAACGAAAGGAGGTCCCTCACGGAGCTAATTGGCGACAGCTCTATACCACTCGTCAGGATGTGCCAGATCAAATTTGGTTTTTTTAGAGGTAATTTGCGTTAACTTGCAAATTGCCTCTTATTGATGGATTAATTTGGCGTACAAGTTAACTTGTCATCCTTGTTTTGACAAGCACCGGTGAACTTTGTATCGTTTTTAATATACATGCAGTTGTCGCCATCTTTCATTTCTTTGCAAGCATCTACTGCATCAGATGAGATATTCTCATCAGGAGTCACAGTATCTGCATTAGAAGCAGCAAAGGCTCCATTCATTCCTACTGAACAAAATACACCTATAAATGACAACACAATCAACTTATTTTTTAACATAATCTGCTCCTGTTAATAAGATAAAGATAATAATCACCTCTGGCTTAGCGTAGACCAACTCATTGGGATCCACCATTGCCCCAAAAAAATTAAGCGCACTTTCTAACATAGGCTATTCTTATAGAGAATCGATCCCATTTGCTGTTGGCATTGATGTCTTATGGACTGATTAAACGAACAGGGAGCCGGTGTCCCCTTGAAAGTGCTACATGCAATGAAACAAGGTCTCATTTTGACGATAGTGTTAATCACTATCGCTGCCTGTTTTATTGTCTTTCGATTTACAGGTGCACAGGGCTTAGGCGCATTTGTTTTTTTTATTTCCTTCCTTCTCATTCTTTGTTTTTTACTTGCTAAAAGCTGCCATAAAGGGCCATCGACACAACCTGATGATCAGTTAAAAGTCGCGCAGGAGCAATTAATAAAGCAAGAAAAATTGGCATCCATTGGTATGCTAACCGCAGGCATAGCCCATGAAATCAAAAACCCACTCAATTTCGTTAACAATTTTTCTGATATGACCGTCGAATTGGTAGAAGAATTAAAAGAAGAGCTTGAGAAAACACAAAACCTTGAACCTGCTCAAAAAGAGTCGATTGAAGGAATTGTTGAGGATATTGGTACAAACTGTAAAAAAATTAATGAGCATGGTAAAAGGGCAGAATCTATCATTAAAAATATGCTTATTCAAACACGTTCATCCGATGTAGATAAATCACCTATTGATGTGAATCAGTTGTTAGATGAGTACTTAAATTTAGCTTACCATGGTTTACGAGCTCAAAATAACAAATTTAACGCCAAAATGGAAAAGCAATTTGATGGCGCTTTACCTAAGATAACGGCCTCTCCTCAAAGTATGGGGCGCGTTTTCTTAAATATTATTAATAATGGCTTATATGCAGCTAATGAAAAGGCTGATCAATATACCTCAAAATTACTTAATACAATCTTTATGCCGACGATAACTATTAATACAACTCAAGATGAGAATAATCTTATTATCAAAATTAAAGATAATGGGAATGGTATACCAGAAACGGTTCGCACCAAAATTTTTGAACCCTTTTTTACGACCAAACCTGCAGGCCAAGGTACAGGTTTAGGTTTACCGATTTGTTATGACATTATCACCAAAGAGCATGGCGGAAAGTTAGAAGTTGCGTCAAAAGAAGGTGAGTTCTCAGAGTTTATCATTACACTACCAAAAGATAAGGCTCCAATGTGATGGGTTCTGCTATGGAAAATAATGATGTAGGTACCAAAATATTAATCGTTGATGACGAACCTGATGTTGAGGTTCTGATGAAACAACGATTCCGTCGTCAGATCCGTGAAAACAGGTTTGAATTGTTTTTTGCGCAAAATGGTATTCTTGCGCTTGAACAATTAAACAAGGATCCAGAAATACGCCTTGTTATTTCAGATATCAATATGCCAGAAATGGACGGGCTTACACTGCTTCGCAATATTAATGAAAAATTCCCATCTGTTATTCCAATTATTGTTTCTGCTTATGGGGATATGAACAATATACGTGCAGCCATGAATTTAGGCGCGTTTGACTTCGTGACTAAACCAATCAATTTTGACGATTTAAATGTGACCATTGATAAAACACTGGTGCATATCCAAAACCTCATTCAAGCACAAAAAACACGTTCACGCCTCGATGGCATTTTGCATGAGTTAAATGTTGCAAGTGAGATCCAACAATCCATTTTGCCTCGTAATTTTATCAGTGATAATAACGTTGAAATGTTTGCCAAAATGGCTGCTGCAAAAGAAATCGGTGGCGATTTTTATGATTTCTTTTGGTTAGATGATGACAAAACAAAGTTGGGCATTGTCATTGCAGACGTTTCGGGTAAAGGCGTTCCAGCAGCGTTGTTCATGACCGTCTCTCGTACACTGATTCGAGCCCATGCTTATAACCATCTTGAATCACCAGGTGCTTGCCTAACCAAGGTGAATGAAGCCTTACACAAAGACAACACGAATATGATGTTTGTAACAACTTTTTATGCAATACTGGATATGAAAACAGGATCTTTAACCTATACTAATGCAGGCCATAATCCACCCCATATTATTAGAAAGGATGCTGCAGTTGAGAGTATGTCAAAAATACATGGCATGGCGTTGGCCGTAATGGAAGATTTGGTTTATAAAGAAGATCACATAACATTAAATCCCGGTGATACGCTCTTTTTATATACAGACGGTGTTACCGAAGCTGAAAATATTCAGGGTACTTTATTCGGGAACGAAAAGTTAGCTTCTAGCCTTGATCAGTATCGAAATTTGGCAGCCAGTGAATTAATCAATACAATTAGATCAGATATTGTTACTTATGCGAACGGATATCCACAAAGTGACGATATCACCATGCTTGCAATACGATTTTTAGCTGGTAAATGAACTTAGGGAATGGAATGCAACTCATGACGAGCTCTCAACACCTAACATTGCACTTTGCAAATAATGCAGAAGAAGCCCCTCGTATCGCCAGACGAATTGAATACTTTCTGCATGATAAGAAAGTGAGTGATTCAATTATTAACAAAATTCTTCTGTGCGTTGATGAATTAATCACCAATATTATTGCGCATGCTTATAACGACAAACAAGAACATGCTGTGCTATTAGATTGTAAAATTCAAGATGGCCGTGTAGAACTTGAGTTACGAGATGATGGAGTTCAATTCGATCCTACTACCCAAACAAGGCCGGATGTTAAACTTTCTTTAGAAAATAGAGATATTGGCGGATTGGGTATCCACTTGGTTATGACACTTATGGATAAAGTCGAATACCAACGTGAAGGCGATTTTAATGTTTTAAAAGCAAGCATTTCAACAAATAGCTAAGGATAACTTATGGAAATCACCGAAGATAAAATTGATGGCCAGGTAGTGATCTCCTTAAGTGGCAGAATCGACAGTACTGCTGCAGTGGAGTTCGAAGAAAAATTAATCGAGATCATTGATAAAGGAAAAAATACAATGATCATTGATTTCCTGCGCATACAGTTTATTAGTAGTGCTGGCCTTCGTGTCTTGCTGCTTGCTGCTAAAAAAGTGAAGCCTTATGGTGGTAAAATTGTACTATGCGACATGTCAAAAGATGTCAGAGAAGTATTTGATATTAGTGGATTCTCTTCTATTTTTGATATCCAAGAAAATATTGCTTCGGCCGTAGATGCCATTAAAAAAGCTAATTAATGATTGCTCAAAAAAAGCGCTCTTTAGCGCTTTTTTGCTTTAATCTCTTTACTTTTTCAGTTTAAAATCGTCCACCTTCCTCTCAACTTTCTTTTCTAAATCTTTAAGGAATTTTTAACGGCCGGAATCGCTTTTTGATTAAGCCAATCCATTGCACGGTTAAATGAAAATACTGTCTCGACGCTTGGCTGTCTGTCAGCGTGGCTTGAGATATTGGTATGCGCTATTGCTATTTTTGTCGCTACTTGCGGATACGTTTGATCGAATGTTTGCTTATAGACAGGAGTTCCCTCTTTATAAAGCCCTAAGGCATCTATATTTTGCAAAGTCACCGGTTTCGCTGCTAACGTTAACATCATAAATAAACCATCATTAGCCTTAGACATTCCTGCTAGCCAAAACGCATAGGTTTGAAACATATTAGCGGGTGACATTTTATTATTAGCTGATTTTTCTGAAACAAGATAAGCCATGTACAAAACATTGTGCAACATCTTCGCTTCTTCCAGATGATCTTTTTCAATGAGTTTCTCAATAACACTTTTAAAATCAAATTCGAAGGTTCTGTCATCTAGCTTTTCGTTGAGTTCATTATGTAAAATAACAGCGGCTTCATCAGACCATTGCATTTTTTCGTCGAGTATAAATCGCTTTAGAAGTCCCGTCACATTGTGTTCTACAACATTAAATTGCTTTTCATTCTCTAACTGTAACAGCGCAGGATCGGCATCAACCTTAATATACATTTCATCAACAATGTTGCTATCCCCTGATTGTCGAAAAATACCTACTGCGTTGAGAAAAGAATTCGATGTTTGTGCATAAGCAATGACTTTTTCCAGTACTATATTGGCTTTTTCAAGTGGGGTTGCTTTAGATAAGTTGGTTTCACCTGCCATTCGGACTATCCTCTCAAATGTGTAGTTACCCTAAAATTGCCGGTATCTCTAGACTTGAGAGTATCTAACAAATAGTTAAGTTCCGATTTATTGTTTAGGTGATTCCGCCATTTCCTTTTCTTCGCGCTGTTTAAGACGATGTTTAAAATCGGTCACAGCGTCTGAAAAATCAGTTTGAGTTGTTACGTTCTTTTTTAATCCTACTAATTTACTTTGATAATTTATAAGGATACGATCTGCTAAGGTCTGGAGCGCAGCATAGCGTTCATGGATGGTCGGTAAAGAGCCTTTTACATTGATTTGTTCAATTAAATAATCTAATACGCGCTGATTCACATGGCTTATATTGTCGTCGTCAATCGTGTTGTCTTTAATGACTTTTTCTAGACGCTCTCTTAAATCAATCACCTCTTGCCAATACTTTGGCTCTAAATGATGCTCTTTATTTTCAGGAGCTTCATCACCATCTTTATACTTAAATAAACGTCGAAAAAAGTCGAAGACACCATGTGTAGCCATCTTGTCCCCCGTGAATTTACACGTATAATAACTAAGCTATCATACTCATGATACCAAGGCGGGCTCTTTTACACAATTGGATATATAACCAATACACTTCAAGAAGCGAAGCTTCTGTTGAAGTGTGACCTCACGC
>CAZQMV010000026.1:0-9240 GCA_964594635.1 Uncultured Candidatus Berkiella sp.
GTAAGTGTCCATAATGGAATAAATCAGAAATAACAAAGGTGTAGGCAATTTTCATTTTTTCTTATTCTCAGGATTTGCAATATTTCTCAAGTATTTTAGGTGGCCAACGATTTTCTCCCATGATAGGCAAATTATTCATTACGCTATCACAAAAATAATCAATATAAGCATTTTCCCCCGGCAATAAATCTTGAGCAGATATTTCTTTAGGATGAGAGGAGAATACATCTATGCCTCGCTTGATGGATAACCAATCTTTATGATCGGTTCCAAACAAGCCTGTTACGGTAGAAGCATGGAATGCGTACAAATACCAATATTTTAAAGCCAACGTTTGCAAGGCTTTTTCTTTATCTAACGACCAACTTTCTTTAAGGAATTTTTCTAAATACAAGAAATAATCGTCCTTTGATTTTGGATCAAAGGTAAAACCTTTGCCCGCATAATGCACTGGCCCAATCGCAATCAGTGGCTTTCCTAAACAAGAGTATTCTAAACCGGTTGTAGACATATAAGTGGCAGCAACTGAAGCTAAATGCATCACATCGTAGGTTTCTATCTTTTCTTCAGGCTTAATCAATATGACATTACTTGGTAATACAAAATTACGTGTTTTTAATTCATTCTCAAAACGTGAACGAGTTAGAGGCGCAACCGTTGGTACAATGTTTTCTGCAGGATGCACTCGAATGATCATTTGATACTGTGAGTGACTTCTAAACCATTCCATCGTTTCAAAAAGCCATTCATACATATTTTTGAATGAATCACTTTCAATATTGGTATTGGCATCCCAGATAACGCCCGTTAGCGCTAAGAAAGTTGGTTTGCTGGAATCAATCTGTAATTGTTTAGCCACTTGTGCAATTCGCTCGTTTATACCCAACTCATGTTGAGGTTCCAAATACAGACCTCTGGCTTTAAGATCTTGTTGTACCTGTTTTTGTTGATCTGCACCCCATGGCTGCTTTAACCAGGATGACCATGCAGGCGTCACATGAACAATTTCAGTGGTGTTAAGCGCATAATTCCATGACATAGGCTGAAGACCTGTTGGATAATAACGATAGTATGGAATACCTTGTTGCTGACATAGATGATTAAGTACGCCCCATTGATAATAATACCCACCATTACCAACAACACGATCAGGTTTTACGGCTTCTAATATTTTTTTATAACTTCCCAAGAGTGCCAAGACGTTAAAAGCATGGTGAGAAGCTAATTGATTTGCCTCCCTTTGCCAATTGGGTTTGATTTCGCCCTGCAAGTTATTATTCACAACGGCTTTCCATACTTCTTTACCTAATGGAAATCCCTCGATGATCACTTCTGACCAATTTCCTGCCGTCCACTCAGTGACTTGTTTCCAAATATCTTCACGCTCTTCTTGACTGATAAATGTAGATAATCGCACTGGTTGAATTTGCAAAATTTCCCACAAACGTGTATCACTTTTAACACATTGCTGGCAAATATCGGCTCTTCGTTTTGCAAACGCTGGCTCATTTGTTTTTTGCCATACACCAGCATAAATCATACATTGATCTGCTTGCAACTTATCGCACATCGTTGGAATGATCTCTGCACCGCGCAAACGCAATGCTGAGATAAGAACACCATCGTGAGCCCACCAAGTGTGATCTTGGTTAAACAGCGTGGGCCACAATATTCTCACCTGCGGTTTGATATCGTGTTTTTTGATATAGTCTAAACAACTTATTGTCAGTTGGTTTAGACGAACTTCTGTTAACGACGGTTTGGGAGGAAAACATGTACGTTTAACGGCTCTTGCTATAGAGATAATTTTTTGCTTCATCGTCACACTTAAATTTGCTAATGCTTTGGGAACTGATTGGGAAACAAGTTTTATCGTGTGTTTGGTTAATCTCTCTTTTCAATTCAGCAGATCACCTTACTTTGCTTCTCTTTGGCATTGATTATACCCCAGTCCGACACTGCGTATAAAGCAATCGCACAAGCGTTACCTCACCAAATTTGTGGTATAAAGTAATCCTTAAATTTCGAGATCAGACGCATTAATTCAATATATAGTTATACAATTGACATTTAACCATGGCAAGGTAAGCAAGATGCTATTTAATTCTTACTTGTTTATTTTTCTTTTTCTTCCACTGACACTGTATGGCTTTTATCAGATAGGCAAAGTGGTTAATGCTAAAGCAAGCCTCATTTGGTTAATTGTCACGTCGCTTGTGTTCTATGGCTGGTTTTCACCGAGTTTTGTCTTACTCATCTCTCTTTCAATTTTGGTCAATGCTGCAATTGGTAAACGTCTCATTTGGCATCCACATAAAGTACTGCTTTTCATGGGCATTGTATTTAATTTAAGCCTAATTGGTATTTTTAAATATGCTCAATTTGTTGCTGACAATATTTCATGGCTGCTCAACCTTTCTGCACCCAATTTAAAAATGGTTTTACCCCTTGCTATCTCTTTTTTCACCTTCCAACAGATCGCTTTTATTGTTGACTGCTATCAAGGAAAGGTTAAAGCCTGCGATTTCTTGCGATATTGCCTTTTTATCGTTTTCTTCCCACAACTGATTGCTGGGCCCATTGTTCAGCATCACCAAGTCATACCTCAATTTGAAAATAAGTATTTTAACAAAATCAATATGCAACATATTGCACTTGGTTTATCCATTTTTATCGTCGGATTATTCAAGAAAGTGATCTTTGCTGATAACTGTGCTGTTTTTGCCAATCCCATTTTCCAAGCAGCTGAGCAAGGTATTGAACTAACCTTTTTTGAGTCCTGGTGGGGTGCAATTGCCTATACTCTTCAGCTGTATTTTGACTTTTCAGGCTATTCTGATATGGCAATTGGATTAGCGCTCTTGTTTAATATTAAGCTGCCAATTAATTTCAATTCTCCTTATAAAGCTCTCAACATTATCGATTTTTGGCGCCGATGGCATATCACTTTATCAACTTTCCTGCGAGATTATCTCTATATTCCCTTAGGTGGTAATCGCAAAGGCACTTTTCATCGGCACCAAAACCTCATGATTACGATGTTGCTAGGTGGGATATGGCATGGTGCAAGCTGGAATTTTGTGATTTGGGGCGCTTTACATGGTAGCTACCTTGTTATTAACCATAGTTGGCGCTCTTTTCGCCAGAACGTCTTAAAGCAAGATCTTTCTCAATCAACGTTATTAGGAAAGTACAGCTCACAGTTATTAACCATTTTATGCGTCATTATCGCCTGGGTATTTTTCCGCGCCCCCTCTTTTAGTGGTGCCATGCATATGCTCAAAACCATGAGTGGATTAAATGGGATTTCTTTATTGCAAAGCTTTGCAACCAAATTAGGCTCATTTACGCCATGGCTTAACCAGCATGGTGTTACTTTTAATGGCTTATTTGCCAATGAATTAACCGATCTGCGCAGTGCAACGTTTATCATGATCCCATTGTGGATGATTATTTTGCTGCTCCCTAATTCACAGCAAACTATTCTGTCTCAACCTAAAGTTTCATCCTTTTGGCACTTAACTGTATCAAAAAATCATTTATTGGTGTGGAAGAAGAATACGATTTCAGCCATTTTTATTGGTATTTTAGGAATGTTAAGCATATTGTGCTTAGCTAAAGCATCTGACTTTATATATTATCAATTTTAAGATTAATTTATGTCATATCGTCGTTGGACAAAAATCGTTATTTACTTTGTTACTTTACCGGTGATTGCGCTTGGAATACTCAATTTTATCATTGATCCCTTTAGCGTTTTCCATAGCAACATAATGAACTATGATTATGAAATTAACGAACGCTTTAATAAAATATGGCATATTGATAAAAACCATGCTCGTTACAATGCCTATATTATGGGTTCTTCACGCTCTGGAACCACATCACCTCATTTACTTGAAAAGTATATCCCAAGAAGCCATTTTTATAATTTTACAGTGGCAGGATGCACACAATACGACAATCTACTAATACTTGAATATTTTCTTGAAAAAAAGTATCCCATTAAGCATATTTTTCTTCAGATCGATATCAGTGATATTTATGGTTTTAAAGCTCCTGAGGGAAACTACAATGCTAAACACCATCCTCATGTAACACATAGTTCTTTAACGACGCATTACTTATCCTATTTGACTATTTTGCCAGTGAAACGTTTTCTTGAAAAAATAAAAGTGAACTACTTTGGTGAACACAAAAATTACTTACGTTATGATTTAACACAGTCTGGTAGATGGCATGTGGATTATTTAGAGGAAAAAATTAAAGCAGATCCAAAAAAATATATTCAAGATCAAGTATCATTTAATCAGCAGGTTTCAAGGGGCGCCAAAGGAACCAAAATAAAAGAAAACATTGACGCCTTAAAAAAAATTAAAGTACTCGCTGATAAACATGCAATCAATCTTATTGTGTATATCGCTCCTCACAACCAACACATGATGGATACTTTTCACGCAGAAAGCTACTTACACTATTTACAAGAAATAGCAAAAATTGTGAATTATTGGGATTTTTCTGGATACAACAGTATTTCATGCGATGATCATTTCTATTATGAAAGTTCACATTACCGCGACCAACTAGCAGAACTTGTCGTAAAAAGAATTTTTAATGATTCTACAGTCACACTACCGAATGATTTTGGACATTTTGTCACCGCCCAAAATATTCAATCACGTCTAAGTCATCAACAACAAGCCCTTGCAATGCGGGATAGTGTTCAATTAGCAAAGTTACATTAATTCTTTATATTTCATTAACATATTTTCATTCTCATTTTTGTAGATTTCAAATGAAAATCGATAAGTACCCGTTTGTCGATATTTCTTATGCGAAAAGCTATATAGCGGTGAGCTATATGAAATCGTATTGGTAAACCTTGGCTTTTGAGTCATACCACCACGATGCAAGCACCGAACTGTATCAACCAATATACACTGACCTGGTTTAGCTAAAAAAGAAATAGCGCAATTTAAATCTAAACCTGCTGCCTCAATTTGCTGATCGGTCATTCCTTCAGGTAAATTCTGGTAAAAATGAGTCGTACTCAATGTGGGTGGAAAAAATTCAAATGGTCCATTTTCTCGTGTAATTTCCACAGGTGAAAAAAACAATTTCAAAATGCGCTGTTGTTGAGAATCACAATGCCACAATTGCGAACCAAATTGCTTACCTTCATGAATGGGATTGTAAACTAAAGAGGCTTCTTCGATTAAAGGTAAATATTTAATATAGAGACTGGCAATCATCAATAAGTTTTCATGGCAAGCAAGCAGCGACAAAGGGTCCTGCTCTTGGGTTTTCTCATAAATTTTATAGGAAATTGTTTTCCCAGCATAAATTCCTTGCTCAAGACTAGTTAAGTAATCTGGTGAAGAAATCGATCGGGTTTTAAATTGTGCTATCAGCTCATTGCAATAGTTTAATACTGTCTCTTCTTGAATATGTAGATCTGCAAAATTTAAAAACACATATCCCTTTTTCTCAAGCTCATCAACAATATTCTTGATAAAGGAAGGCGCCGTCTTCAAAAGATGTAAATAGATCTTTTTTCTTGTTGCCACATTCATGGCTGGATCATATTTGGCAAAGAAATGATGATACTTTCTATTTAATATTCCTTGATCTGCTAGATAATTTCTAGCTACTCGCTTAGCTTTTCTTAATCCCTTATAAACAATAGTATTCTTTATCATACGTGTCCCTACATTAAAGCTGCAGATATTTCTTAAAAAAAGTGAGTCCTGCTTGACCACTTTTTTCTGGATGGAACTGACAACCTATGATGTTGTCTTTTGCAATTAATGCCGTGATTTGTTCTTCCTGATACTCATACTCACCCAGGCAAAATTGTGCTTCCATGGGTCTTGCGACATAGGAATGAACAAAATAGAACCATTCATTACTAAGATCTAAAAAGGTATCATACCGGTTCTGGCAGTTATTCATTGCAATTTTTGACCACCCAATCGACGGTATTCTTTTGCGTTTTAATTTGTTAGATTCAATCTTAACCACTTTACCAGGTATAACGCCAAAACCCGCATGATTTCCATATTCTTCACTCTCCGTAAGCAACATTTGCATGCCGACACAGATCCCTAAAACGGGTCGTTGCTTTTCAAAATAGGCCAAAAGAGGCGAAAGTAAACCTCGATCTTTGATCATGTTGATACAGTGACCAAAAGCGCCAACTCCTGGCAAAACTAATCTGTCTGCTTGCAATATAGTATTTGCATCATGAGTTAATATTACCTTGGCACCACAAGCCTCTAATGCACGAGTAATGCTTAAAATATTGCCACAACCATAATCAACTAAGGTTACTTGTAAACTCATCTTACAATCTCACATTGTGGCCAGCTTTATGAAGCGCCTGTTTAAAATCTTGGATATTGGCTCGCTTATAGTGCAGCATATCTGCTATTGCAATCGCATTAGCATCACCATCATTGAAAGCATCAATACAATGATCAAAGCTACCACATCCACCGCTGGCAATGACGGGTATCGATACCGTCGATGTAATTGCTTTAATGAGCGCAACATCCATGCCCTTGCGAGTACCTTCTTGATCAATTGATGTCAGTAAGATTTCGCCAGCACCTAAGTCTTGCGCTTTTTTACACCAATCTACAACATCATATTCGGTATGTTCTCTGCCATTGTCAGTATAGGCTTCCCAACTGGTGGGACTTGTTCGTTTTGCTTCTACAGAAAGCACAAAACACTGACTACCAAATTGCTTGGCAACTTCGGTTATAAAAGTGGGATCCTTAATCGCTGCCGTATTAACAGCCACTTTATCAGCACCTGAGTGCAGCATTTTTTCCACATCATGCAAAGTGCGGATGCCGCCACCGGCTGTCAATGGAATAAAAACATTTTGCACCGTGCTTTTAACCAAATCAAAAATGCCACTTCGGCCATAAAGTGAGGCAACAATATCTAAGTAAATAAGCTCATCAGCACCTTGTTGATAATAATCAAGCGCATACACTTCTGGAGAACCAATGACTCTCAAACCCTCTAAATGGATCCCTTTAATTAAATTAGGCGCTTTAATATCTAAACGCGCAATGACTCTTTTTGCTACCGTCATTCCGAAAACACCGTATGCCGAAGTTTCCAACAACCATTTTCCTTTTTCCACAGATGTGGAGAACGGAATTGCTCGACTAAATGATCAAAATACTCACGGTTCATCAACGGCGACTTAAATTGCTTAAACGCTTTATCAAACTCATTTTGGTTGATACTCAAATAAGCAAAAACTTCTTCTGCAAAACGACTGGGGAATTCACCATCGAACTTTTTAACTAAGGCCACCCCTTCTTCGCGGGTAATATCATTAGAGCGAATTTCTTGAGCTGCATCATATGTCGCACGTCCAATACCAAATTTGGTATACGTCGTGTAGTAGTGAAAATCATCAATTTTGTCATCGATACTATTATATTTACTGTAAGTTCCTGGTGTTCTTTCGGGAGAAGCTTGAAAACCACCATGTTCAACAGAATAATAATAACAACTTTGTGGATGCCATTTTAAGTAATATCCTAAATAGTGAACTTGGATCGGCATTGTTAAGTTTTCTGGATTTAATGGCAAATAAGGCTCAAGCTCATATTGTTCTAGACCAAAATCTGTTACTAACCGTTCAAAGGATTCGCCACCTAAAAACATATCTTTCAAATTGGTATAAGTATAATAACTCTTATCTCGTAGAGAATTATTGGTGTCTCCTATGGGATTACCATATTCAGCTTCATTTTCTCCGTAAAAAATGAGCGGAATATTAAATAATTTAGCCATCTTTGGTGCTAGATTTTTTTGGCCCAAAATAAATGGCTGGAACGGATGAAAAAGGTTTTCTACTGCAAGACGCGTGAGCAATCGGTGCACTCTAGCGTTCGGTGTCATTAAATAATTATCAAAACCTGCCTTGATCCAAGACTGGAAATTCTGCCATCCCCAAGGCGTATAAATATGTGGCGCCCAGGTCACTGTGAGTGGACGCATGTTATATTTATACTTCAAGAGATGTGCAGCATAAAAACTATCTTTTCCACCAGAGCCTGGCACTAAGCAATCATAATAAGTACCATCACCTCGATGTTTATCACACAATTCTCGAAGTGCCGCTTCTCGACTTTCCCAATCAATATTGGCTTTTTGTTCTGCAACACGACAAGCATCACAAACGCCCTCTTGATCTAAATGGATAGTTTGCTTTTTACTTTGAATCGTGTGCTTAAATTCAACTGCTGAATTAGGCCGTTGGTTAGAAATAACACATTTTTTACAAAACTTGACTTGTGATGGCAAACCATATTTGGTTTCTAACATCTCTCTTTCTAATACTTCCACGCTCATACCTCCGCCAACACTTGTTGTGCTTGTAATAATTTAATCTTTCTTTTATTCAATAAAAATTCTGCAAATTCAAAATCTAATTCCGTATCAATATCTACTGAGCGATCAGCAGGCATTTCATAAATGAGCGTTTGTTCTGTAATCACATCGGTTAATGAAAAGAAATCTTCCGCTTTCCAAACATAAATAGCCCCATTCATATCATAACAAGGAGGACAATCTTGCCTGCGCTCAAAAGGTTTTTCCGGTTTTTTTGCTAAAGTCACAAAACCTGTAGCATTTTTTTCCACTAAGCTAAAATAAGGTGAATTGGATGCTATGGTTCCCGTAATAACATTAATGGGCTGCTCTTTTTCAAGTAACAAAACAGCGCCTTGAATATCTTCAGCTAAAAGCAATGGCGAAGTGACAGAGAGATCAACAAAGGTATCAAATTGCAAATTCGACAATTTCTGTACTTGATATGCGCAATGTTGAATGGCTGGCATTTTCGCAGCATTATCGGTAGCTAATTCAGGCGGACGCTGAATTTGATAATCAACGCCGAATTCTTTGCTATATTTTAGAATTTTTTCACAATCACTACTGACAGCAATCGCATCAAATAAGCCTGATGTACGAGCTGCCTCTATTACATACGCAATGAGCGGTTTTCCATCAAAAAATTTTATGTTTTTATTTACTAACCCTTTGGAGCCTTGCCGAGCACAAATCGTGCACAATCGAATTTTCTTCATAGCTCTTGCATCTCAAAAACTCGGTCATATTCTAAATGGGCTCTTTCAAAATCGGATAATTGTCCAATATCTAACCAGTATTCTCTGATAGGAAATGCGGCGGCTGGTTGTTTTTCTTTTGTTA
>CAZQMV010000027.1:0-6412 GCA_964594635.1 Uncultured Candidatus Berkiella sp.
TAACGCGCCCTAGTTTACCAAGAATAAGCAGTTACACAATTGTATTTACAGGCTCTGAAAAATGGATTTTAATATTTGCGATACTAGCCACAATCCTTTCTTTAGTTGCATTATTTACATAACATATAACGTGCTATCTACGGAATCTTTGAGCTAAATTTGCTTGATGCTCAACATCCGCTTCTCGTGTCAATTCTAATCGCACATATTCTAATCGATTAGCACAATATTGAATCTGGGTTAGACTTAAAACACCATCCCGAAACTGCTCCATTGCAGGAATTAATTCTTTTAAATAAAACACATTTTTAGGTATGTCAGTTTTAAATTCTGCCTCACCAGTAAAAACAACAATATTATGAATGTGCTGAGGCTCTAAAAAAGTAAAAAGCTTTTGAATAGCTTTAACATGTTTATAATTTTGAAATAATGGATTTTGAAATTTATATTTTTCCTTATAGAGAATCTTAGTCCACACTTTGGATCGTGGGTTAGCAAATATCCATCCGCTATAATTTTTGGTTTCTATTACGAGTATACCCTTCGTTGAAAGCAATATATGATCAATCTGAGTTGTAGAGCCGTCGCTTAGACGCAAAGTAACATTGTTTAAAACATAAGTACCTGGATTTTTATGGCAGTATCTTGCCAAGTATTGGCTAACTTTTGTTTCACCATGCCGCCCTTTCCTAATTGATTGTCTCCTACCACTCTCAGTGGCAAAACAAATAACTAAACTTAAAACTAACAAAAATAATAAAACTACTACTATTTCCAACATACTACTCAACTACAAATGGTGATTTGCTATCAAGCAAGAATCTTTTTTAAATTCTTGCTTTCAATTGCGGTAATATTAGGCTGCCTCTCCGATTTAATAGCTCTAATGAAAGTAAATTTCCATTTCTCATTCACTCGAGCAACATCAAAACCTAATTTGAATAAAAGGTCTTTAAATTCATCTATATTTCGCAATCGTGAAGTTGGCTCAGCAATCCATAAATGACCATCTAATTTCAAGCATCTATGCGCCTCTTGCAAGTACTCAATATAATTCGCCCCCATCAATGACAATGAAAATACCACAGCATCAAGACCGGCATCATCTAAAGAGGTATGGCACATATCGCATGCAATAACATTGTCATTTATAGCGACATGGTCAAATGAATAAACCTTGTTTGGAATACTCGCTGCTAATAAAGCTTCCCCACACCCAAAATCCCCAATCACCATATGTGAGCGACCTTCAACATTGAACCATTTAATAGCCTCTTCATAAGGAATAACTGGCCATTCTTTTCTATCTTGCCTATAGGCTGCATGATAAAACTCCCATTCTTCAGGATGTTCTATAAAACGTTTATGAGTTTCTCTGCTCGTTTTACGATTCATACGAGAGTTCATCTGTGTTAAATCGCCAAGTCGATGCTTCACAGTTGATTTAACGTCATCCATAAGTGGAATTAATATCTTTCGCCTTTCAATTTCATAAACTTCGCCACGTTCTAATCTTTCTAACCATAGCATTGCATCTTTATATGCTTGAGCTGGCGTTCTAAGGTGACCCTCTGGAATTACTCCATCAACAGATGCATCTGAAATAGATTTTTTAAACTGAATACGCTTCCACCTAGATTCACACCAAGACCATTTCTCTCCATTTACCATTGCAAAAGTAAGTGGAACGAAAACATCAACATGATCATGTATTTGACCTTGCCTATATATACGGCCTTTAAGCTGTTCAAATTCTGCATGTGTCCACGGTAGAGAGTTTACAATTAATCTATTACAAACAAATTGAAGCTTATCCACTCCAGTACCAACACAACTAGATGCAATTAAAACATCAGCATCACCATCAATAAATGCCTCTAACCCAGATTTGTTTTCTCCTGTAAAGATCGCGACTTTCCATCCTTGAAGCTCAATTGCGCTTTGCAAAGACAATAAAATATCTTTTACATAGTGAGTATAAACAATTGTTTTTGCTTTAAGGTTAGCCAAAATAAACGGAATCTTCGCTTTTGTAAGAATTATCTCTAAATCTACCATCGAGCCTAACTGACTTTGTTTTTTAATTTCAGGTACAAGTTCCGTGCAATCAATCAAAATATCGTCGTGAACATTTAATTGATAATTATACTCAGGAAGCCATCTAATCCCGTGGGATACAAATTTCTGATACAAAGAAATACAATTATCAACCGAAGGCTTTGTTTTTAATTCATCATGATGAAAACCCGTCACTAGCTCAATAAGGGTCTTTCCTTCAAAAAGATTATTGATTACTGGCGTCGCAGACATGCCTAGTACATGTAAATTTTCATTTTTTGCATAAGCTTCAGATAAAAATGCAGCTATTACTTTTTTCCGCTGAGACATTTTTTCAACTTCTCGCTGCTTTGAATAATGAATTTCGTCAATAATAACAAAATCCACAGATTGCTCATTTAATAATCTTAGCAATCTTGACTGTGCATAAGGCTGCTGGAAAAATTCGTAATTCAAAATTATATATCGATGCTTATCTTCACTATGCTTTTTAACATCTATAGTTTTAGAAACAAATATACTATCAGGGTATATTTTAGAAATATTAACTTCCCAATTCCCAACAACATTATTAGGACAACAAATGATAGTTAATTTTGAATCTATTACTCTACTTGCAAGAATTGCGGAAAGAGTTTTGCCTGCGCCAGTACCAGACCAGTTTCCAATCCTTTTCCTACTTTTTACTAAGTACGCAGTATAGCGCTGCATCAAATTAGGAAGATATTGAAAACTATAACCAGATGGGATTCCAAGTTGATTTGCTTGAGTAAAATCCTCAATAAATATTCTTTTAACTTCACTTGAATACAATCCATTGGCTTCATACTGATTAATCTTAATAAACGTTTCTTCTGGATTCGAATATGCTCGTTGCCATATTTTTGCCACAGCCTCTTTTATAAAAAAATCCATTACTTCGGTATCAATATTACTAAAAATTTGACTATCTAAAGTAGCTAATATTTCTTTCACATCAACATTTGGCAGATAATCACCAGCGATATTAATTTCATTTTCCGATAGTGTATTTTCAAGATCTTCCATTGATGTATTCAAATCCAATTTACCATCTTCTAAAGTAAATTTAGATCCAGAAATAAATTCATCAACTAAAGATTCTTCTCCATTTACAAATTTTTCCAGTTCATCTTTAGGAAATTTTCCAGTTTTAATCGCCTGCAAGAATGCTTTATGTTTATTCTGGCAAGATACATTTAATCCCGCTTGTTGAAATATCACATATAGACCAGCAGGTGATAGGGTTTCTAATTGTGGTAAAAGAGATGAAACAAAAATCCTTATATTATTTTCATCCCATCTATTGACAACCCCAAGCCAATCCCCCATACCTTGCCAACCATCTAATCGATATACATCTCCAGGACTAGTTGGAATATCCTTTGGTCTCGATTTTGATTTAGACCATGAATCCCAATCATGACGATTTTTTAAGCCTAAAGATTGAACAAAATTCCTAGCTTCTTCGAATGGCCTAAATTCTCTATTCCAACATGATACTGCACCAGTACCAAGAAAATCGCCCCATCCCGTCCATTCTTTTGCATATGTCCTATCTGGATGTGCAGGAATATCTTTGGGTTTTCCATCTGTTTTACACCAATTTCGCCATTCTCTCTCCTTTTTAAATCCTAATGAGCGTGCATAACTCGTTACTTCTCTAAATGATTTATATTTTCGATCCTTAGTAGCAATTGCACCAGTACCAAGAAAATCACCCCATCCCTGCCATTCTTCTGAATACACTACTGCTGGACTTCGTGGAATACCCTTCTGTTTTTTGCCACTCTTAGCAATTGCATTCCATTCAGCTATACTCCTTATGTTAAGTGATCTAACATAGGCTTTTGCTTCTTCAAATGATTTAAATTCTAAATTCTGTGGAGCAACTGTGCCAGTACCAAGGAAATCACCCCATCCTTTCCATTCTTCCAAATACTTTCTTGATGGAATGCCTGGTATATCTTTTGGCCTTGCTGATGTTTTGCTCCATGCATACCAATCGCTTTTGCTTTTAAAGCCTAAAGATTGGACAAATCTTTTTGCTTGTTCAAAAGATCTATATCTTCTATTCTGATTAGCGATATTACCAGTACCAAGAAAATCACTCCATCCTTGCCATTCTTGCGAATATTTATGAGAAGGTCCTGCTGGTATGTTCTTAGGCCTTAAATCCGATTTAGCCCATGCACGCCATTCTGTCTCACTCTTAAGGCCAAGTGAACGCACATATTTTTTAGCCTCTTCAAACGAAAGAAATACACGTTGTCTGTTAGCAATTATCTCAGCCCCAAGAAAATCACCCCAACCTTTCCATTGTTTTGCATATACTTCATGAGCATGAATAGGTATATCTTTTGGCCTCGCAACTGATTTAGACCAGTCAAGCCATTTTTGTTTCGTATTAAAACCCAAACTTTGAGCAAAAACTTTAGCTTCATTGAAGGATCTAAATTTACTCTTTTGATTAGTTCTTGATTTCTCCTTCGTTCCAAGAAAATCAGACCATCCCTTCCACCCTAAATCTGCATAAACTCTGTTGGGGCGTCTCGGAATATCACTTGGAATAGTATTAGAAGCTATCCATTGCTCCCACTCAGAGCCAGTATTCAATTTGAGGGAAAGAGCAAATTCTTTAGCTTTTTCAAAATCAATATATTTGTTCTCGGTCATTAGCCATTAAACTTATTAGCTTGAAAGCTTACTATTACGTAGTGCAAAGTTAATCAACCTAGAATACTTAGATGTCCTAGTCAAGTTTTCAAGAAAATCCGAATTGATTCGCAGATTCTGAACCAATCAATTCAGTACCTGATATAGAGGCTTCTTTATGCCAATATCTCTTGAAATGCCAGCAAGCCTCAATCGAGAGACTCTCTTATTGTTTCTTTAGGCCAGCTTCTAACCGTCTCAAGGATTTCAACCCGAAAAGTTCGAAAATCGTCCCACTCGGGGAGCCAATTAAATCAAGGGCATAGCGCCCTTTTTTTATGTCTGAAATTTGCCGTGGGGCACTCTTGGGGCACATAATGTCAACTCATGGCAAAATATCTCAGCTTTTATCCGCTCCTTCCCCCTCTCTAGTTTGCTTAAATAGCAATGAGTTTAAACTGATACTATTCTAGTTAGAATTGTAATTCAGTTTTCTCATACAGATAAAATTAGACCTCTAGGAGCAAAAATGACTCTTGAAAATATCTTTAGCGCTACCGGTTCGAAAGGCCAATCTGTAGACGTTCAGATTGATGACAATGCCAATTTATACGTAAATGGAGAAAAGGTTGTTGTAGAGAAAAAAGTATCTTTTAACTGTTATGAGAGGATTTTAGCGACCTTAACAACCTTTGCTATAGTCGTTCAAGCTATATTTGGTTACTTAAATTATACCAATAATAAAAACCAACCATCTAAAATACAAGCGCCAATAATATCTCCAAGCCCTAAATAAGTAGATCGGGTTATAGCGAAGCATTCAATACACCTAATTATTTAATTATCTCCCTTTTATAATCTCGTCTTATGCAATGGTTCTCATTTTTAAGTTACCCAATGGGCATATGGGCATGTTCTGTAAAACCCAACCCTCAATATCCTAGCGACCTCGGATAGGCTTACTCAGCGAACTGAAATTTCATGACTGCCCATTGAGGTGACTGGAGTAAATGAATTTTTGGACAAATTCCCCAAGAACAACATCGAATTTTTCAAATATACCAAAGCTAAAGGGCTTGAATCGCTAGACAACAAAGAAATATTAACTATCTAATAAAGCGTTGGCAACAATATCCATCTAAAAAAATATATAACTTATGCAATATTGCTCTATTTCAGTTAGCACTTCTTCGCCCAAAATTAATCTCTTGATGAAGTTATAATATTTATACTTCATTCGGGTTTAAAGATCTCTTTATAAACCTCATTTATTGATTCAAGTCTGACAGGTCCAGAGCAAGATTTTTTTCGAATATTGCAAAATATCTTTTGAACTAATTTTACAACAGGCTCTAGTTTAAGTTCATCATAGGAACCATCTAAATTCTTCGCAAACCATTTTTGAATTTCGTATTTCTCTTTACTTATATCTACGGTCTCCTGGGATATAGACATGATCGAACCGCTAGATATACGAGCATAATATTTACGAGCATCTTGATTACAGTATTGAACGATGCCTAAGCAAGTTCCTGGTCATAGGATTCAAGTTGATGTTAAGTTTCTGAAATTTAAAGACAAAGCAGGCAAGCAGGTAAAACGTTTCCAGTATACCGCTATAGATGACGCAACTCGTATAAGAGCCTTAAAAATTTATAATAAACACACTCAAATTAATGCT
>CAZQMV010000028.1:0-5175 GCA_964594635.1 Uncultured Candidatus Berkiella sp.
TTTATTTTTGGGCTCCTTATAAAACACAGGTAAAAGCACAAGGAAACATGTGGCTTCCTGAGCAATTTATTAAAGATGATATTCTAGGATACGCTCCTCCTAAAATGGCAACGAATGTGGTGGGGAAGAAATATTATAATAACCAGCTATTCTACGATACCACATACTCAACAGATGAGCATGGCCAAAGAACAACTTTTCCACGAAGCCAACAGGCGCAACAAGCGGTACTCTTTTTTGGATGTTCATTAACCTTTGGCGATGGCCTTAATGATACGCAAACGCTACCTTTTCAAGTAGGGCAGTTAGAAGCAGGTCGATACAACACTTATAACTTTGGATATTCAGGTTATGGCCCTCATCAAATGCTGTCGGCTATTGAACATGGTTTGGTTGATAAAATTGTCAAAGAAAAACCAAAATATGCTATCTATACCGCCATTCCAGGCCATATCTTAAGAAGTGCTGGGTTGCAGTCTTGGATAGTGACAACACACGATCCTTATTATGAAATGCTAGGAACCAACGAAATTGTTTATCAAGGACATTTTGATGATAATATTCAGAGTACAGATAGATTTAAAATGAGGGTGCGGGCGCATTTAAGTAATTCTCAAATTCTTAGAAATACTTATTTGCCATTTAAATTTAATCAAAAGCGCTTACAGAACGACCAAGATTTGTACCATTATATTCAAATTGTTATCAAAGCAAGAGATCTTTTCGAGCAACATTATCCCGACTCTGAATTTCATGTCATTCTTTGGAACTTACATGATTCAATGAATACAGAAAAAGAGTGCAATTTGCTATTAAAAGAATTCAGGAAGCATCAAGTCAGAGTCCATATGATAGGTGATATTTTACCAGGGTATTATCAAAACAACCCTCATTACCAATTGGTACTCGATAGCCATCCAACAGCTTATGCTAATCAATTGATTGCTCAGTACATTGCAAAGGATATTTTGCATGGATAAGGGATCTAAGCAGATCAGTTTTGTGTTGTTTATTTTATTTATTTTGTTATTTAGTCCTTACCATGCCTTAATGAAAGATAAATTATTTGCTGACGATGCCTCTTATCTTGCTCATGGTTTTACGCTCGGCTTAGATCATAATTTAGCGTATGAGCAAAATGTTGCTGAATGGAAAACTGCTAATGAAAAAGCAGCTGCACATCCGGTCGGACCAGGGCTATTAGCGGCTCCTTTTATTGCAGCATTTTCTATTATTGATAAAGTAATGCACCATCCGGTTATCGAAGAGCATATCCAGTTTCAATACTCATGGTCTTATTTTGGATTTGTGTTTTCTTCGGTGTTCTTTTTCATCGCTGGGTTGTTTCTCTATTTAAAAGCAATTAGATGTTTGTCACTTAACATGTCTGCCCCTCATTTCATATATATAGCATGTAGTTTTGGTATTCTATTTTATGTTTTGTTTCGACCAGTGATGGGGCATTCATTTGAGTTTTTTACGATTGCCTTATGTTTTTGGGCAAGTTGCAATCTCTATTGCGTTATGTCACAGCAGAATAAACTATCCATCGGTTACTTATTTATTGCAGCGCTGGGAATTGTATTAACGATGCAGATAAGACCTGCAGATATTAATATTATTGTGTTACCCGCAATTGTGCTGAGTTTCCTATTTATGATGCGAGAAACGCCAATATCTGCTGTTGAACGTAAAAACTGCCTGCTGTTGTTGCCACTTTTATTGCTCAGTATGGTTATTTGCTTTCTCCCATTTGCACTGATTAATCATCAGCTTTACGACATGATTTATCCAACGTCCAGTGCGATGTATGGAGAGACAACCAATCCTGTTCCTACCATCACGAATATATCCGATTTTATCAAGACATTAAGCACTTTAATTTATCGATTGCCCCATATTTTGACCATCTGTTTTTCATCTGAGTTTGGCTTATTTTTCACCTCGGCTATCTTGTTATTTGGCAGCGGGTTTCTTATTTACTTTGCTTTGTTGAACCTGCGCAAAAAAGGATGGTTGGCTTTTTTTGTGCTTATCATGATAGGTGGCTACATTGCCTTGCCTGTGACGATTACCTTGTTTTGGCAATCGGTGGGAGATGCTTATGGATATCGTTTCTTGTTTTGCCTCTTTCCGCTGGCTTTATTGGGTTATGGTTTTTGGAACAATCAGTTAAAGGAACATTTTGTTAAAGCCAAGTTGTTGCAAGGTATTATTTTAGTGCTATGTGGTTATGGCTTATTAGGGAATGCCTTATTTGGGCTTAATGATGATTTAATGTATAAGCCTGGTATAACCAATTCTTTTGGTAGGGAAGGCGGTGCAGCAGTGGGCTATAACGTGGCTGTATTAAAATCAATACCCAAAGCCACCACCTGGGTGAATCTGACTGCCACGCGTACTCCAGGATTTTTTGCAATAGGCTTATTAGATTTATTGGCACTTGAACCCCAGAAACTCAATCTCCCGAAGTCCTTAGCTGAAAAATTGGATAAATTTTACTGTTGCTATCAACGCCCACCCTTGCAAGTCTATTTGCAAGCTGTACTAGTGGGTTTACTGTTTTTGGGTGGAAGCCTGTTCTTAATCATTAAATTTAATAATAAGGCATCTTAATTGTATGCTGTTTGATTCTTATATTTTTATTTTTGCTTTTTTACCGATCTGTTTATTGTTTTATGCTTTGCTGACTAAATATAAGCAATATGGCTATGCTTTATCATGGTTAGTGGCAGCTTCTTTATTCTTTTATGGCTGGTGGAATCCGCCTTATCTTTGTTTACTGCTTTTATCAATCAGTGTTAACTTTATTTTAGGTCAGGTATTAAGAACGCGGGCCGCACAAGCTAAAGTCAATACGATCCCATTATTTATAGGGGTAACGTTAAATTTACTCTTTATTGGCTATTTTAAGTACGCTTATTTTTTCGTTGCCAATCTTAATCAATTCGTTCAGCATCCAATACCATTTGATCCTATTATTTTACCATTGGGTATTTCCTTTTTTACCTTTCAAAAAATTGCTTTCTTAGTCGATGCAAGTCGTGGCGAGATCAAGGAATTTCGTTTTTTAGATTACTGTTTATTTGTGACCTTTTTTCCACAATTAATTGCGGGCCCCATCGTTCAGCATAAGCAAATCATTCCTCAATTTGCAGAGCAAGAAAAATTAAAAGTATCCAGTGATAATCTGAGTATTGGCTTAACTATTTTTATTATTGGACTTTTTAAAAAGATTGCTTTAGCCGATTCAATTGCAGTATATGCCAATGCGGCATTTAATGGTGCTGCAGCGGAGGTTGTGTTGTCATTTTGGGAAGCTTGGCTTGGAGCGGTTGCCTATGCGTTGCAGCTCTACTTTGATTTTTCTGGTTATTCAGACATGGCCATTGGTTTAGCTTTTATGTTTGGGATCAAATTGCCCCTCAATTTTTTCTCACCGTATAAAGCAACCAGTATTATTGATTTTTGGCATCGATGGCATATGACGCTCTCTGTTTTCTTGCGAGACTATCTTTATATTCCATTAGGGGGCAATCGCAAGGGTTCCTTTAGACGGTATCTTAATTTGCTGATTACCATGTTACTTGGTGGTTTATGGCATGGGGCAAATTGGACGTTTGTATTATGGGGTATGATGCATGGCGCTTATTTGACCATTAACCATTTGTGGCGATCGCTCTTTGGTAAATGGCAATTTAATCCAAGACTGGGGCATGCTTTAACGTTTTTTGCCGTGGTTGTGGCGTGGGTTCCTTTTCGTGCTGATAACCTTCAAGTCGCAAAAACAATGCTCAATAGTATGTTTTCATTGCAATCCATTTCACTTCCGAAGAGTATTTTAAATAAATTCACTATCTTAAAAGAATACGCCGAATTACTTGGATTCCAAGGTGAAGGGATGTTTTTTAATGGTTTAGCAAATTGGCATTATGGTTTGTTATGGATTGCAGGTTTACTTGTTTGTGCATTCATCATGCCTAATACCGTTCAAATGATGAGTAAACACTTCATTCCTGCTGGGGCAGTGCTAGAGAAGAGTAGTCTATTTCAGTTTCATTGGCAGCCAGTAAAACGTTGGTCCGTACTATTAGCGATGTTAGCATTGATCTCAATTATGCTTATTTCAGAAGAAAGTGAATTTTTATATTTTCAGTTTTAACAAATGTAAGTGAATGTATGCATGTATAGCAATTATCTAAAAACATTTTTTATATTTGTTCTTGTTCTAGCATTGCCCATTTGTGGTAATTGGATTTTTCTCTATAACAGTGGTGAGTTGCTGACTGTTGAAGAAATTGCAGATAAGCAATTAGCCACCAATCAACATTGTATTGTTGGTTTGTCCACGAGGAATCAAGGTTATTATTATAAAAGAGCGATGTACCAGAAAATTAAACCGCCAATGTTAATTTTGGGTTCGTCTCGTGTGATGCAATTTAAACAAGACTTCTTCAATGCAAAGATTTTTAACGCCGGTGGCGCAATGAGCTCAATTAATGAGGGTTTTAGCTTTGTTAAAGATGCATTTCAAGAAAATGTTCCACAAGTGATGATTCTGGGAATAGATTATTGGTGGTTCAATGAGCAAGCATTGCCTCCTTTACATGAAATAAAGCCTCCACCTGAATTAAGTCATCAAATTTCTTTGCGCTCATATTTATTGCCCTATAAATGGTTGTGGGAGCGCAAACTTACCTTAAATGAATATGCTAGGAAAATTAACCCATTCAATTTTTTGAATACTTCTGATGATAAAGGCATTGGGGTGGATGGGATTATTAATCGTAATGGTTTTGCTGTAGATGGATCTTATCTTTATACGAAAACTCTTTCTGGGAAGGAAAGGGATTACGACGAATTTTTTGCAGTATCCTTTAATAGTATTCGAACGAATGGAGCGAGGTTTGAATATGGTGAACGAGTAAATGATGTACATTTACAAAATTTTATAAATATGGTTAAGTATATTCAAGCTCATAATGTCAAACTCATTTTGTTTATCCCGCCATTAGCTCCTTCTGTTGTAAAAGAGATGGAGAATTATCAAGAGCATTATGTGTATATAGATCAATTGCGTCGCAAGTTAGCTTTGGCAGGCCTCACCGTTTATGATTTTCATCAGCCTGGTTCAATTAAGACGAATGATTGCGAGTTTGTTGATGGAATTCATGG
>CAZQMV010000029.1:0-3417 GCA_964594635.1 Uncultured Candidatus Berkiella sp.
CCATATTTCACAATACAATAAATCGCTCTAAACCCATCTTTCCAGCCGATTTTTTTCCCTTCTTTATAGGTTCGGCCATAATACGATATACCTACTTCATAAATGCGAATATCAGGGATCCGAGCCAGATGTGCAGTGACTTCGGGTTCAAAGCCAAAGCGGCGCTCTTGTAGTGAAATATTTTGGATCAAATGGCGCTTGAACATTTTGTAACAGGTTTCCATATCGGTGAGATTCAGATTGGTAAACATGTTACTGAGTAAGGTTAAAAATTTGTTACCCATCGAGTGCCAAAAATACAACACACGATGTGATTCACCACCCGCAAAACGGCTACCAAAAACGACATCAGCTTTGCCACTAAGGAGAGGCGCCAATAGTTTCGTATATTCCTGTGGGTTATATTCTAAATCGGAATCTTGGATCACCACGTAATCACCGGTGGCATATTTAATGCCGGTGTGAATAGCGGCACCTTTGCCTGCATTTTTGGGGTGATGGATCAAAATATCAATCAATGGTTTGAGTGTGGTATTGAGTAATTCTTCCACACCATCTTGTGATCCGTCATTGACGACGATGACTTCTAGTTTGCCATCAATCGGCGCAGCTCGCACAGCTTCTAATAACTGTGCGATGGTTTTCTTTTCGTTATAGCAGGGAATAATGACCGATAGGGTATACATATTTATGCACTAACTAGATTGAGTTGAAGAATTTTTTTTTGGAAGTAGGCAATGGTTTTATCTAACCCTTCCTTCAGATCAACCACAGGTTCCCAATTCAGCAGCTCTTTTGCTCGGCTAATATCAGGGCAGCGTTGCTTTGGATCGTCTGTGGGTAACGGGTGGAAGCTAATCGTTGAATGGCTGCCTGTATCTGCAATAATAATTTGGGCGATTTCTTTCATGGTTTTTTCAATGGGGCTGCCGATATTCACGGGGATGTGACAATGAGGTTTTGCCATCAATTTCATCAAACCGGAAATCGTATCATCAACATAGCAAAACGAACGGCTTTGCTCGCCATTGCCATAAATGGTAATGGGCTGGTTTTGTAATGCTTGCATAATAAAATTACTGATCACGCGGCCATCATTTAAGTTCATTTGTGGGCCATAAGTGTTAAAAATACGCGCAATACGAATATCGACCTGATGTTGACGATGATAATCCATAAATAAAGTTTCAGCGCAGCGTTTGCCTTCATCGTAACAAGCGCGGGGGCCGTTGCAGTTAACATTGCCCCAATAATCTTCGCTTTGTGGTGTTACAAGCGGATCGCCATACACTTCACTGGTTGAAGTAATGAGTACGGGTACTTTTAAGCGTTTCGCTAGATCTAATACATTGATAGCGCCAAGTACGTTGATTTTGGTAGTGCGAATGGAATCGCGTTGATAAAACACCGGGCTTGCAGGGCAGGCCAAGTGATAAATAGCATCGACTTCTAAAGAAATAGGTTCGCAAATGTCATGGCGCATAAGTTCAAAATGAGGATTTGAAGCAAAGGCCTGCATGTTCTCTTTAGTACCAGTATAAAAGTTATCTAAGCACACAACTTCTTTACCCTGTTCGAGTAATCGTTTACACAGATGAGAGCCTAAAAAGCCTGCTCCGCCTGTGACTAAAACGCGGTTTGTATGTCTCATAACTTTTATCCTATGGAATTCCACGAAAGGCCAAAAGTCTAGCATGGCAGTTCGATATACGCCACGCCGCTGTAGCTGTAAATCGCGCCGTAGCTTGCAACGCAAGCGAAGGCGGATTATTGTTGCCGACATGTTTCTCACCACATCAACGGTTATCTAAATAACATGAAAATAACGGTATATGGATCAGGTTATGTTGGCCTCGTTATGGCAGCTTGCTTCGCAGAAGTGGGCAACGAAGTCGTGTGCATGGATGTCGATAAGGATAAAATTAGCCGTCTTCAGCAGGGCATTATTCCTATCTATGAACCAGGTTTGCAAGAAGTCGTCATCAGTACGGTTAAATCCAAGCGTTTGCAATTTACCACCGATACCGCGCTTGCGGTAAAGCATGGCGAGTGTCAGTTTATTGCGGTAGGCACACCACCGGATGGGACGGGTAAAGCCGATTTGAAATATGTGCTCGCCGTTGCGCAAAGTATTGGCGAGAATATGCAACGCCATACCATTATTATCAATAAATCGACCGTGCCGATTGGTACAGCTGATAAAGTCCGTGAAATGATCAAGCGAGCGATTTTAGCTCGAAATAAAGATATTCCATTTGATGTGGTGTCTAATCCCGAATTTTTAAAAGAAGGTGCGGCTTTGGCGGATTTTCGCAAGCCAGATCGCATCGTGCTTGGGGTTGATAACCCAGCTGCGGGTAATGCTTTACGCAAACTCTATGAGCCTTTTAATCGTGATAACAACCGTTTAATGATGATGGACACACGTTCGGCTGAGCTTACCAAATATGCTGCCAATGCTATGCTGGCAACCAAAATTAGTTTTATGAATGAAATGGCGAATTTAGCAGAAAAAGTGGGTGCCGATATTGAAAAAGTGCGAATAGGCATCGGGGCTGATCCCAGAATTGGTTATCATTTTACCTATGCAGGGTGTGGCTATGGCGGCTCTTGTTTCGGTAAAGACATTCAAGCACTCATCCACACCGCTGAAGAATTTGGTAGCCAAGTCGAAGTCGTTCAAGCGGTTGAAAGAGTGAATTATGGACAAAAAATTCGCTTGTTTGAAAAAATTGCCGAGCATTTTAAAGGCCAGTTAAGCAATAAAGTGTTTGCCGTTTGGGGGCTCTCCTTTAAACCTGAAACCGACGATATGCGCGATGCACCCAGTTTAACGATCTTAAAAGAATTGTGGAAAGCAGGTGCAAAGGTACGCGTTTACGATCCTAAAGCCATGGCTGAAGCCAAAAAGCATTTTGGTGACAGAGACGATTTAATGTATTGTGCGGGTGCTGAAGATGCTTTAACAGGCGCACATGGTTTAATTGTACTCACTGAATGGCGTGTGTTTCGTTGCCCTGATTTTTATGGGATAAAAGATGCGTTACTGACGCCCGTGATTTTTGACGGCAGAAATATTTACGATCCCATTTTATTAAAAGAGTTGGGCATTACCTATTATGGTATTGGTCGCACGAATGTGCCACAAGAGCCTTTTGCTCATTCAAGCCGGCTTAAAAACGAAGTATTTGCGGGATAAAAAGTTCCAGCCAAATGCGACACCCATGGCGGCTATTTTACTGAGAATGATTGGTAGGGCTAACCATTCAAAGCTAAAAAAAAGTATGAAGTGATGAATGCTAAGCCCAACCCCGCTAACGAGGTAGGTCAACATAAAACGGGTTTCTGAAGAATGCGTTTGTGCATGCTTAAAAACGAAGTGATTGCAAAGAATAAAGTTGGCTAACGTGGCAATGA
>CAZQMV010000030.1:0-2053 GCA_964594635.1 Uncultured Candidatus Berkiella sp.
AGAATTTTGGTAGAGACAACGCCTGCCGCATAATCAGGAACAACATGCTTTTTATGTCCTGTTTTCTGAAGCTCTGTCACAACACGAATAGCATCTAGAATGTTCTTGGGTTCAAGGTTACTCATGATCAAAGTCCCCTCATCCATTCCTTCTGGGCGCTCATGGGCATCGCGTAAGGTAATGGCGGGTAAATTCAGTAATGAACTTTCTTCTGCAATTGTGCCACTATCTGACAAAATGCAATACGCTTCGCATTGGAGTTTGACATAGTCTAAGAAACCAAAAGGCTTAAGAAACTGGATACGATTGTCTACTTGCACAGTGCCCATTTTCTCTAAACGTAATCGTGTTCTAGGGTGTGTTGAAACAATAATCGGCATTTCATACTTGTTGGCGATGCAATTTAGTGTTTCTAGCAAATGTCCTAGCTTTTCTTCACTGTCGACATTTTCTTCACGATGCGCACTAATTAAAAAATACTTTTTAGATTGTAATGCTAAACGTTGTAACACGTCCGAATCCATGATTTTTGGCATGTAATAATCTAAGACTTCTTGCATGTGCGAACCTGATTTTATGATCCGTTCGGGAGGTATCCCTTCATCTAATAAATAGCGCCTCGCATGCTCTGTCAGGACAATATTGATATCACTTAAATGATCGACAATTTTACGATTCGATTCTTCTGGGACACGCTGATCGAAGCAACGATTCCCTGCTTCCATATGGAAAATGGGAATATGACGTTTTTTAGCTGCAATAATTGAAAGGCAGGAATTGGTATCGCCATATATTAACAATGCATCGGGCTTTTCTTTTTCAAGCACTTTATCTGCTTCTTGTAAAATTTTTGCAATGGTATTGATGGCAGTATCACAGTTGGCCGCAAGAAAATAATCGGGTTTACGAATTTCAAGATCTTCAAAGAAAATTTGATTCATTTCATAATCCGCATTTTGGCCGGTATGGACTAAAATATGCTGCGTATACTTATCCATTTCATGAATCACACGGCTCATTTTGATCAATTCAGGACGAGTGCCAACGATGGTCATTATTTTTTTCATGCTATCTACTCTGAATTATACGGCAAGTGAAAAGTGATGCATGCACGCAATAAGCTCTGACCAATGGGGAGGGTTGTAACCCGTCACACTATTAAAGCGTGTTGCATCTAAAGAGCGATCAATAACAAAGCTTTCATCTTGAATAATCTTGATCTGCTTGTTATAGGTTTTAGCCACTAGCTGTAATAACTCGAATTTGTTAATTGGCGTGCCTGCAACATGATATAACCCAGATAACTGTTGATGTGTGAGGATCACATCTTTGATAACCTTGGATAATTCAACGGTAGTGAGTCCTGAAAAGATCGCTTTGTTAAAGCCTTTGACTTCATTTTGTTGTGATAAAAACCACTCTAACAAACTTCTATTACTTGAGAGTTCATGACCAATAATTGAGGTGCGTATCGTTATAGCATGCGGTTCATGCACTTCTCCAAGCAGCTTGGAACGGCCATAAACATCTTTCGCATCGGGTAAATCATTTTCTGTGTAACATCCCTTTGTGCCGGAAAATACGCAGTCAGTACTAACATGCACTAATCGGCTATTCGTTAATTTGCACAGTTCGGATAATTGATGTGGGAGTTTTGCATTGATCGCTATTGCTCGCAAAGGATTATTTCCATCAGAAAGATGCTTAATTAAACCCACGCAATTAATCACTACATCAGGTCGAACTTGCGTAAAAGCTTTTATCAAGCAATCATCATTTTCTGCATTGATCCCTGTCAGAATATTTTTGGCTTGCCAAGGCGAGAAGTGTTTGATCTGTTCGGTTTGCCGAATCGTTCCAAAGACTTCTAGATCCTTATCATTAGATAGCGATCTGAATACCGCACTACCTAACATCCCACTTATACCAAAAATTAGTACTTTCATTACCTTACTCATCCATTAGTAAATTAGTTAACAAACAACAGATTGTTCTTTCATTTTCAATGTTTAATGAATTCTAATGACATAGGCTGGGAATGTATATAAAACAT
>CAZQMV010000031.1:0-1517 GCA_964594635.1 Uncultured Candidatus Berkiella sp.
GTTCCTGGATTTGGGAATCTGTCTGGATATGGGCATGTCGCATAATTAATAGTTATAAGCTAAACAGAAATTAGCGCAACTCTAGGAATCATGATAAATGGAAATAATACTTGTAACGGTGGCAGTCATTATCGCTGTATTGATCTTTAGATCATCTATGAAACAAGAGCCAAAGCCAAACTATAAAAGTCACGAGCCGGAAAACCTAGACGATCGTCAACGAGCAATCAACAGAAGTCTGGCAAAATTATCAACAGAGTCATCAAATATAATTTGCAACCTTCAAGCAACTGAAAGTGACATGCAACGACACAAAAGAATACAAGAGAAAATAAAAGAGCTTGAAAAAGAAAAAACAGCAATAAAAAATCAACTTTCAAAAATAAATATCAACACAGAAAGCGTACACCAAGAGTCGATCGAATCAACTCAAAAACGCGCAGCCCTTGCCATAACACTCATGAAAGAAAAAGACATCACAGAAGAAAAAGCCAACGCAATTATATTAAATAAAATCAAGATTCATCAGCTCAAATACAGCCTCAATGAAATTAATAAAGATCAATCCTTTGAGCTGGCAGCTCAAGAAGTATACGAACTATTGGAGAAAAATATTAATGCCTGAATCTTCGAGTAACGCTTATAACAAATGGTTCAAACCGTTCGCTTCGCTCTCTGGGACGGGCTAAAGCCCGCCCCTTAACCAAACGTTAGGCAAAGGACCATTCATGATGCTGCCGAGAAATAAATACAGATCCGTGAAAAAAATTATTCGAGCACCGATTGCTCTAACTTTCCTAGCAGTTACTGCATGTTCAGAACCCAATGACATAGGCCCGCCACCAAAGTCCGAGCAAACCACTGTGGCTGGTAAAATTTCTTTTAAATCATTTTCTACCGGCCAAATAGCTAGTGACGAGCTTAGGGCAGCAGAATCCGAGCCCCTGAAATGGACCTACTTTGCCAAACCTCGAATTATTGAATATGAAGAGCTGCCCGATAAAACTGTTGTCGAGATAAAGTTTAGCCTTGAAGACTCGTGGGAAGGTTACAAGCTCCGTGAAGAGCTAGAAAATAAATTCAAGACAAATGGATCTCCTAACTTTAAATTTCATTGCACAAGCACTGGAGGAAGTGTCGACTTTAGCGATAAGCGATTCAAAATCACAGATGAAAACTGCTACGCCTTCGATGATAAACAAACTCTGGTAATTTCTCGGCGATGGCCAAAGTACGAAGAGCCCTTAGTCAAGCAGTTTCCAAGCCTAAAGCTTCTGGTTGATCGTGGTTCGGTCACGCTCTACGATCAAAGCCTTCGCAAGGCAAAAAGCGATGAAGAACGCAATCGCATACTCCAACAAATAGAGAAGCAAGACACTGACGCCAAAAAAGATATGTGAACTATTATCTCCTTGGTTAACGCAAACCAAGCGCCTAACAAATGGTTCAAGTCGTTCTCTGCGCTCACTTGGACGGGCTAAAGCCCGCCCCTTAACCAAACGTTAGGCCCCAATAAA